>NZ_FOMW01000006.1 GCF_900112755.1 Sulfitobacter brevis | reverse complement strand
CTTCAGCTGGATCAATAAAAAATGCAGCAGCTCAAGCGGCGGATGATCGTATTCATTGAGAACTTTGTGGTAGCGCATCAACTCCTCATAGCTGTAGCCAGGCCAGTTAAAATGCATTGCGGCCCACTGCACAAAGGTCCGCTTGAAGGCCTTGGTTTTGGTCAGTCCAATTGGTCCCTGGTCGGCGGCATGGGTCAGCGTCAGGAGCGCTGCCCTTAGCAGCGGCGAGTACGATAAATCCGGGTGATCATCTGATGGCTGTGAGAATTTGATCATAATGATTAGGCTACATCCCCCATTGGCAGTTACCAGGTCTGCGATTTAGTTTTATCTGAACCTCCCCTAGGATCGGACAGGCGCTTCCTGTCTGTCTCCACATTTCTAAACGCTTTTCGCTCTCAGATGCGCTTTGATCCCGGCCTAGAGCATTTCCCGGGCACGCCCATCCGCTATGATATCACAGCCAAAACTGAAAAACCCCGCCGAGTTTGTGCCCCCCTATTTAAAGCCGCAGCACTTTGTTTATAAACAAAAAAAGGTGTACACCTTTGCTATATTTAACCTCAAATCTGAGCCAGAGTTAACCTATCGAGAGGCAGCGAATGTCCTCTCGGTGGGGCCACCTGAGGCCCACGCGGAACAAGCGCTCGCTAGCCCTCTTGATGGGGCACTCAGGCCATAGCTCTGCCCTGTTGTAGACGGGGTGTAAAATGCCGGATTGGTGGGGTTTGGCGTACCCCCAATGAGACAGTGCCGTAAGGCCTGACCCCATGGGGTCAGGGGGGACAGTCTGGCCAGAGACAGCGAAGGGGCAGGCACTCTGTCAGCTTCCGCATTTGATGCCACATTTCGGTTCCTGACGGTCCGGATCTTGGTGGAATGCGGCGGGCGGGCGTGTCTGAGCCCCATGACCCAGGCAAACCTGGGCAGGTCTGACATGCCTGCGCGTTCAAAGTCCGGTCTCCCCGGCCATCGACACGGCACATGTCACAACAGTCGATGAAAATCTCCAAAGGTAGCACCCGGCCTAAACCCGGCCAACCGGGTCTGAGCCTCTGCTCTGGGACCCCGGGTGCTACCTGACAAGCCACGCCGCAGGCGTGGTTTGACGGTAGCATCACATCTTTGGAGGATACATCATGGCACCTGTCAATTTTGGAAAGCTGGCCTTGGCCAATAGTGACGATCAATTCCTGGCGGCAATCGCCTCAATCCAACGGCGGGGCCACGCGGTCCAGTTGGATATTCATCTGTTTCTGGTCGCTGTCGCCTCTCGCTGGGCGAGCACCGGCGATGTGCGACCCGCCGTTGGCATGGTCAACAAACTTATCGAGGCGCTGCCCCAGGGCGTGCGGTCAAATTGCCATCAAGGCTTGGGTCGAGGCGCATCTGGGGTTTGTCTGGACACAGACCGATCTGTTTCAGGCAGGCACAACCAGACATGCGGATCTGTCGATCAAAACGCTGGCAAACGTCCGCTGGTGGGAATTCAAGCCTGAGCCCGAATACAAGCCCATGGATTTTGCGGCGGCGCTCCTGAGCCTCACAAAGCGGGCGGACGACCGCCTGCAGAAACCAGACCCCCGTGATGTGATTGACGCCCAACTGTTGCGGATTGTCAAAGGCGCGGCCTCTGGCAAAGCCATCGGCATCGACGATCTTCTAACCGCAGTCCAATCCCTGAACCCAGCGGAGAGGGCCACCTTGGCCACGCATCTTGCCACATCACAGGACCTCCAGGCGGCCGCCTGAGGCCCTTTGCCACGGGTCGGCGCTGGAGCACCTCGGCGCCGACCAAAGGCACCGCCCTGCGCTCGCACGGCCTAGGGCCGAGGGCCAGAACGAGGACTGATTATGTTGAACATGTTTTGCCCTGCCTATTATCAGAAGGCGCTGCAGGTTGATGGGGCCAGCCGGAGGAGGTTTCGGATCAGGGGTCGGAATAGGCGGGTCAAGGAGGGTGGGGTTGAGCGAGTTTCTGTCGACATCCAGGCGGCGCTTTGGACGAGTTACGAAAGTGCGGCCCAATATGCCGAGGTGACCGCGTTCCCGCATGCCAAGAAACGGGCTGCGGAGGCGCGACGTCGCTGGGAGGAGTATGCGGGTAATCGGAAGTGAGAGCGGATTGGCGCGCGGTTTCTCATAATCCTTCGAAATGTACTAAAAAGACCTGTGCCGTCGCCCTGACGCGGTTTTTAATAGTCTGTGGGATAAGGAGGGATGGACTTAAAACCGGAAGAAGGATGGGGTTTGTCGGGTTAGGGTGTCTCAGTGTCTCACTGTCTCAGTATTCCTAGAACAAAAATTGCTGATAAGTCAAAACAACTCAACCCCTCTTTCCGCGACCCCAATCCACTGCCCCGTTCAGAGAACTTTGAAAGTGCTGAGACTGTGAGACGCGAGACAGTTTTGTTGTGGCTGGGGGAGGTTGACCCTCCCCCAGCAGATGCTGGTCAGGCTGCCTTGTCCTGCTTTTCCCACTGCTTTTTTAAGAATTCAGAGTCAGCACCCTCCCATTTTGACCCCGCCTTGGTCCAGAAACGATATTTGTAGGACCCGACACGCACCTGGTGCTTCGATGCCGGGACAAATCCCGATTTTTGCAGGACCTTGGCAAACTCTTGAGGCGAGCGGTTGGCGTTGTTCGGCACCCGGGGCAGCACTTCTGTCATTACGTCACTGAGGGTAAAAATCTCTTCGTTGAAGGGCCATTCGCCCTCTAACAACATATCTTCAATAGCCCTGCTAACGGCTGGTTTCGATTCAGAGATAATCTTCCGTTTCACACCGGTCATGGGCGGACGCGCCTTGGCGGAGAAATTGCTGATGTCGCGATCAAAGAGCCACTGCAAGAAGGCCCCTGCCTGAGGCAGCCCATGTTCAAAAAGGCGGGTGTAGTATTCTGCGTCCCTCGGGGTTGATGGAGACTGCACAAACATGAATCGCCGGTCCCCTTCCTCGATTTTTAGGGGTAGATCACGGTTCGAATAGGCCAGCATTAGGCGCGGTGTGGTGGCGAAATACTGCGGCACGTTCTTTTCATTGACGGTGACCTTCTCGTCCGTCACCCACATCTTGAGGGTATTGTAGGCCTCTGCCTTGTCCGCCAGACCAACTTCTTCGAGGATGAGCACCTGGCGATTGCCCATCGGTGCGTTGAAGCTGGAAGTCAGCATTTGGTTGTCCGTCACGAATACGTTGTGCGCTCCAAAGACTAGCATCAGGAGTTGGCTTACCCAGCTCTTCCCTGTTCCCTGCCCTCCGATGAAAAAGACGCAATGCGCGATCTTCTCAGACGGTCGCTGAACGGAATGGGCAAGGGCATCAAGTACGTGACGACGTTCGTCCGGGTCGGGCACGAGATAGTCGAAGTGCTCCAGAATAATTGAGACGTCTCCAGGCTCGCGCTGCAGTTCTGACGGGCGCCAGGTGTTGAAGGAGATTTGGCCCTCGTTTTCGACGAAAAGTTCGACCTGCCCTGGGAAATAGTCGGCATGGTGTACGATCCGCATCCGCTTGTCCCCAATGAGCGTCGCGGCAGGTTTGGGCATAAACCGCGCGAATTGATCATTGAGGTTACCCTTGGTATATGCCTGCTTGCTGTCCAACTCGAAGAACTTCTCACGGAACGTGGCGTAAACCGTGTTAGAGATGAGCTGAGCCGTCGCCTTCGAAAGATCACCAAAGGCGATTGGCGAGCCGACGTGTTGGTTGCCCGCAAACGGGCAACCTCCGCATTGGCTACATGCCAGATCTAGTCCGAAGTATCTGCACGAAGTTGGGCCGGTCGCATTGGTGAACGTTTTCGCTGCTTCGGCGGCATCATACCTGGGGTCCAGCCGAGAAAGCTGATGGAACAGTTCCTCTCCATTCTCACAATGTTTTAGAACCCCCGCCAATGAAAACCATTCAACGTAGGCCAGATGCGCGGCGTTCTCAATCAAATGCCTTATTGCACGGCAAGCCGCTACCACAGAGCGGAAATCAGCTTTAGCGGAACCCGCGGCCCCTTCTCCGGCGACCACCGACGACCTGCGTACTGCAGGTAATCCTCCTGCGGCAACTGAGGAACCCTTTTTAGCGAATTTGAAGAATTCCCCATGGGAAAGCGTGCGTTCAGGAAGGTGTTCGACCAGTTCTACGTGCTTTGGCGGATTGGTTTTGTGGTTCAGCGTTCCCGGCATGCGGGTGACACGCGCCAGGTCCCAGACTGGGTCAAGTTTCCAGCCTTTGCTTTGCCAAGCCTTGGCGAAGGCCTCGTGGAAGCCGCCCGCGGCTGCCAGAAATCTTTTCCGCTCCTGCACGGAAGGGTACAGTATAGGCTCCGGGAAGTAGTATCGGAAATAATACCCATTTCCTGAATTCACGATGCTTGTGGGCTTCGGAAGGTTGTTTTCTTCGAGAAGCGTCATCACCTCTTCGAGGCTCCCCGGCAATCTTTCATCTGCGGCATGAATGTTGGCGGCGTTCTGTCTTATGTCGATATCAAGAAAAACGCCGATGGATGCGACGAAGTCAGCTTCTCCTCCGCGTCCTTTAGCCGGTTCCGCGCGAAGGACGTTAAACGAGTAGTAGACATGATTTATTTTTGCGTGGGTCTTAGAAAACTCTTCTGCTGCGGCCAAATCCGTAACGGCGAAAAAGTCGGAGGCGACGATCCTCTTGGTTTCCTGCGACATGCAGATCACCGAGATAAACCCGTGCTGCACGCCTGCGTAGAGAGATGCCAAAGTGTTCATTCTTGAGTTCCTTCAGTGAAGCGCATCGCGCTATTGGCAAAGGTTGTTGTTGGTTGAGTTTCATTGGCGCGCAGCCAATCGTGTATCGCTTGGAGGCGATATAGAACCTTGCGGCCGATGGTGATCCGGGCAGGACCAGTGCGGACACTGTACCATCGGGCCAGCGTCCGTTCAGACACGCCAAGCAGGCGGGCAGCGTCCTTAGTTGTCAGAAGTTCGGGAGAGTCAGTCATGATTTTTCCTTAGCGGTGTTTCAATGACTGTGACTTGTGTTCGCTGGCTTTGGCTTTCAAAGGCGTCTGATCGGTAGTCCTACAGACTAACCAGGGACCATTCTCAAAACTGGCCTTAGCGCCGATAATTCCACGACGTATTTTGAAAACTAGCGCTCACTTAAGCCTTTAAATCCGCCAAACCTAATTGCCGCGGGTCTGCTTTTGGGCGCGCAGCCCAAAGCCCGCCGATCTTGGTCGGAAAGGGGCATGACCTCCCCCGGCTGATCTCCCGGACAGGGTGCGATACCCGCGGGTTCATCCCAGCCCAGATCAAGGATGCACCCAACAACCCGGGCCCAGACGATAATGGCCATCTGGGCGTCCCTACATGCAAACGCGCCTGGTGGGCTTCACAGCACTGACATTGACGGACCCTCAGCTGCCTTTTGTCCTGGTCAGGAAGCAAGGTCGCCACGACGGCCCAGAAACCAGAAAGGTAACCCCCATGACAGCCCCTACCCCCGCAGAGTTTGCACGCGAGGTGGCAACTCGGTTCAGTCCACCCAGCGACCCAGCCAACCCGTTCTTCAAACCCGTGGATGTCGCGGTCCACAGACTGTTAATTCAAGCAGTCGCCGAAGTCTTAGGTCCGCGGGATCCTTTTGCTCAGTTTTCTAGGGCCTATGAACATGCTTACTGTTTATCTTTCCCCGCGCACTATTCCGAAGAAAAAACAGCTGAGCTGGAAACCTGTTTGGATGACATGCGCGCGGCCTGGGAGGTCATAGAGCTCGACGTCTGCCAGACCATAGAGAGCATGCGGGGCTAAACAGGAGCTCCATCAAAAAAAAGCCCAAGAAAACCGTTTTTTAACCTACAGACTAAGTCCCGCGAGAGCTCTGAAAAATCCGGTAGCTGTGCGATATCACCTCTGCACCGCAAGGTAGAACCAAACAATCTGCGGAGCCAAACTCTCTTTTCGTTGCTCCAACAGAGGCACATCATGGAACCACAAAAACGCCCGTTTACACCTGAGACACTTGCAGCACGCTGGGACTGTTCCGCAGAAACAGTTCGCCAGATGGTGCACCGCGGCGACCTCAGCGCTTTTTTCGTCGGACGTATGATCCGAATACCCCACCATTATGTAGAGGCTTACGAATGCCAGAGATCACAATCGGCCGGTTCCGCGGAGGTTTCTGCGTTTACTGGAAAGAACAAGGAAAGCGCCGCCGTTATCAACTTAAAGCACGCAGTGCCAAGGAAGCGGAAGCTGAAGCCCTAGACGTCTACCAGCGCCAGGCTACGGCCGCAGCCGCAGCCACGGTGACGGACCTCTGGCACCTGTATCTGGGGGAGCGTAGTGGCCGCCCTGTGGCCATGACGATGCGCTACACCGGCAAACCGATCCTCAAGCACTTCGGGGCTCTTCGCGCAGATCAAATCGATACACAGACCTGTCGCGCCTACACAAAAAACCGCACCAAGGAGGGGGTCAAGCCCGGAACCATTTGGACAGAGCTTGGTCATTTAAGCACTGTGCTGAACTGGGCGAAGAAACAGAGGCGGATTGAGCATGTTCCCCATATTGAAAGGCCCTCGAAACCCGCGCCAAAAGATCGCTATCTCACGCAGCCTGAAATTGATTGCTTACTCGCCGCACCAGCAGGGCCCCACATTAAACTGGCTATTCGACTGATGTTCTCAACCGCCGCGCGCGTCTCAGCAATACTGGAACTAACTTGGGACCGCGTCGACTTTGAGCGCAACCAGATTGATCTGCGTAAATCAGCTACCGGTCCTCGGAAAGGCCGTGCTGTGGTTCCGATGAATGAAGGTTTGCGCCAGGCGCTCCTCAGTGCCCGGCAAGCTGCTTTGAGCGACCATGTTGTGGAATGGGCCGGTCAGCCCATTAAAAGCATTACCCGAGGGTTCGCATCTGCCGCGCAAGCCGCGGGGCTGCGGGATGTCTCTCCGCATGTGTTACGCCACACCAGTGCGGTTCACATGGCCGAGGCAGGTATTCCGATGGGCGAGATTAGCCAGTTCATGGGTCACTCCAACACCACCGTAACCGAGCGTGTTTATGCAAGATTTTCGCCAGACCACCTGCGGAGAGCAGCGCAGGCCCTTGATTTCACACGGGACAAAAATGTCTCCTAGGTTCAATGAACCGAAGAACACTTCGAAAATTAACGCTAACTTATTGAAAATATGGTGGGTCGTGAGAGGCTCGAACTCCCGACATCTTCGGTGTAAACGAAGCGCTCTACCAACTGAGCTAACGACCCGCTGGCTGCGTATTATCCAAGGCCGCGACGGGTTTCAAGCCTGAAACTTCATCTGTTTGCGTGATCCTTGCGCGAAGTAGTAAACCACCCCCTGCCCGCCGCCGATTTCCGGCAGATAAGACAGGGGTTGGTCCGACAAAATCAGCCGGATCATCCGCGATGTGATCCCGTGGGTAACCAACACGGCAGGACCTTGCAGGCGGTCCAGAAACTCGGCGCAGCGTGCCTGTAACGCCGCAAAACCTTCGCCGTTGGGGGCAAGTTCATAAAGCGCAAATCCATCGCGCGTGCCATGTGCGGTCATCAATGGCTCCCGCTCAGCGCCCGCCCATTCGCCGAGCCCGATCTCGCTGAGTGCTTCGTCGGTCGTGATATTGGCAATCAGCCCCGACAGCGCGATGCCCGCCGTGCGGAAGGCCCGCCCCTGCGGGCTGCTGAAGGCGCGAAAGCCCGTAAGATCCCGCTGTCGCAGAATGTCATGCTGCGCCGTGGCCTGCGCAGTGCCGAGCGCCGTCAAAGCGGAATCGTAATGCCCCTGCAGCCGACCCGTCGCGTTCCACTCGGTCTGGCCGTGCCGCAAGATATAGAGATCAGGATAGGGCTTCATGTCGCTCCGGCCAGAATATGCTCCTGGCCTCTTTCCAAATGATATATGCAGCCCTGCAAGTTTGGGAGATGACCTGCGGCATCAAGGCTCAATCCGCAAACCTGCGCCCGCAGCACCTGCCCCAGTAAACCATGCGCGATGATGACAGTGGGCCCCGTGAGGTCCTCCAGAAACGCCGTGATCCGGTTGTGGAAACGTTCCAGCCCTTCGCCGTCTGGCGCGGCTTGATAAATCTGTAGCGCTGTTGGTGAGGTATGAGCCAGATCAGGGCTTTCCCTCATAATCTCTTCGCACAGCCTGCCTTGCCATGCGCCCGCATCGATCTCCATCAATCGCGGGTCAGTTGCGTATTCCCTGCCGCCCATCACGATATCTGCAGTCTGGCGTGTACGTCCCAAGGGCGACACAATTACTGCGGGCGATTGTAGCAGAACGGGACCGATCAACGCCGCTTGAGCCTTTGCCTCGGCGATCCCCTGCTCCGTGAGAGGCGAATCCATCTGCCCTTGCAGCCGGAAGGCGCGGTTCCATTCGGTTTGGCCATGGCGCAAGAACCAGATCGGGGGATAGCTCTGCAATTTAACCACGCGATTGGATGCCAAAGAAGACAGTCTGCACCTCAGTCACCATTCAGCCTGTGCCGATCCGGCTTGAAGAAAAATCTGTGGAGTATGGTGGGTGATAAGAGATTTGAACTCCTGACATCTTCGATGTGAACGAAGCGCTCTACCACTGAGCTAATCACCCGTGCCGGTCGAACTAGACAATTGCGGCCTGCCTTGCAAGGGGCCGCCTGCTGAAAAACAGAGTGCCGCAAGGAAAGCTTGCCTAACCTTCAGATATCCTCGCCGTCATCACCTGAAGCCTCGTCACTCGTCTGCGAGGACTGGCGCACTTTGACAACCATCACCCGGCCATTCGGCAGAGCCTTTTCGCGGCGGACTTTGATGCGGCCGAGTGGAGGTAGGATCAATTCGCGATTGTCAGCCAGCGCTTCGCCCAAAATTGCGAGCATGGCATCGACAACAGGTTTGGCGTCCTTCTTCTTGATCGCAGATCGCTCAACAACTGCATCGATCAGCTCTTTCTTGCGCATTACCGGACCAAGGATAACTGCTTGCGGGGTATCAACGACCGTGGGTTTGGCGGCCTTGGTCGATGGCGCTGTGCCGGCGCCGGTTGCGGAGGTCGGTGCTGCGGCGCCTATCGCGCCGGATTTAACAGCCGCTTTGGCGCTCGTGGTTGGGGCTTTAGAAGACGCTGCTTTCGACATCCGATCACTACCTCGTGCTGTGAGTGGTTTCTTCATTAATGACACCGTAGGTCGCGCGTGCTTTTAAATCCAGCCCCCGTAGGTGCCCTGCCCCCGGCTCATTCAAATATAATGGAGCCTCACAACAACAAAAGCGCCCCGATTTTCGGAGCGCTTTTCTTCGTTGGCTTTCGCCTTTGCCTTAGTGAGCCGTGGCGCCGTCGCCAGTGCCGGACCTGGCCGACAGTGCCGCAGCAGCGGCAGCATCTTCGGCGTCCTGATCCCAATCAACGGGCTCAGGCATCCGGACCAATGCATGCTTAAGCACTTCGGACACGTGGCTCACAGGGATGATCGTCAGCCCCGCTTTCACATTATCCGGAATGTCCGGCAGATCCTTTTCGTTCTCCTGAGGGATCAGAACGGTGGTGATGCCGCCCCGCAGCGCCGCGAGCAGTTTCTCTTTCAAACCGCCGATTGGCATCGCATTGCCGCGTAGGCTGACTTCACCAGTCATGGCAATGTCTTTGCGCACGGGAATCTGCGTGAGCACCGACACGATCGAGGTTACCATCGCCAAACCCGCAGAGGGCCCGTCTTTCGGGGTGGCCCCATCTGGCACGTGAACGTGGATATCCAGCACATCGAACCGGGGCGGCTTTACCCCGATCCGCGGGCTGATCGAGCGCACATAGCTGCTTGCCGCGTCGATGGACTCCTTCATCACATCGCCAAGCTTACCCGTGGTTTTCATCCGCCCCTTACCCGGCAGACGCAGTGCTTCGATCTGCAGTAACTCGCCCCCGACCGAAGTATAGGCCAAGCCGGTGACAACACCAATCTGATCTTCCTTCTCGGCCAGACCGTAACGGTACTTCTGCACACCGAGAAAATCATCAAGGTTGTCGCCGGTCACAGTGATGCTTTCGACTTCTTTCTTGATGATTTTGGTCAGCGACTTGCGTGCCACCTTGGCAATCTCGCGCTCAAGGCTCCGCACGCCCGCCTCACGGGTGTAGTAGCGGATCATGCCGGTCAAGGCACTGTCCTCAATGGCAAACTCCTTAGACTTCAGACCGTGGTTCTTGATCTGCTTGGCGACGAGGTGCTGTTTGGCAATCTCGCGCTTTTCGTCCTCGGTGTAGCCAGACAGCGGGATGATCTCCATCCGGTCCAGAAGCGGGCCTGGCATGTTATAGCTGTTAGACGTGGTCAGGAACATCACGTTGCTCAGGTCATATTCGACCTCGAGGTAGTGATCCACGAAAGTAGAGTTCTGTTCCGGATCCAACACCTCGAGCATTGCCGATGCAGGGTCACCACGGAAATCCTGCCCCATCTTGTCGATCTCATCGAGCAAGATCAGCGGGTTCGTGGTTTTCGCCTTTTTCAGCGCCTGAATGATCTTGCCAGGCATGGAGCCGATATAGGTCCGGCGGTGGCCGCGGATTTCGGATTCGTCACGCACGCCACCCAACGAAATGCGGATAAACTCACGCCCCGTGGCCTTTGCAACCGACTTGCCCAGCGAGGTCTTACCAACACCCGGAGGGCCGACGAGACACATGATCGGGCCTTTCATCTTGGTCGAGCGTTGCTGCACGGCCAGATATTCAACGATCCGTTCTTTAACCTTTTCAAGACCATAGTGGTCGTCGTCCAGCACCTTCTGGGCTTTGCCAAGGTCCTTTTTGACGCGGCTTTTCACGCCCCACGGGATCGACAACATCCAGTCAAGGTAGTTGCGCACAACCGTAGCTTCGGCGCTCATCGGGCTCATATTCTTGAGCTTTTTGAGTTCCGCATCGGCCTTTTCACGGGCTTCCTTGCTTAACTTGGTCGCAGCGATCTTGGCTTCGAGTTCGGCTACTTCGTTCTTGCCGTCCTCGCCATCGCCCAGCTCTTGCTGGATCGCTTTCATCTGTTCGTTCAGATAATACTCGCGCTGGGTCCGCTCCATCTGGGACTTCACGCGGGTTTTAATCTTTTTCTCGACCTGCAGCACGGACATTTCGCCCTGCATCAAGCCGTAAACCTTCTCCAGCCGCTCGGACACCGAGAGCGTTTCCAGAAGGTCCTGCTTTTGCTCGACTTCGATGCCCAGATGTCCGGCAACCAAATCGGCCAGACGCGCAGGCTCCGCACTTTCACCAACGGCGGTAAGCGCTTCATCCGGCACATTTTTCTTGACCTTCGCATAGCGCTCGAACTCGTCACCGACGGTTTTCAACAACGCCTGCGTGGTCGCGGCGTCGCCGGGCATTTCGGTCAAATATTCGGCGCGGGCCTCAAAGAAGTTATCGTTCTCAAGGTATTCGGTAATGCGCACACGCGCCTGCCCCTCGACCAACACCTTCACGGTGCCATCGGGCAGTTTGAGCAGTTGCAGCACATTGGCCAAAACACCGGTTTTGAAGATGCCGTCAGCTTCTGGATCGTCCTCGCCGGGGTCGATCTGGCTCGACAGCAGAATCTGCTTGTCGTCCGCCATGACTTCTTCCAAAGCGCGGACCGATTTTTCGCGACCGACAAACAGCGGCACGATCATGTGGGGGAAAACCACGATATCGCGCAGCGGCAAAACCGGATATGACGCGTTGAGGGGTTCTAACATGCTCAATTCCTTTTACTGGCAAGACGATCCGGCCCCAAGTTTCGGCAGCCACGGTCGTCTCCTCTTCTGGGTTAGGTATCTGTGCACCCTTCCCGCCTGTTTCAATGGTTGAAATCAGGTCATGCCCCATCATCGCGCGAGAGCCGTCCGGAGGCAACCGCACTTTTTAACGCATCAGCATAGTTTCTTGCACCTTAACGGCAGGTAGCACTGTAGCTGTACCAGCCATCCGAGCCAAATGCGCTCACCTCGAACGACTTGATCTGGTCGCCGGGTTTACGGTTCATCTCGCGGCAATGTGATTGTTCCAGCGCGCGCACGGCGTCTTCGGCGACCAGATCTGGATAGAACGATCCGGTGATCAGCTTGCTTTGGTGTTTGCCGGAGCCGGCGAAATCACTGCGGATATTCTGGCCGCTGGTGCCAGAGATGGCAAAACCGGCGGCAGTGACGAGGACAGCGGCAAGGCTGATCCTCGAATGGAAGCGCAATCCAAACATATTCGGTCCTCAAATGTGCCTCTTATCGGGCTTGAACGGCGGCCCCTTTGGGACCTGCTCGCGTCTCTCATTCGGACGGAATCGCTTTTCAGACAATCCTGCTTTTTTGCCACGGCGGCAGGTCGCCTATCCGGTCCCTCGGCAAAGCCTATCGGGATAGCAAATGGGCCGCGCAGTACCTTCGTACCACGCGACCCTATGCCGTCAAACCAGTGCAGTGGGACTGCGCCTGACCTTAGCCGCAGCAGCAGCTTTTCGCTTTTTCCATCACTGGATAGTCGGTATAGCCTTCACGACCGCCGCCATAGAAAGTGGACTGGTCGGGCTTGTTCAGTTCGGCTTCCTTCTCCAGCCGTTCGGCCAGATCGGGGTTGGCGATATACGGAACACCAAAGGCCACCATATCGACGTCACCGCCTTCTACAGCCTTCACCGCCAAGGCGCGGTCATAGCCGTTGTTGCCCATATAAACGCCGTCAAAGAGCTTGCGCAGCGCCGCAATGCTTTCGCCCTCGTCAAGCTCACGCGAGCCGCCGGTGGCACCTTCTACCATGTGCAAATAGGACAGGCGGAACTGGTTGAGCTTGCGGACGACATACTCGAATGTCTCTTGCGGATCGGCATCGTCGATCCCGTTGGCAGGGGAGAACGGCGACAGGCGCAGACCCACGCGGCCCTTGCCCCAAACGCCGGTAACGGCCTCCAGAACTTCGAGCAGCAAACGCGCACGGTTTTCGACGCTGCCACCATAGGCATCATCACGGGTATTGCTGCCGGTTTTCAGGAACTGGTCCAGCAGATACCCATTAGCTCCGTGCACTTCGATCCCGTCAAAACCGGCCTTTTTGGCCATCTCGGCGGCATGAGTGTAATCGGCAACGATTCTTGGCATCTCGTCGAGATCCAACGCGCGTGGATCGGAAGTGTTTTCGAACCCGTCAGCGGTGAAGGTCTTCACACCCGCGCTGATCGCGGAAGGCGCGACAGGAGCCTGACTGTTGGGCTGCAATTTGGTGTGGCTGATCCGGCCAACGTGCCACAGCTGGAGGACGATCTTGCCGCCCGCTTCATGCACCGCATCGGTGACCTTGCGCCACGCAGCAACCTGACCTTCGGTGTGAATACCGGGGGTCTGGAAATAACCTTTCCCCTCGGGAGAAATCTGCGTGGCTTCGGTGATGATGATGCCCGCGCCCGCACGCTGGCGGTAATAATCAACATGCATGTCGCTGACTTCGCCAGTGTCGTTGTCGGCACGGTTGCGGGTTAGCGGGGCCATGGCGATGCGATTTTTGGCGCTGATTGCGCCCGCGTCGATAGCGGTAAAGAGCTTCTGTGTCATTGGGTCGAGACCTTTCGGGTGATCTGTGTATTGGTCCCAACACCTAAGATGCCGCCGCGCTGCAGCAAGGGGGGCGCGCCGAGAAAACCCAAACAGCTTCGTGACCGGCCCTTAAAGCGGCTCGATATCTCCTTCGGCGCGGTCAGTATGGAACTTGGCCTGCCACTGGGTGAACTCCCCCGCCGCGATGGCATCGCGCATCCCTGCCATAAGATCCTGATAAAAGCGTAGATTATGCCATGTCAGCAGCATTGAGGAGATGATCTCCTGACTGCGATAGACATGGTGCAGATAGGCCCGCGAATAGTTGCTACAGGCTGGGCAACCGCAGTCTTCATCCAGCGGGCGCGGGTCGTCCTGATGCCGCGCGTTCTTGATGTTAAGCACACCGCGGCGGGTAAACACCTGCCCCGTACGGCCCGAGCGGGACGGCAACACACAGTCCATCATATCAATGCCGCGTGCTACGGCACCGACGATATCATCGGGCTTGCCGACCCCCATCAGGTAGCGCGGCCGGTCCTGCGGCAGCTGATCAGCCGCAAAATCGAGGCAATCGAACATTGCCGCCTGCCCCTCGCCCACGGCCAAGCCACCCACGGCATAGCCATCAAAGCCGATCTCGCGCAGCGACTCGGCGCTTTGGCCGCGCAAGTCCTGCTCCAACCCGCCTTGCTGGATGCCAAAAAGCGCGTGGCCGGGCCGGTCGCCAAACGCCTCCTTGGAGCGTTTCGCCCAACGCATCGACATTTCCATGCTGCTGGCAATGCGGTCGCGGTCGGCGGGCAGCGCGGGGCATTCGTCAAAACACATCACGATGTCAGAGCCGAGCATTGCCTGTATTTCCATCGACCGTTCCGGTGTGATCTCGTGGCGCGACCCGTCGATGTGGCTTTTGAAGGTCACGCCGCGCTCTGTCAGTTTGCGCAGCGCGGCAAGGCTCATCACCTGAAAGCCACCGGAATCAGTGAGGATTGGCCCGCTCCAGTTCATGAACTTATGCAGGCCGCCAAGGCTCTGGATGCGCTCGGCAGTAGGGCGCAACATCAGATGGTAGGTATTACCCAGCAGGATATCCGCGCCGGTGGCGGCGACACTTTCGGGCATCATCGCCTTGACGGTCGCGGCGGTGCCAACGGGCATAAAGGCGGGCGTGCGGATGTCACCGCGCGCGGTGTGGATCACGCCGGTGCGCGCCTTGCCGTCCTGCCCGTGTTTCTCAAATGAAAATGCAGTCATCGCCGGTGTCCTGTTTTGCATGGCCCAGCCGATAGCCCAGAGCCGCGAAACTTGCAATCAACCGGCGAAAGGCACAATGATCATCGCAGAATTTTCACCTACGAAGGATGACGGCCTTGGATATCGAAACATTGGTGCTGGATCTGCTGGAAAACAGTCTTGCGTGGCTGCTGCTGGCCGCCCTCGTGATCATCCTGATCTTCAAAGCGATCAAGATCGTGCCGCAGTCCGAACAGCATGTCATCGAGCGCTTTGGCCGGCTACGCGCTGTCCTTGGCCCTGGCATCAACATCATCGTGCCGTTTATCGACAAGGTCGCGCACCGCATCTCTATTCTGGAGCGGCAGTTGCCGACCGCCAGCCAGGACGCGATCACCCGCGACAACGTACTGACGCAGGTGGATACCTCGGTATTCTATCGCATCACCGAACCTGAAAAAACCGTGTACCGGATCCGCGATGTCGATAGCGCCATCTCGACCACCGTTGCGGGGATCGTCCGCGCCGAGATTGGCAAGATGGATCTGGACGAGGTGCAGGCCAACCGCACCTCGCTGATCACCACCATCAAGGCCACCGTTGAAGATGCGGTCGATGATTGGGGCATCGAAGTCACCCGCGCCGAGATACTGGACGTGAACCTTGATGCCGCCACCCGCGCCGCGATGATGCAACAGCTCAACGCCGAACGCGCCCGCCGCGCACAGGTGACCGAGGCCGAGGGCAAGAAACGCGCGGTCGAGCTTTCAGCCGACGCCGAGCTTTACGCCTCCGAGCAGACCGCCAAAGCGCGCCGTGTGCTCGCCGATGCCGAAGCCTATGCCACCCAAGTTGTCGCCACCGCGATCAATGAAAACGGGCTTGAAGCGGCGCAGTATCAAATCGCGCTGAAACAGGTCGAGGCGATTAACGCCATGGGCGCGAAAGCGGGCAACCAGACCATTGTGATCCCCGCCCAAGCGCTCGAAGCCTTTGGCGATGCCTTCAAATTGTTGAAAGGCCGTAGCTGATGCAGGCGTTTGCAACCCTTTGGTGGGTCTGGATTTGTGCGGCGCTAGCCTTGGGCGTGATCGAGCTTTTGGTGCCCGGCTCGATCTTTCTGGGATTTGCGCTCGGGGCGTTGGCAATGGCGGTGGTGGTCTATGTGCTGCCAATCGCCAATCTGCCCGCCTTGCTGGCGCTGTTCGCAATCTTGTCGCTGGTCGCATGGTTCGCCCTGCGGCTGGTGTTTCGCCGCCAATCCAGCGGTGCACGGATCGTGACGCGCGACATTAACGAAAACTAAGCACTGCAGCGCCTAGACAGGCGGGGATGATTGATCTGCGCCTCCCAACCTTGACCTGTGGCAGTTGCAGCTACATTGCACTGCTTATGTGGCAAGTATCTCTCCCCTCACGCGCAGTGGCGCTTAGCGCCGTGCTCGCGGCGCTGATGCTTTTGCTTGTCACGGGTTTCGCTGCCTCCGCGCAGGAGAAGTGGTTTGAAACCGAGGAGCTAAACCCCGGCCTGCCGCCCGCGCCCAAAACACTGGACCGTGGCACTCCGATGGCCGCGATGGAAAACTTTCTGTTCTTCACCTCCAAGGGCCACTTCAGCGAAGCCGCTCATTTGCTCGACCTCAGCGACCTGCCGCAGGCTGATCAGGCCGTGATTGGCACTGAACGGGCGCGGCAATTGTCAGTGGTGCTGGAACGCAAAGTGGTGATCCCATGGAGCACGCTCGCCGATCGGCCCGACGGCTGGCTTTCTGGGTCGTCCGAAAACAACGACACCGGACGCGTACGCCGGTCCTTGCTGATCGACGCGCTTGAGCAAGGCGACCACCATGTGCCGCTGCGCCTGAACCGCGTCAAACCCGGTGAAGATGCCGCCCCCGTTTGGGTGATCTCACGGCAAAGTGTCGACAATATCCCACATCTGTTCGATCTTTATGGACCTACTCAGTTGGAAGCCTCCCTGCCGGAATGGGCACGGAAGCGGGCGTTCTGGGGCATGTACATGTGGGAAATCATGTTCGTGCCGATCCTGTTCGCCGTGGCAATCCTTGCTGGCTGGACCGCGTTTCGCACCATGCGCTATCTTGGTGATAGCGCCAGCCAACGCTGGATGCGCTTTGTTTATCGGTCACTCTGCTGGCCTGCGGCCATCGTTATCGGCGCCGTCATTATCGGAACTTTTACCAGCCGCGTGCTGGTGGTTTCAGGGATGATCGACGCGGTGCTCAGCCCGGTTTTGTTGATCGCCTATGTGGTCGCTGGAACCATGGCGATTGTCATGGTCTTTGACGAGATTTTCGACCGGATCAGCCCCAGCGATCCGCTTGCCTTGGCCGACCCCGAGAATTCGCACATGCGCGCAGTAGCGACGACGATTTCGGCGGCCCGCAAAGGGGTGATCGTGATCGCGGTGCTGGCCGCGACCGGCGTCGTGCTGGTGTCATTGAGTACGGCCAACACCATCGGCTTCTCGCTGCTGGCCTCTGCCGGTGCGCTGACCATCGTGCTTGGCTTTGCGGCGCGCGAGGTGCTGGGAAATATCCTCGCCTCCGTGCAGATTGCGCTTAACCGCTCGGCGCGGATTGGGGATCAGCTGTTGTTCGAAGGACATTTTTGCACTGTCGAGCGCATCCACTTTACCTATGTTCAGTTGCTGATCTGGAACGGCACGCGACTAATCGTACCAGTCAGTTATTTCGTCTCTGACGCTTTCGAAAACTGGTCGATCGAAGAACCCGAAATGGTGCGACCAATTTTTCTTACGCTGGCGCAAACAGCAGACGTGCAAAAACTGCGAGAGGTGTTTTTTGACCTGCTGTCGCAAGAAAAGCAGGAAGACATCCAGCCGATTGACCGCGCCAAAGTCCATGTCACCGATCAGGACGCCTTTGGCATCAAGGTCCGGTTCGAGATGCCAAGCTCGAACCCCGCGACGTTCTGGGACATCGAATGCCGTGTTCGGGAGAAATTGCTCGCCGCTGCCGCGCAACTGCAACGTGACCGCGATACCCCGATTTTACCCGCAGTGCCCGCCGACCGTACCGAGGCTTGATGCGGCACAGGCAACACTATAGGGGACGCACCTTCGTCCCATCATGCTATTCAGGAGCAGGCAATGACTAAACTAACTTTCGGCTGGGAAGAATGGATTGCCCTGCCCGAACTCGGCCTGCCCGCCCTTAAGGTCAAGGTTGATACCGGCGCGCGCACATCGGCGCTGCATGCCCATGATATTGAGGTTTTTGGCCCGCCGTCTAAGCCCAAGGTGCGGTTCAACATTCACCCGATCCCCGGTCGAGAAGACATCACGATAACCTGCTCCGCGCCGATCATCGACCGACGCGAAGTTACCTCCTCCAACGGCGAATCCGAACAGCGGTTTGTGATCTCGACAATGCTCGAAGTTGGCGGCCAAAGCTGGCCGATTGACGTGACGCTGACCAACCGCGCGGGCATGGCCAGCCGGATGCTTTTAGGCCGCCAGGCGTTGAACGAACACATCAACATCACCGCCACCTCCCGCCGTTTGCAGCCCGATTTGTCCTATGATGTTTACCATTCACCCACTGTGCGCCGCACCGCGCCGCAACGGGCGCTGCGCATCGCGGTGATGAGCCGTGAGCCGGGCACCTATTCAACGCGGCGTCTGGTAGAGGTCGGCGAAGCGCGGGGCCATACGGTCGAAGTGATCGACACAACGCGATGCTACATGGCGATCAACGCGCTGGCACCGGAAGTGCATTACGACGGCAAGCGCCTGCCGCGCTATGACGCGGTAATCCCGCGCATCGGCGCCTCGATCACGCCCTATGGCACGGCAGTGGTTCGGCAGTTCGAAACCATCGGAACCTATAGCGTGAATGGTAGTGCTGGTATCACCGCCAGCCGCGACAAGCTGCACGCCCATCAGGTGTTGGCTTCCAAGAAAATCGGGATGCCAACCACGGCCTTCGCTGCCTCGCCCAAGGATACCTCGAATTTGATGGCCCTGGTCGGGACCGCGCCGCTGATCGTGAAACTGCTGGAATCAACCCAAGGCAAAGGTGTGGTGCTGGCCGAAACCAAGAAGGCTGCCGAATCCGTCATCGACGCTTTTCGCGGTTTGAAAGCGAACTTTCTGGTGCAGGATTTCGTCAAGGAAGCCGCTGGCGAAGATATCCGTTGTCTGGTCATCGCGGGCAAAGTTGTGGCGTCGATGAAGCGCAAGGGTGCGGACGGCGATTTCCGCTCCAATTTGCACCGTGGTGGCACCGCCGAAGTCGTGCGCATTTCCAAACTTGAGCGTGATACTGCAGTACGCGCGGCGCGGTCATTCGGGCTCGGCATGGCGGGCGTCGATTTGTTGCGCTCTGACAGTGGGCCCAAAGTGCTGGAGGTTAACTCCTCCCCCGGTTTCGAAGGGATCGAGAAGGCGACAGGCAAAGACATTGTGGGCAAGCTTTATGACGAGATTGAAGCGCGGGTGAAGCCACAACCGGGCCGTAAACGCAAAACGACAAGCGACGGTTAAGCGGGGGCCAGCCCCCCGCGCGCGCCCGGGATCTACCGGTCAAAAAGGGGTTTGGCGGGCGGATGAAACGTTCGGACGCTTCAAGGGATGGTGGCACTGGACCTTGGGCCGTCTAATCCCTATATAAACAGTCAGAAACAGAACTGAGGCCGCAATGACCCAACCGACACAGCCACTTGAGGGCACGCCACTTATCGCCCCCTCGACGACAGATCACCCCTTGTATGAACAAGTGGTCGAGGCCTGCCGTACGGTTTACGACCCTGAAATCCCGGTCAATATCTACGAGCTGGGGCTGATTTACACCATTGATATCAATGCGGAAAATGAAGTCGCGATCAAGATGTCTCTCACCGCTCCGGGCTGCCCTGTGGCCGGTGAAATGCCCGGCTGGGTGGCCGATGCCGTGGAGCCGTTACCCGGCGTAAAGCATGTCGATGTTGATCTGGTTTGGGAGCCGCCTTGGGGCATGGATATGATGTCCGATGAGGCACGGCTCGAACTCGGGTTCATGTGAACGCACGGGTCGGCCCTAGCCTGCATACCAGCAAATCTCACGTGACCGCGCAGACCGCTTGAGATTGTGGCCCTGCGCCCCTATCTTGACACCAAAGGAGACCAGCAATGTTCGGCATTCCCGGTAAGCAAGCAGTGACGATTACGCCAAAGGCCGCGCATCAAATTGCGCGACTGATGGGTTCTGCAGGTCATGCAGGGCTGCGCATTGGTGTCAAAAAAGGCGGCTGTGCGGGTATGGAATATACCATGGAATACGTCGAGGCGACCGACCCCAATGACGAGGTTGTCGAGTTTGACGGTGCCCGGGTGATGATAGCGCCAATGGCCCAAATGTTCCTTTTCGGGACCGAAATAGACTATGAAACCTCGCTGTTGGAATCAGGCTTTAAATTCCGAAATCCAAATGTGACCGAAAGCTGCGGTTGCGGGGAATCGATCAAATTCGATGAGACGCTCGGCGCCAAGTGAGCCTGCCCGAGGCAGATATCGCCTTTGCGACCGAACTATTCTCAACCTTGCCCGACCTGACCTGCCGCCGGATGTTCGGCGGCATGGCGCTTTATTCTGATGGCACAATCTTTGCGCTATTGCGCTCTGACGGGGTAATTCTGCTCAAGGCGCAGGCCAATGTTTTCGCCGCAGAACTCGCCGGGTACGGTTCCGAAAAATGGACCTATACCCGCAAGAACGGTGCCAGCGCTGCAATGCCATATTGGACCTTGCCCGAAGCTGCGCTGGACGATCCTGATCTGGCCACCACGCTCGCACACCGTGCACTGGCTCATTTGCGTTAGCTGCCGATTTTGAGGTGCAGATAGGTCTCGTTGTAGCGGCGCGCCAGATGCTCGCCCGCCAGAACCACTTCGCCAGATCCTACCGGTGCGACATTGGTATCATGGGCAGGGTTGAAGAACAGCGGCGCTGATATCCGCTCGGCTGCGCCGCCGACAACGCGGTGTGGCGTGGCCCGCACGGCACCATCGCTCCACAACTCCATCATCTCGCCGAAGTTGATCACGAACTCCCCCGGCGGTGCGCTCACCGGAATCCAGCCGCCCCCGCGTTTGCGCACCTCCAGCCCGGGCGAACCATCGGTTGCGAGCAGGGTTAAGCAGCCATAGTCGGTATGCGTTGCGATGCCAAAATCCTTGGCCCCTGCCCACGCGGGCCGCGACGGATAATAGTTGCCGCGCAGCAAGGCCATCGGCACTTCGAACGCGCCATCAAAAGCGTCATCTGGCGTGTCGATAGCAGCCGCCACGCCACCCAAAACCTGCATCGCCACTGCACAGGCATCGGTATAGTAGGCACGGATCACTTCAGCAAAGCCGGCTTGCTGCTGCGGCCAGATATTGCGTGCATAAAACGTCTGTTCCAGACGCGGATCTCCTTCGGCAAGGCTCACCCCGCTGTCAAAAACCTGTTTGTAATCAGGATTGGCCTGTGGATCGACCTGCTCTGAGCCGGGCGCGCCCCACCCCCGGTTCGATCCGGTCACCGCCATATTGCTTGATGCTTTCAAATCCTCGGGCAGTTTGAAAAACGCGCGATAGATCGCCAACACCAACTCCATCCGGACAGGAGTAATGCTGGTGTTGTATATGGTCGCAAAGCCGATCTCGCGCGCGGCCACAGCCATCGTCGCCAAGGCATCGGGGTCACGTGCCTCTAGGGCCGCTAAATCAATTCTCGGAATCAAAGCCTGCTCCTGTCGCCTCACTGCGTTGCCGCGCAGCAGTCACGGTGTTAACACGAAGAACACCCTTTTACACAAGGTATCCCATGCGACGGAAAATGGCAGCAGGCAACTGGAAGATGAACGGCACAGCGGCAGCGCTGGCAGAACTCGGCGCGCTTGCTGAGATGCTGCCTGATGACGCACCAGATGTGGTGATCTGCCCTCCCGCGCCGCTGCTTTACCGGGCTTGCGAAATCGCCCGCCCCCATGGCATCGGCATCGGCGCCCAGGACTGCCACGCGGAGGACAAGGGCGCTTTTACCGGTGATATCTCCGCCCCGATGATCGCCGACACTGGCGCGCGGTACGTCATCGTCGGCCATTCGGAGCGCCGCGATGCCCATGAGGAAACCAACAGCGATGTCCGCGCCAAAGCCCGTGCCGCATGGGCCGCTGGCCTCACTGCGATCCTGTGCATCGGCGAAAGCCTAGAGGACCGCGAGGCCGCCAATACCCTCGATATCATCGCAGGCCAACTGTCCGGTTCTCTGCCCGACGACTCGACCGCGACTAATATCGTGATCGCCTATGAGCCGATCTGGGCCATCGGGACCGGTAAGGTGCCGACGCTTGAGCAGATCGAAGAAGTGCATGATTT
Source organism: Sulfitobacter brevis (assembly GCF_900112755.1). Lineage (GTDB taxonomy): Bacteria > Pseudomonadota > Alphaproteobacteria > Rhodobacterales > Rhodobacteraceae > Sulfitobacter > Sulfitobacter brevis. Next base: position 259,540 of record NZ_FOMW01000006.1, on the reverse strand, counting down.
CATCCGCGCAAAGCTGATCTCCCGCTTTGGCGACACTATCGGCGATGCAATCCCGCTGCTCTACGGCGGCTCGGTCAAGCCCGACAACGCCGCCACCATCTTCCGCGCCAAAAACGTCGACGGCGCGCTGGTCGGCGGCGCGTCTCTCAAGGCCGCCGACTTTGCCCCCATCGTCGCAGCTCTGGCGCAATCCTAAGCTTCATTTGGCTAGGTAAACTCACTGCACAGCCCCATGCAAAAGGGCGGCGCGCCTCTCTGGCACGCCGCCCTTTTGCAAATTTTAATCCAAGTGATCACTGCTATTTGGTGATAATCTCCGGCCCCATCATCAGCGTCGGCAACCATGTCGAAATGATAGGCACATAAGTTACGATGATCAGGAACACGAAGAGGACCGCCGTGAACGGCAGGGCCGCCCGCACCACATTCATCATGGGCATATTCGCCACGCCCGAAGTGACAAAGAGGTTGAGCCCCACCGGCGGCGTGATCATCCCGATTTCCATGTTCACCACCATGATGATGCCCAGATGGATCGGATCAATCCCCAGCTCTATCGCGATCGGGAACACCAGCGGAGCGACGATCACCAACAGCCCCGACGGCTCCATGAACTGCCCGCCAATCAGCAAAATCACGTTGACAATAATCAGGAACATAATCGGCCCGAAACCCGCATCCAGCATCGCTGCCGAAATCTGCTGCGGGATTTGCTCGTCGGTCAGCACGTGTTTGAGGATCAGCGCGTTGGCGATGATGAACATCAACGTCACGGTCAGTTTGCCCGCATCAAACAAGGTATCGCGGGTATCACGGTGCACAAATGCCGTCACCAAGGCCCAAGGCTTCGTCAGCAGGCTGGCGCGCGGCCGTGAGGGCTGCCCTGCGTCGCCTTCTACTGCCCGCAATGGGCCGATGTCGCGGTAGACAAACATCGCCACCAAAAAGGCATAGACCGAGGCCACAGCCGCCGCTTCGGTCGGCGTAAAGATCGCCCCCGTCACACCCGGAATACCGTAAATTCCGACCATGATGATCACGATCAGCATCAAGCCCCAGAACGCTTCGCGGAAACTGGTCCAAATCTCGCCCCAACCGGCCCATACGCCTTTAGGCATATCGCGCAGCACGGCCATGACATAGATCGTCAGCATCAGCATGACGCCCGCCATGATCCCTGGAATAACGCCGGCAAGAAACATCCGCCCGACTGATACATCCGTGGCCGAAGCATAGACCACCATCACGATGGAGGGCGGGATCAGAATGCCCAAGGTACCTGCGTTCGCAATCACCCCTGCGGCGAAATCCTTGGTATAGCCCGCCTGCCGCATCGCTGCGATCACGATAGAGCCGATGGCCACCACCGTTGCAGGTGACGAGCCTGAAAGGGCCGCGAACATCATACAAGCCAGCACGCCCGAGATCGCCAGACCACCGCGCAGGTGGCCCACACAGGCGATGGAGAAACGGATGATCCGCTGCGCCACCCCGCCCGTCGACATAAACGACGAGGCAAGGATGAAAAACGGGATCGCCAGCAGGGTGTAATGTGCGGCCATCGCCCCATAAAGGCTCTGTGCGATTGCGGCCAGCGACGTGTCGGACAGCGCCAACAAGAACAGCATGGAGCTCAGACCCAGCGACACCGCAATCGGCACGCCGATCAGCATCAGCCCGACAACCATCAGGAAAAGAAGTGCAACATCCATTCGTTTATACCTTCGCGTCTTCGGCAGCAGCGCGTTCGACTGCTTCTTCGGCTTCATGGCTCACGATCAGGCTCTCACGGGTGCCCGCAATCACGCCGAGTGTCGCTTGGATAAAGCGAAACAACAGCAGCGCCACGCCCAAGGGCAGGATCAGATAAGGCACCAGCCGCGGCATTTTTTCGTAAGTCTCAACAACCACCTTGCCGTTCTCGGTGAACGAATTGAACGTGTTCGACAGCACAGCGTTCAACCAGTCAAAGGGGATCGGGATCTGGTCGCTCTCGTAAAAGGCGTTCGAGCGTGTGTTGGCGAAACCGGTCGGGAACCAGCGTCCGCTGGTGCGCTCAAATCCGGCGAAGGGGGCCCAGAAATCCCAAGCGCCCTTCATCAAAAGCACTGCGTAGAAGATACAGATCAGCCCCGAGATGATTGCCAGAACCCGTTTGGTTTTGGTTGGCAGCAGCGAGGTGATCGCGTCAACGCCCAGATGCGCTGTGACCTCCACGCAATAGCTGATCCCGAACAGAACCAACCATGCAAACAGCACCAGCGTCAGTTCCAACCCCCATATGAGGGAAATATTGAACCCGTACCGCAGCACGACGTTTACAAAAGTGACCAGCGTCATCATGCCCAGTAAAAAGGCGATGGCGGTCTCTTCAAAGCTGTGCACAAAACGGCCAAAGGCCCCTTTTGGCGCGTATCGTTTGGCGCTCACGGTCGTCCCCCCTTGTGATAAAGTTTGGGTCGGGGCACCGCAGCGCCCCGACCCTTTTCCTCCCCGTCGGTCCTTTTACATGGACTCGTTGATTTCCTGTGCGGCAGCGATGTTATCGGCGCCGACACCTTCTTCGAACTGCGACCAAACCGGCTTCATCGCGTCAACCCAGGCCTGACGCTGCTCTGGTGTCAGCTCACGGATCACGCCGCCTGCATCCAGGATCGCCTGACGCGCTTCCATATCGACGTCGTTGACAGCCGCGTTGCGCTCGGTCGAGACTTCTTCGATGATCGTGGCCAACTGGTCACGTACGGCGGGCTCAAGGCTGTCCCACCAGTCGGAACCGGTCACCAGCAGGTAATCCAGCACACCGTGGTTGGTCTCTGTGGAGCCGTCCTGAACTTCAAAGAATTTCTGGCCGTAGATGTTGGACCATGTGTTCTCTTGTCCGTCGACAACGCCGGTTTGCAGCGCGCCGTAAACTTCGGAGAAGGCCATAGGCTGTGGCGAGGCGCCAAGCTGCTCGAACTGGGCTACAATCACGTCAGAAGGCTGAACGCGGAACTTGAGGCCTTTGGCATCGCCGGGCATTTCCAGCGCTTTGTTGGACGACATCTGCTTCATGCCATTGTGCCAGAACGCCAGACCCTGCAGACCACGACGCTGCATGGAGTTCTTTAGGTTCTCGCCAGTCTCGCCCTGCTGGAACTTGTCCACAGCATCGATGTTCAGGAACATGAAGGGCAGATCGAAAATCTGGAATTGCTTGGTGAAGGCTTCGAACTTGGACAGCGAAGGGGCCGCCATCTGGACGTCGCCCTGCAGCATCGCCTCGAGCACCTGATCATCGTCATAAAGTGTCGAGTTCGGGAACACTTCCATGCAGGCGGTGCCGTTCATTTCTTCGTTCACACGTTCCATCAACAACGATGCAGCGATCCCTTTTGGGTGCTTATCGGTGTTGGTGACATGGCTCAGCTTGATTACCATTTCGCCATCGTCACAAGCCGCGGCAACAGCGCCGGCGCTTACGGACAGGGTCAGGGCCACAGTGGCAGCAGTCAGGAATTTCATGGATGTCTCCTCCCAGAGAATAGAATCGGTTTCGGCATCCTCAAGATGCGCTGCCGCAGTGTGACGGTGGGAGCGCCTACCTCACAAGTGCGTGTTCACCACAAGAATGAATCCACGGATTATAATTAAAGATCAATAACTTATGATCGATATCGCGCGACAGGATTCACCGCGCCGCGAACCTTAGTGCGAAATTCCACACAGGCAAACCTGCCTCTGTGCGGAAATCCGCACAGCCTAGCTGCGGAAATCTTCGGGCTTGATTCCATAGCGGGCGCATTTGTCGTAGAATGTTTTGCGCGGCAATCTTAGCGCTTCGGCGGCTGCCGACGCCTGACCGCCTGCACGGCGTAGCGCCGCTTCCACCAGCGACTGTTCAACCTGCGCCATCTGGTCGGCCAGCCCCAGTCCGGGATCGGGGGCAATCTCGTCGGGCAACCCCATGACAAAGCGCATCGCCACAGACATCAGCGCCCGCGCATTGCCCGGCCAGTCCCGCGCCATCAGCCCTGCAATCACCGCTGGCGTTACCTCCGGCGCGCGCAGCCCCGCTTGCTCTGCCGCCTGATCAACATAGCGGCGAAACATCACCGGAATGTCTTCGGGCCGCTCTGCCAGCGATGGCAAGCGCAGGCTCAAAGCCTCCAAACGGTAGTAAAGATCGGCATTGAACCGCCCCGCCGTCATCTCGGCACTCAGGTCGCGGGTATTGCCTGCAATCAGCCGCGCGGGCGTGTTTTCGTCCATCGCGCCGCTCAGCGTCAGCTGCACCTGCGGCTCCAACAGCGCGATTTCGTCGATAAACAAGCTGCCGCCTGTGGCTTCAGCCAGCGCGGTATCGAGATCACCAGGCGTCAGCCCTCGCGCCGCGCGTTTGACGAATGGCGATTTGGAGCGCAATGAGCTGAGGTGGACGACCTCAGCCACCTTGGAAATCCCCGTCCCCGGTGCACCATTGACCAGCACTGCGCCCTCGGCCTGCGCCACCAGACGCACCCGCCGCCGCACGCCCTGCGCCATTTCCGAGGTGCCAAAGATCATCCGCGCCGCTGCATCGCCGGTCTTCACCAACTCGCGCAGGCGGCGGTTTTCCAGAACCAATGCGCGGGTTTTCAAGGCCCGTTCCAGTACGGCCAGCAATTCAGCGGGCGCACAGGGTTTCTCCAGAAAGCCAAATGCGCCCTGCGCCATTGCCGCCACAGCCATCGGAATATCGCCCTCGCCTGTCAGCAAAATCACCGGCAGGTCGGGGTCTTGGGCACGGGCGTAATCCAGCAGGTGGAACCCGTCGCGCCCCGGCATGCGGATGTCGGACAGGATAACCCCGTCAAAGCCCGCGCTGATCCGGTCCTTGGCTGCCACAAAGGACGAGGCGGTGATCGCGGTGATCTCTGCCAATTCCAGTGTCTGCGCCAAGGCTTCGCGCACTGCTGCGTCGTCATCCACCAAAAGGACCGTCTGGCTCATGCCGCCTCCGTTTGTGTCGCTGCGCGCTCCAGCGTCACGCGAAACCACGCGCCGCCGCTTTTCAGATTGCTGCCGCGGATTTGCCCGCCGAAGCTTTGGACGATGCCATAGCTGATCGACAGGCCAAGCCCCATCCCCCCCGTCGGCCCGACCGATTTCGTGGTATAGAATGGGTCAAATACCTTATCCGGCATCTCTATCCCCGGTCCGGTGTCGCGGAAATTGACGGTGATCACTTCGGACTGGTCAACATCGACCCGCAACACCTTGATATCGCTTGCCGCCATCGCATCGACGGCATTGGTGATCAGATTGACAAAGACCTGGCTAAGACGGACTTCGCCACCGCGCACCCACAGCGGCCCATCGGCGGGCGCGTATTCCATTTCAACCCCCGCCTCGCGCACATGTGTCTGCGTCAGTTCCAGCGCCGAGTGGAGCGCCGCCCCCAGATCAACCCGCTCGCGCGTCGTGCTATCCTGACGGGCAAAGGCGCGCAGGTTCTGGATAATCCGCCCCATCCGCCGCGCCATGTCGGAGATCCGCGCCAGATTTTCGGCGGCGCGTTCAGGTTTGTCGCGCTCCATGAATTGCACAGCGTTTTCTGCGAAGGAGCGGATCGCCATCAGGGGCTGGTTCAGCTCATGGCTGATGCCCGCCGACATCTGGCCCAGCGCGCTAAGCTTTCCGGCCTGCACCAGATCAGCCTGTGCCTGTTGCAAAGCAGCCTGTGCCTTTTCACGATCCCGCGCTTCGCGGAGCAATTGCGCATTGGTATCGCGCAGGGCTACGGTCCGCGCTGCCACCCTGCCCTCCAGCTTCATATTCGCCTCGGCCAGCGCGCGCCGCCGTTCGGCCGCCAGAAACAAGAGCGAGCCGAAAGCCAGACAGAGCGCTGCAACGGCGGCGGACTGAGACCACGCCAAGCGCCGCGCCTGTGCAACGTCCAGCAAAACCTCGCCGCGCATCCCGATCACCGGCAGCATCCGCGTCATATGCAACGCTTCTTGCGGCAGGTATGGCCCCCAGCCCAGATGCCAGATTTCATGCCCGCCGGGCCATGTGATGGAAAATTCAGGCGTCTCGGCGGCGGGAGGTGACAGCCCCTCGCCGCTTTCGGGCCGCTGCCAGAACAAAAGCTCCGAGCGGTTGGAGATATAGACGATGCCCTGCGCATCGGTGAAAAACGCCGCCGGATTGGTGCCGCGCCAGTTGTAATCGATGCCGTTAAGGTCGGTCACCACCAGCACCGCGCCCATCACCTTGCCGGCGTCATCAAACACTGGTGCGGCCTGATAAAATGCCCGTGGCGTCAATGGCAACCCCGGCCCGTGCCCCCATCCCAGCGCCCCGCGCAAGGCCCGCTGCACAAAGCGCTCTTGTCCCAGCTCCCGTGCAAGACTGCCTTTGGCGGCCGCACGGACACGGCCCTGACGGTCCAGCACGGCGATATCGAGGGCTGCGGATTTATCGGCCACCTCCAGCAAAACCGCTTCTGTATTGGTAGCGCTGCCCTCAAGCTCTGCGCGCACGTCGGGATGATCTGCCAGCACCACGGCCAGATCGCGGTAGCGCTGCAACTGGCCGACCAGACGGTCCCCCGCCAGCGCCAGATCGGCCTGACCCCGCGCGGCAAGCTGATCGAGCCCCTGCACATAGCCATAGCGCCAGACCGCACCGGCAAGCACCAGCACGACGCCCAGAAAGGCCAGCACCACCGCCGCCCGACCTCGCAATTCCCTCATCATCGGGCCAGATTGCACATGCCCCCTTGCATTGACCAGTGCCCCTGCGCTTTGTGGCGCCATGAAAACGCTTTCCCTCTCGCCCCGCGATCCCGATTTTGTGCAAAACCCCTATCCGGCCTATGCCAAAGTCCGCGCTGATGGCCCTGTGCTCTATTGGCAAGACTATGGCATGTTGGCAGCCTTTGACGCAGCAACGGTGCAAGCGCTGCTGCGTGACCGGTCGCTGGGTCGCGAGCCGCCCGTCCCGCACAATTATCCTGCCCATTTGGCCGCTTGGGCCGTAACCGAACGCAACTCGATGCTCGAGTTGGAGCCTCCGCGCCATACCCGCCTGCGGGGCCTTGTGCTGCGCGCCTTCACCTCGCGCCGTATCGCTGCCCTGCGCCCTGATATAGAGGCTGTGACAGCCGAGTTGATTGCGAAGCTGCCAGACGAGCCTTTTGATTTGATCCCCGCGTTCTGCACTCAACTGCCGGTGCGCATTATCGCGCGGCTGTTGGGCGTGCCAGAGAACATCTGGCCTGATCTGCTGCGCTGGTCGAATGCCATGGTGGCGATGTACCAGACGGGACGTGACCGCAGTATCGAAGTCGCGGCCAATACGGCTGCGGTCGAGTTCAGTGCCTTCCTGCGCGCCTATATCGAACAGCGCCGCACCACCCCTGCCGATGATCTGATCACCCATCTGATTGCGGCGGAGGAAGACGGCGAAAAGCTTGATACCGACGAATTGATCGGCACCTGCATCTTGCTGTTGAACGCAGGGCATGAGGCAACGGTCCACGCACTTGGCAACAGCGTGAAATGCCTGTTGGAGCATCAAACGCCCGGTGCCGCGCTCGCGCCTGAAAATGTCGCCGCGACGGTAGAGGAATTGCTGAGGTTCGATCCGCCCTTGCATGTCTTTACCCGTTTTGCAGGGCAGGACATGCAGATTGGCGAGATCACCCTGAAGGCGGGGGAAGAGATCGCGCTGGTATTGGGCGCGGCAGGGCGTGACCCCACGGCCTTTGCCGATCCCGACCGCTTTGATCCCGCGCGCCCTGCGAAGGCCCATGCGGCCTTTGGCGGCGGGCTGCATTTCTGTGTCGGGGCGCCACTGGCGCGGTTGGAGATGCAGATCGCCCTGCCTGCTTTATTTGCCGCAATGCCGGAGATGCAATTGGCTGAGGCGCCGCGCTATGCGGACAGCTATCATTTTCACAAGCTTGATCGGTTGATGGTGGTTCGCTAGGGGCCGCGTGCGGCTGGACCACTTGGATGGTGCGGGAGCCTCCGGCGGGAGTTTTTCTTGCACAATGAAATTTGGGTTTGGTCAGAGCGGCAGCATGACGGTGGATTTAATTTCTTCCATCGACAGGAGTGCGGTGACGTTGTGGACCCTGACCTCTGAGATCAGCGCCTGATAGAAGGCGTCGTAGGCGCGGGCGTTCTTGACGCGGACCTTCAGGATATAGTCGATATCGCCTGCAAGGCGGTGGGCTTCTTGCACCTCGGGGCGGTCTTTCAGGGCTTTGAGAAATTTTGCCTGCCAGTCTGCCTCATGCTCGGACGTGCGGATCAACACGAAGAAGCAGGCCTCGAACCCCAGCGCCTCGGCGTCGAGCATTACCGTGTGCTGGCCGATCACTCCCGCCTCGCGCAATTTGCGAATCCGGTTCCATACCGGGGTCTTGGAAGAGCCGACATTCTTGGCAATATCGTCCAGTGACTGGCTGGCGTCGCGTTGTAGCTCTGCCAGAATTTTCCGGTCTGTCTCATCTATCCGAACGCTCATCCTACGTACTTCCTCTTTCAGGGCCCAATGTTCTGCATTGCGGATACATTGGAACGCTTATTCTTATCTATGCGCCTATCTAGCGCAATATCGGGAATATTTCCTATATTGCATCTCAAGTAAACCAGACAAACGGGTCGCAGCATGGATCATTTTCCAATTTTTCTTTCCACCAAAGGCCAGCGCATTGTGCTGTCCGGTGGCGGTGATGCGGCATTGGCCAAGCTGCGGCTGTTGCTGAAGACCCAAGCGCGGATCGAGGTCTTCGCCGTTGATGCAGCGCCTGAGATCACTGTTTGGGCGGCGGCAGGCAAGTTGACCCACCATGCTCGCTCCCTCGCATCGGGTGACGTGACTGGTACGGCACTGTTCTATGCGGCCGACGAGAACGCGACCGAAGATGCCCGCACTGCCGCGATTGGGCGTGCCGAAGGGGCGTTGGTGAATATCGTCGATAACCTGCACGACAGCGCCTTTATCACCCCCGCCATTGTCGACCGCGATCCGGTGACCATTGCCATCGGCACCGAAGGGGCGGCGCCTGTGTTGGCGCGCGCGATCAAGGCCGATCTTGAAGAACGCCTACCCAGCACTTTGGGCACGCTGGCGCGGATCGGGAAAGGCTTTCGTCACCTCGCCGATGCGCTGCCCTTTGGCCGCGCACGCCGCGATTTCTGGCGCGATTATTATTTCACCTCCGGCCCGCGTGCGGTTCAGGAGGGCCAAGAGGCTGTGCGCCCCGCGTTGGATGCCCTGCTCGACGCACATCTGACCCGCAGTACACGAGCGGGCCACGTCGCTTTTGTTGGCGGCGGTCCGGGCGATCCGGAGCTTTTGACGCTCAAGGCCCGCCGCGCTTTGGACGAGGCCGATGTGGTCATCTATGACCGGCTGATCAGCCCCGAGATACTTGAGCTTGCCCGCCGTGAGGCCACGATGATTGATGTGGGCAAGGAGGGCTTTGGCCCCTCGACCTCGCAAGAAACGATTAACGATCTGTTGATCGAACACGGTCTGGCGGGTGCGCAGGTTGTGCGGCTGAAATCGGGCGATGCCACTGTGTTTGGCCGTCTCGATGAAGAGATTGACGCGGTCGACGCCCATGGCATCGGTTGGCATATCGTGCCGGGGATTACTTCGGCGTCTGCCGCCGTGGCCAGCATTGGCCAGAGCCTGACGCGGCGCGGACGCAATGCCTCCGTGCGGTTTCTCACTGGCCACGACATGCAAGGCTTTGCCGATCACGACTGGGCCGCCCTTGCCCGCCCGAATGAGGTCGCTGCGATCTATATGGGCAAGAAATCCGCGCGTTTTGTGCAGGGCCGGTTGATCATGCACGGCGCCGAGCGGGCCACCCCCGTAACCGTGATCGAACACGCCTCCCGCCCCGAACAGCGCATTCTGGCCACCACGCTGGACTGTCTGGCCACCGATCTTGCCGCGGCGGAATTCTCCGGCCCTGCCTTGATGTTTTACGGCCTTGCCCCCCGCGCGGCGGCGGCGGCTTCCACCGATCTCAGACTTGAGGAATTTGCATAATGCCCAAACCTTTCACCCCCAAAGTCCTCACCGCCAATGCGCTTTTGGAAGGCGACGTGATCTACCGCACGGCCGCCGCAGGCTGGACCCGCGATCTTTCTCAGGCCGAGATCCTCACCGATGAAGCCGACGCCGAGTTGCAGTTGATCGAGGCCAGCGCCGAAGTCGCCACCGTCGTTGGGGCCTATCTCGCCGACGTCAAGGTGGCCGACGGCAAAGCCCAGCCCGCCCATTTCCGCGAAGCCTTTCGTGCCAAGGGCCCGTCCAACTACGCCCACGGCAAACAGGAGCAATTCTGATGTACCACTATACCGATTTCGATGATGCCTTCCTTAAAGAACGCAACGCCCAGTTCCGCGCACAGGTCGAGCGCCGTATTGATGGCGCGCTGACCGAGGACGAGTTTAAACCGCTGCGCCTGATGAACGGGCTCTACCTGCAGCTGCACGCCTATATGCTGCGCGTGGCGATCCCATACGGCACACTCAACAGCCGCCAAATGCACAAGCTCGCTGAGATCGCGGACAAGTGGGACAAGGGCTATGGCCATTTCACCACGCGGCAGAACATCCAGTACAACTGGCCGCAACTGCGCGATGTGCCCGATATGCTCGATGCGCTGGCCGAAGTGGACATGCATGCGATCCAGACCTCGGGCAATACCATCCGCAACGTGACGGCAGACCATTTTGCCGGTGCCGCAGGTGACGAGATCGCCGACCCGCGCCCTGTGGCCGAGCTGATCCGTCAATGGTCCACCGACCACCCCGAATTTCAGTTCCTGCCGCGCAAGTTCAAGGTCGCCGTAACCGGATCGCCCAATGACCGCGCCGTGACCAAGGCACATGACATCGGGTTGCGCATGGTCAAACGCGATGGCGAGGCCGGATATGAGGTGATCGTGGGCGGTGGCCTTGGCCGCACGCCAATGATCGGCAAAGTGCTGCGGGACTTCCTGCCGCAAGCCGAGCTGCTGCCCTATCTCGAAGCCATTGTCAGCGTTTATAACCTGCTGGGTCGGCGCGATAACAAGTATAAGGCGCGCATCAAGATTACCGTGCACGAGAACGGTATCGAGGACATCCGCGTCCGTGTAGAAGAACGTTTTGCCCTGATCCGCGAGAGCTTTGGCGGCGTCGACCAGCAGATGCTGGCGCGCATCGAGGCCGATTTTGCCACACCCGCGTTCAAAACCGCGAGCGAGGCGCCCTATCACAACGCCTATCAGCATGATCCGCTGTTCCGCAGTTGGGCCGATACCAATGTCGCCGCGCACCGCGCTGATGGCTACGGCATCGTCTCGATCAGCCTCAAGGCACATGGCGCGACACCGGGGGATGCGTCCTCGGCGCAAATGCGTCTGATGGCTGATCTGGCAAAGCGCTATGGCCATGATGAATTGCGCATCAGCCACGAGCAGAACGTGATCCTGCCGCACGTGCATCGCGGCGATCTGCCCTCGGTCTATGCAGCATTGAAAGCGGCAGGCCTAGGCACCGCCAATATCGGGCTGATCAGCGATATCATCGCCTGCCCCGGCATGGATTACTGCGCGCTGGCAACGGCCCGCTCGATCCCGATTGCGCAGGAGATTGCCCTCCGCTTTGATGAGCTGAAGCTGGAGCATGACGTCGGCCCGCTAAAGATCAAAATCTCGGGCTGCATCAATGCTTGCGGGCACCATCACGTCGGCCATATCGGTATCCTGGGCCTCGACCGTGCAGGCGTGGAGAACTACCAGATCACGCTGGGCGGCGACGGTACCGAAGACGCGACCATCGGGGAGCGTGCGGGTCCCGGTTTCTCTGCCGAGCAGATCGTGCCCGCGATCGAGCGTATCGTGCTGGCCTATCTTGATCTGCGCACCGAGCCTGCCGAGACCTTCTTGCAAACCTACCGCCGGCTGGGCCTCGCCCCGTTCAAAGCCGCGCTTTATCCGGAAGCACAGGCAAATGCCGCTTGATCATGCAACTGTCGATCTAAACGCCAAGGTCGCGGACCTGAACGCGCGGATGCGGCACCACTCTGCCACCGACGTGCTGCGCGCGGCGGTGGCAGAGGTGCCGGACCTCGTGCTGGTCTCCAGCTTTGGCGCGGAATCAGTGGCACTGCTGCATCTGGCATCAATGGTAGAGCGCAATCTGCCGGTCTTGTTTATCGACACCGAGATGCTGTTTGCCGAGACGCTTGTCTATCAGCAGGAATTGACCGAACGCTTGGGCCTGCGCGATGTGCGATTGCTGCGCGCCGCGGATTTGGCGGAGAAAGACCCGCTGAATGATCTGCACCAGCGCGATACCGATGCCTGCTGCGCGCTGCGCAAGACCGTACCACTGAATGCTGCCCTGCGGGACGTGGGCGGCTGGATCACAGGGCGCAAACGCTTCCAGTCTGGCACCCGCGCCGCATTGGAGCATTTCGAGGTCGAGACCCCCGCCGGTGCGCCGGCTCGGATCAAGGTCAATCCGCTGGCCTATTGGAACGCGTCTGACATCGGCGACTATATCGCTGAAAACCGCCTGCCACGGCATCCGCTGGTGGCACGGGGCTATCCTTCCATCGGCTGCGCGCCCTGCACCTCGCCAGTGGCGGAAGGTGAAGACCCGCGCTCAGGCCGTTGGCGCAACACGCAAAAAGACGAATGCGGCATTCATTTTGTCGATGGCAAAATGGTCCGCACAGGAGGCACGATATGACACAACTGATTAACGACACAGGTTTTGTGACCGAAGACTGGACCCGTGGGTTTTGCGCCCAGCCTGCCGCCAACGATTGCGTGGCACTACACCTGCCGTCCGACACCCAACCCGAAGATGTGGCGCTTGAGGGGCTCAAGATGATCCGCATCGATTTCCCCTCCTCGGCGGACGGGCGCGGCTTTACCATCGCGCGGGCCTTGCGCCTGCGCGGCTATCAGGGACGCCTGCGGGCGCACGGCCGTCTGCTGGCTGACCAATACGCGATGGCGCGGCGCAGCGGCTTTGACGAGGTCGAGATCGATGATGCCCTCGCCGCCCGCCAAACCGAGCCGCAATGGCTGGCCCGCGCCAACTGGCAAGAGCACAACTACCAGTCGCGGTTGCGCGGCTGATTGCCCTCGCCCCTTCCTTTCTTTAAGTAGAGGCCGCAAGCCCGCCTTGCGGATATTTGACATGACAGAAGCGACCCCCGTGAACCAGATCACCGCCAAACCCGTACCGACCCTGCCCGACGCGCAGACCGTGACCTCTGTCAAACATTGGTCCGATCGTCTGTTCTCGTTTCGGGTGACGCGGCCCGCCTCGTTGCGGTTCCGCTCGGGCGAGTTTGTGATGATCGGCCTGATGGGCGAAGCGCACCCCGAGACCGGCAAGCAAAAGCCGCTGCTGCGCGCCTATTCCATCGCCTCGCCCGCTTGGGACGACGAGTTGGAGTTCTATTCGGTCAAGGTGCAGGACGGCCCACTGACCTCGCGGTTGCAACACATCAAAGCGGGCGACGAGCTGATTTTGCGGCCCAAGCCCGTTGGCACGCTGGTGCACGATGCGCTGCTGCCCGGCAAACGGCTGTGGTTCTTCGCGACCGGCACCGGCTTTGCGCCCTTCGCTTCGCTGCTGCGCGAGCCGGAGACCTATGAGAAGTTCGAAGAGGTTGTGATCACCCACACCGTCCGCGATGTGGCGGAGTTGGCCTATGGTCGCGAGCTGATCGAGAACCTGCAATCTGACGACCTGATGCAGGAGCTGATCGGCGCGGAAAACCTCGCCAAAATCCGCTATTACCCCACCACAACGCGCGAACAAAGCCCCAAGATGGGCCGGATCACCAATCTGCTGGAAGTCGGCAGCGTCTTTGCCGATCTGGGCATTCCGCCGATCACGCCGGAAACCGACCGCGCGATGGTCTGCGGCAGTTTGGACTTCAACAAGGACATCACCAAGGTTCTTGAGGGCTTCGGCCTAGAGGAAGGCGCAAATTCCGATCCCAAGACCTTTGTCGTGGAAAAAGCCTTCGTCGGCTGAAAGATTTCTAAAGTTTTGCAGGTTTCTGAAAGCCTGTGCCCCAAAAGCAAAAGGACCGCACTCGTTTGAGCGCGGTCCTTTTTTCGTATTTTGCTGTGCCGCGGGTTACAGACCCAGCGCCACCCGTACCTTCGCCAGCAAAGCCGCCAGAGCTTCGGGGTTTTCCTGAGCCGCACCGAGGTATTTGATGTAGGTGGTGCGTTCCAGCGTCGTCAGTTCCGCCGCTTCGATAAAGGCAGTTGCCTGCGCCAGATCGAAGCCTTCGACCGTGAACAATTGCGCAGGTGCCACAGCTTCGGTTGCAGGTGCTTCGGTTGCAGGTGCTTCGGTTGCGGTTGCTTCGGTTGCAGGTGCTTCGGTTGCGGTTGCTTCGGTTGCGGTTGCTGTTTGGCTATCCGAACCTTCAGTAGCCGTACCTGCCAATGGCGTCGCTTCTTCAGGTGCAGTGTCAGCCTCGGTCGCTTCGGTCGTTGGCGCTGATGCCTCCGCTTCGGTCTCGGTTGTTGCGTCCGCTGCTGGTGCAGGTTCCTCTACCTCGGCGTCAGAAGCAGAAGGCGTTGCTGGTGTGGCAACCGTCGCATCATTCTGAGCAGCCTCTGTGGTTTGCGCTTCCGCAGGAGCAGGCTCCGCCGCAACTGGCGCTACTGTCTCGGGCTCCGACGCTTCAGGCGCTACAGTTTTTGTCCCATCGGAAGCAGGTTCGGTGGTTTCCGCCGTGTCCGCTTCGGTCACTTCTTCGATCACGACAGGCTCAATCCCCTCAAGCGCTTTAACAGCAACATCTTCGGAGATCGGGCCCGCATCCACGGGACCGGTGGCATCACCAGTGCCTTCAGCCATCGTCTCGCCCGCGACGACTGTCTCGTCGGTCACCACGACATCATCGCCGTCAACCGCATCAACAACACTGTCCACCGCATCGCCGACTACGATCGCGGCCTCACCAACCGCCTCGCTGGCAGATTCCAACGCAGCGGGCGCGTCAACAGCGTCGGAAACCTCTGATGCAAGCTCTTTGGGCGACTGGCCGGACCACAGCCAATAGCCGGTCAATGCGATCACCGCCGCAATGATAATCCAGATCAAATTCTTCATGGCGTATTCCTTATGCCAAAGGCCAAGGCCCGTATGGGGGCCGATATCGTCAATTAAAGATCAAATGCGGCTCATGCACACCGATTTCAAGCATAAAATCCACTGTAGTGGCCCTAGAGAGTGGAATTAGCGACTTGAAGAACCCCTATACGGGGTCTAGATTGCAGCTTCGAATTACTCAACAATCAAAGGACACTCACCATCGCTCGCAGACCACACAACGCGCCGCCGACCCGCGACACCGGCCCTCGCGTCAACGACAGTATTCGCTCACCCGAAATCCGCCTGATCGGTGCTGACGGCGAGAATGCGGGTGTTGTCACTCCCGCCCGCGCCATGGAAATGGCCGAGGAAGCGGGACTTGATCTGGTCGAGATTTCGCCAAACGCCAGCCCGCCCGTCTGTAAAATTATGGACTTTGGCAAGTTTAAATACGAGACGCAAAAGCGCGAGGCCGAGGCCCGCAAAAAGCAAAAGATTATCGAGATCAAAGAGGTCAAGTTCCGTCCGAACACTGACACCAACGATTACGAAGTCAAAATGCGTAACGTGTTCAAATTTCTGGAAAATGGCGACAAGGTGAAGGTCACCCTGCGTTTCCGTGGCCGCGAAATGGCGCACCAGAATTTGGGGCGCGAACTGCTTGAGCGGGTTGCCGAAGATACCAAAGAGCATGGTCGGGTAGAGAACTTTCCCAAGATGGAAGGCCGCCAGATGGTGATGTTGATCGGCCCGATGCCGAACAAATAACGCCTCCCCTATTGATACAAGAAACCGCCCCCGACATTGTTGGGGGCGGTTTTTTTATGTCTTGGGATACGCAGCCCTTGCGGAGCATCCCACGAAAAAGGCCCCCGCAAAACGGAGGCCTCATACTCGTTAACCAAACTATTCGGGACTTACCGCAGCAGGTTGGTGATGTTGCGCACAACGGCGCGACGGTTTGCTACTTCGGCAGTCTGTGACGGCACTTTGAGGCTGGATTCGCCGTAACCCTGAGTGATCAGGTTTTCTGGCGGCACATCAAAGTATTCGGTTAACGCCAGTGCTACAGTCTCGGCACGACGGTCAGACAGCGACAGGTTGTAGGACGCATCGCCGACCGCATCGGTGTGGCCTTCGACCAAAATCACCGTACGTGGATCTTCTGCGATCATCTGGCTCAGCGTGTTACCGATCCGCGCAAGCGAACGTGCCTGCTCAGGACGGATAGCAGCGGACCCGGTATCGAAGCGGACTGCGTCGAGTTCAAGCTCGGGCGCCATTGCGCGAACCTGAGTAATTTCACGCACCTGACGGAGCGAGAAGGTACGCGCCTGATCTCCGTTCCGCTGGGACTGCAAAGCGGCACGCAGCGCAGCTTCGTCCTGCTGGCCCACGGAAACCGCGGCGGTCCGCTGGACCTGTGGAAGATCATTCACGATCACTTCACGCTCTTCAACCAGATCATCAAACAAGATGTATTCCTGGCCGCGCGCATCGACGTTCACGCGGCGCAGAACTGATCCATCGCGACCGCGAATGGTAACAATCTGCGATCCATCAGGCTTCACCACAACAGTGCGGGTTGAGCCGTCGTTGAAGGTTTCGGTCCGCACTTCGTCACCGGGGCGACGGATCAGCGCATCATCGTCTTTCAGCACGCGCAGATCGCCATTTGGGTCTTCGATCACCACACGGTCGCCCGAGCGGCTGACGATCTTGTCACCGTTCTTGAGCAACGATCCGACAGCAACTGCCCCCAAACCTACCAGCAGAGCTTTTTCAAACTTGCTTAGCCCGTCGTCGCTTTTTGCAGCAGGCTCGGCAGTCTGGCCAGTTGCGGTAACTTTAGTGGCGAACTCTTCGTCGGAGGTACGCACGTCGCTATCGGTGACTTCTTCAGTCACAACTTCGCCTTCAGAGGTGCCGGCTTCGGCAGCAGCAGCAGCTTCTGCCAGCGCTTCACGCTCTGCAGCCTGTTCTTTGCGGCGCTCCTCACGGCGCTCCGCGCGGCGGGCCTCCTGCTGGGCTTCCTCAGCTGCGGCAGCATCTGTGTCCGCTTGGGTGGCGGCACTCTGGGCAGCCTGTGCGTCAGCGGCAGCTTGTGCGTCAGCAGCAGCTTGAGCATTTGTTGCAGCTTGTGCGTCAGTCGCAGCCTGCGCATCGGCAGCGGCCTGCGTATCGGCAGCAGCTTGTGCGTCAGTCGCAGCCTGCGCATCAGCAGCCGCTTGAGCGTCGGCAGCGGCCTGCGTATCGGCAGCAGCTTGTGCGTCAGTCGCAGCCTGCGCATCAGCAGCCGTCTGAGCGTCGGCAGCGGCCTGCGCGTCAGCAACAGCTTGTGCGTCAGCAGCAGCAGCTTTGGCATCCGCGTCAGCTTGCTCTTTCGCCACGGCGTCGGCCAGCGCTTCAATCTGCTTCTCGGCAGTTGTCTGCGCATCGGCAGCAGCAGCTGCATCGGCCTCGGTGGTCGCTTCAGCAGAGGCATCAACGTCCGCTTCTGTCTCTGCTTCCGCTTCGTCAGCCATCAGGCCTTTCAGCAGCCGGTATTCTTCCGTGTTATTTACCGTCTCACCCTGGAACTCACAGGGGAACTCGGCTTTTTTGATCTTCGGGTTACACTCAGCCGTCTGGGAGAAACCAGCGGTCGGCAGCGCGAGCGCGATGCTCAGCCCCAACGAGGTGGTTGATTTCAGAATCTTCTTCATGGATTAGTCCTCACGGTTCATTTGAACGCCGTTCGGGCAGCGCTTGTCGTACAACGCATTTAAGCCACAAGAGTTCCGCTATCCTATATCAACGCCCCCGCAATAACCCTGCTATCCGATATCAAACGAAAAATGCCGCCCCCGATCAGACAGGCGCGGCATTACTTCAACGCAGACAGGCGCTTACTGTATCCTTAGACCAGGGAAGCAACCGCCCGTTTGGTCATCACACCGCACAGATGGGCACGATATTGGCCCGATCCGTGCAGATCGCTGATCATCTCGTCGCCCGACAACGTTAGCCCTTCCAACGCATCGGCGGTAAAGCTCGACGAAAGCGCCACTTCGGCCTCGGGCCAGCGGAACACGCCGTTGTTGGAGGCACCGGTAATCGCCACCCGCACGCCGTCCTCGAACCGCGCCACAAAGGCTGCAACCAGCGGGAAGCGCGAGGCAGGCTGGATGAACTTTTCATAGCGCGCGGCACTGGGCACCGGAAATCTGACTTCGGTGACAATCTCGCCCTCTTCCAGCGCCGTGCTGAACATGCCCTGAAAGTAATCATCCGCCGCAATCTCACGGCTGTTGGTCAAGATGGTCGCACCACTGCCCAAGGCACCGGCAGGATAACAGGCCGACGGGTCGTTATTGGCCAGCGACCCGCCAATGGTGCCGCGGTTGCGCACCGCAGGGTCGCCAATCCGCGCGGCCAGCGATGCCAACCCCGGATAGTGTGCCTCAGCTTCGCGCGCCACGCGCCCGTGCGTGGTGCCACCACCGATGCACAGCTTGCCGCCCTCCATCCGGACGCCCTTCAACTCTTCAATGCCGCTCAACGACACCAGCACCGAAGGCGCTGCAAGCCGCGCCTTGAGTGTCGGGATCAGCGTCTGGCCGCCGCTCAAAGGCTGCGCTTCCTCGCGCCCCAAAGCAGAAACAGCATCCGCAACCGTGCCGGGCCGCTCTATATCGAAATTATACATTGTTCTTCCTCTCGGTTGGCATGTCCGGCTGTGCAAACAAGCCGACACCCTGCTTCATTTGGCCGGACAAACTCCGGGGGGCTTCGGGGGGATGGCCCCCCGGTCCCATACCTTTATCCTTGGCCGTTCATCGCGTTCCAAACCCGCGACGGCGTGACCGGCATGTCGATATGGGCGATGTCATGCCCGCCCGACCGCATCGCATCCAGAACCGCGTTAACAACCGCCGGTGGCGACCCGATCGCCCCCGCCTCGCCACAGCCTTTCACGCCCAAGGGGTTGTGCGTGCAAGGCGTCTGGCACGAATGATCGACGTCATAGAACGGCAGATCGCTGGCCCGGGGCATCGCATAGTCCATATAGGAGGCGCTCAGCAATTGCCCGTCACTGTCGTAGGCGCAGTTCTCCATCAGCGCCTGACCAATGCCCTGCGCCAAGCCGCCATGCACCTGACCGGTCACGATCATCGGGTTCACGATATTGCCAAAATCATCCGCCGCCCAGAACCGTTCAATCGCGACATGGCCGGTTTCAGGGTCCAACTCAACCTCGCAGGCATAGGCGCCCGAGGGGTAGGTGAAGTTCGAGGGGTCGTAAAACGCGGTCTCTTCCAAACCGGGTTCCAGATCCTCCAACGGATAGTTGTGTGGCACATAGGCCGCGAGTGTCACATCGCCCCAAGCTACTGACTTGTCAGTCCCCGCCACGCTGAACGCACCGTCCTTCAACTCGATATCCCCTTCCGAGGCTTCGAGCAGGTGCGAGGCGATCTTCTTGGCTTTGGCGATAATCTTTTCCGTCGCCCGCACCATCGCAGAGCCACCGACCGCCAGAGAGCGCGACCCGTAGGTGCCCATCCCCATCGGCGAGTTGGCCGTGTCGCCATGCACGATCTCGATCATGTCCTCGGGAATCCCGATCATATCAGCGATCACCTGCGGAAAGGCGGTCTCATGCCCCTGCCCGTGACTGTGGCTGCCGGTCATCACCACAAGCCCGCCAGTCGCATTGACCCGTACCGTGGCGCTTTCATACAGACCCGCACGCGCGCCCAGCTGGCCGACAAGATTGCTGGGTGCGATACCGCACGCCTCGATATAGCAGTTCACACCAAAGCCGCGCAGCTTGCCTTTGGCCTCGGACGCCGCCCGCCGTGCGGCGAAACCGCCGTGGTCGGCCATCTCTTCGAGCTTGTCCATTGTGGCGATGTAATCACCGGTGTCATATTCCACGGCCACAGGCGTGGCATAGGGAAACTCGGTGATGAAGTTCTGGCGCCTGAGCGCAATCGGATCGATCTTCAATTCATGCGCGGCCTTATCGACCAGCCGCTCCAACTGATAAGTCGCCTCCGGCCGTCCAGCGCCGCGATAGGCATCGACCGGCACCGTATTGGTAAACACTGCCTTCACGTTCACATAGATCAGCGGCGTCTTATAGTTGCCCGCCATCAAGGTGCCATGCAGCCATGTCGGGACCGATGGCGCGAAGGTGCTGAGGTAAGCGCCCATGTTGGCATAGGTATCGGTGCGGATCGCCATAAAGTTATTCTGAGCATCCAGCGCCAGTTCGATCTTGGTTACGTGGTCTCGGCCATGCGCATCAGACATAAACGCTTCGGTCCGGCTTGATGTCCATTTAACCGGACGGTTACAGGCTTTGGCCGCGAATGTGCAAAACGCCTCTTCCTGATAGTGGAAGATTTTGGTGCCAAAACCACCGCCGACATCCGGTGCCACAACGCGCAGCTTGTGCTCGGGGATGCCCAGAACAAAGGCCCCCATCAGCAGGCGGATGACATGCGGGTTCTGGCTGGTGGTATAAAGTGTGTGGTCGCCGGTGCCACGGGCGTAATCGCCCACCGCAACGCGCGGCTCCATCGGGTTGGCCACCAAACGGTTGTTGACCAGTTCAAGCGTCGTGACGTGGGCGGCCTCTTCAAAGGCTTTGTTCACCGCGTCCTTATTCTCCTCCACGAAACCCCAGTCGTAACACAGGTTCGAGGTCAGATCGTCGTGGACCTTGGTGGCACCCTCTTTAACGGCGTCCTTCATATTAACCACGGCAGGCAGGTCGTCGATGTCAACGACAATTGCCTCGGCCGCATCGCGGGCTTGCGCCAGCGTTTCGGCAACCACCGCCGCAATCGGCTCGCCAACGTGGCGCACCTTGCCATGAGCCAATACAGGGTGCTTGGGCTCTTGCATCGGTTGGCCATGCCGGTCGGTAATTTGCCAGCCGCACGGAATACCGCCAATCGCCTCGAAATCCGCGCCGGTGAAAATCTTGACCACGCCGGGCATGCTTTCTGCCGCCGAGGTATCGACATTGCTTAACGTGCCATGCGCCACATCGGATCGCAGGAAGAACACATGCGCCTGCCCCCGAAGATTGATGTCGTCCGTGTAATTCCCCACACCGGTTAAAAACCGGATGTCCTCGCGCCGCTTGCTGCTGGCACCAATTCCACCGTCCTTAGGCATCGTGTCGTCCTCCCTGTGGCGAAGTCACATTCCCCTGCTATTCATCGCAGGCGGGCGCGCTTCCTGTCTGGCGTATTTCTGCCCCGAAGGTATCCGCTCCGCACGCCGCGCGGGTTGGTCGGGGTGGCAAGGCGCCACGCTGCGGGGCGCCCCTATTGCGGCTCATAGGGTCAGATCGCCTCCTCGCGAACCGACCCCCACCGCCTCCCTAACGCAGTCCCGATACCTCGCCACGGCTGCACCAAAAACACGGTACAGCAGCGGTACTGAGGGTCAGATCGGGACTATTCTTCATGCCTATTCGGCAGCAATCGCGCCGACGTCCTGCCCCGAAGCAGCCATGATCGCCTTGACGATATTATGGTAGCCCGTGCAGCGGCAGATATTGCCGTCCAGATAATGGCGCACGTCGGCTTCGGTCGGCTTGGGATTGTCTTTCAACAGCGCTGCTGCCGACATCACCATACCGGGGGTGCAAAATCCGCACTGCAAACCGTGGTGATCCTGAAATGCTTGCTGGATCACATTCAAGGTGCCATCCGGCGCGGCCTGTCCCTCAATCGTGGCGACCTCGGCGCCATCCGCTTCGACGGCGAACATCGTGCAGGATTTCACTGCCTCGCCGTTCACATGCACCACACAAGCCCCACACTGGCTGGTATCACATCCGACATGCGTGCCGGTCAGCCCCTGATCCTCGCGCAGGAACTGCACCAACAAGGTACGGCCCTCCACTTCGCCAGATGCGGCCTTTCCGTTCACGGTCATCTTGACCTGTGGCATGATATCCTCCCCGTTTTCATTCTTGTTATAAGCGAGTTAAGCACGCCTTCGCGCGGTTGAGAACCGTCTTTTTGCAATTCTCACAGTTGCGGCATCATAGTGCATTAACTCCCGGAACACGCTGCACTGCGGCACGCTCATCGGCCCCGGCGCGGCTGCGGGCGGGTCGGGATTTCCTTGAGCAATCCCCCGACACCCATTGCCGCGATATCCGCCCCCGCAACGGCGATGCCACAAATGATCCGGCTCATGACCCAATCGGCCCCGTTCAAAGCGGGCGACCGCGCACAGCCCGGCAGGCCAATGACTTGCTGTGTGCCTATATGGCCCAGAAACAATAGGTTACCGGGATCGACAGGCATACCAAAGCGCGTCACCTCGCCGCCCGCCGCCCGCAAGGCCGAAGGAGCCACATCTTCTGGGTCCGAGGTTGCCGAGCCGGTCAAAACCAACACCAGCTCGCTCGCGGCATCCGCAATCGCCGCAGCCAATGCGCTTGTCTCATGGCGGGTCATCACAACGCTTTCCAAGGTCACACCCAAGGCAGCCAGCCGCGCCTCGATGGCCTTGCGCCCCTTGTAGCCGACCCCGCCCTCGATCTCGGTGATGATCAATGTGGCACTGCGCAGCACTGGCATCGCCAGCCGGATTGCGCCTGCCCCTGCGGCAGCGCAGGCCTGCGCCAGATCCGCTTCCGGCACACCGTAAGAAATGATCTTGATCGTCGCGACCATCCCGCCCTGCGCCATCTGCTGAAAAGGGGAAACCGTAGCGATGGTGATCATCGGATGCACCGCGTTCACCGCTTCCAACGCGGCCACGTTCAGCACCACTACTCCCGCCCCCTCGGCCAACAGATTGACCCGCCCCGTGAACGGCGCTGTCACGTGCAACCCCGTGCCCGCGCCCAACACCGCCTGCGCCAAACGCGCTGCCGCATGGTCTTCGCCGACATCCTCGTCCGCCAGCCGCGCCACAATCACCTGCGCAATCTCCGCCGCCCTCAGCGCTGCAACATCGGCGTCGCTAAGCACGCGACCCTTGCGCAAACGCCCGGCCGCAAGTTGCACCGAATGCGCCAGAACTGCCCCTGCCGCTTGCGCAACCGGTACCGGACCGAACTTCACGGCTTCCTCAACGTCATAATCATTTGCGCGAGAATCGATACTGCGATCTCCGCAGGTCCTGCAGCGCCAATATCCAAACCCACCGGCCCGTGGATGCGCGCGATGTGCGCGTCAGAAAAACCTGC
This sequence comes from Sulfitobacter brevis, assembly GCF_900112755.1. Lineage (GTDB taxonomy): Bacteria > Pseudomonadota > Alphaproteobacteria > Rhodobacterales > Rhodobacteraceae > Sulfitobacter > Sulfitobacter brevis. Next base: position 236,218 of record NZ_FOMW01000006.1, on the reverse strand, counting down.
CTCCCGCATCCGCCCCAGCCTTGCTGCATGGGTCCGCGAACTGCCCAGCGCCCCGATATAAAACGCCTCCGAGGCCAGCGCCCGCATCAGTGCCGGATCATCAAGCTTGGGATCATGGGTCAACAACACCACAGCACAGCGCGCGTCCAACCCGATCTCCTCCAGCGCCTCGTCCGGCCAGTCATTCATAAGCCGTGCACCCGGAAACCGCGCCGCCGAGCCAAAAGCCTCGCGCGGGTCCACCACCACCGGATCAAACCCGACGCCCGCCGCCATGCTCACCAAAACCTGCGCGATATGCACGCCGCCCACCACGATCAGCCGCAACGGCGGATTGTGGATCGCCACGAAAAGCACTCCCTCCCGCTCCAATCCGGAGCGGTCCATCCGAAACCGCTGATCGTGCCCTTCATGCACCAACTGCCGCGCCGTACCATCAAGGGCGACCTCATAGGCCACCGCCTGCCGCGCCGCCCGCGCCGCGACCAACTCCCGCAGCATTTGCACCGGCATGCCGCCATCCCCAATCGGCTCAACCAAAATCCGGATCGTACCACCACAGGCCAAACCGACAGAGAAAGCGTCCCCGTCACTGACGCCGTACTCCAGCACCCGCACGCCGCCCTGCGCCAAAACCTCCAAAGCCTCGACGACCACAGCCCCCTCGACGCAGCCACCCGAAACCGATCCCTGCATTTCGCCATCGCCCGAAACCACCAATTGCGCGCCAACCCGCCGCGGCGCCGAACCCCAAGTCTCGATCACCGTCGCCAATGCCGCGCCTTTGCCCGCATCAAACCATTCCAGCGCCTGTTCCGGTGCCATTTCCGCCTGCATGATCTCGTCCTCTCGGTTCTGGTCTGGAGCCGCCCTTGCCTGATCACAGGATGGGCCGAGCGTTGGCGCAGGTTCAAGGGAAATCGCCGAGGGGCCCCGCAGCGCGGGGATGCGGCTATTTCGCTTGAACCTGCGCCGGCGGCTCTGCCAAGACGCCGGATCAGTCAAGGGTGGCACCAGACCATCTGGGATGGAGAGCCCGAGCGCTGCAAATCAAAAGAATGTAATGCGCCGCAGGCGCTCCTTTGGATCAGGGGCATCAAGACAGCCCCCTAGACAACTTGCGCCCAGCGCCCGCCATCACTACATCTACCACGGCAAGACACACTACTCCGGAGTCCCAAATGCCAATGCAAACCAGCGAAATCGAAGACCTGATCCGCGAGGCCTTCCCGAATGCCCAAATTACTGTCGAAGGCACCGACGGTGTGCATATGTCCGCCATGGTCGTCGACGCGTCATTTCGGGGTATGAACAGGGTCCAGCAACAGCGCGCCGTTTATGCTGCCCTTAAGGGTAAAATGGATGGCAGCAACGGCGAACTTCACGCCCTCGCCCTGACCACCCGCGCGCCGGACTGATCGGGATGGCGGGCTGGATCGCAGGGGCATTTCTGGCCGCATTGGTCGCGGTCATCTGGCTGCAACACCGTGCACGCCGGAACACCTACCAGCCGCTTGCCAGCCGTCAGCCGCACCGCGCCTCCGGCACCAAAACCCCGCTCGGGATGGAGGCGACCGACCTGGCCCATGTCGCGCGCGCCGCACGGCGCAACGAAACGCTTGAGCGTGGCAGCACCAACTGGTCACGCCGTCTGGGCGGCAGCTTTGCCGGCAGGTCCACCGATACCGACGTCGCCGCATGGGACGACGACGAAACCTACGCCGCGCGCTATCACGCCGCCTTTTTCAAAGACACTTCCAAGGAGTCACCAAAATGACTGATGCAGTCTCCAAAATCAAAGAAACCATCACCAGCAATGACGTTGTCCTATTTATGAAGGGCACCAAAGAGATGCCACAATGCGGCTTTTCCAGCCGTGTCGCGGGCGTGCTCAACTATATGGGCGTCCAGTTTTCCGATGTGAACGTACTGGCCGACGACGGCCTGCGCCAAGGCATCAAGGAGTTTTCCGATTGGCCGACAATCCCGCAGCTTTATGTCAAAGGCGAATTCGTCGGCGGCTGTGACATCATCACCGAAATGACCATGTCCGGCGAGCTTGATACGCTCTTTACCGAAAGCGGCGTGACCTTCGACAAAGATGCCGCCGAGAAAATCCGCGAAGCCAACAACGGCTGAGAGAATGTGCAGGGTGGCCCTTCGGGGCCGCTCTGCACATTCTAAACAACTGAGCCTAATGCTCAGCTCTGACGCATACACGCGCGGTAAACCGGTGTTTCCACCCCCGTGGCGCCATCGCGCCAAAACAGCGTCGCACCACGTCCCTTTGCCCACCAGATATAATGCGACCCGTCGGACGGATAGCCATAGCGCACGCCCGAAGCGGCAGGTTCCGCAAGAAGGTTGAACATCCCGCCCTCGACCAGCAGCACGGCCACGCCCTGCTCCCCATCAGCATTGATATAAACCACCGGCACGTCGACGCTACGCTCGCATAGATAGTGCGTCGCCTGCACTGCAATATCTGCGACAGCAGCCCCTGCGGCACAAACCGACGCCAGCGCAAGAATAGCCTGCCGGATCATCCGGCAGCCTTCTCTTCAACCTCGGCGGCCAGAGCTTCGGCCCGTGCGGCCAGTTCGGCCAGCGTCTCGGTGACAGCATGCGGCACCACCGGCACCTCGATACGCTCAGGCTCGACCACGCGGTTGCGCAGCCCTGCCAGCTCGGCCTCGCGTTCGGCCAGTTCGGCCCGCACATCGGCAATCCGGTCCTCAACACTGGCAGTTTTATCTGCCAAGAGCAGACCCGCCATCAACAGCATTCGCGCTTCGGGCATCCGCCCCACCTGATCGCTAAGCACCTGTGCTTCGTCATCGAGCATTTTCGCGGCAGCATGCAGATAGCTTTCCTCGCCTTCCTGACACGCGACCTCGAACTGCCGTCCGCCGATTGTGATCTGAACCTCGGGCATCAGGCTTTCTCCTCGTTTTCAGGGGTGTTCGCGTCATTGGCGGCCGTCGCGTCTTCGATCAGCGGTGTCAGGACTGCGACAATGGCACTGGCTTCGGCCACATCAGCGGCGCGCGCGGCACGCAGGCTCTCCAGCTCGGTGAGCATGGCGGTGTTGATCAGCTGTGCGTTGCCGACACCTTCAAGGTTGGCTTTGCGCAGCGCTTCGCAATTGTCGCTAAGTTGAGTATTGGTGCGGCGCACCCGCTGCAATTCGATATCAAGCTGGGTGACCTGCGCGAGATTATCCTCAACCTGCTTGCGCAGCGCGCCCATCTCGTTTTCGGATTTGGCCTTTTCGTTCTCCAGCCGGTTGCGCAGTATCCGCACCCGATCGGTGAGTTGCGCATTGGCGGTGCGTTCGTCTTCGAGCGCTTGGGCAGTCTGCGGATCTTCCGCAGGAGCATTCCCGATCTTCTCGAGCCCCTGCGCCACACGGTCCATCGCGGCCGTGATCCGGCGCTGCAATTCATCAATATCTTTCATGACCTGTCTGGTCCCTCCACCTGCGTGTTGCACAGCATTGGTATCTGGCACGGCTGCGGCGCGAATCGCCTGTGCCAATGTGTTTTGTTAATCCTATCCAAAGAGAATGCCAAATGCGCCCCCCTTTCAGATCAGCCACTTGAACGGCAAACTTGATCCTGCGCGCAGCTTAGCGCCCAAGCCAAACCGCCTTTGGCTTGAACTTTGACACGCGGATGGTATTCAGACCCGCAATCTGCCCCTGCCCTTACAAGGATATAGACCCCGTGGATCTGACCGCCCTGCGCACCGCCAATCCGGACCACTGGTCCAAAGCTACGGCCATTCGCGCCTTGACCCTTGATGCGGTTGCTGCCGCAAATTCCGGGCATTCCGGCATGCCGATGGGCATGGCCGATGTGGCCACCGTGTTGTTTGAAAAGCACCTCAAGTTCGATGCCGCCAACCCGCTCTGGCCGGACCGCGACCGTTTTATTCTCTCGGCGGGCCATGGCTCGATGCTGCTTTATTCGCTGCTGCACCTGACAGGCTATGCACAGTTCCCGCTCGAAGAGATCAAGAATTTCCGCCAGATCGGCGCGCGCACCGCGGGCCACCCCGAGAACTTCCTCGCTGATGCCATTGAAACCACCACAGGCCCGCTGGGTCAGGGCATTGCCAATGCCGTTGGTTTCGCGATGGCCGAAGAAATGCTGCGCGCCCAGTACGGCGAGAAGGTTATGGATCACCACACCTACGTCATCGCAGGCGACGGCTGTCTGATGGAGGGTGTGAGCCAAGAGGCGATCACTCTTGCGGGCCGCCACAAGCTCTCCAAGCTGGTGCTGATGTGGGACAACAACAACATCACCATCGACGGTCCGGTCAGCCTGTCTGACGATACCGATCAAGTCGCGCGTTTTGCCGCTGCCAAATGGCACACCATCGAGATCGACGGCCACAACCCCGCCGAGATCGACGCCGCCCTGACCGAGGCACGCAAGTCCGACAAGCCCACCATGATCGCCTGCAAGACGCATATCGCCCTTGGCCATGCGGCGCAGGATACCTCGAAAGGCCACGGCGCCTTGACCGACGCGGCCCAGATGAGCGCTGCCAAGGAAGCCTACGGTTGGACCACTGGCCCCTTCGAAGTGCCTGCGGACGTGAAATCGGCATGGGAAGACATCGGCAAGCGCGGCGCCGAGACCCGCCGTGATTGGGAAGAGCGGTTTGACAAGATGCCGCGCGGCAAGCGCGAAACCTTTAACCGTGCCTTTGCGCTGGATGTCCCTAAGAAGCTGAGCGCCACGATCAAGGCGTTTAAAAAGCAGATGACCGAATCCGCGCCAAAGCTCGCCACCCGTGCCAGCAGCGAAAAGGCTTTGGAAGTGATTAACCCGATCATGGAAGAAACCGTTGGCGGCTCGGCGGACCTAACCGGTTCCAACAACACCAAAACCGGCGATCTGGGGGTCTTTGACATTGATAACCGTGCCGGGCGCTATGTCTATTGGGGCATCCGCGAACATGGTATGGCGGCGGCAATGAACGGCATGGCGCTGCATGGCGGCATCCGGCCTTACGGCGGCACGTTTATGTGTTTCACCGACTACGCCCGCCCCTCAATGCGCCTTGCGGCCTTGATGCAAATTCCGACAGTTTTTGTGATGACCCACGATTCAATCGGCCTTGGCGAAGATGGCCCTACCCACCAGCCGGTCGAGCATCTGGCGATCAGCCGCTCGACCCCGAACACCTATGTGTTCCGCCCTGCCGACAGCGTTGAAACCGCCGAAGCTTGGGAAATCGCGCTAACCTCGAAAAAGACGCCATCGGTGCTGTCGCTGACCCGTCAGGGCCTGCCCACCGTGCGGCTTGAGCACAAAAACACCAACCTGTCGGAAAAAGGCGCCTATGTGCTGGCCGATGCCGAGGGCAAGCGTCAGGTCATCCTGATCGCCACCGGCTCCGAAGTGCATCTTGCAATGGAAGCGCGCGATCTGTTGCAGGCCGAAGGCATTGGCGTACGCGTCGTGTCGATGCCCTGCATGGAGCTTTTCGCGGCCCAAGACGATGCTTACCGCAAGCGGGTTCTGCCCGGTGGTGCGGTGCGTGTCGGTGTCGAGGCTGGCGTGCGTCAGGGTTGGGATCGCTGGCTGCTCGGGGAGCGTGGCAAATACGGCAAAGCCGATTTTGTCGGCATGGACCGGTTTGGTGCGTCTGGCCCCGCCGAAGAGCTGTTTGAGAAGTTCGGCATCACCGCGCAAAACATCGCGGATAAAGCCAAAGCGCTGCTGTAACTTCAGCCCTTTCGAGACAAAGGCCGCAGCGGACACACCGCTGCGGCCTTTACGCGTCTTATGGGCCGCAATTCGCCTTTTTGGTCGTCACCTCGCCCCCCTTATAGATTTATGCACCACAGTGACCTATGGTTGAACACACTAGACTGTAGCGTGCAGGGTATTGTCCTGTTTCCGCATGCGGTCCCCCCTTTGCCTGAAAGGATCATCATGCCTGTTTTTTATTTGCTGATTGGCGTTTCGGCAGGATTGGTGGCGGCACTGGCCTGGATGGTGCAGGGCAATGGGCCGCTCTCAGGATTGCTGGTCTATTCAGCCTTTGGCCAGATTGCGGTGATGAGCCTCGCGTTCCGGCAGGCCCGTGCTGCGCATCTGCGCGAAGACTAGGTTCAGCCTTCGCCCGGAGTTTGCCCGTGCATCGGTTTTCGCCGGCGCCTGAGCCTTCGCATAAAAAAGACCAGCCCCGCCTTGCAGGACTGGCCGGATTCTCAAATCTTATGCCGGATGCACGGCTTCTTCGCGGTTGAAAATCTTGCGCCAGATTGGCGTGATGATCTTTTCGCCAATCGGGATCAGGAGCAATCCGAGTGCCACGCCAAAGACACCATCAAGCGCCGCTGTAACAATCCACTCCACTGCGCCGACAAAGCTTTCAGGGACCAGATGGCCGACAGCAACAGCCGCATTCTCAATCCAGTGGCCAAGCGTGCCAAAACCCATTTCCTCCAGCCCGTGGATGATGATCGAGCCCCCGACCCACAGCATTGCAGCCGTACCCACCAGAGTCAGCAGCCTCAAGAATCCGGGCATCGCCTTGACGATGGCGCCGCCGATGGCGCGGGTTACGCTGAACCGCCCGTGATCGACCATCGCCAACCCGAGATCGTCCATCTTCACAATCAGCGCCACGGCGCCATAAACGGCCACGGTGATCATCACCGCCACGGCGGCCAGCGTCGCAGCCTCCATCCAGAAATTGCTGGGCGGGATCGCGGCAAGCGCGATGGTCATAATCTCGGCTGAAAGGATAAAGTCGGTCTTGATCGCACCCTTGGCTTTCTCTTCTTCAAGGTGCGCAGGGTCTTTGGGCTTTGCGTCCTTTTTAGGGTAATCCTCATGGCCCTCGCTCAGCCCTAAGGCATGGGCGACCTTTTCGGCGCCCTCAAAACACAGATAAGCGCCGCCTAGCATCAATAGCGGTGAGATCGCCCAAGGCGCAAAGTTGGACAACGCAAGACCGGCAGGCAGCAAGAACACCAGTTTGTTCTTCAAAGACCCTTTGGTGATCCGCCAGATGATCGGCAATTCCCGCTCGGCGGCGAAGCCTTGCACGTATTTTGGCGACACGGCGGCATCATCAATGACCGCACCCGCGGCCTTGGAGCCGGCCTTGGCCGCCTGCCCGATCACATCATCCACCGAAGCAGCCGCCACTTTGGCAATCGCTGCAACATCATCCAACAGGGCAATCAAACCGCTCAATGTATCTTCCTTTCGCAAATCCTTCCCACAGGTAGCACTCAACGCGCCAAGGGCAAACTGTTGATCCCGCGCAAGCCTTTACCGCTAACACAAACCTTTATCGCTAACATCCGGAGCCAAGGGCCGTTTGCCCCTTTAACCCCTTTGCCCGCCCCCGATATAGAGCGCGCAACGCCCCGCAGTAAAAGGACCGCTCCCATGACAATCAAAGTTGGCATCAATGGCTTTGGCCGGATCGGTCGCTGCACGCTCAGCCATATCGCCGCCTCGGGCCGCAAGGATATCGAAGTCGTCAAGATCAACGCGACAGGGCCGCTCGCCACTGCCGTGCATCTGATCAAATACGATTCGGTGCATGGCCGCTTTCCGGGCGAGATCACTGTCGACGACGGCTATATCAACCTCGGCCAGAACGATATCGAGATGATGTCGACCTACAACCTCGAAGAGCTGGACTGGTCCGGCTGTGACGTCGTGCTGGAATGTACCGGCAAATTTAACGACGGCAACAAGGCGCGGGTTCATCTGGAACAGGGCGCCAAGCGCGTGTTGCTGTCAGCACCGGGCAAGAATGTCGACCGCACCATCGTTTATGGCGTGAACCACGACACGCTGCAGAAATCCGACACGATGATCTCCAACGGGTCGTGCACCACCAACTGTCTGGCCCCGCTGGCGATGGTGATGAACAACGCAATCGGCATCGAAAGCGGACTGATGACCACGATCCACAGCTATACTGGCGATCAGCCGACGCTGGACCGCCGCCATAGCGATCTTTACCGCGCCCGCGCCGCCGCCATGGCGATCATCCCGACCTCGACCGGTGCTGCGAAAGCCTTGGGCGAGGTACTGCCCGCGCTTAAAGGCAAGCTCGACGGGACCGCGATGCGTGTGCCAACGCCCAATGTCAGCGCCGTGGACCTGACCTTCACCGCCTCGCGCGATGTGACGGTCGAAGAGGTTAACGCCGCCGCCCGTGCCGCCGCGATCGGCCCGCTTAAAGGCGTGCTGGGCTATGACCCCGAACAGAAGGTCAGCATCGATTTCAACCACACCGAAGAAAGCTGCATTTTTGCGCCCGACCAGACCATCGTCGTGGCAGGCCGCACCGTGCGCGTGCTGGCGTGGTATGACAACGAATGGGCGTTTTCCGTGCGGATGGCAGATGTGGCCGTTGCGATGGGCAAACTGGGCTGAGACTTGCGCGAGGGCCGCAGCCCTGCCATATCAGGCCAGCCTGACGCGCAGACTGCGGTCCTTACTCGGGCTTGCTTGAAACGGAGAAAGCCCTCTCGTGACCAACCGCATTGCTATCTGTCTGGGACTGATTTTGCTTTTGGCGCTGACCATTGATGTCGTTTATAACGGCACCGACCATTTGCTGTTTCTTGGCAAAAAACTGTTCGAATTGATCGAATGGATGGCCTTCTGGCGGTAACGGGCGCGGCAGATCTTGCCGCCTTGCCCCACTCGCCTATCTGCGCCGCCGAACCCGTCAGCTCAGGGCTTGCCGAACCGCGCCAGCAATGCCTCGTTCACCTCGGGCGTCACGAATTTGCTGACATCGCCGTTGAGCCGCGCGATTTCCTTGACCAGCTTGCTGGCGATTGCCTGATGTTGCGCCTCGGCCATCAGGAACACTGTCTCGATGGAATCGTCTAGCTGGCGGTTCATGCCAACCATTTGATATTCATACTCGAAATCTGCCACAGCCCGCAGGCCACGGATGATCATCTGGGCACCAACATCGCGGGCGCAATCGATCAGCAAGTTTTCGAAAGGATGTACGGCAATCTCGATGCCAGACTTGGCGGATAGCTTGGCGCATTCGGCCTCGACCATCTCCACCCGCTCTTCGAGGGTAAACAGCGGGCCTTTGTCGCGGTTGATCGCAACGCCGATTACCAGCTTGTCCACCAGCGTCGCGGCGCGCCTGATGATGTCGATATGCCCCAAGGTGATGGGGTCAAACGTACCGGGGTAGAGGCCAACGCGCATAAAGGCGGTCCTGTCTTTTCGTTTTGGTCGGTACTAGGAAGCATGCCGCGCCCGCAGGCGCAACCGCTCAATGACCCATGATCATGCCTTCGAGCGCGTCTTTTTCCATCGACAGCTCGGTCAGGCGCGCTTTGACGACGTCGCCAAGCGAAATCAGCCCGACCATCACGCCGTCTTCCAGCACGGGCATGTGGCGAAAACGGCCTTCTGTCATTTGCAGCAGAATCTGGTCGGCACGGTCATCGCGCTTGCAGGTCACCAACTCGGAGGTCATCAGCTTGTCGACCGTCATGGTCAGGCAGCCGCCGCCCTGCTTACCCAGCTCACGCACGATATCGCGCTCTGACAGGATACCGTCAGGAGTTTTGCCATCGCGGGAGATCACCAGCGTACCGATGCGCTTGTCCGATAATATCTTGGCCGCCTCAGAGATCAGCATCGTCGGCGGCGATGTGACCACCGCATCATCGGATTTGGACTTGAGAATTTGCGACACAAGCATGCACTGCTCTCCTTTGAATGGACGCCCCCAGAAGGTCCAGCGTCACCGCGAAAGTCAATTCTGTCAAGTCTTTGCCTCGGCGCGTCCAACCTCGGCGCGCAATCCGGCGCTGAGCATTTCGGCAAACCGGGTCAGCCGCAGATTGCGTTGATCATCCATGTGGCGGATCAGATAGAAGCTGCGCGTCAGGCTGACCGCATCCTCAAGGATCAACCGGATACCGGGTGCAGCAGGCAAGCAAAAGTCATGCACCACCCCGACCCCGCCACCCTGCCGGATCATCTGCACCTGCACCGAGACCGAGTTGGAGGCCAGCGGCACCCGCGACACGCCAAGTTCCGCAAGGTAATCCAACTCGCGGTCAAAAATCATATCGGGAATATAGCCGACCAAGCGATGCGCCGCGAGATCATCTACCGAAGCGATCGCCGAATGCGCCGCCAGATAGCTCTCGGACGCCGCCAGATGCAGGTGATAGTCGGTGACCTTTTGCACCAGCAGTCTGCCCGCAGTCGGCGCACTGACGCCAATGGCCATATCCGCCTCGCGCCGTGACAGGTTGAACACCCGTGGCAGTGCGACGATCTGGATGTCGAGATCAGGATTGTCTGTCACGATCCGCGCGCAGACCTGCGGCAGCAGAAAGTTCGCGCAACCGTCCGGCGCACCAAGGCGGATTTGCCCGCTCAGCCGGTCACTCGGCGCCGCGACACCGGCGGAGGCGATGCGCATCGCCTGTTCTGCCGCCTCGGCCCGCGCCAACAATTGCACGCCCGCATCGGTCAGCGCATAACCCTGCGGGGATTTCACGAACAAACCAGTTTGCAGCGATTTCTCCAGCCGTGCCATCCGCCGCCCTAATGTGGCAGGGTCCAGCCGCAGCAGTTTGCCTGCCGCTGATAGGCTCTGCTCGCGCGCGACCGCCAGAAACAGCCGTAAATCATCCCAGTTTCGCTCCATGCGCCCTGCCCCACTATGCTTTGCAAAAATGCAAAGCCGTTTTGAAACCTTGCCCCTTCCCCCTGCCTTTTTGCAAGCCTATCCTGCGCTCAACAGGAATGGAGAGCCTCATGCAAGAACTGACCCACTATCTCAATGGCGAACACGTCAAAGGCACCTCGGGCCGCTTTGCCGATGTAATGAACCCCGCCACAGGCGAAGTGCAGGCCCGCGTGCCGCTGGCCAATGGCGAAGAAATGGACAAGGCCGTGGCCTATGCCGCCGCCGCGCAGCCCGCTTGGGCCGCTACCAACCCGCAGCGCCGCGCACGGGTGATGATGAAGTTTGTCGCTCTGCTGAACCGCGATATGGACAAGCTCGCCGAAGCGCTGAGCCGCGAGCATGGCAAAACCCTCCCCGATGCTGCCGGTGACGTGCAGCGCGGGCTTGAAGTGGTGGAATATTGCATCGGTGCGCCCGAACTGCTCAAGGGCGATTTCACCGACAGCGCCGGCCCCGGCATCGACATGTATTCCATGCGCCAGCCTTTAGGCGTCACGGCGGGCATCACGCCCTTCAACTTCCCTGCGATGATCCCGATGTGGATGTTTGCGCCTGCCATCGCCTGCGGCAACGCGTTCATCCTCAAACCGTCCGAGCGTGATCCATCCGTGCCGTTGATGCTGGCAGAACTGCTTGAGGAAGCCGGTCTGCCCAAGGGCATCATTCAGGTGGTGAACGGCGACAAGGAAGCGGTCGACGCGATCCTGCACCACGATGTGATCCAGTCGATCGGGTTCGTCGGTTCCACCGCCATTGCGGAATATATCTATGCAACCGGCTGTGCCAACGGCAAGCGCGTGCAATGTTTCGGTGGCGCCAAGAACCACATGATCATCATGCCCGATGCGGATATGGATCAGGCCGCTGATGCTTTGATCGGTGCCGGCTACGGCGCGGCGGGCGAACGCTGCATGGCGATTTCGGTGGCCGTCCCTGTCGGTGACGATACTGCCGACCGTCTGATCGCCAAGCTGGTCCCACGGATCGAAGCGCTGAAGGTCGGCCCCTACACTTCCGGCAATGACGTGGATTACGGCCCCGTCGTGACCGCCGCAGCCAAGGCCAATATCGAACGTCTGGTACAGACCGGCATCGACCAAGGCGCCGAGCTGGTTGTCGACGGGCGCGATTTCAAACTGCAAGGTTACGAGGACGGTTTCTTTGTAGGCCCGCACCTGTTTGACCGCGCCACCAAAGACATGGACATCTACAAGCAGGAAATATTTGGCCCCGTGCTGACCTGCGTGCGTGCCCAGAGCTACGAGGAGGCGATTGGCCTCGCGATGGACCACGAGTATGGCAACGGCACCGCAATCTATACCCGCGATGGCGATGCGGCACGCGATTTTGCCAACCGGATCAATGTCGGCATGGTCGGCATCAACGTGCCAATCCCCGTGCCGCTGGCCTATCACACCTTCGGCGGCTGGAAGAAATCAGTGTTTGGCGATTTGAACCAGCACGGCCCCGATGCCTTCAAGTTCTACACGCGCACCAAGACCGTAACAGCCCGCTGGCCTTCGGGCATTAAAGAGGGCGGTGAATTCTCCATCCCCGTGATGGAATAAATCCAAGGGGCGGGCAGCAATGTTCGCCCCTTTTTACGACTGCGCGGTGATAGGCGGCTGCCCGTCAACAAACCGGATGATAATTGCACTGCGCCGCGAGCGGTCATCCCGCCAAAGCTGTTGTAGCAATGGGCAGGCATTGCTATAATTAAACAAGTGTTCATTTCTATGAACTTTGAGGGGGAACCACCGATGGATTTCGCGCTGAGCGACGAACAAACCGCAATTTTTGACATGGCCTATGCCTTTGGTCAGGAACATATCGCACCCAATGCGCAGAAATGGGAAAAGAACGAGTCCATCCCGAAGGAGTTGTGGCCGCAGATAGCCGAGCTTGGGTTTGGTGGGCTTTATGTTTCTGAAGATGCGGGCGGTTCGGGGCTTTCGCGCCTTGATGCGACCCTCGTTTTCGAAGCGCTCAGCATGGCCTGCCCGTCCGTTGCTGCGTTCCTGTCGATCCACAACATGTGCGCCAAGATGCTCGATAATTTCGCCAGCGAAGAATTGAAAGCGCGGATCATGCCGGATGTGCTGAGCATGAGCACGGTGCTGAGCTATTGCCTGACTGAACCCGGCTCCGGCTCTGACGCCGCAGCCCTCAAGACCAAATGCGAGCGTACCAACGAAGGCTACCGCCTGAACGGCACCAAAGCATTCATCTCCGGCGGCGGCTATTCCGACGCCTATGTCACGATGGTACGCACCTCGGACGACGGGGCAGCGGGCGTCTCCACAGTCTACGTCGAGGACGGCACCAAAGGGCTCAGCTTCGGTGGTCTGGAAGATAAAATGGGCTGGCGCAGCCAACCGACCGCGCAGGTGCAGTTTGACAATTGCGACATTCCTGCGGGTAATCTGGTTGGAGAAGAGGGAAAAGGTTTCAAATATGCGATGATGGGGCTGGATGGCGGCCGTTTGAATATCTCCGCTTGCTCGCTGGGTGCTGCACAGACCGCATTGAACGCGACACTGCAATACATGGGCGAGCGGCAGGCATTCGGCAAACCCATCGATCAGTTTCAGGGGCTACAATTCCGGCTCGCGGATATGGAGATCGAGCTTCAGGCGGCCCGCACCTTTCTGCGCCACGCGGCATGGAAGCTCGACACCGGCGCGCCGGATGCGACCAAATTTTGCGCGATGGCTAAGAAGTTTGTCACCGAAGCAGGCAGCAAAATCGTTGATCAATGCCTGCAGCTGCATGGTGGCTATGGCTATCTGGCTGATTATGGCATCGAAAAGCTGGTGCGCGACTTGCGGGTACACCAAATTCTTGAAGGCACCAACGAGATCATGCGCGTGATCGTTGCCCGTGACATGCTGAAAAACCGATGAGCGATATTTCGATCCGCAATGTCGGCCGTGCGGGGCGCATCACCCTGAACCGCCCTAAAGCTTTGAATGCGCTGACCTATGAGATGTGCCTCGCCATTGAAGCAGCGCTCGATCAATGGCGCGATGATGAGGCTGTAGCACTCGTCGTGATCGACGCCGAGGGCGACCGGGCCTTTTGCTCGGGCGGCGACATCGCCGAGCTTTATGAACGCGGGCGCGCTGGGGATTTCGCCTATGGCCAGAAATTCTGGGCGGACGAGTATCGGCTGAACTACAAAATATTCAGCTATCCCAAGCCTTTCGTGTCGTTTCTTCAGGAATTTACGATGGGCGGCGGGGTTGGCATCGGCTGCCATGGCTCACACCGTATTGTTGGTGAAACCAGCCAGATTGCCATGCCGGAATGTGGCATCGGCCTGGTTCCTGACGTGGGCGGCAGCTTGCTTTTGGCGCTCGCTCCCGGGCGCTTGGGCGAATACCTAGGTATCACGGCCGTCCGTATGGATGCGGATGATGCTATCTTTGCAGGATTCGCCGATCATTTTATCCTGCAAGATCAATGGCCTGACATCATCAAATCACTGGAAGAAACGGGTGTGGCGGATGCCATCACTGCTGCCGAAAAATCCCCACCCAATGGCACATTGCGCGACCAGCAGGCACAGATCGACGCGCTCTTTGCCGGCGAAGCTTTGAGCGATGTCCTTACCGACCTGCGCAACGACGACAGCGACTTCGCCGCCGACGCGCTGAAAAAGCTGCAACGCAATGCGCCCCTTTCGATGGCCTGCACGATCGAGATGCTCCACCGCCTGCGCGGCCCCTCCCTCACGATGGAGAAGGCCTTGGATCTGGAGTACCGATTTACCTACCGCGCGACAGAGCATGGGGATTTCCTCGAAGGCATCCGCGCCGCTATCATCGACAAAGATCGCACGCCGCAGTGGCAGTTCGCTGGCACAGACGTGCCCACTGCCGCCGTGGGTAAGATGCTGCAACCACTGGGCAAGAATGCCCTGAACTTGAAGGACACCGGCATGAAAAATTTGACAATCGGCTTTATCGGTCTGGGCAACATGGGCGCGCCGATGGCCGCTAATCTGGCGAAAGCGGGCCACAAGCTGCGCGGCTATGACGTCGCAGGTACGACCGCCGAGGGGGTTGAGGCTGTCGCCGACATCGAAGCCGCCGCAAAAGGCGCGGATGTGGTGATCACAATGCTGCCCAATGGGTCCATCCTGCGGCAGGTGGCAGCGCAGGCTATCGCGCATATGGCCCAAGGTGCCTTGTTCATTGACTGCTCCACAGTGGATGTGGAAAGTGCACGCAACACCTCCCAAGCTGCTGAGAACGCTGGGATACTGGCAGTTGATGCACCGGTATCAGGTGGCATCGGCGGCGCTTCGGGTGGCACGTTAACCTTTATGGCTGGCGGGACCGAAGCTGCCTTTGCCAAAGCCAAGCCATTGTTTGACATCATGGGCCAGAAAGCCGTGCACTGCGGCGACGCGGGTGCGGGACAGGCTGCTAAGATCTGCAACAACATGATCCTCGGCGCCACAATGATCGCCACCTGCGAAGCCTTTGCCTTGGCAGATAAACTAGGGTTGGACCGCGAACGCATGTTTGACGTGGTGAGCACCTCGTCGGGCTATTCGTGGTCAATGAATGCCTATTGCCCTGCCCCCGGTGTCGGGCCGAAATCTCCTGCAGACAACGGGTATACGCCCGGTTTTGCTGCGGAATTGATGCTCAAAGATTTAGGTCTGAGCCAGCAGGCTGCCGAAGTTGTAGACGCCGATACGCCTATGGGGGCGCTGGCGCTGGAGCTTTATAAGCGGTTTGTAGACGAAGAAGACGGCAAGGGCCGTGATTTCTCTGCGATGCTGCCGCGCTTTGAGAAACGTAGCCGCAACGGGTAATTTCAGACGGGCGTAGGGTAGTCGCTGGCGGCAGTCTGCAGAACTGGAGGGATCTATGCGAAGTGGCATTTCGCAGCGGGGATGCAGCATCGGCGGGTCTGCGCCGTTAGATCGTTGGCTGACGTCCCTGACGGAACCAATGCAGTTTGGATTTGTTGAATGATAACGCCCCCTGTTCAAGGAATTTTTCCATGCGTCATCTTTTGACAACTGCACTGGTTTCCACCAGCCTCGCCACCGCATCCTTTGCCGCGCCGCTTTCCGCTCCCTCGCAGGGCGCAAACTTTTTTGCGTCCGAACTAACAGCGCAGGACGCGCAGATCTGGCTCGCCAAAGACGATAAGGGCAAAAAGGATAAGAAAGACAAAAAGAAGCATAAGAAAAAAGATAAGCAAAAGCATAAAGACGCCAAGCATAAAGACGCCAAGCATAAAGACGCCAAGAAAAAGAAGTCCAAGGACGAAAAGCATGTTGAGAAAACGCTGAAAGAGGCTTCAAAAAACTATAAAAAAGTGAAGATTGACCGTGATAGCGATGAATATCGCGTACGGATTGATGATGTACTGAAAGCGAAAGCACCCGAAGGTCGCGATATGGCCTTGCTCGCCGGCGCTGCCGCTCTCGGATTTCTGGGCCGCGACGTGCTGATCACAGACGTTGAACCAGATCAACTGGTTACCTATCGCAATTGCCCTCCGGGCCTTGCGAAGATGGACCCACCCTGCGTACCGCCTGGCCTCGCGAAAAAGGGTGTCACCTACGAGGAATGGGTCGCCTATGACGAGGACAAAATCGACGGCGTCTGGCACGATCAACGCGAGACCTATTTACAAGACCGCGAGGTGCGCGAACTGGAGGATGTCGACACACTGTTGCTGACCTCCGAACAAATCGCCACGCTGTTCAACATCTCCCCTGCACCGCAAGGCCAGCGCTATGGGCTGATCGACGGGATGCCCGTCTTGCTTGAGGAAAAGGACTACGATTCACTTTTGCTTATCAATGAACTGGCGGGTGTATCCGACCTTGAGCCCGGCTTGACTGTGGCACCGACAGCCGCGCTCACGCAGGAAGAACTGCGTCGCCTGTACCGCCTGCCCGAGCCAGCAACGGGTCACAATTACGCGGTATTGAACGGCCAGTTGATCACCTTGGAGGACAGTGCGTACGAAACGCTGCAGATGATCCGCGTCGCAAGAGCGTTTCTATAACATCTGATACCTAAGACGGGCACTAAGTGCCTGCTATGCCACTTAAAGAAAGGCCGCGTAGCATATGCTACGCGGCCTTTCTTAACTTTCGATAGAGAGGAAAGCGTTTATTCCGCTGCGACCTGACGCTTCTTAAGCATCGGTTTCAGGTACTTGCCCGTGTGGCTCTCCGGCACTTCTGCGACTTCTTCGGGTGTCCCAGTGGCCACGACCTGACCACCGCCATCGCCGCCCTCCGGGCCGATATCAATGATGTAGTCGGCTGTCTTTACCACATCGAGGTTATGCTCGATCACGATGACCGAGTTGCCCTGATCGACCAGCTCATGCAACACTTCCAACAGCTTACGCACGTCCTCGAAATGCAACCCAGTCGTCGGTTCGTCGAGAATATAGAGCGTACGTCCGGTTGAACGTTTGCTCAGCTCCTTGGAGAGCTTGACGCGTTGCGCCTCGCCGCCTGAAAGGGTCGTCGCCTGCTGACCGACCTTGATATAGCCCAGCCCGACCCGCATCAGCGCATCCATCTTGTCACGGATTGACGGCACCGCGGCGAAAAAGCCCTGCGCGTCTTCCACCGTCATATTCAGCACATCCGCGATTGAGTTCCCCTTGAACTTAATCTCCAGCGTCTCGCGATTATAGCGCGCGCCTTTACAGGTCTCACATTCGACATAGACATCCGGCAGGAAGTGCATCTCGATCTTGATGACCCCGTCACCCTGACACGCCTCACAGCGCCCGCCCTTGACGTTAAAGCTGAAGCGTCCGGGCTTGTAGCCGCGCGCCTTCGACTCCGGCAGTCCGGCAAACCAATCACGGATCGGGGTGAAGGCACCGGTATAGGTCGCAGGGTTCGAGCGCGGCGTACGGCCAATCGGGCGCTGGTCGATGTCGATGACCTTGTCGAGATGTTCCAGCCCTTTGATCGTTTCGCAGGGGGCCGGTGTTTGACGCGCGCCGTTGAGATTCATCGAGGCGGTTTTGAACAGCGTTTCGATGGTCAGCGTTGATTTGCCGCCCCCTGAAACGCCCGTCACACAGACAAACTTGCCCAGCGGAAAATCGACCGTGACGTTTTGCAGGTTGTTGCCTGTGGCCTTCACCACCTGAATTTTCTTGGCCTTGCCTTTGCCTTTGCGGCGGGTTGCAGGAACAGCGATTTCCCGCACGCCGGTCAGGTACTGTCCGGTTACCGAATTGGGATCGGCAGCGACCTGTGACGGGGTGCCGTGGCTGACCACCTGTCCCCCATGCACACCCGCACCCGGACCAATATCGAAGACGTAATCCGCCTCGCGGATCGCCTCTTCGTCATGCTCGACTACAATCACGGTATTGCCCTGATCGCGAAGGTTCTTCAGCGTCAGCAACAGGCGATCATTGTCGCGCTGGTGCAACCCGATGGAAGGTTCGTCGAGCACGTAAAGAACCCCAGTGAGACCAGAGCCGATCTGGCTCGCCAAACGGATACGCTGGCTCTCGCCACCGCTTAAGGTGCCGCTTGAACGGGCGAGTGTAAGGTATTCTAAACCAACATTATTTAGGAACCCGAGCCGCTCACGAATTTCCTTCAAAATGGCGCGGGCAATCTCGTTTTTTTGGTGAGTCAGGTAGTCCGGCACTGCCGTGCACCAATCATAGGCCTCCTTGATCGACATCTGCACAACATGTCCGGCGTGGAGCAGCTTATCGGCACCAGCGTTCGACGGGCCGATTTTGACCGCCAGAGCTTCGGGGCGCAGGCGAAAGCCCTCACAGGCCCCGCAGGGACGGTTGTTCTGATAGCGCTCAAATTCTTCACGTATCCAGTTGCTATCGGTCTCGCGGTAGCGGCGTTCCATGTTCGGGATCACGCCCTCAAACACACGGCTGACCTCATAGACCCGCCCGCCCTCGTCATAGCGGAACTTGATCTCTTCCTTGCCGGATCCACGCAGAAACACCTCCTGCACCTTCTCGGGCAGGTCTTTCCAGCGAGTCTGCTGGTCGAACTGGTAATGCTTGGCGATGGCTTCAATGGTTTGCTTGAAATAGGGCGATTTGCCCTTGCGCCACGGGGCCAAGGCACCGTCGTAAATTTTTAGGTTCTGGTCGGGCACCACAAGACGCTCGTCGAAGAATAGCTCGACCCCCAACCCATCGCACACGGGGCACGCCCCGAAGGGCGCGTTGAACGAGAACAGACGTGGCTCGATTTCGGGAATGGTAAATCCACTGTCCGGACAGGCAAATTTTTCAGAGAATGTGTGGCGTTCCGGCTCGCCCTCAGCAGGCGCGGTCTCCAGAATTGCAATGCCGTCCGCAAGGTCTAGCGCGGTACGCAGACTGTCGGCAAGACGGGTTTCAAGCCCCTCGCGGACCACGATCCGGTCAACGACAACATCGATGTCATGGCGGAATTTTTTATCCAGCGTCGGCGGCTCGTCAAGGTCGTGAAATTCCCCGTTAACCTTGATGCGCTGAAAGCCGGTTTTACGCAACTCGATGAATTCCTTGCGGTACTCACCTTTCCGGTCGCGTACGATGGGGGCGAGCAAATAGGCGCGCGTGCCCTCCTCCATCGCCATTACACGGTCGACCATATCCTGCACCTGCTGGGCCTCAATCGGCTTGCCGGTCGTCGGGGAATAAGGCGTGCCCACGCGGGCAAACAGCAGCCGCATATAGTCATAGATCTCGGTCACGGTACCGACCGTCGAACGCGGATTTTTCGAGGTGGTCTTTTGCTCAATCGAGATCGCAGGAGAAAGACCCGAGATGTGATCTACATCGGGTTTCTGCATCATATCAAGGAATTGACGGGCGTAGGCCGACAGCGATTCGACATAGCGCCGCTGCCCTTCGGCGTAAATTGTATCAAACGCGAGCGAAGATTTCCCCGACCCCGACAGGCCGGTGATCACAACCAACTGGTCGCGCGGGATATCTACGTCGATATTTTTGAGGTTATGTTCGCGCGCGCCGCGTACCTCGATAAACTTCTGCTCAGCCATCACATGCCCCCGTTAACGCATCGTACATAGGGTGCTGATAGGGATTCTCCAATGGCAAATTGAGAACCAACAGTGAACATGCCTATCTCCGGCGGAAAATACCCAGTATCAAGTGCGCCGCAAGGCCCCCCATAAACGCGATCCCTGCAAAAAGCGGTAGCGCGTTGTAGCCAATTGCTGCCAGTCCGGCCGCCATCACGGGCGTGCCGAGCGTATTGCCGATGTTGCCCATCTGCGCCATCGCCCCGTTGGCTTGGGCCTGTGCCGCTGGCGTGGTGTTTAGCTGCGGCACGGCAGCAAAGCTTGCACCTTGGATCAAACCCATTGCCGCGGCGAGTGCCAGACAGGCCGGCAGTGCACTGGGGGCGGCCCAAAGCCACAGCACACTGAGGGCGGAAAAGCCAAAGCCTAGTTGAACGACCCGCACCGCTGGCAGGTGCCGCAACAGTATGACCCCGAGCGTCATGGAAACGGCCATGCTGGTTAACAGCATGGCCCCCATGATCATCGCGCGGCTGCCTTCGGGCAGATATGGCGGCAGGACTGTGAGGATTGATACGAAGCTGAAAGTGTAAAACAGCCATCCCGCCGCAGGAGCACTGAGGCGCGGGGAGCGATAGATTGTGAGGTGATCGCGGATGATTTGAGCGAAGGAAAACGCAGGTTGCGCGGCTTCGCGCGGTAGCGCCTGCAACCGTGACGACAAATGGATCGCAAAGACCGCCATATAAGCCGCGTGCGCGGCGAACAACACGGGCAAGCCATAAGCAACCGCTAGGGGTCGCCCAGCCCAAACAAGGATGGCAAAGGCGACGCCAAAGAACGTCCCCCACAGGGTCAAGGTAAAGCCGCGGTGCCGATCCGCGCTGAGCTGCGCGATCAGCGTAGGCGCGGCAACCACGATCATAAGATGCGACGCGCCCTCTATCACCCGCGAGGCCAGCATCCACTCCAGCGATGGCAGTGTCGCCTGAAATGCCGACACAACCGCCCCGCCCCACAGCGCCCAAAGCAGCGCCCGCCGGTACCTGACCCGCGCGACGACCAGCCCCGCAACGACGCCAAGAAGGATGCCCACAAAACCGACCAGTGAGACGACAAATCCGAGCGCTTGCCCTTGATCCGGATAGACTTGCGGCAGCAGGTCAAAGACGACGCTCATCTTGCCGTACTGCGCCGCGGCACCGAGACCGGCGCCCCAAAGGGCAAACACAAGTGGGAAAGATGTGTACGAAGGTGCTGTCATGTTAAGGTTTCAGGGACGCTTGCGGCGAAAAGCAGAGCACCGAAGCATGACCCGACACGAGATCAGATTTTCTGAGCCAAGGCCCATGCGCAGATCGGCATCTTCGGGTCATTCTTGATATTGTCGGTTTCTTTGTCATATGTCGGCGGCCACGGCTCTTCGAGATTGCGCTGTGCGACATGGCGGTTGCCCCATTGCTCCGCGACAATCGCCTCTTCGCTAAACCCGCCTTCGATCAAGAGGTTCTTTAGCCCCCGCGCCGACCAGCGTGAATTATCTTGCGGTGCGGCATGAAGCGGCACGAAAAATGGCACCGCGATCCAGAAATATCCTCCGACGCGCAGCATCTCGTAGACATGGCGCGTTGCCGCATAGGGCCGGTCGAGATGCTCCCAAACCTGATTGGCCATGATCAGATCAAAGGCACGCGTCTCGCCCGCCTCATTGCGGTACGGCCCTTCGCAGATGTCATATTCGGGATAGCGAAATTGCTCATAGGATTTGAAGTCAAACATCTGACCCCATTTGCCTGAAATCTCGGCCACCTCCAGCAAAGGCGGCTGTAGCGCCTGAATCATCCGGCGGCTCGAGGGTTGCATGACGACGCGATTAAGACTGACCATCCCGCTGGTATGACACCATAATTCGGCACCGTCTAGTATCTTGAACCCTGCGCAGCACCCTGTCCGGCGGAGCCCGGAAATACGCTTTGCCCATTGAAAAGACCATCATCCGCAACGCGCACCAGAAATGGCGTCGCGCCTTGGCGCGTCTATTGGATCACGCCAAGGCAGGTCTCACATGTGGATGACGCGGCCATAGGCATCGAGGACGGATTCGTGCATCATTTCGCTCAGCGTTGGGTGCGGGAACACGGTGTTCATCAGGTCTTCTTCAGTGGTTTCCAACTGGCGCCCGACGACATAGCCCTGAATCAGTTCGGTCACTTCCGCGCCTATCATATGCGCGCCCAGCAACTCGCCGGTTTTGGCGTCGAAGATAGTTTTGATCATCCCGCTTTCTTCGCCCAAAGCGATGGCTTTGCCGTTACCAATAAAGGGGAACTTCCCGACCTTAATCTCATAGCCAAGCTCTTTCGCCTTAGCTTCGGAATACCCGACCGAGGCGACCTGCGGGTGGCAATAGGTGCAGCCTGCAATCGATTCGGGCTTTACCGGATGGGGATGTTTACCAGCGATCAACTCGGCAACCATAACGCCCTCATGACTGGCCTTATGGGCAAGCCAGGGCGCGCCCGCGATGTCCCCGATGGCATAAAGCCCGTCGACGCCGGTACGGCAGTAGGCGTCGGTAACCACATGGGTGCGGTCGATCTTCACGCCCAATTCCTCAAGCCCCAGATCTTCGACATTGCCGA
Source organism: Sulfitobacter brevis (assembly GCF_900112755.1). Classification (GTDB taxonomy): domain Bacteria; phylum Pseudomonadota; class Alphaproteobacteria; order Rhodobacterales; family Rhodobacteraceae; genus Sulfitobacter; species Sulfitobacter brevis. The sequence continues at coordinate 213,834 of NZ_FOMW01000006.1, read as the reverse complement.
CGATACCTACGGCAGAAATCACTGTATCAAAGTCATGCTTTTCGATCTTGCCGCCCACTTCGATATGGGCAGTGACCTTGTCTTTGCCACGGTCAAGCTGCTTGACCATCGCCTTTTGCATGATTTTCATGCCCTGCTTCTCAAAAGCCTTATTGGCGAAGGCGCTAATGTCGGCGTCCTCGACGGGCAGCACCCGGTCCATCACTTCGACAACTGTCGTGTCGGCCCCGAGCGTATTGTAAAAGCTGGCAAATTCGATGCCAATTGCGCCCGATCCGATGACCAAAAGCTTCTTGGGCATGTGCGGCGGCTGCAAGGCGTGTTTATAGGTCCAGACCTGTTTGCCGTCGGCCTCCAAACCCGGCAATTCACGCGCGCGGGCGCCAGTGGCGAGGATCACGTTTTTGGCAGTTAACTCGTCGGTGCCCGCTTCGGTCTTAACACTGACCTTGCCTTTGCCGATCAGTTTCGCCGCGCCCATCACAACGGTGATTTTGTTTTTTTTCATCAGGCCGCCAACGCCGCTGGTCAGTTGCTTGGCCACCTTACGTGAGCGCTTGACCACCGCATCCAGATCAAAATCGATGCCGTCCGCCTTCAGCCCGAATTCCTTGGCGCGGTGCATCAGGTGGAACACTTCGGCAGAGCGCAGCAGCGCTTTGGTCGGGATGCAGCCCCAGTTGAGACAAATGCCACCTAAATGCTCGCGCTCGACCACTGCGACAGCCATGCCGAGTTGTGCGGCGCGTATCGCCGCGACATAGCCTCCCGGCCCCGCACCAATGACAATCAGATCAAACGATTTCGCAGCCATATGAGGACCTCGCAGCAGGCGTTGCAGAACTAGTTTAACGGTAAACTAGTTCTGCGGGGTTGAAAACCCGTCTGCGTGTCTGGCTGGAAATCGGCGCGCTTAGGCTGCGACGCTTTGGAAATCGCGCAGGGTGCTGCCGTATCCGCCCTTGTCAACATAGGCGGCTTCGGCTGCGGTAGCATGGCGACCCAAGGCGCTATTGCGGTAGGGAAAGCGGCCAAACTGGCGGATCACTTCGCGGTGCGCACGGGCGTGGAGCAGGTTGGTACTGGTTTTTGGCATCCGTTCGCAAACCAGCCGCACGCAACGCTCCTGATCACAAAGGTTTTCCGAATGCATCAGCGGCAAATAGAAGAACTGCCGCGCAGGCGGGTCGATCTTCATATCCCACCCCTTGTGGATTGCCGATTTCGCCACCGCTAACGCGATACCGTCACTGGCAAAGGCGCGCCCCGAATTACGAAACATATTGCGCGAAAACTGGTCTGTTAGAATCAGATAGGCCAACGCGCCAGAGGGATAGGTCAGCCAGAGGGAGTATTTGCCCTCGCAGGCTTCCTCCCACATCGGCAAGAAGCGGTCGCGAATGGTCTGGTCCAGATCCTCGCGTACGTCATACCAGCCCTTGGGGCCAACCTCATCAAGCCAGAATTGCAAAATCTGTTCAGGGCCTGCCATAGTCTTTCCTGTTCTATTAGCGCGGTTAATTCACCCTAAGCGCATGTCCACCTTACAAAAAACTCACGTTTTATATCAGCAATGACATATGCCCTAAGGTCAAGCGGTGTTTTCGGTTTCTTGCTCTTGGTCGTTCTCTGTCTCAATGCTGTATTCCTGTGCGATTTCAACCGCAACGGCAGTGGCGGAGGGATAAATCGGCACATAGTTGCCAGTTTCATCCACAGGCACACCGGCACGGCGGGTCGAGCGGTAGGCGCCGTAGCCCGCCAGCGCGACAAAAAGCACCGCCGTGAACAGATAAAACCCGCCCGGCCCAAGCGCGGTGCCCATCATCCAGCCGGTAATAATTGGCCCCAAAATCGCCCCTAAGCCGTTGATAAATATCAACCCGCCTGATGCTGCGGCCATGTCTTCGTGTTCCAGAAAGTCGTTGGTGTGCGCGATCAGCAGCGAATAGAGCGGATTGGACATGCCCCCCACAATAAAGGCGGAGACGAGGAGGATGGGAAATTCATGCCCCATCATCATCCCGAGGATCGAGCCGCCCGCCCCGACCAATGAGGCGACTACAATCAGCCCGCGCCGGTCCATCCGGTCCGACACCCAACCGATGGGATATTGCAAGATCACGGAACCCACAAAAAACATTGCCACAAACATCGAAATTTGCGCGACGCTCAGCCCCGCTTCGGCGCCATAGACCGATGCCATACCGAATTGCGCCGAAAACACGCCGCCCAGCAGGAACATGCCGACACATCCCAAAGGCGAAAAATCCATCAAGGCCCGCAGGCTCATCGGTTTGGTGGTATCGAAGGCCGGCGTCGGACTGATCGACAGCAAAATCGGCGTCACGGCAAGGCTCACAAGGATCGACGGGATGACGAAAAGCACGAAGCCGGAGGGATCAGCCGTCAGCAGTAGGGCCTGCGCAATGACGATCCCCAGCGTTTGCACGATCATATAGAGCGACAACGCCTGCCCGCGGTTTTCATTGGTCGCCGCGTTGTTGAGCCAGCTTTCCGCCGTGACATAAACCGCAGAAAAGCAAAACCCGATCAGCACGCGGCCCAAGGACCAGACCACCACGTTCGGGAATGTCGGGTAGAGAATCATCACCGCCGAGATCATCGAGGCGAGCGCTGCAAAAACCCGCACGTGGCCGACCCGACGGATCATCCTCGGCGCCATGCGCGAGCCACCGAGAAAGCCGACAAAATAGCACGACATGACGATCGACATCTGGAACGTCGAAAATTGTTCAATGCCGCCGCGGATACCCAGCAAGGTGCCCTGCATGCCGTTGCCCACCATCAGCAGACACATCCCCAACAGCAGCGCCCATGCGCTCGACAGAACCTGAAACATCGCCCGAATCCTTATACCGGTCAGGTCCCTCCCTGAACGTCTTGCCCGATCAAGTCACCCCCTTGGGACGACGTTTGCGGGCACGTTTACGCCTTTGGCAAAAGCAGCGATGAATCGCCGTAGGAGAAGAAGCGGTATTCTTCCGCAATAGCATGGGCATAGATCGCCCGGATAGGCGCAGGGCCCATCAGCGCCGAGACCAGCATCATCAGTGTCGACTTTGGCAGGTGGAAATTAGTCATCAGCGCGTCAGCGACCCGAAACTCGAACCCCGGCGTGATAAAAATATCGGTGTCGCCCTGCCAAGGGGTAATCTCACCGCCACGCGCTGCGGTTTCAATCAGCCGCAGCGCGGTGGTGCCGACAGGGATCACCCGACGACCCTGACGCTTTGCGGCGGCGATGCGCGCCGCTGCGTCCTCGCTCACCTGCCCCCATTCGGCGTGCATCTTGTGCTGGCTAACGTCATCGACCTTGACCGGCAGAAACGTCCCCGCGCCGACATGCAGGGTGACATGAACAAACTCAACGCCCAGATCTTGCAGCCGCGCCAACAGTTCGTCATCGAAATGCAACGAAGCTGTCGGGGCCGCTACGGCACCGGAATTTCGGGCGAACACGGTTTGGTAATCGGTCATGTCCTGCGCATCGGCGGGACGTTTCGCCGCGATATAGGGCGGCAGCGGCATCGAACCTGCCCCGGCCAGCGCAGTGTCAAAATCTTCGCCTGCGCAATTAAACCGCAAGTGGCCCTGCCCGTCGGCGGTGCCCTCCAAGGTGGCGCTTAATTGGTCACTAAAGACGATTTCCTCGCCCTCATGGACCTTGCGCAGCGGTTTGAGCAGCGCGGACCACGTGCCATCGCTGCGCGGCTCCAGCAAAGTTACTTCGATTTTGGCGGTGACGGGGCCTTGTTTGCTGTCGCGGCGGCGCTGGCCGCTTAGCCGTGCGGGGATCACACGGGTATCGTTCAGCACCAACAGATCACCGGCGCGCAGCCAGTCGGTCAGGTCGCTTACGCGGGCGTCATGGATCGTATCACCATCGGCGACCAGCATCCGCGCCGAGGTGCGCGGTACCGCAGGGCGCGTGGCAATCAGCCGTTCCGGCAGGTCAAAGTCGAAATCCGAAAGCTTCACTATGGCGGCTCCGTTGGGCGGCGGGTTGGTGCGACGCAGCGCACCTTTGGCGATGCGGCCTGCTATCGCACCGCGCTAGGGCGCGTCCACCGTCAAAAACGTGCAGGCACGGGTGTCGAACCGCCTACCGACCTTCGAAATCAAAAGGGGTAGCTGGTGTTGGCGCAGGCTGGGACACAGCAGGCGCGGTTGTGGGCGCCGTGGAGGGGGCTGGTGCTGTGGTTTGCGGGCTGTTTGAGGGCGGCCGGGTTGCAAGCGTCGGGGAGGTTGGCGCAGGTGCCGCCCCCTCCACATTTGGCAATTTGGGCGGGGGCCGGCGAAAGATATCGCGAAACATGCCCGGCGTCAGCGCCGACAGCGGGTTGATCGACACCGACGGCGATTTGGCCGGACCAGTCAGGCCATAGTTGAATCCAATCAGGCCTTCGCCCTTGCGGGTCAGCACCGAGCCAATTCCATTGAGCAAATACACAGGGCTGATAACGCCCTGCATGTCGATCATCCCGCTATCAAGCGCGTAGACGCCATCCATCGACAGCCCCAACGATGCGCCGACAGCACTTGCCTCCGTCAAGGTCAGCCGGTTCGGGGTGAGCCGGAACTTGGCCTCGACCTCGTCAAAATATATCCCGTCGCCATTAAGCTCGTTAACCAACCCCACCACGGACACCGCATTGACCAAAGCCGCGATGCCGGGCGCGTCTTTGACTGCGACGTCGCCCACTGTCAGCAACCCGTCAAATGCACCGCCGGTGCCGACTGGCAGCAGGATCAACGATAACTGTCCGCCGGCCACCTGATTGAGCAGCCCTGCTCCGCGAAGGACGCCGCCCGCATCTGAGGAGAGCAACTGGACTGCGCTGCGCCCGTTTTGCGGCAGCACCCTGCCCTGCACCGGCACCGTTCCGTTGATCCGCGCCTCAAAGCTGCCATCGAGCCCTCGGGCGGTATCGAAATTGCCGCGCAAACCCGTCAGGGCGATGGTGTCGGTAATGCGAAGCTGGTCGAGTGTGACTTGCATCGGCGGGGTTTTCTGGCCCGTTGGCTTGGATTTGCCAAACTCCGCGCGGCGCAGATCCAGCGCACCGCCGCGCAGCACCACTTGCACCGGACGCCCTTTGCCCTGCCCGACCAGATCAACCGGCACATCGAGCCAGTCACCCAGCCGCACCCTGTCAAAGCGGAGCCGCTCCATCGTGCCGCCCTCCCCGAGAGAGACCGACCCCGTGGCGCTGAGGCCCGCGCCCTCGACATGCAACCGCTCGACCTGCGGCACCGGGCCAAGGGTGCCCGACAGCTCAAACTTGCCAGCACTGGCGGCAGGTTTCACCCACGACAGTTGCGGCACAGCCACTTTCAGCCCGCGCAGATTAGAGGAGAGCGCAAAACGCGGGACGCTGCCTTTTTGCAGATCAAGGGTTATATCCGCCGTGCCCGCCCCGGCGATCGTGCCCGGCGGCAAGCTGATGTTGAAAGCCTCAAGGGCGTCGGGACCAAGGGCAAGCTGGCCCTCCAGCCGGCTTTTGCTGGCTCCGGGTCCGATCGGTTGCGCCCAAGCACCCTTTACATCGACGCCGTCAAGCTGCGCAGCCCCCGAAAGATTCAGCGCGCGATTATCCACATTCACTGCGATTTTCGAGGCGGTCAGCCTGCGGCCCTTGATAAGTTTTTCGGTCTTAACCGCCGTCAGATCGCCAGTGAAATGATAGTTGATTGCATCAGGCTTGGTGCCTTTTTTCAGGGGCAGAGCGATGGTCCCCTCCATCGCCGCACGACCGTTCATCAGATCGATCGGCAGCTTGGCCTTTTGCATCACGCGCATCGGCTCCACGTCCAGCAATGCCAGCGTCGCGGTTACGGTTGAACGGGTTTCAAGCCGGATGACTGCCGGCGGGCCATCCTTGACGGTGATGTCCGGCATGATGAACGAACTGCCTGCCAGCGTCACCGCCCCGCCCTGCGGCGCAACCACCTGCCCCGAATCGAGCGAAACCACCAAACGCTTGTCGACGATGCTCATGTGGCCACGGCCTTGGGTCACCGGCGGCATCGTTTTCATAAACCGCACGCTGGCGTCTTGATAATCAAAAGCCAGATAGACTTCGGGCGCGGCATCGGGGGTTCGGCGCAGAGCGACGTCGATATCCTGCAAAGTGCCTTCGATCAGATTTTCGGTCAGCCACTTGCGGGTTTTGAAACCGATGCCTTCGGGCCAGAGCGATAGGATACGCTCGGGCCGGATGCCATCCATCCAGCCATTCAGCGCGATGCGCCAGCCCGCGGGCTCCGCCGCCAATTCACCATCGACCAGCAGAGTCTGGCCCTGATCGGAAATTTGCAAACGCCCCAATTGCACCCGAAACGGATTGAGGCTGAGTTGAAAATCAACATCCGCTTCCTCAAGCGTTACGGGATCGGCGTAAAAGCTGCGCGGGCTGGCGACAAGATCACGCAGGTTGAACTGGCCAACCAGATCGGTGAGCGGGCCGCCCTTGCCAGCGGTGCCCAGCACGGCGCTGCCACTGGCCAGTCCGGTGATCCACTTGCTTTGCACCGAAACCTCATCGAACTGCAAAACCTGATCTGCGGGGTCATAGCTGAAATAACTGCGCGCGCCATCAAACGGGATCGGCGTGGTCTGATTGTTGGGCTGCACCACGCCCGCGCCGATCTGCAAGGTCGCGTTGAGCGGCGCAAACCGTCCCGATGGCTCGATCCCGCTGCGCACCGCGCCCGAGATCGGCGCACGCAAGACGTCGAGCCAAGCAAATACAGGGGCTTGGGCGGCGATATCGCTGGCAGCAACCCCTTCGAAGGACACGCCAAACTCGGCGGCATGTTCGCCGATCCGGCTGGTGTAATTGGCAGAGAGCGTCGCCGCTTCGGCTCCGCCGCTGAGCACGGCAAGATCCGCCCCGATGGTCAAATCGTCGCCTTCTCGCGCCAGCAACAGCCGCCCGCCATCGATGGTCCATGCCCGTTTGGACCGCGCGTCCTCATAACGGATGGTCAAGGCGCGAATTTCGGCGCGGGCCAATGCGCTGAGCGCAGGCGTGGCCAGCAAACGGTCCACCTGCCCGATCAGTTGCGGAATGCTGGCGGCTTCGCTCGCCGGTGCGGCGGTGCCGGTACCTGCGGTCAGCGACACACGCCCGTTCGTTCCCCGCCTCAAAGTGACAAAGACCCCCGAGAGGGCGATATCGCGCGGCTGCACCAGTCCGTCGAGCAAGGGGCGCATGGCAAAGCTGGCTTTGAGTTCGTTAAACCGTACAATCTCGGCGCCCGAAGCGGCATTGACCGCCACATCGCGCAGCCGCACACGCGGGCGCCAGCCCTTGTCCACCACCAGCGTCATCTCGCCAAACTGCACACGGACTTGCGGCAGGGCTTCGGCGATGCGGGTCTCGATGCGCTGCTGCAACCACTCTGGCGTGGTGATCGGCCGCCCTGTCAGATAAATTATGCCACCCGCAGTCGCCGTGCTCAGCACCAGCACGACGGCCAAAAGCCACATCCCTGCGCGGCGAAGCCGGCGGCGGCGGGGCGGCGCTGAAGACCGGGGGGGAATTTGTGTCATGAGTCTGGTGGATTCGCCTCTGAGGCCTTGGCCCTCGCCAATTTCGCCTTACTATGTCAGGGCAATATAGACGCTCCTAAGTGAATAGAAAGTGACCATGCCCCAGATCCATCAGACCGCGCCCGACTTTACCCTCCCCGTCACCGGCGGGGGCGAGGTTCACCTCGCTGGTTTGCGCGGCAGTATTGTGGTGCTTTTTTTCTATCCGCGTGACGATACGCCGGGCTGCACCAAAGAAGGCATCGGCTTTTCCGAGCAGCTTGAGGCGTTTGAGACCGCAGGCGCCAAGGTCTTTGGCATATCTCGCGATACGATGGAAAAGCATGACCGATTTGCTGCCAAGCATGCGCTAACAGTGCCGCTGCTGTCGGATAGCGAGGGCACGGTGACCGAGGATTACGGCGTTTGGGTCGAGAAAAACCTCTACGGCAAAAAGTCGATGGGGATCGAGCGTGCGACCTTCCTGATTGGCCCGCGCGGTGACGTCGTGCGGATTTGGCGCAAGGTGAAAGTGGACGGGCACGTCGATGAGGTACTGGAAGCGGTACGCGCGCTGTGATTGCGCTTGCCCAAATGGCCGAAGCGGTTTTGCGCACGGCAGAAGGTCGCGAAAAAACTGCCCTGTCACGCGGGTTTGCCGCTGAATGGCAGGCCGCACGCGCGACGGGTGAGACGCCAGAAATTGGCCGCGCTGATCCGCCGCTACATCCGGCACGGCCCGCGAAGCCCGAGTTGCTTAGCCCGCGTGAAGTGCCGCGTCGCAAGCCCGGCACGCCAGAGGGGCGCATCGCGCTGCTGCACGCGGTCGCACATATCGAATTGAACGCCGTCGACCTGCATTGGGATATCATCGCGCGGTTTTGCGATGTGAAACTGCCGATGGGGTTTTATGACGACTGGGTGAAAGCTGCGGATGAAGAATCCAAACATTTCAATCTGATGAGCGATTGTCTTGAAGCGGCGGGCAGCCATTACGGGGCGCTGGCAGCCCATGCTGGCATGTGGCGCGCCGCCGAGGATACCGCAGATGATCTGATGGGCCGGCTTGCCGTGGTGCCGATGGTGCTGGAGGCCCGTGGCCTCGATGTGACCCCCGGCATGATCGAGGTTTTCAAACGCGCCAAGGACACCGGCGCGGTGGCTGCCTTGGAGACGATCTACGCCGAGGAAGTTGCCCATGTTGCCTATGGCAGCAAGTGGTTTCACTTTTTGTGCGGGCGTTTTGACGAAGACCCCAAGGAGCGTTTTCATACCTTAGTGCGCAAGTATTTCCACGGCGATCTCAAGCCGCCCTTCAACGAGGAAAAGCGTGCAGAAGCAGGGATTCCTCCCGATTTTTACTGGCCGTTGACCGCCGAAGGATCAACGTAATCCGGCAAGGTCTTGGTATCGGCGGATATTTGCCCAATGGTCACAAACCGGCTGAATGCCGCAGCGTGATAGGTCAACAGGGTTGCCCGATGAGGGTTCAGTGGCTAAGGACAATGCAAATGCAGATATGCCAAAGGGGAGTTTGGCCGGTCTGACGGGACGGAAGAAGGAAAAAATCACGTGCGTACAAGGCTCGCTATCAAAGTACATTCCTTGCTGGAATCGTACTTTCCAGAACGACGCGTATTCCTGAAATCTGACAACGATACCCGATTCATCCGGTTGCGGGCCGGCACACAGCTTATCGCCTTTGCGGGTTGTACCGCTTTGGTTTCATGGTCAATTGTCGCCACGGCGATCATTTTGATGGACAGTATCGGCTCGGGCAATTTCCGCGAGCAGGCCAAACGTGATCAGCGTACCTATCAGGCGCGGTTGAACGATTTGTCCTCGCAACGCGATGGCCGCGCCGAAGAAGCGCTGGCTGCACAAGAACGCTTTAACGCCGCACTGAAGCAGATTTCGGTGATGCAATCGGAGCTGCTCGAATCAGAGACACGCCGCCGCGAGCTGGAAACAGGGATCGACGTGATCCAGACCACTCTGCGCAGCACCATGAAAGACCGCGAAACCGCGCGCAACAAGTTGGCCGCCATTCAAGAGAGCGGCGACAACGGGGCCGGTGCGGTTCAGACCAGCACCAGCAATGTGCCAATCGACTTTCTGTCTGCCGCTTTGGCGCGCACCGCCGAAGAGCGTGATCAGGTGGTGCTTGATGCACAGGATGCGCTGCTGCAAGCCGACGAGCTGACCCAGAAAATTGCCCTGATGCGCGACCAGAACGACGCGATATTTCGCCAGCTTGAAGAAGCGATGACCGTCTCGGTTGCGCCGCTCGACAAGATGTTCCGCAATGCAGGCATGCCGACCGACCGTATTCTGGCCACCGTAAAGCGCGGTTATTCCGGCCAAGGCGGCCCGATGACGCCGCTGAGCTTTACCACCCGTGGCGAAGACCCTACCGCAGATACGCTGCGCGCCAACCGTCTGCTGGGCCAGATGGACAAGTTGAACCTCTACCGGATCGCCGCGCAAAAAGCGCCCTTCGCGAATCCGGTCAAGAATTCCTTCCGTTTCACCAGTCAGTTCGGTTATCGCCGCGACCCTAAAACCGGTGGTCGCCGGATGCACTCGGGCGTCGATTTCGCCGCCGGTATGGGCACCCCGCTCTACGCGACGGCAGACGGTGTTGTGGTGCACTCTGGCTGGCAGTCAGGATATGGGCGTCTGGTCAAGATCCAGCATGATTTCGGCATCGAGACACGATATGCCCATATGTCGAAGCTGCGCGTAAAAGTTGGACAAAGAGTCTCGCGCGGACAGCACATTGGTGATATGGGAGCCTCAGGACGGGTGACCGGTGTCCACCTCCACTATGAAGTCCGCGTTGGCGGGAATGCTGTTAACCCCATGATCTATATCAAGGCTGCAAACGATGTTTTCTAAGAGCAAAATCAACGATCCCGCCCCTAATAAGGATGCTGATGCGTCCAAGCCGGCTGTGCCACAGGCCCAGCCACAAAGCGGTGGATCATCTGCGCCAAAGCCCAATGAATTCAAGGCCAGCGCGCCGAAGGCCAAGCCGCCTGCATCGGTCCTCTCGGCTGATCTGCATGTGACCGGCAACATGAAAACAACCGGTGACATTCAGGTCGAGGGCACTGTCGAAGGCGACATTCGTGCTCACCTGCTGACCATCGGTGAGACCGCGACCATCAAAGGCGAAGTTATTGCCGATGACGTGGTGATTAATGGCCGTATCGTCGGTCGTGTCCGTGGTCTCAAGGTCCGCCTAACTTCGACTGCGCGGGTCGAGGGTGACATCATCCACAAGACCATCGCCATCGAATCCGGTGCGCATTTCGAAGGCTCTGTACAGCGCCAGGACGATCCGCTTAACCCAGGCGCTAAATCCGCCCCTGCGCAGAAGCCGAATCCCGCCTCCTGAGGCATAGCGCCCCTGCCCCACAGCAGAATGATTTTAAAAGGCGTCGCAATGTTCTGCGGCGCCTTTTGCTTTGGCGGGCCATTTTACGGCGCTCAACGCACCTGCCACATCGCTGCATAAAAAAGGGCGCCCCCGTAGGGACGCCCTTAATCTGTAATTTACCAAGCGCAGATTATTCGGTGACGGTAACTTTTGTCATCACATCGGGTTCGCCGACGATGGCGCCGTTGGGTCCTGTGCCGCGCTTGATCGCGTCAACGATATCCTGCCCGTCAGTGACTTTGCCAACCACAGTATACTCGCCGTTCAGGAAGTGACCTGCGTCGAACATAATGAAGAACTGGCTGTTGGCGCTGTCAGGGCTCTGGCTGCGCGCCATGCCGATGACACCCTTGTCAAAGGGGATGTCCGAAAACTCGGCCGGAACGTCCGGCATGTCGGAGCCGCCCATGCCAGCTTTGCTGGTGTCGTCGCCCTGCTTGCCGAACTGTACGTCGCCGGTCTGGGCCATGAAGCCGTCAATCACGCGGTGGAATACGACGCCATTATAGGCACCGGCCTCGGCCAGTTCGGTGATGCGTGCCACATGCTGGGGCGCCACGTCTTCGAGCAGGTCGATGGTGATCGTGCCGTTGGCTTCGCCCGCAACCTCGATCTGAAGACCGGAGGCTGCTGCGGCTGTACCGAAAAGAGCGGCGACGAGGCCGCTTGCCACGAGATTACGCATCTGCGGCCACCTTAACGCTGATCATCCGGTCAGGACTCGCTGGTGGCTCGCCACGGGTCAGCGCATCGACATGTTCCATCCCCGACACGACCTGACCGTAAACGGTGTATTGACCGTTCAGGAAATCATTGTCTTTGAAGTTGATGAAGAACTGGCTGTTGGCACTATCGGGATTGGCCGAACGGGCCGCACCGATGGAACCGCGTGCATGGGGCACTTTGGAGAATTCGGCAGGTACATTGCCGAGGTTCGACCCGCCTGTGCCCGCGCGGCCCAGGTTAAAGTCGTTTTCCATATTGCCATGTTCCACATCACCGGTCTGGGCCATAAAACCTTCGATTACGCGGTGGAAAGCGACGTTGTCGTATTTGCCAGCGCGTGCCAGTTCTTTCATCCGCGCCACGTGCTTGGGTGCCAGATCGGGCAGCAGTTGGATTGTGACGGTGCCGCCTTTCAATTCCATCAGAATTGTATTTTCGGGGTCTTTGATTTCGGCCATGCCGATCTCCTCATAAAATTTGGTTGCGAGATACCTAGGCGGGTTCAACGCATTTGCCAAGCGCATGCATTGACGTGGCCGCCCAGAACGGCAAAACACAGCGCAATGAATTGAACTGGCGGAGCATTCGAGATGGGTTGGAAAACACTGGACGACATGGACCTTGCGGGAAAACGTGTCTTGTTGCGGGTCGACATCAATGTGCCGGTTGAAAACGGCCGCGTCACCGATACCACGCGGATCGAGCGGATTGTGCCCACGGTGAATGACATCCTGGCCCGCGGCGGCAAGCCTATCCTGCTGGCGCACTTCGGACGACCGAAAGGCAAGGTGAACCTCGATATGAGCCTTGATCAGGTGGTGCCGGCCCTGCGCAAAGCTTTGGGGCGTGACGTCGTATTGGTACAAACGCTGGAGAACGCGACCACCCTCACCGAAGAAGCAACTGCTGCCGAAGTGCTCTTGCTGGAGAACATCCGCTTTCATCCCGGTGAAGAAGCCAATGACGAAGCTTTCGCCCGCCGTTTGGCCGCACTGGGTGATATTTATTGCAACGATGCATTTTCTGCCGCGCACCGCGCCCATGCATCGACCGAAGCCTTGGCGCGGATGATGCCCGCCTGTGCTGGCCGGTTGATGCAAGCCGAGTTGAGCGCGCTGGAAGCCGCCCTCGCCCGCCCTGAGCGCCCTGTTGGGGCAGTGGTCGGCGGGGCCAAGGTTTCGACCAAGATCGAGTTGCTGGAGAACTTGGTGAACCGGTTGGACTTGTTGGTGATTGGCGGCGGAATGGCGAATACCTTCCTTGCAGCGCTTGGGGCGGATTTGGGGAAATCCTTGATGGAGCCTGACTATTTCGAGACCGCAAAAGATATCATGGCACAGGCCGACCGCGCTGGATGCCGGGTTTTGTTGCCAGTGGATGGGTTGGTGGCCCGCGAGTTTGCGGAAAACGCAGATCATGTCGTTGTGCAACTTGGGCCGGATACCAAACTGGCTGCCGACCAGATGGTCCTGGACGCAGGTCCCGATAGCATCGCCGTGCTAGAAAGTGCGTTTAAAGGATTGAAAACCTTGATCTGGAACGGCCCGATGGGTGCCTTCGAGATTGCGCCATTTGATACTGCAACAGTTGCCGCCGCGCGCTGTGCCGCAGACCTGACCCGCAACGGCAGCCTGATCTCGGTCGCAGGCGGGGGGGACACCGTCGCCGCACTCAACAAAGCGGGCGCTGCGGATGATTTTACCTATATCTCCACGGCAGGCGGTGCCTTTCTGGAATGGATGGAGGGCAAAATCTTGCCCGGCGTCGCCGCGCTGGAAGGTCAACCGGCCTGAAGCAACCGCGTCGCGTTAGCGCGGCGCGGCTGCAACGGTTGTTGATCCCGACCGAATCAAGGGATTCCCAAGTGAAATCAGCTGTGTCATAGTCACGCTTACGTCCACCAAGAGACGCATTGAGGCCCGAGATCATGAACCGCGTAGTACGCCCCGCCTTTGGCACCCTGTTGTTTTTCGCCATCGCTTTTGCGTTGAGCCTGTATTTCACCTTTGCCGCTGTGCAGGGAGATTTCGGCCTGTTTCGGCGTGCCGAAATCGTTGGAGAAAGTCAGGACCTACGCGTTCAGCTTGCCGCTGTGCGTGCAGACGTGAAGCGGATGGAAAACCTGACACATCGTTTGTCGGACGATTACCTCGACCTTGATCTACTTGATGAACGGGCACGCCGCGTATTGGGCATGGTCCGTTCCGACGAGATCGTGATCCGCTAATCTTCTGCTCCGCCAATTCGGCAATTTTCGACCCTAATGGCGGTGGGTCGCGAAACCCTCTACCCATCCTCTCCCGAATGCGATAAAAGATAGTTTAACGCTAAACTATCTGCGCAATTGATATGCGCGCCTGCATTTGAGCTGACGGAGGATATGCCCATGGCGGCTAAAAAACCCACCAAGAAACCCAATGTCTCGGCGGAGGAGTTGAAGGCTTATTACCGCGATATGCTGTTGATCCGGCGGTTTGAAGAAAAGGCCGGCCAGCTTTATGGCATGGGTTTGATCGGGGGGTTCTGTCACCTCTATATCGGGCAAGAGGCTGTTGTTGTCGGCCTTGAGGCCGCCGCCGAAGAGGGCGACAAGCGCATCACCTCCTACCGTGATCACGGCCATATGCTGGCCTGTGGCATGGACCCGAACGGCGTCATGGCCGAATTGACGGGCCGCGAGGGCGGATATTCCAAAGGCAAAGGCGGCTCCATGCATATGTTCTCGAAAGAGAAACATTTCTATGGTGGGCATGGCATCGTTGCAGCACAGGTACCATTGGGTGCGGGGCTGGCGTTCTCGGACAAGTACAAAGATAACGGGCGCGTCACCTTTGCCTATTTTGGCGACGGCGCGGCCAACCAAGGTCAAGTTTACGAGGCCTTCAACATGGCCGCTCTGTGGAAACTGCCCTGTATTTTCGTGATCGAGAACAACCAGTACGCGATGGGTACATCGCAGCAACGCTCGACCTCCTCGGCAGAGATTTATGAGCGCGGCAAGGCCTTTGGCATCCCCGGTGAAGCTGTTGACGGCATGGATGTGCTAGCGGTGAAGGAAGCGGGCGAAAAGGCCGTGGCCCACGCCCGCAAGGACGGCCCCTATATCCTCGAGATTAAGACCTACCGCTATCGTGGCCACTCCATGTCCGACCCCGCCAAGTACCGGACCCGCGAGGAAGTGCAGAAAATGCGCGATGAGCGCGACCCGATCGAAGCGGTGCGCAGCCTGCTGTTGCAAGGCAATCACGCAACCGAAGATGACCTGAAGGCCATCGACAAGGAGATTAAAAAAGTCGTGAACGAAAGCGCCGAATTCGCCAAGGACAGCCCCGAGCCGCATCTCGACGAGCTTTGGACCGACATCTATGCAACCGAAGTTCCGCAGGAGGCTTGACCCATGGCGATTGAAATTTTGATGCCCGCCCTGAGCCCGACGATGGAAGAAGGCACATTGGCGAAATGGCTGGTCAAGGAAGGCGACACTGTCTCCTCTGGCGATATTCTGGCCGAGATCGAAACCGACAAGGCGACGATGGAATTCGAAGCCGTCGATGAAGGCACGATCGGAAAGATCCTGATCGCAGAAGGCAGCGAAGGTGTGAAAGTAAACACCCCCATCGCCGTCTTGCTCGAAGAAGGCGACAGCGCGGACGACATGAACACATCGGCTCCCGCCAAGGCGGAAAGCAAGGATCAGGCTGCGTCGGACGACGCCAAGGCGCCGGCGGCCCAAGGTCATAGTCAGCCCAAGCCCGCCGCCCCTGCCGATGCCACCCCCGACTGGCCCGAAGGCACCACGCTGAAGCAGCAGACCGTCCGCGAAGCATTGCGGGACGGAATGGCCGAAGAAATGCGCCGCGACGAGAATGTGTTCCTGATGGGCGAAGAGGTTGCCGAGTATCAGGGTGCCTATAAGATTTCCCAAGGGTTGCTGGACGAGTTCGGCGCCAAGCGGGTGATCGACACGCCAATCACCGAACACGGCTTTGCCGGCATCGGTGTCGGCGCGGCCTTTGGCGGCTTGCGCCCGATTGTCGAGTTCATGACCTTCAACTTCGCCATGCAGGCGATGGACCAGATCATCAACTCGGCGGCCAAGACGCTTTATATGTCGGGTGGCCAGATGGGCGCACCGATGGTATTCCGTGGTCCCAACGGTGCCGCGGCTCGTGTTGGCGCGCAACACTCTCAGGACTACGCTGCATGGTTCATGCAAATCCCCGGTTTAAAGGTGGCGATGCCCTATTCGGCGAGCGACTACAAAGGCCTGATGAAAACCGCGATCCGCGACCCTAATCCGGTTATCTTCCTTGAGAACGAAATCCTCTATGGCCGCAGTTTCGATGTGCCTGATATGGATGATTACACTGTTCCCTTCGGCAAGGCGAGGATCTGGCGTGAAGGTTCTGATGTGACCATCGTCAGCTTTGGCATCGGGATGTCCTATGCTCTCGAAGCGGCTGACAAGCTGGCCGAGGAAGGGATTGAAGCGGAGGTTATCGACCTGCGTACCCTGCGCCCGATGGACACTGAAAGCATCCTACGGTCGGTGAAGAAAACCAACCGCTGTGTTACCGTGGAAGAAGGCTGGCCGCAGGGCTCTGTCGGCAGCTATATCTCTTCGGTGATCATGCAGGAGGCCTTTGATTATCTGGATGCGCCGGTGATTAACTGCACGGGCAAAGACGTACCGATGCCCTATGCGGCAAACCTTGAGAAACACGCATTGGTCACCACCAACGAGGTGATCGAAGCTGTGAAAAAAGTAACCTACAAGTAAAGGAGCGGCAGATGCCCATAGAAATCCTCATGCCCGCCCTTTCGCCTACGATGGAAGAAGGCACGCTGGCAAAATGGCTGGTCAAGGAAGGCGATACCGTCTCCTCTGGCGATGTGATGTGCGAGATCGAAACCGACAAGGCGACGATGGAGTTCGAAGCCGTGGACGAAGGTGTTATCGGCAAAATTCTGATTGCAGATGGCACCGAAGGGGTGGCCGTTAACACCCCCATTGCGATGTTGCTGGAAGAAGGCGAAAGCGCTGACGATATCGGCAAGTCCCCCTCCAAACAGGATGCTAAGCCGAAAGAAGCCGACGCAGCCCCCAAGGCTGATGCCCCTGCCCAAGCCGAAAGCAGCGCGACAAAAGCGTCTGCTGCGCCCCAGAAAGACGGGGAGCGTATCTTTGCAACCCCCCTCGCACGGCGGATCGCAGCAGATAAAGGACTGGACCTGAGCCGGATCAAAGGCAGTGGTCCGCATGGTCGTATCGTTAAAGCAGATGTCGAAAACGCCAAGGCTGATGCCCCGATGCCCGCCGGCGCTGGCGCCCGACCAGCTGCCCCGACTACGCCAACGCCTGTTTCGGCCGATGCTGTCATAAAAATGTATCAAGGCCGCGAGTTTGAAGAGGTCAAGCTCGACGGGATGCGCAAAACGATTGCCGCGCGTCTGACCGAGGCGAAGCAGTCGATCCCGCATTTCTACCTGCGCCGCGACATTCAACTCGATGCGTTGATGTCCTTCCGTGCAGACCTGAACAAACAGCTTGAGCATCGCGGCGTGAAGCTCAGCGTGAACGATTTCATTATCAAAGCCTGCGCCTTGGCCCTCCAGCAAGTGCCGGACGCCAATTCGGTCTGGGCAGGGGATCGCACGCTGAAACTCAAGCCCTCGGATGTGGCCGTCGCCGTGGCCATTGAAGGCGGTCTGTTCACGCCTGTGCTGAAGGATGCGGAGACCAAATCACTCTCCACTCTCTCGGCGGAGATGAAAGACCTCGCTGCCCGCGCGCGGGACCGCAAACTTGCCCCGCATGAATATCAAGGCGGCAGCTTTGCAATCTCCAACCTCGGAATGTTTGGCATCGATAACTTCGACGCGGTCATCAACCCACCACACGGGGCGATCCTTGCGGTTGGCGCTGGCGTCAAGAAACCGATTGTCGGAAAAGACGGTGAGTTGGGCGTCGCGACGGTAATGTCCGTGACCCTCTCGGTCGATCACCGTGTTATCGATGGCGCACTCGGCGCGCAATTGCTGAACGCGATCAAGGACAATCTGGAAAACCCAATGGCAATGCTCGCCTGATTTCAGTTGGCCAATAAACTCTCGGGAGTGTGAGGGCTGACAGCTCTCACTAAGCCCCGCAGGGGGCGCAAAACAAAAAAAGCCGGGGACATTCCCCGGCTTTTAAACATTTCTCGACATTTTCGTGGTTACTTCTGTTCCCATGGCCCAAGCATGTGGTTCATCGAAACGGAAGGTTGCTCACAACCCGCTTCTCCAACAATCCGCGCAGGAATGCCCGCAACTGTCTTACAGGGCGGCACTTCTTCCAGCACGACCGAACCTGCAGCGATACGGCTGCAATGACCAATTTTAATATTGCCCAGCACCTTCGCCCCCGCGCCGATCAAGACGCCGTCACCGATCTTCGGATGACGGTCCTCTTCCTCTTTGCCGGTACCGCCGAGCGTCACAGAATGCAGCATTGACACATTGTCGCCAACCACTGCAGTTTCGCCGATCACGATGGAATGTGCGTGGTCGAT
Source organism: Sulfitobacter brevis (assembly GCF_900112755.1). Lineage (GTDB taxonomy): Bacteria > Pseudomonadota > Alphaproteobacteria > Rhodobacterales > Rhodobacteraceae > Sulfitobacter > Sulfitobacter brevis. The sequence continues at coordinate 195,554 of NZ_FOMW01000006.1, read as the reverse complement.
CATGATGCCCTTGCCGATTTTCGCAGCTGGATGGATATCTACGCCAAAAATCTCACTCACGCGCATCTGCACGAAATAGGCCAGATCACGCTTTCCGCGCATCCAAAGGTGGTGCCCGACGCGGTACGCCTGCACCGCCTGATAGCCTTTAAAATACAGGATCGGCTGCAGCAAGCGGTGGCAAGCAGGGTCGCGTTCGTAAACGGCGACCAAATCGGCACGCGCGGCTTCAATTAACGCTGGTTCGGCCGCATAGGCCTCATCGACTATTTCGCGCACCACAACCATGGACATCTCGTTGGATGCCAGCTTGGCCGCGATGCGGTAGGAAAGCGCTTTCTCGACCGATTTATGGTGCAGGATACAGGCATGAACAAAGCCGCCAATCAGCGGTTCGTCCTTGACGGCCTGCTGTGCCTCACGTTGGATCTGATCCCAGACGGGATCAACATTCGCGATATTTCTGCGCGGCTCGAGCATGATGAGCATCCTTTAAACGGTTTGGTATAACGTCTTGCAGCATCTGCGGCTTAAACGCAAACCCGAGATACCTGTATACTAAAATTGGGTCCGCGCAGAAAAGTTACAAGGGGAAATCAAAATGCGTCGTTAACACCTTGAGGCAATCGCGACAATCAGCAAGCTGGATCGTAGGCACATTTACCTGCTTGTAAGCACGTGCCGCTGCCCGCAACGTACCGTTCCCCCACTTTGGATGTGCCTTGCCCAATCGACGCGTATAACGGTCGGCCCAGTCCGCGTCGCAAAGCAAAAGCCCGCAGAGCCTGTCACGCTCTGCGGGGGGGACGCTGGCCAAGGTCGCAACCACAGCAACCAGATCACTATGGTAAACTTTACGCACTAATGGTGATCCGATTTTCAAGGCCCGCACCATAAGAGGCTGATATTTGCGCCACTGATATCTCGAACGGCACTGTTACCTCGTCTGCGGACTGCTGGGCGGACGTGTAATTCCATTGCGGACTTGCTATGATCGCCTCCCGCAAAATCGTTGCTCCCTGCATCACTCTGACCAGATAGCTTTCGCTCTCTTCGCCAAGCGGGACATCCGGCCCCTCCCAACTATCACCTTCGATTCGGGTGCGCCTGACCCAGTTAATTCCAAGGTCCGTGCCAAACGATCCCGACACCTGCAGATGGCACGGTGAGTAGGGCCGCAACCCATTGCCTGCAAACGCTTCCGCGAGATATCGATAGGACGGATCACTTGGACCCCGCCGCGCGGGACCAATCCTGAAATGCTGCACTACCTGTCGCAGGCTCGGGCTCATCTCAATTTGCGACGGCGCACCGTTCAACAGTACAAACGTTGATCCAGCCGGCCATGTTTCGGGAATAAGACCATCCGACCCAGCCTGCCCGCGCAGACGATCACTCAGCCAATAGGTGCCCTCTGCCACCAGCTCTGCATGGCTGAATTGGAAGACTTCCCAATTGCCCGAGCTGCCGTCCCCGATAGCAGCCACATTTGCCCCGCCGAGCAACGCCTCTTCCGATACGCTCTCCAATTGGCCGGAGATCAACTTAACCTCTAGCACATCGCCTCGATCAACCAAGCCGGAGCGGGCGGCAAACATCGCGTTTTGCGTCTGACCAATCGTCGCACGCCGAGGCAGAATGCTGTTTAGAGTATAATTTGAATCGCTGGTGGACTGATACAACGCCACAGACCCCGGCCAAGGATGTGCAGCCGCTGCGATATAGGGCGCATGGGGCACCTCATCGCCGCGCAGCAACGGAAGGTCTAGAAACTGCGGCACGACGGGGACCGGTGCAACGAAGGGTCGCAATGCCGCCAGTTCATCATCCAAAAATGCCAGATCATAGACCTCGGGCTCGATCCGGACCGCGTCAATAACCTGCAGATCAGAGTGCTCAACCCGATCGATGCGATACCTGGCGGGCCCTTCACCGCCCTGAGCCGGCAGTTCGATCACGTCGCCAGCACCGAGCCCCAGTTGGGACGGAGGCAAAGCCAATCGAACGCTTTCACGCGCCACACGGGATTCGATCAGCCAACGCTCCGCGACTTGCCGGCCCTCCGACCGGGTCATCACCATGTTCAACTCCGAGGCTGAAACCGCGTGCGTAGCCTCATCTGCCAGAACCGCTTCTTCCGCGATTGTGGCAAAATCTCCATCCGCTTGCACAAAGGCCAACCGGACGCGACCGGAAATCTCCGCCTCGGCCTCGCGCAGTTGCTCAACTGTTCCCTCAAGCGCGTCGCTGATCGCTAAAAAATCGGGATCAAGGGCTACGGGTTCGACCCCGTCCCGCTGCCTGAATTGCAGCATACCGTCCCGCTCTATCGCGTCAAATCCGTAGCGCAGCAGCAACGGTTGTAAAGACCCGCGTGCCGCTGCAACTTGCTCAACGGCATAACCGCGCACGAGCCCGTAAAGCCCTTCCGTGCTATAGCTTTCCAAACCGGCGTCGCGGCAAATTTCCCCGACAACTGAAGCCAAGGTTCGGGACGATACCCGCCCATTCAACCAGTGCCCACGGGCATAGCTTTTGCCATCACTCCACAGCTCTTGGTTGTTTGGGAAAAACGGATAGGACCGTACGTCCCAAGCCCATGCGAACGCCCGCCCCATATCCAGCATCCGGCCCTCGTATTCAGGCGACACAGGATTATGGTCTGGGTCTTCCCAGTAGCTCATGAACGCACGCAAGTATTGCGCCTGCATCAGGTCGTCCTGCGCCCCATTCGAGTAACGCGGCAAATTGCTTTCTGAACTTTTCAGATCAAGGAATTTATTTGGCTGGTTGGTACCTTTGTTAATAGCGGCGCAGCCAAACTCGGTGAACCAGACGGGTTTCGACATTGGCACCCAAACGGTCGGTGCCGCCTGCCTTACACCGTCTATACGGTCGTGATGGGCGTTTCCCCACCAGTTCCGAATGTCCTTATATCGATAAACCCATGGCTCATCGTGGGCGCCATCGGTGATCGGAGTGCGGATCTGCGCCTCGCGCGCTTCCGGTGAATGGTAGTACCAGTCGTAGCCTTCGCCCCCTTCGATATTGCCTTGCAGATAATCGAGATCATAAATCGACTTTACCTCGCGCCCGTCCAGATGCCCGTCTTCGTCTCGCCAGTCGGACACTGGCATATAGTTGTCGATGCCGATAAAATCGATGTTCGGGTCAGCCCACAGCGGATCGAGATGAAAATAACGGTCCCCACTGCCGTCTTGCGGCTGATAGCCGGAATACTCTGACCAGTCAGCGGCGTATCCGATCTTGGTCTGGACTCCTAACAGGGCGCGAACTTCGCCCGCGAGAGCCTGAAAATGCAGGACGCTCACAAACTGGCCGCCCGCCCCACGAATTTGGGTGAGCCCGCGCATCTCCGAGCTGATACAAAAAGCCTCGACCCCCCCAGCCGCCGCACAAAGTGCCGCGTTATGGAGAATGAATCGCGATAAGGTCCATTCGTCGGGCCCGCTGTAAGTGACAGTTTCGCCCGTGATCGAAAAATCCGACGCTGTTACCGTCCCGAAAAATGCAGCAACTTCCGCCTCCGCAGCAAGCAACCCGTCGGGACTGGCCGCACGCCCGGGTGCGATCGAAAGCGTTACCCGTCCCCGCCACGGCAGTTGAGGTTGGGTTTCAGCATCGCTGTAGGGATCGGGCAATGCATTGCCGGACAGTTGATCCATCAGAATGAACGGATAAAACATGACTGCCTTGCCAGCGTCCCGCATGGCGCGGACCGCTTCGACAACAGATGCATCAGTCGGCGTGCCGCCGTATACAGGCCGGTCGTTGTCTTGTGCGATTACCTGCGCCGCACCACGGCTCAGCCCCGAAACGCGCCAAGGCATGTTCTCGCCTTCAATTACCGCACTTTCGACCTTAGGGCGTATCCGGCACTCCCCGCACCGCAGATCATCGCCAAACCAAGAGACGACAAGGCTTGCGGCCTCCAGATTTGGCAGTTCTTCGTCGAAACTTTCCAACGACACGGCGAAATCGGTTTTTGCTGCTGGTGTGTTGATGTTGGCGCTCCACCGGGCGCCCGGCCCCTCTTGGTAGTTCACCGGCGTCGTGGCCAACCCATACTCGCCAGTCCCAGGTATCAATGCGACGCCCCGCAGTCCAAATACGGGCGCAGCTGCCGCCTCTGGAGCGCTGCGTTGTTCGGGGCGCAGCACCTCGAAGGAAAACTGCGGCACGCGGTTACCGTAGGCCGACAACGGCAAATCTTCCAAAACCACATAAGCCGTTCCGCGGTAGGCTGGCACCTTGCCAACCCCCTCAACTGCCTCCATAGCCGGATCAGCGATTTGCTCGGCGCTTCCCGTATAGACCCGCATATTCAGGTCATCTGCGGCAACTTCCTCACCATCCGCCCAGACCCTGCCAACCCGTGTGATTTCCCCTTCACACAGCGCAATAGCAAGGCTGACCGTATAGCTATATTCCGTCGTCTTTGGTGTTGGCGGACTGCCCTTACCGCCACCCGAAACTGTTGACGATTCCTGAAAATCGGAGGCCCAGATGACCTGCCCGCCCAAGCGCACGCGTCCGTAAGCGCGCGCAATTGCAGACCCTTCACCAGAGCGCGTCAACCGGAACCGGTCCACGTTACCGGTCTCTACAGCTTGCCCACCCTGCCCCAGCAACCGCTGATCTAGAACTCGCCCCAATGTCGCCCCGACAGCTCGACCGATTGCAACCGACGACAATCCGGCAAGTGTTCCGCCTACCGATCCGCCAATCGCCGCTCCAGCCGATGAAAGAAGTATCGTCGCCATCAGGTCGTCTCCTCTGGAAATTCAAATCTTGCAACAATCCGGCGCTGCCACGGCCTGCTCAGCGGGCTCTCCACAACGCCATGTCGCGCATAAGCATGAATAAAGCTGCCCTGCTGACCGGTTTCTGCCTGCAAGCCCAGATGCTTCGCCACACACCCCTGCCGCATCCTAAACAGCAGCACGTCTCCCATCGCCTCAAGCTCCAAGGGCTTGGAAATGAGGTGCCGCAAAGAGGCGTGCCAAAGACGCTCTTCCGCCTGCGTTTCTGACCAATCCAATGAATAGGCCGGCACGGCTTCGGGTTCGGCGTCAAACAATTCACGCCAAACCCCGCGCACCAGACCAAGGCAGTCACTACCCGCCCCGCGCCGCGCACTTTGGTGCACATATGGCGTTCCTATCCACCGGCGCGCAATCGCTATGATCCGTGCTCCCTGATCACTCATCGGCGCGATCCACCGCTGTTGGCCGAGCTTGATCGCGGCACAGACATCACCCAATCCTCCGCAGGCAAATCTGGAAATCCCTGAAAGTTTACGAGATTGTTGAACTTCAAACGGCAAGTCTCGAGCCGCTTGTCGCATCCGGCAATCAATCTAATTGGTGTATCTGCCTCCAAGGAGCCCCGTATCGGCTCCCAAAGCTCAATGACACGCTCGCCGCTCCGGGTCTGATCATTCTTGATCACACTCCACAGCCCTTTAGCCGGACCGGCCAAGACCTCCATCCGCCCGCGCGCGAACCAACCTTCGTCAAACCCCAAGAAGTCGGTCCAGCGAAACTCCTGCCCGCGCGTATGGGACGCCACGGTCAAATCATGGCTATACCCGTCCGTCTCCACGGCAAACCGACATGTCTTGTCGCCCAACACGGCTGTGCAGGGCTTCTGATATACCCGCCCCAACGGCCGGTTTAGCGCCTCGGTCAACCCGCGCAATTCAGCGCGAAATGCTCCGTCAACGCGGTGCAGCTCCCCAATCGTCCCGCGAAACTGGAGCCAACGCATGCTCGGGTCCGACCAGTTCACCAACCAAGCCTGCACCGCCGCGCTATCAAACCGCCCCTGCTCAATCTCGTCCTCACGGATTGATGCATCGCTGAGCGCCCCATTGTCTCGGTATCGTCCACAGAAAGACCCGTAGACTGCGCGATCGCCCGTGCGCTCAGCCCGCTGTCCGCGCGAAATGTAATCCCGTCAAATTCCAACGGCAGGTCATGATCAGTAAAGGCATGGATAACACCATCACGCCTTGTGATCAGCCACGCACGGCAAAGCGTGGTAATGCCGCCCGCAAGGTGTGCGTTCAACGTTTCATTAAATTCCGCCATCAGACACGCACCTCGATCACCGGCACATCAGGCACCTGCCCTGCCTGAAAACTCGCGACCGAAGTCAGGATGCGGTCTGTGTCAAACCGGACAGGCACATCGAATTCAAAGCCAGCCAGTATTTCAATTTGCGGATCTGGCGGATGGGCAAAGACGATCACCCCGCGGGTCACATCTACCTCGTACTCCACCCCTTCGCGCAGCTCGTCTTGCTCTACCCCGACCCGGACGGAGCCCTTAACCAGCTTCGAGATCGGCCGCGCATAGCTTTGTTCACCGGAGCGATAGAGCTTCACGATCTGGAACTCGGACGTCGCTCCGTCACCATAGCCGATACTCTGATCGTCAAACGCTACCTCCGCCGAGGCCGCACAGGATTTATAGTCGGCCCAATCTTTCCAACGAAAGCCGTGCATCTGTCCCATCCGAGCTTCAAAGAATCCGATCAGCCGTTGTAGATCGTCAATAGACCGCATTCCCAGACCAGCGTCATATACACGCCGTGAATGGGCCCAAGGCGTGTTACGTTCCTCATGACCATTCGCGAGCGTGACAACGTCTGTGCGGCGCTGCGGCCCCCCCAGCGCGCCAAAGCTCAGACTAGCGGGAAACCTAATTTCATGAAATGCCACTGATCCTGCTCCTGTTTATCTGTTGCGATTGCCGCTGCTCAGCGCGCGGCTCATTTGGGCCGCGATCTGGCTTTGGCTGCGTTGGAAACCTTGCACATCCGGCGTGGTGATATTCATGACAACAGTCGTCCCGCCGCCTCCCGCGCCGCGCACACCCAGCTTGCCATCACTGCCCCGCGCCAGTGGCATGATTGCCTCCGGACCGGCTTCTCCCATTACCCCTATGCCGCCCCGCATCGGGAACGGCGTCGCACCGCTGACCACGCCGCCATTTGCAAACGGCATTACACGGCCTTGCGAGAATGCCGCCCCGTTCGCAAATGGCAAAATGCCTTGCACCGCCGATCCAACCCCCTGCGCCACTAACCCGCCAAAGTGATCTGTCACCGGCCGGATCGCCGCGTTATAGGTCGTGTTCACCATAGTCTCCGCCACCGTGCGCAGCGCATCCGATAGCTTCAGCCCGTCGAACACCACGCCGTCAAAAGCCTTGCGCAGCCCCCTGCCCAACCCTTTTTCAAGTGCTGCCGCATCCTTGCCGGTCTCCGCCAGCGACGCCCGCATACGGCGCAATTCGCTGTCAAACCCGGATACCAATGTGCTTGTACCCGCCAAGGTAACGTTCAGCCCCTCAGCAGCACCCTCCAAGCTTTCAAAATCCTCAAAATCCATCATTCTCCCCTTTCAACTTGTCCGGATAGGCCGCCATCAAAGCCGACAACCCATCGCTCAGCAGCGGCGCTGACGCCTTGGAGGTACCCAACATCAAATTCAATTCAGCCGGTGTCAGCGCCCAAAACTCATCCGGGCGCAGGCCAAACCCTTTGATCCCTGCCCGCATCAGCGCTGGCCAATCAAGCCTGCCTGTCTGCGTCACTCCGGCACCACAAAGGCACGCGCCAACAACTCTGCCGCTGCCCGCGCCGCTGCCATGGGGCCCCCTTCGATCTCGGCATGAAGCAAGGCCCCCTCTGCAAGCTTTGATCCCCCGCCGCGCAGCCCTGCGCTCAAAAGCGCCAGAACATCGCGGCTGGAGAATTTGTTGCTCTCGAACCGCTCGACCAAAGCGATAAGCGATCCTTCACAGAGCTTTTCCTCCAGCTCTGCCAACGCCCCCAAGGTCAAGCGCGCCAGATGGCGCTGCCCGTCAACGACAATCGCCACCTCTCCGCGCCAAGCATTTGCCATGCTCAAACCGCCACTGCCGGCTCGAACACCAGCGCACCGGCCGACAGCAGGCTCAGCTCAAACGTCGCCTCGCCATTCAGTGACCCACCATACTCCAGCGCCGTCACCTGAAATGGCCCTTCCACTGTCCCGAAATCGGGGATGATAATCTGGAAATCCGGTGTCTGGCCCTCAAAGAACAGCTGGCGCGCCCGCTCGTCGGTTCCCGCGTCGCGAAACACTCCCGAACCGCTGATCGCGGCCGAGCGCACGCCCGCGCCCGCCAGCAACTCGCGCCAGCCTCCTGCAGACTCGAGCGATGTGACATCCACCGCCTCAGCGTTAAAACTCACCCGCGTTGCCCGCAAACCTGCGATCGTTTCAAACTGTCCGTCGCTCGTCATGTCCACTTTGACCAAAAGGTCCTTACCCGCTTGTACTGCCATCTTGTCTCTCCTGATTTATCTGTCGAAAAATTGGACACTGCTCAGTCGTCTTGAACCCGTGCCCGAAACCGCAATTCGATCTTGCGCAAACTTGCGCTTTCGATCCGTTTGGCACTGGCGCGGTCAAAGCGCAGCGACACCAGCTTGCCCCGGCTCAACGCCAAATCGGCATTTTGCAATGCGTCACTAACGGCCCCTGCCACCGCTTTCGCTCCTGCAAATCCAGCGACGGTGGTGAAGACGGAAACAGTGAACAAATGCACTGCCCCGTCACCACTGCCATCCGATGCATCACGCACCGTCTCGCCGCCCAACTGGACGTAGGTGTCGGGAACCGTGCCTGCGGGCATCGCATCATAGATCGCATCGCCCACCAACGCTGCCAGCGGCGCGTCCGCACTCAAGTGATTAAACACGGTTGCCTGCAAAGGCCCTGAAAGCGCAAAACTCATGTCGCAAACTCCTCATGTGCAAAGCAAATTAAATACCGCGCATCCGTGTCTTGCTCTGTCACAGCTTCAATGTTGAAAACCCGCACGCCTATCCGAAACCGCTGTTGCGGCGCGGGGCGGGCAGCACTGCCCTCCGGCGCTGCACGGACCGTGATTTTGTACCCCATTCGGCTGACAGCTACGCCGCCTGTTGCGGTTTCCCGCCCCGACCGTGGCGCTACTTGCGCCCATAGCGTGCCAAGAGCAGCCCAAGTCTCGCTAAACCCACCCGCCCCATCACTCGCAAAGATGGGTGCCTCCAGAACAAGCGCGCGGTTTAGCCTCGGCGCTGTCATTGACCCGCCCCCATGCCCAATCGCAGTATCTTATACCGCTCGATCATGCTGCTGACGCCAAATGGCATGCAGCCCGCACTCAGGCCGGTGTCGTCGCGGTACTCGTAAAAATGCGCTGCCAGCATCAGAACCGCCTGCTGCAAATCACTCGGCAATCCGTCCCAGGCGGCGCTGTATCCGGCATCGAATGCAATCAACACCGCCCCCGCCGTCGGTACCTGCGGCAAACACGCCCTCGCGGCGCGAACCTTGGGATGCTGGCTGTCGCGCTCCAGCCAATAGGTCGCTTCCGCAACATCAGTCTGCACGCCATCCCGCGCCACCAGTGCCACACGGGTCACCTCGGTGACCGGCGCAACAGGCAGTGGCTGCGCCTCAGCATCACGCCAGAATGTCAGCGACAGGCTAAAGCTGCGTTGCATCAAAACCTTTCCGGTGCGGGCTTCGATGGCAGACATCGCAGCCCGCAGAAAAGAACGCAGCACTGGCTCCTGCACTGTATCCTGACCAAAGCCACTGCCCAACCGCAGATGCGCCTTGAACGCCTCCACCGGCAATGCGTCGTCAGCGACAGTAGTTTCTTCGATCAGCATCATCAGATGTCTCCAGATTTCATCTCCCCGCCCGCATTCAGGTCACGGACGCGCGGCCCCCACTGCATTGCTCGGTCGGAGGGGAGCAGCTAGACAATGCAATTCACGGGGGCGCGCGCCCGGACCGGGGCCAGATCGCCCCAGCCCCGGCTTCGGCACTGGCTTACGCCAGGCCGAATTTCAGCAACTTAATCGCGGCAAAATCGCTCACGTCACCGCCGACCCGCTTGGTCGCATAGAACAGCACGTGCGGCTTGGCGCTGAACGGATCGCGCAGAATGCGCAGATCAGGTCGCTCTGCCACGGTATAGCCCGCCGCGAAGTCGCCAAAAGCGATGGCGACAGCATCTGTCGTCACATCAGGCATGTCTTCTGCCACCAGCACCGGATATCCCATGAGGCGCGCAGGCTCGCCTGCTGCCATCCCGTCAGACCACAGGAACCGGCCATCCAGATCCTTGAGCTTGCGCACCCGGCCGGCCGTCTTGGAGTTCATGATGAACGAGCCATTTGCACGGTACTGCGCGCCCAGCGCATAGATCAGATCGACAACCGCATCGGGCGTCAAATCTCCGTCTACACCGGTCGGCACATATCCCAGCGCATCCCAAGCCCAGCTGTCATTATGCACCTGCGTGTGGGTGAGAAAGCCGGTTGGCTTGTCGACACCGTCGCCATTGATAAAGGCCGCCGCCTCCGCCCGGGCAAACTTGTCGGCAATACGTCCGGCCAACCAGCCCTCAATGTCAAACGCGGCATCGTCCAGCAAACGTTGGGATGCTTTCGGCAAGGCACTCAACTCATGCAACGGTATGGTGATCCGGTCGATTTGCGGCGTGCCCGTCTCAGAGGTCGGCCCCGCTTCTGTCGCCCATCCAGCACCGATGTCAGTGTAGTCCACCAGCACATCATAGGACGTCGATTCTACCTGCACGACCGAGGCGATCGCACGCACCGAAGCCGTTGCCTTCAGTACAGACTTCACCCGCTCGGCGGTCTGCGGGTCTACCAGATATCCGCCATCCGAATTGACCGCCGAGGATAGCGACTTGCTCTCCATCTCCAGCCCCCGAAAGCCGTCGTCATCGCCATTGCGTACATAGGCGTTAAATGCCTTCTGATGCGGCGCGGCGTAGTCTGTGGCGCCGACCAAAGGTGTGCGCGCAGGCAGTGTCATCTTGCGATCCAACATGGTCATTCGCTCTTCCGTTTGTTGCAATTTGGTATCCATCTCAGCCTGAAAGCCCTTGAGATCAGTGGCAAACCCCGTCACCGCCCGCCGAACCTCCTCTACCGGAGAAATCTCACTTTCCCGTTCCTCGGTCTTGCCCATCGCTTTCCCTTGTTCTGCTGCATGTGCCCATTTCATGACGCGTCTCCTCTTTGCGTAAGCCCGATCCGCGCCTCCTCCAAAGCCGCCGCCATCTCGCGCAGCGCCTCTCCCGTGGCGATCCAATCCGCCTTGGCCGCGACCCGCGCTGTCGGTTGCATCGGGAAGGTCACCAACGACACTTCCCAAAGCTCCAATTGCGACAACAGCCGTTGCCCCTTGGTGTTCTTACTTGCCTTGACGGTGCGATAGCCGATGCTCAGCCCGTCTATTGCCCCTGCCGCGATCAGCGCTGCCGCCTCGCGGCCCTTGGCGACCGAGCTGAGTATCCGCCCCTTCACCCAAAGCCCGCGCGCATCTTCACGCACTTCATCCCAAACTCCAATCGGCTGGGCCGGATCATGCTGCCACAGCATTTTAATGCTGCGCCCCGCCGCCGCGACCGTCTTCAGGCTTTCGGCATAAGCTCCGGCCAGAACTACGTCGCCGCCCTGATCCGCGTCTCCGAAAAAGCTCGCATAGCCGCTGATCTCGACGCCGTCCTTCACATCGGTGACATCCTCGAACCGCGCAAATTTATGCTCCAGTTCGCGCCCGTCCCCGGACAAGCCTCCGCCGCTCCCCGGCGCAGGGCCGAGGTTCATAATATCCATTTGCATGGCACTCTCCTTAAGAATTCAGCCCGTTACGGTACGGCGATTACAAAGGATTCAACCGCTTGCGCCAAAATCACCGCGACCACCCCGTAAACCGTGAACCACAATCGCCGCTCCAGCCGCTCCATCACCTGCTCCAACCGGTCCAGCCGTTCCAGCAGATTGGCATGGTGGATTTCACTGACCCTCTCATGCGCCTGCAGCCGCAGACCCGGCGCACATTCAAACCGCTCCATCAAAGGCGTCTCACCCATCTGACGCCTCCCCAGGCAACCCCAGCAAACGCCGCTTTTCCGCATCACTGAGGAATTCCGCGCGGCTTACCCGCTGCCACTGCGCATCGCGCTCGCCCGCCAGTGCCGGCACCTGATCCAGATCAGGACGCACCTCGACGCGTTCCCCTGAGAACCGTGACAACCATACCGCCAACGCCGCCGTCACCCGCGTCGCCAATGGCAGAACTGTCAGCCGGTAAAACGCTCGGTGCGCTTCTTGATAATTGGCATAGGTCGCATCGCCCTGGATCCCGATCAGCATCGGCGGCACCCCGAAGGCCAGTGCAATCTCGCGCGCCGCACTCTCCTTGGTTTTTTGAAATTCCATGTCCGAGGGCGAGAACCCCATCGGCTTCCAATCCAGCCCGCCCTCCAACAACATCGGCCGCCCGGCATTGCGCGCGCCCTGATGATGGCTCTCCATCTCGTTGACCAAGCGGTCGTACTGGTCTTCGCTAAGCTTGCCCTGCCCCTCGGCACCGCGATAGATGATCGCCCCGCTGGGCCTTGCGGCGTTATCCAACAACGCCTTGGACCAGCGCGACGCCGCGTTATGCACATCCATCGCCATCGCGGCCGCCTGCAACGGACTAAAGCCATAGTGATCATCTTGCGGATGGAAGTTGCGAATATGGCAAATCGGCACCGCCGACCCGCTGGCATCAAACCGGTGCTTGCGCCCGCCTACCGCGTACTCAAATGCCACCGGCCAGCCATCTGCCCCCGGCACCACGCTCATCCGGTCGCTGCGCAACACATGCAACTCCATCGGCAACCCTGCATCGCCGCCCACTGCCTCGACATAGGCATTGCCCGACAACAACAACTGCGCATACAGCGCTTCCAGCAATTCGGCCCGCCCCTGCGCCCCGTTCGGCTGGGCCAGCAAATCAATGACGGGATGGCTGTCAAATCGCTGCGCCGCGTCCTGCACTACCAAGGGCAACGCTGCCGCCGCTTCCGCGATCAACTTCACCGACCGGAACCCAACGGGATTACCACAAAACCCGACCCGCGTCAGACTCACCGCATCGCGCGGGCTCCAAGCAACCCGGCCCGATGTCTGATACGCGACCACAGGCCCTGTCGCCGAAGCCTTCTGCTCCGGCACATCCGCCGCCGCTCCACGTCGCAGAAAGTCAAATACCATGCCGTTGCTCCTCAGATCCGCCGCATCCCGCAAGGGTTACCCCTTGGCTCGGTATTGAATTTCTCACCAAACCTTTAACGTCTCGAAACCACAGCGCCCGCACCCCCGCGCAACACCTCAAAATCCCAATTTCATTTTGCGAAGTAAACTCATGCCAACCCCGACCTAAAATCCACGGCTCCTCTGCAAGCGCCCGCTCACAACGACCGCACACCCGGGCTGCGCCATGTCGCCGCTGGTTCGATCATCAGCTCATGCAGCGCCCAAACCAGCGCATCAACGCGGTCCGGGCTGCCGCCGCCCTCATAGCCCCGCGCTGTCATCCGGCACATCTGGTCCTCCAGCGCATCCATCCCCGCGACGTGCCCGACCCGCCCCTGCTCATAAAGCGCCGCGACAGGCTCGGCCCGGGCCACCTTTCCACGGCTCGCATGCACCGACTTCAACGGTACCAATGGATCAATCCCGCGGATCACCTCGCCCACCATCTGCCCGCCCTGATTGACCTCGGCAATCAAACGATCCGCGCCAAATTGCTCCATCGCCGCAATCGCCGCCCGCGCCCAGCCACTCGGCGTGGCCCCCTGCACCGTGCAATCCGCCAAAACCACGGCGCGCCAGTTCTGCGGTGGCCCTTTGGTCTGCGCCCCCACCACAACGATCCCGCATTCGTCCGACGCAGCGCCGCTCGTCGTCGCCGGATCAAGCCCCACGACGATGCGATCAAACTCCGGCACGGCGCGTACACGGCCTTCCTCCAGCATCACACTGGTCCACAGCGCCCCTTCGGCATCCGCCAGCAACACCCCGTCCAGTTCCTGCCGCCCAAGCCGCGTGCCCCGGTACCGCGCCCGCACTTCCTCCAGAAAGCTCGCCGCCAGATTGGCCGCGTTGGCCTCGGTCGGCGCATGGGTCACCACGGTCGACGGCACCTTCAGCAAATCTTTCAACACGCCGACGTTGCGCGGCGTTGTCGTCACACAAACCTGCGGCTGATCCCCCAAACGCAGCGCAAACTGCAGCTGGTCCCAAGCCTCCTGCCCGCGCTTCCACTTCGCAAGTTCATCCACCCATGCGGCATCAAACTGCGGCCCCCGCAACCCTTCAGGGTCATGCGCCGTGTGTACCGTCGCGACCGCCCCATTGGGCCAAACCAACCGCTTGCGCGTCGCCTCCCAATCCGGTCGCCGATCCTCGGGCGAACAGGCCAAGATGCCGCTATCGCCAAAAATCATCACCTCGCGCACCTGCTCAATCGTCTCACCGACCAGCGCCACCCGTTTACAGCGCCCCGCATCCAGCGGCCGCGCCCCCTCCACGACCGACCGCACCCATTCCGCCCCCGCGCGCGTCTTGCCTGCACCACGGCCGCCCATGATTACCCAGGCCCGCCAATCGCCGTCCGGGGGTAGCTGGTGCTCCATCGCCCAGAACTCGAATAAAAAAGGGAGAGCGCGAAGCTCTCCCTCATCTAGTCCCGCCAAAAAGTCATTTTGGATAAAGCGAGCAGCGCAGCTTATCCAACTTGCACCCGATCTCAGTCCGCGCTTGCTCAAGGTCGAGGGCATAGCCGCCTCGGGCGATGCCTGCCTGCCTGTTTCTGCACTCATTCAGATAGTTCTCCACTTTGATGCACGTCCCGACCATGCCGGCGATCTTGCCAACCGCCTTGGACGTTGCAGTTTCCGTGATCTCCTCCCCGGATTGGGCCTGTGATTTCAGACCTTCTATTTCTCGGCGTAAGTCGCCGATGGCGCTCTTGAGCGAGGACAAAAGTTCTTCGCTCGCGGCAATCTCTTGCTCCGTGGTGATCATGGTGGTGATACCTCTCGTTTGGGGTCTCCAAACCGAGCAGACATGAAAAAACGACCGCCGGATTTTCATCCGGGGCCGTTTGCCCATCTCTTCTAGCATGCCATAATTACTAGGGTGGATCGTTCGCAAAGTCAAGTGTCAAGAGGTTAACGAAACCTTCCAACCCCTTACGATACTTAATAAAATCCTAAAAATTCGACTAAGAGAGCTGGAAAAGCTCGCGACTTCCGCCTCTCCAAACATCGGGATTTCCGGCCTAGTTCCCGCCAGTTGACGCATTGCCAGCCGCCTCCGCGCCGCGCTCTGCCTCGATCTTCCGCCAGTTCGCCACGTTCTTGTTGTGCTCGTCCAATGTCTCGGCAAAAGCATGGCCACCCGTGCCATCGGCAACAAAGAATATGAACTCCGATGTATCAGGCTGCGCTGCGGCCATCAGGCTTGCACGTCCCGGATTGGCAATCGGTGTTGGCGGCAATCCAGCGATCACATAGGTGTTCCACGGCGTCTCTTTGCGCAACTCGGACTGGCGCAGACCACGGCCCAAGACGCCCTTACCCTCGGTCACACCGTAAATCACCGTCGGGTCAGTTTGCAACCGCATGCCCTGGTTCAGACGGTTAACAAAAACGCTCGCGACCTGCTTGCGCTCTTCCGGCACGCCGGTCTCTTTCTCCACGATCGAGGCCAGTATCAGCAGCTCCTCAGGCGAGCTTACAGGCAATCCGGGCGCGCGGTTTTCCCACGCATCTGCAAGTGCTCTGGCTTGTGCCGCAGCCATCTGGGCCAGCAATTCAGCACGGTCATCACCGGGCCGCACTTCATAGCTGTCGGGCGCCAGCGTGCCTTCCTCCGGCACGGTCTCGACCTTGCCTGCCAGTACCTCGATGCCCTTGAGTGCCTCAACCACCTGCCAGCTTGTCACGCCTTCGGCCATGGCAACACGCAGACGGGTGTCCGCCTTTTCCTTCATCTCGCCGTAGACTTCCGGTGTCTCTTCGACACCCGGTTCAAACTCGGCACGCTCGACAAATCTATTGGTCACCGGATCAAGCTCGCGCACCTGTACGCTCACACGGTTCACCCCGATACGGTACACAACTTCCGTCCCGCAGGTGCTGGCACCGCCGCGCGTGATCACATCAACGATCCCCTCCATCGAGGTCGTAGGCTGTACCAGAAAGCTCCCAGCCTTGAGGTTGCCGGTCATCTCGGAATAATCCGCGCCGATCCGGAAAATCGCCGCCGATGTCACCGCGCCTTGCTCTTCAAGATCACGACTGACCTTGCGCATGTTCGATCCACGCTCAACCTGAACGCAGATCGCCTGATCAAGCGGTCCCTCGGCGGTGTATTGGGTCTTACCCCACAGAATAACACCCCCCAAAAGGAAGAACCCCACCATCAGAAAGGTGATGGCGTTCGACGCAATATTTCGCCACATCAGGAGAGTTTCCCGAACAGCACGCTGGCATTGGTGCCGCCAAAGCCGAATGAATTGCTTAACGCCACGTCGATCTTACGCTCGACCTTTTTGTTCGCTGCCAAGTCAATCTTGGTCTCAACCGCGAGGTTATCAAGGTTGATTGTGGGCGGTGCCACCTGATCGCGGATCGCCAGAATGCTAAAGATCGCTTCAATCGCGCCCGCAGCCCCCAACAGGTGACCCGTAGCGGATTTTGTCGATGACATTGTCACCTTATCGGCGTGCTCGCCCATCATCCGCTCAACAGCGCGCAATTCGATCACGTCCGCCATGGTCGATGTGCCGTGCGCGTTAATGTAATCCACGTCCTTCGGCTCCAGCCCTGCGCCTCTCAACGCCGAACGCATCGAGCGTTCCGCGCCGTCACCATCCTCGGAAGGAGCGGTGATGTGATAGGCATCGCCCGACAGACCATAACCCAACACTTCGGCATAAATTTTCGCACCGCGCGCCTTGGCGTGCTCGTATTCTTCCAGCACGACAATGCCTGCGCCTTCGCCCATGACAAAACCATCACGGTCGGCGTCGTAAGGGCGGCTGGCTTTCTTGGGGTCGTCGCCCCGCTTGGTGCTCAGCGCCTTGCAAGCATTAAAGCCCGCAATACCGATCTCGCAGATCGCCGCCTCGGCGCCGCCCGCCACCATCACATCGGCATCGCCGTGCATGATCAAACGGCTGGCATCGCCAATCGCATGTGCGCCCGTCGAACAGGCCGTCACGACCGAATGGTTCGGCCCGCGAAAGCCATAACGGATGCTTACCTGGCCCGAGATCAGGTTGATCAACGCACCTGGCACAAAGAACGGGCTCACGCGGCGCGGGCCCTTTTCATTCATCATGATCGCGGTGTTGGCGATGGAATTCAGCCCGCCGATGCCCGACCCGATCAGCACACCTGTGCGCTCAAGGTCTTCTCTGTCTGTGGGCTTCCATCCGGAATCCTCAACAGCCTGCTGGGCAGCAGCCATACCGAACAGAATAAAGGTATCGACCTTACGCTGCTCTTTTGGCTCCATATAGGTATCGGCATTAAAGGTGCCGTCGGTGCCGTCGCCCAAAGGCACTTCACAGGCGTATTGTGTCACCAACCGCGATGGATCAAATCCGGTGATTGGTCCCGCGCCCGACTGACCGTCAAGAATCCGCGACCAACTGGCCTCGACCCCATCGGCCAACGGTGTCACCAGACCCAGCCCTGTCACTACAACTCTACGCATATCCAAGCCCCTTGGTATCTTGTCGCTTTGCTCGGCTATACCTTGCGAAAGGCCAATTGTTCAAGGGTGCTGAGCCTCTTACCCTTGTCACAGCCCGGTCCTGCATTGCCGCCTGCCTTCAGATCGGCGGACCCTTGCGCGTCATAATGCGCATCAGCGCCCCGTCATATTCAATCTCGCGCAGCGCCGCATATCCCAAGGCCTCAGCTATCACGAGCGAGGGCGTGTTATCTGGCTGGACCATGCATACCGTGCGCCCTGCCACCACCCTGTCAAACCAGTCATGCGCGGCGCGTGCCGCCTCCAGCCCGATCCCCGCCCCTTGGCGCACAGGATCCAACAGCCAACCTGCCTCTGGAAAGGGATCGAAATCATCGCCGAGGCCACGCGATCCAAAGAAAAATCCTGTCTGCCCCGCCATCGGCTTGGCGCCTCGCAACTGGATTGCCCATTGGCCAAAACCTACGATCTGCCAGTGCCCGGCAATCCGTAAAAATGCATCCCACGACTGCGCTTTACTGCGCGGCTCGCCCAGAACCTCGGCTTCAAGGGGCGGGGTTATCCAAAGCTCGGCAAAGCGTGGAAAATCTTCGGCCCGCATGGCCCGCAGCGTGACGCGCGGCGTATTTATCGTAGGAACGGTGCGCGACATAAGAAATTCAGGATGCCTTCAGGCTGGAATATTCAGCGTTACTTTTGCGCCGCCCGCGCCTGCCATTCAACCCACAGATGTCTGTTCAAACGAAAAACGGCGTTATTCCGCAAGGGAACAACGCCGTTCAGTTTTTATCGCCACGCCTGCGGTTTGCAGGCGGCAGCAGTCTATCAGGAAGCTTCCTTGATGAACTTGACCGCATCGCCGAACGTCTGGATGTTTTCAGCCGCGTCATCAGGGATCTCGATGCCGAACTCTTCTTCGAAGGCCATGACCAGCTCAACAGTGTCAAGGCTGTCTGCGCCAAGATCGTCGATGAACGACGCATTCTCGGTCACTTTATCCTCTTCAACACCAAGGTGCTCAACAACGATCTTTTTCACGCGGTCTGCGACGTCGCTCATAATAAGTCCTCATTTCTTCCGGGTCTGACTGGACCCAATAATATTTCCGCGCACCGATCTCGGCGGTTGGAGGATGCCCCGTGGTCAGGGGCGGCTCTGATCCTTGTTTGCACAAGGTTTGCGGGGCGATCAAGCGCCCATTGCCTCGATTCTGCGCCCCCTTTAGCATATGACGCAAAGGGCGCAAATGTTATTACGGATTGTTCTATAGCATGGCCATGCCGCCGTTCACATGCAAGGTCGTTCCGGTGACATAGCCCGCTTCCGTACTTGCCAGATAAACAACAGCCGCCGCGATCTCTGCGGGATCCCCCATCCGGCCAGCGGGAATCTGCCCCATGATACCGGCTTTCTGGTCAGCGGTCAGCTTGTCGGTCATCGCGGTGGTAATAAAACCCGGTGCGACCGCATTAACGGTAATACCACGGCTCGCGACCTCATAGGCCAACGACTTCGACATCCCGATCATCCCTGCCTTGGAGGCCGCATAGTTGGCCTGCCCAGGATTACCGGTGGCACCCACCACCGACGAGATATTCACAATCCGGCCCCAACGCGCCTTCATCATGCCGCGCATGACACCCTTGCACAGCTTGAAGGTCGCCGTGAGGTTAACGTTTATCACGCTGTTCCATTCGTCATCCGACATCCGCATGAAAAGATTATCGCGGGTGATACCTGCGTTATTGACCAGAATATCCACCGATCCCATCGCCTCTGCCGCCTGTTTCGGCAGCGCCTCGACAGCTTCCATATCGCTCAGGTTACAGGGCAGCACATACGCGCGCTCACCCAATTCAGCGGCCAGCGCCTCCAAAGGCTCGGTGCGGGTGCCGGACAGGCCCACAGTCGCGCCACGGGCATGCAGGCTGCGGGCAATCTCGGCACCGATACCGCCGGACGCTCCGGTAACCAACGCATTTTTCCCTGTCAAATCAAACATCTGTCTCTCCTGCCTTTTTCCGTCAGGGCTGTGTCAGCAACCCAAAGCGGGCGATTTCCGCCGCTGTTATTTCATGTATATAGTCCGAGGGCGCCGCCCCCAAAGTAAACCAGTAAAACGCATCGCTGCCCAGCATATCAGCCACATAGCGCCGCGTCATTTGATGCTCGGGTGCGTGGCGTGGATAGCTGCTGCCCTCGCGGTAACCGTTGCGCCAGCTGTGCACGCCGAGGCTCGCACCCCGCTCCATCGTGCGCCGCCGACCTGCCAGAAACAGATCCACCCCGCCCGAATCTACAACGCTATCCGCGCGCAAATGGGTGCCAAGCCCCAAGGCCCGCAAACGGTACCCCATTTCTATCGTCGCCGCCCCGTCGATCGAGCCGTCAATCTGGGTCTCAACAACTGTCCGGACTTGCGGGTTGGCTGCCAATACGCGGGCGAAATTGGCAGGGGTCCGGCTGGTAATCGTGCCCGACAGGATCAATTGATCGCCGCGCACCACCATCTGTGTGCCATCGCTGGCATTTTCCACCACGCCGCAGGCCGAAACCAACAGCGCCAGCGCCAAAACCAGCCCGCGCATCATCAGGCGTCTTCCGCTGCGGCAATCTCTGCGGGCGTGCCGAAGGTGCGGCAGGTGCTGTCTTTGCTAATCCGCCGGATCATCCCCGAGAGCGCTTTGCCTGCGCCGATCTCCCAAAACTCGGTGACGCCCTGCGCAACCATCCACTCGACCGACGTCCGCCAGCGCACCCGTCCGGTAACCTGATCCACCAGCAAGCCTTGAATCTGCGTCGCCGAGGTCACCGCCTCCGCCAATACGTTTGCAACCAACGGCACATGCGGATCCTTAATCTCGACCTCACTCAGCGCTGTCGCCATCGCCGTGGCCGCAGGGCCCATCAAAGAGCAATGGAAAGGTGCCGACACCGGCAAGATCAACGCGCGCTTCGCTCCGGCTTCCTTGGCAAGCACCGTGGCCCGCTCCACAGCCGCAGCATTGCCGGAAACCACGTTCTGAGAGGGATCATTCTCGTTGGCGACCTCGCAAACCTCGCCCTGCGCAGCTTCCTGCGCGACCTTGATCACCTGATCGATGTCGAGCCCGAGAACTGCCGCCATAGCGCCCTCACCCACCGGAACAGCAGATTGCATGGCGCGGCCACGAATGCGCAGCAAACGCGCCGTATCCGCCAGCGACAACGCCCCACTCGCACAAAGCGCCGAATATTCCCCCAGCGAGTGACCCGCCACAAAAGCGGCACGGTCCACGGTGATGCCTTCGGCCCCCAATGCCGCCATCGCGGCCATTGATGTCGCCATCAGCGCGGGCTGGGCGTTCTCGGTCAGGGTCAGGGTCTCGATGTCGCCCTCCCAAATCAGCTCGGACAGCTTTTGCCCCAGTGCCGCGTCGACCTCGTCGAACACGGCCCGCGCCGCCGGATAGCTCTCGGCCAGCTCGCGGCCCATGCCGATGGTCTGGGCGCCCTGCCCGGGAAATATAAATGCGATGCTCATGCTGGCCTCTCGGTTTTCGTTTGCCCAAGATGTAGCCCGTGGCGCCGGTTGTAACAAGTCCGCACCGGCCCTGTGCAAGGATCGCCATTGTGGCTGCGTTCTGGCCCGATTAACTGCGCAGTCAAAGCTAACGGAGTACGATCATGCCCCTGACCAATACCCACCAGCGCTACGGCGGTGTGACCAAGACCTTCCACTGGCTGACTGCGCTGCTGATCCTCACATTGATCCCGCTCGGCTGGATCGCTGATGAGCTGCCCTTCGACACCGACACCGAACTGGCCCGCAAGGCATGGCTGTTCTCGCTGCATAAAACCCTCGGCGTGGCTGCGTTTTTCGTCGCCGTGGCGCGGATACTTTGGGCGCTGTCGCAACCACATCCGGGCTTGCTCAACGCCGACAGACGGCTTGAAAGCTTTCTGGCCTCGCTAGTGCACTGGTTGCTTTACGGCGCATTGGTGATTGTGCCGCTGTCGGGCTGGATAGGCCATGCGGCTGCCTCGGGCTTTGCGCCAATCTGGTGGCCTCTGGGCCAGAACCTTCCGCTGGTCCCGAAAGACACCAACGTCGAGCATTTCTTTGGCGCCCTGCATTGGGCCGCTGGTCGTGTATTGATTGGCGCAATCTTTCTGCACATTGCAGGCGCGCTCAAACACCACATCATTGACCGCGATTCCACCCTGCGCCGCATGTTGCCCGGCACGCCGGTGATCGGCACGCTCCCGCCACAGCACCGCAGCAAAGCGCCCCTGCTCGCCGCAGTCGCCCTTTGGGCCGCAACATTCGGTTTCGCCGCTGTTGTCTCGCGCGGTGACGCCGCTGAACCGGCAACAGCGCCAGCCTTGGCGCAGGTTTCCTCCGAATGGCAGGTCCAGCAAGGCCAGATCGAGATTTCGGTCAACCAGTTCGGATCCACCGTCACAGGCCAGTTTGCCGACTGGACCGCCGAGATCGACTTTGATGAAACTTCCGACATGGGCAAAGCCGGCACGGTCACCACCACAATCGCGATCCCGTCGCTGACTTTGGGATCCGTTACCGGCCAAGCGCTCGCCCCCGACTTCTTTGACGCGCCTACGTTCCCAACCGCGCGCTTTACCGCCGACATCCTGCACGGTAGCGACGGCTATATCGCGCAAGGCACGCTGACGATCAAAGACCAAAGCCTGCCTTTCGCCTTTCCCTTCAGCCTTGCCGTCAACGGCGACGCCGCTGAAATGCGCGCCGACCTGACGCTCGACCGGATTGACTTTGGCATCGGCGACAACGTGAATGATGAAAACACACTGGGCTTTGCCGTTACAGTCAAGATCACCTTGACCGCGCAACGCGGCGAATAAGCACTCTTTTGCACCGCAACAAAAAAAAGGCCGCCCGAGTATCGCTCTGGCGGCCTTTCTAATTTTGTGGAGAAGCGGGCTTATTCGGCCTTCATCGCCTCTAGTGAAATATTCACCTGTACCTCGTCGCCAACATAGGGCGCAAACATCCCCATATCGAAATCCGAGCGCAGCAGCGTTGTTGTGGCATCGAACCCGACCCAAGGCTTACCCGCCTGCGGGTGATCGCCCATCTGGTTCAGCTTGGCATCCAGCACAACAGGCTTGGTGATCTCGTTCATTGTCAGGTCGCCGGTGATTTTGGCAGTATTCTCACCCGTCACTTCGATCCCAGTGGACGTGAAGGTGACCATGTCGCCCTCTTTCGCACCAAAGAAGTCATCCGACATGAAGTGCTCTTCACGCGCTTCCCAGCCGGTGAACATCGATGTCGTCGGCATTGATACCGTCACTGAAGACTTGGCCGGATCGGCTTCGTCAAACATGATTTCGCCTTCAAAGCCCGAGAACATGCCGGTTGTCGTCGAAAAACCGAGGTGCTGATAGCTGAACACAACTTGGCTGTGGCTCGCATCCAGCACGTATTTGTCAGCGGCAAAGGCGCTGCTTGCAGTCATGGCAAGGGCGGCGGCGAAAAGGATAGGCTTCATAAAAAGTGCTCCGGTGTTGCGTTACATGTCCCACCATGTGCGTCGCGGCGCAGCAGAAACAACCCGTCAACCCGAACAGCCTATGCGCGCCATTGAACAGAAGCTTTTGTGCGCCTCAAAATCAGGCCAGCTTTCCAGCATCGCGCAGCCACGCCATCAAACCATCAAGCGCGCCCCGATCGGAAATCGTGAACTCGGCAAATAACCCGCCATCCGCCCCCCAAAACCGCAGATGTGCGCCGTTCTGCTCCACACGGGCAAGGTCCTTGAAGGCACAGCGTTGCAAAATGGTCGGTTTGCCACGCTTTGCCAGCCGCACCAGACGGATTTCGCGGCGAATACTGTCAATCTCGACGGCCGGCGCAGGCGGTCGCGCACTTGATTGCAACAATCCGATACCGGCACCCAGCGCAACAACCGACAAGACCAGCTTGAAAAGCATTTTGTCCTGTTGCCAACCTGCCCCTGGCATTAGCCAAAGAGCGACCGCAGCACATACCAACGCGACACCGAAAATCCGTTGGATACCCCTTACAACCCACCGCGCGCCTCCCACCATCCGGATGGCTTCATGGATCGAAGTGCTGGCGGCCACGACGTCGGCTGATGCTGACATGACAAGATTTCCTTTACCATTTATTAAACTAAATCATTTTCTATCCCCAACCTTGCGAAGCAAAAGAGACGATAAAGCGGCAAGTCCGGGGCAGACGCGAGGCCATCGTGGAATACTTTGCGTGAAGGCGGCACCGATACGCGCCACTCTTACCTTTGCACGCCCCGCAAATCCGTGCCTTTTGCCACCCTGCCAGCGCGGCACCTTGCGCCCCCGCCCAAACCGTGTATATCGGCGCTTCCTTTGCACTGTTGATGAACCGCGCAGACTCTCGTGGTGGGGCCGCAAAGGATCATGCCCTACCTATGAAATGCGCCTTGATATAAATAGGAGTTCGCATGCCGCTATATGAGCATGTCATGATTGCGCGTCAGGATTTGTCCAACACGCAGGCCGAAGGCCTTATCGAACATTTTGGCACTGTCCTTGCCGACAACGACGGCAAACTCGTGGATAGCGAGTACTGGGGCGTCAAGACGATGGCCTACAAGATCAACAAGAACCGCAAGGGCCATTATGCCTTCCTGCGCTCGGACGCTCCGGCAACTGCCGTGCACGAGATGGAACGCCTGATGCGCCTGCATGATGACGTGATGCGCGTGTTGACCATCAAGGTCGACGAGCATGCAGAACTGCCATCGGTTCAGATGCAAAAGCGTGACGAACGCGAGCGTGGGCCCCGCCCCGACCGCGGCGATCGTCGTTGATCATCAGCTTGTAGAAAAGGATATAAACCATGGCTGCAAAACCATTTTTCCGCCGCCGCAAGGTCTGCCCCTTCTCGGGCGACAACGCACCGGCAATCGACTACAAGGACACACGTCTGCTTCAGCGCTACATCTCTGAGCGTGGCAAGATCGTTCCTTCCCGTATCACCGCAGTGTCTGCGAAAAAGCAGCGTGAACTGGCCCGTGCCATCAAACGCGCCCGCTTCCTCGCCCTGCTGCCCTACGCCGTGAAATAAGGAGCAAAGCAGATGCAAGTAATCCTTCTGGAACGTGTGGCCAAGCTGGGCCAAATGGGCGAAGTCGTCGACGTAAAGTCCGGCTACGCACGCAACTACCTGCTGCCACAAGGCAAGGCGCTTTCCGCGTCCAAGGCCAACATCGAAGCTTTTGAGGGCCGCAAGACCCAGCTTGAGGCACAAAACCTCGAGTCCAAAAAAGAAGCCGACAAAATGGCTGCTACCCTCGACGGCCAGCAGTTCATCGTGATTCGTTCGGCCTCCGATGCGGGCGCACTTTACGGTTCCGTCACCACCCGTGACGCGGCCGAATCTGCTACCGAAGCGGGCTTTACCGTAGACCGCAAACAGGTCGTGCTCACCGCACCGATCAAGGAACTGGGCCTGCACGAAGTGCAAGTGGTCCTGCACCCTGAAGTCGAAGCCAAGATCATGATCAACGTAGCGCGCTCGAAAGAGGAAGCCGAATTGCAGGCTTCCGGCAAGTCCATTCAGGAACTCGCCGCCGAAGAAGAAGCCGAAGCAGAATTCGAAATCTCCGAACTCTTCGACGATCTCGGCTCCGCTGCTTCGGACGACGACGACGCGGGCGACAACCGCTCCGCCGCCGCTTCGGACGATCAGGACGACGCTGCTGCTCGCGACTGATTTGCAGGTCTGATATACGCTAAAAAGCCCCGCGCAGAGCCCTCTGCGCGGGGCTTTTGTTTGCGATGAGTCGATACGGCAGGGCAGCACCGCCAAGCGCCTCCAACGACGCTCTGCGCGGCCTTCCGCCGCCCCTCGCGCGGATAGCCGCGCAGCCAGGTCCACGGCGATTGCCCTTAGGGGAACTCTGCGTAAATTGGCCGCAGTTGCCACAACATGCGAATCCAAACATGCCCCAGACAACACGCCGAGCGTTTCTTACCCTGATCGCCGCAACCGCCCTGACGGCCTGCACTGCGCCTCCCATCGAGGCCCATGGCTCCAAACCGACATCGACGCGCCTGCCGCTACATCCCAATGAAACGCCCGAGCTGCGTCAAAAGATCAACTACTGGGCCGACTACTACGAAGTTCCCCGCCCGCTGGTCCACCGCCTTGCAATCCGCGAGAGCACCCACAACCCCTCTGCGCGCAACGGCCCCTACTACGGCCTACTGCAAATCCTGCCCGCCACGGCCCGCACCATGGGCTTTCGCGGCGCCTCCAGCGACTTGCTGGATGCCGATACCAATCTGAAATATGCGCTGAAATATTTACGTGGTGCTTGGCTGCTGGCAGACGGCAACCAGAACACCGCGATCAAATGGTACGCCAGCGGCTACTACTACGAAGCCAAGCGTCGTGGCATGTTGGTCCAGACCGGCCTGCGCAGCGGCTGACCCCACAATTCCCCACCCGCTGCCGCCTATTAGCTGGCGGCGGGTCGGCGCCTTAATAGCGGGCGGGGCGGCTCAGACCATCCGGAACTCTTCCAGATGATTGTTGATGTGCAAGACATGCGCAATCGCATGATCGTCTTTGCTGAGCTGACCATTGGCGAAATGTGCTTTCATCTCCGAGCCATAGCCTTTGAACGTCACTAGAGCGTTTTTCAAACGCAGCAACGCGTCCTGTGTCTGGCCATCGTCTGTGACAACCTCGCCGGGAATGACTTCGTCTAACCCGTGAGACATGGCCCCGCGGGCATTAAACACCTTGTAGGCGAGCTTCCGACAGTTTTCTGAAATATCGGCGGCTTGTGCTCTGGGTAGCCTGACATCGAAAACTCGACCGATTGCGCGAGATGGTTAAGCGTCCTCGACGCATCCCAGCCTCCCGACGTCTCGATCGGCGATCTTGCGAGGGTGTCCAGCTTATCCAGCATCAAATCACACTGGGATGGCTTTGGTCTCGCCGCGCATTGAGCCAATAATACCCCCCGCCAGCAACACCCAGAAACGCACCAGAAACGATATATCTAGTGAACATGCGCCTATCCATCTGATCCCAAACTTACTGCAGAAATGCTCAACTTGTGAAAAATCTAGGCGAATTGGGTCCCTGTGTCGAGAAAACGGTGCGTTTGGCAAACTGCTGGGAGAGCCTCAGGTGGGCCAGCGCCCACCCCAAACGAAAAAGGCGCCCCGAAACCGGAGCGCCTTAAATTCTTATCGAAAATCGAAAAGATTATTCGTTTTCAAGCTCTTCAACAGCTTTCTGAAGCTCTTCTTTGGTGATCTCTTTCTCGGTCACGTCGGCTTTTTCGACGATATGATCGATCACTTTGTCTTCAAAGATCGGCGCGCGCATCTGCTGTTGCATCTGCTGGTTCTGCTGAACGAATTCAAAGAACTGACGCTCCTGACCAGGATACTGACGCGCCTGGTTCATGATCGCTTGGGTCATCTCGGCATCGGTCACTTCGATCTCGGCCTTCTGGCCAATCTCGGCCAGCAACAGGCCCAGACGCACGCGGCGGTTTGCCAGCTTGTTGTGCTCGTCGGTGGTTTCGATCTCGGGGTGGTCATGGCCCTGAACCTCAGGATTTTCCTCGTGCCACAACTGGTGCGCGATCTGGCCTGCTTCGGCTTCGACCAAGGACGGTGGCAGATCGAAATCGACCATCTCGTCCAAGGCATCAAGCAGCGCCCGCTTCATTACAGCGCGTGACGCGCCGGCATATTCAGCTTCAAGACGCTCGGAGATTTGCGACTTGAGGGCGGCCAGATCGTCGGAGCCGAATTTCTTCGCCAGCTCGTCGTTGATCTCGGCAGCAACGGGTTCCTTCACCTCTTTGATGGTGCAGTCAAAGGTCGCTTCTTTGCCCTTCAGGTGCTCGGCCTGATAATCGTCTGGGAAGGAAACGGTAACCTGCTTCTCTTCGCCGTCTTTCACGCCAACCAGCTGCTCTTCGAAGCCGGGGATGAAGGAGTTCGAACCCAGTACCAGCGGGTAATCTTCCGCCGCACCACCTTCAAAAGGCTCGCCGTCAACCTTGCCGACGAAATCGATCACGATCTGGTCGCCGTCTTTGGCTTTGGAGCCTTTCTTACGTGCTTTGAAGTCCTGCGCGGTTTCCGCGAGGTTGCTGAGTGCTTCTTCAACAGCGGCGTCATCGGCTTTGACAACCATCTTTTCCAGCTTGACCTTGCCCATGTCGAGCTCGGGGATCTCGGGCAGTGCTTCGTAGGTCATGGTGACCTCGACGTCGTCGCCTTCTTTCCAGTCTTCGTTGGTCATTTTGACTTCTGGCTGCATCGCAGGGCGGTCGCCAGACTTTTCAAAGTGCTCTGACATGGCGCCATCGATGCTTTCCTGCATCGCTTCGCCAGTTACGCGCTGGCCGAACTGCTTTTTCAGCAGCGCCATCGGGACCTTGCCCTTGCGAAAACCCTTCATTTCAACGTCAGGCTGGGCCTCGGCCAGTTTTTCGTTGACCTTGGCTTCCAGCTCGGCGGCCGTCACGGTGATGGCGTAGCCGCGTTTCAGACCTTCGTTCAGCGTCTCATTGACCTGCATGTTTGCTCCATAGCGTAATGCCGCGCACGAACGCACGCAGCCGAAAATTTCCGCCCTTCTATGCGCCACCGCGCCTGTCCGCAAGGGGGTCAGGCCGACGGCTTTGGGCCTATCGCAAGGTTTCGCGCTCAGAACACCCCGTTGCGCGCCAGCAGCACCGTCAGATAGGTGCCGTAGCCCACCAAAAGTGCTGTCCCCTCGCGGCGGCTGATGCGCCATCCGGTCACCGCCACAGCGACCAGAGCCGCCGTCGCTGCCAACATGATCCAGATGTCAAAGCTGGCAATCTGCGCAGGCACCTCCAACGGCAGCACCACTGCCGTGATCCCCAGAATTCCCAGAATGTTAAAAATGTTCGAGCCCACGATATTGCCCAAAGCCACATCGCTTTGGCCTTTGCGCGCCGCGATGACCGAAGTGACCAACTCGGGCATCGAGGTGCCAACCGCAACGATGGTCAGCCCGATCACCGTATCCGATAGCCCCAAGTCCTGCGCTACAGCCACCGCACCCGTGACCAAGAACCGTGCCGCCAACAGCGTTAGCGCCAGACCACCGGCCAATTGCACCGCCGACAACATGGCGCCCGCAGTCTCGGGCGGGACAGGCAGCGCCGTGGGGGAGCTGCGCCGCTCGCCGTGCAGCGTGAAAGCCAGATAGGCGGCCAGAGCGCCAAGAAACACCAGCCCGCTCACCCGCCCCGCCTGCCCCGTCAACACGACGGCCAGACACATCAGGGATGACGCAACCAGAACGCTTGCATCGCGTTTAAAGGCAGCAGGCTGTACCACCATCGGCGCCATCACCGCCCCGACCCCGAGGATCAGCAAAATATTAGCGATGTTGGAGCCGATTACGTTGCCCAGCGCGATTCCCGGCGCGCCTACATAGGCTGCCTGCAGCGACGTCACCAATTCGGGCATCGAGGTACCGAAACCCACAATCGTCAGTCCGATAAACAAGGGCGACAGACCCATCCGCTGTGCCAGCGCCACTGCACCGCGCACCAAAAGCTCGCCGCCCAGCACCAGCCCGAGCAAGCCCCCCGCAATTAACACGTAATCCATGAATAAACCCTTGTTGACCGATGCGGCTTTGCGCATCCGGCTACACGCAGGTGGCGCTGCGCGATCACGCCTTCAAGGCGTGGGGCGGGCTATATTTCACAGCCCGCCATTCGGGTCACATACCCAGTGCTTCCTTGTACATCTCCAACACCGCTTCTTCTTCGGCGATGTCGTCCTTGTCACGCTTGCGCAGCGCGATCACTTTGCGCAGTACCTTGGTGTCGTATCCGCGCGATTTCGCCTCGGCCATGACCTCTTTTTGCTGCTCGGCGAGGTCCTTCTTCTCCGAATCCAAACGCTCGATCCGCTCCACAAACTGGCGCAATTCGTTCGCCGTGACTCGATAGGTCGCGTCGCCGGGGCTGCTTTCGGTGATATCGGGGTTGGTTGACGTATCGCTCATGCTGCGCTCCTGACATGGTTTTGCGCCTGACTACCCCCCCGCCCAGCGGCCCGCAAGCGGGTCTTGCAGGATGCGCGGCTTTGGCGTAGCGATGCCGCCATGGAAAATATGACCTCCTCCCCGCTGGAATGGCTGATCTGGATCGGCGCTACTTTGTCGCTTATCGGCCTTGCCGGGCTGGTCTGGTGCATCTTCAGCGTCAGCCGTGCCAAACGCGCCAAGCTGGATGACGACGCCATGCGGTTGGTGCTGAAAAAGGCGATTCCGCTCAACCTCGGGGCGCTGTTTTTGTCGGTCATCGGGCTGATGCTGGTGATTTTGGGCGTGTTCCTGACCTGATTGTGCGCCCGTTGGTGCGTGAGTTGCCCCCCACCGACCGCAAAAACCCGCCGATAATTCCTCTCCTATTCGCCCCTGCCCCCGCCTGTCTGCAAAACCCATGCTGGACAGACTGCAAGGCTGTGCTTAAATCAGCCCATGGATATTCGCGAACTCACCCCCCGCTATTACGTCAGCCCGCAGATCGATCCGGCTGACATGGACGCGCTCAAGGCGCGTGGCATCACCCGCATTTTGTGCAATCGCCCCGATGCCGAAGTCCCGCCGAGCCATAGTGCCGCTGCCATTCGCACCGCCGCCGAGGCTGCTGGGCTGAGCTTTGCCGAACAGCCGCTGACCCATCAAACCATGGTGCCAGAGAACATCGCCGAGAACCGCGCCAAGGGTGCGGCAACCGATGATGTCGTGCTGGCATATTGTGCCTCGGGCACCCGCTCCACCATCGCTTGGGCCTTGGGTAATGCGGGCGAGTTGCCTGTGGACGAGATTATCTCCTCTGCCAGCAAAGCCGGTTATGACATCGAGAACCTGCGCCCCGCGCTGGCGCAGCCCTTTACCTGAGCGTCAGACTCCTGCCTCGCGCTCTGCAGGCAGCCAAATGCGAAATCCGGTTCCCGCCCCCTGCGGCAGGTACCGGATGCCACCGCCCAGCCGCGTCATGATCTCGTGACAGATGGCAAGGCCCAGACCCGCACCTTCGCCCTCAACGCCGTGCACGCGAAAGAACTTCTCAAAAATCACCGCCTGCGCGTCCTCCGCGATCCCCGCGCCGTTATCGACAAAATCAATCACCAACGGCCCGTCGCTTTCCTGCACCTTTATCGAAAGCTCCGGCTCGGCTGCACGGCAGTATTTCGCGGCATTGGCCACAAGATTGATGAACACCTGCCCCAGCCTGTCCAGATCGGTGGTCAGCGGCAGCGCTTCGGTAAGTGGATCACGGCAGATTGCCAGCGCTCCGTTCCTGCCCGCCAAAGCCGTCGTAATCGCCTGATCCAACACCCGCGACAGCGGCGCGCTTTGCACATTCAGCGTCACTTGCCCGTTCTGCAAAACCGACAGATCCAGCAGATCATCCAGCAGCCGCGTCAAGCGAATCGTCTCGTCATGGATGATCGAAGCATAGCGGGTCTTGTCCGCTGCCTTGATCCCCTTTGCATCGCGCAAAATCTCCGAAAACGACCGGATCGAGGTCATCGGCGTGCGCAATTCATGGCTGATCTGGCTGAGAAACCCATCCTTTTGAAGCGACAGTTGCGTCAGCTTTTCGTTAGCTTCGCGCAACTGCGCGGCGGTCTGCGATAACTCTCGGGATTTCGCCTCCAGCTGGCTGGAATACTCCAGCATCTGCGCCGATTCGTCGGCCACCGCCAAAAGGTCCTGCACCGAAACCGAGGTGCCACCGACAATCTGCGCCACCATCGCATGGGCCGTGGCGGCCCCCACCGCACCCGCCAACTCCCGCTCCAAAGCCTGCACAAAGCGCGGCGTCGGCTGCGGCAGGCCGTCGGCAAAGCCCTGCCTGCGTGCCTCCCCCGCGAAAAACGCCTGCGCCTCACGCGCGCCCAAGATGCGCTGCGCCATGATCATCAGATCTTCGCTGCCCGCGACCGACGCGGTCCAGCCGCGCGCGGGGCTGGAGTGATCGAAAACATTTACAAACTGCGCGCCCTGCAAGCGCTCCACCGGATCGGGGAAGGTAAACAGCGAGACGACCACAAAAATGATCGCGTTCAGCGACAGGCTCCACACCACCGCATGCACGGTCGGATCCAACCCCTCAATCCCGAACAGCGCCTGCGGGCGTAGCCAGCCCAATCCCATCAGCCCCGTCTCGTACACCGCCTGCGACAGCACCGTATCCATGCCAAAGCTGGGCAAAAGCATGGTAAAAAGCCATAGCGCGAAACCAAGGCTTAACCCGCAAAGCGCGCCCATCCGTGTTGCCCCGCGCCAGAAAATTCCGCCCAACATTGCGGGCAAAAACTGCGCCACCCCGCCAAAGGAGATCGTGCCAATTGCCGCCAGCGCGCCACTGCCCCCCGAACTGCGATAATAGAGAAACCCCAACCCGATGATCAGCAAGATCGACAGCCGCCGCGCGAGAATTACCACATTGCGCACATCGCCCGATTGCGTCGCCCCGTCGCGGCGCAGCGCCAGCCAGATCGGCATGACGATATGGTTCGACACCATCGTGCTCAACGCCAGCGTCGCCACGATCACCATCGAGGTGGCAGAGGAAAAGCCGCCCAGGAAAGACAACATCGCCAGACCGTTCTGCCCTTGGCTGAGCGGCAGCGACAGCACGAAGAGATCGGGGTTTGATCCTTCCGGCAGCAAATCCAGCCCAACAACTGCAATCGGCACAACGAAGAGGCTCATCAGCAGCATATATAGCGGGAAAGCCCATGAGGCGATTTGCAGATAGCGCTCGTCGTCATTCTCGACGACCATCACCTGAAACATCCGCGGCAGACACAAAAGTGCTGCCCCTGAAAGCGCGGTCAGCGCCGCCCAGCGGCTGCCCTGCACACGAAACGCGCCAATCTCGGAGGCATCAATCCGCGTCATCGTTTCGGTAAGCCCGCCCGCTACCCCCCAGACCACAAAGATACCAACTGCCAAAAGCGCTACCAGCTTCACCACAGCCTCTACGGCGACGGCGATGACCACCCCGTGATGGCGCTCGTTCACGTTGAGATTGCGGGTCCCGAAAAGCACGGTGAAAAGCGCCAGCCCTAAAGCCACCCAAAGCGCCGCGCGACCTGCGTTGATGCCCGCACCAACCTCAGCCCCCGGTATCGCTTCGGGCGCGGCAAAGATCGACAGCGACAGCACAACTGACTGTAACTGCAAGGCAATATAGGGGGTTACCCCGACCACAGCCATCACCGTGACAATAATCGCCAGCAAGTTCGACTTGCCATAGCGCGAGGAAATCAGATCGGCGACCGAAGTCACGCGCTGGCTGCGGCCGATCCGCACCAAGCGCCGAAGCACCCACCACCAGCCAAACATCACCAGACTAGGGCCAAGGTAGATGGTGACATATTCCAGCCCCGACCGCGCAGCATAGCCCACCGCACCATAGAATGTCCAAGCCGTGCAGTAGATCGATAGAGACAGCGTATAGACCAACGGTGAATGCAAAAGCCAGCCGCCGCGCCCGCGCAGCGCTGCGCGTTCGGCCATGAAGGCCACAAAGAACAGCCCTGCCACATAGGTCAGGCACACGATAACCAGTTGATTTAACGAAACCACTACCGCGCCTCGGTCACGGGTGGTTTGGCGGCTGGATCGCTTGCTGGGTCAGCGGCATGCGCGCCCGTGCGCCGCCACAGCAGCCACCCCGCCAGCACCAGAAACATCCACGCGCCAAACAGATATTCCAGAGCCGTCGACATCGGCATCGTCTCGCTCGGGTCATCAGAAGGTACTGGCCAAATCAGCGGCACCATAAACAGCGCCAGCCCCAGCACCGGCAAAAGCCGCACCGCATCCATCATCCGCCGGACACGATAGCTGCGCCGCTCCAGAAAGATCGGGCTGCGCGCCATGGCTCAGCTTGCGGTCAGGTGGCGGGACAGATCGCGCACGGCGTCCAGCATTTCGGTATTTGAAAACGGTTTGGTCATGAAACGGCTGACACCGGCCTTCTCGGCCATCTCGCGGTCACGGGCCTGCCCGCGTGCGGTCAGCATCAGGATTGGCAGATGCGCCAGCGCGGGATCTGCCCGCAGATCATGCAAAATATCAAACCCGCTGCGCCCCGGCAGCATTACATCCAGCATTACCAGATCAGGCGCCGACTTGCGGATCACCTCCACCGCCGTCGCACCATTCGCGAGCGTTTCGACGCGCCAGCCATCATTGGTCAGCAGGAATCGGATCGCCTCGGCGATATTCAGTTCATCCTCGACCAGCACGACGTGTTTGCCCATGGACAGTGGTTCTCCCCCCTTAGTTGGCTGCGCCCTTGCCGGTCTTGGTGCCGGATCTGCGTATGCCCGAGCGCTACGATGCATCGGAAAGTCAGGGCTGTCAAAAAGTGAAATGGCTCGGCGGAGGACACGGGCTGCGCGAGTTGGCCCCCATGCGTCAGATACCCGCGCTCAGGATCGAGGGTTCGCGCCGCGCCGGACAGTTATCCTTTGAACAAACACGGCAGGTCGATCCGACCTGCGCCACCGGCCCGCTGGCCCCCGCCGCAGCGGGTAACAGCAACATCACCGATTGCACCAAAGGCGCGGTGTTATAGGCCGGCGCCGATTGCGGCTCACACACGGCAAAGGCGTCAAACTCGGCCTCCGCCCCGCCCAGTTGCGCCAACCGCACGGCGGTCACCTGCCCTTGCTGCCCCAACGCGCCAAACAGCGGCCAGAGCGGGCAGCAGGCCCCGAAACGCGGCACGGTGAACCCCTCTATCGACTTGCGAAAAATCACCGTGCCGGAGCGATCACAGACCACCAGCCCCGATTGCAACTCTGGCAGCGTAGCCATGCGCCGCATCACCCGCCCCACAGGTTGGTGCATGCGCTGCGCCAAGGCTGCCGGATCAGGGCCCAAATCCTCCACCGCCGCGACAAGCTGCGCCAGCGGCAGGCGCGCCGCATCCCGCGCCAATTGGTGCAGCACGGCCGTTGCGATATGGCGCGCGGCAGCCGAGCGCAGATCAGACGCAGCACGCACCAGACTGTCGATCTCATCCTCCCGCCCAGCCTCCAGCGCCTCGAAGTGATAACTGTGCCGCGATAAAAACGCCTCCACTTCCTCTTGCGGCGAAATCCCTGCATCGGTGGCGTCGGGGTCGGCCTCAAGATAGGCGACAAGGCTTTGCGCACTGTTGGAGAGGCGGCGGCTGTCTTCGTTGATATTGGCGTGAAAGCGGTCGCGCCATTCCGGCTCAAGCGTCTTGGTCTCCGCCAGAATCGCGGCGGTGCTGCGAATCGCCGCAGCGGTGCTGAGCAATTCGTGCATTGAGGCCGCCAGATGCGGGTCATGCGCCAACCGGTCGGTCAGCGCCTCGACGGTATGCTCCAGCGCGGCAATCCTGCGGCGGGCGCCCGCCAAAACCTCCGCCCAGCCCGGAAAGCGCCCCGCAAATTCATCTGCGCGCTCGGCTTCCGGCCCGCTCAGCCCTGCATCCACCGCCGCTTCGCGCAGGCTGGAGATTAACGCCGCCTCGGCCCCCTCGGTCAGGGTCTGTGGCTCCACACCCAAGGCGCGGGCAATCGCCAGCAGCAGTTTGCCCCCGATTTTGCGGCGGTTGTGTTCGATCAGATTGAGGTAACTGGCCGAGATCGCGCTCTGCCGTGCAAGCTCGGCCTGCTTCATTCCCGCCATCACGCGGCGTTCGCGGATGCGACTGCCGGTCAGGACCTCACGCGCCATGAGGCAAACGCCAAGTATTATGGTTCTTTATCAAAGGCTTTCTGCACCGCAACATCATATAATTTACAATCCAACCCAGTCCTTTGCGAAGTTATTTACAGAATAATCCAACTGATCAAGGGGGTTATTGAATAATTTTCTGATTCAGCGCGATAGTTTCTTTGCACATTGTGCGTCATCCAATGCGCTTCAGATGCATGGATGGAACCAACACGGGAGGAATTTAATGTCATTTTTGAATCTGACACGTCGTGGTCTGATCCAAACCGGCGCGGTTGCCGGTGCGGGATTGGCGCTGCCGACGTATCTGCGGGCCGATGCGCACGCGGGCTATACGAACGCCCCTACGGGCAACACCGTCACACTCGGCTTTAACGTACCGCAAACCGGCCCTTACGCGGAGGAAGGGCTTGATGAATTGCGCGCGCAGGAGTTGGCAGTTCAGCACCTGAACGGCGAAGGCGACGGCGGCATGATGAACACCTTCAGCTCCAAGGCGCTGAAAGGGAACGGTATTCTGGGCAAGAAAGTCACATTCGTGACTGGCGACACCCAAACCAAATCCGATGCGGCCCGCGCGGCGGCCAAATCGATGATCGAAAAAGACGGCGCGATCATGATCAACGGCGGCTCGTCTTCTGGCGTGGCTGTGGCGGTTCAGGGTCTGTGCCAAGAGGCAGGCGTGATCTTCATGGCCGGTCTGACACACTCCAACGACACCACCGGCAAAGACAAAAAAGCCAACGGTTTCCGCCACTTCTTCAACGCCTACATGTCGGCTGCGGCCCTCGCGCCAGTGCTGAAAAGCGCGTACGGTGCCGACCGTCGCGCCTATCACCTGACCGCGGATTACACATGGGGCTGGACCCAGCAGGAATCCATCGCTGCGGCCACCGAAGCTGTGGGCTGGGAGACCGTCAACAACGTGCTGACGCCGCTCGCCTCAACCGACTTCTCCTCCTATATCGCGCCAGTTCTGAACTCCGGTGCCGACGTGCTGGTTCTGAACCACTACGGCGGGAACATGGTCAACTCGCTGACCAACGCGGTGCAGTTCGGCCTGCTCGACAAGGAAGTGAACGGCAAGAAGTTCGAGATCGTCGTGCCGCTCTACTCCGAGCTGATGGCAGCCGGTGCCGGTGCCAACGTGCAAGGCGTCATCGGGTCGATGAACTGGAACTGGCAGCTGCAGGATGAAGGCTCCAAAGCCTTCACCAAATCCTTCGGTGAAAAGTACGGTCGTCCGCCCTCCAACTCGGCGCACACCTGCTACGTCCAGACACTGCTGTATGCGGATGCCGTGGAACGTGCCGGCACCTTCAACCCTTGCGGCGTCGGCGAAGCGCTTGAGGGCTTTGAGTTCGATGGCATGGGCAACGGTCCAACGCTTTATCGTGCCGAAGACCACCAGTGCTTCAAAGACGTGCTGGTCATGAAGGGCAAAGAGAACCCGACCAACGAATACGACACGCTCGAAATCGTTGAGCAGACACCGCGTGCGCAGGTCGAATATGCACCTGACCATCCGATGTTTGCCGGGGGCGAACTGGGTCAGTGTAACCCAGGTGCCTAAACCGACCGCATGAAAATGCAGTGGCAGGGCGCGCGTTCATCGCACGCCCTGCCTTTCGCGCAGGCCCGCCCATTGTGGCGCGCGGCAGACTGAACTTTCCACAAGGTGGGGACGATGGACGCAATCCTACTCCAAATTCTGAACGGTCTCGACAAGGGGTCTGCCTATGCGCTGATCGCGCTTGGCCTGACGTTGATCTTCGGCACGCTTGGCGTGGTGAACTTTGCCCACGGGGCATTGTTCATGCTGGGCGCATTCTGCGCCGTCACGGTGCAAAAGCTGCTAAGCCTCAGCACCATAACTCTGGATGAAACACAGAAAGATTTTCTGGGTCGCCCGCTGGAGATCAAGACGCCCTATGTAGAAAGCTGGTTCGGCCCTGAAACCGGCAGCCTGATCATCGATTGGTCGGTGCCGCTCGCGATCCTCTTTGCGATCCCCGTCATGCTGTTTATCGGCTATGTGATGGAACGCGGGCTGATCAAGCACTTCTACAAGCGCCCCCATGCCGACCAGATCCTCGTGACCTTTGGGCTTGCCATCGTGCTGCAGGAGATCATCAAGTATTTTTACGGCGCCAACCCGATCCCCACACCGGCGCCTTCTGCCTTTGTCGGCAGCTTTGACTTTGCCCCGCTGTTGGGCCTCGATACCTCGCTGGCCTACCCCTACTGGCGGCTGGTCTACTTCGGCTTCTCGACGCTGATCATCGGCGCGGTCTTTGCCTTCTTGCAGTTCACCACCTTCGGGATGGTCGTGCGTGCGGGTATGGCAGATCGTGAGACCGTAGGCTTGCTCGGCATCGACATCGACAAACGCTTCTCCATCATGTTCGGCATTGCTGCCGCCGTGGCAGGGCTCGCGGGGGTGATGTACGCACCGATCAACTCGCCCAACTACCACATGGGCATGGACTTTCTTGTGCTGAGCTTTGTGGTCGTGGTTGTCGGCGGTATGGGCTCGCTGCCCGGTGCGGTGCTGGCGGGCTTTATGCTCGGCATTCTGGAAAGCCTCGCCTCGCTGAATGAGGTCAAGGCCGTACTGCCCGGCATCGACCAGATCATCATCTATGTGGTCGCTATTGTGATCTTGTTGACGCGTCCGCGCGGCCTGATGGGTCGCAAGGGCGTGATGGAGGAATAACCCATGTTCGGTATCGGTAAAAGAGACAGCACCCTGCTGATCATCGTCGCGATAATGGCGCTTTTTGCGCCCTTCATCCTCAACCCCTTTCCGACCGGATCGGCCATGGCGCAGTTTAACGCGGGCTACCCCGACCTCATGCAGCGCTTTGTGATCTTTGGCATTTTCGCCATCGGGTTTAACCTGCTGTTTGGTCTGACAGGCTACCTCTCTTTCGGCCACGCGGCCTTCCTGGGCATTGGCTCCTACGCCGTGGTCTGGATGTACAAGCTGCTGGATTACAACGTCATTCCAGGGCTGTTCCTTGCGGTGATCGTATCGGCAATCTTTGCGCTGGCCATCGGCTTTATCAGTCTGCGGCGATCTGGGATTTACTTTTCGATCCTCACCCTCGCTTTTGCGCAGATGATGTTCGCCATCTCCTATTCCGACCTGATTGGCCGCTTTCTGGGCACCACCATCACCAATGGCGAAACCGGCTTGCAGGTCTATACTTCCGACCCGCAAATCCTGATCGACGACTGGGAAAGCGTACCGCACCTACTGGGCATCGTCGAAATGCGCTCGACCTATACGCTGGATGCGGGGGCTTGGTCATTTGACTTCAACGCAGGCTACTATTTCTGCGCGGTCATCCTGCTGATCATGTTCTACCTCGCGATCCGCATCTTCCGCTCGCCTTTCGGCATGATGCTGCGCGCGGTTAAATCCAACCAGCAGCGGATGAACTACACCGGCCTCAACACCCGCCCCTATACGCTCGCAGCTTTCGTGATCTCGGGCATGTATGCAGGTCTGGCTGGCGGTTTGCTGGCCTCGATGGACCCGCTGGCTGGTGCCGAGCGCATGCAATGGACCGCCTCCGGCGAAGTCGTTCTGATGACCATCCTCGGCGGTGCAGGCACCCTGATCGGGCCGGTTCTTGGCGCAGGTTTCATCAAGTATTTCGAGAACATCTTTGCCAAAATCAACGACAACGTGCTGCACAGCTGGTTTGCCATCCTGCCCGACGGGATGGAGGATTTCATGGTCACAATCGTGCACCCCTTCGTCGGCAAAGGCTGGAACCTCACTTTGGGCCTGCTGTTCATGCTGGTTGTGATCTTCCTGCCCGGTGGGTTGGTCGAGGGCGGCCAACGTATCGGTCGCGTCTTCCGCCGCCGTGATCGCAACGCAGGCTCGGTTGAGGCTGACGCCGCGAAACAACGCAACCCCGCCGCAGAATAAGGAGCCTGACATGGCCATTCTCGAAGTCAAAAATGTCGGCAAACGCTTCGGCGGGTTGAAGGCACTCGATAACGTCAACCTCAGCATCGCGGAGAACACCGTTCACGCGATCATCGGCCCCAACGGTGCCGGAAAATCCACCCTGCTCAACTGCCTGATCGGCAAGCTGATCCCTGACACCGGATCGGTCATGTTCGACGGGCAATCGGTGCTGGGGCGCAAACCCTTTGAGATCAACCAGATGGGCATCAGCCGCGTGTTCCAGACACCCGAGATCTTCGGCGATCTGACGGTGATGGAAAACATGCTGATCTCGTGCTTTGCCAAACGTGATGGCGCGTTTGAGCTGAACGCGCTGGCCAGCGTCGCCAGCCAGCGCGACGTGATCGAAAAAGCCGAGCATATGTTGGAAGACATGAAGCTGATGGACAAAAGGCATATGCACGCCGCCGCCATGTCCCGCGGTGACAAACGTCGTCTGGAAATCTCGATGTGTCTGGCGCAAGACCCGCGCCTGCTGCTGCTGGATGAACCCACCGCCGGGATGGCGCGGGCTGATACCAACAACACCATCGACCTGCTCAAGCAGATCAAAGAGGAACGCAACATCACCATCGCGATCATCGAACACGATATGCATGTGGTATTCTCGCTGGCCGAACGCATCACCGTTCTGGCCCAAGGCACCCCGCTGGTCGAAGACACACCTGAAAAGATCAAGGGCCACCCCAAAGTGCGCGAAGCCTACCTCGGCGAAAGCCAGGATGCCGCGTAACCGCGCCCCCGCTAAAGGACCAAGTTCATGACCACAGCCACACTCGACCACAGCGCAGCCACCGCCGACAGCGCCCCCGCCTATCTTTCGATCCGTGACCTGCATGCCTATTACGGCGAAAGCTATATCGTCCAAGGCGTCAGCTTTGACGTGCGCGAAGGCGAGATCGTCGCGCTTCTGGGTCGCAACGGAGCGGGCAAAACCTCGACTTTGCGGGCCATCGCGCGGCTGTCCTCCCCCGAGGCCAAGCAGGGCGAAATCTGGATGAACGGCCAGCCCCTGCACACGATGGCCAGCCATCAGGCGTCCCAGCTTGGCATGGCGCTGGTCCCCGAAGACCGCCGCATCATCGCGGGCCTCACCGTCGAGGAAAATCTCAAACTCGCCCAAATCGCGCCGCCGATCGGCTGGCCCCTCAGCCGCCTCTACGAACTTTTCCCGCGCTTGGGCGAACGCAAAGCCCAGGAAGGCATCACCCTGTCGGGCGGGGAACAGCAGATGCTCGCCATCGCCCGCGCGCTGGCCCGCGATGTCAAAGTCCTGCTGCTCGATGAACCTTACGAAGGCCTCGCGCCGGTGATCGTCGACGAGATCGAAAAAACCCTCGCCCTGATCAAAGAGCAGGGTATCACCACGATCCTTGTCGAGCAAAATGCCGTCCGCGCCCTTAAACTCGCCGACCGCGCGGTGATCCTCGATACCGGTGGCATCGTCTTTGACGGCACCGCCGCCGAGGTCCTCAACAACGCCGCTCTGCGCGCTGAATACCTCGCCATCTAACGCCGGCTCTTTTAGCCATAAATATCCGAGGCAGGGCCGGGGGAGGAAATCCCCCAGCCCCCCAACCCGAAATCGCGGTCCCCGCGTTTACGCGGATCCCTCCCCCCGCGCGGCCAAGATCGCCCGCAGTTCCGTCTTCAGTACCTTGCCATAATTATTCTTCGGCAATTCCGAAAGCCGGATGTATTCTTTGGGCCGCTTGAAACGCGCGATATTGTCTAGACACAACTGGTCCAGCTCAGCCTCCGGCGCATCGCCGACAACAAAGGCCACCACCTCCTCGCCCCATTCCGGATGGACCCGCCCGACGACGGATACTTCGCGCAATTGCGGATGGGTCAACAGCACCTCCTCCACCTCGCGTGGATAGACGTTGGAGCCGCCGGTGATGATCAAATCCTTGCTGCGATCCTGCAACGTGACATAGCCCTGCGCATCGACAAATCCCAGATCACCGGTCATCAACCACCCGTCGATCAGGGTCTTCTGTGTGGCTTGCGGATTATTCCAATACTGCGACATGACCGTCCGGCCACACACCATGATCTCGCCCTGCGCGCCTACCTCCAACGGCCTGCCTTGCGCATCGCCAATGCGCACCTCGACTGCCGCCTGCGGATAGCCGACCGAAGCCAGCCGCGCCTGCCAGTCCGGTCGACTACGATCCGCCACATCGGCACGCGGCAAAACGGTAATCCCCATCGGACACTCACCCAATCCGTAAATTTGCACAAACACCGGCCCGAACCATGCCACCGCCGCAATGATGTCGGCGTTATACATCGGCCCGCCCGCATAGATCACGCTGCGCAGCCCTGCACCGCGCTGCCCCGCAGCTTGCGCGTACTCGGTCATCCGCTTCACCATCGTTGGCGCGGCAAACAGATGCGCCGCGCCGAAATGGGCCGCCAGATCAAGGACTTCTGCCGCGTCAAACCCGCCCGAGACGGGACACACATGCCGCGCGCCTGCCTGCACATGCATCACATTATAAAGACCTGCGCCGTGGCTCATCGGGGCTGCATAAATCGTGGTGTCCCCGGCCCGAACGCTGTCCACATCTGCCGTGTAGCTCAACGCCATGGACGCCAACATGCCGTGGGTGATCATCACCCCCTTTGGCGCCCCCGTGGTGCCGGAGGTGTAGAACAACCACGCCAAATCCTCGCTGCTGCGATCCACAACTGCCGCTAAAGGTGCCGCTGCCAGCACCGTCTCAAACTCCGGCCCCGCCATTGTAACGATCTGCGCCGCAACTGCCTCAACCCGCAAACCCTGCGCGAGACTAGGCGAAGCAAAGACAACCCGCGCGCCCGCATCACCCAGAATAAACGCGGCCTCACGGGTATGCAGCTTGGCATTGACCGGCACCGCTGCCGCCCCCACCATCCAGATCCCGTAAAGCGCCACCAGATATTCCGGCACATTCTGGCTGAAGATCGCCACACGATCGCCCGCAATAATGCCTTGGGCCTGCAACCAGCCACCCACGGCCGCCGCCTGCCGCGCAAAACCCGCATAATCCGCAACCTGCGCTTGACCTGAGAACAATGCCGGTGCCGCCCCCGCCAAAGCCGCGCGCCGGACCAGCCAATGTGCAATGTTCATAAGAAGCCTCTCTATTTTGGCGCCACCATGCCCGCACAAATTTAGCCCCGCAACAGTTGGCTTTCCTTGGGGTATCCCATGTCCTATAACGTGCCAAATATAATGACAGGCACACGCCCACCTTCTTGGAATGGTCGAGGAACATATGACTAAAAACACCCATGACGCCGACGTCGCCTTTATCCGTGCTCTGGCGGAATTACTGAACGAAAACGATCTGACCGAATTGCAGGTCAAACGCGATTACGCCGAAGACGACAGCCTCAATGTCCGCGTCAGCCGCAAACCGCCACAGCAGATCATCGCTCCCCAACAGATGCAGGCAGCACCTGCGCAGATGTCCGCCGCCGCCTCTGCGCCGATGCAGGCCACCGGTGCCGGTGCCAGCGATGCGCCCGCCGATCCTGCCGATCACCCCGGTGCGGTTACGTCGCCGATGGTCGGCACCATCTATTCCCAAGCCGAGCCGGGCGCTCCTGCATTCATCAGCGTCGGCCAGTTGGTTGCCGAAGGCGACACCCTGCTGATCGTCGAAGCTATGAAAACCATGAACCACATCCCCGCCCCCCGCGCCGGTACGATCAAGCGCATCATGGTGGCTGACGGCGATGCAGTCGAATTCGGCGCGCCCCTTGTGATCCTCGAATAAGGCGTCCCCCATGTTCAAAAAGATCCTTGTCGCCAACCGCGGAGAGATCGCGCTGCGGGTCATCCGCGCCGCCCGCGAAATGGGCATCCAGTCGGTCGCGGTCCACTCGACCGCCGACAGTGACGCCATGCATGTGCGCATGGCCGATGAAAGCGTTTGCATCGGCCCGCCCTCCTCGGCGTTGTCCTATCTTTCGATCCCCTCGATCATCGCCGCTTGTGAAATCACTGGCGCCGAGGCAATCCACCCCGGTTACGGCTTTCTCAGCGAAAATGCGGGTTTTGTGCAGGTGATCGAAGACCACGGCCTGACCTTCATCGGCCCGACAGCCGAGCATATCCGCGTGATGGGCGACAAGATCACCGCCAAAGACACGATGAAGGCGCTTGGCGTGCCTTGCGTGCCCGGCAGTGATGGCGGCGTCGCCACGTTGGAGGATGCCAAGCGCATCGGCGAAGAGGTCGGCTATCCGGTCATCATCAAAGCCACGGCTGGCGGTGGCGGCAAGGGCATGAAAGTCGCCCAGACCGCCAAGGACATGGAGCGGGCCTTCCAGACCGCACGCGCCGAGGGCAAATCCAACTTCGGCAACGACGAAGTCTATATCGAGAAATACCTCACCACCCCGCGCCACATCGAAATTCAGGTGTTTGGCGATGGCAAAGGCCGCGCCGTGCATTTGGGTGAGCGGGATTGCTCGCTTCAGCGCCGTCACCAGAAGGTTTTCGAAGAGGCCCCCGGCCCGACCATCACCGCCCAAGAACGCGCCCGTATCGGCAAGGTTTGTGCCGACGCGATGGCCGACATCAACTACATTGGCGCCGGCACGATCGAGTTTCTTTATGAAAACGGCGAGTTCTATTTCATCGAGATGAACACCCGCCTGCAGGTCGAGCACCCTGTAACCGAAGGCATCTTTGGCGTCGATTTGGTGCGCGAGCAAATCCGCGTTGCCTCCGGCATGGAAATGTCCTTTGTGCAGGACGACCTCAAAATCAACGGCCATGCCATCGAAGTGCGAATCAACGCTGAGAAGCTGCCGAATTTTGCGCCCTGTCCGGGGCGGATCACCCAGTATCACGCACCGGGTGGTTTGGGTGTGCGGATGGACAGCGCGCTCTATGACGGCTACCGGATACCGCCCTATTACGACAGCCTGATCGGCAAGCTGATCGTGCATGGTCGCGACCGCCCCGAAGCATTGGCCCGCTTGGGCCGCGCCTTGGGAGAGTTGATCGTGGACGGCGTCGATACCACAGTGCCCCTGTTCCATGCCCTGCTCGCCGAGCCGGAAATCCAGAGCGGGGACTACAATATCCACTGGCTGGAACACTGGCTGGAAACCCATCTCGGCAGCGCCTGAGCTGACCCATGTCCGAGCTAACACCGGACCTGCTGCTCCAAGGCTATGCCGTCGGGATTTTCCCGATGTCCGAACACCGCGACGACCCGGAGATTTTCTGGGTCGATCCGCGGCGGCGGGGGATTTTGCCGCTGGACGGCTTTCACATCTCGCGCTCTTTGGCCCGCGCCCTGCGGCGC
Organism: Sulfitobacter brevis; assembly: GCF_900112755.1. Taxonomy (GTDB): domain Bacteria; phylum Pseudomonadota; class Alphaproteobacteria; order Rhodobacterales; family Rhodobacteraceae; genus Sulfitobacter; species Sulfitobacter brevis. The sequence continues at coordinate 150,811 of NZ_FOMW01000006.1, read as the reverse complement.
ACCCCGTTTCAACCGCGGCTCAACTTTGATTTCGCGCAAGTGGTCGCCGCCTGTGCAGATCGCGCCGATACATGGATCAACGCCGAGATTACCCGCCTTTACCAAGCCCTGCACGAACAAGGCCGCGCCCATTCCTATGAAATCTGGGAGAGTGACACGCTGGTGGGCGGTGTTTACGGGGTCTCGCTAGGGACCGCCTTTTTTGGCGAAAGCATGTTTTCGCGCCGTGACAACGCCTCCAAAATGGCGCTGGCGGGGTTGGTGGATGTGCTGAAACGCTCGGGCTTTACCCTGTTTGACACGCAATTCCTGACTTCGCATCTGGCCAGCCTTGGCGCGGTCGAGATCAGCCGCGCGGCCTATCATACGCGACTGGACGCGGCCCTTGTCGGTGATGCGCAGATTATGCCTTCAGCGGTGGTGCCACTTTACGAGGTGACGCAGCGGATGACCCAAACATCATAACGCTGGTGCTCCATCGCCGACAAAGCAGGCGATGACGCGATCATCCAGCCGGAAAACACCGGCCTCGTCTCACCTTCTTCGGTAATTGTAAGCTCCGCATAGGCATCGCCCGATGGGTTGCCTTCGGGATAGCGACATTCGTTCATGGTGATGCTGAGCAGGCCCAACCGCGCGGTTTGCCCTTCGCGCAGTTCAACATCTGCGGTATTACCCGATGTCTTGTCCAATGCGCGCAACACGCCGGCTGGGGCGTTGCTGGCCTGCTGCGCTGCCAACGGGGCAGCGGCACAGATCATCATCAGGCTCAAATACTTCAACATTGCTATCGATCCTTTGCGATCATCGCAAACGCGCCATGATCCATCCCCCGGTTGCGGGCGGATTATTCAGGCTTCCATGCCTCATAGTCCGACCGGTCAGCCGGCTTAGGCTGGCGGATCGAACCTGCGGGCGCATAGGCCAGCGCGGTGCCGGTCAGGTTCTCAACATGCGGCTTTTCCCAGGCTTTATGCACCATCGGTCGGTCAGTCGGCGGTTCGTCCCAGGTGTGGTGCAGCCAACCATGCCAATCGGGATTGACCCTGCTGGCTTCCATCTCGCCGTTGAAAATCACCCAGCGACGGGTGTTATCGACGTTGCGGTAATAGATATTGCCCTGCTCGTCTTCGCCGACCCTGGTGCCACGGCGCCAGGTGAACAACTGCGTGTTCAATGTCTGTCCGTCCCACCACGTCAACGCGCGGAACAATGTGTTGAGAATACCCATGGACGGCCTCCGGTCAGTGTCCCCCGCGTTATGCACCAAGGTTGCGGCGGCGTCTAGGTTGCGCCCGCGCCCAAAGCCGCAAGGGCGCGATGTTTTCGGCGGCCCCCTGCCCGTTTGCCAACGCGCCACGCGGACCTGCCCGAGGGCTGCGCCATAGACTCTCAGCTGCATCACTAATAGCGGGCACTTCTTCGCGCTTGGCCTGCAGCCCCCGCACACCTAATGTTTTAAAAACGGAGACAGCAGTTATGACCGTCCAGCCCAGTCCGCCCGCGTTTGTAGCCGAATGCCACGGCGTCAAGGTGCCCGACAGCCCGATGATGACCCCGCAGCGCGCCGAACGCATAAACGCAGCGCAATATGAGGGCCAAGAGATCGCAGGCGCGCTTGCGGTGATCAAGACTGGTGACAAAGTGCTGGAGATGGGCGCGGGTCTCGGGTTGGTAGGCGCGATTGCCGCCAAAAACGGCCAGCCCTCGCAGGTGATGTCATTCGAGGCCAATCCAAACCTGATCGAGCATATTGAGGCGCTCTACAAGCTCAATGGCTTGAGCGGGTTGATCACTCTGCGCAACGAGGTGTTGATCAGCGCGCCGGATGCGCCCGCCACAATGCCGTTTCATGTGCGCAACTCCTATTTGGGGTCCTCATTGATCGACACTGACAAACGTGCCACCACGCAGGTCGATGTTCCGACCGCCAGTTACACGCAGGTGCACGAAACCTTTCAGCCCGATGTCATTTTAATGGATATCGAGGGTGGCGAGCTTGAATTTCTGCGCCATGCCAGTCTTGAAGGCGTGCGGGCGATCGTGGTCGAGTTTCACCCCGAGGCCTATGGCAAGAAGGGGATGCGCGAATGCAAATCCATTCTCGAAGCTGCCGGTTTCACCAAAGTTGAGGGCTATTGCACCCGTCACGTCTGGACCTGTATTTTTGATGCAAGCCGCCGTGCGCCCGCCCCCGCGTCGGGCTGGTCTCGCGAGCAGCAGACCCTCTCCGGTGCCATTGTTGTTCCCCCGACCGAACAGACATTGGTGCAAGCGGCAGGGGTGCTCCACGCCGATGGCCGCTATTGCGCCACGGGTGCATTGTGGCGCAACCGCCGCGCTCTCACGACACAACCACCAATGCCTGAGAAGCCGGTGCAAACGCGCAAGGGCACATGGCTTTGGGGCGGCGTTCTGTGGATCCATTTCGGACATTTTCTGGTCGAAAGCGCTGCGCGGCTTTGGGCTTTGCACGGGACGGAACAACAGATCGACGGTATTCTTTTTGTTCCCAAACGCCCTAGAAACGGCAGCGAAGTCGCGGAATTTCAGCAAGAATTCATAAACCTTCTGGGCCACGACATCCCGATCGTCTGTGCCGCCGAGCCTGAGATCGTAGAGCGGCTGATCGTGCCCGGGCAAGGTTTTGGCCTTGGGCCGATGATCGAAGCAACGCCAGAGTTTCGCGCTGCAGTTGCTGCCGATTTTGCAAAAGACATTGCGGCTGACGGGCCGAAAAAACTCTATGTCAGCCGTAGCAAACTGCCTTCAGGGCGCGGCAATCTGATCGGCGAGCCGGAGTTAGAGGCGCAACTAGAGACCCAAGGGTACACGATCTATCACCCTGAAAAGCACGGGCTGACCAGCCAGATCGCGACCTATAAGGCCGCCAAAAAAATCATCGCCGCCGAAGGCTCGGCCCTGCATTTGCTTGCGATGGTCGCGCAGCCAGAGCAAGAGGTCGCCATTATTGTGCGCCGCCCCTCCAGCGCGACGCGGCAGATCGAAATTCACTTCGAAGCCTTTGCCGGGATCACGCCGCATACAATGAGCCACCTTACGCGATCCTGGAAACCGCTCGGCCCCGCGAAGTCGCGGTTGTGGATGGGGGAGCTCGACATGCCCGCCTTGCAAACAGCGCTCGCCGCCGCGAAATTCATCACAAAACCCAAAGAAAAATGGCCAGCACTTGAGGAAGCGCAGGTCCGCAAGGTATTGGGTGCCAAGTTCGAAGTCGTGCCCGCCAAGAGTTGACCGGCGCATTGGCGCGCCTGTCAGGGCAGTAACGCCGTGACCTCGATCTCAATCCGGTAGATGCTGTCGATCAGCCCACATTCGATCATCGTCGCGGCGGGCGGATGCGCCCCAAACGCCTCGCGTAAAACGGGCCAGCAAGGCTCAAACTCGGCGCGGTCAGGCAGCATGTAGGTGACCCTCACGACTTCCGCCAAGCCGGCACCGGCCTCTTCCAATGCCTTGGTAATCGTCGCCAAAGCGGCGCGGCATTGCGCCACCACGTCATCGCCCTGCCCCACGGTGCCGGAAACATAGACCATTCCGCCCGCCACGACGGCACGGCAATAACCGATCTTCTCTTCAAACGGCCCGCCTGAATATATCCGCTGCATATCAGCCCCCATCTCCCTGCCCCATTCGCAAAAGAAAAGGCGGGGAAAATCCCCGCCTTTTGCTCATTGGTCTTCTGCGTCTTCCGGCTTAACCGGCAGTCGCGGATTCCTTGTCCGCTTCGGCGTGGATCATCAAAGGTGCCGCGTCGGAGTTGACGGCCTCTTCGTTCACCACAACCTCGGTGACGCTGTCCATCCCCGGCAAGACGAACATCGTGTCGAGCAGGATATCTTCGAGGATCGACCGCAGACCCCGTGCACCGGTCTTGCGCAGGATCGCCCGCTTGGCGATTGCCGACAGCGCATCATCGGTAAAGGTCAGCTGTGTGTCCTCAATCTCGAACAGACGCTGGTACTGCTTGACCAAAGCGTTCTTGGGCTGCGTCAGGATCGTCACCAATGCGTCTTCGTCCAGATCTTCGAGCGTCGCCAGAACCGGCAGACGACCGACGAATTCCGGAATAAGGCCGAACTTCAACAGGTCTTCCGGCTCCAGATCGGTAAAGATCTCGCCGATACCGCGGGCATCCTTGTCGCGCACATCCGCGCCAAAGCCCATAGCCGAGCCCTTGCCGCGTGCGGCAATGATCCGGTCGAGCCCGGCAAAAGCACCGCCACAGATGAACAGGATATTGGTCGTGTCCACTTGCAGGAATTCCTGCTGCGGATGCTTGCGCCCGCCCTGCGGCGGCACCGAAGCCACGGTGCCTTCCATCAACTTGAGCAATGCCTGCTGCACGCCCTCACCCGATACGTCACGGGTGATCGACGGGTTTTCGGACTTGCGCGTGATCTTGTCGACTTCGTCGATATAGACGATGCCGCGCTGCGCCCGCTCGACGTTGTATTCCGACGACTGCAACAGCTTGAGAATGATGTTTTCAACATCTTCCCCGACATAGCCCGCTTCGGTCAGCGTTGTCGCATCGGCCATCGTAAATGGCACATCAAGAATGCGCGCCAAAGTCTGCGCCAGCAACGTCTTGCCGCAACCGGTTGGACCGATCAGCAGAATGTTGGATTTTGACAGTTCGATATCGCCGCCCTTTTGGGCGTGATTGAGCCGCTTGTAGTGGTTGTGAACCGCAACCGAGAGCACCTTTTTCGCGTTCGCCTGACCAATCACATAGTCGTCCAGAACATCGCAGATGTCCTTGGGCGTCGGCACGCCGTCAGTGGCCTTGAGCCCCGACGCTTTGGTTTCTTCGCGGATGATGTCCATGCAAAGCTCGACGCATTCATCACAGATGAACACGGTCGGCCCAGCAATCAGCTTGCGAACCTCATGCTGGCTCTTGCCGCAAAAGCTGCAGTAAAGAGTATTTTTGCTGTCGCCGCCGGAATTATTCGCCATCTCTACCCTTTCAGGTGTGCCGTGTGTTGCGCGCCCCTCGCCCGGGACGCTGTCCTTTGTACCGACCCTAAGTCAGTGGTCCCGACGCTACAATCGCAAAATCGCCAGCGTCGGGGTCAGTCTTTACTTGTCTTTCTTGCCTTTTTGAGGGGCATCGGGATCATCAGCCTTGCCACGGCTCTCGACGATTTCGTCGATCAGACCCCATTCTTTAGCGTCTTGCGGTGACATGAAATTGTCCCGCTCCAAAGCGTCCTGAACCTTTTTCAGGCTCTGACCGGTATGCTTGACATAGATCTCGTTCAGCCGGTCTTTCAGCTTCTGGGTTTCTTGCGCGTGGATCATGATATCGGTCGCCTGACCCTGATACCCGCCCGATGGCTGGTGCACCATGACGCGGCTGTTAGGCAGCGAGAACCGCATGCCTTTTTCGCCCGCAGTCAGAAGCAGCGAACCCATCGAAGCCGCCTGCCCGATCACCAGCGTGGAAACCTTGGGTTTGATGTACTGCATGGTGTCATAGATCGACAGGCCAGAGGTCACGACACCGCCGGGGCTGTTGATATACATGGAGATTTCTTTGGAGGGGTTTTCCGCCTCGAGGTGCAAAAGCTGAGCCACGATCAGCGATGACATGCCGTCGTGCACCGGACCGGACAAGAAAATAATCCGTTCTTTCAGCAATCGCGAGAAGATGTCGTAGGCACGCTCGCCCCGGCTGGTCTGTTCAACCACCATAGGGACGAGCGTGTTCATGTATGTGTCAATAGGATCGTTCATATGTGCCTGCCTGATGTGCCTGTTCGCAGGACCATACCCGCAAAACTCTTACCCCCAGATTAGTCACCCGAGATTAGGGGTTCAAGGGCACAAAGCCGCGAACTGCACATCAAGCCTTAGACATTTACCTCATTCAGCCGTTGCACGCAGGTATGCAATGACTTCGGCGACGTCGCTGTCTTTGCGTAAACCGCCAAAAGACATCTTGGTGCCTTTCAAGAAGCCCTTGGGATCGCGCAGGAATTCACCCAATGCTTCCTCGGACCAGACCAAACCTCCGTCGGCGGCTGCTTTCAGCGCCTTGGAATATTTGAAATCCTCGACCGCACCTGCAGGCGCATCAACCACACCATTCAGGATCGGACCAACGCGGTTTTTCGCCCCGTCGCCAACCTGATGGCAGGCCTTGCACTTGCGAAACACCTTTTCGCCGGCTTTGACCATTTCAGGGTCGATGGCGGCCTGCACGGGCGCTGGCGCCTCTGCGGGGGTTTCTTCGGTGGCGGGCGCAGTTGCGGCTTCCGGTTCTGCTGCAGGCTCGGACGCGGTTTCACCTTCGGTGCCGGACTTGGTTGCCGCTTCTGCCGATTTGGCAGCCGTTTCTTCCGGCGTCACATCCAGCACGGCGGCGTGCATGGTGATCTTCACCTCGGGCTTACAATCGGTCATGCAAGGCTCTTTGCTGAACTGTGCAAGTTCGACCTCGGGGCGGTTGTCCATGACAAACCCGTCCTCGTTGGGCAGACGCGCCTCCAGGAAGTTCTCGCTCGACAGAACGAAATCGTCGTCAACTTCGTCATTCATATAAAGCAGGTAGGCGGTGATCGCATAAACCTGATCCGGCTCCAGCGACTGCGCGTTGCCAAACGGCATTGCACGGTAGATGTAGTCGTAAACTGTTGAAAGATAAGGCCAGTAGCTCCCGATCGTTTTCACCGGACGGTCGTCGCTCAGGCTGCCTTGGCCGCCTGTCAACACCGGCCAACGGCCAGTGCCTTCGCCAAACACACCGTGACAGACCGAACACTGCGCCTGAAAGATCTTATCGCCGTCAGCGACAGAGCCGCTGCCTTCGGGCAGACCCATGCCGTCAGGACGCACATCAATGTCCCAAGTGGCGATCTCTTCCGGCGTCGCGGTGCGGCCCGGGCTTTCGGCCCAAAGCGGCGTTGCGAGCAGTGTCGCGATCAGAGTTAGTTCAGGAAATCTCGACATTTTCGGCCCTCCCGTCTGCATCAACCGACCAGGTTTGGATGCCATTGTTGTGATAGATTGAGTTAAGGCCGCGCAGCTTGCGCAGAGCTTCTTTCGTCGGCTGCACATAGCCGGTGCTGTCGTGGGCGCGGCTTTGCAGCAGCAGCGGTTTCCCGTCCCAGTCAAACTCGAAGTAGAAGCGGTGCATCGATTTGTCCAAAGACGGGCCATCCATGCGTGCCTCGTGCCAGTTCATGCCACCATCCACGGTCACATCGACCCGCGGGATCGTGCCACGACCAGACCATGCGACACCGTTGATCACTGTACGGCCTGGGCCATGGGTGATGGGTGCCTGCGGACTGGGTGAGGTGATGACCGACTTCGCGTCCATCTCCCAGGTGAAGCGTCGCGCAGTGCCATCGGCCAGAAGGTCGGTGTATTTGCTGGTTTCTTCGCGGTGATGCCAAGGCTCGTCACCGATCTCCAAGCGGCGCAGCCACTTGATCCACATGTTGCCTTCCCAGCCCGGCACAACCAGACGCAAGGGATAGCCCTGTTCGGCCCGCAGCGCTTCGCCATTCATCGCGAAGGCGACCAGACAATCATCGAGCGCTTTTTCCATCGGGATCGAGCGGGTCATCGCTGCCGCATCGGCACCTTCCGCCAAAATCCATTTGCCCGAAGGCTTTACGCCCGCTTGTTCAAGCAAAAGGCGCAGCGGGATACCGGTGTACATGACGTTGTGGATCATGCCGTGGGTGAACTGCACCCCGTTGAGCTGCGACCCGCGCCACTCCATGCCGGAGTTCGCGGCGCATTCCAAAAAGTAGACATGGTTGCTGCGCGGAAAGCGTTTGAGGTCGTCCATAGTGAAGACCAAGGGCTTGTCCACCAGACCGTGGATCATCAACCGGTGTTCGGCAGGATCAACGCGGGCAACGCCACTGTGATGACGCTCGAAACACAACCCGTTCGGGGTGATAATGCCATCAAGGTTATGCAGCGGGGTGAAGTTGATCGACGAGGCGTTATCCGCCGTCAGCCATTCCACCGTGCGGCGCTTGACGTCTTTCTCATAAGGTGACGGCATGCCGTAGGGTGCGGCATCAACGCCATCCCCTAATTCCTGCATCCACGGCTGAACCGTGATTGCGCTATCTTGGGCAAAAGCGCCGGTGGCCAGACCGGCGCCGGCCACCCCTGCGCCGGCAAGAAATGCCCGCCGGCTGGGTTTAGTGGTTTTATCAGGATTCGACATCGACGCCCTCCAACATATGTACAAATTCAACTTATTGAATTTATATCGGTCAGTGAAGCCCCTTTATGCGAATTTATTCAGGCAATACGACCTCGACCGGCGTGGCCGTGCCCTGCCCGACAGTGCCCAGCTTGCTGATGTGGCTTTCCAGCACATCCCAGACCGGTGGCCCTTCGGTGCCTTCGTTGACCGAAGCCCAGCCCGCCACCACATAAGAATGTGACGGATCAATTACTTCGCCCGTAGAGAGCAGCGTCATTTCGCTGACCCGTTCGCCCTGCGGCTTGGCGATATCCATTTTGAAACCAAGCCCGCCAACGCGGACCATATCGCCGCCCTGTTGGTAATAAGGATCAGGATTGAACAGGTTGTCGCCCACGTCTTCCAACACGACTTTCAGGAACTCGCCTGTCATCTCAGTCCGGTAGACATTCGGATAGGTCATTGAAGTGACGTTAAAAATGTCTTCGCGGGTGATGTCTTGGCCCGGCAGGATCGACGGCCCCCAACGCACACCGGGTGACAGCGCGATTTGCGCATCACGCTCGCTCAGCAAGGCATCGCAAATCAGATCATCCCACGTGCCGTTGAAGTTGCCACGGCGGTAAAGCAGTGCATCCGACTTGCCGACCACGTGGGTCAGATCCTCAAGGAACGGCGCGCGCTGCGCGTCGATCAGCGCGGCAATCTCAGGGTCCGGTGTGATCAGATCGGAGAAGATCGGAATCAGCTTGTGGCGCAGGCCCATCATCTTGCCATCGCGCACGTCCAGATCAACACGGCTGACGAATTTACCGTTCGAACCGGAGGCGATGATATGGGTCTGCCCGACCAGCACCGGCTCAGGCAGCGCATCGTGGGTGTGACCCGACAGGATCACGTCGATGCCGGTCACGATACCGGCCATCTTCTTGTCGACGTCAAAGCCGTTGTGGCTCAGGCAGACGACCAGTTCAGCGCCGGCGGCGCGGACCTCGTTGACCATCTCCTGCATATGCTCGTCGCGGATACCAAAGGAGTATTCTGGGAACATCCAGCCGGGATTGGCGATTGGCATGTAGGGGAAGGCTTGTCCGATGACAGCAATTTTTACGCCGCCACGTTCGAAAAACTCGTAAGGCTTGAACAATTCCGATGGTTCGTCCCATTCGGCGTCAAATATGTTCTGACCAAGCGCGGCAAAGGGCAAGCCTTTAACAATTTCTTCAACACGTTTGGAGCCGAGGGTGAATTCCCAGTGGAATGTCATCGCGTCAGGCTTAAGCGCGTTCATCACATTGACCATGTCCTGACCTTCGGTCTTGAGACAGGTCATTGAGCCGTGCCACGTGTCGCCGCCATCCAGCAACAGCGCGTCAGGGCGGTCCGAGCGGATCGCGTTCAGCACAGTGGCGACACGGTCCAGTCCGCCAACCTTGCCGTAGGCTTGGGCCTGCGCCACAAAATCTTCGTAGGTCAGCGCATAATCAAGCGGTGTGCCGCCACCGATGCCATAGCGGGTGCGGAACGCCTCGCCTGTCAGGTGCGGGACCTCGCCACGGTTCTCGCCGACGCCAATGTTTACCGAAGGCTCGCGGAAATAGATCGGCTTGAGCTGACCATGAATGTCCGTGACATGCATCAGGGTCACATTGCCGAAGGTTTCGAAATCCAACAGGCTGCTTTGGTCGAACTTGTCCTGCGCAGCAAGCCGCGCCCAGTTACCAAAACCCGATGCGCCGGTGATCGAGGCGGCGGCCATGGACATCTGAAGAAAATCGCGACGAGACAGCATCTGCATAGGCTCCGGTCATGAGGAAAGGGCGACCCCGCCGTAGCGGGGCCGTTTCATCGTTAAGTACAAAAACTTGTTAAGTTAGTTTAGCAATCAGTTGCGGACTGAGGGTGCCTCGACCGACAGACCGTTGCCGCGGCTTGCCACATACAGCTCAAGCGCCACGAACTCGGGGCTACCGGGGTTGAATGTTTCGGCGCGGGTGTCACGGATACAGCCCTTGAAACGGGAGTGTGATCCGTTCAGCTTGGTGTTTTTCAGACGGTACACCGGAAAGCCGTTGATCTGGCCTTGGCTCAGGTGATCCGCACGGATCATATTGCCAAAGTTGTCTTCGTGGCAGTTGGCACAGCTCAACTCGAACTGGCCGTAGCGGGTGTAATACATCTCTTTGCCCTGCTCCCACGTGCTTTGGGCAGGGCCGTCGATGGCAACATTGACGGGCATGCCGCGTGACTGCACCGAAATCAGTGCTTCCATCGAGACGATGTCGCCCTTGTCGTACTTCCAAGGCTCGGCGCCCATCTGGTTTTCACGACAGTCGTTGATCTGCATGGCCAGAGTACGGACTTCGCCGGCCTCTTCATTCCACTTAGGATAGGTCGCGCGGACCCCCTTCATGCTTTCAGCAGGATCGTTGTGGCACGAGGCGCAAGACTTGCCCTCGGACCCTTCAACTGTATCCCAAGATGCCTGCGCCTGATCGACAAAGATCATGCCCGGATTATCGAAATCATCCATCTGCGTGGCCTGTGTCTCGTCCGACCGGAATAACCAGCCGGATTTGATCTCATCGCCCAAAACACCATCAAGATGCGCCGGCGCCGGTGCCGTGGTCACAATCGGGATTTCGCCGTTGAGGACCAGTTCCGCGTCCTCACCCGCGAAAGCGGCCGGCGCGACCGAAGCCACAAATGCGGCACATGCCAGCGTTGCTTTGAAATTCATACCGTTTCCTCCCTGTTCCCCACGTTACCGACGCAGCCGCAGCTTAGCCAATCGTGATGGATTTTGTTTCTTCATAGACGGAGCCGTCGTCGTCGTACCATGTGAATTTGAAATCACCGGCTTCGGGCACTGTTGCGTCGAACTCGAAGTACGGGTTCGTCGACATCGCAGGCTCCATCTTGATGTCGATGACATTCTCGCCGTTGAATTCGCACGTAAAGCGGTTGATGATCGACCGCGGGATGACATTGCCATCGTCGTCTTTGCGCTGGCCCGATTCCATCTGGTGGCTGATCAACGTCTTGATTGTGATCACTTCACCGGCGGATGCGGATTTTGGCACTTTGACGCGAGGGGTTACACCTTCTGCCATGTTGTATCTCCTGAATAATATGGGTGGGCGGGATCAGCCGCCACAGCCCCCGATTGTTACTTTTACTTCTGCCGAGGTGCGCGCGAATGTGCCGTCCTCAAGCTTGGCGATGGCGACCAGTTCCTGCGTTTTGGCAAGCCGGATGCGGGTAGAGGCCGAGCGGGCCCCTGCAAGCGGGCCAAAGGTGAACGTGCCGACCGAAGGTGTCGGGTTGCCGGTGGCCAGCACCAGAATGGACGAAGCGCCCTCTGCGGACACCGCGATTGGTACGGTGTTGCCGTTTTCGGCAATTTCCGGCGCTGTCAGCGTGACGCCGGTATCGGCCATATCGGCCCCACCGGTGAACTCGGCAATCATTTCTTCAATCGTCGACGCCGAAGCGCCAACCGGCAGTGCCATCAGTGCAAGCGCACCAAGGCCCAAGCCAAATGTCTCACGTCTTGAGAAATCCATCATTCTCTCCTTCATGTTCGTGAGGTGCCAGCGGCACCTGTGCTCATATGGCGCGGTCGAATGCCGCCGCGCCTATCTGTTGAGTGTCGCGAAAAACGCGACGCTTATTCCTTGAGTGTCGCGAGAAACGCCACAACATCTTCAATCATCTGGGCATCCATCAGCGGCGGCAGAGGCTCTGACGCGGCTTTGCCGGTGAACGCATCACCCGGCCGGATATAGCCAGTGGTTTTGTAGTAGGAGGGCATCATCGAGCCTTCGAAAGTCTTTTTCGAGTTGCTCACGATGCCGCGAAGCTCTGCTTCGGTCCAGCGATCGCCAGCCCCGTTCAGCGCCGGTCCGATTTCGCCTTGAAACGGGATGTCAGCCAAGGCGCCAACCTGATGGCAGGCCACGCAGTTACCCTGCTTCTTGTCGCCGACGATGGCAGCCCCGTTTGCCGCATCGCCAGGCGTGCCACTCAACGAGACCTCGACGGCTCCGTAATCGTCAAACTGGACATCTGCCGGCGCGACGGCCTCGGCACTGGCCATTCCTGCAACACTGGAAAGTGCGGCGATTGCGATCCATTTCATCATCGGCAATGTCTCCTCCCTTGGGGGTCACATCTTTGTGTAACCTCTGTTGTGAGGAGCCTAGACAGGCGGTTATCAACACGCAAGAACAAATTCACTTATTTGAATAGCTATTGTGCAGAATCCCCTGCTCACTCAGTTTTGCCGGTGTTGCGTTCGGTGATGCGGCGGGCGTGGTAGCGCTGGAAATCCTCGTCACCGTCAAGCGCATAGCGCTCCTCGACAACCCAGGTCATCATGTCCAGCGTCGTCCCCGGCCCGAAAGCACCCGGCACCAGCGCCACGGCGGCTTGTGGTGCGGCGACGTCCTCGGGCACCTCTTTGGCGATGTACATCATCGTCGGTGTAAACAGCAGACCCCACTTGCGGGCCATGTCTTTCTCGCTCAAGGTTTCGCCATCGAAATCAGTGACTTCAACGGCGCCGTGCAGGTTAAGGCGAACCACGAAAAAGTTGTCTTCGATGGCTTGGGTGATCTCGGGACGCGGGAAAACTTCTTCGTGCATCTTGGTGCAATAGATACAGCCGCGCTGCTCTACCATGATCAGCAGGCGCTTGTCCTCAGCGGTGGCCTCGGCCAGATCCTCGCGCAGGTCCTTGAAGGTTTCGCGCACCCAAGGGACCTCGTGCAGCCCGTCCGGCCCCAACTCGGTGGCCCCTACGGGCAGTGCCGCCAACCCTAGCAGTACAGTTAAAAGTCTTAGCATCTGTTTCATCACAAACCCCTTTCAGCTTGTTTGAACCTATCCGAATGTGGCGAAGGACGGGAACCATTCGATCATCGCCTGCGCCATCCAGTTTACCCCGCCCGTCACGATCAGGATCGCAAAGAGAATCAGCAGCGCGCCCATGACTTTTTCGACCCTGGCCACCAGCGCCATGTGTCGTGCCGCCCAATTTAGGAACGGCCGTGCAAAGAATGCTGCTACGATAAAGGGCGCGGTCATGCCGACACCGTAAAACATCAACAGCAACCCGCCGCGCCAGATATCGCCCATGCCCGAGGCCATCATCAGAATCGCCGCCAGCGCCGGACCCACACAAGGCGTCCAGCCAAAGCCGAAGGCCAGCCCCATCACATAGGCACCCCAAACCGAGGTCGGCTTGCCGCCACCGTCCATTCGGGCTTCACGGTAAAGCAGCGGCACTTTGATCACGCCGAGAAAATGCAGCCCGAATACGGTCAGGATCGCCGCCGCGACCCAGCTAAGTGGATCAAGGTATTGGGTAAATAGCTGCCCCAGCGCCGTAGCCCCCATGCCGAGCAGCACAAAGATCGTAGTGACCCCCGCGGCAAACAGCACCGAGGACAGCACCAACCGCCGCTGCGCACCGGGGGCAATCTCGCCCTCCCCGCGCAGCTCCAGCACGCTGAGGCCCGCCATATAGGACAGGTAAAACGGCACCATCGGGAGGATACAGGGGGTGAAAAAGCTCAGGGCTCCGGCCAGCAATGCGCCAAGGTAGGTGATGTCGAACATTTCCTGCCTGCGTCCCTTCTTGAACAATTCACATATTCAAATTACGTTGAGTGTTATCGCTTCGTCAATCGGGATACCACAGATCATGCGCGCACTTGTCGGCCTCTGCTTTCTTGCATTGACGGCCCTGCCTGCTTGGGCAGTCGAACTGGTCATGGTCGAGCAGGTCGGCTGCATCTACTGCGAACGCTGGAACGAGGATATTGGCCCGATTTACCCCAAGACTGCCGAGGGCAAATTCGCGCCGCTGCGCCGCATTGATATCGGTGACGTGAAGGACGAGATCGACGTCACGCGGCGGGTGATTTTCACGCCAACGTTTCTGGTCGTCGAGGACGGCGCCGAGCTTGCCCGCATGGAAGGTTATGCAGGGGATGAATTTTTTTGGCCGCTGCTGACAGAGATGCTACAAGAAACCACAGATTTTGAAGAGGCTTCGCAATGACCAGATTTCTCCCTGCCTTCATCGCCGCGTGCACACTTGGCGGATCGGCGGCCTGGGCGGGTGCCGATGATGCCTTCGTCGAGTTTCGCAGCCTCAAGCCCGAAGTCGCGTTGCAGATGGCCCAAGCCGCGATGGACAGCTGTAAGGAGCAAGGCTTTCAGGTCGGCGTGACCGTGGTCGACAAATCCGGCGTGCCACAGGTTTATCTGCGCCACCGTTTCGCGGGCAGCCATGTCTATGAAACCTCGTACCGCAAAGCGTGGACCGCCGTGAGCTTTCGCACCAACACCACCGATCTCGCGGCAACGACCCAGGCCGGCATGCCCGCGTCGGGTATCCGCGAATTGTCACTTGCCTTGCCACTGGGCGGCGGCATGATGGTACAAGACGGTGACGGTGCTCTGGTCGCAGGGATCGGCGTCTCGGGGGCGCCCGGTGGCGATGCTGATGATCTTTGCGCACAGGCAGGCATTGATGCTATTGCCGATGCCATCGCTTTTTAAGGACGTTTAATGGCCCTTCCCGTACTTTCAGCCGACATCTCTGACGAAGACATGGACCGGATGCTCAACAATGCGGTCATCGCGTCCAACTTCCTCAAGGCGATCAGCCATGAGGGGCGGTTGATGATCCTGTGCCATTTGGTTTCCGGCGAGAAATCTGTGACCGAGCTTGAAGCGCTGATGTCGGCGCGTCAGGCGGCGGTCAGCCAACAATTGTCGCGGCTGCGGCTCGAAGGGCTGGTGGTGCCGCGGCGCGATGGCAAGACGATCTATTACCGTCTGGCTGACGACCGTCCGCGCAAAATGCTCGAGCTGGTGTACGAGCTGTTTTGCACCGATGATTGACCTTTTGGGCCAGCAACTGAGCACGGCCCTTTTGGGCGGTCTTGGTGGCGTGGTCTTGGGTCTTGCTGCGCGTCTGGGGCGGTTTTGCACGCTCGGCGGTATCGAAGACGCGCTTTATGGCGATTCCAATCTGCGCTTGCGGATGTGGGGCTTTGCCATCGGCATCGCGATCCTCGGCACCTTTGCGCTGGAGGGTGCGGGCGTCATCGCCTTGGAAAATGCGCTTTATCTACAGGTCGAGTTCTCGTGGACCGCCGCCGTGGCGGGTGGATTGATCTTCGGCTACGGCATGGCACTGGCGGGCATGTGCGGCTTTGGCGCGCTGGCCCGGGCGGGCGGCGGCGATTTGCGCGCCTTCATCATCGTGGTGATGCTGGGCCTCTCGGCCTATGCCACGCTGACCGGCCCGCTCGCCCCCCTGCGTGAGATGCTCTTTCCCCGTGCCGCCAATTTCCTGCGCCCTGATGGTTTGGCCCATGACCTGCGGGCGCTGACGGGGCTTCCGGTTTCTATCATCGGCGGAGGGCTGGGGCTGGTTCTCTCTGCAGCGATGCTGTGGCGGGTGAACCTGCGGCGCGACTATGTGTCGTTTCTCTGGGCCGGTGCTGTCGGGCTGGCGGTCGTGTCCGGTTGGGCCGCAACCGCGTGGATTGCCGCCAACGGGTTCGACCCGCAGCGCCTGATCTCGCACACCTATGCCGCTCCTGTGGGCGAATCCGTGCTCTATATCATGCAAGGCTCGGTGCGCGCGCTGAGCTTTGGTATCGGATCGGTCGTCGGCGTGATGGTCGGTGCGGCTTTGGGCGCGTTCTGGCAGGGTCACTTCCGCTGGGAAGCCTGCGAAGACCCCCGCGAATTGCGCCGTCAAATTCTTGGCGCAGGGTTAATGGGCATCGGTGCGGTGATCGCTATGGGCTGCACGGTCGGCCAAGGTATCTCCGCCGCCTCGACACTGGCCTATAGCGCGCCGGTTACGCTTGCCGCGATCTTTGCCGGAGCGACCTTCGGCCTGCGGCAACTTATCGTCGGATTTGGTCAGCCTGCAGAGTAAGCTATCATCAGGCCCTGATGTTTCCCGATCATTGCTGCGCTGACCCCTCGCCGAAAGGATGCATCATGCCCCGCCGCCGCCTCGCGAATGACCCCGCCATCGGCAACCGTGCCGAAGCCTATGAAGCGCTCGATGACATCCCCACCAATCCGCATCTTTCCCACACCATCGGCGACTTGATTAACACGCGGTACCACCGCCGCGACGTGCTGCGCGGCGCGCTTGCAGTCTCGGCGAGCACGGCGCTTTTTGGCTCGGCTGCGCTGATCGCCCCTGCCCCTGCAGCGGCCACCACTTCCGCCACTTTCACGTTTGACGAACTGGCTTGGGGCAACGACGAGACCCACCATGTCGCGGCAGGTTATGACGCCGAAATCTTGCTGCGCTGGGGCGATCCGATCACCGCCGACGCGCCCGAATTCGACGTGATGAAGCAAAGCGCCGCTGCCCAGCTTAAACAGTTTGGCTACAACAACGATTACGTCGGCTTTGTGCCGCTGGATGCGAAGGGCGCGCGCGGATTGCTCTGCGTGAATCACGAATACACCAGCGAAGAGGTGATGTTCCCCGAAGCAGGCGATTTGGATGCGGACGCCCTCGCCGACCTTTTGCGTGCCCGCGTTGATATCGAGATGGCCGCGCATGGCGGCACAGTCGTAGAGATCGCCAAGGATGCGGGCGGCAAATGGCGCGTGGACCGCGATGGGGCGATGAACCGCCGCATTACCCCGCTCGACACGGCGATGACCCTTGATGGCCCGGCCGCTGGTCACACCCGCCTGCAAACCCGCGACGACCCCAGCGGTACCCGTGTCATCGGCACGCTCAACAATTGCGCTGGCGGTATGACCCCTTGGGACACCTGGCTGATGGCCGAGGAAAACTTCCACGGCTACTACTGGTCAGACCGCGCCGAAGACGCGCCGCTCGACCGCACAACCCAGCGCGAAGCCCGCTCATGGAAGCGCTATGGCCTGCCCGGCGGCTGGTATGATTGGGGCAAATACCACGACCGTTTCAACGTCGACAAAGAACCCCGCGCACCCAACAAATTTGGCTGGATCGTCGAGGTCGACCCGAAAGACCCGACATCAACTCCCGTCAAACACACCGCCCTTGGCCGCTTCAGCCACGAAGGTGCAGAGACGACCGTCAGCAGCAGTGGCAAGCTCGTTGTCTATATGGGCGACGATGCCCGCTTTGAATATCTTTACAAATATGTCTCTGACGATGCTGTGAACGAAGACTCTGCGGCCAATGCCACTCTGCTGAGCGCAGGGACGCTTTACGTGGCGCAATTCGATGCCGATGGCAGTATCGCATGGTTGCCGCTGGTCCATGGAACGGGGCCGCTCACGGTCGAAAACGGCTTTGACGATCAGGGCGACGTGTTGATCGACACCCGCCTTGCCGCGGATCTTTTGGGGGCTACGCCGATGGACCGTCCCGAAGACGCACAACCGCGCGGCGATGGCACCGCCTATGTGATGTTGACCAACAACAGCCGCCGCACCGAGACCGACCCAGCCAACCCGCGTGCCGACAATGATTTCGGCCATATTATCGAGATTAAGGAGACGGGCGGCGACCATGCGGCAACCAGCGCTATGTGGTCGATACTGGTTAAATGCGGCAACCCATCTGTTGCCGATATCGGGGCAGAATGGCATCCCGACACCTCGGAAAGCGGTTGGTTCGGTAGCCCCGACAACTGCGCATTCGACGCGCAGGGGCGGCTTTGGGTGGCCACCGATCAGGGCAGTAAGTGGGACAAAACCGGCAAGTCTGACGGGCTATACGCGGTGGAAACCGAAGGGGCTGCACGCGGCACCTCCAAGCTGTTCTTTCGCTGCCCCGTGGGGGGCGAAATGTGCGGCCCCACCTTCACCCCCGATGGTGAAACCCTGTTCCTCGCGGTCCAGCATCCTGGCACTGACGGCACCAAGAACCTGCGCGGGTTTGAGCGCGCCTCGACCTTCGCCGACCCCGCGACCCGCTGGCCCGACTTCGATCCCGCCATGCCGCCGCGTCCGTCGATTGTCGTGATAACGAAACAATCGGGCGGTAAGATTGCACTGTAATTTAAGCCGTGCGATTTCGAAACAGCATCGGGCCCCGCCTCATTCCGGCGGGGCCCTATTTTCTTGGCGTATAGTATAAGGGTTTTTCGGCTGTTGTCGGGTTGCCGCCCAAGGCAGGGCTACTGGCTAAGACAGGTCGCCATGCTATCGGCCATCCCGCGCAACATACCCCCATAGAGCGACGGGCCCGCCGTCAGGATCGTGCCCATAGGGTCCAGAATGCCCGTGTTCACCTGCTGGCCCTCGGTCACGGTTGCCATCAAGGCGGCATTCATTTGCGGCTCGGCAAAGGCACAGACTGCCTTGGCCTGCGCCAGTTCGGCCCGCAATTCGGTGATCCGCGCAGGGCCCGGGGTGGTGGCATCGCTTTCGCTGACAGCGCCCACCGCCTCAACACCAAAACGCGCCTCGAAATAGTGGTAGGCGTCATGCATCACAATAAAACGTGCCTGCGCAAACGGGGCAAGTTGTGCGCTGATGTCCTCCTCCAACTGCGCCAAATCCGCCTGTGCCGTTTGGGCATTATCGCGGTAGATCGCCGCATTCTCCGGATCAAGCTCGGCCAGCGTCTGCGCGATCACCGGCAACCAAGCGGCGGCGTTCTGCGGGTCCAACCAGACATGGGGATCAAAGCCCGCGCCATGCTCCTCCTCCGCATGGGTTTCGCCACCCTCCTCCACATGCACATCGCCCTCCGCTGCATGGGCATGGCCCGCGAAGGCTGCCCCGTCGCGGAACGGCAAAAGTTTGGTTTCCGGCAATCCCATCAAGCTCAAATGCACTGCATCCCCCGACAGCGCCACCAACGGACCTGCCAACCAAGGCGTCAGCGCAGGCCCGACCCAAACGACCAGATCGGCCCCTGCCATATTGCGCGCTTCGGAAGGGCGCATCGCATAGTCATGCGGGGAGGCATTGGGCGGGATGATCGTTTCCGGTACCCCCACCCCGGCCATCACCTGCGCCACCAACGCCTGCACCGGCGCGATGTCGGTCACCACCTGCGGCACCTCGGCGCGGGCGGTTTGGGCAAAGAGGGTAGCCACGATAAGCGGGGCGGATATACGAATCATCGACAGAGCCTTTTTGTTATAATGTATCAGTTGATATTGCAGATGTTATAACATATCAAGTTGCGACTTCAGGAGAGCGCCATGCAGACCATCGGATTCGAAAAACACGATCACGGCGCATGTATCCACGATACGCTCGCCAAGGCCGAGGCAAGCTGCGCCGACACCGGATTGCGCCTGACCGCCGTGCGCCGCCGTGCGCTCGAGATTCTGCTGGCCGAGCATCGCGCGCTTGGGGCCTATGATCTTCTGGCGGTGTTGGCCGAGGAAGGTTTGGGCAGCCAACCGCCTGTCGCCTACCGCGCGCTCGACTTTCTGGTGAAAGCCGGATTTGCCCATAAGATCGAAGCGCTGAACGCCTATATCGCCTGTGCCCATCTGGGCGCTGACCATACCCCTGCATTTCTGATCTGCCGCAGTTGCCGCTCCGTCGCCGAGGCCGATACCGCCCCCGCGCAGGGCCGTCTGGGCGACGCCGCGCGTGATGCGGGATTTAAGATTGAACACACAGTGGTCGAGGCGCAGGGCCTCTGCCCCGCCTGTCAGGAAATCGCGCCATGAGCCTGATCGAGACCCGCGGCTTGAGCCTGCGCTACGCTGCGCAAACCATTCTCCATGACGTTGATTTCGCTATAGATCGCGGTGAGATCGTCACCATCGTCGGCCCGAATGGTTCGGGGAAATCCAGCCTGCTGCGGGCGCTGATCGGCGCGTTGCGCCCTGCTGCGGGGACAGTTACGCGCGCGCCGGCGCTGCGCATCGGCTATGTGCCGCAAAAGCTGCAGATCGACAGCACCCTGCCCCTGACCGTGCAGCGGTTTCTCAACCTGCCGGAGCGCCGCAAGCCCGAGGCAATCAGCGCCGCCCTCGCCCGCGCCGGCGTGCCGGAACTCGCGGCGCGGCAGATGGCAGACCTTTCGGGCGGGCAGTTCCAGCGCGTCTTGCTGGCCCGCGCCTTGTTGGGCGAGCCCGATATTCTGATCCTAGATGAGGCGACCCAAGGGCTCGACCAACCCGGTGCCGCCGCCTTCTACCGCCAGATCGAAGAGGTCCGCACCTCGACGGGCGTTGCCGTCCTGATGGTCAGCCATGATTTGCATGTGGTGATGGCCGCGAGCGACCGCGTGCTGTGCCTTAATGGCCATGTCTGCTGCGAGGGTACGCCCGAAGTGGTCGCCGACGCGCCGGAATATCGCGCACTTTTCGGCACCGGCACCCAAGGGGCGCTGGCGATGTACCGCCACCACCACGACCATGATCACGCGGATCACGATCACGACCATTCCCACGGGGGCCACTGATGCTGGACGATTTCGCAATTCGCGCGGGCCTTGCGGGCCTCGGCGTGGCGCTGGCTGCGGCCCCTTTGGGGTGTTTCGTGGTCTGGCGGCGCATGGCCTATTTCGGCGATGCGACCAGCCATGCCGCGTTGCTGGGCGTGGCGCTGGCGCTGGCAGTCGATCTGCCGGTCTTTGCCGGTGTGTTGGTCGTGGCGCTGGTGATGGCGCTGATCGTCAGCAGCCTGTCAGAGCGGCACGTCAGCACCGATGCCCTGCTTGGCGTATTGGCCCATGCCGCACTGGCGGTTGGTTTGGTTGCGGTCTCGCTGTTGCCGGGGCAGCGGGTGGATTTACAGGCCTATCTGTTCGGCGAGATACTCGCCGTGACGCAGACCGATCTCATCACCATCTGGGGCGGCGCGGTGATGGTTGCCCTGCTGCTGATCTGGCGTTGGCAGGCGCTGCTCTCGGCCACACTCAGCCCCGATCTGGCCACGGCCTCGGGCGGCAATCCGAAACGTGAGCAACTGATCCTGACGCTGGCGCTGGCAATCACCGTGGCGGTCGCGATCAAGGTCGTCGGCGCGTTGCTGATCGCCGCGATGCTGGTGATCCCTGCCGCCACCGCCCGCCCCTTTGCCCGCACGCCCGAGGCGATGGCGTTCTGGGCGGTTGCAGTCGGCGCTGTGGCCGCATTGGGCGGGTTGGCCGGATCATTTACCTTCGATACCCCCACGGGGCCAAGCATCGTAACGCTGGCCGCTGGGCTTTTTGCGCTGTCAGCCGCGCTGGCACCGTTGTTGCGGCGGGGCTGACGGGGGCGGTATCCGGTGCCGCCCCGGCATCTTTACCCTTTAGAAATCACCGCATCTGCTTCGATTTCGACCTTCGCCTCATCCTCGACCAGCCCCGCGACCACAACCATCGCCATGGCAGGGAAATGCCGCCCCATGACCTCGCGGTAAGCGCGGCCCACCTCGCCCTGTGCGGCGACGTATTCGGCCTTGTCGGTGACGTACCATGTCAGGCGAGTGATATCCTCGGGCGTGCCGCCGGCAGCCTCGACAACAGCGCGGATATTGCGCAGGGCTTGGGTCATCTGGCCGATAAAATCATGCGCCTCGAACTTCTGTTCGGCGGTCCAGCCGATCTGGCCGCCGACGAACAGATGCCCGTCGTCGCTGAGCATGCCATTGGCGTATCCTTTGGCGGGCAGCCAGCCTTCGGGTTGAATTGTACGATGCGCCATGATGCGGCTCCTTCTTTGGTAAATTAGCGGGTCAGACGCCCAGATATGTGTCGGCCACGCCCCGATCGAGCGCGTCCATCCGGTCGGCCCAGACGGTCCGACCACGTTCAAGTATCACGGCGCGGTCAGCGACCTGCCGCAACTCGGCCAGTGATTTATCCACCACCAGCAGCGACAGGCCAGTGTCACGCTTGAGGGAGGCAACGGCGGCCCAAATCTCCTGCCGCACGACGGGCGCAAGCCCCTCGGTCGCTTCATCAAGGATCAGCAGCGTCGGGTTGGTCATCAACGCACGGCCAATCGCCAGCATCTGCTGTTCACCGCCTGAAAGCGAGGCGGCAACCTGATCACGCCGTTCGCCCAGACGCGGGAACAATTTGCACACCCGCGCAAAATCCCACTCGCCCGGGCGGGCGGCGGCGTGCAGATTTTCATGCACCGTGAGCGGACCGAAACAGCGCCGCCCCTCAGGCACCAGCCCCAACCCCGCACGCGCGGCCTTGTAGGCTGGAAGGCTGGCAATATCGCGGCCGTCAAACGTTAAGGTCCCGCCGGAGTGCTTCAGCAAGCGGCAAATCACCTTAATGGTGGAGGATTTGCCCATGCCGTTGCGCCCCATCAGAGCACAGACCTCGCCCGCCTCCAGCGTCAGATCGACACCAAAAAGCGCCTGCGTCGGGCCGTAAGAAGCGGTGATCCCGTCGAGGGTCAGAAAGCTCATGCCACATCCTCCGCGCCGAGATAGGCTTCGCGGACCACCGGATCGGCCTTGATCTGTTCGGCAGTGCCGCTGGCGATGATGCGCCCGTAAACCAGCACGCTGATCCGGTCGGCAAGAGCGAAAACCGCATCCATGTCGTGTTCCACTAGCAGAATTGGCGCCTCGCTGCGCAGCCCGTCGAGAAAGCCGGTCATGCGTTTTGATCCGCTGGCGCCCAAGCCTGCCATCGGCTCATCCATCAAGAATACCTTGGGCGACAGGGTCAGGGCCACCGCGACCTCTAGCTGTCGGCGTTGGCCGTGGCTGAGGTCGGAAGTGCGTTTGGCGGCGTGATTCTCAAGACCCACGCGTTGCAGAGCCTGCATTGCCTGCTCAATAAGGTCCGTGCGCGCCATGACGGGGCGGAAAAATCGCATCGCGCCGCCTTCGTGGCCCAAAGCCCCCAGCATCACGTTTTGCAGCACGGTATATTCCATCGCCAGCGAGGAGATCTGGAAGGTGCGCCCCAGCCCGGCCCGCGCCCGCGCCACTGTGGACAGCGGCGTCACATCATGGCCCGCGAAATGCACAGTGCCGGAATCGGATTTCATGCCGCCTGCGATCTGTCGCATCAGCGTCGATTTTCCCGCCCCGTTCGGCCCAATTAGCGCATGGATCTCACCGCGCCGCAGGGTCAGCGAGACATCATCGGTCGCCTTGAGCGCACCAAAGCTTTTGCGCAGATTTTTAAGCTGCAGGATCGCTGGTTCGGCTGTCGGGTTCTGGCCTACCGGATCAGTCATGCGCCACCTCCCGTCCGGCGATGGTGCCGACGATACCGCCGCGTGCAAAGAGCACGACCAGCAGCAGGATCAGCCCCAGATAAATGTGCCAGAATTCGCTAAGGCCGCCCAAGACATGCTCCAGCAGGATGAACAGCGCCGCCCCCGCGACAGGGCCAAACAACCGCCCCACCCCGCCGAGAATGACGAAAACCATGATCTCGCCACTGGTTTGCCAGCTGAACATCGTCGGGCTGACAAAGCGGTTGAGATCGGCAAAAAGCGCGCCCGCCAATCCGGTGATCGCACCCGAAATCACGAAAGCCACCAGCCGCAAACGATAGGGTGCAAGGCCCACAGTCTCGACCCGCTCGGGGTTTTGCCGTGCGGCACTCAGCGCCAATCCGAAGGCCGATTTCGCCAGCCGTCCCGCACCCCAAAGCACCAGCGCCAGCACCGCGAAAGCCACGCCAAAAAAGGTCAGCGGATCAAGCGTATTGAGCCCCGGAAAGCCATTGCGCACATAGATCGACAGGCCATCTTCGCCGCCATAGGCAGGCCAGGAAATGGTGAAGTAAAACAGCATCTGGCCAAAGGCCAAGGTCACCATGATGAAGTAGACGCCCGAGGTCCGCAGGCTGAGCGCGCCGATTGCCAAAGCCGCAAGCGCGCTGGTCACAATCGCCACCAGCCAGATCACCGGCATCGATTTGGTGCCTTCAATCAAAAACGGGCTTTCCATCAGCGGCGCATAGCTTTGCGCGTGGCTGGCGAGGATGCCCATGGCATAGCCGCCCAGTCCGAAAAATGCGGCATGGCCAAAGCTGATCAGCCCGCCCAGCCCCAACGCGATGTTCAGCCCGACCCCCGCCAGTGCGAGGATTGCGGCCTTGGTGGCCAACGTGATGATAAAGGGTTCGTCCAGCATCCATGCGGCCAGCGCGGTGGCAGGCAGCAGGGCAAAGAGGACGATGTTCAGCAAGGTTTCACGCCGCATGGCCTATGCCTCCCCGAACAGGCCGGTGGGCTTGAACAATAAGACCCCCGCCATCAAAATATAAATCGACATCGACGACAACGCCGAGCCCACGGCGGTGGCCGACGATTGCTCCAAAAAGCTGGAAAAGAAGATCGGCAGCAGCACCGAGCCAAGCGTATCTGTCAGCCCGACCAGCAAGGCACCGACCAACGCGCCCTTGATAGAGCCGATGCCGCCGATCACGATCACCACAAAGGCAAGGATCAAAACAGGTTCACCCATCCCGACCTGCACCGACTGGATCGCGCCAACCAGCGCCCCCGCCAACCCCGCCAGCGCGGCACCAAGGGCAAAGACCAATGTATAGAGCTTGGAGATATCGACGCCGAGCGCGCCGATCATCTCACGGTCGGCCTCGCCCGCGCGGATCTGGATGCCAATGCGGGTGCGGGCAATCAGCGCGAAAAGCCCCGCCGCAACCACCAGCCCGACGGCGATGATCAGCAGACGGTAGGCAGGATACAAAATGCCCCCGGGCAAGCGCACCGGACCGGAAAGCGCAGCAGGCACGTCAAGATAAAGCGGGAAAGAGCCGAAGAGCCACCGTGTACTTTCGGAAAATATGAGGATCAGCGCAAAAGTCGCCAGTACCTGATCAAGGTGATCGCGGTCATAAAGCCTGCGGATCACCAGCAATTCGATCACAGCGCCCGCCGCCGCCGCAGCCGCCAATGCACCGGCCAGTGCCAGCACAAACGACCCCGTCCAGCCCGCCAC
The DNA here is from genome assembly GCF_900112755.1 of Sulfitobacter brevis. Lineage (GTDB taxonomy): Bacteria > Pseudomonadota > Alphaproteobacteria > Rhodobacterales > Rhodobacteraceae > Sulfitobacter > Sulfitobacter brevis. Next base: position 125,724 of record NZ_FOMW01000006.1, on the reverse strand, counting down.
AGCCGCCGCTGCGAAAGCGCCAACCATATAAAGAGAGCCGTGGGCCAGATTGATCAGCCCCATCACCCCGAAAATAAGGGTCAGACCGGCGGCCATCAGGAACAACATGATCCCTGACTGCAGCCCGTTCAGGACTTGTTCGATAAAAAGAATGGGTGACATGGGGGGAATGGTTCCTCTGTCCGGTGGATGCGCCGGATCATGGCCCGAATTAATCGTTAAGGGTGGCTCCGGCACAAATGCCGGAGCCGGTCACATCACATTTTGCACTCGGCGCCATAGACGTCGGTGTGGTCTGTCGCCGCGACACCAAGGATCTTGTTGGTCACGATGTCGCCTTCCTTGACGACTTCACGCATGAAGATGTCCTGGATCGGGTGGTGGTTCGGGCCAAACTTGAACTTGCCACGCACCGAGGCGAAATCGGCTTCTTCAAGCGCTGCCTGAAACGCAGCCGCGTCATTCACGTCAGCCTTGCCCATGGCCGAAACCAGCAGCAATGCTGTGTCATACCCCTGTGCCGCATAGAGCGAGGGCAGACGGTCGTACTCGGCTTGGAAATCGGCGACGAACTTCTTGTTGGCTTCGTTGTCGATGTCCTTGGACCAATGCGAGGTGTTCTTCACGCCCACAGCCGCATCGCCAATCGCGCCTAGAATACCTTGGTCAAAGCTGAACGCCGGACCCATCAGGTTTTTCTCGACGCCCGAGCCTGCGTATTGCTTCATAAAGGAAATCCCCATGCCGCCTGGTAGGAAGAAATAGAGCGTATCGGCATCCGAGGCGCGGATTTGCGCGATCTCGGCGGCATAGTCGGTCTGGCCGAGCTTGGTATAAACCTCTTCGGCGACTTCACCTTTATAGAAGCGTTTGAAGCCCGCGATCATATCCTGACCGGCAGGATAGTTCGGCGCCATCAGGAAAACCTTCTTGATGTCGTTCTCGTTGGCCCAAGCGCCCGCAGCCTCGTTGAAGGCGTCGTTCTGCCATGAGACGTTAAAATAAAGCGGGCTACAGCCCTTGCCTGCCAGCGCCGAGGGGCCTGCGTTTGGCGAGAGGTAGAACTTACCCTGTGCCGTGGCCGCAGGTACAACCGCCATCGCGAGGTTGGACCAGATAATGCCGGTCAGCACATCGACCTTTTCGGACTGGATCATCTTGTCGGCCAGTTGCACCGCGATATCGGGTTTCTGCTGGTCGTCCTCGGTGACAACCTCGATCTGGTCGTTGCCCTTGATCGCCAGCATAAAGCCGTCGCGCACGTCGATGCCAAGACCAGCGCCGCCGCCCGACAGGGTGGTGATCATGCCGACCTTGAGCTTGCCGCCATGCGCATCAGCCAGCGCGCCGCCCGCCGAAAGCGCGGTAATCGCCGCAGCTGTTATCAGTGATTTCAGTTTCATTCTTCTCTCCCTTGGTGTGATGGGCCTCGTGAAACGGGCCCGCCTTGATGCGCCTGCCGCCACTCCCGCAGCAGGCGAATTTCTATGTAACCCTTGAACGGGTTTTGTATTTATCGGTATCCCACAACGCGTTGTCCATCACGTCTTTGATGATGGCCACGGCCGCGCTCACGTCGGCCGCGTCGATATAAAGCGGCGTGAAGCCAAAGCGCATGATGTCGGGCGCGCGGAAGTCGCCGATCACGCCGCGGTCGATCACCGCCTGCATCGCAGCGTAGCCCTGCTCGAACCGGAAAGACACCTGTGATCCACGCACTGCCCCGTCCCGCGGACTGGCCAGCGTGAGCTGTGGAACGTCGCGCTCGACCTCGGTGATGAACTGTTCCTGTAAGGCCAGCGAGTCGCGGCGCAGGTCGTGCATATCGACGCCCTCCCAAACCGTCATCGCGGCCTCCAGGGCGGCCATCTGCAAGATCGGCGGGGTGCCAACGCGCATCCGCTCAATCCCTTTGGCAGGGGTGTAGTTGATGTCAAAGTCAAAGGGCTGGCGGTGGCCCAGCCACCCGCTGAGCGCGGGCGTGGCGCCATCGGCCAAATCAGGACGGACATAGATGAACGCTGGCGCGCCCGGCCCGCCGTTGAGGTATTTATAGGTGCAGCCCACCGCGAATTCGCAGTTTGATCCCGCCAGATCAACAGGGATCGCGCCCGCCGAATGGGCAAGATCCCAGACCATAACCGAGCCGTTGTCCTGCGCCAGCTTGGTGATCGCCGCCATATCGTGCATGCGGCCGGTGCGGTAATCCACCTCCGTCAGCATCACCACGGCGATATCATCGGTCATTGATCCCGCGACGTCCTCGGGCGCCACGGTGCGCAGCTCATAGCCTTGCTCCAGCAGCCCGACCAAACCTTCGGCCATATAAAGATCGCTCGGAAAGTTACCCGTATCGCTTAGTATCACCTTGCGATCTGGGCGCATTTTCACCGCCGAGGACAGCGCCTGAAACACTTTGATCGACAGGGTATCGCCCATCACGATCGAGCCTTCGGGCGCGCCGATCAAGCGGCCAACACTGTTGCCGACCCGTTCGGGCATCGCCATCCAGCCCGCCGCATTCCACGCGCGGATCAGCATTTGCGCCCATTCGCCGGTCATAACTTCTTGCACGCGGGCGGGCACCACCTTGGGCATTGGCCCCAGCGAATTACCATCCAAGTAAATCACGCCCTCAGGCAGGATAAACGCATCTTTGTTCAATACTTCAGCCACTTACAGGGCTCCTCTCACGTTCCATAACTCTGGGAAAAGCTCAACTTCCAGCATCTTGCGCAAATAGGCCACGCCCGATGTGCCGCCGGTGCCGCGTTTAAACCCGATAATCCGTTCCACAGTGGTGACATGGTTGAACCGCCAGCGCCGGAAGTAGTCTTCCAGATCGACAAGCTTTTCGGCCAATTCATAAAGATCCCAATATGTTGCGGGGTCTTCATAAACCTTTTGCCACAGATCCTGAACCGCGTCCTGCGCCTGCCAAGCTGTGGTTGCCGCAGCACCTGCATGGTCTTGTACGCCCAACCGCTGGGTCAGCACACCAATCGCCACCTGATAGAGGCTCGGCTGCGCCAATTCGTCTTTCAATGCCGCATAGGCGGCATCGCGGTGCTCATGCAGTTTCATCAAGGCGCCGTTTCGGTTGCCCAGCAGATATTCCACCAGACGGTACTGGTGCGATTGAAAGCCCGAAGAATTGCCAAGCGACGGGCGGAATTGAGTGTATTCGCTCGGCGTCATAGTGCGCAGCACGTCCCAGGCGCCGTTCAACTGCTCGAATATCCGCGCCACGCGGGACAACATCTTGAACGCCTGTTTCAGGTCGCCCGCCAGCATCACCCGCCGCGCCTGCTGCAGCTCGTGGATTGCCAAGCGCATCCACAATTCCGAGGTCTGGTGCTGCACGATAAACAACATCTCGTCATGTGCATCCGACAGCGGGTGCTGCGCGTTCAGAATCGCATCAAGTCCCAAATAATCGCCATAGGACATGTCCTTGGCAAAATCCATCTTGGCCCCCTGCGCAGCTTTGTCAAACTCGCTCATGACTTTGTTCGCAAGGCAAAGCGCTGGATTTTACCCGTCGCGGTTTTGGGCAGTGCGTCAATAAACACCACGTCTCGCGGGTATTTATAAGGCGCGATGGTCGCCTTCACATGGTCTTGCAGTATCTTCACGGTCAACGCATCCCGCGCCACGCCCTCGGCCAGCACCACATGCGCCTGCACAATCGCGCCCCGCTGTTCGTCCGGTGCCGCCACCACGCCACATTCGCTGACAAACGCATGGCTGAGCAAAGCCGCCTCCACTTCCGGCCCCGCGATATTATAGCCCGCCGAAATGATCATATCATCATTGCGGGCGGCAAAATGCAGATAGCCCTCGGCATCCCTGGAGAAACTGTCGCCGGTGATATTCCATCCGCCGCTGACATATTCGCCCTGCCGTGGATCATTGAGGTAACGACACCCTGTTGGCCCGCGCACGGCCAATCGCCCGACCTCGCCATCAGGCACCTCATCGCCGTTTTCGTCAATGATCTTGGCCTCATAGCCGGTGACAGGTTTGCCCGTGCAGGCGGCCTTATGGTCGTCAAACCGGTTGGAGATAAAGATATGCAGCATCTCGGTCGAGCCGATCCCGTCCAGCATCGGTTTGCCGGTCTTTTCCTTCCAGTCATGATACACAGGTGCGGGCAAAGTCTCTCCCGCGCTGACAGCCGCGCGCAAGGACGACAGATCCGCCCCCTGCTCCATCGCCTGCAACATCGCGCGATAGGCGGTGGGCGCGGTGAAGCACACAGTGGCGCGATATTTCTCGATGATCTCGATCATATTGGGCGGGCTTGCCGTCTCCAGCAAGGTCGCCGCCGCGCCAAAGCGCAGCGGGAAGACCGCCAAACCACCCAAGCCAAAGGTAAAGGCCAAGGGCGGGGAGCCAACAAAAACATCCTCGGGCGTCACGCCCAATACCTCTTTGGCATAGCCGTCCGCGATGATCAGCAAATCGCGATGATAATGCATCGTCGCCTTGGGGTTGCCCGTGGTGCCCGAGGTGAAGCCCAACAGCGCCACATCATCCTGCGCCGTGTCCACGGCGGCAAATCGCACCGGCTTTTCCAGCGCCAGCCGGTCCAGCTCTGCATCGTGGTTCGAGGTGCCGTCGAACCCCACCACCGTTTTGAGATACTTCGAGGTTTTCGCACAGGCAGCCATCTCGTCCATCAGGCGGGTATCGCACAGCGCATGGCTAATCTCGGCCTTGTCGACAATCGCCGCCAACTCTCCGGCACGCAGCATCGGCATCGTATTGACCACCACCGCGCCCGCCTTGGTCGCCGCCAGCCAGCAGGCCACCATCGCGGGGTTATTGGCCGAACGGATCAACACGCGGTTGCCCGGCTTCACGCCGAGGTTTTCCACCAAAGCCGCCGCGAGTTTATTGGTCCAGTCGGACAGCTCCTTATAGGTCCGCCGCCGCCCGTTCCCGATGAGCGCAGTATGGTCGCCAAAGCCGCGCGCCACCATCGCATCGGTCAGCTCCACCCCGAGGTTCAACCGCTCGGGATACTCAAAGCCCTCCAACCGGAATTCGGGCAGCGCGGCCTCGGGCGGCAGGTTGTCCCGTGCAAAGCTATCGACATGGCCACTCGCGAACATTTCTATCTCCCCAAAGTCTGGCGTGCGATCACCACGCGCTGCACATCCGACGCACCCTCATAGATCCGCAAGGCGCGTATCTCGCGGTAGAGCCGCTCCACAGTCTCACCGTGCTTGACCCCGTCACCGCCATGCAATTGCACAGCGCGGTCAATGACCTTTTGCGCCTGATCGGTGGCAAAAAGCTTGGCCATCGCCGCCTCCCGCGTCACCCGCGGCGCGCCTGAATCCTTGGCCCATGCAGCGCGGTAAATCAGCAAGGCGCTGGCATCCACATCCACCGCCATATCGGCGATATGCCCCTGCACCATCTGCAAATCACTCAGCGGTGCCCCCTGCACATGCCGCGTGGTGACCCGCGAGACCGCCTCGTCCAGCGCACGGCGGGCAAATCCCAGCGCCGCCGCCGCCACGGTCGAGCGGAACACATCCAACACCGACATCGCGATGCCAAAGCCACGCCCCGCCCCGCCGATCAACGCCGAGCCGGGCACCCGCACCTGATCAAAATGCAATGTCGCCAGCGGATGAGGTGCAATCACCTCTAACCGCTCCTCAATCTTTAATCCCGGCGTGTCCGCAGGCACCACAAAGGCCGAAAGCCCCTTGGCCCCCGGCGCCTCTCCGGTCCGCGCAAATACGGTATAAACGTCGGCAATCCCGCCATTGGAAATCCACGTCTTGCGCCCGTCGAGCACAAAGCCGTTGCCATCCACCGTCGCCGTCATCGTGGAATTCGCCACATCCGAGCCCGACTGCGGTTCGGTCAGAGCAAAGGCCGAAATCGCCGCACCAGTTCGCGTCTTCGGCAACCATTCCGCCTGCTGCTCGGACGAGCCAAACAGCGATATTGCCCCCGTGCCCAGCCCCTGCATCGCAAATGCAAAATCCGCCAACCCGTCATGGCGGGCCAAGGTCTCGCGGATCAGGCACAAGCTGCGCACATCCAGCGCCTCGCCTGCTTCCGCGCCCGAATGGCGCAACCAACCGCCCCCGCCCAACATTGCCACCAACTTACGGCACGCCGCATCGGTGTCGCCGTGATCCACCGCGCCAAGCTCGCGCCCGGCCCAAGCGTCCAGCGCCTCGGCCAACTCACGATGCCGCTCTTCAAAAAACGGCCAAGCCAAAAACGTCCGATCAGCCATGCCTACACCCCGCCAGCTTCAGTTGGTCCGTCAAACTCCCGCCGGAGGCTTCTACAGTCACCAAAATCAATCCCCCTCGAACACAGGGCGCTCTTTCGCCACAAACGCCTTATACGCCCGCTCGAAATCGCCGGTCTGCATGCATATCGCCTGCGCCTGCGCCTCGGCTTCAATCGCCTGTTCAATCGACATCGACCATTCCTGCGCCAACATTGTCTTGGTCATCATATGGGCAAAATTCGGCCCGGCCTGAATTTGCCGTGCCAGCTTCATTGCCTCATCCTCCAAAGCATCGCCCGCCACCAAGCGGTTGAAGAACCCCCAACGCTCGCCCTCATCAGCCGACATCGAGCGCCCCGTATAGAGCAGTTCCGCCGCGCGGGTCTGGCCGATCACCCGTGGCAGGATCGCACAAGCGCCCATGTCACAGCCTGCCAAGCCAACACGGGTAAACAGAAACGCGGTCTTCGCCTCCGGTGTGGCCAGCCGCAGGTCCGAGGCCATCGCAATGATCGCCCCCGCGCCCACACAAATCCCGTCCACCGCCGCAATCACCGGTTTGCCGCAATTCACGATGGCCTTGACCAGATCGCCGGTCATGCGGGTAAAGCGCAACAGTTCTTTCATGTTCATCCGCGTCAACGGTCCGATGATATCGTGCACATCCCCGCCCGAACTGAAATTGCCGCCGTTGGAGCCGAAAATCACCACATCGACATCATCGGCATAAACAAGATCGCGAAACCAGTCGCGCATCTCGGCATAGCTTTCAAAGGTCAGCGGGTTCTTGCGCTCGGGGCGGTCCAGCCGCACCGTGGCGATCCGGTCTGTGATGTCGCAAATGAAATGGGTCACGTCACTACGCATGGGCGGTTTTCTCCTCTGTCTTTCTTTGGGCGAAGGCGGTGAGCCGTGCCGCCATATCGCGGGCGTCAGCAGCGCTCACATTGCTCAACATTGCATCGATCCACGCCTCATGGGCGCGGGCTTGTTCTTCAAATTGCACTAATCCGGCCTCAGTCACCCGCAAGAGCATCGCGCGGCGATCACCGGGCACGGGCACCCGCTCAACCAGCCCCTCTTCGGCCAGCCGGTCGGCAAGCCCTGTGACGTTCCCGCCTGACACCCGCAACACCCCCGAAAGCTGGCTCATCTTCAGCCCTTCGGGATTGCGCGAGAGCGCGGCGAGCATGTCAAAGCGCGGCAGGGTCGTGCTGTATTCCTGCCGCAGCCGGTCGCGCAGCTCGGCCTCGATGCCGCGCACCACTTTCAGCAGGCGCAGCCACAGCCGCAACCGTTCTTTCGAGCCGCTGCTCATATCTCCCCGCCTGAAACCGCCAACGCGTGGCCGTTGACCATCGACGCGCCTTCCGAAGCCAGGAATGTCACCGCTGCCACAACTTCTTCGGGCCGGATCATCCGCTTCATCGGGTTGTTCGCGGTGATCATTGCCGAGGCTTTTTCGCGTGGGATGTCAAAACGCTTCATCACGCCTTGCACCGCGTCATCCGCCATCGGTGTGTCGACAAAACCGGGGCACACCGCGTTGCAGGTAATGCCCGCCTTTGCGACCTCGACCGCGATCGACCGGACCAGCCCCAGCACGCCATGTTTGGACGCGGAATAGGCGCCGATGTTGCTCCCACCCTGCAAACTCGCGGTGGAGGCCACAGCAACCAGCCGCCCGCCCTCGCCTATATTCTGCAACGCCGCGCGGAAGGTCAGGAAGACGCCCGTGAGGTTAACGTTGATCACCCTGTTCCAATCGTCCAGCGACAGGTCTTTGACCTTGCCTGCCGCGCCGCCGCCCGCATTGGCGATCACCACATCATAAGGTTGATCGAAAAGTGCAGCGACCGAAGCCTCATCCGTCACATCCAGCGTGCGGCAGATCATGGTGCTGTCGCCCTTGGTTTCCTCAAGCGCGTCCATCCGGCGCCCCGCAATGGTGACTTGGTCGCCGGCAGCGGCAAAGCTTTGTGCGATGGCGCGGCCGATGCCCGAGCCACCGCCCGTTACCAAAACCTGTCTCATACTTTCTCCATTTCCGCCGCACGGTCGGCCAGTCGCCACGCTTGATCGCGGCCCGCCTCATAGGGTTGCGGCCATTTGGCGTGACGGTCGCCGATGGCACCGCCCTGATGCAAGGTCCAATATGGATCGGCCAGATGCGGCCGCCCGACACAGACCAGATCGGCCCGCCCCGCCATCAAGATTGAATTGACGTGATCGGCCTCATAGATATTGCCAACCGCCATCGTCTTGATGCCGCCATCGTTGCGGATCCGGTCCGAGAACGGCGTCTGGAACATCCGCCCGTAAACCGGCTGACCTTCTTTAGAAGTCTGACCCGCCGAGACGTCGATGATATCCGCGCCCGCGTCATTGAACATCCGCGCGATTTCAACGGCTTCTTCGGGCGTGACGCCATCATCGCCGGCCCAATCGCTGGCTGAAATCCGCACCGACATCGGCTTTTGCGCGGGCCAGACGGCACGCATCGCGGTGAAAACTTCCAGCGGATAACGCATCCGGTTTTCCAGACTGCCGCCATATTCATCACTGCGCGTATTGCTCAGCGGCGAGATGAAGGACGAGATGAAATAACCATGTGCCGCATGCAGCTCGATCATATCGAAATTTGCCCGCCCCGCCATTTGGGCCGCTGCGACGAATTCGTCGCGGATAAGGTCCATGTCCTCGCGTGTCGCGGCTTTGGGCGTCTCGTTATTCTCCGACCATGGGATGTCAGAGGCGCTGATGATCGGCCAGTTGCCCGCATTCAGCGGCGCGTCCATCGTCTCCCACCCGACCTGAGTGGACCCTTTGCGCCCAGAATGGCCAATCTGGCAGCAGATTTTCGCCTCGGTCTCGGCATGAACGAAATCGGTCAGACGCTGCCAAGCGGCCTCATGCTCGGGCGAGTATAGCCCCGGACAACCCGGCGTGATCCGCCCCTCGGGGGAAACGCAGGTCATCTCGGTATAAACCAATCCTGCGCCGCCCTTGGCACGCTCGGCATAGTGGATCAGATGCCAGTCGGTCGGGCTGCCATCCACGGCCTTGTACTGTGCCATCGGCGAGACGACGACGCGGTTGGTCAGCGCCATATCGCGCAGCTTGAAAGGCGCGAACATGGGCGCGCGCACCGGCCCGTTGGCCCCCGCACCCGCTTGCTCCATAAACCACTTTTCCGCGCCCTCGAGCCATTCGGGATCGCGTTCGCGCAGGTTTTCATGGCTGATCCGCTGGGAACGGGTCAGCATCGAATAGTTAAGCTGCACCGGATTAAGATCGAGATAACGCTCCACATCCTCAAACCACTCGACCGAGTTGCGCGCCGCCGATTGCAGGCGCAAAACCTCCAGCCGCCGCGCGTCCTCGTATTTCTCGAAGGCGGTCGTCAGGTCGGCATCATCGGTCACGTGTTTGGCCAGCGAAATCGCGGACTCCAACGCCAGCTTGGTGCCTGACCCGATGGAAAAATGCGCCGTGGCCGAGGCATCGCCGAGCAGGACGACGTTCTCATGGCTCCATTTCTCGCAGAGCACGCGAGGGAACTTGATCCACGCCGAGCCACGAATATGGCCCGCATTGGTCATCAGCTTGTGGCCGCCGAGGTGGTCTTTGAAAATTTCTTCGCAGATCGCGATGCTGTCTTGCTGGCTCATCTCGCCAAAGCCGTAGGCATCAAAGGTTTTCTGCGAGCATTCCACGATGAACGTCGCGGTGTCCTTGTCGAACTGGTAGGCGTGCACCCAAAGCCAGCCCTTGTCGGTCTTTTCGAAGATGAAGGTAAAGGCATTGTCGAATTTCTGATGCGTGCCCATCCAGACAAAGGGGCAGCGGCGCACGTCCACATCGGGCTTAAAGGTCTCTTCAAACTCCATCCGCGTCTTGGAGTTCAGCCCGTCGCAGGCAACCACCAGATCATAGTCGGCCATATAGTCGGAGGCGGCTTTGACCTCCGCTTCGAACTGCAGGTTCACGCCTAGCTCCCGCGCGCGCTCTTGCAGGATCATCAGCAGCCGCTTGCGCCCGATGCCGCAAAAGCCGTGGCCGGTAGAGAGGATGGACTGGCCTTTGAAATGCAGCGCGATATCGTCCCAATAGGCAAAATGGCTGCGGATTTCCTTGGCCGAAACCGGATCGTTGACCTCAAGATTATCCAACGTTTCATCGGACAGAACCACGCCCCAGCCGAAAGTATCGTCGGGCTTGTTACGCTCCATCACGGTGACATCGGCGTCCGGCTGCCGCAGCTTCAGAGAGATCGCGAAATAGAGCCCCGCAGGCCCGCCCCCCAGACAGATCGCACGCATAGTCATCCCCCAAAATATTCCATTAAGGGGAGCCTAGGCTGAGTCGTGTTTTCGTTCAAGTAAAAATATTTTAAGTATAAACTAAATTAGGGCGGCGGGTTGCTAGATGATCGTGTGCCAATGCCCTAAAAAGGCCCGCAGGAACGCGGAGAGAAAAATGGCACAAGATATTTCACCCGAATGGATCGGCATCGACCACCGCGCTGACAGCGCGTCGGTCTGGGCGATGCGCGGCACCGAGGTGCTGGCAACCCGTGAGCTTGCGACTGGCGTTAGCGCTGGCGCAAATACTGGCGAGGCCGATCTTGCCGACCATTTGCGCGGATTGATTTCGGATTGGCAGATCGAGGATGGCACACAGATCATCACCTGTGGCGCTGCCGCACCGCCGCGTGACATGACCGATTTCCGCGCTGTGCCCTGCGCCCCCCTTGCTGCTGCCCCTGCCACGTCCCCCCTGCGCATCGCCGGATTGCGGCAGGCCACGCCACCCGATTTGATGCAGGGCGACGAGACCCGCATCGCCGGATTTTTGTCGCTCCATCCTGATTGGGGCGGGGTGATTTGTTTAACCGGACCGCAAAGCCGTTGGGTGCAGATCAGCGCGGGCGAAGTTGTCAGCTTTCAGACCTTCATGACGGGCGAATTGGCGGCTTTGCTCAGCGACCGCTCGACCCTGCAACCCGCTATTGCAACCGACACATGGGATGAAGCCGCCTTCACCGAAGCACTGGCCGAAACCGTGTCGCGCCCCGAAAAGCTGGCCGCCCGGCTTTATGGCATTCACGCGCATAGTATGCTTGGCGAGTCCAGCGCCACCTCCCGCGGGCGGCTGTTGGGCTATCTGAGCGGGGCTGAACTGGCCGCTGCGCGCGCTTACTGGCTGGGCCAGCAGATCGCTGTGATCGGCGGGGATGATCTGGCAGCGCCCTATGTTGCCGCCCTTGCCGCGCAAGGCGTGCCAGCGACCCGCGCCAGTGCCAAGCGCATGACATTGGCAGGTCTTTGCGCTGCCTATCGCCTGTTGGGTGCCAAGGCCTGAGGCAGCCACCCCCGTCCGATCCGCACGCATCCGCACCGCGCGGCGGGCATTCTCGCGCGAAACAGCCGATTGCCCCTTTCCCTTGCGCACCGCAACGATATGTTGCACGACAGATGCGCGCCGCACCCCTTGCGGCGCAGAGATGAGAGGATACGAAATGGCCGACGGCGCATTGGAACTCAACACGAAACCCACTGAAGAGATTTCCGTTCGCGACGTCTTTGGGATCGACACCGATATGGTGGTTAAAGGCTTCGCCGAGCGCACCGCGCGGGTGCCGGAGCGCGATTCCACCTATAAATTTGATCCTGACACCACGCTCGCGATCCTCGCAGGCTTTTCGCACAACCGTCGCGTCATGATCCAAGGCTACCACGGCACGGGTAAATCGACCCACATCGAACAGGTCGCAAGCATGCTGAACTGGCCCTGTGTGCGCGTCAACCTCGACAGCCACATCAGCCGGATCGACCTGATCGGCAAAGACGCCATCAAGCTTAAAGACGGCAAGCAGGTAACCGAGTTCCAAGAAGGCATCCTGCCGTGGGCGCTGCGCAACCCGACCGCGATCGTGTTTGATGAATACGATGCGGGTCGCGCCGATGTGATGTTTGTCATCCAGCGCGTTCTGGAAGTGGACGGCAAGCTCACCCTGCTCGACCAGAACAAGGTGATCACACCGCACCCCTATTTCCGTATTTTCGCCACCGCGAACACCGTTGGCCTCGGCGACACCACCGGCCTTTATCACGGCACCCAGCAAATCAACCAAGGCCAGATGGACCGTTGGAGCCTCGTGGCGACGCTGAACTACCTCAGCATCGACGCCGAGACCGCGATCGTTCTTTCAAAGAACCCGCATTACAACACCTCCGAAGGTCGCAAGAAGATCAAGCAGATGGTCACCGTGGCCGACCTCACGCGCACCGCCTTTATGAACGGCGAGCTGTCCACCGTGATGTCACCGCGTACGGTTATCGCATGGGCACAAAACGCCGAGATCTTCCGCGATGTCGGTTATGCCTTCCGCCTGTCGTTCCTCAACAAATGTGACGAGCTTGAGCGTCAGACGGTCGCCGAGTTCTATCAGCGTTTGTTCAACGAAGAATTGCCGGAAAGCGCTGCCAGCCTCAGCTTGGGGTGAAGCCCGCCATCTTGGCGCAGCGCAAAATCTATCAGACATAAAAAAAGGGGCCAGTTTCAACCGGCCCCTTTTTTGCAGCTTGTCGCTAGACCTTATTCAGTCACAGCAGGCTGCGTCGCGTCAGTGTTGCTCACGCCTGTGTCAGTGGCAGGCATGGTCTGCAGTGACTGACTAGCCGCACGCTGGGCGTCGGCGGTGACAAAGGCTTCGGCAGCCTCCAGATCGGCTTTGCTGGCCGAAGTCACCAGTTGCGTTCTTTCGCGGTCGTCAGTCGAGACTTTGAGGCTGGCCATTTCGATGGCGACGTCTTTTTCACCAAGCCCAAGGAAGCCCCCCACGCCAATCACCACGCCGTCGATTTTACCATCGAGGCTCACGATCAGGTTGTTGATATCGCCGATGGATTCGCCGTTTTCGGAGTAGACGCTGCTGCCCAACAGGTCACGGGCCAGCACAGTGTTCTCGCTTTGCATTACGATCTGGCCGGGCACGGGTTTGGCAGGCGCGTCAGCGGCCATATCGGTCTGGGCTTCCGCTGTCGGCTCTGTTGTCACCGTATCACTTGACCCTTGCGCGGTGGCCGTGGTGTCGGTTGTCGCGGCGGGGTCAGTGCTTTCAGTCGCGACGTTAGTGTCGGTCTCGGTGGTGGCACCTTCTGCGGTGGTTTCGGTCTGCGTAGTGGCGCTTGCGGCATCGCTATCTGCTGTCATGTCTGTGGTGGCAGATGGATCATCCGACCCTTCTGTTTCAGCAGTCACTTCAGTGTCATCGGTGCTGGCACTGCCAGAGGCATCTGCGCTCGCCGAAGGTTCGGCATCGGGCGAGGTGCTGACAGCATCATCGGCCAGTTCCGTCTTCCCTTCGGTGTTTGCACTGGTGTTTGCGTCCGTGGTCATCTTGGCAGCCGCATCTCCGGTGGAGGTGTCCACGGTTCCGGCGGCATCGGTAGTTCCGGCAGTGTCAGTCGTGGCGGTTTGGGCCAGCAGGACAACGGGGGATGCGCTCAAAGTCGCGATCAGGGCAAGTCGGCTGGCAGTCTGCATTACGTTGGTCATGTCAAAACTCCTTCGCTTTCAAGACGTGATCGGGGTCAAGAACACCTCGGCTCCGCGCGTCCTGTGTTGTGGTGGTTGTGAAGATAAAATGCGCATGGCAGCGGTTTCGTTCCCGCATCCCGTGCATTGCGGCCAATATCCGCCGAACGGCAGGCGCCACCCCGGTGATGCCTGCGGCATCGCGATCAGCGGGCGTGAAACCCAGCGTCTAAAAGTCCCGTTTTTGCGGCGAAAAACTGTCCCCAATTTGGGGCGTGGATTACTGGTCATTGCGATAGAATGGCCCTAGGTTACCGCAGATACCATTCCTCACCGACGAGTGCCCCAGATGAGCCAGAGATCCGACAACCCCGCCGACGCGTTCAAAAAGGCTTTGGCTGAGGCAACCAAGGTGATGGCGAATGACCCCGATTTGACGGTCAGCTATTCGGTCGATCCCTCAGGCCTGACGGGCGAAGCGATGCGCCTGCCGCAGGTGACCCGCCGGATGACCCGCGAGGAAGTGATGCTGGCGCGGGGCACCGCAGATGCGCTGGCGCTGAACCGGCGTTATCACAACGGCCAGACCCACGCCCGCTATGCCCCGCAAGGGGAGATGGCGCGGGACCTTTATGAAGCGATGGAGACCGCACGCTGCGAAGCGGTAGGCGCGCGCGACATGCCCGGCACAGCGGGCAACATCGACGTCAAAATCAAACATGACGCCCTGCGCAAAGGCTATGATCAGGCCAAACAGGCCAGCGACATTCCGCTGGCGACAGCGGCGGGCTATCTTGTGCGCCATCTGGCCACAGGTCGTCCGCTGCCTGCCGGCGCAGATAACGCCATGGAACTGTGGCGCGGGTTTATCGAGAACAGCGCAGGCGACACGCTGGAAAACTTGGGCGACAAGCTTGACGATCAGGCAAATTTCGCCCGCTTCGCGCGGCAGATGATCTCCGACCTCGGCTATGGTGACCAGTTGGGCGACGACCCCGACTCGATGGATGACGACCGCGAAGACGAGGCCGAAGAAGGCAGCGAAGAGGAGCAGGATCCCGACAGCACCGGTCAGGATGATCAGGACGAGGACGAAGCCGAAGGATCTCCCGAGCAAAGTCAGGAAGAGCAGCAGGACCAAAGTCAGGCGCAAGTCTCGATGGATGAGGCCGACGACCAAGACCTTGGCGACGAGGCTGAAATGCCCGAAGGCGACGCCCCGATGGAGCCGCCCGCCCCGCAGCCGGTCTCCGACGCCGATCCGAATTATCTGGTCTATAAGGACACCCATGACGAGATAATTGGCGCCGAAGACCTTGCCGATCCGGTCGAGTTGGAGCGGTTGCGTGCCTACCTTGATCAGCAGTTGGAGCCGCTGAAAGGCGCTGTCAGCCGCTTGGCCAACAAATTGCAGCGCCGCTTGCAGGCGCAACAGAACCGGTCGTGGGAATTTGACCTTGAGGAAGGCACGCTGGATGCGGGCCGTCTGGCGCGGGTCGTGGCCAGCCCGACCACGCCGCTCAGCTTCAAGGTCGAGAAAGACACCGAGTTTCGCGATACCTGCGTGACGCTGCTGCTGGATAACTCCGGCTCGATGCGCGGGCGGCCCATTTCAATTGCTGCTATCTGTGCCGATGTGCTGGCCCGCACGCTGGAGCGGTGCAACGTCAAGGTCGAGATCCTCGGCTTTACCACCCGCGCGTGGAAAGGTGGCCAAGCCCGCGAGGCATGGCTGAATGATGGCCGCCCGGTGCAGCCCGGCCGCCTCAATGACCTGCGCCATATCATCTATAAATCCGCCGATGCCCCGTGGCGCCGCACCCGCGAAAATCTCGGCCTGATGATGAAAGAAGGCCTGTTGAAGGAAAACATAGACGGCGAAGCGCTGGAGTGGGCGCACCGCCGGATGATGGCACGCAATGAAGCGCGCAAAATCCTGATGGTGATCAGTGACGGCGCCCCCGTCGATGACAGCACCCTGTCGGTGAACCCCGCCAACTACCTTGAAAAGCATCTGCGCGATGTGATTGCCATGGTTGAGCGGCGCAAGGCCGTCGAGCTTTTGGCGATCGGTATCGGCCATGACGTGACCCGCTATTATGACCGCGCCGTGACCATCACCGATGTTGACCAACTGGCCGGAGCGATGACCGAACAATTGGCCGCGCTCTTTGACAGCGACCCGCGCAAACGCGCCCGGGTGATGGGCATGAAGCGGGTCGGCTGATCCGCTTGCGGGTTTTGCAAATATCAAAATTGACGGAAGAGAGCCATGTTTCAGAGTTTCGAGGTCACCGCGCGCCCAGAGCAGGGCCCGCCCCGTCTGGCTGATCTACGCTTGGCGATGGTCAAAGACGCACTGGATGGCTTTCTGGTGCCACGCGCTGATGCCCACCAAGGCGAATACGTTGCCCCGCATGACGACCGGCTGGCATGGCTCACCGGTTTTACCGGATCTGCCGGGTTTTGCGCTGCCTTGCAGGAGGTCGCTGGTGTTTTCATCGACGGGCGCTATCGCACGCAGGTCAAGGCGCAGGTTGCCGCCGAATTCACCCCCGTACCATGGCCCGAGGTTGGCCTTGGGGAGTGGTTGAAGGAAAATCTGCCGAAAGGCGGCGTTGTCGGCTTTGATCCTTGGCTGCACACCACTGCGCAGATGCAAAAGCTGGAGGCTGAACTGGCGGGCAGCGGCATCACCCTGCGCCGCAATACCAATCTGGTGGATCAAATCTGGACAGACCAGCCAGCCCCACCGTCAGCCCCTGCGAAAGTACACCCGCTTGAATTCGCGGGCGAGCGGCATGAGGATAAACGCGCGCGGCTTTCAGCGGACCTGCGCAAGGCGGGTCATAAGGCCGCCGTTATCACCCTGCCCGACAGCATTTGCTGGCTGCTGAACCTGCGCGGCGCCGATATCCCGCGCAATCCTGTGGCGCAGGGCTTTGCCATTCTACACGATACTGGCGCGGTTGATCTGTTCATGCAGGACGCCAAGCTTGGCGATGTGCGCGACCACCTCGGCGCGGGGGTCACAACCTTTGAGCCCGGGCAATTCCTCAGCCGTTTAGGCAAGCTTGCAGGCCCCGTACGTTGCGAAGCCCTGTCGCTGCCGGTCATCGTCGGTGATACTTTAGGTGACAAGATCGTCTGGGGGGATGATCCCTGCGCGCTGCCGAAAGCCCGCAAGAATGACGCCGAGATCAAAGGCAGCGAGCAGGCACATCTGCGTGACGGGGCCGCTTTGTGCGAATTGCTCGCGTGGCTTGACGCGCAGCCCGCAGGGACGGTGCGCGAGACCGAGGTAGTCCGCGCGCTGGAGACCGAGCGGCGCAAGGACAACGCCCTGCGCGACATCAGCTTCGAGACCATCGCAGGCACCGGCCCTAACGGCGCGATCATGCACTACCGCGTGACCGAGGATACCGACACAGTCCTGCAAGATGGCCATCTGCTGGTGCTCGATTCTGGCGGCCAGTATCTTGACGGTACCACGGATATCACCCGCACCGTGGCCATCGGCACCCCGCCCGAGGAAGCCTGCGCGGCGTTCACCCGCGTGCTGCAAGGGCTGATCGCGATGAGCCGGCTGCGTTGGCCCGCAAGGTTGGCAGGGCGTGACATTGAAGCGATTGGCCGCATGCCGCTGTGGCTGGCGGGACAGGACTTTGATCATGGCTTGGGCCACGGTGTAGGTGCCTACCTCAGCGTTCACGAAGGCCCACAACGCCTCAGCAAGCTCAGCACCGTGCCTTTGGAAGCGGGTATGGTCCTGAGCATCGAACCGGGATATTACCGCGAAGGTGCCTTTGGCATCCGGCTGGAGAACCTCGCCGTGGTGCAGGTCGCCTCTGCAATGGCGGGTGGCGATGATCACCGCAAAATGTTCGACTGGCGCTGCTTGAGCTTTGCCCCGATCGACCGCCGCCTGATCGTCACCGCGATGCTGGACGATGCCGCCCGCGACTGGCTCAACGACTACCACGCGCAGGTCGCACAAAAAATCGGCTCCCGTCTATCAGCTTCCGCAAAACTGTGGTTGGATACGGCAACCGCGCCGATTTAAGCGCAACATCATAATAATTCGCAGGGTAAAATCATGGCTGATCACATCAAAATAGAAGCCTCCGACGGAACTTGGGTCGTGCGTGCAGGCGGCGCTATCCTAGGCGAGACGCGCAACGCGCAGATCTTGAGCGAGGGGGATTACCCCGCAGTGGTGTATTTCCCGCGCGAGGATATCGCGATGGCGTTTCTCGATGCCTCCAACAAGACCACCCATTGCCCGCACAAAGGCGACGCCACCTATTTCTCTGTCGTCACAAAAAGCCGGACCCTGAACGACGCGGTTTGGTCCTATGAGACCCCCAAAGACACTGTCGCTGCGATCAAGGGCCACCTTGCATTCATGCCGATGGAAGAAATCGCGGTCGAACAAATCTGAGCCAGCGCTCAGGAATGCTCCTCGGCGGCGGTGGCCGCCAGGGCGCGGTTATAGGCCTTGAGCGCATCGACATGAAACAATGCCCCTAGCAATTCGGGTGGGGCATCTGCCGACAGGGTCACCACGGGGATGAACCGCGCACCGGATTGTTCGAACATCGGCAGCGCAGCCTCCAGCGTGGCGGTGCCGTCGATATAGGTGCCCGCGTCGATCAAGGCCCAGCATTCGTCCTCGGGCGCGGCAAATTCATCCTCTGGTCGGCGCATGATCCGCGCGACCATGAACATCGACAATAGATACGCCTGCGGCCCTGCCGCCAGATGCACGCCGCGCCGCTCCATCTGGGTGAGAAAGAAACTGCGGTCAACGATGCGCGATGCCAGCGCCGTTGACATGCTGACCGCGACCATGACCGCAAGGCCGGTCTGCCAATCGCCAGTAAGTTCAAACACGATCAGCGTTGTCGAGATCGGCGCGCCCAGAACCGCCGCCGCTACCGCGCCCATCCCTGCTAAAGCATAAAGCGACGACGACCCTGACACATCTGGGAAAACGCCCGTAGCGATCAAACCAAACCCCAAGCCGGTCATCGCGCCGATCATCAGCGAGGGCGAAAACACCCCGCCGCCCATGCGACCGCCCAGCGTGATCGAGACCGCCACCACCTTGAGCACAGTAAAGACAATCGCCTCGTGCAGGCCCAGTTCGGCGGTCAGCGCAAGCGAGGTCGTCTCATAGCCCACCCCGATGATATGGGGAAACCACAGCGCGATGATGCCCAGCAACATCCCCGCCACAGTCGGGCGCAACCAGCGCGGCAGACCAGTGCGGGCTTGCAGATAATTGCCAAAATCCTCGGCCCAGAAAATGCTTCGCATCAACGTCACGGCAACAAGGCCGCAGGTCAGCCCCAACAGCAGAAAAGCGGGTAGCTCGACATAAAATTGCATGTCACCATAGCTCGGCAAGGTGAACTCGGTGACGCCGCCAAATTCCAAACGGTTGATCACCGTTCCCGCAACGCTCGCGATGACGATGGGCGCAAAGGCGTGCACCGCGAAGTGCCGCAGCACGACTTCCAGCGCAAACAATGCCCCCGCAATCGGAGCGTTAAAACTGGCCGAGACTGCGGCCGCGACGGCACAGCCCAACAAATCACGCCCGGTTATGCCATCGGCGTTGATCCGTCGGCTGACCCATGTGGCGATCACCCCCGCCATATGCACCACCGGCCCTTCGCGACCTGATGAGCCACCTGTGCTGAGCGTGATCCATGACGCCAGCGCCGAGGCGATGCCCGCGCGGGTCTCCACCCGCCCGTCATGCATCGCCGCGCCCAGAATGACATCTCCGACCGAGCGGACCCGCGCGTCACGGGTGAAATGATGCAAGATCAGCCCGACCACGAGGCCGCCGACGGTGGGGATGATCACCACCCAATACCACGGCAGGCCAACCACAAAACTATGCAGAAACTGCACATCATCCGTGCCGTAAAGCGTGCCCTGCAACCATTCGATGCCCTTGCGGAACAGCAGCGCGGCAAAGCCTGCCGCGATGCCGATCAACAGGGCGATAAACCAGAACGTGACCTTGCCCGGCCCTTGATGGCGCAGCACCCGCAAACCTGTCTGGCAGGACGTCACCGCGAGGGTCCATTGCTGGGACAGGAAGGAAGGGGGCGGGGTGCTCATCAGAGCTGCGGGCCGTTTGGCCGTGCAGAGATATGCGCGCGCCGCTGCATCAGCCAGCCAGCAACGCTTGGGCGGCGGCGCGGGCAGCATCGGTGACCTGATCGCCCGAGAGCATCCGCGCCACCTCGTCCACCCGATCAGGCGCGTTCAGCGGCACCACGGTCGAAGTTGTGATCCCGTTGTGCACGGCTTTCTCCACGCGCCAGTGATGCGCACCAAGGGCCGCGACCTGCGGCGAATGGGTCACGACCAGCACCTGACCGCCATCGGCGAGCGATGACAGGCGGCGGCCCACCGCATCGGCAGTCGCCCCCCCGACGCCGCGGTCAATTTCGTCAAAGATCAGCGTCAGGCCCGGTTGGCCCCGCGTCAAACAAACCTTAAGGGCCAGCAGGAAGCGGCTGAGTTCCCCGCCAGATGCGATCTTGCCCAACGGCCCCGCTGGCGCACCGGGGTTGGTGGCAACGGTAAAGGACACCGCATCGCGGCCTTCCGGCCCCGGCTCTTCGGGCGAGATCAGGGTCTCGAACACCGCACGCTCCATCTTGAGCGGCGCGAGCTCTCCCGACACAGCAGTATCAAGGCGCGCGGCGGCTTCCGCGCGGCGCGTTGACAAGGCCGTGGCCGCGCTATCGTATTTCGCCTGTGCCTGGTCCACGGCCGTGGCGAGGGCAGCCTGTGCCGCCTCACCCGCATCCAACGCCTCAAGCTTGTCGCGCAGCGTTGTCGCAAAACCGGCCAGTTCATCGGGGCCAACATCATGCTTGCGGGCCAAGGCGCGGATTGCAAACAGCCGCTCCTCAGCCTCTTCCAGTTCCAGGGGATTAAACGACATGGTGTCGATGGCATTGGCCACACCGGACATCGCCTCATCCAATTCGACCATCGCGCGGTTCAATGCGGCCAGTGGCTCCTCAAGCGCGCCCTCAGCCTTGTCGGCGACCCCATCGAGCCAGCGCAGTGCGTCGCCGAGCGCGGTTTCGGCCCCGCCCTGCCCCATGATCTCATAGGCGTTGACCACATCGGTACGGATTTTCTCGGCGCCCTGCATCAGACGGCGGCGGGTATCAAGCTCCGCCTCCTCGCCCGCTTGCGGATCAAGCTTATCAAGCTCGGCCACAGCATGGCGCAGGTACTCTTCTTCGGCGCGGATCGCCTCCCGCTCGGCTTCGGCGCGGGCGGCGGCCTTACGCGCTGCCGCAAGCGCTTGCCACGCATCGCGCACCTCGCAGGCCTGCGCGGCATTGCCCGCAAAGTCATCCAGAATGGCGCGGTGGCCGCGCGGATTGAGCAGGCCGCGGTCATCATGCTGACCGTGCAATTCAACCAGCGTCTCAGAAAGCGCCCTTAGAACCTCACCCGAACAGCGCCGGTCATTGACCCAAGCGGTCTTGCGCCCATCGGCATTGTTAATACGCCGCAAGATCAGTTCAGCCCCACCGGGCAGTCCGGCTTCTTCCAGCACAGCGTGGGCCGGATGACCTTCAGGCAGGTCGAACCACGCGGTCACTTCGCCTTGCTCGGCGCCCTGGCGCACCAGATCGGCACGCCCACGCCAACCCAGAACAAAGCCCAAGGAATCCAGCAAAATAGATTTGCCAGCCCCGGTTTCACCGGTCAGAACATTGAGCCCCGGCTGGAACCCAAGTTCCAGCCGGTCAATGATCAGCATGTCAGAAATATCCAGCCCGCGCAGCATGTCTGTTATCCGCAGGGCGCGGCAAAGCCCGCCCCTTTATCTAGAGCCACTCGCCTTTGATGGTCTGGCGGTAAACGGCACCGAGCCAGTTGTTCTCGTAAAATGCCGGCTGCAAACCACGGCCTGTCAACAGCTTGTAGCTGTCTTCGTACCACTCCGACGAGCGGTAGTTATGGCCCAGAATTGCTGCAGCAGTCTGCGCTTCACGGGTCAGGCCAAGGCTCAGATAGCCTTCGACCAAACGGTGCAAGGCTTCGGCGGTGTGGGTCGTAGTCTGGAATTCCTCCACCACGACGCGGAACCGGTTGATCGCAGCGGCATAGTGATCGCGGCGCAGATAGTAGCGGCCAATCTCCATTTCCTTGCCCGCCAGATGGTCGAAGGCGAGGTCAAATTTCAGCACCGCCGCACGGGCGTATTCGCTCTCGGGATAAACCTCGATAACCTCGCGCAGCGCTTGCAGGGCCTGAAAGGTCAGCCCCTGATCGCGTCCGATCTCACCGATTTGGTCATAGTAGCTCAGCGCCAGCAGATACTGCGCATAGGCGGCATCGTCATCATCGGGGAAAAAGTCGATGAAACGCTGCGCGGCGGAGCGGCTGCTGGGGTAATCTTTGTCTTGATGGAAGGCAAAAGCTTGCATGATCAGCGCGCGTTTGGCCCATTCAGAATAGGGGTATAGCCGCTCGATCTCGGCGAAATAGAACGCCGCATCTTCGGGACGCTTGCGGTTCAACTCGAACTCGCCGCGTTCGAAAATCTGCTCGGCCGAATAGGTCTCAAGTGGAATTTCCTCTGGATTGAAAAAATTCTTGGTAAACCGGCCGGGGTTTTTGGCACCACCACAGGCCGACAATGCCGCCACCACCATCACAGCGACGATTAGCCGCCCGCGTGGCTTGGGGCCTTTGTTGGCCGCCGTCATGCCTGCATCTCTTGCATCGTTAATCCCATGGTCTCTTGCCTCTTGCGCCATTCGTTAGCACAATTATTTTGCGTTGCAAAACGCCCATTCCACCACTCGCGGCCCCCCAGCCGCGCCCACTTGCCCGATACTATCGGGCCCGTGTCTGGTTAATGAAATACAGAGTATGCCCGCGTCATTCAATGGCTGCTTGACGAACGGGTGAATTGGCTGTGGCACGAAGGGTGCAGGTCAGGCGACCTGCGGCACCTCGTCCCATGCCAAGCCATAGCCGGGCAGCCGTACCGCAATATCTGCATCACACGTCACCATGCGCACCGCACCAGGTGTGGCGAACAATTTTCTCAGCAGCGTATTGGTCAGAGAGTGGCCGGCACGAATGCCTTTGTAATGCCCGAGCAACGGGGCACCCGCCAGCGCCAGATCGCCCAAAGCGTCCAGCATTTTATGGCGCACAGGCTCGTCCGCGTGGCGCAAACCACCGGGGCTGGAGACGTGATCGCCGTCGAAAACCACCGCGTTTACACCCGGAGCGCCGCCAAGCGCGAGGCCATTGGCCTGCATAGCATCCACATCGGCCTGACGGCAGAAAGTGCGGCTGTCAGACAGTTCCCGTGCAAAGGAGCCATTGTTCATCACCAAAGATTTACTCTGGTGTCCGATTGCGGCATCGGCAAAATCAATCTCGAAATCAATGCGCAGTGTGTCGGCAGGCGACAGCGTGGCAGAAGCATCGCCATCGGTCACGGTAACCGGCTTGAGCACTTCGAACGCCATTACCGGCGCATCCAGACGGCGCAAACCGCGCTGCATGAAGCCGCGCACGAAAGGCAGGGAGGACCCATCAAGGATCGGCACTTCGGGGCCGTCAATCTCGATCAATGCGTTGTGGATGCCACAGCCCGCAAGTGCCGCCATCAAATGCTCAACGGTGGAGACGGACAGACCGGTCTGGTTTTCCAACTTGGTACACAGAGGTGAGCGGTTGACCGCATCCCAACGCGCCGGGATAAGGCGGTCGCCGACAGCCACATCGCTGCGCGAGAACCAGATGCCATGATGCACACCCGCCGGACGCACAGTTACCGTTGCCGGCGTGCCAGAGTGCAGCCCTTTACCGGTAAAGCTGATCGGTGTTTTGATGGTGGTCTGCACGGGGGCTTTCCTCAATCTTCAAAGATCATTGTCTAAGTTGAATTCTGAAGTAAGCGGGTAGGTCCAAATGCTCAACTCAATCATTGCTACGGTCTGAAACATCCCCGTAACAATCCTGCCCCGTTTGAAACGCTATTTTTCAACCCTTTGAATACAAACGCAAAAGGGCCACCCTAAGGCGGCCCTTGCGTTGTAATAAGTGACTGGATCAGTTCGCTTGACGACGCAGGAAGGCGGGGATTTCGATGCGCTCCTGGTCAGGGTCGTTGTGATCTTGCGGCTGCGGTGCTGCTGCCGTGGCGCGGGTTTGCACCGGTGGCTGCTGGCGCGCAGGGCGCTGTGGCTGGGCTTCACCCTCACCGTGGCCGGTCATCCGGTTGATCAACGAGTTGATCCCGAAGCGTGGTTTCTCGGCATTTGCGGTGCCAGCTTGTGGCTGACGCTGCTGCTGGACGGGGGCACGCTGCTGCTCGGGGCTGGCCTTTTGCGCGGCGGCACGCAGGCGGGCCATCGCTTCGGGCGAAGGTGTGCCGGGTGCCGGGGCGCGCGGAGCGACAAACTCTTCCGGCTCGGCTTCGATCCGCTCGTCATAGCGCGGCTCGAACGCTGCAACCTGAGGCTGGTAGGCCGGAGGTGGCAGGCCGTCGCTGTCTTCCAGAACGTCTTCTTCGTAGTATTCGTCGGACTGGTTTGCTTCGGCGGCGTATTGGTCATCCATATCTTCGAACAACGGCTGCTGCTCTTCCTGAATGCGCATTTCATTCGCCATTGTGGCCGCAATCGGCTCGGCGACAGGTGCAGGCGCCGGGGCGGGCTTCTCGGCAACAACCTGCTGCTTCAAAGGCTGGCTCATCGAGCGGCGGGGCACAGGCATTTCGGTGTTCACATCGGTCGCATCGATACCTGTGGCCACAACGCTGACGCGCATCATGCCGCCAAGGCTTTCGTCCAGCGTGGAGCCGACAATGATGTTCGCCTCTGGGTCGACCTCTTCGCGAATGCGGTTGGCCGCTTCGTCAAGTTCGAACAGAGTCAGATCGGTGCCGCCGGTGATGTTGATCAACACCCCCTTGGCGCCGCGCAGGCTGATTTCGTCGAGCAGCGGGTTGGCGATGGCCTTTTCGGCAGCCTGGATCGCGCGATCTTCGCCCTCGGCCTCGCCTGTACCCATCATCGCCTTGCCCATTTCGTCCATCACGGCGCGAACGTCGGCAAAGTCGAGGTTGATCAAGCCGGGACGGACCATCAGGTCGGTCACGCCTTTAACACCTTGGTAAAGCACATCATCGGCGAGCGAGAAGGCTTCGGTAAAGGTGGTCTTTTCATTGGCCAGACGGAACAGGTTCTGGTTGGGGATGATGATCAGCGTATCAACGACCTTTTGCAGCGCCTCCACACCGTCTTCGGCCTGACGCATGCGCTTGGCACCCTCAAACTGGAACGGCTTGGTGACAACGCCCACGGTCAGAACGCCCAGCTCACGCGCGGCCTGTGCGATGATCGGCGCAGCACCCGTACCGGTGCCGCCGCCCATACCAGCGGTGATAAAGCACATGTGTGCGCCCGCCAGATGGTCAACGATCTGTTCGATGGATTCTTCGGCAGCAGCAGCACCCACGGACGCGCGGGCACCGGCACCCAGACCTTCGGTCACTTTGATGCCAAGCTGGACCTTATTTTCGGAGCGCGACTGCTGAAGCGCCTGCGCGTCCGTGTTCGCAACAACGAAATCGACCCCGTCGAGTTTCTTTTCGATCATGTTGTTGACCGCGTTGCCGCCGGCGCCGCCGACACCAAAAACAGTGATCCGGGGCTTGAGGTCATCCTGACCTGGCAAGGAGAGGTTGAGTGTCATGTGCTGTCCGCCTGTTTTGTTGCCCACGTCCCGCGGGGTTTTTTGGTCTCGATTTCCCATTATCTTAACGGGGTGTGCCCGTATCGTCACCTAAAAAACGTCATTTCGCCGCAATATATGGGCGATTTCTTGCCGTTTTTGCTCTATTTGGGTCACGCTACCGTATTTAGCGGTCACCAATTATCTCTAAACCACTTGACCGCACGCTTGAGCGACCGTGCAGGGTAGCGATCGGCGGGAATTTCGAAATCCCACCACTCGTCTTGTGGATGTGCCGCGAACAGCGATAGCCCCACCGCCGAGGCAAATCCGGGGCCGGTTGCCGCCTGCGGCAGACCGTGAACACGCAGCGGGCGGCCCAGACGGACCTGCTGGCCGAGAATTCTGCTGGCCAACCCGTCGAGGCCCGGGATCTGGCTGCCGCCGCCGGTCAGTACGATTTGCTGGCTTGGCAGGTGGTCAAATCCGGCTGCATCCAAACGGACACGAACCTCTTCGAGAATTTCCTCGACCCGTGGTCGCATGATGCCGATCAGCTCGGCACGGCTGGCGGTGCGACGATCATGTTCGTAATCGCCGGTGTCACCGCCAATTTCGATCATTTCACGGTCGTCCATACCGGTGGCATGCACCCCGCCGTAGAAAGTCTTGATGCGTTCGGCATTGGCCATCGGCACCTGCAAACCCATCGAAATGTCGGATGTAATGTGATCGCCGCCCATCCGGACGGTATCGGCATAAATCATGTGCTTCTTGATGAAGATCGAAATGCCGGTGGAGCCGCCGCCCAGATCGATACAAGCCGCACCCAGCTCCTGCTCATCCTCGACCAGCGCCGAGATGCCAGAGGCGTAGGATGACGAGGCAATGCCCGCGAGTTCCAAGTCACAGCGCTTGATACAATGGGCGAGGTGTTGAACCGCATCGGCATCGACCGTCAACATATGCATATCGACCGACAGGATATTGCCCAACTGCCCGCGTGGATCGCTGAGCCCTGAACGGTGATCCAGCGCAAAGTTCACCGGCTGCGCGTGCAGCACTTCGCGGTCTTCGCCGTAGTCCGGCACATCGCAGCCAGCCAGAACCCGCGCCACGTCTTGTTCGGTGACGACATCGCCTTCCAGCTCGATCTGCGCATCAAGGCCATAGCTGCGCGGCTCGGCACCCGAGAAACAGGCAATCACGTGATCGACACGGATACCCGCCATCTTTTGCGCGGCCTGAAGCGCGGTGCGGATCGCACGCTCGGTCTCGCCCATGGCGACA
Organism: Sulfitobacter brevis; assembly: GCF_900112755.1. Classification (GTDB taxonomy): domain Bacteria; phylum Pseudomonadota; class Alphaproteobacteria; order Rhodobacterales; family Rhodobacteraceae; genus Sulfitobacter; species Sulfitobacter brevis. The sequence continues at coordinate 98,879 of NZ_FOMW01000006.1, read as the reverse complement.
ATCTCGCCAAAACGCACACCGCGCGAACGCGTGGTCGCGGCACCAATGACGCGAAAGCCCGACTGTCCGGCCAGCGAGCCGATCTCGCCCTCGTCACCCAACTGCCCTGCCCCGTCAAAGCGCAGAACCAGACAGGCAATCTTGGAGCTGCCCACATCCAGAATAGCCACCACGCCGCGCTGCATTGCCAGCTTGCGCATCTGCCGCATGGATCTCTGTGTGTCGTATAGGTCCATCATTTTGTTACTGTCCCAATGCTCATTGGCCTGAAAGCTGCCTGACGTGCCACCATTCGCGGGTGGCCTCTTCGTTCATTCTTACGGTTGGTCGTTCTGCCAACCGCATGTCGACACGGGCAACATCGCGCCCGAGCAATTCCTGTGCGCCGTCCAGCGCGATCACCCGTTCCAACGCCTGAAGCGCGTTTTCTTCGGGCAACATGATGCGCTGGTCACGGTCCAGCACCACATCCCAACGGCGTTCGCCCATGCGGGCCAAGCCATGCATCCGGTTGCCCAAGGCACTACCGGCGCGGAGCAATTCTATCGCTTCGGCCACATGCAATGCGGCCCCCTCGCCTGCGATCATCGGCAGATCGGGACGTTCGGCGCGGCTTGCGATGTCGGCGACATGCGCACCTTCGGCGTCGATCATCGCCAAGCCTTCGGCGCTGCGCCAGATCACCACCGGCGTGCGCGGCGTCACATCAAGTTGCAAAATCCCGCCCGGTCGGATGCGCACCCCCACGGCACGCACGCCGTGAATTTGGGCAATACGGTCGCGCAAGGCGGGCAGGTCCAGATCGAAGGAACTAAGCGGGAAGTTCAACGGTATCGTGGCGCGGATTTCGGCGGCAAGGCGGTCTTCGGCCCCGTCGATCGCCATCAGCTTGACCATAAATTCGGGCCGCGCTTCGACGCTGCGGCGGGCATCGGCGATGGAGGCCATGATCGCGGTACGGCGGTCTTCGTCAGACAGATAGATCGTCCCCGCCAGAAGCGTCAGACAAAACGGCAACCCGACACGCAGTCCAAACCGGAAGCCCGGCGTCAGCATCAAACGCTGCATGCGCCATGCCCAGCGGGACGGCGCCGGATCCCCGCGATTTTCGGACTGTTTGCAGCGGATCATCTCGAGCATGATGCGTCCTCCACCATCCAAGCGCAGAGGTCGGGAAACGCCATGCCACCGGCCTGCGCCTGTTCGGGCGACAGCGACGTGGCCGTCATACCGGGCTGGGTGTTGGTTTCGAGCAGGAACAGACCCGCAGCACCGCGCGCCTCGTCCCAGCGAAAATCGGTACGGCTGACACCGCGACAGCCCAACGCCTTATGGGCGCGTAGGGCATAGTCCATGCAAAGCTCGAAAATCTCGGCTGGAATATCCGCAGGCACCACATGGCGCGAACCGCCGACCTTGTACTTGGCATCGTAATCATACCAGCCAGTCGTCAGAATATCGGTGACGGTCAGCGCGCGGTCGCCCAGCACGGTTGTCGTCAACTCGCGGCCCGGCACATAGGTTTCGACCATCACATAGTCGGGCATGGAGGCGTCAAGCTGCGGCGGGCCGTTGTTCTCTTCGGCGACCAGATAAACCCCGACCGACGACCCCTCGCTATTGGGTTTAACCACATAGGGTGGTGCCATCACATGGGCTGCCATCACATCGGCTTTGCTGCAAATCTTGCTGTCGACCACGGGCAGGCCATGGGCGCGGTAAACGTCCTTGCTGCGCTGCTTGTCCATCGCCAGTGCCGAGGCCAATACGCCTGAGTGGCTGTAAGGGATGCCCATCCATTCGAGCAACCCCTGCACGCAGCCGTCTTCGCCCCAACGCCCGTGCAGGCAATTGAGGACAACGTCCGGCTTGATCTCTGTCAAAATTGCACAAAGGTCGCGGCCAGCATCGACCTCGACCACGTTGTAATTTCGTTCCCGCAATGCGGCGGCGCAGGCATGCCCGCTGGAGAGAGACACCTCACGCTCTGCGGAGGGGCCACCCAATAATACCACCACTGTCGGGGATGTCCTGCTCGACGTACCCACCGGAGTGCCTCTTGTCCCGGACCTTTTTCGGCCCTTGCTTGTTCTTATGTACCGCTTTGCGGCTTATTTTTCGCGCAGTGCATTCCCAACGAATTCACCGATGCGCTTGATTTCCCATTCTAGCCTCAATCCACTCGAATCGTAAACCTTTTTTCGCACCTCTTCGCCCAATCCTTCGAGATCAGCGGCGGTTGCCTCGCCCGTGTTGATCAAAAAGTTGGAATGTTTCGGGCTCATCTGCGCCCCACCGCGCCGCGCGCCGCGCATTCCCGCGTCATCGATCAGTTTCCACGCTTTGAGGTCGTGCACATCGTCGTCGCGCCCCGTCGAGGAAAAGCCTGCGGGATTGCGAAAAGTGCTGCCCGCGCTGCGATCTTTGGTAGGCTGGGAGGCGTCGCGTTTAGCAAGCTGGTCCTCCATCAAAGCGTGTAGCGTAGCCGGATCGCCCGCAGGTGGCGCGAAGGTGGCCGAGATGATCACAGTGCCTTCGGGCAGATCGGTCTCGCGGTAGCGGAAGTTCAAATCATCGGCAGTGAGCGTAATCACCGCGCCTGCCCGCGTCACAGCTTGGGCGCTGACGAAATGATCGGCGGTATAGCTGCCATAGCAGCCTGCGTTCATCCGCACTGCGCCGCCAATGCTGCCTGGAATGGTGCGCAGAAAGGTGAGGTCCAACCCCGCATCCGCAGCCTTGCGCGCCACATGCGCATCCAGCGCCGCCGCCCCTGCGGTAACGCGGCCCTCGGCAATATCAATTCCATTGAACCCGCGTCCGAGGCGGATGACCACGGCCCGCAGGCCACCATCGCGCACAATCAGGTTGGAGCCGACCCCCATCGGAAAAACCGCAATCTCATGCGCTAAGTTGTACAGGAAATCGCATAGGTCGTCAGGGTCGGCAGGCTGAAACAGCCAATCCGCAGGGCCGCCAACGCGCAGCCATGTCAGCTCGTTCAAGGGGCGACGCGGGGTCAAGGTGCCGCGCACTTCGGGGAGGGTTATTTCAGTCATGGCATCGAGGTAATCGTAAAGCCAAGCGGCGTCAAATACTTGCCGCGCTCTAACTCGAACGATGCTCTTGCCTCATGGCTGTGCGGCTTGGGTTAGTCGTCCGGATCGACGCGGCTGGCCCGCCAATGCTGGGCCAAACGACCCGCCAACCAGCCACAGCCCAACGCGACCAATCCGTAAAGCGCCATCGCCATCAGCGCCATGATCAGATGCGGCTCGAACGGGTCTGCGGCGAGGCCAATGACCATCCAGCCCATGTTCAGCCCCAGCCCGACAAGCAGCACCAGCACGAAAACACCGAAACGGCGGGTAAATCCACACCACGCGCAAACCGCCATCCAGCAGATCAACACGCCGATCATCGCCATGACCAGCGGGCTCACTCGGCCGGACCGCGCGAAATTCTGGTGCTGCGGCGCAGCCAACGGGCGAGGAAATATACAGGCCAGCGCAGGATTGAGCAGCCGGCCGCCAAGATCAGCAACCCGATCCAAGGCCCGTGCTGCGCGGTCACAAAACCGACAATCGGGATGCCAAGGGCGATCAGCACATAAGCGTTGCGCCAGTGGTTATCTTTGCTCGGCGTCATCGCGAGCACATTCGCAACCACAGCCCAAATGCAAGCAAGAATGATAGACGTGCTCATTGCGGCACCTTGGGATCTTCACCCTTTAGTTTGCCGATGAAGTAGCGCAGCGGGTTGCGGTACATGGAGACAACCGCAGCCAAGGCCAAGGCCGCCGCAATCCAGCCCACGTGCAAACCAATCGCGACGATCAAGACCGGTGCCGCGATCAACAGCGCCACGCCGGGAATATATTGATAGCGCATCGGCAGGCATGCCACGGCGACCGAGGCAAAGACCCATAGGATGCTGAGCCAAAGCACGATCATTCGTCCTGCCGTTCGTTCAATGTGCGCTTGAGCAACAGCCCTGCCGCCCAACCCAGCAGTAACGCTGGCCCCAGTAGCTTGTTCAGCTCCCCAATCTCTGCAGTTGTGAAAAACATCCAGTACCCGAACCAGAGCGCAGCAACGACGGCGACCATGATCGCCACCGGCTTCCAAGGGGGCACCGCCAAAAACAGTCCGATAATCCAGACGGCGATCAGCGGTACCAACGGCGTCATGCGGCCGCTCCTTTTGCTTTTTCCAACTTCTCGGGCAAAGCGTTGGCCCATGCGCTGATAGTACCTGCCCCTAAGCAGACAACCATATCGCCCGGTCGGGCCTGCTCGCGCACCAGACGCACCAGATCATCTTCACTTTCGACGCCGCGCGCATGGCGGTGCCCGTGGCGGATCAGCCCGGCGATCAGGTCATTCTGGCTGGCCCCTGCAATCGGCTCCTCGCCTGCGGCATAGACTTCGGCAATGCCAACCACGTCAGCATCGTTGAAACAGGCACAAAACTCTTCGAAATGATGGCTGAGCCGCGTGTAGCGGTGCGGCTGATGCACCGCGATGACGCGGCCCTGCGAAGCTTGGCGTGCAGCTTTCAGCACGGCAGCAATCTCCACCGGATGGTGGCCGTAATCATCAATAATCGTCACACCATCAACTTCGCCGACTTTCGTAAAGCGACGGTTAACACCGCCGAAGGCCGCGAGGGCTGTGCGAATTTCTTCAAGTTTCATACCAAGATGCCGAGCAACTGCCACAGCGCTCAAGGCATTGGAAACGTTGTGGTCGCCGGGCATTGGCAGGCTGCAATCTCGGATCACCTTGTCTTCGGCCTGTAGCAAAATATCGAACTTCGCCACGCCTGCTTCGTAGTGCAGATTGGTCGCGCGCACATCGGCTTGGGCGTTGAAGCCGTAAGTCACCACGCGGCGGTCAGTGATCTTGCCGACCAGCGCCTGCACCTCGGGATGGTCGGTGCAACACACGGCCAGCCCGTAGAACGGAATGTTGGAAACGAAATCAAGGAAGCCTTTGCGCAGAGTATCGAAATCGCCCCAGTGCTCCATATGCTCGGGGTCGATATTGGTGACGATGGCGATCGTGGCGGGCAGACGGTTAAAGGTGCCGTCGCTCTCATCAGCCTCTACGACCATCCATTCGCCCTGCCCCATCCGCGCGTTAGAGCCGTAAGCGTGGATGATACCGCCGTTCACCACAGTCGGGTCGATCCCGCCCGCGACCAGCAATTCGGCGACCAGCGTGGTCGTGGTGGTTTTGCCATGTGTCCCCGCCACGGCGATGTTGGATTTCAGGCGCATCAGCTCGGCCAGCATCTCGGCGCGGCGCACAATCGGCAGGCCCGCACGGCGTGCGGCGTCTAGCTCGGCATTGCCTGGCTTGATCGCGGAGGAGATCACCACCACTTCGGCATCTTTAATGTTTTCGGCCTGCTGGCCTTCGAAAACAGTTGCCCCCAACTCAACCAGACGGTCGGTGATCTTGCTGGTCTTGAGGTCCGAGCCCTGCACGCGGTAGCCGTGATTTAACAAAACTTCGGCGATGCCCGACATGCCGATGCCGCCAATACCGACGAAGTGAATGGGGCCGACATCAGTGGGCAGTTTGGTGGCAGCAGCGTTCATTGTTTGGTTCCTCTTTGGGCAAGCTCTTCGACCATTTGGGCCAATGCTTCCGCCGCTTCCGGCTTGGCGACAGACATCGCAGCCCGCGACATTTGCAACGCCCCGTCAGGGTTACTCAGAACCATCTCGATCTGTTCCGACAAACTTGCCGGGCTTGCGGCGTCTTCGGGGACTAGAATCGCGGCCCCTGCCTCTACCAGCCCACGGGCATTGGCGGTTTGGTGATCTGCGGTGGCGGCAGCGAAGGGAATTAAAATTGAGGGCCGCCCGATCACCGAGATATCAGCGACGCTGGAGGCACCGGCGCGGCTGATCACCAATTGCGCCTCGGACATGCGGCGCGGCACATCATCAAAAAACGGGCGCACATCCGCATCAATACCGGCTTGGGCATAGTAATCGGCCACACGCTGGCCATCTTCGTCGCGGGCCTGATGACTGACACGCAGGTTCTTTAGCATTACCATCGGCAGCTCCGCGATCGCCGGAGGCACGACATCGCTCAGGATCCGCGCACCTTGCGAGCCGCCCATCACCAAGACTTCCATCGGGTAATCACCGGGGGGGATATAGCCTGCCCCAGCGCGCTCCAGCACCGAGCCGCGTACCGGATTGCCGACATGATGGCCCTCGACCCCTTCGGGCAATGTTGTGGGCCAAGTGCCGCAAGCCACCGCATCGACACGGCGGGCAAAGATTTCGTTCACACGGCCCAGCACGCCGTTCTGCTCATGGATCATTCGTGGCAGGCGCAACAGTGTTGCCGCCGACAGCGCCGGAATTGACGGATAGCCGCCAAACCCCACGACTGCCGCAGGCCGGTCCCGCAGCATACGCGCGACCGCTGCCAGCGTGCCTGCACCGATCCGAAACGGCACCATCGCCTTGGCCGCGATCCCGCCCCGCGCAAACGTCGCCGAAGCCACCTGTTCGATCTGCACTTCATCGGGAAAGCCGCTGGTATAGCGCGCGCCACGGGCATCAGTGCTGAGCCGGACCCGCCAGCCCCGCGCCAGCATCACCTCGGCAAGCGCTTGGGCGGGAAACATATGCCCGCCCGTGCCGCCTGCCGCGATGATAAGAAGTGGTTTGGTCATGGCATCCTCCGCAGGGCGGGCTGCTTCAACGCACCCGTCCCCGGCCAAGTATATCAGAAATCTCACCCTGCGGTCGGCTGCGGGTAAAGGCCAGCAACATGCCAACAGCGATCCCGCTGGCGATCACCGACGAGCCGCCATAGCTGACAAACGGCAAGGTCATGCCCTTGGCGGGCAGCAAGCGTACGGCCACACCCATGTTGATCATCGCCTGCACACCGAACATGCAGGCCAGCCCCGTCCCTGCAAGGCGGATGAACGGATCCCGTTCGCGGACCAAACGCAGCAGAGAGCGCACGACCACACCAGTATAAAGCAAGATCACACAGAGCACCAAAACCAGCCCGTATTCCTCGGCGGCAACGGCGATGATAAAATCGGTATGCGCATCGGGGAGCGACCATTTCACTGCGCCCTCGCCCACACCCACACCAAACAAGCCGCCTTCGCGGATCGCATCAGTGGCATAGCCAAGCTGGGTGGTAGGATCGACATCGGGGTTCAAAAACCCGTCAATACGACGGGCAAAGTGTTCGGAGCTTGAATAGGCGACAGTCCCGGCGAGCACGACCAAACCGCCGATACCAACCAAGAGGATCGTCGGCGCGCCGACGACAAAATACATCACGCCCCAGCCGAACAGGACCAGACAGGCCTGACCGAAATCGGGCTGCATTGCCAGCATGAACACGATGGCAAGGCACATCGCAAAGCTCCATGTCTTGCCGGGAGGGCCGTTAATTTCAAGCGAGGCGGCCATCATCCAAGCGGCCACAACGACGAAACCGGGCTTGAGGAACTCGGACGGCTGCACCGAGGCAAAGCCCAGCGAATACCAGCGTACCGCGCCTTTGCCAAAATCGGTGCCAAAGAACGGCAACATCAGCAGTGCCAGAAACGCCCCGATAAATCCGACGATGGCCAGACGCCGCACCACAGTGGGCGACATCATCGATGTTAAAATCATGCCGATCAACGCCAGCCCGCCAAAGAACGCCTGACGCTGTACATAGTGGAAAGGATCAAAGCCGTTTTTCGCGGCCAGCGGCGGCGATGCGGCGAGTGCCAGCAACATGCCCAAGGCAAAAAGCATCAGCACACAAGACAGCGACCATCGGTCGACCGTCCGCCACCATTTTGGGAGAATTGGCTCACCATCCCGAACGGGAACCGCGCCATAGACCATTTCTGTCATGGATATCTGCCTTGCACTGCCTCGATTGCCCGTTTCCGGGTGGCCCCTTTGCGGGGTCTCAGGCGCGAGCATAACCAATTACGTTGGCTCAAGCTACCGTAATTTAACTCTCGGAGCGTTAAAACGCTGGGCAGTCGGGTGGACGGGATTCGATAGTACCCCAGCCGCCCGTTGCGGCCGCTGCCGGAATATGCGCATTCCGGCAGCGGTGCCTCTTCTGTCTGATCGAATAACCTGCGGTTGTCTGCGTTTCGGCAATGCTCAAATCGCGGGAAATCTCTATGCCGCTTTGTGGGTACCGCGGATCGGATAGTCCTTTTCGCGCACGAATTTTATTCCGCCCAACAACATCTCCAGATCAGGCCGCGCGAAAGGCGCGTTCGAGATATCGAGGATCTGGATATTACCGTCGCCATTGATCACAAAATGCGCGGGCTCCGCGAATGGCTGATCGGTTTCCTGCGGGCTGCGCGGGTCGGAGATATAAAGGCCGAGTTGGCCCATCTCGCCTAACGTCAGGCCATAGCCGACAGGCAGGGTGACGCCGGTCTCGTCCACGAAGTCTTTCGCCTTGCCTTCAGGATCACCCGAAACGGCGACAACATCGACGCCGATATCATTGAATTTCTCAACCATGCCATCAAGTTGCGCGACGTATTTCTTGCAGATGGGGCAATGCAGCCCGCGGTAGAACACGACCAGCTTCCAGTCATGCCCGCCTTGGGGCTTGCCTAGGGCCACGGTGTCGCCGCCGAGTGTTTTAACTTTGATATCGGGGAATGCCTGTCCGGCTGTCAGTGATGTCATAGCGTTTTCCTTTTGACTGTGTCCCGAACTACCTAACCGGACCGCTGCGCATCTCAAGGTGCGGCTGCCAATTCTCACACCATCTTGACCGCGCGGGCATGACAGGGCACAGCCGCAAGATGCAGATTGATACAGCAATCATCGGCGCAGGGGCCGCAGGCATGATGTGCGCCGCCCATTCCAAGGGACGCGTACTCATCGTCGATCACGCCCGCACGCCCGGCGAAAAGATCCGCATTTCCGGCGGCGGGCGCTGCAATTTCACCAACATGCACTGCACCGCCAGCGCCTTTCTCAGCGGCAACCCGCATTTCGCCAAATCGGCGCTGGCACGCTACACCCAATGGGATTTCATCGAGCTGGTGGACCAACATAACATCGCTTGGCACGAAAAGACCCTCGGCCAGCTGTTCTGTGACACCTCCGCCAAAGAGATCGTGGCGATGCTGCGTGGCCTGATGCAAAAAGCCGGTGTCGATCTGCGCCTTCAGAGCAATGCCAGCAACTTTGCCAAGACCGAAAACGGCTATAGCTTTGATCTGCAAACCCCTGACGGCACAACAAAAGTCGCCACTCGCAATCTGGTGATCGCGACGGGCGGCAAATCGATCCCCAAGATGGGCGCCACGGGATTTGCCTATGACATCGCCGCGCAGTTTGGCGTGCCCGTCACCCCGACCCGCGCAGGACTGGTGCCCTTCACCTTTGCCGAAGGCCGCTTTGCCACGATATCCGGCGTCGCGACCCCAGCCAAAGTCACCGCGAATGGCACGACATTCGAGGAAGCGCTGCTGTTCACTCATCGTGGCCTCTCCGGCCCAGCAGTGCTGCAAGCCTCGTCCTATTGGCACGAGGGTCAACCGATCACCGTGAACTTGGCCCCGACCACGGATATCTTCACCGCGCTTCGCACCCAGCGCCAGACCGCCGGACGCCGTAACTTAACGACCGAGCTTGCCCATTTGCTGCCTGCGCGTCTCGTGGAGCATCTCGCCGGACAGATTGATCTTTCCGGCAACCTCGCCGATTGGTCCGACAGCCGCTTGCAATATCTGTGCACCACCCTGCAAGCTTGGGAACTGCACCCCTCGGGCACCGAAGGATACCGGACCGCCGAAGTCACCCTCGGCGGCATCGATACCGACGCGCTCTCCTCCCGCTCGATGGAGAGCAAAACAACACAAGGCCTCTATTTCATCGGCGAGGCGGTCGATGTCACAGGCTGGCTTGGCGGCTATAACTTCCAATGGGCTTGGTCGTCTGGCATGGCCGCCGCACGCGCTATCGCAGGCTGATCAGGGCGCAAACTTCTTGACCTGCGCAACGAAATCCTCGCCGCGCCGCTCAAAACTATCGTATTGATCAAACGATGCTGCGGCGGGGGCGAGCAGGATCACATCTCCCTCTTCTGCATCCTCCCATGCCCGCGCAACCGCCGCCGCCATGGTGGTGCAGACCTCGGCTTCCACATCCAATTGCATGGCAAATTGTGCCGCCTCACGCCCGATCACATAGGCCTTGCGTACCGCAGCCGTTGCCCCCGAAAGCCCGCCCAAGCCGCCCTCTTTCTCCAGCCCGCCGCAAATCCAGCGGATGTTAGAAAATGCCGCCAGCGCCTTGGCCGCCGAGTCAACATTCGTCGCCTTGCTGTCGTTGACAAAGCGCACGCCGCCCGCCTCGCCCACTGTCTGCGAGCGGTGCGGCAAGCCGCCAAATGTGTGAAACGCAGCCTCGATTACCTTGGGTGCCAACCCCAGCGCGCGACAGGCGGCATAGGCGGCACAGGCGTTTTGATGATTATGCGCCCCCGGCAGCCCTGCAACGCCGCGCAGATCAATCGAGCCGACCTGCTTGCCCTTGCGATACTCCGACAAAAATCCTTTGCGCGCAAAAACCTGCCAGCCGGGGCCGGTCAGCTTTTCGGCGACGCTGATCCGGATCACCCGATCATCCACCGCGCCCTCGCTCAATTGCCCCGCCAGAAACCGCCCTTCGGCCTCGTCCACGCCGATTACCGCGCGGTCCGGCCCGCCTTCGGCGAACAACCGTCGCTTGGCCGCGAAATACCCGCCCTTGCCGCCATGACGGTCCAGATGATCAGGGCTGAGATTGGTGAAAACAGCGATATCAGGCGTCAACGCCCGCGCAAGTTCCGTCTGGTAGCTCGAAAGTTCCAGCACCACCACCTCGCCATCCACCGCCGGATCAATATCCAGCACCCCGCGCCCGATATTGCCCGCCAACTGGCTGGGACGGCCGACATGCTCCATGATATGGTGGATCAGCGCCGAGGTGGTGGATTTGCCATTCGACCCCGTCACCGCAATCACCCGCGGCGCCGTGTCAAACTCATCCCAGCTATCGTCGGCAAAACTTTGAAAGAACAGCCCGATGTCATTGTCCACCGGCACGCCCGCCGCGAGGGCGGCCGACACCACCGGATTGGGGGCCGGATAGAGATGCGGGATACCGGGACTGACGATCAGCCGCGCCACTCCCTCGAACGCGCCATCACGCTTGAGGTCGACACAGTCGAACCCTTCGGTTGCCGCCTTCTCGCGCGCCTCGGGGTTGTCGTCCCAACAGCGCGGCACGGCGCCACCCGCAGCCAATGCCCGCGACGCGCTGAGCCCCGAACGTCCCAACCCGAGCACGGCAACAACCGCCCCGTTCAATCCCTGCACTGGAATCATTGCCAAACCCCTGTTACCTCGTGGCGCATAACATGGGCGGATTGCGCGCCCGCCACAAGCCGGAGCACCGCGAGATGCCGACCCTAGATGCAATCCTGCCGCGGTTGACCGACGAGATGCGCGCCGATCCCGATTGGGGCGCGGTCGCGACCTATATTCCCGAGTTGGCGGGCGTTGATCCTGAACAATTCGGCATCTCTGTGGTGCTCGCCGATGGTACTTGCCACTCGGCAGGCGATTGCGACACCCAGTTCTCGGTGCAATCCATCACCAAGGTCTTTACCCTCGCCATCGCGCTTGGCCGGTCAGGAGATCAACTCTGGGAGCGTGTGGGCCGCGAACCCTCGGGCCGCGCCTTCAATTCCATTGTGCAGCTTGAGCAGGAGCAAGGCCGCCCGCGCAATCCGTTCATCAACGCCGGTGCCATTGTCACTACCGATGAGGTGCTCGGCACCCGCGCGCCGCGCGATGCACTGGCGGAGATTGTCCAGTTTGTGCGCCACGCCGCTGGCACTGATGATATCCACATCAATGAAACCGTTGCCGCTTCGGAAAACGCCTACGGCCACCGCAACTATGCGCTGGCCCATTTCCTCGCCTCTTTTGGGAACCTGCTGAACGCGCCCGAATTGACGCTGGGCACCTATTTTCACCACTGCGCGATCGAGATGACGACAAAGCAACTCGCCATGGCAGGCCGCTTCCTCGTCGACGCACCCGCGCTGCCGCGCATGATCTCGCCGCAACGCATCCGCCGCCTCAATGCTCTGATGATGACCTGCGGTCATTACGACGGTTCGGGCGATTTTGCCTATCGCGTCGGCCTGCCCGGCAAAAGCGGCGTCGGCGGCGGCATCCTCGCCATCGTGCCCAATGTCGCTTCCATCGCCGTTTGGTCGCCGGGCCTCAATCGTTATGGCAATTCGCTTAAAGGCACCAAAGCCCTCGCCATCCTCGCCCGCGAGATGAGCTGGTCCGTCTTCTAACCAAGCTCTTTTTGGCCAATAGTACCCAGGACGAGTACGCAGGACGGGGGCAGCGCCCCCGCCCCACTCAATATATGCCTACCGTACCTTCAACGTTGCCAGACCAATCATCGCGAGGATCAGCGAAATGATCCAGAACCGGATCACAATTGTCGGCTCCGCCCAGCCCTTCTTTTCATAGTGGTGGTGGATCGGTGCCATCAGGAAGACCCGCTTGCCGGTGCGTTTGAAGTACAGCACCTGAATGATCACGCTCATCGCCTCGACCACAAACAGCCCCCCGACAATCGCCAAAACCAACTCGTGCTTGGTTGCCACGGCAATCGCCCCCAGCGCACCGCCCAGAGCAAGCGATCCGGTATCGCCCATAAACACAGCCGCAGGCGGCGCGTTGTACCATAAGAAACCCAAGCCACCGCCAAACAGACCCGCCGTAAAGATCAGAATTTCGCCAGTGCCGGGCACGTAATGCACATCAAGATACTCGGTGAAATCGACCCGCCCGACCGCATAGGAGATCACCCCCAAAGCGCCAGCAGCGATCATCACCGGCATAATCGCCAGCCCGTCCAGACCATCGGTCAAGTTCACCGCATTGGCCGAACCGACAATCACGATGATCGCAAAGGGCACGAAGAGAAAGCCCAGATTAACCAGCGTATTCTTGAACACCGGCAGCGCCAGTTGGTACTGCAAGTCGGCTGGATGATACTGCGCCGCCCAATAACCTGCGATGCCCGCAATCAAAAACCCCAGCAAAAGCCGGACCTTACCGGATACACCATTGACGTTCTGCTTGCTGACCTTGGCATAATCATCGGCAAAACCGATGGCGGCAAAGCTCATGGTGACAAACAGCACCAGCCAGATGAACGGGTTATCCAGCCGCGCCCACATCAATGTCGAGGTCAACAAAGCGCCCACAATCAGCAGCCCGCCCATGGTCGGCGTGCCGGCCTTGGCGAAATGCTGCTGTGGCCCGTCGCCGCGGATCGGCTGGCCCTTGCCTTGGGTGCGGCGCAGCACGGCAATCAGCGGTTTGCCAAACAGAAACCCGAAGATCAGCGCCGTCAGAAAGGCCCCGCCCGCGCGAAAAGTGATGTAGCGAAACAGGTTAAAAAAGTCGCCACCATCCGACAGCAGGGTCAACCAGTAGAGCATTCGTCGTGTCCTTACTCATAATCTTGCGGAGCCTACCCCACGTGTTGCGGATGGCCCATTTTACGGATCGCGTCAACGACCACGCCCAGCTTCATGCTGAGTGAGCCCTTTACCAGCACAACATCGCCAGAATCGAGCCGGTTGCGCAGCCCGCTCAATAATTCAGCCGATGTTTCATGCCACGAGCCGCGTTTATGCTCGGGCAGGTTCTCGAAAAGCGCCTTCATCAACGGTCCGACACAATGCACCACATCGACCGATTTGGTCGCCTCAAGATGCGCCAGCCCCGCATGCAGGGCGATACTATCGGGGCCGAGTTCTTTCATATCCCCTAGTATCGCAATGCGGCGGCCTTTGGTGACCCGCCCGATCCCATCGGTGACGGTTGCACCTGCCAGCACGTCAAGGGCTGCGCCGACCGAGGTCGGATTGGCGTTATAGCTGTCGTCGATGAGTTGTAGCGCCAAATGGGTCTCAACCGGATCGACCACGATGGTTTCACGCACGCCGCGCCCTTTGAAAGGCGTCCAACGGCCTAACGATTGCGCCGCCAGCGCCAGATCAGCACCCAAGGCCTTGGCCACAGCAAGCGCGCCCAAGCCATTCATCGCAAAGTGTTTTCCCGGGCTGGCGATTCTGAACATCAGCGGTGTGCCGTCGGCATCAGCCTGCGCCACGGTCGTGTCGCCCTGCACCTGCACATCGCCCAACTTGAAATGGTGCCCGTGTACCCCGAACTCCAGATCGCGCAATCGGCAATCCACCGCTTTGGCCATCAAAATCGCCGCATGTTCGATATCGGCATTGATCACCGCTGTGCCGCCTGCAGGCACGCCTTCAAAAATCGCGGCCTTCTCAATGGCAATCTGCGATACGTCGTCAAACGCCTCAAGATGCACGGCGGCCACGGTGGTGACCATCGCCACATCGGGGCGGGCGAGCTTGGCCAGCGGCGCGATCTCTCCGGGGTGGTTCATGCCGATCTCGATGATCGCATACTCTGTATCCACCGGCATCCGCGCCAGCGTCAGCGGCACCCCCCAATGGTTGTTATAGCTGTCCACCGAGGCATGGCTGCGGCCCTGATCGGACAAGATCGCCAGCAGCATCTCTTTGGTCGAAGTTTTCCCGACGCTGCCGGTCACACCCACCACTTTGGCCTTGGTCCGCGCCCGCGCCGCCGCACCCAGCTTTTCCAGCCCCGCCAGCACATCTGGCACAATCAACAAAGGCGCATCGGCGGCAACCCCGTCAGGGATATGACTGACCAGCGCGGCGCCGGCGCCCATTTCCAATGCGGCGGCGACAAATTCATGCCCGTCGCGAAGGTCTGTCAACGCTACAAACAAATCACCGCGCTGTAAGGTCCGCGTGTCGATCGAAACCCCGTCACAGGCCCAATCGCCCACAACCTTCCCGCCGGTCGCCGCGGCGGCCTCTGCTGCTGTCCACAAGCTCATGCCAATCTCCCGTCCAGCGCCGCCACCGCGACACTGGCTTGTTCTACATCATCAAAGGGCAGCACATCGTCGCCGATGGTCTGGCCGGTTTCATGGCCCTTCCCTGCGATCAGCAGGGCATCGCCCGCCTCTAGCGCATCAACACCGCGCAAGATTGCCTCGGCACGGTCGCCGACCTCCATCGCCTCGGGCGCGCCCGCCATCACCGCTGCGCGGATGTCGGCAGGTGTTTCGGAGCGCGGATTATCGTCGGTCACAATGACCATATCAGCATTCTCCGCCGCAGCCTGCCCCATCAACGGCCGCTTGCCGCGATCACGGTCGCCGCCCGCTCCAACGATGGCGATCAGGCGTCCCATAACATGCGGGCGCATCGCCTTAAGGGCGGTGGCGACGGCATCAGGCGTATGGGCGTAGTCCACGAACACTGCCGCGCCATTGTCACGGGTGGCGGCCAGTTGCATCCGGCCCCGCACCGTCACCAGATGCGGCAGCGTGTCAAAAACCTCGGCAGGGTCGGCCCCACAGGCGATCACTAGGCCAGCCGCGAGCAACACGTTCTCGGCCTGAAAGCCGCCGATCAACTCCAGCCGTTTCTGATAGGTTTTGCCGCGCCACGCAAAGCGCAAGTCCTGCCCCGTAGCGTCAAAGCGCTGGCCTGTCAGATGCAGATCGCCACCATCGCGGCCCACTGTAATCACCTCACAGCCGCGCGCCTTGGCGATGGCGACCATATCGACGCCCTTGGGGTCATCGATATTGATCACCGCCGTGCCGCCCTCGGGCATCACACGGGCAAAAAGCCCCGCCTTGGCGTCGAAATAGGCATCAAATGTGGCGTGGTAATCCAGATGGTCTTGCGTGAAATTAGTGAAGCCCGCCGCGCGCAAAGTCACCCCGTCCAGCCGCCGCTGATCCAATCCGTGGCTTGATGCCTCCATCGCGGCATGGGTGATGCCATTGGCAGCGGCCTTGGCCAGTGTCCGGTGCAAGGTAATCGGCTCGGGCGTGGTATGGGCCAATGGTGCGGACCATGCACCCTCAACTCCGGTTGTGCCAAGGTTGACGGCTGACAACCCCATTTCGATCCAGATTTGCCGCACAAAGGTTGAAACCGAGGTTTTGCCATTGGTGCCGGTGACAGCGATCATCGTGGCGGGCTGGGCGCCGAACCACAGCGCGGCAGTCAGCGCCAGCGCCTCGCGCGGGGCGTCGGAGATCACCACGGCGACGCCTGCATCCGCCATCAGATCAGCAGCGATGGCCGCGCCTTTGGCGTCGGTCAAAACAGCAGCAGCGCCCATGCGCAGGGCATATTGGATAAATTCGGCGCCGTGCACCTTGCTGCCCGGCATCGCGGCAAAGAGGGTCCCCTCTTTCACCTCGCGGCTGTCCACGGCGATGCCGGTGATGTCAGGGTTGGCGCCCCCCCGGCCCGTCAGGCCAAGAGAGGATAACGAAACGGCCCGGCTGCCCATATCAACATGTCTTTTATCAGTTGCTGCTGGTCAGCGTTATCATGTCTGGGTCAAGGGGTTCAACAGCTGGTCGCACACCAAGCAGCGGTGCAACGCGGCGGATCATCTCGGCGGCCACGGGCACGGCGGTCCAACCTGCTGTGCGGCGCGGCTGCGCACCGGAAGTTTCAACCGGCTCGTCCAGCGTCACGATCAATACGTAGCGCGGATTGTCGGCCGGGAACATGCTGGCGAAGGTCGCGATCACCTTGTCTTTGTAATAGCCGCCGCCCCGTGGCTTGGGCTTGTCTGCCGTACCGGTTTTGCCCGCGACCATATAGCCGGGCACCTCGGCAAAACTCGCCGTGCCATCATCTTCGGAGACCACGCGGCGCAACATCTTGCGCGCCTCGCGGGCGGTGCGCTCGGTGATAACGCGTGGGCCAACAACAGGGCCGTTTTGCTTCATCAGGGTCGGCTTAACCATTGTGCCGCCATTGGCAATCGCCGCATAGGCCGCCGCGAGGTGCATCGGAGAGGTTGAAATACCGTGCCCGTAAGAGATGGTGACAGCGCTTAACTCAGTCCAGCGCTTTGGCACCAAGGGCTTGCCACCCGAAGCTTCAATGATCTCGAAAGGGGTGATGTCGAACAGGCCCAATGACTTGAGGAATTCCTGCTGACGCTCGCCGCCGATCATCAGCGCCATCCGGCCCGTTCCACGGTTCGACGACTTCATAATAATGTCGGAGACCGTGATGGTCCCATAGTTGTGGTTTTTGAATTCGCCGATCGCATGGCCGCCAACGCGCATCGGGCCGGCTGTATTGATCATCGTGTTTTCATTGACCAGCCCCAAGTCCATTGCCTGTGCGGCAGCGAAAATCTTGAAGGTCGATCCAAGCTCGTACACCCCCTGCACCGAGCGGTTAAACAGCGGGCTATCAGATGGGTCGCCCTTCACGGCAGGGCGCGGACGATCATTGGGATCAAAGCTCGGCAGGGAGACAACGCTGATCACCTCGCCGGTATGCACGTCCATCAACACCGATGTCGCACCCTTGGCATTCATCAGCTTCATGCCGCCATAGAGGATACGCTCGGACGCTGCCTGAATGGTGAGATCGAGTGCCAGCTCCAGCGGTTTGGCCCCGTTCGAGGGATCACGCAGATAGTCGTCGAAGTATTTCTCGACGCCCGCCACACCGATCACCTCGGCGGCATGGACGCCCTCCTTGCCATAGCTGGCACCGCCCAGCACATGCGCGGCCAGCGTGCCATTGGGGTATAGGCGCATATCGCGCGGCGCAAACATCAAGCCCGGATCGCCGACATCATGCACAGCCTGCATCTGTTCAGGGCTGATTTTTTTCTTGATCCACAGGAATTTACGCTTGCCGGTGAAGTCTTTGACCAGACGGTCTTGCTCCAGATCGGGGAAAATCTCGACCAGCTTTTTCGCCACACTGACCGGATCAATCATATTGGCCGGTTGCGCATAGAGCGCGTGAGTGTCGAAGTTGGTCGCCAGAATATTGCCGTTGCGATCGACGATATCGGCGCGTGAGGCCGAAATTACCGCACCGGGGGCGTGGGCACGCGGCTCGACCGGATCGGAGGTCGCCAGCAAGGCCATGCGCCCGCCAACCACGGCAAAAGCACAGAAAAAAAACACGCCCAAGACCAACAGACGGCCTTCGGCACGTTGGCGGGCGTGATCGCGCATCTGCTCATGACGAATGCGCTTGTTCTCACGCTCGATCGCGTCGGGGTTTTCACCTTTGGCGCGGGCTTGCAGAATGCGGGCCAGAGGACGAAGCGGCGTGCGGATCATAGCGGTTCCTCGGTGGCATTCATGGAAGAGACATCAACAGGATCAGTGATCGGCAACAGCGGCGCGGGCGGATATGCAACCTGATCGACCTGCCCGAATTGGCCGGGATGCAGGGGCAACAGTTCCAACCGCTCAAAATTGATTTCGGCCAGATCGCGGAGGCGGTCGGGGCGGTTCTGAAACGCCCATTCGGCGCGCAATACAGCAAGCCGTGCATGGGCGGAGCGGATACCCTGGCGCAGTTTGTCGGCGTCATTGAGGGTTTGCTGGGTCGCGTAATTCTCGCGGTAGGCCCAGAACGCAAGGCCGATGACGGCCAGCGAGGTCAGAATATAAAGTACGGCGCGCATCGTTACTGTCCCTTGGCTGGCGGCAACCCGCCTTTGACCATCGGCATGCCGATGGATTTCGCATCGACGTCACCTGACGGCGCATCGGTGCGGGTCGCGACGCGCAGCTTGGCAGAGCGGCTGCGCGGGTTTTCTTCAAGCTCTTCGGCGTCGGGGCCGATGGCCTTGCGTGATTTGATCGTGAATTGCGGCGTGTCTTGCTCGAATTCGGGCGCAAAGCGGTTGGCATTGCCCCCTGTCCCCGTGCGTGCCGTAAGGAACCGTTTGACCATGCGGTCCTCCACCGAATGGAAGGTCACAACCGCCAACATGCCGCCGGGTTTAAGCGCGCGTTCGGCGGCCATAAGCCCCTCGAACAATTCACCATATTCGTTGTTCACCGCAATCCGCAGCGCCTGAAAGCTGCGCGTCGCCGGATGGGATTGCCCCGGCTTGGAGCGTGGCAGGCAGCTTTCGACAATCTGGGTCAATTCCAGTGTGCGGGTGATCGGTACTTCTTCGCGGGTGCGCACGATGGCGCGGGCGATGCGGCGGCTCGCGCGTTCTTCGCCGTATTGATACAAGATATTGGCAATCGTTTCTTCTTCGGCCTCGTTGACAATATCCGCCGCCGAGAGCCCGTCCTGGCTCATCCGCATGTCGAGTGGCCCGTCGCGCATGAACGAAAAGCCGCGTTCTGCCAGATCAAGCTGCATCGAGGACACGCCAAGGTCGAGCACGACCCCGTCTAGGTCCTGCGCATATTCGTCCATTTTGGAGAAAACGCCCTGTTGCATGGTGATGCGGTCGCCAAAGTCACCCGCCCAATCGGCGGCCATTTCAAAGGCGAGCGGATCACGGTCAACCGCGATCACCCGCTCGGCACCAGCCTCCAGCAATCCACGGGTATAACCGCCAGCACCAAAGGTGCCATCGAGCCAAACCCCAGAGACTGGGGCGACCGCGGCCAACAAGGGGCGCAGCAAAACGGGAGTATGGGGGGCGGAAGGTTTGGAGGAGGCCGCGTCAGCCATGGGTCTCACTCCTCGATATCGCCATCCAGGAAGGCAAGCGGATCAACGTCATCCGGCAGGGCATCGGCCCAGACTTCCTCTTCCTTGGCGTAGGTTTCAGGTTTCCATATCTGGAAGGTATCACCGGCGGCAATAAAGAACGCCTCGCCTTCGAGATCGATCTTGCTGCGCAGTTTGGCCGGGAGCACCAGACGTCCGGTCTCGTCCACTGTGGTGGGGTGGGACTGGCCGTTGATCAGGCGCTGCAAGGCTTTACGCTGGATCGAGCCGCGCGGCATGCGGCTGATCTTGTCTTCGACCTCTTCGATCGCTTCCATGGTGTAGCATTCAAGATAATCGCGGCGGTGGTCACCGTAAACGATGACGAGTTCAGGGTTATCGCCGCTCTTCCAGTTCGGATCACCGGCTTCCAAAACACGCCGAAAAGAGGCCGGAATAGATACCCGCCCCTTATTATCGACTTTGTGTTGGCTTTCGCCTCTGAACCTGCGGCTCACCTGTCTGTCCCTGCCTGCGCGTTTGTGCGCTGTTATCGTTTTGTGCCGTTCCCGTTGATTTCGGGTCTTTAAACGTGGAAACGGCGGGTTGATCTGCTGCCACTGATCAACCCGCCGCCCAGTCCCGCAGCTTGGCGGGGGAAGTCCGACTGCGCGCGCCACCTGGGGGGATGTCTGCTCGCCCGCGCGCCGGATCTCGTTGGTCTGATGAAAGCGAGGTGCCTGTATGAAACCTGCTAGGTTTTATTATTATTTGGGGTCGTTTGCTGCCCCGTGTCCCGTTCTCATCCGATGCACTAGGGATGCCACGGGAATTCATGGGCGTCTACATATTTTTTGATGAATTTTCTCAATATCTGGTTTTGCACAGGCTTCTAAAACAAAATGTGGTGCAAAATAAATACGAATTATTACCCTAAATGGTAGTACCTGTTAAATCAGACACAATATATTGCGCACACCCTGATGGGTGTGACAATTCCCCCAAATTCCCAGAAAAGTTCGTGCACAGAGTTATCCACAGGCGGTGTTCGTTGCTTGTTCTTACATCGAACTGTAGGAATCAAGTATTTTCAAGCCTGCGGCGCGGCTCGGGAGACAAATCGGCTGAATTTGGCCGAATCAAAACCGCGAGATTCGGGCAGCGCAGTGGCATGTCGTCCCGTTTGGCCCATCATTTCCCACAATGCCCACGTTTTCCCACGCCACGGCCCATGATTTCCCGATCCCGCCCGTATCGGGCCCGCCAACGCCCTTTGACAGTACCCCTCACCCCCTTTGCCATTGAACTTCCCCCCCGCTCCCGCCAGAAAGTTGTCGCAAGGACAGGGCGGAGAGCATCATGAACACGGCGATGGCGATCATTTCTCATGCGGTGCGCATGCTGACCTACGACACCCGCACCACCCTGCAGATATTATTGCCGCCATTGGCGCTGGTCGTCGGCTCGGCGGCTGCGGCGGCGGTGCTTGCGCCCTCGGCCCTGCACCTTCTCTATATACAAGTGCCAAACGACGACCTGCCAACCGTGGCCAGCTTGGCTGTTTTGCTGGGCTTGGGGATCATCGGGCTAACCGGCTATGCGCTGATGGCGATCTTGTGGCACCGCCATGTGTTGCTGAACGGCGATGCCCGCTCTGCCGCGCTGCGCCCCGATGTGCCGACTGTGTTCAGCTACCTATGGCGCGCCACGCTCGTTGGATTGGTGCAAATGCTGGTCTCTATCCCGATTGCCTTTGCCATGGCGCTGGTCGGCGGTGCGGCCCTGTCAACCGGCGCTTCGCCGAGCTTGCTGATATTCGTTGTTCTGGGCGTGCTGTCTGGCGTTTTGTTTCTCTGGGTCGCTTTGCGGATCAGCATGGTGCTGCCTGCCGCCGCGATGGGCCAGAAGATGCGGATCGCCGAAAGCTGGCAGATCACCGCCAGCGCCGCCACTCCCATTCTGGGCGCGGCGCTCATCCTGGCACTGCTGAATGGTGTGATCTCGCTGGCGGCCACAACCCTGTTGCCTGATGCCCCCGGGATCAGACTGGTGATCGAGACGGTAATCTATGCCCTCGAAGGTCTGGTTTTCATCTCGGTGCTGACCACGCTCTATGGCCATCTGGTCGAGGGACGTCCCCTCCACCAGCCCACCGAAGAGTAACCTCAGGCGACGCCGCGTTCGATCAAATCTTGGGCAATGCGGGCATAGGCTTCGGCCATCGGGCCATCACCAGCGGCAATCGGCGTGCCGCCATCGCCGGCCAACCGCGTTTCCAGATCAATCGGCAAGGATCCAAGCAGCGGCAGGTTTAATGCATCGGCCTCGGCGGCCACACCGCCATGGCCAAAGATCTGATGCTGCGCACCGCAGTCAGGGCAAACAAACAGGCTCATATTTTCAATCAAGCCCAAGACAGGCGTCTTCAGCGTTTTGAACATGTCCAGCGCCTTGCGCGCATCGATCAGCGCCACGTCCTGCGGGGTGCTCACCACAATCGCGCCGGTGAGCTCGGTTTTGGTGCAGAGCGTCAATTGCACATCGCCGGTGCCTGGCGGCAGATCGACGAGCAACACGTCCAGCTCGCCCCATTCAACCTGCCCCAACATCTGCTGCAATGCCCCCATCAGCATCGGCCCGCGCCAGACAATCGCCTTGCCCTCCTCCATCATCAGGCCGATCGACATCATCGTGACGCCATGCGCCTGCAATGGAATAATGGTTTTGCCATCGGGGCTGGCGGGGCGTTTGCTCACCCCCATCATGCGCGGCTGGCTGGGACCGTATATATCAGCATCGAGCAGCCCGACCTTGCGCCCTGCCCGCGCCAGCGCCACCGCGAGGTTCGCACTTACCGTCGATTTACCAACACCGCCCTTGCCAGAGCCAATCGCCACGACACGCGCAACGCCTTTGGGCTTGGTCGGACCGTCTTGGGGTTTGGGATGGCCGCCGATTTTCAGGCTTGGCGGTTTGGCTGCCGGACCATGCGCCGTCAGCGCCGCTTGGACCTTGGCGACACCGGCGATTTCAGACACAACCTTTTCGGCAGCATCGCGCAGGGGCCCCATCTGCCGCGCCACGTCGGCATTTGGCGCCTCAATAACAAAATGCACCACATCGCCTTCGATTCTTAAGGCGCGGACCAGATCATGGGCCATCAGGTCCCTGCCGTCGGGCAAGGTGACGCGGGCCAGAGCGATCTCTACATCGGAGCGGGTTACAGACATGCTTCATTTCTCCTCATTCCGGCCCCTGAAATGGCAGGTTATACACAAAGCGCAAGGGGCTGGGCAGTTGCGCGTAATCCTTAGGCAAAGCTGCCGCGCGATTAACCAGATGCCCTATGTTTTTGCTGCATAGCAGCATTGCAAAATTCCGCATTGTGCATACGCAGCAAATACCCAAATATAGGGTCATGGAGAGGCCAACAGGCATCTCTACGGAAAGACCAGACAAGCTCATCCTCCTCCCGAGTGAGTCTGTTTTAAGCGGCGGCATCGTCCTCCTCCCAGATGTCGCCGCATTTTTTCCCGAACCATTCCCCGCCCTTACAACCCGAAGTTGATGCGTATCGCGCTGCCGTACGTCCTGTGTGCCAACCCTGCCCAGATCTTTACGCGCGAAAAATTCTTGTGGTGTTACCAAAGTTGATTTCAAGGGAAGTGTACGTTACGTCACTCATGCGATTGCTGCATAGCAGCATTGCCGATACGTCCGTTGTCCTGACGATTTAAAGGCGTACATACCCCTCAATCGAAATGATCAAAAACGATCTGATCCGAATTCAAGAGGCGCCCTAATGGCATATGTAAACACGACATCCGCAACGACCCCTTCTTTCTTTGCCCGCATCGGCACAGCGTTCGACGCAATGGCAACCCGCTATAAGCAGCACCGCATGTACCGTCAGACATTTGATGGTCTCAGCGCGCTGAGCAATCGCGAGCTGGCCGATCTGGGCCTCAACCGCTCCGAGCTGCGCTTTGTGGCCTGGGAATCTTCACGCAGCCAGGCTGACTAAGCCCACTGCATATCAGATCGGACGGCAGCCGCGTATCGCAGAGCAGCCGTCCGTAACCCAGCCTCCGCATCATTCTCCTCCTCCCTGATGGTGCGCGGGTAGGGACCGACCCGAAGCCGACCCTCCCTCGATGCTTCGGGCCGCCATGAGAGCGGCGGCGCCTACCTCCCTAGGTGCCGCCGTTTTCTATTTTACCTCAGAAAAATCTAACAGCCTGTGGGCTTGGGCGTGGTCCGCGCCGTCTCGGGGCTGCCGCTGCGCCGTTACGCCCACAAACAACGTGCCGCTTTAAAACGGTACGTCGTCGCTTGTGCTTACAAAACGCGAGACGACCTTTTTAACGCCCGCCTTGTCAAACGCGACCTCCAGCTTGTCGCCCTCAATGCCGCTAATCTCGCCGTAGCCGAATTTCTGGTGGAACACGCGGTCCCCGACTGAAAAGCTGCTGACGGCGGTCATGTCGATCACCGGGTTGCGGCTCTCCTGCGGCTGGCTGACGCCACGCTCGCTGCTGCGCGCCTGCAAACGGCGCCATCCGGGCGAGTTGTAGACATTCGCATCGGCGGCCTTTTGATACAGGTTGCTTTTAGGCATCGCTGCGCCAAAGCCACCGCCATAAAGCCCGGGCGGTGTCAGCACCTCGACATGCTCTTGCGGCAGTTCATCGATAAACCGCGACGGCATCGCCGATTGCCACTGGCCAAAGACCATGCGGTTGCCAACAAAGGAGATCGTGCACAGCTGTTCGGCGCGGGTAATCCCGACATAGGCCAGCCGTCGCTCTTCCTCCAACCCCTTGATACCGCTTTCATCCATCGAACGTTGCGAGGGGAACAAACCGTCTTCCCACCCCGGCAAGAACACCGCCGGAAATTCCAGACCTTTGGCCGCGTGCAGCGTCATGATCGAGACCTTCGCCCCGCCATCATCGCTCTCATTGTCCATGATCAGGCTGACGTGCTCCAGAAACCCTTGCAGGTTTTCGAACTGCTCCAACGCCTTGACCAGCTCCTTGAGGTTTTCCAGCCGCCCCGGCGCTTCGGGCGTTTTTTCGTTTTGCCACATGCCGGTATAGCCGCTCTCATCAAGGATGATCTGCGCCAGTTCAACATGGCTGACCTCGGGCGGGCCGTATTCAATGCGCCCGACACCGAAGTTGCCTTGGTCCTGCGGGTCGTCTTCCAGCACGCTGTCATCGTTGATCGCCTCGACCACCGGACCGCGTAACATGGCGCTCCAGCGATCAATCCCTTCAACCAGCAGCCGCAACTGCGCAGCGCCCTTGCCGCCCAGACCAGCGTCTGCCAGCAAAATTCGCGCACCTTCGACCAGATTGGTGCCATGCTCCCGCGCCGACCGCTGGATTTTCTGCTGCGCCACGTTGCCCAAACCACGTTTTGGCGTGTTCACAATCCGCTCGAACGCCAGATCGTCATCAGGGCTGGTGACAACGCGGAAATAGGCCATCGCGTCGCGAATCTCCAATCGCTCGTAAAAGCGCGGGCCGCCGATCACGCGGTAGGGCAGCCCGATGGTCAGAAACCGGTCTTCGAAGGCGCGCATCTGATGGCTCGCCCGCACCAGAATCGCCATACCGTCCAGCGACATCGCGTCCATCCCGCGGGTGCCGCGCTGCATCGCCTCGACCTCATCCCCGATCCAGCGCGCTTCTTCTTCGCCGTCCCAATGGCCGATCAGGCGCACTTTCTCGCCCTCGGTCTCTTCGGTCCATAGCGTTTTGCCCAGACGCCCTTCGTTGCCTGCGATCACACCGGAAGCAGCGGCGAGAATATGCGGCGTCGAGCGATAGTTCTGTTCAAGCCGCACCACATGCGCGCCGGGAAAATCCTTTTCAAACCGCAAGATATTGCCGACCTCGGCCCCGCGCCAGCCATAGATCGACTGATCGTCATCGCCGACACAACAGACGTTGCGGTGGCCCTGCGCCAACAGCCGTAGCCACAAATATTGCGCCACGTTGGTATCTTGGTATTCGTCGACGAGGATGTATTTGAACCAACGCTGGTATTGCCCCAACACATCGGGAAATTTCTGAAAAATCGTCACCATATGCAGCAATAAATCGCCAAAATCGACGGCGTTCAGCTCGATCAACCGCTTCTGGTACTGCGCATAAATCTCGGTGCCACGATGATTGTAATGCCCGGCATCCGCCGCAGGCACCTTATCCGGCGTCAAGGCGCGGTTCTTCCAGCCATCGATGATCCCCGCCAGCATCCGCGCGGGCCAGCGTTTATCGTCAATGCCCTCCGCCGCCACCAACTGTTTGAGCAAACGCAGCTGATCATCTGTGTCCAGAATGGTGAAGTTCGATTTGAGCCCCGCCAACTCCGCATGACGCCGCAACAGCTTCACACAAATCGCATGGAAGGTGCCAAGCCACGGCATGCCCTCAACCTGCTGGCCCAACATTTGGCCCACACGATTCTTCATCTCGCGTGCTGCTTTGTTGGTGAATGTTACCGCCAAAACCTCGTTCGGCCGTGCCCGCCCTGTGACCATCAAATGCACGATCCGCGCGGTCAATGCGCGGGTCTTTCCCGTGCCCGCGCCTGCCAGCATCAACACCGGCCCGTCCATTTGCTCTACCGCCGCGCGCTGCGCCGGATTCAACCCGTCAAGATAAGGCTGTGGCCGCGCGGCCATCGCCCGCGCCGACAGCGAGGCCCCTTCAAAGGCGTCCATTTCATCGAAACTGCTCATCCTCGCAGTCTAGCCAGATCGCACAGAAAGGAAAACCCGTGTTCTACACCTGTTCCCCTTCAATTGGCCAAATAAACCCCGGCGATCCGCGTGATGCCTTGACGGTCCGGACAAACTTACGGTCGCCGATCCTGCCATCTGCGAAATTCTGGCGCAAATTCGCCAGAATTCACCGCAATTCGGCATTGCGCCGCATCGCAGCATCCCTAGAGTACTGCTCATGTCTTAACCTTAGGGGGTCTTAATGACTGAATTCCGCAAAATCCTGATCGCCAACCGTGGTGAAATCGCCATTCGCATCATGCGTGCTGCCAATGAAATGGTCAAACGCACGGTCGCGGTCTATGCGGAAGAAGACAAGCTCGGCCTGCACCGGTTCAAGGCAGATGAAGCATATCGCATAGGCGAAGGCCTTGGCCCCGTGGCCGCCTACCTCTCGATTGACGAGATGATACGCGTCGCCAAAGCCTCGGGCGCGGATGCGATCCATCCCGGCTATGGGCTGCTGTCGGAGAACCCCGAGTTCGTTGATGCCTGCGAAAAAAACGGCATTACCTTCATCGGACCGCGCGCTGAAACCATGCGCGCGCTTGGCGACAAGGCCTCGGCCCGCCGCGTCGCGGTACAGGCAGGCGTGCCGGTCATCCCTGCCACCGAAGTGCTCGGCGATGATATGGCCGCGATCAGAAAAGAAGCAGCCGAGGTTGGCTATCCGTTGATGCTCAAGGCGTCATGGGGCGGCGGCGGGCGCGGCATGCGCGCGGTCATGAACGAAAAAGAACTGCCCGAAAAGATCATGGAAGGCCGTCGCGAGGCCGAGGCCGCTTTTGGCAATGGCGAAGGCTATCTGGAGAAGATGATCCTCAAGGCCCGTCATGTCGAAGTTCAGATTCTGGGCGACAAACACGGTGAAATCTATCACCTGTTCGAGCGGGATTGCTCGGTCCAGCGCCGCAACCAGAAGGTCGTGGAGCGCGCTCCCGCGCCCTATCTGACCGAAGAACAACGCACCGAGATTTGCGAATTAGGCCGCAAGATCTGCGCCCATGTGAACTATGAGTGTGCCGGTACTGTCGAATTCCTGATGGATATGGACGACAACAAATTTTACTTCATCGAAGTGAACCCGCGTGTGCAGGTGGAACATACCGTCACCGAAGAAGTCACCGGCATTGATATCGTGCGTGCGCAAATCCTGATCGCCGAAGGCAAGACGCTGGCCGAGGCAACCGGCAAGACCGAGCAGTCGCAGATCACCCTAAATGGTCACGCACTGCAAACCCGCGTCACCACCGAAGACCCGCAGAACAACTTCATCCCCGATTACGGTCGCATAACTGCGTACCGTTCGGCGACGGGCATGGGCATCCGCCTGGACGGTGGCACGGCTTATGCGGGCGGCGTGATTACGCGCTACTACGACAGCCTGCTAACCAAAGTTACCGCCAAGGCACCAACGCCGGAAATGGCCATCGCGCGGATGGACCGTGCCTTGCGCGAATTCCGCGTGCGCGGCGTTTCGACAAACATCGCCTTCGTCGAGAATCTGCTGAAGCACCCGACCTTCCTCGATAATACCTACCACACCAAATTCATCGACGAGACGCCGGAGCTGTTCCACTTCAAGAAGCGCCGCGACCGCGCCACCAAGGTGCTGACCTATATCGCCGATATCACCGTCAACGGGCATCCCGAGACCAAGGGCCACCCACGCCCCGCCGCCTCCGTGCGCGCGCCCCGTGCGCCGCAGACCAAAGCCGAACCGAGCATGGGCACCCGCAACCTGCTGGAACAAAAAGGCCCGCAGGCCGTGGCCGACTGGATGGGCCAGCAGCGCCAGTTGCTGATCACGGACACCACCATGCGCGACGGGCACCAGTCCTTGTTGGCAACGCGGATGCGCAGCCATGATATGATCAAGATCGCCCCCGCCTATGCCGCTAATCTGCCGCAGCTTTTCTCGGTTGAATGCTGGGGCGGTGCGACCTTCGATGTGGCCTACCGCTTTTTGCAGGAATGCCCGTGGCAGCGGTTGCGTGATCTGCGCGAGCGGATGCCGAACCTGATGACCCAGATGCTGCTGCGTGCCTCGAATGGCGTCGGCTATACCAACTACCCCGACAATGTGGTGCAGAAATTTGTCGCGACGGCTGCGAATACCGGCGTCGATGTGTTCCGCGTGTTCGACAGTCTGAACTGGGTCGAAAACATGCGCGTTGCGATGGACGCGGTGATTGAAGCGGGCAAGGTCTGCGAAGGCACGATCTGCTATACCGGTGATATCTTTGATCCGGCGCGGGCCAAGTACGACCTCAACTACTATGTCGCGATGGGCAAAGAACTGAAGGCGGCTGGCGCCCATGTTCTGGGCCTTAAGGACATGGCGGGGCTTTTGAAACCTTCTCAGGCGCGGGTCTTGGTAAAAGCGCTGAAAAACGAGGTCGGCCTGCCGATCCACTTCCACACCCATGATACTGCAGGCAGTGCTGTCGCCACGATCCTCGCGGCCTCCGAGGCGGGCGTTGATGCGGTGGATTGCGCGATGGATGCATTCTCGGGCAATACCTCGCAGGCGACCTTGGGCACCGTGGTTGAATCGCTGCGCCACACTGACCGCGACACCGGCCTTGATATGAAAGCCGTGCGCGAAATCTCAGACTATTGGGAAGAGGTCCGCACCCAATATGCGGCCTTCGAGACCGGCATGCAGGCGCCTTCGTCGGAGGTATATCTGCACGAAATGCCTGGCGGGCAGTTCACTAACCTCAAGGCGCAGGCCGCCTCGCTGGGGCTGGATGATCGCTGGCCCGAAGTGGCACGCACCTACGCAGATGTGAACCAGATGTTTGGCGATATCGTCAAGGTTACCCCCTCCTCCAAGGTTGTCGGTGACATGGCGCTGATGATGGTGAGCCAAGGCCTGACCCGCGCCGAGGTCGAGGACCCCAAGACCGAAGTTTCCTTTCCCGACAGTGTAATCGACATGATGCGCGGCAATTTGGGCCAGCCTCCGGGCGGCTTTCCCGAAGGCATCGTCAAGAAGGTGCTGAAAGGCGAAGCGCCCAATCTGGAACGCCCGGGCAAGCACCTCGCGCCTGTCGATCTCGAGGCAGTACGCGCCAAGCTTTCCAAAGAACTCGAAGGGATGCCCATCGATGATGAGGACCTCTGCGGCTACCTGATGTATCCCAAGGTGTTCCTTGATTACATGGGCCGCCACCGGACTTATGGCCCTGTGCGCACCCTGCCGACGCCGACCTTCTTTTACGGCATGGAGCCATCGGAGGAAATCAGCGCCGAGATTGATCCCGGTAAGACGCTGGAAATCCGCCTGCAAGCTGCTAGTGAAACCAACGAGGACGGCGAGGTCAAAGTGTTCTTTGAACTCAACGGCCAGCCCCGGGTGATCCGTGTGGCGAACCGTTTGGTGAAAGCAACCACTGCACAGCGCCCCAAGGCCGAAGCCGGCAACGACAACCATATCGGCGCACCGATGCCGGGGGTTGTTGCCTCCGTGGGCGCGGTCGTCGGGCAGAAAGTTAGTGCGGGTGATCTATTGCTGACCATCGAAGCGATGAAGATGGAAACCGGCATCCACGCCGAGCGCGATGCGGTGGTGAAGGCCGTTCATGTGCAACCCGGCGGGCAGATCGACGCTAAGGACCTGCTGGTGGAGTTGGAGTAACACTCAAGCGCCGCGGCTCAGCATTGCGGCCAGTCCTCATTCGGGGCTGGCCGTAGCTACTTTTGGCTACTGTCCCTTCGTTGCTCGCGCAGACGAAGCACGAAAGCGGGCGCGATGTCGCATTGCCAGTCAGCGCCGCGCAGCTATCTTTGCGCCATGCCGTACGAGTGGACCACCGCCCCCGATGCAACGCCGCAGCAGATGCGCCTCTGGCCGCATCAATCGCTGCCGCCGCGCGGGTTTGCGGCATTTATCCTGATTACCTTCGTGCTGATTCTGATCCCGATCCTGTCGATGTTGGGCACCATCCTGCTTTGGGCTCTGCTGCCGTTTGTGCTGCTAGCAGTGGGCGGCATGTATTTGGCGTTGCAACGTAATTTCCGCGCCCGCCAGATCGAAGAAATACTGACGCTGGACGAGACCCACGCCCGCCTTCGGCGCAAGGGTCCTGACGGCAGCGTCAAGGAATGGGCCTGTAACCGCCATTGGATCCGCCTTGAGAAATACGAAAAAGGCGGTCCGGTGCCGCACTACGTTACCCTGCGCGGTGAAGGTCGCGAAGTGGAAATCGGCGCGTTTCTAAGCGAGGAAGAACGCATCGCGTTGTTTGATGATTTGACGCGCGCCCTGTTTCGTTAGTCTGCGCTTGCGACAAACCCTCACGAGCCTTCCCCGACAAGCGAAAGATTGCCATTTTTTGTTCCCATACGGACGAATGGTTTTTATCGGTGCTACAGCGCTTTACCTTGGCGCAATCGAAACGGAATTGTATTGTATTAATGAGTGACGCCCTCTCGGCCGTCAAAACTGGGGGCTAAATGGCCGTAGACGCGCTTATAGACGTGGGACTGCTGTTTGATGCAGCACCGATTGCACAGATTGTGCTGGATTCCGATCTGCATATTGTGGCTGCAAATTTGTCCTACTGTGCGATGATAGGACGTGGCCGTGAGGAGCTTATCGGCAAGAACGCCTATGAGATTTTCAAGGCAAACCCCGATGATCCCGACGCCGACAACGAGGCGGCATTGCAGGCCACTGTTTTGCGTGTTCTCGGCACTGGCGTGGCTGAAGAGATGACCCCGCACCAGCATGACATTCAGGATGCCGACGGCCACTATACTGTGCGGCACTGGCAACTGACCGTCTCACCTGTGTTCACGGACAGCACCAAACCTGATGTTACCACCCACGCTCTCATTTGCGTTGAAGACGTGACCAAGGCTGTCTTGGGCCTGCGTATCAACGAAGCCAAATCGCGTGCGGCGATGCGCGGTACAGACATCACCTATTTCGAATTCGATTATGCAAACCACACGCTAGAACGCACTCCGCAGCTTGATGCGATGTTCGGGTTTGATCACAACGAGACCGGAAATGACGTTCAACCATTTTTTGAGCGCATCTACCCTGACGACCTGCCAGCCATAAACGATGAGATCGAGCGGGTGGTGCGCACGGTCGGATCAAATTACCAAAATGATTACCGCTCCCTTTGGCCCGACGGCACGGTCCGCTGGCTGATGGGCCGCGGTGAATCGATCCGCGACCCCCAAACCCAAAGCATTTTAATCGTCGGCGTCGTCTTGGATGTCACCGACTTCAAACTAAACGAAGCGCGCCTGCAATCCGCGCTGGATACGCAGAACCTGTTGATGTCCGAAGTGAACCACCGCGTGAAAAACTCGCTGCAGATGGTGTCGAGCATCCTCAACCTTGAGGCACAGCAAACCAAAGACGCGGTGGCGCGCGATGTTTTGCGGGCCGCGACGGCGCGGGTCCATGCGGTGGCTGCCATTCACGCCTCGCTTTACGACGGGGAGGATCTGGAGTCCGTGCGCCTCGATACCTATCTGGAGCGTTTGAAAGAGCATCTGATCACGTCGCTGTCCTCGGAAGGCACGCAGATGCGGATCATACTCGACGTGGAGCCGATCCGCCTTTCTACCGACAAGGCTGTCACCCTATCGCTCGCCGTAAACGAATTGGTCACCAATTCATTTAAACATGGCACGTGGGCGGATGGCCAAGGCACCGTCAAAGTATGGTTGCGACGACACGACAACAATAAAATCGCCTTGGATGTAATTGATAATGGAACACAACGCGCCGACGGACCGTTAGTTCGTGAGACCACACCATCGGGCCTGGGCACGCGCCTGATCGCCGGAATGGCGGCGCAGCTTAATGGCAAGATAGAGGAAGATCACACAGATGGGTGGCGAACGCGCATTATCTTCCCCGGATAAGGAACCCGCTCTGCGGATTCTTGTCGTCGAAGATAACGTGTTCATCGCGTTCGATCTTGAAGCGCAAATTCAGGACATGGGCCATGTGGTTGTCGGCATCGCCATGACCGCCAGTTCGGCCATCGAAATGTCGAACCAGCATCGGCCCGATCTTGCGATTGTCGACTTGCAACTTGCTGACGGCAGCCGAGGTCAGGATGCCGCCGAGCATCTGAGAACCGAGCTCGAGATTCCCTCGATTATCGTGAGTGGTAGCCTGCATCACGTCACCGCAGATGAACGCGCTATCATCCAGCCTATTGCGATGCTGTCAAAGCCATTGCTGCCCAACGAGTTGCGTCAGGTGATCGACAAGATGGCGAGCAGCCAGCGCGCATAAAGGCGCTGACCTGCAGTTTTTCCGTGGTGGATTGCTTAGCTCAGACGGTTTTTCACAGTCGGTCCGACGCTGCCAAAATCCATTTGTCCGGTATATTTACCTTTCAGGATCGCCATGACCTTGCCCATGTCGCGGATCGAACTGGCACCGATTTCGGCAATCGCGGCGTCCACTGCGGCAGCGGCTTCATCTTCGCTCAACTGTTTTGGCAAAAACTCTTCGATTACGACGATCTCAGCCCGCTCGCGGTCGGCCAGATCCAGCCTGCCGCCCTCTTCGTAAGCGCGCGCGCTTTCAAGCCGCTGCTTGGCCATCTTGCTCAGGATCGCCAACACTTCCTCATCATTGACGCCATCATCGTTACCGGTGGCCCGCGCCGCGATATCTTTGTCTTTGATCGCAGCATTTACCAGCCGCAGCGTTGACAGCCGGTCGGCAGCCTTGTCTCTCATCGCCTGTTTCAATGCATCAGAGATGCGTGTGCGCAATGCCATGAAGTGACCCCGTCTCTTGCGTCAGAATGAGTTGCGGACCATAACGCCGCCACCACTGACAGGCAATGGGGGATGACTTGTAGTAACCCACTGGTATTTAAGCCAATCTGATTTTCGTGATCACCTTGACCCTGCACCCCCGTGTGGATAGGTTGCACCCGTTTATCCCGCCAGCACTGTCCGGAGGCTCCCCATGCCCGCACCCGTAGATCCCCGCCCGACCGCCTGCCTTGCCCTTGCAGATGGATCGTTATTCTATGGGTCCGGATTTGGAGCCATAGGCCAGACTGTCGCCGAGTTGTGCTTCAACACATCCATGACCGGCTATCAGGAAATCATGACCGATCCGTCCTATGCCGGGCAGATTGTGACCTTCACCTTCCCGCATATCGGCAATACCGGCACCAATCCCGAAGACGATGAAACCGGCGATCCGGTTGCCGCAGGGATGGTGGTGAAGTGGATGCCGACCGACCCCTCAAGCTGGCGCACTGTGCAGCCGCTGTCGGAGTGGCTGGCGGCTCGTGGGCGCATTGCCATCGGCGGCGTTGATACCCGCCGCCTGACGCGGGCGATCCGCCAGTCCGGCGCGCCACATGTGGCGCTGTCCCATGACCCCGATGGTAACTTCGACATTGAGGCGCTGATCGCCGCCGCGCGTGGCTTTGCGGGTCTAGAGGGGGTCGATCTGGCGCTCGACGTGACCTGCGCGCAATCCTACCGCTGGAACGAGATGCGGTGGGCATGGCCCGAAGGTTTCACGCCGCAGAATGCCCCGCTGCACAAGGTTGTGGCCATCGATTACGGCGCAAAACGCAACATCCTGCGCTGCCTTGCTTCGGCGGGTTGCGAAGTGACTGTGCTTCCCGCGCAGGCGACTTTTGACGAGATAATGGCCCATAACCCCGACGGCGTTTTTCTGTCCAACGGCCCCGGCGATCCGGCAGCGACTGGCAAATATGCCGTGCCAATGATCAAGGATGTGCTGAACAAGACCGATCTGCCGGTGTTCGGCATTTGCCTTGGCCACCAGATGCTGGCGCTCGCCTTGGGCGGCCGCACCATCAAGATGAGCCACGGCCACCACGGTGCCAACCACCCTGTTAAGGACCGCGATACCGGCAAGGTCGAGATCACCTCGATGAACCACGGCTTTGCGGTGGATGCGCAGTCCCTGCCTGCCGGCGTTATCGAAACCCATGTGTCGCTGTTTGACGGGTCCAACTGCGGTATCCGCGTGGACGGGCGTCCTGTCTGGTCGGTGCAGCACCACCCCGAAGCCTCCCCCGGCCCGCAAGACAGCTATTATCTGTTCGAGCGTTTCGCCGAAGCGATGGCGGCAAAAAAGACCGAGCTTGCGACTGCTTAAAGCGTGATGGTTACCTCGGGTTAGGTTCCTTAACCTTACGTTAACTCTGCATCTGTCAGTCTGCGTCGCAGTTATTGCGACGGATATTCAACGGATGAGCAACCTTCGTCTGCACCTGCCAGAGCCAAGCCTGACGACTGCTGATGTGCTGCATCTGCCGTTGGGCCGCTATCTGGTCAATGCAGGGATCATCGACCAGCTGGATCTGGTCCACGCGCTCGGACTTCAACGTCATATCGACGCCCCCTTGGGCGAGATTATGGTGTCTGAAGGGCTGGCCAGCCAAAGTGATGTGCTGCAGGCGATGGCGCAACAGCACCGTGCCGAAGTGGTTGATTTGGCGCGCTCGCCGCCGCTTCTTAGCCTTGCAAATAGTCTGCCGGCTTCGGTTTGCCTAGCGCACCGCGTGGTACCATGGCTCAAGATCGGCGACCGCCTGATGGTGGCGACCAACACGCCCGATGACTTTGCAAATTTGCGTATGTGCATGGGGTCGGCAGGCAAGAAGATGATGCCGGTGCTGGCAGATCCTGCACAGATTAAACACCAGTTGGGGCGGCTTTACGGACGCGAATACGCGCAACGCGCCTCGACGCGGGTGCCGGTTGCCGAAAGCTGCCGAGGGTGGGCCGTCAACACAGAATCCAGAAGGTGGAGCGCAATTGTCATCCTCTTGGCCCTCGGTCTGGCATTGTTGCTCGCACCGATGTGGACGTTGAGCATTGCGATGCTTTGGGCTTTCGTAACGCTGATGATGACCACAGGCCTGAAAGCGGCGGCATGCTGGGCGCACCTCTCAGGCCGCGGCACCAGTGGACTCACATTTGACCCGCGCAACTGTCCGCCCTTCCGGCTGCCGCATGTCTCGGTTCTGGTGCCGCTCCTCAAAGAGAAAGAGATTGCCGCGGCTCTCATCGCGCGTCTGTCGCGGCTGACATACCCGAAATCCTTGTTGAGCGTGGTACTGGTGCTGGAGGAGCAAGACCAGATCACCCGCGACACGATCGCCCGTACCAAGTTGCCCGACTGGATCACCGTGATCGAGGTGCCCGCTGCCAACAAGCTAACCACCAAGCCCCGCGCCTTGAACTACGCGCTGGATTTCTGTCGCGGCAGTATCATCGGCGTCTGGGATGCCGAAGACCGCCCCCAACCTGACCAAATCGAAAGGGTGGTCACGCGCTTTCAATCCGCACCCGCCAATGTCGCTTGTCTGCAAGGCATTCTGGACTACTACAACCCGCAGGAAAACTGGCTATCTCGTTGTTTTACCATCGAATACGCTACTTGGTGGCGGGTTGTCCTGCCGGGCATAGCGCGGTTGGGGCTGGTGGTACCACTGGGCGGAACTACACTGTTTTTCAGACGCAGTATTCTGGAAAAGCTGGGGGGGTGGGATGCCCATAACGTCACCGAAGATGCCGACCTTGGTCTGCGACTGGCCCGCCACGGTTATATAACCGAGCTGATCCAGACCGTTACTTATGAGGAAGCAAACTGCCGCACATGGCCTTGGGTCCGGCAACGGTCGCGGTGGCTGAAAGGGTTTTTGATCACGTGGTGCGTGCACATGCGCGACCCGCGCAAATTGATGGCCGATCTGGGATTGGTGCGCTTTCTTGGCATCCAGACGATGTTTCTCGCCACGTTCAGCCAATTTGCCTGCGCCCCGCTGTTGTGGTCGTTCTGGCTCACCTTGTTTGGCGTGACGCACCCCATCGCGCTGACACTTGGCACGCCGGTGATGTGGTTCATGATCGGCTGCTTCATTTTCTCCGGGCTTTTAAACCTTGGAATCTCGGCTGCCGCCGTCTCGGGCCGAGAGCACCGCGCCCTGCTTGGATGGATCCCGACCCTGCCGTTCTATTTTCCGCTTGGCGTTCTCGCAGCCTATAAAGGGCTGCACGAATTTGTCCTTCGCCCGTTTTTCTGGGACAAGACCGAGCACGGCGTCAGCCTTGCGACTGAAGAAAACGGTGCCGCGCAAAAGTAGCGTTCGCTCGCATGGGTCTTAGGCTTCTTCTTCGCGCCGCGCCGCGTCTTGTTTCAGGCGCGTGGTAAAGGCCACTGAAATATGGGTGCGCAATGCGGCATCCGCCCCGTCTTCATCGCGGGCCTCGATCATCGCAACGATCCGGTCGTGCTCCTGCTGGGCAATCGCCCCGCGCCCTTGTGCTGCCAGCGACGAGGTCGCCATCAGCGCCATCGAGCGGTACACAAGGTCAAGTTGCTGGACCAGATACCGATTGTGCGAGGCCAAGTGGATCTGTTTGTGGAACCGCCGGTTGGCGCGCGCAAGCGCGGCGGGCGTTTCGGTTAGCGCATTGTCGGCCTCGACCATCTCGCGCAGCACCCGCGCCTCCTCCACCGTGGCGTGACGCGCGGCCAGCCGCGCAGCTAAACCCTCCAATTCACCACGCACCACGTAAAGCTCGGCCATCTGGTTGTGATCCAGCGAGGCCACAATCAGGCTGCGCCCGTCGCGGGCCAGCAGGGACTGCGTCTCCAACCGCTGCAATGCTTCGCGTATCGGGGTGCGCGAGACGCCAAAGCGATCCGCAAGCTCGCTTTCTACAAGGCGGTCGCCAGGGCGATAGGTGCCGATGTCAATCGCATCGAGGATCATCGAATAGGCGTCAGTGGGGCCGGGTCTGGGGGCGGGCATCAGGCAGTATTCCTTAAAGTCGCGCCACCTTACCCACCGCGACCGGTTTCGCAAGCCTGAGCCCTTGCAGCACCCTGCGCGACACCCTACCAAGTTGCCATGTCACGCGATGCTTTTTCTCATGTGGAAACCTGGATCTTTGATCTGGACAACACGCTTTATCCGCCCTCGGCGCGGCTTTTTGACCTGATCGAGGTCCGCATGGTCGCTTGGGTCATGCAGACATTGGGCATTGAAGAAGCCGAGGCTAACCGGATGCGCCTGCATTACTGGCAGACCTACGGCACCACCCTTGCGGGGTTGATGCGCGAACATGATGTTGACCCCACGCCCTATCTTGAGGACGTGCATAATATCTCGATGGACAGCCTGACACCGGATTTGCCGCTTGCCCAAGCCATCAAAGCGCTGCCGGGGCGCTGCATCGTCTATACAAATGGCTGTGCGCCCTATGCGACGCGGGTGTTGGAGGCGCGTGGGCTGAGCGGGCTGTTCGATGCTATTTACGGCGTGGAGCATGCCAATTTCCTCCCCAAGCCGGAACGCGGCGCTTTTGACACAGTCATCTCACTTGATGGGCTGAGCCCGACCCGCGCCGCGATGTTCGAGGATGATCCGCGCAATCTTGCCGCGCCACACGCTCTGGGCATGCGCACCGTGCATGTCGCCCCGACGCGCGCGGCGGGTGATCACATTCACTACCATACTGATGATCTGGCCCATTTCCTTGGCACTTTGGCGGGCTAGATCAGGGCGATGAAGTTTGATTGTGACATATTGGTTTCCGGCGGCGGCATCGCCGGGCTGACCGCTGCTGCTGCCTTTGGCAGCGCGGGTTTCTCGACCATCTGCGTTGATCCAACGCCGCCCGTGACGGACGCGGGCCAAGAAAACGCCGACATGCGCTCCACCGCGATGCTACAGCCAGCACGCGAAATGTTGGAACGCGCAGGGTTGTGGTCTCGCCTCGCCCCCCATGCCGCGCCCCTGCAAATCATGCGGATCGTCGATGCGGGCGGTGATCTGCCGGACCCTCGCGTAACTTGCGAATTCGATGCGTCCGAGATTTCAGATGCGCCTTTCGGCTGGAATTTCCCAAACTGGCTGTTGCGCCGTGAATTGGTGGCGCGGCTGGCCGAACTGCCGCTCGTCGATTTTCGCCCCGGTACCGGCACCACGACCCTTTTTACCCGCACCGCATCGGCCCGCGTCGGCCTCAGCGATGGCAGCAAAATCAGCGCACGGATGGTGGTTGCCGCCGACGGACGCAGCAGCCCGATGCGTCGCGCCGCAGGCATCGGCGTCACAACCCGCCGTTTCGGGCAAAAAGCCTTGGCCTTTACCGTCACCCATCCGGTGCCACACCTGAATGTCTCGACCGAAATCCACCGTACAGGTGGGCCTTTTACACTGGTGCCTTTGCCCGACCGTGACGGGCTGCCCTGCTCCGCTGTCGTGTGGATGGACAATGGTCCCGATCAGGCCGCCCGCGCGGCGCTCGACGTGGCCGCGTTCGAGGTCGAGATGTCCGACCGCGCGTGCCATCTGTTCGGGCCGCTGAAGCTGGCCAGCCCCCGCGCACTCTGGCCGATCATCAGCCAGCATGCGGATCGCTTATCCGGTGAGCGGCTGGCGTTGATTGCCGAGGCTGCGCATGTGGTACCGCCGATTGGGGCGCAGGGATTGAACATGTCACTGGCCGATCTCGCCACATTAGTAGATCTGGCGCAAGCCAGCCCCGATACCCTCGGCGACGCCGTGATGATGGCGGCCTATCACAAAGCCCGCCACGCCGATATTCAGCTGCGGGTGCGCGGCATTGACCTGCTCAACCGCGCCTCGCAGGCCGATAGCATGCTGGGCCGCGACGCCCGTGCGCTGGCGCTCAATGCGCTTTATGCACTACCGCCCGTGCGCCGGATGTTGATGCAGATGGGGTTAGGGATGCGCTGACGCGCAGCCCCGCGCTGTTTAAAGGACCTTATCGACCACGGCCTTCAACCGCGCCAGCGTGGCATCAACGTCATAGAGTTTATCGAGGCCAAAAAGCCCCAGACGGAAGGTGCTGAAACCGGCAGGCTCATCCACCTGCAAAGGTACCCCCGCGGCGATTTGCATGCCTTGATCGGCAAATGCTTTGCCCGATTTCACATCCGGATCACTGGTATAAGACACCACAACACCCGGCGCGCCAAAACCCGCCGCCGCGACCGAGGTCACACCCTTGTCCGCCAGCATTTCACGCACGCCATCGCCCAGCCGCCACTGCGCCTCCTTCAGACGCGCCAATCCGTGGTCAATGGTTTCGCGCATCGCATCGCGAAAACCGCGCAGCGCATCGGTCGGCAGGGTCGCGTGATAGGCGTGGCCGCCGTCCTCGTAGGCCTTCATGATACTGCGCCATTTGCCCAGATCGATGGCATAGCTGTCGGACTGGGTCTGGGCCAACATCTCCTCGGCGCGCGCCGACATCATCACCAACCCTGCCGATGGCGATGCCGACCAGCCCTTTTGCGGCGCGGAAATCAACACATCGACCCCAAGCGCCTTCATATCGACCCAAGCACAGCCCGAGGCGATACAATCAAGCACGACCAACGCGCCGACCTCATGCGCGGCCTCCGCCATCTCGGTGATATAATTATCGGGCAGGATCATCCCTGCGCTGGTTTCCACATGCGGGGCGAAAACCACCTGCGGCTTCTGCGTTCGGATCGCCTGTACCACATCTTCGATTGGGGCTGGCGCAAAAGGCGCGATTGGCTCGTTGTCCTGCATCTGTGCCTTCATCACTGTGGCACTGGCCGTCAGCCCGCCAGTCTCGATGATCTGGCTCCAGCGGTAGGAAAACCATCCATTGCGCACCATTAGAACATCCTTGCCCCGCGCGAACTGCCGCGCCACGGCCTCCATTGCGTAGGTCCCGCCACCGGGCACCACGGCCACCGCCTGCGCATTATAAACTTCGCGCAGCATGCTGGAGATATCGCGCATAACCTCTTGAAAAACCGCAGACATATGGTTGAGTGAGCGGTCGGTAAACACCACCGAAAACTCCATCAGACCATCGGGATCAACGGGCGTGTGCTGCTTGGGCATGAATCGTCTCCTAAATGCGTTGCCACAGACCTAACGGCTTTGCCTGCGTGGGGGAAGTGGGCCCACGTTTGGCCGAGATATATCGGGTTTAAGACAACTACATTTAAACAGTGCCTAAAATTCGCCACATTTCGCCTTGATACTGCCGTAAAGCGGCGAAAACAGCCGCGCGAGTAGATCAAGGCCGGCAATAGACCGGACGGGCAGGCATATGGCAGAGACAACACTTTTGCTGAACGGCTTCAGCATTATCGGCGATCCGCATACGAACACTAGCGCCAGTAAGGGCGGCAATTTGCTCATCCATAATGGCACTGCGGTGTTTGAGGGTGACGATATTGTTGTCTTCACCGTCACAAATGTGGACGCCAATGGTACGCTGTCCGGCAAATCAATCGTAACCGGCGTTACGGTCTACAACAATGCCACAGATTACTACAACGATACCCCCGCCTATACCTATTCCGGCAGTGCCAAAATTGGCAATGGCCGTGCCCATATGGGCGACCGCTATCTGGAATTTGACGCCAGCAGTCTGGTGTCCACCAACGCTAACGCTCCGGTCCTGGGCGAACTGACGGTCGTTGCAGGTGTCGACATTCTGGGCACGCTTGCCACTACGAACGGTCCGCTCAAAGTTGCCACTTACGAAGACATTGATGCCAACGGCGACGGCAGCATTGATGGTCTCGAAAACGCTGATGCTGCCTTCTCGGACGATCTTAACCTGCTGCTGGTGGTTTGTTTTGCCAGTGGCACGCTGATCGAAACCGCAACCGGCCTGCGCGCCGTTGAAACGATTGCTGCCGGTGATCTGGTGATGACGCTGGATGATGGTCTGCAACCTGTGCGTTGGGCAGGCGTCCAGACCGTTTCAGGCACCGGCCCGACCGCCCCTGTACACATTGCACGCGGCGCTTTGGGCAACATTCGCCCGCTGGTTGTCTCGCAGAACCACCGGATGCTGGTCAGCGGCGCCCGCGCTGAAATCCTGTTCGGCCAATCAGAAGTCCTGATCGCGGCCAAACACCTGGTGAACAACAGAAATATCCAGATCCGTCCCTGCGCTGAAGTCAGCTACCACCACTTTATGTTCGAGAACCACCAGATCGTTTTTGCCGAAGGGTGCCCCGCCGAGAGTCTCTATCCCGGTGCGCAAACTCTGAGCACCCTGCCCGACAGCGAATGCGACGAGATCCGCCATCTGCTGCCCGAGCAGTTCAGGAGCGGCGCTGCAATGCCGGTATCGCGCTACGAATTGCGCGGCTACGAGGCTGCAGCTCTGCACGCAGCAGCGTGACGCGCTGACCTCTTCGCAGCGCCTAGATCGGCCCCGCGAGCCGCTCTTCACTCAGCAGCACATTCGCCTCCACTTGCCCCGCGCCGGGCAGCGTCATGATGCGGCGCCGCAAAACCCGCTCGAAATCCGCCAGATTCCGCGCCACGATCCGCAACCGGTAGTCATAAAGCCCTAGAACATGTTCGACCGTCTGCACCTCGGGGATGGCTGAAACGGCCCGCTCGAAATCCTCCAGGCTGACACGGCCTTTAGTGGCCAGCTTCACCCCTAGGAAGACAGTGACGCCAAATCCCAGAGCTTCGGCATTGACCCGCAATTGCCGCCCGCGGATCACGCCCGCCTCCTCCAGTCGCTTGATCCGGCGCCATGTTGCAGGCTGCGACAGACCAATACGCCGTCCCAGCGCACTGGCGCTTTGGGTCGCATCACGCACCAAGGCTCGCAAGATTTGCCGATCCAGATCATCAAGTTCGATCATATTGGTAGCACTTCCGCAGATTTGATCCGCGCCACATGCATTAAAGCCTCAATGTCGGCGATATGCGGCAGGGTCAGGATATGTTCACGGTACACCCGCTGATAATCCGCCATATCCCGCGCGATAATCGACAAACGCACATCAACCCGCCCCAGAAACGTCTGCACCTCGATCACCTCTGGTACCAGACGCGCTGCTGCCAGAAAGGCGTCAAAGGCATTGCCCTGCGTCTTATCCAGTGTGATCCGCAAGGACACTTCGACCGCATAGCCCAAGGCTGCCCAGTCAATCACCACCCCGACACCCGAGACAACGTTCTCCTCCTGCATCCGCGCCATCCGCCGCGCCGCTTTGCCAACGGTCAGCCCACAGCGATCCGCCAACTCCCCGGCGCTCAGGCTCGGCTCGGCCTGCCAATAGCGCAACAAGCGACGATCCACATCATCAAGCATGATTTTTCCATTTTTTCACAGCCTCACGCATTACCATCTTCATTTGACCAAATAAACTCATAATCCGACAATGGAACTCCGCGCTGCCTTGGCTATGGTACACCCAGAATTCATCAAACCCGAAAGGACGCACCAATGCGCGTTTACTATGACCGTGACTGCGACGTTAACCTGATCAAAGACAAAAAGGTCGCCATCCTCGGCTATGGCAGTCAGGGCCACGCCCATGCGCTGAACCTGCGCGATTCCG
Source organism: Sulfitobacter brevis (assembly GCF_900112755.1). Classification (GTDB taxonomy): domain Bacteria; phylum Pseudomonadota; class Alphaproteobacteria; order Rhodobacterales; family Rhodobacteraceae; genus Sulfitobacter; species Sulfitobacter brevis. The sequence continues at coordinate 56,075 of NZ_FOMW01000006.1, read as the reverse complement.
GTGCGAAAAACCTCGTCGTCGCTCTGCGCGAAGGCTCTGCCTCGGCCAAAAAAGCCGAAGGCGAAGGCCTCAAGGTTATGGGCATCGCCGAAGCCGCCGCTTGGGCCGATGTGATCATGTTCACCATGCCCGACGAGCTGCAGGCAGAGACTTACAAGAAATACGTGCACGACAACATCCGTGAAGGTGCTGCCATCGCATTCGCCCACGGCTTGAACGTACACTTCGGCCTGATCGAGCCCAAAGAAGGCATCGACGTCATTATGATGGCCCCCAAAGGCCCCGGCCACACTGTGCGCGGCGAATACACCAAAGGTGGCGGCGTGCCCTGCCTTGTGGCCGTTGACAAGGATGCTTCCGGCAAGGCGCTGGAAATCGGTCTGTCCTATTGCTCCGCCATCGGTGGCGGCCGCTCCGGCATCATCGAGACCAACTTCCGCGAAGAATGCGAAACCGATCTCTTTGGTGAGCAGGCCGTGCTCTGCGGTGGCTTGGTTGAGCTGATCCGCATGGGTTTCGAGACATTGGTCGAAGCGGGCTATGCCCCCGAGATGGCCTATTTCGAATGCCTGCACGAAGTGAAGTTGATCGTCGATCTGATCTATGAAGGCGGCATCGCCAACATGAACTACTCGATCTCCAACACAGCCGAGTACGGCGAGTACGTCTCCGGCCCGCGCATCCTGCCTTACGACGAAACAAAGGCGAAGATGAAAGCGGTTCTGACCGACATCCAGAACGGCAAGTTCGTGCGTGACTTCATGCAGGAAAACGCTGTCGGCCAGCCATCGTTCAAAGCCACACGCCGCATGAACGATGAGCACCAGATCGAACAGGTCGGTGCCAAGCTGCGTGAAATGATGCCGTGGATCTCTGCGGGCAAAATGGTCGACAAAGCGAAAAACTAAGCCGGAACCATTGCGGCCTAAAATGACTTGAGCTTGACCCCGGCCCCGCGCCGGGGTCTTTCGTTTTTATACACAAAGAGCTTTTATGACCGACACCCCCCAAATCACCCTCTCAAGCTGGCTTATGATTGCGCTACTCGGCGTCGTCTGGGGTGGCACATTCATGGTGACGGAGATCGCGCTGGAGGGCATCACCCCCTTCTGGCTTGCCGCATCGCGCATCGGGTTAGCGTCGGTCATTCTGGCGGGCGTTTGGGGGCTGCGCGGATTTCGTCTGTTCACCGCACGTCCCGACAGCGGCGAACTGGTCGCAATGGGGATCATCGGGGCGCTCAGCTCGGCGGTGCCTTTCGCGCTGCTCGCTTGGGGGCAGCAGTATGTCACTGCGGGATTTGCGGGCGTTTCTATGGCCTCGGTGGCGCTAATCATTCTGCCACTGGCGCATTTCTTTGTCCCCGGCGAGCAGATGAGCCGCCGCCGCGTGGCGGGATTTGTGCTGGGGTTTATCGGGGTCTGTATTCTAATCGGCGGACAGGCCTTTGAAAGCACTGGCACCACGTTGGAAATTCCGGGCCGGATCGCCTGTGTCGGGGCGGCGGCCTGCTATGCCGTAGGCTCGATCCTGCTGCGCCGGTTGCCAGCCGTTGATTCAATTGGGCTGGCCGCCGTTTTGTCGCTGATCGGCGCGGCAATTTCGATCCCGTTGGCCTTGGTGGTTGAAGGGCTACCGCCCCTGCCGTCAAACGACATCCTGCTGGTTCTTTTGTTCCTCGGCATCGTCCCCACGGCCTTGGCCAATCTGCTACGGGTGCTGGTTGTGCGCAGCGCCGGTCCGGTCTTTATGTCTTTGGTGAATTATCAGGTGCCGGTCTGGTCGGTGCTATTGGGGTCGGTGTTTCTAGCCGAACAGCTGCCGCCCTCGCTCCTTGTCGCGATGACGCTGATCTTGATAGGGGTCGGCACCAGCCAATTTGGTGCGCTCAAACGGTTGTTCGGGCTGAACGATTAAGACACAGGCGGCGCCACCCCGCTCAGGGTTGGACTGCCCGTTCGACCGCCATCACAACATCATCGACAGCCCGTTCCATCAAGGCGGCGTCTTCGTGTTCGGCCATGACCCTGACCAAAGGCTCGGTGCCGGATTTGCGGATCAACAGCCTGCCGCCATTAGCCAAATCGGCTTCGGCTTGCGCAATAGCGCCCTGCACCTCGGCGGTGTCCAATGGCGTCTGCCCCGTCTCGAAACGGACGTTTTTCAACAATTGCGGCACGGGTTCGAACTGGTGCAGCAATTCCGAGGATGGCTTGCCCGAACGGATCATCTCGGCCAGAAATTGGAGACCCGCCATGAGCCCGTCACCGGTGGTGGCATGATCGCTCATCACGATATGGCCCGATTGTTCGCCGCCCAGATTGTATCCGCCTTGGCGCATCCGCTCGACGACATAGCGGTCCCCGACCGCCGTTCGTTCCAGCCGCAGCCCGCGATCGGTCATGAACCGCTCCAGACCCAAATTGCTCATCACCGTGGCCACCAAGGCGCGGCCTTTCAGACGGTCCTCAGCGGCCCAACGCGCTGCCATCAGCGCCATAAACTGATCGCCGTCGCCGACCTCGCCGTTTTCATCGAGCAAGATCACCCTATCAGCATCACCGTCCAGACAGATCCCGACATGGGCGCCGTGGGCGCGTACGGTTTGCGCCGCCAGTTCAGGGTGGGTCGAGCCACAGCCTTGGTTAATGTTATGTCCGTTCGGTGCAACCCCAACGGGGATCACCTCGGCGCCCAGTTCCCACAGGGTTTCGGGCGCAACCTTATAGGCGGCGCCGTTGGCACAATCGAGAACGACCTTCAGACCATCCAGACGCATCTGGCGCGGGAAGGAGGATTTTACCCGCTCCACATAGCGGTAGCGCCCGTCGTCGATGCGTTTGGCCCGACCAATATCACCCGCCGCCGTCGCTTCGACACCGCCCTCAACCAAGGCTTCGATCTCGCTTTCGGCCTGATCGCTTAGCTTGAACCCGTCGGGGCCAAAAAACTTGATGCCGTTATCATGGGCGGGATTGTGACTTGCCGAGATCATTACGCCCAGATCAGCCCGCATCGAGCGCGTCAAGAGCCCCACCGCAGGCGTCGGCACCGGACCGAGCAGCAGCACGTTCATCCCCGTGGAGGTCAGACCAGCCGTCAGGGCATTTTCAAACATATAGCCTGAAAGCCGCGTGTCCTTGCCGATTACAACACGGTGCACCGCAGAACCGTCGCGCCGGAAATAACGCCCCACCGCCGCGCCGATCCGCAACGCCATTTCGGCGGTCATTGGATGGATGTTGGCCGTGCCGCGCACGCCGTCGGTACCGAAAAGTTTTGTCATGGGTATCTTCCTGCTGTGGCGGCCCGCCACAGCGCAATTGCCTGTATTGTTTGCGGTACATCATGCACACGCAGCACCTGAATACCATGACCCAATGCCGCGAGCGCTACCCCGATCGAGCCCGCTGCGCGGTCTGCCGCCACTGGCATTTTGCCGATCGTGCCGATGAACTTCTTACGTGAGGCGCCTAGCAAGACCGGCACCCCCAGCGCGTGAAACAGGCTCAGCCGCGCCAGCAGCGCCAAGTTGTGGGTCTGGGTCTTGCCAAACCCGATGCCGGGGTCGGCGATGATTTGCGCCGGTGCGATGCCGAACTGGCGCTGCACCTGCGCGATCCGACCGTGCAGCGCGTCATAGACATCCAGCAACACATCGTCATAACGCGGATCTTGTTGCATCGTCGCGGGATCGCCCTGCGCATGCATGATGCAAACCGGCAGGTTCTGACTAGCACAGAACGGGGCCATCTCGGCGTCATGGGTCAACCCAGACACATCATTTACCAATGCGGCACCTGCTGCCACCGCCGCCTGCGCAACACGCGCCTTGCGCGTATCAATCGAGATCAGGCATCCGCTGTCGCGCAATCCGGCGATCACCGGCGTGACCCGCGCGATCTCTTCGTCAGGGTCGATATAGCTTGAGCCAGGGCGGGTGGATTCGCCGCCGATGTCCAAGATGTCGACGCCCGCCGCGCACATGCCCCTACCCGCCGCGATGGCCGCTTCGGCCTGCGCATGTACCCCCCCATCAGAAAAACTGTCGGGGGTCGCATTGAGAATGCCCATCACGCGAGGGCGGTCGAAGGTGAGACCCGCTATCGGCGGGCGCGGCTGGGTCAGAAGGACATAGTACTCGGCAGGCATGTCACTTGCAGGCATGAACTCAGGCGCGCGACCCCGCGCCAAGACCTCGACATGCGTGAACCACCCCTCCCCGCCTGCCAAAGGTAGCGCGGCATCTGGGCGGGCCAAACCATGTTGAACCAAAGGGCGGAAGTAGCTTTTCTGTGCGCTCACAGCACTTCCTTGTCAGAAGTAGCGCTGCGCAGCGGCACTGACGCACTGCTTGGCAGATCAGCACCGATCACCAGCATCTCTTCGGCATCAAAGGTCGCGGCAAACCATGCCGCCAAGGCCACCGCATCACGCGGCTGGGCCGAAGGCGTATCAACGGAATCCAGAACAATCTTCGAGGGCGCCCAAACGCAGGTCTGGCCATTCTTCATCGCCCAATCAAGTTCGGTGCGGGTGGCGACCACAACGCAGCGGTCGTCTTTTGAGGCAAGCACCCAAGCGTTCTGTTCAATCGCCAGCAGGTCGATCCGGCGCTGTGCCATGCGGTGCGGCACCTGCGGCGCAGGCGCATCGGCGGCGCCAACGCATAGAATCAGCGGGCGACCCAGATTTTCAAGCTGGTCGAGCCAGCCGCTCACGTACGGCGAAGCGATGGCAGCATTGCTGAGAAACACCAATTCAGGGTGCAGGACATGGGCAATGCTGCGCTCGGGCGGCGGGGCAGATTCGCTGGCGCGCACAATCTCGACGCCCAAGGCACCCGGACCGCGATCAAGCTTTTCGATCCGCACAAAGACCCGCATCGCCTGCGGCTCGCCAAGAATCCGGTCCGCGACGCGCTCGGCCAGAGTCTCAAGCAGGTTCAACCGCTCGTCAGCTAACTCACCGGCAATCGCTTCGGTCACTCGGTCATAGCTGAGGATGCGGTCCACATCATCATCCACCGGTCCGGTGAGCGGGCGCACCTCGACGACAACGTTAAAGCAAATCCGTTGCGTGACGCCCCGTTCGGCCTGAAACGCTCCTATTTCGACCTCGACAATGTGATCGCGGAGCGAAATTCGATCAAGCGGGTCGGAACCAGCCGTGGCTGCCGCGCGTTCGGAAGGGTGAGCAAACGCGAGGCGGACTTCGTCGGGCATAGATAGGGGCCTTTGCAAATGGAATACTGGCTATACCCTACTTTATCTGCGCGGCAAGGTGCAGGAGAGTTACGGCAGCCGAGCGCCCGAATGCGGCGTTAGTTGGAGGCTGTTTTCACACCGGAACGGTAAAACAGGTGCTGGCCGATCTGTGCCGTGCGGGTGAAGACCTTGGACCAACGCGGCGATACGGCCGTGGTGTGGTAGTGGGTCGCACCGCCGGTAAGCACCGGCGCTTTGCCGTCGATAGTAGCGCGGGCCACTTTAGCAACGCGGGCAAAGGCCATAGGTTCGTTGATTTTTTCGCTGTTACCGTCGCAGGTATACGTGAACTGGCATTGGTATTTCTTACCGGTGCCTTGGTTAATCACACCGCAAAGCGATCCGGGGTACCGCGCGCTTTTGACCCGGTTCAAAATCACCTCGGCCACTGCGAACTGGCCTTTGACCGTTTCGCCGCGCGCTTCGAAATAAAGCGCCTCGGCCAGACAGCGCCATTCTGAACTACCTGACGCTTTGGGCTGCTGGTCCAACCATGTTTTGGAGTACTCAACAGAGCCCGGCGCATGCACTGGCTGCGCAATAATATCTTGAAGCCGCTTGCCGCCTGCCGATTTAAGCCCCTGTGCTTCGATCTTGGCCAATTCCTTGGCGCTCTCCGAGCTGGCGAGGCCAGAAGTCGGGATCAAAGTGGTTGCTGCCATCAGGCCAGCCAGAAAAGTTGCTTCGAATAAACGCATGCCGCGCCTCTTGTGTAATTAAAACCTGAGACGGCGCTTACCCAAAGAAAGCGTTATGGTAAAGTCTACGGCCCGCCGGAGTCGCGAAAACCCGCCCACGAACACCACATGTTGTGGTTTATATGAAATCCTCACCGCCTATCTTGTGTGAAATCGCGAGCTGCGCCGCAGCGAGCCGTGCAACCGGCACGCGAAAAGGCGAGCAAGAAACGTAGTCAAAACCCGCGTCGCGACAAAAAGCTATCGATTCGGGGTTGCCGCCGTGCTCGCCACAGATCGACAATGTAATCCCCGGCTGCGCCTTTCGACCCCGCTCCGCCCCCAATTGCAGCAGCTCTCCGACACCGTCCTGATCCAACACATGGAAGGGGTCTTCGGGGAAGACGCCTTGCTGGACATAGTCCGACATGAACCGCCCCGCATCATCGCGGCTGAGGCCATAGGTCATCTGGGTCAGGTCATTTGTGCCAAAGCTGAGAAAGGCACAATGCGGCGCAATTTCAGCCGCGCGCAAGGCAGCACGCGGGGTTTCGACCATCACGCCCAGACGGTAGGTAAATGTCGCGTCGCGTTCAGACCGGACCGCGGCGGCAATAGCATCGACCGAAGCTTTGACCATCTCCACCTCACGGCGCGCACTGACCAGGGGAATCATGATTTCCGGCACCACAGGTTCGCCGTCGCGGCTGGCCTCGATGGTGGCTTCGAAAATCGCGCGGGCCTGCATTTCGTAGATTTCAGGTACCGTGACACCCAAACGCACACCGCGCAAACCCAGCATCGGGTTGTATTCTGTCATCGATTCGATGCGGCGGGTGACCTGAGACAGGGGCAGCCCCAAAGCTTCGGCCAGTTCTCGTTGCCCCGCTTTGTCGGCGGGCAGGAATTCGTGCAAAGGCGGATCGAACAGACGAATGCACACCGGCTGGCCCTGCATGATGCGAAATAGCTGCGTAAAATCATCGCGTTGCATCGGCAGCAGCCGTTCCAGCACTGCGCGGCGATCCTCGCCCGTAGCGGCAAAGATCATCTCGCGCATCACCGTCAGGCGGCCGGGATCAAAGAACATATGTTCAGTCCGACACAGCCCGATGCCATGTGCGTTGAAATTGCGGGCGGTTTGGGCGTCGGCAGGGGTGTCGGCATTGGCGCGAATGCCGATGTCGGCACAATCTTGCGCCCATTCCATCAGGCGGGTGAAGGTATCGTCCAGCGCCGCCTCTTGCATCGCTGCAGCGCCGGCCAGAATTTCGCCCTTGGTACCGTCCACAGTAATTTCATCGCCTGTGGTAAACACCCGCCCGTCTGGCGCGGTAATTGTGCGTTTCGCCATATTAAGGTGCATGTTCGACGCGCCGACCACACAAGGCAGTCCCATGCCGCGCCCGATCACTGCCGCATGGCTGGTGATACCGCCCCGTTCGGTGATCACCGCTTGCGCCGCATGCATGCCGCGAATGTCTTCGGGACTGGTTTCGCGCCGCACAAGGATACAAGGCTCGCCCCGCGCCGCACTGGCCTGTGCTTCGGTGGCATTGAACACGATTTTTCCTGTCGCCGCGCCCGGGCTTGCGGGGATACCGCGCCCGATCCTGTCGCGTTTGACGCGCGGATCGACCTGCCGGTGCAGCAATTCAGTGAGGGTACGGGGTTGCACCCGCATCAGAGCTTCTTCGCGGCTGATAATCCCGTCATCCGCCAAAGCAACGGCGATCCGCACCGAGGCGCGAGATGATCGTGACACCCGCACCCCATCCAGAATGTGCAGCTTGCCGTCTTCGATCACAAATTCGACCTGCATTTCAGCCCGCAACCGCTGCCGCATCAGGGAGGCATGGGCGGTCAGTTCGGCGAAAGCCTCCGGCACCAGCTCCTCAAACGAGGGACCGCGCGGGTCGCAGGTGAGGTAGAGCGCGGCAGCATCGCCTTCTAGCGCGTCGCGCCCTTGCGACTGGCTCAGGTAACGGCCGGTGATCTGCGGCAAGCCGGTATCGCTATCAACCAGTTGCAAGACGCCTGCCCCGCATTGCCCCGTGCCAACGCCAAAGACCATCTGTTGCACCACCAGCCCAAGACCGGCATCGGCAGGCGCCCCTTTTGCCTGACGCAGCAACCGCGCCGAGGTGCCATCCCACGCCCGCGCCATTGACCGCAGTACAGCGGCCAGCTGGGTCGCCGGATCCTGAGGGAATTCTTCTTCTGTTTCAGCCTCATAGGCACTGAGAGAGGCCTGAAGTGCCAACCGCCCGTCGCCCTTGACGTCATCAAACATGTCGGGATCAAGCCGCGCTACGCCGACCGCATAAGCCTGCACAAAACGGGTATAGAGCGCGGCGGCAGGCTTTTCACCGATGGTTTTACACAGCGCCTCAAAGCGCGTGTCGTTGATGCCGATGTTCAAAACGGCGCCCGGACCGCCCCAATCAGGATCTTGGCTGGAGGGGCGCACACAAAGCAAGGTTCCAGCTGGAAACTGCCCGACAACCGCCTGCACATCCGGCAAATTGCCCTTGCCGATCCGTGCCACCGCATCAAACGACAGCGCTACCGTATGCGGCACCGGCAAATGCAACCGCACCAACCGCTGCAAACATTTCGCCCGCCCGCCGTGGGTGTCGTTTGCAATCGGGGCCGTTTCGGTCACGAGGGTGGTATGCGGATCATTCTGCACTGCGGCATCCTTTAGGTTCGGATGCAGCATAGGTTTTTAAAGGCCTGAGGCAAGCGATTGTCAGGCAAATGACACAAACGAAGCATCGCTGCGCGCGTCTTGCCGCCTGCCCTAGCCCTCGATTTTGGTCAGGTCGGCGACGCTGCTACAGGTCTGGCGGATGCGGCTGAGCAGGTTGAGCCGGTTGCGCCGCACCATGCCATTGTCGCTATTGACCTGAACCGCATCAAAAAACGCGTCAATCGGACCCCGCAACTCCGCCATCGCCGTCATCGCAGCGCTGAAGTCTTGCGCCTGCATCGCGGGTTTGATCTTGGCCTCGGCGGTGTCGAGAGCGGCGAAAACTGCGCGTTCCTCATCGGTCTCGGCATATTTCACGTCCGCACCGTAGGAGTATTCGACCCCGTCGGCCTCCTCGGCCTGTGTCAGGATGTTGTTGGCGCGTTTGAAACCTTGGATCAGGTTGCCGCCGTCGTCGGTTTTGAGCGTTTCCGACAAAGCGCGGGCGCGTTTCACGAGGAGCGTCAGGTCGTCGTTGCCATCCATCGCAATGCAAGCGTCGATGATGTCATGGCGGATGCCTTGGTCTTTTAGGTAAACCTTGAGGCGGTCGTGGAGGAAGGAGAGGAGGTCTTCGCAGACTGTAGAAGCTGGAATTGCCCGTATGTTGTCGCCTTCCAAACTCTTCGAAAGGCTGATCTCCCCTTCAGCGATCGCCCGCACAATCTCGTCGTAATTCCTTCGGACAAACTGACCGTCATTCATCATGACTTCTGATCCGAGGCTCCAGAACTCGCTATCATTATCTTCGCCGTCGAGAATATAAGCTTTCTTTGCATCGAGCAGCGAGCTTAAAAGACCTTCATACGATTGGCGAAGCGCGGATATTAGGCCAATACCCAAATCATTCTCAACCAAAATCCGAATTACCCCGAGCGCAGCCCGACGCAGCGCAAAAGGATCCTTGCTCCCCGTCGGTTTCTCATCAATTGCCCAGAAACCGGTGAGCTTGTCGATCTTTTCGGCCAGCGCCACGGCGACGGAAGCCGGCGCAGTCGGGACATCGTCGGACGGACCCAGCGGCGAATAGTGTTCGCGCGCGGCATCGGCTACGGCATCCGAAAGCCCGGCAGCACGGGCGTAATAGCTGCCCATTAACCCCTGCAATTCGGGAAATTCATAGACCATTTCCGAGCTGAGATCGGCTTTAGCCACACGCGCGGCCTGCTCGGCTTCGTCCGGATCAGCGCCGACCATCGGGGCGATCTCACGGGCCAGAACGGCCATGCGGTCGATCAACTCGGCCTGCGTGCCCAGCTTGTTGTGGAAAGTCACGTTGCGCAGGTTTTCGACCCATGTTTCCATGCCCGCACCGGATTTGGCGATGCGCAGATCATTCTCCCAGAAGAACTTCGCGTCCGATAGACGCGCCGACAGCACTTTTTCATTGCCCGCAAGGATCGTTGCCCCCTCGTCCGCTGTAGTGCGGTTGGCGACGGTGATGAACTTTTCGATGCGCCCTGTTTTGGGGTTACGAACCGAGAAGAATTTCTGGTGTTCGCGCATCGAGGTTTGCAACACTTCGGGCGGCAGGTCGAGGAAGGCGTCCCCGATCGGCCCCATCAACACCACGGGCCATTCTACCAAGCCTGCGACTTCGGCCAGCAATCCGGCATCGGCGACCACCTCAAGCCCTTGGGCGAAGGCGGCGTTCTCGGCATCGTTGCGGATCGTTTCGGCGCGGGCCTCGGCATCAAGCACCACAAAAGCGCGTTTCAGCTTGGCTTCATAATCCTCGAAACCACTGACGGCGATGGTATCCGGCGCCAGAAAACGGTGTCCGCGCGTGGTGTCGCCGGACTGAATGCCATCTACCTCAAGCGGCACGACGGACGCGCCGGCCTCGTCACTGGTAATGCACAGGATCGAATGCAGCGGGCGCACCCATTTCAACGTGCCCGCGCCCCAGCGCATGGATTTGGGCCAAGGGAAGTTGCGGATCGTCTGTTCCAGCACTTCGGCAACAATTTCCGCAGCTGGACGGCCCGGCTTTTCGATCTTTGCAAAGAGGATAGCGCCTTTTGGCGTGTCGCGTTCCTCAAGCTGGTCGCGGGTCAGCCCTGCGCCGCGCAGGAAGCCTTCGATAGCCTTCTCGGGGGCATCAGCACGCGGGCCTTTCCGCTCTTCCACCTGACGGGGCGAAGCGGCGAGCATGTCTTCAATTGCCAATGTCAGACGGCGCGGGGTCGAAAAGGACGCGGCGGCGGCATAGGTCAGCCCCGCCTCGACCAAGCCATCCGTCACCAGCTTTTTGAGGTCTTCCGCCGCGCGTCGTTGCATCCGCGCGGGGATTTCTTCGGAGAACAGTTCAATCAGCAGGTCTGGCACGGCGGCACCCTTCTTGTGCCGCAGTGCGGCGCTTGTTTGGCCGCTTGGATAACGGTCAAGGCGGCAAGGGTCCAGCCCTCAAGCGCGGTCAGTCGATCAGCGATTTGATGTCGGGACCCGAGATGCGCGGAATGATCCGGTATCCGGCCTCGACAAAGTTGTAGACCGCAAAGAGCACCAGCCCCAATCCGGCACCGCCCAGCAAAATGCGCCCAAAAGCCATGCTGCGCAATTGATGCAAGGCCTGCCCCAAGCCACCGGCCTGAGCGGGATCGGCCGTGAGTGCGGCATAGCCCAACGACATCGCAACCATCGCGAGGATCGCGCCATACACGACCAGTCCGATAGTAATGAGCGGATCGACCTTTTCGGTCACCTGTGAACGGGCGAGGTGGGATTTATAAGTGCCGCGCCAGCCTTTTTGCGCGTAGTAGATGCCCGCGCCCAGCAAGACCAACGCCACAGCGGCCACCACATAGCGGCCCATCGGCATCGACATCAGCTTTTGCGTCCAGTCTTGGGCGGAATCGCCACTGCCACCGCCCTGCCCGCCCATCGCTAGACCAATTACAGAAATACCGATACCGCCGTGGATCAATCCGGTAATCACCTGAGCACCACGGGCAAAGAGACCTTTGGCGTCGGTGCCGTGGTCTTCCACGTCCTTGACGCCCGCGACCACACGCCAGACCAGATAGGCAAATAGTCCAATCCCGATCGCCCAAAGCGCAGGCACGCCGTAGGGTTCATTGCGCAGGGTGGCCAGCGCATCTTTGGTGCCTTGGGCGTTGGTGGATTTGAATGCCGCCAGCAACGCGAGCCCTCCAACCAGAGTGTAGATAGCCCCGCGCGCGCCGTAGCCCGCCCGCATAATCCACTTCAGTCCATCTTTTGCTGTGTCGTCGTCCATGCCCGCGCTCCTTGGGGTTCTTCACCCTACAAGCGTTTGGAAGCGGGCAATCGTTCCCGACTGCGGTGCGAATTTGAGCCACGTGGCAAATTAGACGTCGAATTTACTCTGACTGGGGCCGCTCGGGGCACGTCTCGCCGACCACGGTGCCGTCATAGGATTTCTCGCCGCAGTCGTTCAGCTCGTGCCAGACATAACCGCGCCCGTCATCGGTGATCGCGACAATCCGGTCGACGCCGAAGTGCACGTTCTTGCCGCCGAGAAAGGTCAGCGCCGTGCCCGCTTCGATCTCGGCCCCGATGGCTGCGGCATCAAAGCAATCAAACCAGCGCGGCGCGTTGCGCGGCGTGGCGTGATCGGTGAGCACATAGGTTTCGCTGAGCATGGCAAGGCTGAGCGGTGTGGTAAAGCAGGCGCGGTAGCGGATTGGCGAGCTGTCGGCATCGATGGCCGAAACACCATCCGCGACGATCGCCTCGGGCAGGTTGGACCCGACCGAAACAAGCTCCACCTCGGCGGCCTGCGCCGAGACTTCGTCGTAGAACCCGTATATCTGCGCGTAGTAAAGGGCCGCGCCCGCAATCAATGCCGATAGCAAAATAACGATTCCTACGATTCTACCGTTCATCGGTTGGCCTCTGACGTGACGCGTCCACGCTGTTGCAGATCACTCACGCTGCGTCACCCTGCCAGCCGCCAGCGCGGGTTTGCACGAAGGCATCGGCGCACATCTTGGCCAGTGCCCGCACCCGCCCGATATAGGCCTGCCGCTCTGTCACCGAAATTACGCCGCGCGCGTCGAGCAGGTTGAACATATGGCTGGCCTTGATGCATTGATCATAGGCCGGATGCACCATGATGATGCGCTTGCCGGTTTTTGGGTCCATGGCGGGCTGGTCGAGGATCACCTTACAATGGGCCTCGGCCTCTTCGAACTGGCGCAGCAACACATCGGTGTTTGCGGTGTCAAAGTTCCAGCGCGCGTATTCTTCCTCGGTTTGTTTAAAGACGTCCGCGTAGGTCAGCGGGATCATTGCATCGGGGTCGTTGAACGGCATGTCCATCACATGATCTACGCCGAGCACATACATCGCCAAACGCTCCAACCCATAGGTCAGCTCACCCGAGACGGGGGTGCAATCATGGCCGCCGACCTGCTGGAAATAGGTGAACTGGCTGACTTCCATGCCGTCACACCAGACTTCCCAACCAAGGCCCCAAGCGCCCAAAGTCGGGCTTTCCCAGTCGTCCTCGACAAAGCGGATGTCATGCAGCTCCATGTCGATGCCAATGGCGTCCAGCGAGCCGAGGTAGAGATCCTGAAGGTTCGGCGGGCTTGGTTTGATCAGCACCTGATACTGGTAGTAGTGCTGCAAACGGTTAGGATTCTCGCCATAGCGCCCGTCGGTAGGGCGGCGCGAGGGCTGCACATAGGCCGCGGCCCATGGTTGCGCGCCCAAGCTGCGCAGCGTGGTCGCCGGGTGAAAGGTGCCAGCACCCACTTCCATGTCATAGGGCTGTAGAATGGCACAGCCCTGGGTTGCCCAATAGTTCTGCAACGCCAGAATAATCGCTTGGAAGGAACGCGGGGCGTTCTGGTTCTTTTTCATGTCAGGCACCTTTGATTACGCGGGTCTTACCTACGGCTGTGGCAAGGTGGGGTCAATTGCGGCTTTGTGATATTCTGCGCGTCAAAACCGATGGTGTTCAGGGTGCATTCCTGCTTATCTGCGCCGGATCAAAATTGCAGAGAGCCCATAACCTGATGCCGCGTACCCTATTTGCCCTGTTGGCCCCGGTCCTGACCTTTTTGGTGGTGCTGGCCCAGCCCTTACAGGCGCAATCCGCCGATGACGTGGTCTGGGTACAGATCGAGGCACAGCCCAGTCTGGCCGAAGCGACCGACCGCGCGCGGGCCTATAGCACCCTGCTACAGGATGTGAACGGTTTCGCCTTGGGCAGCGGATGGTATGGCATTGCCGTAGGCCCCTATGCACGTGACGACGCCGAGGCTGTTTTGCGCGCCTATCGCCGTGACGGTTTGGTGCCGCGCGACAGCTTTGTCCAGCTGTCCGACCGTTTCCGGCAGCAGTTCTGGCCCGTGGGTGCCAATGTGCTGAGCCGTGGGGTCATTGAGCCACCGGCCAATTTGGGTGGCACCGAGACGGCGCAAGAAACGGCACCCGATACGGCTACGGACGATACGGCGACCGAACAGCCCGCGAACCTTGTCGCTGAAGCCACACCCCCACCTGCCCCCGAGCGCGAGCCTGCGGATGAAACCCCGCTAGAAGCACAGGCCAGCGAACGTGCGCTGACCAGTGAAGACCGCAAGGGTTTGCAAACAGCTTTGCAATGGGCGGGGTTTTATAATGCCGCGATTGATGGTGCCTTCGGGCGCGGCACCCGTAATTCGATGGCAGCGTGGCAGGAGGCCAACGGCTATGACGTGACCGGCATCTTGACCACGGTGCAGCGTGCGGCCCTTGCCAAACAGTATAATGCCGTACTCGACGGGCTTGGTCTTGAACTGGTACGTGACGAAAGCGCGGGCATCGAGATCATCATGCCCACCGCCGAGGTGACCTTTGCCGAATATGAGCCGCCCTTTGCCCATTACAACGCCACTGGCGATCTGGGCGTGCGGGTGTTGTTGATCAGTCAGGCTGGCAATCAAGACACTCTGTCGGGTCTCTATGATATCATGCAAACCTTGGAAATCGTGCCGCTGAACGGCCCGCGCGAGCGCAAGAGCACTTCGTTCGAGCTGGTCGGCGAAAATGGCAGCGTCATCAGCCAGACCCAGGTTTCGTTGCAGGACGGGCAGATCAAAGGGTTCACTCTGATCTGGCCAGCGGGTGACGAAGACCGCCGCCGCCGCGTGATCAGCGAGATGTCTAAAAGTCTTGTGCGCCTGCCAGGTGTGTTGGATGCCGCGGCGGGCGCGGATGACGGTCAGGCCATCGACCTTGTCGCCGGCTTGCAAATCCGCAAACCGAAAATCTCGCGTTCCGGCTTTTATGTGGACGCTGCAGGCAGTGTCGTGACCACGTCGGAGACTGTGCAGGCCTGCTCACGGCTGACGCTGGACGAAGACACCGAGGCTGACGTCATCGCCGATGACACCGCCAAGGGCATCGCCATTCTGAAGCCACGCAAGACGCTGGCCCCGCTGGCGGTTGCCCGCTTCAGCACCGGCGTGCCACGGTTGCAATCCGAAGTCTCGGTCGCTGGGTTTTCCTATGAGGGCGTCTTGAGCGCCGCGACGCTGACTTTTGGCACCTTTGCCGATCTGCGCGGGCTGGCGGGCGAGACCCATCTGAACCGCCTTGAAATCAAGGCGCAATCGGGGGATGCGGGCGGCCCTGTGTTTGATGCCAACGGCAATGTAGTGGGTATGTTGTTGCCACAGCCGGAAGGCGACAAACAATTACCGGGCGATGTGGCCTTCGCCCTTGCAGGCGACGCCATCACCGATGCGGCTGCGAAGGCAGGGATCACCCTGACCACCTCCGACAGCGGCACCACAATGGCGCCACGTGACCTGACAATTTCGGCGCAGAGCATGACCGTGCTGGTAAGCTGCTGGGAGTAAACGGACAGGAGCGGGCTTTCTGGTTTAGAAAGCCCGCCTCTCGTTTTTCTTATCGATCAGTGATCAATCCGCGATAGCGGGCGTCACATAGATCAAGGTTGGACCGCTGGCCGATAACGCGGCCTGCACTGCCTTTTGCATCTCGGCCAATGATTTCGGTGCCACCGCTGCCGCCCCGAATGCTTCGGCCAGTTTTACAAAATCGGGATTACGCGCGACCACTGCGTTGGGGGCGATCTGGGCGCTGACCATGCTCGCCTCAATCGCGCCGAGCTTGCCGTTGTCCCACAAGATAATCGGGATCGGCAGGCCAAGCTCCACCGCGACGCCAAGCTCTTGCATAGTATAGTGGAACCCGTAGTCGCCCATGATCGAAACCGTCGGCTTGCCTTTGCGCCCGATTGCGCCGCCGATGGCCGCAGGCAGCGCATAGCCCAGTGTGCCAAAGCCGTAGGGGTGATGCCAATGACCGGGCTGCGGCATGTCCCACACTTCCTTGGCGGCGTAGGCGAATTGCGTCATATCGGAATAGATCATCGCGTCGCCCGGCAGGCAATCCCGCAGAGCATCGGCGACCCGCACCACGCCGGGGTATTCGGCATCGACCTCACTGCGCCACTTGGCGCGCGCGGTGGTGACTTCTTTCGCGGTCCAGCCGGTCTTGCGACCTGCATCCCGTTCGAACGCCTCCAGCAAACCCGCAAGGAATTCTGCTGCATCGGCCTGCACGTGGACCTCGGCACGCGCCGGATCGGCGAGCACTTCTGGGTCGAGATCGACCCGCACCATCGGGCAGTCATGCCCCAAATGCGCGCGCCACATATCAACTTCAGCCAGTTCGGTGCCCACGGCAATCACCGCATCGGCGCGGGCAATCACATCCGCACTGCCCGGTTTGGCAAGGTAGCTGCCGAAATACAGCGGATCGCCAGCACCAATAATGCCGCGCCCAGCATAGGTACAGAAACTGGCAGCGCCGAGTTTCTCAACCAACTTCCGCGCGCTGTCCGAGCCGTTTCGCGCCCCGCCGCCAAAGATGAACAGCGGTCGGCGGGCCTTTTCCAAAACTTGCACAGCATCGGTCAAATCGGTTGAGGTGACGCCCGCTTGGCGGGTATGGCTCATCTTGGCGGGGGCGGCGTCCGCCTCAGCCTCCAACAAGGCAATCGGCACCTGAAGGTGTTTGGGGCGCGGGCGCTGTGCGGTGAATTCAGCCAAGGCGCGATCGACCAGCGCATAGGCAGCCTCGGCGCTGCGGGCCTCTTCGGACCAGTCGCAAACGGTCTCGGCGGCTGCACGTTGGTCTTTCATCTGGTGGAGCTGGCCGCGCCGCGCCGAGGTCTCGTCCAGACAGGAAGAAATCACCAGCATCGGCACGCTATCTGAATAGGCCTGCCCCATCGGTGTCATGATATTGCACACCCCGGGGCCGGTGATCACATAGGCCACGCCGGGGTTGCCCGTGGCGCGGGCGTAACCGTCGGCCATGAAGCCTGCGCCCTGCTCGTGACGTGCCAGCACATGAGTGATGCCCGCCTCTTCGATGCCGCGATACATCTCTTGGTTATGCACGCCCGGAATGCCGAAAATCACCTCGACACCGCGTGCCTTGAGCATGTGGGATATCTGCGCCCCAAGGGGTCTTGTGGTGGTATCGGGCATCAGGCTCTCCAGAATTTGACGGTAAGTAGGACATAGACGGCCATCAATTCCAACCGGCCAATCAGCATGGCGGCGGTCAGAATCCATTTGGCAGTGTCGTTAAGGGTGCTGAAGTTGCCAGCCGGACCGATAATATCACCCAGCCCGGGGCCGATATTGGCCAAGGCCGCCCCTGCCCCCGAAATCGAGGTGACAAAATCAAGTCCGGTCATGCTGAGCGCTACGGCGACAAGGCCCAAGGTGACGACGAAGAACATGAAAAACGACATCACGGAGGTCAGCACATCCGCCGCAATCGGGCGTCCCGCATAGCGCGGCGTAAAAATGCCGTGCGGTGATCTGATCCGGCGCAGCTGAGTGCGGACTGAAGCAAATAGAATCTGATAGCGGAAAATCTTGATTGAACAGGCGGTCGAACCCGCGCAGCCGCCAATCAATCCGATGAAAAAGAACATCGCAACCGCGAAGCTGCCCCATTGCATATAGTCGACCGAGGCATAGCCGGTACCAGAGATGATCGAGGTGATGTTGAACAGAGCCTCGCGGAACGACTGCTCCCAGTGCTGTGGAAAAACGTGCTGCAAAGCGACGAAGATAATCGCCACCAGCACGGCAATCGTCGCGACAAAGCCTTTGACCTGCGGATCACGGTGCAGCGCGGTCATATTGCCGTTGACCAACTGGACGTAGCGCGCAAATGGCAAGGCCGCGAGGATCATGAAGATCGAAGCGACGTATTCCATACGGCCCGAAAACGCGCCGAAGGAGGCATCATAATTCGAAAAACCCCCTGTCGAGATCGTGGTCAGCGCATGCACGGTCGCGTCGAACGTGTTCATCCCCAACGCCAGATAGCTCAATACGCAAGCCAGCGTCAGCCAGACATAAATCACCGAGATCTGGGTCGCGATCTGACCAGCACGCGGCAGAATTTTGCCAAAGGTATCAAAGGCCTCCGACTTAAAAATCTGCATACCCCCGACCTTGAGTTCGGGCAGAAACACCATCGCCACAACGATGATACCGATGCCGCCAAGCCATTGCAGAATACCGCGCCAGATCAGCAAGCCCTTGGGCATATCGTCGAGCCCCGTCAGCACCGTGGCACCCGTGGTCGTCAGCCCCGACATCGCCTCGAATACCGCATCGGTAAAGCTGGAGGCAGGCGCGCCGAGCATAAACGGCAAGGCCCCGAAGACCGGCAACAATATCCAGATGCTGGTGGTCAACAAAAAGGTCTGCTGGATCGTCAGGCCGGATTTCACGCCATTGGCACAGGCCAGCGCAATCATGCTGCCGCCCAAAGTGGTGATCAGCATGGTCTGCAAAAACACGATGGCATGGCCCCGCCCCTGGGCAAGGTCCACCAACATGGGGACAATCATGGCAAGGCCCAATACCGCCACCAGCAGGCCAACCACATATCCGACGGGGCGCATATCAAACATGCCGCAGCGTTGGCTTGGGCCGCGCGCGGTGTCAAGCGACCACCGGACGCCAGACATGAAAACGGCCCGGTGTGTCTGAATTCCAAACACAAACCCGAGCCGTTGATCGTTATAGGATCAGCCCGCGCGGGCTGTTTCGGATATTGGTAGTGACTTAGATGTAGTAGAGGTCTTTGAAAACGTGGTGCACGATGTCTTCGCGCTTTACGCCAATGGCAGCCAGTTCAACATCTGTCTTGCCCTGCAAGCGGCGCACTGTGTCCAGACGCTTTTGAGCGGTGGAGTTCACTTCAATCGCGCGACCGAGCGCGCGGAAGAAACCGCCGACGCTGGCCAGAAGGCCGTGCACGGTGCCGCCGAAGGATGCGGGGGCTGTGGGTGTCTGATAAGTCATTTTGAGTACCTTGCTTTCCGTTGGTCTCATTGCTGTGTTCGTGACCCTCAGATAGGCAATGCCGCAGCGCAGCAGTACCCCTGAATTTGCATAGCCGTTCGGCGGTTTTTGCAGGGCTTGGATGCCACAGTGGCTAGATTTTGCGCGGTTTCACGCGCGAAAAGCACCAACGCAGGCGGAAAACGGCCCCGCGCTGGCGGCATAGCTCACTAGAGGAGGAGCGGCGCAGATGTCCCGTTCCCGCGCCGGATTAGCCGACGTGGAACAGAGTGTTGAACAGCTTGGGATCAATGCTTCGCGCGGCGAAAGTCGGCCCCTCGGTAAGAATCGAAATGGCATCATGGCTGTGCAGGCTTTCTTGATGGCTGGCCACGATGCGAAAATCACCAACACGTGCTTCGGCCAGCAATTGCTCGCAGAACAGCCGCGCCGCGTCTTCGACAAAGATCGGATTGGCGGCGTTCAACTCGGCAAAGGCTTGTTCATCCTCGCGCTTCACCATCACCTGCGTTTCGGTCGGCACCGCACGGCGGCAGGCTTCGATCAGGTCCTCGAACCACAGACAATCCTCATCGCAATTAACCACCACCGACACCCGCGCGACCGAACGTTGCGAATGCGGCGTCGCCAATTGCCCGCGTGTTGAACGCGCATGTTCCGACAGCTCCAGAGAGCAGGGGCAGGTGCTGGAATAGACATAGTCGAGATGGATGATTTTTTGCCGCTGGCCTGCGGTCTCGATCAATTCCAGCGCGATATCGTAATACTGATACCCGCTCAGCCCGGAGCGTAAGCTGTTAATCTTCATCGGGAAAGAGAAGCGCATTTGAATCCGCGCATCAAGGCTTTCCAAATCTGCCTTATAGTCGTCCAGCGCCGCTTCGATCACTTCAAAGCTAAACGTTGCCTCGGCATGTTTGTAAAAGCTGCGCATGATCCGCGACATGTTGATGCCCTTTTTGTCGGCCTCAAGGCTGACAGAGCCGGTCACAGAAGTCTCGAGCGTCAGCGCATCGCCGTCGCGGGTTTGAAACCGGATCGGCAGGCGAAAGTTCGAAATACCCACATGCTGGATTTGCTGGCGCGATCCACGGATCAGGCTGGCAGGTCCGTTCTGCAAATCGGGCAAGGTGGAAGTATAATTGCCCCCCGCCGCGAAATCGTCAGGGTAGATACGGCTGAAAGCGGGATAGGGCTCCGCATCACTCAACAAGCGCGCAACACCGGCATCCAGCGCTGCGATCTCGGCGCTGCTGGCGGTCGCGGCCCATGTCTTGAGCGTGGCTAAAGCTGCCTCTGCCGCCGCGCGGTCGGCCTTTTCAGGCATCGTGGGGACAACGTTCATCAGCAGATTCCTTCTTACCACACCCCCAATCTAAGGGGGATGTGGCCATATTTCCATTCCCTGTGCTTAAATGCCCGTCCGGATACGGCCTAAACCGCCTCAAGCGCGGCAGTGAAGTCGGCAATCAGGTCACCTGCATGCTCCAGCCCGATGCTGACACGCACTAAACCGTCGGTAATGCCCAGCGTGTCTTTCTGCTCTTGCGGCAGGCGCTGGTGGGTTGTCGTCGCCGGATGGGTCAGAATGGTTTTTGCATCACCGAGGTTGTTGGAAATCACGCCAATGGTCAGCGCGTTAAGGAACTTGAACGCGGCCTCTTTGCCGCCTTTCACATCCAGCGCGATCACGGTGCCGCCCTGCTCCATCTGCTTGATCGCCAAAGCGTGCTGGGCATGGCCTTTCAGCCCCGGATAGACCACCCGCGCCAGCTTGGCATGGCCTTCCAGCGCGCTTGCCACCTCAAGTGCGGCAGCGGCTTGTGCATGAACCCGCAGGCTCATCGTTTCCAACCCCTTGAGCATGACCCAGGCGTTAAACGGGCTCATCGAGCCGCCGGTATGCTTCATGTAAGGCTCAAGCGTGCCACGGATAAAGTCGCGCGTGCCCAAGACCACGCCGCCCAGCACACGGCCTTGCCCGTCGATATGCTTGGTCGCGGAATAAACAATCACATCAGCGCCTTGCGAGATTGCCTTTGAGAAAACTGGTGTGGCAAAGACGTTATCAACCACGACCAGCGCGCCTTGCTTATGCGCCAGCTTGGACACGGCTTCGATGTCCACCACATCCAGCGTCGGGTTGGCGACGGATTCGAAAAAAACCACCTTAGTGTCGGGCCGGATCGCCGCATCCCATGCGTCGAGATCGGCACCATCGACAAAGGTGACTTCTACCCCGTAGCGCGTCAGGATTTCCTCCAGCACATAAAGGCAGGAACCGAACAGCGCCCGGGCTGATACCACATGGTCACCCGCCCGCAGGATCGACGTGAGCGCACCGGATACTGCCGCCATGCCCGACGCAGTAGCAAAGGCATCCTCGGCCCCCTCCAGCGAGGCAATCCGGTCTTCGAACATCGCGACTGTGGGGTTGCCATAGCGGGCATAAATAAACTCGTCCGGTCCGGATTTTAGAAATCGCTGTTCGGCATGTTCGGCGCTGTCATAGACAAAGCCCTGCGTCAGAAACAACGCTTCGCTGACTTCGCCGTACTGGCTGCGGCGGGTGCCGTCATGAATGGCGCGGGTCCGCGCGTGCAGTTTATCGGTCATATCCATCTCCTTGGCTGGCCTTGCGGCACAAAAAAACCCCAGTCGCGGCCAAGCGAAAGGGGGTCTTTCATCCTGACCTTTTAGCAGATTGTTTAACGTGGCCCGCAATCCGGTAACAAATCACCACGGGGGTGTTGCTACGCCCTGCCCGCGTCTGCGTCAACACCGTCACGATGGTGTAACGGCGGCTTTACACTGCTGTCATAGAGTTGAGCCACAATTCACCCACACCATATAGATGCGAGAGCAGCGCATGACAGTGATCCGGCTCAACCATTGCCCGCAAAGCGGCCGCGCGAACCTGCACGGCAGCGGGCAGAACCCGACACAAGCCCTGCGCAGAGCGGCGCAGCCCGGCGAGCCCGTGGTGATCATGATACATGGCTACAAATATGATCCCGCATCACCGGCGCACTGTCCGCAAACCCGTATATTCGCCGCCGACCATGCAGGCGGTTGGCCGGTGTCACTGGGATTGGTCACATCCGGCGCAGTCGGGATCACCTTTGGCTGGCCAGCACGCGGGCCGCTGCACCGCGCCTTTGCTGCAGCATCCCGCGCGGGCGCGGAACTGGCCCGCATTATCGGCCAGATACATCGCCAAGCGCCGCAAAACCCCGTGCACCTGATTGCACATTCGCTAGGTGCTGAAGTTGCCCTCGCCGCGCTCGCCCTCGCGCCTAAGGGTGCCATCGGGCGCGTCATCTTGCTCACCGGCGCCAGCTTCCAAAGCCATGCCGAGGCGGCCTTGCAAAGCCCCGCAGGACGCACAGCCGAAATTATCAATGTCGTCAGCCGCGAAAACGACCTGTTCGATTGCCTGTTTGAATGGCTGATTCCCGCGCCTGCACCCGCGCGCAAGGTGCTCGGCCAAGGCATCGACGCGGTGAATGCGCTAACCCTGCAACTCGATTGCCCCAAAACGCTTGCTGGCCTCGCCCGATTGGGCAGCACGATCGCTCCCTCGCAGACACGCATCTGCCATTGGTCGGGCTATACCCGTAGCGGTGCGATGGCCTTCTACGCAAAATGCCTGCTGGATCCGCACAGCCTGCCTTTGGCGCACTTGCGGGCCCATTTGCCCGCCACCTGCGCACCGCGTTGGGCACGGCTTTCGCTTGGCTCGGCGCTCAAAACCCGCATCACACTCAGGGCGCAGAAGATCGCCTTTGCAATGCACTACGGCCGCGCCAATTAGGTATTCAGCTGGCCGAAAAGCTCGAAAAACTCCGGGGGACGCGCGCCATGCAGCGCGGGGGGGCTGGCCGCCTATTCTTTGGTTTGATCCTTCTCCAGACCGTAAGTCTGGAACAGCTTGCCCTGCGTCATAAAGAACGCAAATACCGCCGCCGTTAGTCCGAAGGTTTTAAAGTAAACCCATGTCTCGGTCGGGAAGTTGCGCCAGATCAGCTCGTTCGCCACGGCCAGCGCGAAAAAGCAAAACATCAGCCGCCGTGTGAGGATCATCCAGCCGGCATCCTGTAGCGGCATAACCTCTTCCATCACATACTTCAGATAGGATTTTCCGCGCAGCAGCCCAAACAGCAACAGCCCCCCGAACAGCGCATATATCATCGTGGGTTTCATCTTGAAGAACCGGTCGTCATTCAGCCAGACCGACAGACCGCCAAACACCACCACAAGGATTACTGTTGCGACCTGCATCCGGCTCAGCTTGCCGGTTAGCGCCCAAAGTGCGCCGGTGGCGAGGATCAAAAGCGGGATAAACGCCGCTGTCACCACGATAAAGCCGTCATACTCGGTCCCACCAATGGTGAACACGCGGTCTTTCAGGCGCAGGTAGGCAATGAAGAAGATCAGCACTGGTCCAAATTCCAGCGCGGATTTCAAAAACGGGTTAATCTCTCGGGTCGGCTGCATCTCAGGCTCCTTCATCCACCCATCTCCACTATCACAGCGCCGACGGCGATCAATGCCATCAGTGCAATCCGCCGTGGCCCCACAGTTTCGCGCAGGAATATCACACCGATGACTGCCGCAAATACCGTCGAGGTTTCGCGCAACACCGCAGCTTCGCCGACCTTGTCCAGCCGTGTCGCCATCATGATCGAGCCAAAGCTCATGAACGCAACCAAGCCCCCGATGACGCCGCGCAGGGCCAAAGGCCCCAGCGCAGGGGGCAATGCCATCCGGTGCCACCGTCGCCATGCGATGATCGGCATCACAATCCCGTCGATCATGAAAAACCAAGCCAGAAAAGTAAACGGATTGGCCGTCGCGCGAATGCCGTAGGCATCGTAGGTGGTGTAAACCGCCACAAACAGGCCGGTGAGAACGGCAATCCCCAGTGCCGCGTTCAACGTATCCCGCTCAGCCACCAGATTGCGCAGATTATAGATCGCCAGCCCGAAAATACCCGAGAGCAACACCGCGACGCCCAGCCACTGGATGCCGGTAAACCGTTCGCCAAAAATCACGTAAGCGCCCAGCACGGCAAAAAGCGGCCCCGTCCCGCGCACCACCGGATAGACGACCGTATAGGCCCCTTTGGTATAGGCCCAAGCCTGCAAGATCTTGTAGACGACGTGAATAACAAAGGCGCCAGCGAAAATCAGCCACATATGCGGTTCGGGCCAAGGCACCACAAACAACGCAACGGGCGCGGCCATCAGGCCGTAAGATGCATCAATCGCACCGCGCGATATCCACGGATCATGGCGGCCTTTTTGCAAGGCACCGAAAACTGCGTGCAGCACAGCTGCGGATAGCGCCAGCCACAAAGCAGCCGTATGGCCCGCGGGGGTGCCTTCAATAGATAAAAGCCAATCGGTCATTCTGGGTCCTGAACAGGTGGGGCAAAATCAAAGGGGAGCCTTTCAGCCATGACGCGTATCGCGATTCACTCCCGGCTTACCCCGACCAACGCATCGGCAAATTCCTGTGGATCAAAGGGCGACAGGTCGTCGATCTGCTCGCCCACGCCAATTGCATGGATCGGCAGGCCAAACTTATCGGCCAAAGCCACCAGCACACCCCCCTTGGCGGTGCCGTCCAGCTTGGTCATCACCAGACCGGACACATCAGAAATCTCTTGGAAAACCTTCACTTGGTTCAGCGCGTTCTGTCCGGTCGTCGCATCAAGGACCAGCAAGGTGTTATGCGGCGCAGACGGATCCTTCTTGCGGATTACCCGCACGATTTTAGCGAGCTCTTCCATCAGATCACCGCGGTTTTGCAAGCGACCCGCGGTGTCGATCAGCAACAGATCAGCACCGTCGGCCTCGGCGCGGGCCATGGCGTCAAAGGCAAGGCTGGCCGGATCACTACCCTGCGCGGCGGTTAGTACCGGCACACCAGCGCGCTCGCCCCAGACCTGCAACTGCTCCACCGCTGCGGCGCGAAACGTATCGCCTGCGGCAATCACCACCTGCTTGCCCGCAGCCTTAAACTGGCTGGCCAGCTTGCCAATAGTCGTAGTCTTGCCCGACCCATTGACGCCGACCACCAAAACCACCTGCGGCGTCTTGGCATATAGCGGCAGCGGCTTAGCCACAGGTTCCATGATCCGCGCAATTTCCTGCGCCATCAGCTCTTTAATCTCGGCAACCGAAAGTTTACGGCCAAACCGGCCCTCGGCCATATTGGCCGTAACCCGCAGTGCCGTATCCACGCCCATGTCCGCCGAGATCAGCAATTCCTCCAACTGTTCCAGCATCTCGTCATCAAGGACGCGGCGCACGACGGTGTCAGGCTTGGCGGCGGCGCTGCGCCCGATCAATCGGCCCAGCAGACTTGGCTTTGAAGGTGCGACGGGGGTCACGGCCTCAAGCGAGGGTGCTACGGGGGCCATCGTGGCGGCCAGTTTGGCGCGGGCGGCATTTTCAGCATCTTCGCGGGCTTTGTGTTCACGCGCCTGCTGCTCGGCAGCGGCCCGAACCTCGGCATCGCGGGCAGCTTGCTCGGCGGCAGATTTCTGGGCGGCCTCCCGCGCAGCTTGCGCGGCAGCGGCCTCGGCGGTCGCTTGTTCTGCCGCCTTGCGGGCGGTCTCTGCGGCCTCACCCTCTGCAGCCGTGGCAGCGGCGCGGCGCAACTCTTCGGCGGCTTCCTGTTGGGCTTTGATCGCAGCGGCGCGCCCGGCCTCGACGCGCTCGGCTTCGGCGGCTGCGTCGCGGGCGGCTCGTTCAGTCTCTGCGGCGCGGCGCTGGTTTTCGGCTTCCGCGCGCGCGGCATCCTCAACCTCACGGGCCTCTGCGTCTCTCGCCTCGCGCGCGGCCGTGTCCTGAGCGTCTGCCTGCGCCTCGATGACCTCTTCTTCGCCGCCGTCACCGACAATCGCTTCCAATCCCTCATCAATCTTTGACGACGAATTGAACAGACGCTCTTTCAGCTTTTTGAAAAATGCCAAGGGGCCACTCCGCGTTAGGTTTTGCATGATCTAAACCCAAGGGGCGGCAGATGGAAGGGCAGCAGGCGATTGACACTTCCGGCGGTAAACCGCACCACCGGAATATGAGAATTTTGATCACCATTTTGGCGCTATTCTGGGTGCAGGCAGCTTGGGCCGAGCCGCCTGATCTTCAATGCTCCAGCACCAAATGGGGGCAATCCCACTGCATTCGTGGCGCGCATTTCGTCTATGACACTTGCAATGCCATCGCGGTTTTTTCAGAACGGCACGGGCTGAACCGCGACTTTTTCGCCCGCCTGATCTGGCAGGAGAGCCGCTTTGATCCCAATGCGCTGAGCCACGCTAATGCCCGTGGCATCGCGCAGTTCATCCCCTCAACCGCCGCGCTGCGCGGTCTGGCCGACCCTTACAATCCCGCTGATGCGCTGGAGCATTCTGCGCAATATCTGGCGGAAATGTCGCGCCGTTACGGCAACGAGGGGCTGGCGGCGATCGGGTACAACGGCGGCGAGCGTCGGGTCGAAGGGTTTTTGCAAGGCGGCGGTCTGGCTGATGAAACCATAGCTTACGTGCCGATCATCACAGGGTTGGACGCCGAAACTTGGCGCGATGCCCCGCCCGAGAAGCCCGATTTCCGCCTGTCGAAGACCGAGGACTTCTTGCCCGCCTGCTACGCGATGGGCAAGGCCCGCCGCCTAACCCCGCTCAAACAGCCTGAACCGCCGCTAAAGCCTTGGGGCGTACAGATTGCCTTTGGCAAATCAAAGGCACAGGCGCAGGCCGCATATGCGCGGCGCATTGCCAGTTGCCCCGCGCCGTTTTCAGGCGAAAAGCCGGATTACATCAAGGTCAAGCACCGTGCCAGCAGGCAGAAGGGCTTTGTCATGGCGCGGGTCAGTCGCAACAGCCGCGAGGCTGCCGACAAGCTTTGCGCAACAGTGCGCGCCGCGGGCTGCACCTGCGCGGTCTACGCGAATAAATAGCGTTGTATCAGCGTCAAACCTCCTCGGGGAAGTGCTTGATCACCATCCGGATCGGGTTCGGCGCAGCCTGCCCCAAGCCACAGATCGACGCATCAACCATCGCGCTGCTCAATTCTTCCAGAAGGCCAGTATCCCAGCGCTCTGCCTGCATCAGCTTCACGGCTTTTTCACAGCCGACACGGCAAGGCGTGCACTGTCCACAGCTTTCATCCTCGAAAAAACGCAACATATTCAAGGCTGCCGCCCGCGCACTATCGCTTTCGGATAGAACAATTACAGCAGCCGATCCGATGAAAGAGCCATGCGGCTGCAAGGTATCAAAATCGAGCGGGATGTCGTTCATTGACGCGGGCAACAGGCCCGATGACGGCCCACCCGGTTGATAGGCTTTAAACACATGACCCGCCGCCATGCCGCCTGCTGCGGCGATGACATCGGTGATGGTTGAACCCGCCGCCAACAGATACATCCCCGGTGCCGCAACGCGCCCCGATACTGAATAGCTGCGCAAACCTTTGCGACCATTGAGTTCTGTGGAGGACATAACCTCTGGCCCCTCGCGGCAAATCCGCGCGACCCAATGCAGAGTTTCGACGTTATGCACCAGCGTCGGGCGGCCAAAGATGCCGACCTGCGCCACGAACGGCGGGCGGTGGCGTGGCAAACCGCGTTTGCCTTCGATGCTCTCGATCATCGCGGATTCTTCGCCGCAGATATAGGCTCCTGCGCCGCGCCGCAGATCGATATAGCCTGCGGGGACAATGTTTGCCGCTTCCAGCGCTGCGATCTCACGCCGCAGAATTTCCAGAACTGCGGGGTATTCATCCCGCATATACAAAAAGATTTTCTCCGCCTCGACCGCCCAAGCGGCAATCAACATACCTTCAAGAAACAGATGCGGCGTACGCTCCAGATACCAGCGGTCCTTGAAGGTGCCGGGCTCGCCTTCGTCGCCGTTCACCGCCATGTAACGCGGCCCCGCGTTGGCGCGCACAAATCCCCATTTCTTGCCGGACGGGAACCCCGCCCCGCCTAAGCCGCGCAGCCCCGAGGCCAGCACTTTCTCCTGCACCGTCTCCCAATTTCCGGTCTCTCGCAGGTCCTTCAACACGGCATAGCCACCGTCGGCGGCATAACTCGCAAACGTCTCATAGTCAGGCAGATGCGCATGGGTGTCGTCCGCCGCGATCGCCGCCATCGCCTTCTCCGGCGTGGCGTGGTCGATATGGTTGTGCCCGATCTCAAGCACCGGCGCGGTGTCGCAGCGGCCCATGCAAGGTGCGCGTAGAACCCGTACCTCTGACGCGTTCAACCCATTTTCCAGGGCGGCCTTTAGCGCCTGCGCCCCGGCCAGCTCGCAAGAAAGCGAATCACAAACACGGATGGTTAGCGCGGGGGGCGGTGTTTCATCCTCCTTGACCACGTCAAAATGGGCATAAAAGGTTGCGACCTCGTAAACTTCGGCCATCGACAGGCGCATTTCCTCGGCCAAGGCACGCAGATGGGCCGCAGACAGGCAGCCATATTCGTCCTGGATCAAGTGCAGATATTCGATCAGCAAATCACGCTGGCGCGGTGCGGCGCCCAAGAGGCTACGCACTTCGGTCCATGCGTCATCCTGCAACTGGCGGCCCTTGGTGTAGTGGCGTCCCTTGCCCTTACCGGACTTCCAGACCCCCTTCTCGGGGGTTTTGCCTGCGTTCTTTGCGTATTCGTCCAGTGCCATGAAACGGGCCCTTATATCCGGTGATTGCCCCGACAGTAGCAAACCGCGTCGCCGCGCCGCGATCAAAAAACGACAGTTGTGCAGCGCTTTGCGTTGCATCGCACGCCGCGTTGTTCTTGGTGGTGGCGCAAATTGCCTATATGAAACCTGTGACACCTGATCGGACCCCCGCCATGCTCTGGTTTACGCTCGCCAGCCTGACCCCTGCCGTTTTAGCAACACTCGCCTGCTTGTTTGGCGGGCCGTGGCCGCTGATGGCATTGGGCTCGGTCACGGTGCTGGTGTTCGGGCTCGACCGGCTGGCGCGCGACATTGCCCCTCTTGTGCAATCGGGGCGGGCGCTGAGCCTGACACTGGCAACAGTGCATTTCGCCCTGCTGGGGCTCGGGGTTTGGTCCTTAGGGGCGGGCACGCATTTGTCGCTGGTCGACAAGCTGTTGATTTACATCACGCTAGGGCTCTATTTCGGGCAGGTCTCGAACTCTAACGCGCATGAGTTGATCCACGCCGCGAGCCGCTGGCCACGGCGTGTGGGGGCAGCGATTTATGTCTCGCTTCTGCACGGGCATCACGTGTCGGCGCATTTGCGGGTGCACCACATTCATGCCGCGACCGACGCCGATCCTAACTCGGCACGGCGCGGCGAAGGATTCTGGCGTTTTGCTTTGCGTGCCATGCGCGGCGAGTTCAGCGCCGGATGGCGGGCCGATACCCTGCACCGCGCCCGTGCGACCACGCCGCTTAACCCGCTGTCGCACCCCTATATCGCTTGGGTCGGCGGTAGCTTTGTGGTGCTGCTGATCAGCTTCGCATTCGCCGGTTGGCGTGGTGTACTGGTGCATCTGGCCTTGGCCAGCTATGCCCAACTTCAACTTTATCTGTCGGATTACGTGCAGCACTACGGCCTGCGACGGCGCAGCCTGCCAGGCGGCAAACCCGAACCTGTCGGCCCGCAACACAGCTGGAACGCGCCGCAGTGGTATTCCGGCGCGATGTTGTTGAACGCCGCGCGCCATTCCGACCACCATCTGCGCCCGACCCGTGCCTTTCCGGCGCTTGAGATTACCCCTGATACGATGCCGGTTTTGCCGCGCTCCTTGCCGGTGATGGCAGTGGTCGCGCTGTTCCCGCCACTATGGCGTAGGCTGATGGACCGCCGCGTCGCGCGCTGGCAGGATGCCGCGTAATGCCTTTTGCACACTGGCACCGCGCCGCGCTCTCTGCCAATCTGGCCTCATGAGACATCTTGCCGTGATCCTATGGGCGTTCGCCGCCCTGCCTGCCGCCGCCCAGCAATCCATGTCGGGCGCGGATTTCGAGGCCTATACCAGCGGGAAAACCCTGTTTTACGGGCAGAGCGGGCAACCTTACGGCGCCGAGGTCTATCACAAGAATCGCCGTGTTCAGTGGTCGTTCCTTGACGGCGAATGCAAGGAAGGCACGTGGTACGAAGACGCGGGCCAAATTTGCTTTACCTATGAGGAAAACCCCGATCCGCAGTGCTGGACGTTTCGCGAGGGCCCCACTGGCCTGATCGCACAGTTTGAGAACAATCCCGCCGCAACAGAGCTTTACGAGGCGCAAGACATCGATCAGGAGATGTTGTGCCTTGGCCCGAAAGTCGGCGTCTAGGGACCATTGCCAGACTTAAGCCGCTATAAAAGCGATCCCTCATCTGGTGGCCCCGCCGGTTTTTGCGCTTTTGCGGTCGCCTGCCCCGCGCTTCCGCCAATCTCGATGCGCCCATCAGCGAATTGCAGTTCCAACGTCTCAGCCCTCGCGGCGCCGGTGACCGAGGTCACAACCGCCCCGCCACTGCGCACCACAGCAAAGCCCCGCTCCAGCGTCGCCTCATAGCCAAGCGTGACCCGCAGCCGGTCCAAAGCGTCAATCTTGCGCTGCCAATCGCCGATCTGGCGGTTGCCGGCCTTGGACAGACGCGCGAGCATCTGGTCGAGCTGGGAGCGTTTCGCAGCGTTATCGCGGATCAGGGTTTCAGGGCGCAGACGGCGCAGTTGGGCTTCAAAATCATTGCGATTTTTCGCGACACGACGCGCCAGAGCGGGGGCGAGTCTTTCATCTGTCTTGTCCAACTCGCGGCGCTTGAGCGCCACAGGCCGCGCCAAGGCAGGCCCCAGCCGCGCCCCTGATTGCGCCAGACCACGGCGTTGCTCCGCCACACGCCGCGCGAGCGTTGCAGGGCGCAGTGGTCCCGAGATTTCAGACAGATGCACGCGACGCCGCTGCACGCCGGCAATCAGGCTCGGCCCCAGCTTGTCAGAGGCACGGTCAAAGCGCTGCCAAGGCCCGTCGAGCAGGCTCTCTTTGCGCGGCAATGCGCGGGCCATATCGCGCAGACGCTGGCGGCGGTTCGTCAGGCTTTGGCTGAGCAATTGGCCCAGCCGGGCACCCTGCCCGTCGACCCAAGCGGCAAGCTCGTGGCGCACGGGCACCGCCAGTTCGGCGGCAGCCGTCGGCGTTGGGGCGCGGCGGTCGGCAACATAGTCGATCAGGGTGGTGTCGGTTTCGTGCCCCACGGCAGAGATCAGCGGGATGTCCGAGGCCGCCGCTGCGCGTGCTACGATTTCTTCGTTAAAGCCCCAGAGGTCTTCGACCGAGCCGCCGCCCCGCGCCACGATAATCAGATCGGGCCGTGGCATCGCGCCGCCGGGAGTGAGCGCATTAAAGCCCGCGATGGCGCGGGCGACTTCGGGCGCACAGGCCGCGCCCTGCACCGCAACGGGCCAGACCAGCACCTTGCGCGGAAACCGGTCACGCAACCGGTGCAGGATGTCGCGGATCACCACGCCCTGCAGCGAGGTCACGACACCGATGATTTCAGGCAGATACGGCAGGGGTTTCTTGCGCGCTTCGTCGAACAACCCTTCGGCGGCGAGCGCCTTTTTACGTTTCTCCAGCAGCGCCATCAGCGCGCCCTCGCCCGCGATGGCGATGCGCTGCGCGTTCAGCGCGTATTTTGATTGAAAACCGCTGGCGGTCATCTTGCCTTCGGCAACGACCTCGGTACCTTCTTCGGGCACAATACCCAGCGCGGCAATCTGGCCTTTCCATGTCATGCAAGACAGAACCGAGCGGTCGTCCTTGAGGTCAAAATACAGATGCCCCGACCGCGCCTGCACCACGCGCCCGACCTCGCCCTTGATTCGCACCCAGCCGAGTTCGGCCTCGACCAGTTTCTTGACCGATCCGGCGATCTCGGAGACAGTGAATTCAGGGGTGTTGGAGCCCGGGGTCGGGTCGTCTAGCAGGTCCATGGGGCGTCCTTGTGCATCTGGCTGGCGCAGCTTAGAACGCCCAGCAACGAAGGCCAAGGGAGCACTGGTTGCATGAACATCCTCATTCTGGGCAGCGGCGGACGCGAACACTCGTTGGCATGGGCGGTGATGCAGAACCCAAAATGCGACAAGCTGATCGTGGCACCGGGCAATGCGGGCATCGCCAAGATCGCCGATTGTGCGACGCTGGATATTCTGGACGGCGCTGCGGTGGTGGCCTTTGGCGAAGAGAATAACATCGATTTCGTGATTGTCGGCCCCGAGGCGCCCTTGGCCGCCGGTGTGGCCGATGATTTGCGGGCCGCTGGGTTTGCAGTATTTGGCCCCTCGGCAGCGGCGGCAGAGCTTGAAGCCTCCAAAGCCTTTACCAAAGAGATATGCGACGCCGTGAAGGCGCCGACAGCGGCTTATGGCCATTTCACCGATGCCGCAGCGGCGCGAGACTATGTCAAAGCGCAGGGCGCGCCGATCGTGATCAAGGCAGACGGGCTGGCGGCGGGCAAAGGCGTGATCATCGCGATGACTGACGCCGAAGCGTTAGAAGCCGTGGATACAATGTTTGACGGCACCTTTGGCGATGCGGGCACCGAAGTGGTGATCGAGGAATTCATGGAAGGCGAAGAGGCGTCCTTCTTTGTGCTGTGTGATGGTGAAACGGTGCTGCCAATTGGCACGGCGCAGGATCACAAGCGTGTGGGCGATGGCGATACCGGCCCCAACACCGGCGGCATGGGAGCCTATTCCCCCGCGCCAGTGCTGACCGACGAGATTGCCGAGCGGGCCCTGGCGGAAATCATCCGTCCCTGCATGGCCGAAATGGCGCGGCGCGGCACCCCCTATCAGGGCGTGCTTTACGCAGGATTGATGATCAAGGACGGCGTGCCACGGCTGGTGGAATACAACGTGCGCTTTGGTGATCCGGAGTGTCAGGTTTTGATGATGCGGCTGGGCGCGCAGGCTTTTGATCTGATCGAGGCGACCGCCCGCGGGCGTTTGAGCGAGATGCGGGTGAATTGGGCCGAGGATCATGCGCTGACTGTCGTGATGGCGGCAGCGGGATATCCGGGGTCGTACCAGACGGGCAGCGTGATCAACGGTCTTGGCACCCTGCCGGAGACTGCGTCGCAGATGGTATTTCATGCCGGAACGGCAGAGCAGAAGGGCGAGATTGTCGCCACGGGCGGGCGGGTGTTGAATGTGACTGCACGCGGCGCGACGCTGAGCGAGGCGCGGGAGCGGGCCTATGCGATGGTTGACGGT
Organism: Sulfitobacter brevis; assembly: GCF_900112755.1. Classification (GTDB taxonomy): domain Bacteria; phylum Pseudomonadota; class Alphaproteobacteria; order Rhodobacterales; family Rhodobacteraceae; genus Sulfitobacter; species Sulfitobacter brevis. The sequence continues at coordinate 22,792 of NZ_FOMW01000006.1, read as the reverse complement.
ATTGACTGGCCTGAAGGGTTTTGCCGTCGCGATATCGGGTGGCGTGCGCTCGGCTGAGGCGGAGTAGTGTAAAGAACCGCAGGGGGCGCTGCCCCCCGCACCCCACCTCTGGGGATATTTTAGCCTAAACGAGAGTTAAGAGCAGGATAAGGCGCGGGCGAAGCTTTCGCGGCCTCTGTGCGGGCCCCAAGGCGTGCTGGAAAGCTTACCCTCGCTAAGCCGGACCAACATGATCTGTGACCAATCGGCGCTCGCGACCACCATCTCAGGCGCGCCAGCGCAGGTTCTGATGCCGCCGCCGATGTCGGATTCGCCAATGCGGTGGTTGGTGAGGCCCGACATTTGGGCAATTTCAGTCAGGGTATCTTTCTGAAAGCGCCAGACCCGCAGAATTTTTGCCAGATGCGGACGGTCGATATAAGCAATCTCGATGGTGCCGTCACCGTCAAGATCGGCGGCACCAATGGGCGCCAGCCAGCGGTTGCGGCGCCCGATATAGGGGGTCGTCGCGATCAGGGTCAGCAGTCCGTCCCGTGTGTCTTTATAAATTGCGAGCTGTGCGCCTTTTTTCAGGTGGGTACGCACCACGATGATCTCGGGCGTGCCGTCGTTGTCGAGGTCGATCTGGCGCGGGGCCACGTCCTCGAAAACGTGATCAGAGCCCGAAGCGGCGCGGATGTCACCACAGGATGATTTGGCATGAGGAGAATAAGCCGCCAGCACCGTGGGTTCGATCGCATCGCCCAGAATGCCGTGCGGATAGATGGTGGAGGGGCCGTCAAACCACGCACCTGCGACAGTGCTGCTGTCTTCGGCCAGACGCACGGTTTGCGGCATCTGGGTGGTTTTGTGGGGCGGCATCTGGCATGCCGCCGCCGATGATCCGGCCACAGCCAGCGCGATGAGGGTCAGCGCACCGAACCGCAGCCTGCCCATCAAATCTGCTTTTCGGGCATTTGCACCCGCAGGCCATCCAGCGCGTCAGTGACCTTGATCTGGCAGGTCAGCCGCGAGGTGGCGGGGTTGGGCTCATAAGCGAAATCGAGCATGTCTTCTTCCATGTCGTCTTTCGCGGGCAGTTTTTCGACCCAAGACGGATCGATATAGACATGGCAGGTCGAGCAGGCGCATGCACCGCCGCAATCGGCTTCGATGCCGGGGATATTGTTGTCGCGTGCGCCTTCCATGACCGTCAGGCCATTGGCAACATCGACGACATGTTCGGTGCCGCTATGTTCGACATATGTGATCTTGGCCATGCTCACAGCCCTTTCTCAATAATTCGCTTTGGCCTTGTCTACTAAGCACGCATCGGCTGTGCCAGCCCTTTTGCGTCATGTTGCGCGGAGGGCTGCAACAAATGCCGCATCCCCTTTGCAATGCAGGCAAAAAAAGCTAGGTTGCTGGCCGAGCAATAGACCCAAGAGGCATTGGGCGATGACACAGGCACCACTTTCACGACCCACCGCATCCGCACCGCTCTGGCTTGGCCTGTCATTGGGCCTGTCGCTGGTGCTTGCGGGCTGTGGAGACACCACGCAAGGGGACAAGGCTGAAAGGCCGGAGCCGGGGGTTTACGAGCCGACCCGCAATGGCCCGCACGGTGCAGCGGAAGGCAGCTGCTGGGGCAAAACCGTCAGCCCTGCGGTGATTGAGAGCGTGACCGAACAGGTGCAGATATCGCCCGCCAAGGTGAACGCTGATGGCACCATTGCCAAACCGCCGGTCTATAACACCGAGACGCGGCAGCAGATCGTGCGTCAGCGGGTTGAAAACTGGTTCGAGACGCCCTGCAACGAGGTTTTGACGGTCGAGTTTGTGGAAACCCTGCAACGGGCTTTGCAAGCGCGCGGGCTTTATGCGGGCGCTGTGAATGGCGAGATGGATGCCGCAACGCGCGCCGCGGTTCAGAAACTCCAACGCAGCGACGGGCCGGATAGTGGCGTATTGTCTTTGGAGACGGCGCGTGAACTGGGGCTGATCGCGGTGCCGCGCTCGACTTTGTAGGTACGAAGAGGCATTGGACCTATGAAAAAAGCGCCCCCGATTGGAGGCGCTTTTTTAGTTTTTAAACAGTGCCCAATATTGAGGCTTACTCAGCCAAAGTCAGCGCGACGAAGCGGGGATCGCCAGCGCGGCGCACAAGTAGCAGCAGTGACTTGCGGCCCGCTTCCTTGGCAGAGGTCAAGCGCTCCTCAAGCTCTGCAATGGTCACAACTTTTTGCTGACCGGCTTCGGTGATCACGTCTCCAGCGCGCAGACCTTTTTCAAAGGCCTCTGACGCTTCGTCGACTTCGGTCACCGCAAGGCCGTTCATTGTGTCGCCCACGGCCAGTTCTTCGCGCATCTCGTCAGTAAGTGGCGTGAGGGTCAACCCCAACAGCGATGTGGTCTGGGGGGAAACTTCAGCAGGGTTTTCCTCATTCTCCGGTGCAACGGGGGCGTCAGAGTTTGCGTCTTCGCGGCGGCCCAGAACCACTTTAATGGTCTGGCTCTTGCCGTCGCGCATGACAGTGACGCGCACGGTCTGGCCTACGGGGCTGTTGCCGACCTGGCGGACCAAGCCGCGCGTGTCGGCCACGTCAACGCCGTCGAACGACAAGATGACATCGCCTGTTTGCAGGCCTGCGTCCTTGGCGGGACCGTCAGGTACATCTGTGATCAGTGCGCCGGTGGCCTTGGCCAGATCCATCGCATCGGCGACATCTTCGGTCACGTCCTGAATACGCACGCCCAACCAGCCGCGACGTGTTTCACCGAATTCCTTCAACTGGTCCACAACGCGGGTCACCACGTTTGACGCCATCGAAAAGCCGATCCCGATGGAACCGCCGGTGGGGGACAGGATTGCGGTGTTCACGCCAATCACTTCGCCGTCCATGTTGAACAAGGGGCCACCTGAGTTGCCCCGGTTGATCGCCGCGTCGGTCTGGATGTAGTCGTCATAGGTGCCGCTCAGCGCACGGTTACGGGCCGAAACAATGCCCGCGGAGACAGAGAACCCCTGCCCCAACGGGTTACCCATCGCGATCACCCAATCACCAACACGGGCGGCATTGCTGTCGCCAAAGTTGACGAAGGGCAGCGGTGTGGTCGCCTCAACCTTCAGCAAGGCGATGTCGGTGTTGGGATCGGTGCCGACAACTTCTGCCTTAAGCTCCAAGCCCGAGAAAAACTCGATGGTAATTTCGTCGGCACCCTCGATCACGTGGTTGTTGGTGACGACAAACCCGTCTTCGGAGATCACAAAACCCGACCCCAGCGCCGAGGATCGGCGCGGCTGCTGCCCGTCGCCGTCGCTGTTGCGGTCCTGAAATTCGCGGAAGAAATCTTCAAAAGGCGAGCCTTCGGGCACAATGCCTTGCGGGCCGGTGCGGCCTTCGACCATCGTTGAGGTGGTGATGTTAACTACGGATGGGCTGATCTTTTCGGCCAGCGGGGCAAGGCTCTCGGGCTTGGCCAATACGGCCACAGCCTGAAGGATGATAAATGCCAAGGTCAGCACGCTCATTAGAAATGCTCTGAACACCGGGGTCTCGTGAAGGGCTCTGGCTCGCGCGCGGACCTGTGACTGCATCATCGTCTCCTGTCAAATTCTGATGTCACCCCGAAGAGGACACGTATTGAGACGCAGAGTGCATCCTGCATGCCTGCGCCGCAACATCAAAGATGTGGTGATTCTGGCGCATTTCAACCGCCTCACCACTGCGTGATGATATCGGGGCAGATATTTCAAAACTGTGGAGCCGCGGGGCTTGCCGCACACGGGAGCGCGAAAAGCATGAGGGGCGGCCAACCGGTCAGCGCCTTACATCCCGATCTGGAAAGCAACCCAAACAAGGAAAATGCCCGCGACGACAACCAGCGCGCCGATCTGGCGCACGGCGCTCTCAGGCAGGCTGCGCAGCACTTCCAGCATGCGCTCCAAAAGCGAAGGGGCCAGCGCATAGGCCAGCCCCTCCAGTATCATCACCAACCCGAAGGCCAGCAGCAGAAGGCTCAATTGGTCTCGCCTTCGTTGGACCGGCTGCCCTGATCGGAGCGCAGATAGTTGAAGAATTCGCTGTTAGGCGAGAGAACCATAGTGGAGTTCTCGCCCTTCAAGGCTTCCTCATAGGCGGACAGCGAGCGGTAGAATTCAAAGAATTCCTGATCGCGTCCATAGGCTTTTGCAAAGATGTTGGCGCGCTCGGCGTCGGCTTCACCTTCGATGATGCGGGCATCACGACGGGCTTCCGACAGGATGACCTCATAGGTCCGGTCTGCAAGAGCGGTGACCCGCTGGGCAGCTTCACGGCCACGGGCGCGCTCGTCTGTCGCTTCGCGTTCCCGCTCGGCGATCATCCGTTGCAGCGTCGCATCAAAGTTCTGCTCTGGCAGATTGGTCTGGCGCAGACGCACATCAACCACATCCAGCCCCAAAAGCTGCGCACGCGAGTCGGAGCGTTCGCGGATCTGGTCCATCAAGGCAGAACGCTCAGGCGACAGGATGGTGTTGGAGGTCACACCCTGCGAACCCAGAACAGCTCGGATCTGGGATTCCAGAATACCGCGCAATTCGCTCTCGGCCTGACGTTCGCCGCCCACACCAATCGCTTGGCGGTACTGCACGATATCGGCAATACGGTACATGACAAAGGCGTCAATTTCCAAACGGCGATCATCGGCGGGCGTGACTTCGATCACCGGTGTTTCCAGCGTCAGGATACGGTCCTCAAAGCGCACGATTTCGTCCAGCAAAGGCACTTTAAACCCGATACCGGGCTCGGTGCGGACCTGCTTGATCTGACCAAAGCGCAGCACCAGCGCCTTTTCGCGCTCATCCACAACAAAGATCGATGCCAGTATGCCAACCAGCACAACCACGACGACGGGGATTAATAATCCGAGTTTACGCATTAGTTCGACCCTCCCGAGTTGCGACGCAATTCATTGAGCGGCAGGTAAGGCACGACGCCCTGGCCTGTGCCGTTTCCGGTGTTGTTTTCAAGAATGATCTTTTCCACGTCACCCAGCACTTTTTCCATTGTTTCGATATAAAGCCGCTTGCGGGTAACTTCTGGCGCGGCCGTATATTCCTTGAGCACAGCTTCAAAACGGCTGGCCTCACCGACGGCACCGTTCACAACGCGGGCACGGTAGCCTTCCGCAGCTTCCATCAACTGCGCGCTTTCACCACGGGCTTCGGCGGTTTTTTTGTTTGCATAGGCGTCTGCCTGACGCTCGACCCGGTCGCGCTCCTGCTCGGCGGCCTGCACATCGCGGAAAGCATCAACAACCGATTGTGTGGTCGTCTGACCAGCTGCATTGGTGACCTGCACCGTCTGTTTGGGCGGATCGACTTTGTTCACGTTGACCCGCAGAATGTTGATGCCAGCCTGACGTTTGTCCAGAGTGGTCTCGATCAGTTCTTTAACACGTTCGGCAACAGAGGCACGGTCACGGTTCAGGATCGGTGCCAGTTCGGATTGCGCAATGACTTCGCGCATCGCGGACTCAGAGATTGCCCGCACGGCAGCCTCGGGGTCACGCAGCGAGAATTTGAAATCTTTGGCGTTCTTGATGTTCCAGACGACCTGAAAATCGATGTCCACGATGTTTTCATCGGTGGTCAGCATCAGACCTTCGTTGTCGGTGCTGCCTTTGTTCACCCCCAGCTCTTCTGTGCGGTTGGTGGTCACATCGAAGACTTCGGCGGTGACAACGGGCCAAGGCGCAAAGTTCAGACCTTCGGTACCAACGCCGGAGAACTCGCCCAAGAAGAGTTCAATCGACTGCTGTTCAGGCCGTACGGTGTAGAAGCTCGCGAAAGCCCAGAGCAGGCCGGCCGCAACCAAGCCCAAACCGATTGTGCCGCCGGTCAGCATCGGACCATTGCCACCACCGGAGCCACCTGTGCCGCCGGTCCGGTCACGACCAGAGCCGCCCCCCATCAAAACGCGCAGATGCTCCTGACCTTTTTTGACCAGATCATCAATTTCTGGCATCTGTGGCCGATCGCCGCCCGGGCCACGCCCGCCGCCATTGCCACGATTGCCCGAAGGGCGCTCCTCACGATCACCTCCGTCACCCTTATTTCCTCCGCCGCCCCATGGGCCGCCCGAATTTCCTGCCATGTAATCTTCCCTTCATGAACCACCTTTGCGGTGGCCAGTTGTCCCGAATTTGTGCGTGTTTGTGCCGGAATTCAAGCAGTCCGCGTCGGCGTACGCATCGTGACCAGTTCCTCGGACATGGTCGGATGCACCGCACAAGTGGCGTCAAACTGCTCTTTTGTAAGTTTCGCCTTAACCGCTATGCCCGCAAGCTGGATCATTTCACCCGCATGGGGTGCGACGATGTGACAGCCTAACACAGTGCGATCTTTCTTGGAAACCACCAGTTTCATCAAGGCGCGGTCCGATTTGCCCGCAAAGGCGGTCTGCATCGGACGGAAGGATGTAGAATAGACCTCGATCTCTTCTTGATCGCGCGCGTCTTCCTCGCTCAACCCGACGGTGCCCATTTCGGGCTGGGTAAAGATCGCCGAGGGGATCAACTCGTGGTCCACCGGTGTCGGCTCGCCGCCAAAGACGGTTTGCACAAAGGCCATGCCCTCGCGGATCGCCACTGGTGTCAGGTTTACCCGATCGGTTACATCGCCAATTGCATAGACCGACGGCACGCCCGTCTGGCTGTATTCGTCGACCTTGATCTCGCCGCGACGCCCCATCTCGATGCCTAAATCCTCAAGTCCGAGGTCTTTTGTATTGGGAGTCCGGCCTGTGGCGAAAAACACGGCGTCGAAAACTTGCGCGTCGCCCGTGGTTGGCTTGACCCGCATTGGCCCGCTCTTGGCGCTGGCGTTGGCGGTCGAGGGAGCCGCAGAACTGGTGCCGCCGGCAGCCGCGTCTGATCCGGTGGGCATCGCCCCGCTGTCGCCGTCTGCCGCCGGAGCCATTTCAACCACATCGGTGCCGACATGCAGGTCGATCCCGTTCTCGCACATCGCTTCAGCTATCAGCCCGCGCGCCTCCTCATCAAAGCCCCGCAGGATTTGGGCGCCACGGTAATACTGCGTCACCTTTACGCCCAAGCCGTTCATGATGCAGGCAAATTCACACGCAATGTAACCGCCGCCGATGATCAGCATGGTCTTGGGCAGCGCATCAAGGTGGAAAATATCGTCCGAGACCATGCCAAGCTCGGCATTGGGCATATCGGGCCGCACCGGATGGCCGCCGACTGCAATCAGGATATGTTTGGCGGTTTTAGTGGTGCCATCCGCCAGCTTGACCGTATGGGCATCCTGCATTTTGGCGCGCTGGTCGAACCGTTCGACCCCTGCCCCGTCCAGCAACTTTTTATAGATGCCCTCAAGGCGATCCAACTCTGCGTGCATCCGCCCGCGAAAGCTCTGCCAGTTGAAAGACCCCTGCTTGATATCCCAGCCGTAGCATTGGGCTTCGTCCACAAGCTCGGAATATTCCGAAGCATAGACCATCAGCTTTTTCGGCACGCAGCCGCGGATCACACAGGTGCCGCCATAGCGGTCGTCTTCTGCCAAAGCGACCCGTGCGCCGTATTCCGAGGCCGCAACCCGCGCCGCCCGCACCCCGCCCGATCCGCCACCGATGACAAAGAGGTCATAGTCGAATGTATCTGCTGCGGGGGTGTCTGCGGCCATGGGCTGTCTCCGGTCAAAAGCTGTGCTGGTGACTACCTATATGGGGGCGCAAGGCTGATTGCCATATGTTGCCGGACAATTCGCCGCAGAGCGCGTGCGTGCAGCGCCCCCCCTCAATGACGGGAGCGGCGCAGCCTCACGCATCCTCTGCTTCAGTCGCCCAGATCGGAAAACAGATTGTCGCTTTCGACAAAATCCAGCCGCTCGGTCGCCACGGTGCCTTCGTTGATGTCACGCACCTCGACCCGACCGTCGCCATAGCCGATGACAACCGCATCACAGATATCAATGAATAGCCCGTTTTCCACCACGCCCGGCATCTGGTTCAGCACCAGCGCCAACTGGCGCACGTTGCCGATGCGGTTGAGATGCAAATCAAGGATGTGATTGCCCTCATCTGTGATGAAAGGCACCTGCCCGTTCATCCGCAGGGTCGAGGTCCGCCCCAGCACATCCATGCTGATCAAAGTCTCTTCGACCAGCGCTTGCGTGGTCTGCCAGCCAAAGGGGATCACCTCAACGGGCAAGGGGAAAGCGCCGAGGGTTTCGACCTCTTTGCCGATATCGGCGATCACGATCATCTGATCACTGGCAGTTGCTACAATCTTCTCTTGCAGCAAGGCACCGCCGCCGCCTTTGATCAGGTTCAGCTCGCCATCAAATTCGTCGGCCCCGTCGATGGTCAGGTCCAGCCATTTTGCCTCATCAAGGCTGATGACTTCGATGCCGACATCGCGGGCCAGCTCAGCGGTGCGGGTCGAGGTTGGCACACCTTTGATCCGCAGCCCGTCGTCGCGCACCATCTCGCCCAGACAGCGCACCAGCCATGCGGCGGTGCTGCCTGTACCCAGTCCAACGCGCATGCCGTCTTCGACAAATTGCGAGGCGCGTTTGGCGGCCACGAATTTGGCTTTGTCGATGGGGGAAAGTTCTCCGCTCATGGGGGCAGCTCCGATGAAATGGGTTGTTGCAGCGTTATAGGCACAATGTCGGTCAGGCGCGAGGGGCTTTGCCGCGGTTTTTTCGCGCAGGCTCGGCCAGCCTGACCTGCGCAGGTTAAGACATGATTTAACGGCATTTGCACGGAATGCAGCCCGGTGGACAAAGCCTGCCACGGCGCTACCTCACGACGGTTAGTGATCTCAAAGGTATCAGTACCATGCTTCACGTCCCGACGCCCGCATTGCAGCCCGCGTATCACGCCGCGAAAACCCATGTCAGCCTTGCGGGCCTTGGCATCGCGCTGCCACCCTATCAGATGCGACAGGACGATGTACTGGCCGCCGCGCGCGATCTTTTCGCGGAAAAATACCCCAGCTTTGAACGATTGGTGCCCGCGTTTGAGAATGCCGGCGTCGATACCCGCTATAGCGTGCTGCCGATTGAGTGGTTCAGCGAACAGCATGGTTGGGCTGATCGTGGTGCAGTTTACCTCAAAGCAGCGACAGCGCTGTTTCAGGATGCCGCTACTGCCGCGCTGAGCGATGCAGGGATCGAGGCTGACGCGGTCGATATTATCGTCACCGTGTCCTCCACCGGTATCGCCACCCCGACGCTGGAGGCGCAGGCCCACAAGGCGATGGGGTTTCGCGCCGATGTGCAACGGGTGCCAGTATTCGGGTTGGGCTGTGCAGGTGGTGTCACCGGTTTGGCAATCGCCCGCAGGCTGGCTGCCGCACAACCGGGGGCGACCGTGTTGATGGTCGCGGTCGAGGCTTGCTCGCTCGCGTTTCGCAATGACCGGCTGCAAAAAGCCGATGTGATTGCCACGGTTTTATTCGGGGACGGCGCAGCGGCGGCGGTTTTGACCTCGGGCGCGGGCGAAGGCGCTGTAACTTTGGCCAACGGGCATGAGCACCTCTGGCCCGATACTTTGCCGATCATGGGGTGGGATGTTGATGAAACAGGGCTTGGCGTGGTCTTTGACCGTTCGATCCCCGCCTTTGTGCAGGAGAGTTTCCGCACCGCTGTGACCACGATGCTTGGCGCCGCCGGCCTGCGCCCTGACCAGATCGACCGCTTCGTCTGCCATCCCGGCGGCACTAAGGTGGTCGAGGCAATTGAGGCGACGATGTCCCTGCCCTCCGGCAGTCTCGATTGCGAGCGTGCGACTTTGCGCGCTGCAGGCAATATGTCGGCCCCGACCGCGTTGTTCGTGCTGAAGCGGGTGATGGACGCGGGTCACAGTGGCACGATGGCGCTTTGTGCTCTGGGACCGGGCTTTACCGCGTCACTGTTGCCGCTGACGGTTCACAGATGACGCTGGCCACCGCCCTGTTTTTGGGTTTCATCGTCGTGCAGCGGCTTGCCGAACTGGTGATCGCGCGGCGCAACACTTCCAAGCTGATGGCCGCAGGCGCGCGCGAGGTCGGAGCGGGACATTATCCGGTGATGGTCGCGCTGCACGCCAGTTGGGTCGTTGCGCTGCTTATTTTTGGCTTTGACCAAGCGATCCACGCAGGTTGGCTGGTGCTTTACGTCTTGCTGCAGATCGCGCGGGTCTGGATATTGTCGACGCTGGGGTCGCGCTGGACCACACGGATCATCGTCACCGACACGCCGCTGGTCGCCTCCGGCCCGTTTCGCGTGTTGCCGCATCCCAATTATGCGCTGGTCGTGGCCGAAATCATCGTCGCCCCGATGGTGCTGGGGCTCTGGGGCGTTGCGGCGGTCTTTACCTTGCTGAATGCGCTGATGCTGCGCCACAGGATCGCGGCAGAGGATGCGGCCCTGCGTCCATGACCTGCCGCCTCGCCCAGCGCTTCGCCTAGTCTTACAATCTGCCCCGCGCACCTGGGATTTCTTTCGCCTCTGCGCCAAGTGGCTTCCATGTGTCGCATTAAGGCGGACCCGCGTGTCGCCAAACGCTATATATCGGCGCATGAGCTATATTCTGCACTACGCCCCTGACAATGCTTCGCTGGCCGTTCGGCTCGCGCTGGAACAGCGCGGCCTGCCCTATAAGGCGGTGCTGGTTGACCGAAAGCAGGCCGAGCAGTCGGGCCCCGCATACCGGCAACTTAATCCCAACGGGCTGATTCCGGTGCTGGAAACGCCGCAAGGCCCACTCTTTGAGACCGGCGCGATCCTTTTGTGGCTGGCGGATACGCATGGGCAGCTTGGCCCCGCCCCCGATGCCCCCGAGCGTGGCGATTTCCTGAAATGGCTGTTCTTTGTCGCCAACACCCTGCACCCGGCCGAGCGGATGTTGTTCTACCCCGAGAAGTTCATCGCACCAGACCATGCCACCGCCCTGCGCGCAGGGTTGACGCAGCACCTGCATCAGAGTTTTACCACTCTGGACGCGGCAGCGGCACTCCGTCCCGATTGGCTGGGCGGCACGGCCCCCACGGTGCTTGATTTCTACGTGGCAGCCTTGCTGCGCTGGCCTGCGCTCTACCCCGCTGACCATGATCGCAGCTGGTTTCGCCTTGGCGTATATCCCGCCCTCCAGCGAGTCTGCGCCAAAATTGAAAGCCTGCCCGCCACCATCGCCTTGCAACAGGCCGAAGGGCTGGGCGATACACCCTTTACCGCACCCCGCCATCCCAATCCTCCTATAGGCAGCGCCACCTGATGTTTCTTTCTGTATTCGATATGTTCAAGGTCGGGATCGGCCCGTCTTCCTCGCACACGATGGGGCCGATGGTCGCCGCCGCGCGGTTTCTGGATACCATGCGCGCCTCGCCTTTCCACTTCGCGGGTCTGCGCGCCTCGCTACATGGCTCGCTGGCATTTACCGGTGTCGGACATGCCACCGACCGCGCAACCATTCTGGGCCTCGCAGGGTTCACTCCCGCCGAGTATGACGCTGAAAAGGCCGAGGCGGTTTTGAATAAGATCCATGAGACGGGGCAGATCGACTTTGACGGTGCGACCCTCAAGTTCGATCCCAAAAGCGATATGATCTTTGACTACGACACCCGCCTCACCGGCCACGCCAATGGCATGATGTTGATGGCGACCGATGCCCAAGGTGACGTTGTGCTGCGCGAGACCTACTATTCCATCGGCGGCGGTTTCGTGATGACCGAGGCCGAGCTTGCGGCAGGCAAGGACTCTGCCGAAGGCGCGCCGGTGCCCTTCCCCTTCAAATCTGCCGCCGAGATGCTGGAGATGGCCCGCGCCTCGGGCAAAAACATCGCCCAGATGAAACGCGCCAATGAAATCTCACGCAACGGCGAGGTGCATCTGCGCGAAGGCTCCAAACGGCTGTGGCAGGTGATGACCGACTGCATTGATCGCGGGCTGGCCACCGATGGTATCCTGCCCGGCGGGCTTAACGTCAAACGCCGCGCCAAGGGCATTCATGATGCGCTGCTGGCCGAGCGCGGCATGAACCAGCAAGCGCCCCATACCATCAACGACTGGATGAGCGTTTATGCCATGGCGGTGAACGAAGAAAACGCCGCCGGTGGGCAGGTTGTCACCGCGCCAACCAACGGGGCCGCAGGGGTGATGCCCGCAACGTTGCGCTATTATCTTGATCACGTCCCCGGCGCCTCCGAGGCACATATCGAAGATTTCCTGCTGACCGCTGCGGCCATCGGCGGGCTGGTCAAGTTCAACGCCTCAATTTCCGGCGCCGAAGCAGGCTGTCAGGCCGAGGTCGGATCGGCGGCGGCAATGTCTGCGGCCGGGCTTTGTGCCGTGTTGGGCGGCACGCCCGAACAGGTTGAGAACGCAGCGGAAATTGCGCTAGAACACCACCTCGGGATGACTTGCGATCCGGTCAAGGGCTTGGTGCAGGTGCCTTGTATCGAGCGTAATGGCTTGGGTGCGATCAAGGCCGTATCGGCGGCCAGCCTCGCGCTGCGCGGCGATGGCACCCATCTTGTGCCGCTCGACGCCTGTATCGAGACCATGCGCCAGACCGGCGCGGATATGAGCGAGAAGTACAAGGAAACCTCGCTTGGGGGTCTGGCTGTGAACGTTCCCAACTGCTGACGTCAGAGACACAAACGCCCATGCCAGACGCATCCACGCCACCCGACCCCGCCGCGCGGCACTACCTTGAAAAGGCGCTGGAAGAGGCCCAGGCGACGGTGCGCAGCTATGACACCAAGGCCCAGATCGTCGGCATCGGCTATACCTTCGCGTTGAATATTGTGGCCAATGCTGCGGCGGGGTTTCCGCGTGCGGCGGACGGGTCGCTGCTGTCGCTCGCGATCTTTTGGGGGATCGTCATGGCGCCGCTGTTTCTGTTCGGAGCGGTGCTCTACCCCTCGCGCCGTGTCGCCCCGCGCGTGCAACCACATGATGCCGAACAGCCGCGCCGGTTGCTCTATGTTGAAACCGCGCGTTTTGCCGATGTTGATGCCCTCGTGGCGGCAACCACGGGGGCAGATTGGCACCGCGAGCTTGGCTACGAAGTGCTGAAAGTTTCGCGCCTGCGCGAGCTCAAGCGGATGCGGTTCATTCGTGCGCTGGGGGCCACGGCACTATCCTTTGCCGTGCTCTGCGCGCTCGAAATCACCGCCCTGACCTGAGCGGCCCTAACGCCGCACTGCCACCTCATAGCCCCGCTCTTCGGGTTCATCGTCCAGCAATTCAGTCGGAAATCCCGGCGCAGTGATACTTAGCCCCGTTGCCTCCTCCAACCGCTCGATCATCCGGTCAGATTGCGCGCGGATGCCATAGCGGCGCTGGCCGTCCGACATCATCTCGATCATCAGCGGTGACAGTTCTAGAGGCACGCCGTGGTCATCGGCAATCTTTTGAAACAACCCGATGTCTTTCTGCACAAGGTCCATGGTGAAATTCACATCCCGCGACCCCGACAGGATCAACTGGCTTTCGGTCTCATGCACGAAGGAATTGCCCGACGATGCCGCGATCGCCTCATAGGTCACACCAAGGTCCATGCCAGCAGCTTTCATTACCGTCAGCGCCTCGCAAACCGACAAAAGGTTCATTGTCGCCAAGTAATTGGTCATCACCTTTAAGGTGCTCGCAACGCCAATATCCCCGACATGCAAAATACGACGCCCCATATGGGTGAGGATCGGCAGCACCCGCTCGAAAGTGGCGCGGTCACAGCCCGCATAGATGCTGATATTGCCGGTATCGGCACGGTGACAGCCACCCGAAACTGGACAATCGACCGCCGCACCGCCCTTTTCTGCTACCAGCGCGCCCAAGCGTTTGACCTCTTCGGCGTCGGTGGTCGACATCTCCATCCAGATTTTGCCCGGCCCGACATGGGGCAGCATTTCCGTCACCACCGCAGCACTGGCGGCGGGGGACGGCAGGCAGGTGATCACCGCGTCGCAGTCTTGCATCAGTTGTGCAGGGCTCTGCCCGTCGCGCGCCCCTGCTGCTACCTTGGCCGCCACAAACTCAGGGTTAAGGTCGTGCACCGCCACATCCACGCCATTGCGGATCAGTGACCCCGACAGCTTGCCGCCGACATTGCCCAACCCGATAAAGCCGATTTTCATTGATCTCTCCCTGATCCAGTTTCGACCATCAGCCTGTGCCCGCCCCGCCCTGTCGCGCCCGAAAACGACGCTTTTTACGCGCCTTGGGGCCAAACAAGGCATGCCCGGCCCTTCGGAAATTTAACTGCCGTGCCTCTCTCAGCGCGGCGAGCGGCGCACATTTCCGTGCCAGTCTTCCCCTGAGATGATGATCTCCTGCGCGGCGACATTACTACGTACGATGCGGTATCCCGATGCGATGTAAACGACTGCAATAAATGCCAGTGCAACCGCAACCAGCAGGGCAAAGTCTGCGCCGCGCACTGCGGGTGTGACCGTTTGTTGAAAAGCCATGATAGTCTCCATTGAAAAGCTGTTTCTACGAGAGGTGTCTAAATCTGGAACAGAAATCAGTAAAACGAATACTTAACCCGCAACCCATCACGAAATCTGATGAGTTGCGCATGCGCGCACAACCATGGTTCGTGGCTGCTGAGTTGTGTGCTGCCGCTACTGCGCTTACCTCTGCGGCACACCAGAAAGGAGACGACCCATGTCCCTCAGACCCACGCTTGAAACCCGCCGCGCTACCCCCACGATGGAGGGGGCTGGCGTCAAACTACACCGCGCCTTTGGCTTTCAGGATCCGTCCGAACTCGACCCGTTTCTGCTGTTCGATGATTTCCGCAATGAGCGCCCGCAAGACTTTGAGAAAGGCTTTCCCTGGCACCCGCACCGCGGCATTGAAACCATCACCTATGTGCTGGAAGGCACGGTGGAGCACAGCGACTCGCTGGGCAATACCGGCAATCTGGGTGCGGGCGATGTGCAGTGGATGACCGCCGGTTCGGGGATCATGCATCAGGAAATGCCGCGCGGAAACGCCAAAGGCCAGATGCACGGCTTCCAGCTTTGGGGCAATCTGCCCTCGAGCCAGAAGATGACCGCGCCGCGTTATCAGGATGTCACCTCCGCCGATATCCCCGAAATCATCGAGGATGACGGCACCCGTGTGCGCGTGATCACCGGCGACTTTTGGGGGAAAACCGGCCCTGTCGATGGCATTGCCGCTGATCCGCAATACCTCGACGTCACAGTGCCAGCGGGAGTGAAGAAAACCTTCCCCGTCGATACCTACCGCCGGGCGTTTGCCTATGTGTTCCAAGGCGCTGGCGCATTTGCCGATGCCTCGGCCCCCAGCGGCGTGCTGCTGGAGAAAGAGGTCGCGGGTCAGGAGCTTAACATTCGCGATCTGTCCGGCGACCGCACGCTGATCCGCTTTGGCACCGGCGACGAGGTCACGGTTCAGGCCGGCCCTGAGGGCATGCGCTTTTTGCTGATCTCCGGCGCCCCCATCGACGAGCCTGTGGCATGGCACGGCCCCATCGTGATGAACACCCGTGCCGAGCTTGAGCGCGCCTTTGCCGAATTGCGCAATGGCACCTTCATCGCACCGGCGCATTGAACCGCACCAAAACACTGCGCGCAGGCACCACGCTTGCGCGCAGGACTATCAGTCGGCTTTCGCCACAGCCTTTTGAACCATATCCCAATATTGCGCTGTCACCTCTTTCAGCGACAAACGCCCCCCGGCCCGAAACCAGGTATTGACGCCCGTCAGCATCGCGATGATCGCAAAGGTCGCAATCCGCGTGTCGGCCACGCCAAAATCCCCACTGGCCACACCTGCACGCAAAATCGCCTCCAGACGGTCCTCATAGGCACGGCGCAATTCTTCGATACGGGCAAAGTTCTCCCGCGTCAGATTGCGCAACTCCATATAGGCAATGAACACCGCATCAGGCCGGTCCGCATGAAAGCGGATGTGGAATTCGACAAACTGACGCAGCTGTTCGGGCGGCGCAGCACCTGCGTCCAATGGCGCTTCGGCCAGCAAATCTGCCATATGGCTCTGCATCAGATCAAACAACAGCGATTGCTTGTCGGGTGTGTAGTTATAAAGCGCCCCTGCCTGCACCCCGACCTCAGCCGCGATGGCCCGCATCGATACCGCCGCATAGCCCCCCTTGGCAAACAGCCGCAACGCCACCGCCCGCACCCGCGGACCCGTGATACCAGAATGTGAGCCCTGCGTGCGTGCCATGCGATCAATTTAATGAACACTTGTTCAAAAGCAAAGGCCGCTTGCGCGATTGCGGCGCGTGGTGCAAGAACAACGCATGATACGCCGCTTATCTCTGTGCCTGATAACACCCGTGCTGCTCAGTGCCTGCACGCAATTTCCTGCACTTGATCGCACGCTTACTCCCGCTCTCGAAGCCGCTGATTATCCCGCCCTCGTGCCGCTGGAGCCGCTGCTCGCGCAAGCTACCGCAGGACAGGTGGACGCCGCCCAGACAAAATCCACCCTGACCTCCCGCGTCTCGCGCCTGCGCGCCCGCGCCGCCAGTTTGCGCAACCCGGTCCTCACCAGCGCCGAACGCCAACGCCTGTCCCAAGGTCGCCAATAGGCTGGCGACGGCCTGCCCCCCCCTATTTGACAAAAAATATCCCGTTGGAAGGCTGCAGGCCGGGGGCAGCGCCCCCTTCCGCTCCGCCCGGAAATCACAATCGGTCCTCAAACGCCTTGCGCGTTGCACCGCCACCCCGAAACCGCTACATCCGCGGCAATCAAATCGCCAAAGGAATACCGACCATGTCTGAACCGCTTCGCCTTGGAATCGCTGGTCTGGGCACTGTTGGCGTCGGCGTGGTGCGCATCATCCGCCAACAGGCCGCGCTGCTAGAGGCACGTTTGGGGCGCAAAATCACCATTTCGGCCGTTTCCGCCCGCAGCAAGGACCGTGATCGTGGGGTTTCGCTCAGCGGTTATGACTGGGAAAACGACCCGATCAAACTGGCCACACGCGACGATATCGACGTTTTTGTCGAGCTGATGGGAGGCGAAGACGGGCCCGCGAAAGACGCGACCGAAGCGGCGCTGAAAGCTGGCAAACAGGTGGTGACTGCCAATAAGGCAATGCTCGCAATTCACGGTGCCGAACTGGCCGAACTGGCCGAAAACAACGGCCTCGTCCTGCGCTATGAGGCCGCCGTTGCGGGCGGTATTCCGGTGATTAAAACCCTGACCGAAGGCTTGGCGGGCAATCAGATAAGCCGCGTGATGGGGGTGATGAACGGCTCGTGTAACTTCATCCTCACCCGCATGGAAAACTCCGGCAAAACCTATGAGGAAATCTTTGCCGAGGCCGATGGTCTGGGCTACCTCGAAGCTGATCCGCAGCTGGACGTGGGCGGCATTGATGCGGCGCACAAGCTGGCGCTGCTGGCCGCCATTGCCTTTGGCACCCGTCCCGATTTTGCGGGCATCCAGCTTGAAGGCATCGAACGGGTCTCCATCGACGACATCCGCGCCGCCGCAGATATGGGCTATAAAATCAAACTCTTGGGCGTGGCTCAAAAAACCGGTCGCGGGTTAGAGCAGCGCATGCAGCCTTGTCTCGTGCCTGATACCTCGCCCTTGGGCCAGCTGGATGGCGGCACCAATATGGTGGTGATCGAAGGCGATGCGGTCGGTCAGATCGTGTTGCGTGGTCCCGGCGCGGGCGAAGGTCCGACCGCGAGCGCGGTGATGTCCGATATCTGCGATATCGCGCGCGGCTGGCGGGGTCCGGTGTTCGGGCAACCGGTGGCCAGCCTGCAAAGCGCCGTTGCCGCAACCTCGCAGCGGCCAGCGGCCTATTATCTGCGAATGACCCTCGTGGATAAGCCCGGCGCGATGGCGAAGATCGCCACGGTGCTTGGCGATGCCGGTGTCAGCATCAACCGGATGCGCCAGTACGAGCATACCGATACCAACGCGCCCGTTCTGATCGTCACTCATAAAACCGACCGCGCCTCGCTGGATCGGGCGCTTTGCGCGATGGGCACGACGGGCGTTCTGGCGGCAGAGCCGGTTGCCCTGCGGATCGAAGAAGTCTGAACAGACTGGCGTGATTAGAAGGCGCGGCGGCTGGCGCGGCCCTTCTGCATCACTGGCGGCCCCCTGCTGAGAAGACTTGTTGCGAAGCCGCGTGATGCCGTTACCATCGCACAGCTGGGACCTCGCGCTGCCCGCCGCCTTGCGGCTGGCCCACCGCTAACAAGGATCGTGCCATGACAGTCACTTCCGAATTTCAGGACCACATGTTCTCCCTCGGCCTCGCGCGGGTATCTGAGGCCGCAGCACTGGCTGCGTCCGGATTTGTTGGTAACGGCGACGAGCAATCGGCAGACCGAGCGGCGGTGCAGGCAATGCGCGAAGCCCTCAATCTGATCGACATTGCGGGCACGGTGGTGATCGGCGAAGGCGAACGCGACGAGGTGCCGCTCCTGTATGTCGGTGAGGCCGTTGGCACTGGCAACGGGCCGGATGTGGATATCGCGCTTGACCCGCTGGAGGGCACGACGCTGACCGCCAAGGATATGCCCAATGCTTTGACGGTGGTCGCTATGGGACCGCGTGGCTCGATGCTTCAGGCGCCTGATGTGTATATGGACAAGCTTGCCATTGGTCCGGGGTTTGAGGCGGGGGTTGTTTCGCTCGAGATGTCGCCAGCCGAGCGGATCGCTGCACAGGCCACCGCACGCGGCTGTGCCGCGTCAGAGATCAAAGTTTGCGTGCTGGAGCGCCCGCGCCATGAGGCCTTGATTGCTGAAATCCGCAGCACGGGTGCGGCGATCCGGCTGATAACCGATGGCGATGTGGCCGGCGTTATGCATTGCGCCGATGGAGCGACCGGCATCGATATGTATATGGGTGCGGGCGGTGCGCCCGAGGGCGTGTTGGCGGCGGCTGCACTAAAATGTATGGGAGGCCAGATGTTTGGCCGATTGGTGTTTCGCAATGCCGACGAACGGGGGCGCGCCATCAAAGCCGGAATTACCGATTTGGAGCGGATCTATGGCCTTGATGACATGGTCACCGATGATGTGATCTTCGCGGCCACAGGCGTGACCGATGGCGCTTTGCTGCCGGGTGTTAAACGCACAGGGGGCTGGGTGACTGCCGAGACGTTGATCATGCGGTCCAAGACCGGATCGATACGGCGCATGATATATCGCACGCCAGTTAGCAATAGCTGAGGCAATCGCGTGAGGCGGTGGCGGGACGCTCCGCGGGGAGTTTTCCGGCCAAATGAATTTTGGGGGTACTGTGGCCTATTTAGGTGTTGAGACGTCTTTGACCGGACGGCGCTGGGTTGGGCCCGGCATTGAAGTGGAGCGCGCGGCGGAACTGCTGGTGCAGCAGACGGATTTACCGCAGGCGTTATGCCAGATTTTGGCGCGGCGGGGTGTGACACCGCAGGAGGCGGAAGGTTTTCTCGCCCCCGCTTTGCGGGATTTGTTGCCGGACCCGCGATCACTGCGCGATATGGAGCCGGCGGCGGCGCGGTTTCTGGCTGCCCTTGATCGCCGAGAGCGGATTGCGATCTTTGCCGATTATGATGTTGATGGCGGGTCCTCTGCGGCCTTGTTGCTGGTCTGGCTGCGCGAGATGGGCCACCGGGCCACTTTGTACATCCCTGACCGGATTGACGAAGGCTATGGCCCCAATGAGGAGGCTATGGCGGCCTTAGCGGCAGAGCATGATCTGATCGTCTGTGTGGATTGCGGCACGCTTTCGCACGGGCCGATTGCTGCGGCGGTCGGAGCGGAGGTGATTGTGCTCGATCACCATTTGGCGGCGGAGACCTTGCCGGATGCCTTGGCGGTGGTGAACCCTAACCGGCAGGATGAAGACGGCACCTCGGCGCATCTGTGTGCCGCTGCGGTGGTGTTTCTGATGCTGGTCGAGGTGGGGCGGCAATGCCGTGTTGCGGGGCGTACCTCTCCGGCGCTGTTGGACATGCTGGATCTGGTGGCTTTGGCAACGGTGGCAGATGTAGCACCTTTGATCGGCGTGAACCGTGCTTTTGTGCGGCAGGGATTGTTGGTCATGGCGCGACGGGCGCGGATCGGGGTGGCCGCCCTTGCCGATGTGGCGCGGATGGATGCGGCGCCTGCGGCCTATCATCTGGGATTTCTGCTGGGTCCGCGCATCAACGCGGGCGGGCGGATCGGACAAGCCGATTTAGGTGCGCGATTGCTTGCCACGGACGATCCGCATGAAGCAGCGGCCTTGGCGGAGCGTCTGGATGCACTTAACACCGACCGGCGGGAGATGGAGGCAGTTGTGCGCGCACAGGCCATGGCACAGGCCGAAGCGCGCGGCTTTGACGCGCCGCTAGTCTGGGCCGCAGGGCCCGGTTGGCACCCCGGGGTCGTGGGCATCGTGGCGTCACGCCTCAAGGAGGCTGCCAACCGCCCTGCGATCGTGATCGGGGTCGAGAATGGCATTGGCAAAGGCTCGGGGCGCTCGATCAGCGGGATTGATCTGGGCGCGCCGATCCAGCGACTTGCTGCAGAGGGTTTGCTGCTCAAAGGTGGCGGGCACAAGATGGCAGCGGGTTTGACTGTGGCCGAGGACAAGCTTGAAGCCGCGATGGCGCGTTTGGGCGAATTGCTTAAAAAACAGGGCGCGCATTTGGCCGGACCGTCGGATTTGCAGATTACCGGCCTCTTGATGCCTGCCGCGGCGACGGTTGAGCTGGTCGAGCGAGTCGAACAGGCAGGTCCGTTCGGCGCCGCCGCCCCTGCCCCGCGCTATGTATTCTCGAATATGGCGATCCGCTTTGCCAAGCGCGTGGGTGAGACCCACCTCAAAGTCAGCTTTACCAATGGCGATGGCACAGTGATGGAGGCGATCGCGTTCGGGGCGTTTGATACCCCTCTTGGCGCTGCACTGGAGAACCACGGGGGTGCGCGGTTCCATCTGACAGGGCGTTTGGACATCAACAGCTGGCGCGGGCGACAGTCGGTGCAATTGCTTTTGGAGGACGCGGCTGCGGCGTGAGTCATTTTCTTGCAGATTTTTCGAGATTTATACTTGCGCCCCCATCGGGAAAATATTAGAGACCCCTCACGACCAAGTGGCCCGTTCGTCTATCGGTTAGGACGTCAGGTTTTCAACCTGAAAAGAGGGGTTCGACTCCCCTACGGGCTGCCACTTCCCCTATTTTATTGTTTCATAACAGATACTTAGGGGCCGGTCGTGAAGCTGACCCACAAGCCAGCCCACAACCCACTTTTTGACCCCCTTGCTGCGATTACCTTTGTTATCGCGCTAATGGACCGCGTCAGCGGTTTAGTTGCGGGGTCCGCATTATAGTTGCGCCAGTCATACTGCCCAACTAGCTTCAACCTGAGGTTCGCTTCGCTTTTTAAATATGAGGTTGGATAATGCTACGTATTTTAGCCCTATCGTTTGCCGTTGCCACAAGCGCTGATGCGCAAATGGTCATAACGGAGCCATTTCAACTCGAAGACGATTTTTCGAAGCTTGAAGACAAAGCTCAAGTAATGAATCGTTGGACCGAAAGGCATGCCGGTGTCGACGCTGAAAAAGTACGGAGGACACTTGAGGAGTCCGGCTTCACAGTAGACTTTGACGCGCCTTGGCTAAACTCGGCAGACGACTTTACGATCTACTCCAGCACTTCGGGACCCGGACAGGTCGGATATTTAGTTGTGCCGAATAGCTCCGATGCTGCCCCTGTGACGTTCGCACCGGCGCTCACTGGTTATGCGGGTGAGATAAAAACTGAACTCTATAATACCGCTTGGACAAGCGAAATTGGAGACAGGATTCTTGCCGGTATGAAGTCGTCGATTACGTCTGTGTGCGGAATGGGCGCAGAACCTGAAAGCATCACGGGGCAAGCCAGTGCTGGCTTCATTCAAGTCGCCGCCACTTGGCGTGGAAGTGCCATCTGCGATGCAGCAGGAAGGTGAATATCACCACTGAAGATTTTTCCTTCAAACTAGTTGGATTAGGAACACGAAGATGGACCTCAAGGACTTCATTAAGGAAACAATGACTGGGATCATTGAAGCAACGAACGAACTACAGGACCAATGGTCGGACGAAGGTGTGTATGTAAACCCGCCGATGTCAAAAAGCAGTTCCGAAGTTTACGAAGAAAACAGTAGCGACCATATCTTCCGTCAAATTCAAACCGTGAAATTCGATGTTGCGGTCACCGCTGCATCCGAGACGAGCGGAGGCGGTAAAGCAGGTCTCAAGGTTTTTTCCGCTGAAATTGGTGCCAAGGGGGAGCACAGTCGACAAAGTGAAGAGGTAAGCCGCGTTCAATTCACAATCCCACTCACGCTACGTGCGAGCCTCGCGGAATCCCGCAATATAGAACAGAAAGAGAAAGAAAAGAGGGAGTCTCAAGAAAGAACGCGCAGAGCTAACCAAGGCAGACAAGGAGGCCGGCAGGTGACCTAGGTCGCGCGGCTAACGCCGCCCGGTAATCCCCCCTAAAATTAGTGGTGTTCAAAAGTAGAATTTTCTCGGCGAGATATCTGAGGAGATTTACGATGAAGAACGGACGATTTAGCGATGCGCAGATCATGGCTGTGTTGAAGCAGGCGGAGGGCGGTGTGCCGGTCTCTGAGCTTTGCCGGGAGCATGGGATGAGCAGTGCCAGCTTTTACAAATGGCGGGCCAAATTTGGCGGTATGGACGCGTCGCTCATCGTAGAGATGAAGGACATGGCCGAGCAGAACCGCCGCCTCAAGAAGATGTATGCGGAGATGAGCATGCAGAATGAGTTGCTCAAGGAAGCCCTCGGAAAAAAGTCTTGAGGCCGTCTCATCGACG
>NZ_FOMW01000011.1 GCF_900112755.1 Sulfitobacter brevis | reverse complement strand
GGGTAGGCCGGATTATCGGTGCCGACCGAATGCGCGAAATGATGTTGACAGGACGGTCCTATGGCGCCGAGGACGGGTTGGCGATGGGGCTGGCGCATTACGCGGTGGAGGAGGGCGCGGCTTTGACGCTGGCTCGAAAACTCGCCCGCAAGGTGGCGGACAATGCGCCGTTTTCGAACTATCTGATGATACAGGCGATCGGGCGAATTGGCGATATGTCCCGCGCCGACGGGCTGTTTACTGAAAGCATGGCAGCGGCGATGGCGCAAACTTCGGAAGGGGCGCAAGAGGGCTTGCGGGCATTTTTGGAAAAGCGCGAGCCGGTGTTTCGCAAATAGGTGCGGGCAGGTGTGTTAGCTCCTTTCGACGAGGCCGGAGCGTGCGATCCCTCACTGCCGCGCCAACTCGCTTTGAGTGATGCCGGGGGTATCGACGATGGCCAGCGCGGCAAGGCCCGTGGTGACAGCCCGTCATTGCCACATTAAGCGCGACAATCTGCTTGTGAAATCACAGAGGCGCGTTGGGAGTGAAAGCCGAACAGCGGGTCGGCGGTCTGTCGGGGCGGAAGGCGAAATCGCTATTGCAGGGCGTGCTGCGGGGATCGGACATCGGTTCTTTGCGGTCTTGCGAAGGCCAACCGTTGACTTGTGAAACAGTTAAATTCTCCACCCTTTTCCGTCTATGGGGGCAGGGGGGAAGGATCAGCCTAACCTGCGGCTGAGACCCTCAAGCATCGTGAGGCAGGCGGAAAGCTGGTCGATCTCAAGGTACTCGTCAGGTTTGTGCGCCTGTTCGATCGAGCCCGGCCCGCAGACCACAGCGGCGATGCCAAGCTGCTGAAAAATGCCGGCCTCGGTCCCGAAGGAGACTACATCGGTGCCATTGGCACCCGTGAGCTCCATCATCAGATCGCGGGCGGCGTTTTCAGGCAACACCTCCAGCCCGCCGGTTTCACCAACGGTCTGGGTGGTGATATCGGCGTCGGGCCAGACGCGGCGCATTTGCGGCAGCAGCACGTCATGCGCAAAGTCGTGCATGGTCGTCTTGATGTGGGTGAAATCTTTGCCTTGCACGGGGCGCATGTCCCAATCGACAGTGGCAAGGCCGGGGATCACATTGTGCGCCACACCACCGTGTAACGCGCCGACATTGATGGTGCTGTGCGGCGGGTCAAAGGCGCTGCCCGCGGGGGCGCGGGTTTTGAGCTCATCTGCCAATTGCATCAGGCGGGTGATATAGCGCACGGCGTACTCAACCGCGTTGACGCCGAGATGCGGCAGCGAGCCGTGGCCTTCGCGTCCCGTGAAATGCGTGGAATATTCGCAGCAACCTTTGTGGCCTTCGATCACCCGCATCTCGGTCGGCTCGCCGATGATCGCGAGGGCAGGGCGGTCGTGGCGCTTGGCCAGTTGCCGCGCCAGTGCTTCGGCCCCGATACAGCCGGTTTCCTCGTCATAGGTGAAGGCAAAATGCAGCGGGCGTCTCACCGCGCGCTTGGCAAAGACCGGCGCCATGGCGACGGCGGCGGCGATGAAGCCTTTCATGTCGCAGGTGCCACGCCCGTAAAGCCGCCCTTGGTGTTCGGTCAGCGCGAAGGGGTTGCCGCCCCAGACCTGATCGGTGATCGGCACCACATCTGTATGGCCCGCCAACAAAATGCCGCCGGCCACATCAGGGCCGAGGGTGGCGTAGAGGTTGGCCTTGGTGCCCGCGTCGTTGTGGTAGATATCGACTCGCGCACCGACCTCGCGCAGGCGCTGCGCGAGGTCGTCGATGATTGCAAGATTGCTGTCGGACGACACCGAAGGATAGGCGATCAGATCGTCAAGGATCGCGGTGGTGGTTTGCAGATCAGTCATGGCTAGTCTTTGACAAAGAGTTTGCGGGGGATGTTGCAGAACGGCTCGGCGGGGCCATCCTCACGGATCAGAATGCTCTCGGTGATCTCGAGGCCCCAATCGTCCATCCACAGGCCAGGCATAAAGTGGAAGGTCATTCCGGGTTTCAGTATGGTCTGGTCTTCGGGGCGCAGGGACATGGTGCGTTCGCCCCAGTCGGGCGGGTAGGACAGGCCGATGGAATAGCCGCAGCGCGCGCCGCGTTCGATGCCCGCCTTGTCCATCACCGCGCCGAGGGCATTGGCGATGTCGCAGGTGCGGTTGCCCGCGCGGGCTTTTTCGAGACCTGCTTCGAGCCCTTCAATCAAGGCGCCTTCACCGCGTTTGATATGTTCAGGGGGCTGGCCCAGCATGACCGAGCGCGACAGCGGCACATGATAGCGGCGGTAGCAGCCGGCGAGTTCAAAAAAGGTCACCTCGCCCTTTTTCATCACGTCGCCGTTCCATGTCAGATGCGGGGCGGCGGCGTCGGTGCCCGAGGGCATCAGCGGCACGATGGCGGGATAATCGCCCCAGATGTCATCGACACCGGTGTAGCCTGCGGCAGTGATTTCGGCGGCGAGTTCGTTCTTGCGCACGCCGGGTTCGGCGCGATCTATGGCAAGTTGGGTAATCTTGTCGCTGATCCGCGCGGCTTTGCGCATGAAGTCGAGTTCTTCGTCGGATTTGATCGCGCGTTGCCAGTTCACCAGTGCGGTGGCGTCGCGAATGTCGCTGTCGGGCAGGGCGGCGACGAGGGTGGTATAGGCCTTGGCGGAGAAATAGTAGTTGTCCATTTCCACGCCGATGCGAGCAGTTTTGATGTCGCGTGCGGCGAGCTTGCGGGCCAGATCCTGCATCGGATGCCGCTCGGTCGATTGGACAAAATCATCGGTATAGAATTCGACGCCGGTGCGGTCGCGGTTGACGGTTCGCACCGCGCCGTTTGAATCCTGCCTGCGGCCCCACCAGAATGGCATCCCCTCCAGCGGCACCACGACCGCCTGATGCACATAGAACGACCAGCCGTCATAGCCGGTGAGCCAAGCCTGATTGGACGGGTCGGTGACGATCAGCGAGTCCAGACCGGCCTGCGCCATGGCAGTACGTGTCAGCGACAAGCGCCGGTCATATTCGGTGTTGGAAAAGGGCGTGGGGTCAGGCGTTGTCATGAACTGCACCTATCATCAGTGGGGGGTTTCCCGAACGCTAGGCGTTGACAGCTTTCGGCACAATACCATACGACTGAGCGCACATGACCAGCGATGGCGTCGCTTAATGGGTCATGCCTTTGGCGCGCTGCGCCGCACCGTCCTGTACGCCCGGATATTTTCTTTGACCTGGATGCCGCAAGGCCTCCGTTCCAATTGAGGATACTTTGGATGAAAGACCTGACAAACCGCCCGCAATTTTTTACCTGCCATAATGGCGACAAGGCCGTGCTGCCTTTTTCGCACGCAGAGTACGAACGCAGGCTCACCCGTTTGCGCCAGATCATGGCGGAGCGGGATATTCCCGCCGTGCTGCTAAGTTCGATGCATAACATCGCCTATTACTCGGGGTTTTTGTATTGTAGCTTTGGGCGGCCCTACGGCTGTGTTGTGACGCAGGAGGCCTGCACCACGGTCAGCGCCAATATCGACGCAGGCCAGCCGTGGCGACGGTCGTATGGCGACAACGTGATTTACACCGACTGGACGCGCAACAATTACTGGCGCGCCGTGGGCGAGTTGATGCAGGGCGCCGGGCGTCTGGGCATTGAGGCCGATCACCTGACACTGGCCGCGCGTGACACGTTGAACGAAATGCTGGGCACGCCGGAACTGGTGGATATCGCGGCTGACACGATGGCGGCGCGGATGATGAAATCAAACGAGGAGATCGGGCTGATCCGCGAAGGGGCGCGGGTGGCGGACCACGGCGGCGAGGCGATCCGCGATGCGATCCGTGAAGGCGCACGCGAGATTGATGTCGCGATGGCGGGGCGTAACGCAATGGAGTTGGAGATTGCCCGCAGTTTCCCCGACAGCGAAATCCGCGATACGTGGGTCTGGTTCCAGTCGGGCCTCAACACCGATGGCGCACATAATCCTGTCACCACGCGGGCCTTGCAGCGCGGCGATATCCTGAGCCTCAATACCTTTCCGATGATCTCGGGCTATTACACGGCGCTGGAGCGTACGCTGTTTCTTGGCGCACCGGATGCGGCTTCGCTCAAGCTTTGGGAGGCCAATGTCGCAGCACACGAATTGGGGATATCGCTGATCAGGCCGGGCGCGACCTGTTCGGGCATTTGCGAGGAGATCAACCGCTTCTTTGCGGGCGAGGGGCTGCTGCAATACCGCTCCTTCGGATACGGCCATTCGTTCGGAATCCTGTCGCACTACTATGGCCGAGAGGCGGGGTTGGAACTGCGCGAGGACATTGATACCGTGCTCGAGCCGGGCATGGTCGTGTCGATGGAGCCGATGCTCTGGGTGCCACAAGGCACTGCCGGGGCAGGCGGGTACCGTGAGCACGACATTCTGGTAGTCGGCAAATACCGCACTGAAAACATTACGAAATTCGCCTACGGACCGGAGGCGAACATCATTGATTAACTGATAAGGATCACGCGCATGCTGACGAATGACGTACTCGACCAATGGGACCGTGAGAACTTCTTTCACCCATCGACACATCTGGCGCAGCATGCGCGCGGCGAAAGTGCTTCGCGGATTATTTCGGGCGCGAAGGACTGCCATATAGAGGACCGCAACGGCAACCGCGTGCTCGATGGCTTCGCAGGGCTTTATTGTGTGAACGCCGGTTACGGGCGGCGCGAGATCACCGATGCCATCGCAAAACAGGCGAGCGAGCTGAGCTATTACCACGCCTATGCCGGCCACGGCACCGAGGCGTCGATCACGCTGGCCAAGATGGTGATGGACCGCGCCCCTGCGCATATGTCCAAAGTCTATTTCGGTCTGGGCGGGTCAGATGCCAACGAGACCAACATCAAGCTGCTTTGGTATTACAACAATATCCTCGGACGGCCCGAAAAGAAGAAGGTGATTAGCCGCTGGCGTGGGTATCACGGATCGGGTCTGATGACCGGATCGCTGACGGGACTGAGCCTGTTTCATGCCAAGTTCGATCTTCCGCTCGACGGGGTGCTGCATACCGTGGCACCGGATTTCTTCCGCCGTGAAAATCTAGAGCAGTCAGAGGCAGAGTTCGTCGCCTATTGTGTCGAGCATCTCGAAGAGATGATTGCCCTTGAGGGCGCGGATACCATCGCGGCCTTTATAGGCGAGCCGGTTCTGGGCACGGGGGGCATTGTGCCGCCGCCCGAAGGCTATTGGGCTGCGATCCAAGCTGTGCTGCAAAAGCACGACATCGCGCTGATCGCAGATGAGGTTGTTACCGGCTTTGGACGTCTGGGCAGCATGTTCGGCTCGGACCACTACGACCTAAAGCCCGATTTCATCACCATCGCCAAGGGGCTGACCTCGGCCTATGCGCCTTTGTCGGGTTCGATCGTGTCGGACAAGGTGTGGAAAGTGCTGGAGCAGGGCGCGGATGAAAACGGTGTCATGGGCCACGGCTGGACCTATGCGGCGCATCCCATCGGGGCGGCGGCAGGGGTCGCGAACCTGCAATTGATCGAAGACCTCGATCTGATCGGCAACGCCCGCGATGTCGGTGCTTATTTGAACCAGCAGATGCGGGCGGCGGTTGGCGACCATCCGCATGTCGGCGATGTGCGCGGCGAAGGGATGCTGTGTGCCGTCGAGTTGGTCAAGGATCGCGAGGGACGCAAATTCTATGATCCGGCGGATAAGATCGGTGTTCAGGTCGTCGCGGCGCTGCTGTCTTCGGGGGTGATTGGCCGCGCGATGCCGCAGGGCGATATCATCGGATTCGCGCCGCCCTTCTGCCTGACCCGCGCCGAAGCAGATGAAATTGTAGAAAAAACCAAAGCTGCAATCCATCAGGTTCTGGGGGCCTGAAGGCCTCGCAAGGGTTAACCCTGCATGAGCCATCGGCCCTGTCCTGACCGCCTGTCGCTGCCTGAAAATGCAGCAGGGCGGTCAGGACGTCCCTGTGCCAACTGCTGTTAGGTTGCAAAGCATTGGGGCTTGTGTTTGGTTATAATTCAACATGCCAAAAAGGCAGAACAACATAACACCTGGGGAGGTGCGATTTGTCAAAGACAGTCACTGACGACGGTTTCGTCGTGTTTGATCGCGTGCAGAAAAGCTACGATGGTGAGACACTCGTCGTCAAAGATTTGAACCTTTCCATCGGCAAGGGCGAATTTCTGACGATGTTGGGCCCATCGGGTTCGGGCAAGACGACGTGCCTTATGATGCTCGCGGGTTTCGAGACAGCGACCCACGGCGACATCTTGTTGGACGGCAAACCGATCAACAACATATCGCCGCACAAGCGTGGCATCGGCATGGTCTTCCAGAACTACGCCCTGTTCCCGCATATGACGATTGCCGAAAACCTCGCCTTCCCTCTGGAAGTGCGCAAGATGAGCAAGTCGGACCGCGAAGCCAAAGTCGCCCGTGCGCTGGATATGGTCCAGATGGGCAGTTTCGGGGGTCGGCGTCCGGCTCAGCTTTCGGGCGGTCAGCAGCAGCGTGTCGCCCTGTCGCGGGCTTTGGTGTTTGAACCCGATCTGGTGTTGATGGACGAACCGCTCGGCGCGCTGGACAAACAGCTGCGCGAACACATGCAGTTCGAGATCAAGCACATCGCCGACAATCTGGGCATCACCGTGGTCTATGTGACCCACGACCAGACCGAAGCTTTGACCATGTCGGACCGTGTCGCGGTGTTTGAAGACGGACGCATCCAGCAGCTTGCGCCACCAGATCAGCTTTACGAAGAACCGCAAAACTCCTTCGTGGCGCAGTTCATCGGTGAAAATAATACGCTGCAAGGTGTGGTCAAAGAGATCAACAAAGGCATCGCGCTGGTGCAGCTTGATGACGGCAGCCTGATCGACGCCAAGCCGGTGAATGTCTCGAAACCCGGCGAGCGCACACAGGTCTCAATCCGCCCCGAGCGGGTCGAGTTTGATATGTCGCGCCTGAATGAGGGTGCTCATACGCTGAAGGCCGAAGTGCTTGAGTTCATCTATATGGGCGATATTTTCCGCACCCGTCTGCGGGTCGCTGGCAATGACAACTTCATTGTGAAAACACGCAACGCCCCCGATCAGGTGCGTTTGCAACCTGGCCAGACCGTCGAGATTGGCTGGCAGGCAGAGGATTGTCGCGCGCTGGATGCATAATCCGGCACGCGTCATATCGTCCGCAATACGCTGCGGATGATCTGAATGGGCCGTGTCAAATCCGGTGTCACAGCCCGAACCTAAAAACCCGGAAAAAATTGGGAGAATCTTAATGAAACTGACCAAAACATTACTGGCCACCTCGGCGCTGACAGTGGCGTCCGGCATGGCATTCGCCGATGCCCACATGGCAAACGAAATGACCATCGTCAGCTGGGGCGGCGCTTACTCCAACTCGCAGCAGAAGGCCTATAACGAGCCCTATGCAGAGAAGACCGGCGTTAAGATCATCAACGACGAATCCTCTGCCGATGCCGTGGCCAAACTGCGCGCCATGAGCGAAGCGGGCAATGTCTCGTGGGATGTGGTCGATGTAACGGCTGCTGACTCCTTCCGTCTGTGCGACGAAGGCCTTGCGATGGAAATTAACTTTGACGAGATGCTCGCCAAAGGTGACGACGGCTCCTCCGCGACAGACGATTTCGGCGGCACGTTGATCAACGATTGCTTTATCCCGCAGATCGTTTTCTCGACCACCTTCGGCTATCGCACCGACATGGTCGGCGACACGCCCCCAACATCGGTCTGCTCGATCTTCGACACCGAAGCCTACCCTGGCAAGCGTGCACTGGAAAAGCGTCCCATCGGCAACATGGAATGGGCTCTGCTCTGTGACGGCGTCGAAAAAGAAGCCATCTATGACTTGCTGGAAACACCAGAAGGTCAGCAGCAGGCGCTTGATAAGCTGGCAACCATCAAAGACGACGTGATCTGGTGGAACGCCGGTGCGGATACGCCCCAGCTTTTGGCAGATGGCGAAGTTGTCATCGGTTCGACATACAACGGGCGTCTTTTCTCGGTCATCGAAGAGCAGGACCAGCCTGTTGCAATGATGTGGGACGGCCAGATGTTCGACATCGACGGCTGGATCATTCCCGCCGGTCTGACCGACGAGCGTAAAGCCCGCGCATTGGATTACATCATGTTCGCCACAGACACACAGCGTCTGGCGGATCAGGCCAAGTACATCTCCTACGGTCCGGCACGTGCGTCTTCGGCACCGCTGGTTGGGAAGCACGCCGATCTGGGCATCGACATGGCACAGCACATGCCAACAGATCCGGCGAACGCGACCAACGTGTTCAACTTCAACTACGAGTTCTGGGCTGACTACCGCGACGACATCGACGCGAAGTTCCAGGCGTGGTTGGTTCAATAAGCGACCCTATCGGAAGGGGCCCTCGCGGCCCCTTCCACCCCCATTGTTTCATCTGAAACTTCATTCATTCCTCCGACCTAATGCAGCGAGCCTGACATGAGCGATGTGAACGACGCCACCACCGCAAAGACCGCGCCGACACCGGATGACGGGCTGAAGATTGCGGACGGACCCGTGCTTGCCGCCGATGGCACGCCGCTGAAAAAATCACTAAGCCGTGCCCTGCGGGTGCAAAAATTGCGCGCCTTGGCGCTGGTGGCTCCGCTGCTGATTTTCGTATTGGTCACCTTTATCGCGCCGATTGCGGATATGTTGTTCCGCTCGGTCGAGAACGAGATCGTTTCAGAAACCCTGCCGCGCACCACGGATTTGCTAGCCGACTGGGATGCCGAGAGCGGCACACCGCCCGGCGCGCCTGTCTTTAAGGCCCTGTTCAAAGATATCTTCGAGGCGCAGGAAGCCAAGCTGCACACACGGCTGGGCTCGCGTCTCAACTATGAATTAACCGGCGTTTCATCCCTGTTCCGTAAATCCGGCCGCAAGGTCGAGGATATGGCGGAAGTCTATCAGGACCAGTTCGAGAAGCTCGACCGGTTCTGGAAGAAGGGTGAAAACTGGAACACCCTGATGGGATCCGACGCATGGAACGCCGACATGGCGGGCTGGGATCCAAAATCGGACGACAAGCAGCCCAAGTTCGAATTGCGCGACGGGATCGACGTTTTTCTGCCCGCAACATCCGAGAGCTTTGCCAATTATGCCAAGTTCACCCAGGTCGAGGACGAAGATAACCTCGCCAAGAAAGACCCTTGGGCTTTGGTCTATTCCTCGCTTTATGACGATTTGCAGCGCGCCGAGCCTGTGACCTTTGCTGGTCTGAAGGTAGCCGGTGCCGCCGAATTGTCAGAAGCTGCCAGTGCGGTCGCGGATTTCGAGACGGTGAACTTCGCTGAAGCCTTTACCAAGATTGACAAGGATTGGCAGGACGTTGAGGTGTGGCGCACCATTCAGGCCTATAGCCCGCGTTATACCAATGGATATTTTCTTAATGCGATCGACATGCAAAAGGGTGCCGACGGCCCCGAAATGCGCCCCGAGAACCAGCAGATTTATCTGACGCTGTTCTGGCGCACGATGGTGATGTCGATAGTGATCACCGTGTCGTGCATTTTGTTGGGCTATCCGGTGGCGTGGCTGCTGGCGAACCTGCCTGCGCGCACTGCAAACCTGTTGATGATCCTCGTGCTGTTGCCGTTCTGGACCTCGCTTCTGGTGCGGACCAGTGCCTGGAAGGTAATGCTGCAGCATCAAGGCGTGGTGAATGAAACGCTGGTCTGGCTGGGGATTGTCGCCACGGATGACCGATTGGCGCTAATCAACAATCAGACCGGTACGATCATTGCGATGACGCATATCCTGCTGCCGTTCATGATTTTGCCGCTCTATTCAGTGATGGCCACCGTACCGCAGACCTATCTGCGTGCCGCGAAAAGCCTTGGGGCGACGAACTGGACCGCCTTCTGGCGGGTGTACTTCCCACAAAGTGTGCCGGGCATCGGGGCGGGGTCGATCCTCGTGTTCATTCTGTCGATTGGCTATTACATCACGCCCGAAATCGTTGGTGGTACTTCCGGTACGTTTATCTCCAACCGTATCGCCTATCACATCTCGAGTTCGCTGAACTGGGGCTTGGGTGCTGCGCTTGGAGCGATCCTGCTGGCGGCGGTGCTGCTGCTTTATTATGCCTATGACAAGATTGTCGGCATCGACAACGTCAAGCTGGGAGGCTGATCTGATGGCCGCACTCACACCGATTTCACGCACAAAACCCGTGTTCTACCTCTCTGTCGTCGCCGCCTTCGGGGCGTTGGCGGGGCTTTTCGTCGGCACCGCGCAAGGCAGCGGGCCACTGGGCATAGTCATTGGCGCTATCGCCATGGCGGCAGTGGCCTTTGTGCTGACCACCGTCATTTCCAATGAGCGGGTAGGGCGATTGGGCCTGATGCTGCTGATGGCGATTGCGGGCTGGATGTTTGGCGGCATACCGGGGATCGTCGTCGGGTTGGCCTTCGGCTGGTTCTTCGCATGGCTCAGCTACTGGCTTTATGAAGGGCGCTACCGCGCCAAGGTGCCGCCCTATCTGACCGGCGGACAGGTGCTGTGGCACTACACTTTCCGTGTTATTTGCGGTGCCATCTTTATATTTCTCATCACGCCGATCCTTGTGGTCATGCCGCTAAGCTTCAACGCCGAGAATTTCTTCACCTTCACGCCAGAGATGCTGCGGTTTGACCCGGCGGGTTATTCGCTTAAGCATTACCGCGATTTCTTTAGCAATCAGGACTGGCAGAACGCGGTGCGCAACTCGATCCGCATCGCCCCGGCAGCAACGCTGTTGTCAGTTGGCTTCGGCACCCTGGCAGCGATTGGTCTGAGCCAGCCGCATATGCCATTCCGCCGTGTAATCATGGCGATCCTGATTTCACCGATGATCGTGCCGCTGATCATTTCGGCGGCGGGGATGTACTTCTTCTACAGTCGGATCGGTTTGCAGGGCACCTACCTTGGGGTGGTTCTGGCACATGCCGCGTTGGGGATTCCCTTTGTGATCATCACGGTCACCGCAACCTTGGTAGGCTTTGACAATTCACTTACCAGGGCGGCGGCGAATATGGGCGCGAGCCCTGTGCGTACCTTCTTCAAGGTGCAGATGCCGCTGATTCTGCCGGGCGTGATCTCGGGCGGTTTGTTTGCCTTTATCACGTCTTTTGATGAGGTTGTGGTGGTGTTGTTCGTAGGCTCGGCGGGTCAAAAGACGCTGCCGTGGCAGATGTTTACCGGCCTGCGTGAGCAGATCAGCCCGACCATTCTGGCCGTGGCGACACTGCTGGTGGGCATCTCGATCTGCTTGCTGACCACGCTAGAGTTTCTGCGCCGCCGGTCAGAGCGGTTGCGCGGGATGTCTCCGTCCTGACAGACGGAGACCCATCGCTTCTTATAGACCGTCGTATTCGTAGTCGACGAGGAACCGCGCCCGCTGGGGGATATCGCGGCGCTCGAGATCAATTGTCTTGAGTTCTGCGTCGGACATTGCATTCAAAACCGATTGCATGCGGGAAACCTGCATGCGCTTGGACATGCGGTGAATGCCTCTGCCAAAGCCCAACAGGACGCCGCCGACTGCGTTTGCGGTGTATGCGGCGAACCGTTTGGACTGAGCCAAAAAGACGGTGCCTTCGTATGTGTCGTTGGTCGTGCTCATTGCCGTTCTCCATATGAGGGTGGCGCGATGCGGGGGATGCTGCACCGCAGTATTTTTCGCTGCAATGCAGAGATAGCCCTCACCCCTGCCGGTTCCAACCCCCAGTTCGGCATAGGTGCTATGCAGTTTGCGAAAGGGTGCCGAGGCGCTAATGCCTTCAAATCGTGCAATAAAAAAAGTGACGCAGGGTAACTGCCGGAAGAATTAGCACTCTGCGGTTGATTGAGGCAGAGGTTGCCCGACCGGAGCGGGTGGCGGCGGCGGATTGGCGCCTTCTGGAAAGCGGAGGAGATCTGAAGAGGTTCGGCTGAGACGGAGCCTGCCCAAAACGCAGGCACGACATTTTCGCATTCTGAGAGGTTCGCTGAATTGAGTGGCAAATAATTTCAATTCTGGCGGCAATTAATTGCCAATCTGAGTGCGCTCTACGAAATATCTGCAATTTCATCGATCACATGCGTGCCAATCTGGACATTCCTATAATTGCGGATTTAGGTACCGGTGCTGACTAATTTGGTTGGCACACGGCGGCGGGCTGTCTGCCGCTTGGCGTAGGATATACTCAAGGGAGGTCCCGAATGGATCGTCGTTCATTCATCAAACGCGCAGGTGTACTGGGCGTTGGCGCATCGGCTGCGACACTCGCCGCACCGGCGCTTGCACAAGACAAAATTACATGGCGCATGGTTACCACCTGGCCAAAGAACTTCCCCGGTCTGGGTGTCGGCGCGCAGCGTCTGGCGGACCGGATCACGGCTGCTTCGGGCGGGCGTCTGACCATTCAGGTCTATTCGGCGGGCGAACTTGTGCCACCGCTGCAATCGCTGGACGCGGTCATCGACGGCACCGCCGAGATGAGCCACGGCGCTGCCTATTACTGGCAGAACAAATCGCCCGCGCTGTCGTTCTTTACCGGCGTGCCCTACGGCATGACCACCTCCGAGCTGACAGCTTGGGTGCGGTATATGGGCGGTCAGGAAATCTGGGACGAGATCTATGACCAGTTCGGCGTTCAGGGCTTTTTGTCGGGCAACACCGGCACGCAGGCGGGCGGTTGGTTCCGCGACGAGTTGAAGAGCGTTGAAGATGTCAAAGGCGTACGTTTCCGGACTCCTGGTCTTGGTGGCCGGGTTTGGGAAAAGCTTGGCGCGACCGTGACCAACATGGCTGCGGGCGAGATTTTCCAAGCACTTCAGTCCGGTACGCTGGACGCGGCAGAGTTCGTCGGCCCCTACAACGATCTGGCGCTTGGCTTCCATCAGGTTGCCAAGAACTACTACATGCCAAGCTTTGTGGAATCCGGTCTGGCGACCGAGCTTGTGGTCGATAAGGCCAAGTATCAGGCGCTGCCCGAGGACCTGCAGGCGATCATTCGTGATGTCAGCCAAGCGGAGTACGATCAGGTTGCGGCGGATTTCTACGCCAACGATCCCCGTGCCCTGCAGACGCTGGTGAACGACCACGGCGTCATCGTGCGCGACTTCCCTGAGGATATTATGGAAGCCGGTGCCAAAGCCTCGATCGAAGTGGTTGAAGAATTGCGGGCGAGCGATGACCCGCTGGTAAAAAAGACCGCCGAGAGCTTTGTCGAGGCGCTCAACCTTGTTCGTACGCGGACCGAGAAGATCGACATGCCCTATCAGATCGCGCGCAACAAGTTCCTCAAGTACTGAGCAACAGCGCCACTTACACAACAAAGGCCCGGTGTTTGCGCACCGGGCCTTTTCTTTTGTGTTTTTGCTGGCGGGGCAATTTAGCCTGCGATCAGCCTTGGCAACCACGTCACGATCTGCGGGAAGGCAAAGAGGATCCCGATGGCGATGACCTGCAGCACGACGAAAGGCAGGATGCCTTTGTAGATCGCCGACGTCGGCAGGTCCGCCGGCGCCACGCCGCGCAGGTAGAAAAGCGCAAAGCCGAAGGGCGGGGTGAGGAAAGATGTTTGGAGGTTCACCCCGACCAGCACGCCCAGCCAGACCGGATCAACATCCAGCGCCAGCAGGATCGGCGCGGTGATCGGGATCACGATGAAGATGATCTCGAAAGTGTCGAGGATGAAGCCGAGCACAAACATGATCAGCATCACCACAGCTACTGCCGCCAGCGTGCCGCCGGGCAGGTTGGACAGGAATTCATGCACCAGATTGTCGCCGCCCATAAGACGGAACACGATGGAGAAGACCGATGCCCCCAGCAGGATCACGAACACCATCGAGGTGATTGTCGCCGTAGCGATGGCGGTTTCCCGCAGGATGGCAAATGACAGCCGCCAGCGCAATGCTGCGAGCACCATCGCGCCGACAGCCCCGACCGAGGCCGCCTCGGTCGGCGTCGCGATGCCGCCGAGGATCGAGCCGAGCACCGACAGGATGAGCAGGAGCGGCGGAACCAGTGAGACGATAACTTCTTTCCAGAGGTCTTTTTTCTCATCTGCAGGGACAGGGGTTGCAGGGCAGCTTTCCGGATCGGTGATCGCTTTGAAGATTGTGTAGAGCAGGTACAGCCCGACCAGCATAAACCCCGGCAATATGGCCCCGGCAAACAGATCGCCGACCGACACCGCCGTGGGGGCAAAGTTGCCCTTGGCCATTTGCACCTGCGAATTGATGCCCGACAGCATATCACCCATGAAGATCAACACGGTTGACGGTGGAATGATCTGCCCCAAGGTGCCGCTGGCGCAGATCACGCCGGTCGCAAGCTTGGGGTCATATCCGGCGCGCAGCATCGCAGGCAGCGAGATCAGCCCCATCGTCACCACTGTCGCGCCGACAACACCGGTCGAGGCGGCAAGCAGCGCCCCGACGATAATTACCGACATGCCAAGCCCGCCGCGCAGGCTACCGAAGAGTTTGCTCATGGTTAGTAGTAACTGCTCGGCGATGTTGGAGCGTTCCAGCATCACCCCCATGAAGATGAACAGCGGCACCGCAACCAAGACCTCGTTGGTCATGAAGCCGATATACCGGTTCGGCAGCGCGCCAAAGTTCGAAGGATCAAACACACCCATCGACATGCCGACCGCACCAAACAGCAGCGACACTCCTGCCAAGGTAAAGGCGACAGGAAAGCCCAACAGCAAAAAGCCGATGATGCCAAAAAACATGAGCCCCGCGAGAAGCTCACCGATCATAACCGGATCCATCAGACGACTCCCTCTTGGTCTTGCAGATCGCTTGGCACGTCATAGCGTTGCGCGGCGGGGAGCAGATCGCTGTGCCCTGCCAGCACGAGGATCGAGCGCAGGATCATCGCGATGCCCTGCAAGCTGAGCAGCACGACGAAGACAATGATGAATGATTTGAGAATAAACAGGCCGGGCATGCCGCCGACATTGGCCGAAGCCTCATGGTAGCCCCAAGCGCGCTGCACGAAGGGCATGCTATAGGCATAAACAATCCAGCAGAACGGTAGCAAAAACAACGCTGCGCCGATCAGGTCAACGACAGCCTTGGTGCGGGGGCGGGCAGGGCGGTAAAAAATATCAACGCGCACGTGATCGCCGCGCATCAGCGCAAAACCGGCAACGGCGGTAAACATCGCGCCGTTCAACCAGATATAGAGGTCCTGCATCCAGACAAAACTGGTGGCAAAAAGATAGCGTTGCACGACCACCGTAAAACAAATGACAACGATACCGAGCGAAAGCCAGGAAAACACCTGTCCCACCACAGCATTCAATCCGCATATCGCCCGGACCACCCACGATAAAGCACGCATGTCGTATCCCCCTAATCTGCCTGCATAGGGCGGATTTGCATGAATTTTGGAAATTCACAAGCTCAGGTTGACGTAGGGAGCTGAGAACCTGCAAGCGAATGCAGAGAACAAGGCGGAGCGAAGGGTTTGGAAGACCCGAGAACGGTCGATTAGGATGCTTGCGTGAGGGGTGTCAGTTTTGCTGTTTGTCCAGTTTGCACACCGCTTCATGCTGGCTCAGGAACACCTCGCCAGAGAGTTCCTCCAAGAAATGGCTGCGCTTGAGACGGTCCATCACCGGCCCTTTCACCTCGCTCAGATGTAAGCGCACACCGGCATGATTGAGCTTGGTATTGATCGCCTCGAGCGATTCAAGCGCGGAGAGGTCAATCTCGTTCACCGCCGGAAACATCAGCACCACATCCGTAAGCTCGGGTTTTTCTGCCGCATAAGAAGAAAGCTGATCTTCGAGGAAACGCGCATTGGGGAAATACAGGCTTTCGTCGATCCGCAGGCTGAGCACGTGCGGCTGGGTTTCGACCGAATGGCGCAGAACGTTTCTGAAATGCTCGGTCCCCGGCACCCGCCCGACAACGGCCATATGAGGGCGCGAGGTCTTATAAAGGTGCACTAGGATCGAGGTGATCACGCCAGCGGTTACGCCGTATTCGACGCCCGCCAGCAGGGTCAAAACGATCGTTGCAATCACGGCGGCGAAGTCCGCATGGCTGAAGGCCCAAGCGCGTTTGACCACCGAGAAATCAACAAGGCTGAGCACCGCGACGATGATCGTGGCAGCGAGAGTGGCCTTGGGCAAATATTCGATCAGCGGCGTGAGATAAAGCGCGGCGATGGCCAGCGCCACGGCGGTATAGGCCCCGGCGGCGGGCGTCTCGGCGCCTGCATCGTAGTTCACAACCGACCGTGAAAATCCGCCGGTGACGGG
This sequence comes from Sulfitobacter brevis, assembly GCF_900112755.1. GTDB lineage: Bacteria > Pseudomonadota > Alphaproteobacteria > Rhodobacterales > Rhodobacteraceae > Sulfitobacter > Sulfitobacter brevis. The sequence goes on along the minus strand of NZ_FOMW01000011.1, from coordinate 155,114 downwards.
GAAGCCACCCGTGAATGCCGCGCCGATATTGGCGGCCCCAAGGCCGATGAGTTCTTGATCAGGGTCGATCCGCTGGCGCTTTTTCGCGGCGAGTGTCTGCGCGACCGAGATGCTTTCGACAAAGCCGATGATCGAGATCAGCAGCGCAGGGACCAGCAGTTGCGATACCAGTGCTGGCGAAAGCGACGGCATCGTGAGCGGCGGCAGGCTTTGCGGGATTTCCCCGACAATCGCGACGCCGCGCGTATTAAGCTCCAGCCCCCAAACCGCAAGGGTGGTGGCGACAATCGCCAGAACCGGCCCCGCTTTGGCCAGGATATCCGCTATGCGCGGCCCCATCCCAGTTTTAAGCAACAAGGGCTTTAAGCCGCGGCGCACCCAGAAAAGAAAAGCGATTGCTGCCGCACCCAGCACCAAGGTTATCCAGTTGATCTCGGTGATATGCGCAATGAGTCCGGCGCCGATTTCGATCAGCGTATGGCCCTCACCTTGAATGCCGAGGATGTGGCGCAACTGGCTCGCGGCGATCAGGATGCCGCTCGCGGTGATAAAGCCCGCAATCACCGGATGCGACAGAAAGTTGGCGAGAAACCCCAGCCGGAACAGCCCAAGCGCTAGCAGCATAACACCTGACAGCAGCGCCAGTGTCAGCGCTGCCGCCACGTATCCTGCCGTGCCTGCTTCGACTGTGTTGCCGATGGCGGCAGCGGTCATCAATGACACGACAGCAACAGGCCCAACCGCCAGCGCCCTGCTGGTGCCAAAGATCGCGTAAAGCACAATCGGCGCGATTGAGGCGTAAATCCCCGTTTCAGGCGGCATCCCCGCCAAAAGCGCATAGGCCAGCGATTGCGGGATCAGCATCACGGTGACGATCACCGCGGCCGAAAGATCGCCTGTAAGTTGCGTGCGATTATAGGTGCGGCCCCATTGAAGCACGGGCAAATAGCGAGACAGCGGGGGTAAGGTCATTTTAACTGTCCGGGTCTAGTTAAGGGTGCAAGCCACTGCGCACGTGACCTGAGGACCGCGTGCGCAGGGCGATTAACGCAGATACATCAATCGAACCGGTTCACCGGCAGTTTAAGATAGTGGTTTCCGTCATCCTCGGCAGGGGGCAGACGGCCGCCCCGCAGGTTGATCTGGAGCGCCGCAAGGATCCGATCTGGCAATGAGAGGGTCGCGTCACGTTTTTGGCGGCGCGCGACATAGTCTTCGCGCTTGGTGCCGTCCTTGACGTGGATGTTATGCGCCTTGTGAGCGTCAACCGTGGCTTCCCACTCGGGTTCTTTGCGTTCTTTGGTACCGTAATCATGGCCGATATAAAGACGCGTATTGCCGGGCAGGGCGAGGATGTCCTGAATGGACTCCCAAAGCTCGGCTGTATCACCGCCCGGGAAATCGGACCGTGAGGTGCCTGCGTCAGGCTGCATCAAAGTGTCATGCACAAAGGCCGCGTCACCGCAGACATAGCTGATCGAGCCCAGCGTATGACCGGGGGATAGCATCACGCGCGCTTCAAGGTCGCCGATCTTGAAGGCTTCATCTTCTTCGAACAGATGGTCGAAATCTGTGTCGGGATCAAAAGCATCGGGGAGGTTGTAGAGATCAGCCCAGATTTTCGCGATGTCGGGGACCAATGCGCCGATTGCGTTTGGCGCATCGGTGCGCGCCTTGAGATGCGCCGAAGCCATGACATGATCGGCATGCGGATGGGTATCCAGTACCCATTGCACGGTCAGCCCGTTGTCGCGGACGATCTCCAACACTTGATCCATGCTCTCGGTCGAAAAGCTGTAGTTCTTTGGATTGAAATTCCAGACCACATCAATCAGAGCCGCCTGTTTGGTTTTCGGATCGGCGCAGATGTACTGGATTGAACCGGTATCAGGCTCATAAATGCCCCAGACATCGGGGCTGGTCGGGCCATTGGAGGGCGAATGGCGCACCATGCGGCTCTTTAACGGGTCAGTCATATATGTGCTCCTTTAGTGCGTGTCGGGGTGATGTCTGGCGTGTGCCGTGCCAGCCACATCCCTCCCAACATGAAGGGGACGAAGATTAATGTGCCAGCGGCAGCCATCGGCAGTGCGGTCAACGCTGGACCCGGGCAAAAGCCGCCCAAGCCCCAGCCAACACCGAAAACGACAGCCCCCGTCAGCAGTTTGGGGTCGAGGTCGGTTTTAGTCGGCATGCGAAATTCGCTGTCGAAAAGCGGCGCGGAACGACGGCTTGTGAGCCACGCAAAGCCCGGCGCGGTAACAAGAATTGCACCGCCCATCACAAACGCAAGACTGGGGTCCCATGTTCCGAAGACGTCGAGAAAGTTAAGAACCTTGGCAGGGTCAGACATGCCGGAGATGATCAGGCCGAATCCGAATATCAACCCGCAAAGAAGTGCAGAAATCTGTTTCATGTTCAGGCTCCGATCACGTGGCGGGCGACAAAGACAGTGACAAACGCCGCCGCCATAAACGCCAGTGTGGCTATGATCGAGCGGCCCGAACCGCGGCTGATGCCGCAAACCCCGTGGCCGGACGTACAGCCGTTTCCGTACACCGCGCCAAAACCGACAAGCACACCGGCCACGGCCATCAAAGGCAGGTTAGATGGCACCCATTGCTGCGGCCATTCGCCCGACACGATCAGCCAGATCGGTGCGGCCAACAAAAGACCTAGCACAAACATGATCGACACGCCGCGCGCTTCACCATCGGTCTTGCGGGCAAAGGCCCGCGAGGTCAGCCCGCTGATGCCGGCAATTCGACCATTGGTGGCCATCAGCAGCACAGCAGATGCGCCGATTAACATGCCGCCGCCCAGCGACAGCCAAGGGGTAAACTCTGTTTCCATCTCTAGCCTCCGTTTTAATGTGGCAAGAAACGTGAGCCTTGCCTTGTTCTGGGATTTTATATATTACACTATTTGAATATTCAATAGATCTAATATGACACAGATAGATGATTTCCTCGACGGTGATATCAAGGGGGCTGCGGCGCTGATGCGCTCGCTGGCCTCAGAATCGCGCCTTGAGATCCTCTGTCGCCTGCAAGAGAGCGAGCGGTCGGTCGGAGAATTGGCGCAGGTCTGCGGGTTGTCGCAATCCTCGATGTCCCAACAACTTAAGCTTCTAAAGGACGCGGGGTTGGTCGAAGGGCGGCGCGATCGCCAAACGATCTATTATGCAGTTAAAAGTCGCGAAGTGGCGGCGGTGCTGGAGACGTTGCACCGCTTGTATTGTGCCCGTGATGAGCAGGCGGGGGACCTGCGGGATGCTGCACCCTAGCGTCGTCTACCCCGCCTATCATTAAGGCAAGGCAGACTTCTAATTCATGCAGGGGTGAGTTCAATCCGCGTCTGCGTCGCCTCCGCCACCGCCGCATCACTATAGAGCAGCGGAACGTATTCGCCCTCGGCCCAGACCGGCGCGAGATCGTCGTAATGCGGGTCTTGCGGCAAGCCTGACTGGCCGGGAGCGTTGATCCAGACGCTGTTGTCCCACGCGCCGACATCGACCACCATCCGCACCGAGGCCCCAACTGTCACGCGGTAATCCGACGCATCATAGTGGGCGAGCATCACCGTTGTGCTGTTGCCGCTTTTGGCCAAAGGCCCGACATCAAAGCCCGGCTTGACCGGCGTCAGCGCGTGATCAAACCAGCCTTTGTGCAGATCGCCCCAGCGCCAGTCATCAGGGTTTTCGCCAAAGCGGCTGCTGATGTCTTGCCACGCCTGATCAAGGGTCTGCGCCAAAAATGCATCGCGCGCTGCATCTTCGGCAAGGCCCGCACGGGCGGCAAGGCTGGGATGCGCGCCTTCGAGCAAGCGCACAACAGTCGGAATGTTGCCAGGTTGCAGGTATTTGCGCAGCGAAAGATCAGGCGCGACAAGCTCCAGCAGGCGCGGGCGCAGATGCGATGACAGCCAGACTTCAAAGAGCAGGGCGGCCGCTGAACCGGCGTCGGCGCGCCCGTCCCACTGCCGCAAGAGCGCACGGGCCGGGACCGGAATGCTGTCGGGTAAAAGCGTCACCAGCCGCAGCGCCAAGCTGGAATGCGTATCGGTCTGCAAGGCGCAGTTGGCGGCAATATCGCTCGCGCCCTTGGCGGCGATGACATCGGCAACCCTATCGGCGCGGCCGTCTTCGAACCACTCGAACCCGACGGGAAACTGGGTGTGATCCCAGCTATCAGGCAGGTTCATCTCGTTGGCCGAATGCACAAAGCCGCAATCCGGATTGACGGTTGACGGCAAGTCTGCGGCGGTCAAATAGCCGTCCCATTTGAATTGTCCGTCCCCTGCTACCGGTGTTAATCCGCGCCAGCCGTTGCGGCGTGGCACATAGGCGGCAGCCTGCCAGCAGACATCCCCCGCCACATCGGCATAGATCAGATTGACCGAAGGTGCGCCCCATGTCTCAGCGGCCTTTTGAAAGCCCGCTACGGTCGTACTGCGCATGGTTTTAAGGCTGCACATATAGGGCGCGGTGCCCGCATCGGTGAAGACCGTGCGTAGAGCAACGGCCATTTGGCGCGCCTTGTCTTCGAAAATCACAGGCCCGTGGTGGCTGAACAAAAGCGGCAGGGTCTGGTCGGCCTCGCCTTTCACGGCAAAAACTTCTTCGGTCCGGGTCAATGGCGCAAAACTGTCGCCGTCACGATAGGCGCTGCCGTCAGGGGTGGTCTCAAGGACAAAAAGATCTTCCTGATCGGCGCAGAAAATCGTCAGGCTAAAGGCGGCCTGCCCGTTGTGACCTGCCATGATCCCCGGAGAGCTCGGCTCGCCCGCGCCAATCAGGTCAAGATCGGGGGTTTTGATGTGGGTCATGTAGCGCAAGGACGGCGCGGCATGGGCGCGGTGTGGATCACTCGCCATAATCGCGCGGCCCGATGTGGTGAGCGCGGGGGCTACGATCCAGTTGTTGGAGCCTTCCATCGGCGGCTCGGCGCGGTGCACGGTCTTTCGGGCATCCACGCCCGACCAAAGCGGCGCCTCATCAAGGGTTGCGGCAAGGCGCTGAGGTGAAAAAGTTACTGGGGCGGTGGCGAGATCATAGACCGACAGCGCCCCATCAGGCAGGGCTGTGGTGCTGGTGCTTTGCCATTCCGTTTTTGGAACAGCGGGGGAAAGTGGCTGTCGTAACAGATCAACATCGGGATCAGCGAGGCTGAGGACCTTGGCGCGGGCCATTTCCGATCCGGCGTTGCGCGACAGGCAATGCGTGCGGATGCGCACCACATCTTCGGCAGACCAGCGCGCGGGTTTGGTGCCCAGCTCGGTAAATTCGGGCGGCATCGGCAGCGCACCCGAGAGAACCTGATCAATCCCAGCGTTGATGCCTGCGGCGAAGGCGGTGCAGATCATCTCGGCGTCATCGCCGTAGGCGGCCCATTCCGGTGCCATGTCACCGCGATATAGAAACAGCCGCGCGGCGCGGTCTTGCATCAGATACCCGGGCCCGAAGTCGGCGGCGAGCAGTCCCAACCCGCGCTTGCGCCATAGATCAATCTGCCACAAACGGTCGCGGGCCGCGTTAAAACCCTGAACAAAAAAACCATCGCGGGTGGTTTCGGCGCGAATATGCGCCATGCCCCACGTATCAACCGAAATACTCGCAGGGGCCTCAAGCCCCTTGAGGGTAAAGGCGGTCATATAAAATTCCTTTAATAATAGCTGATGGCGCGGGCGGCTTCCTGGCCCAGCGGCACGACATGGTTGATGTAATCCTCGACCGTCCATTCCGACAGCGAGCCTGCGATATGGATCGCGCCGACCGGATTGCCGTTGGCATCAAGGACGGGAAAGCCTGCGGCAATCTCGCCGGAGACGATTTGGCTGGTGGCGAGCGCAAAGCCGTTGTCGCGGGTCTCGGTGACCTTCTCGATGACTTCTTCCACGGTCGTGATGGTCTCGTTGGTGAAGGGGCGCAGGTCGGTGCGTTCAACAATGTCGCGCACCTGATCATCTTCTAGCTTGGACATGATGGCCCAGCCGCCCGAGCTGCAATAGGTCGGAACGCTATGACCCACGAGGGTCGCGTAGAAGTTCTGGCGCTTGGTTTGCAGGCGCAGCGCATACAAAACTCGCAGGTCGTCGAATAACGACAGATCGACCCGCTCGCGGACCGACTTTCGTAGCTCCAACAGCACGGGTGTCGCGAATCGCACCAGCGGATCGAGCCGCAGGGTGTCCAAGGTGTGATCAAGTATCCGAATTCCCGGGAGAAACCCGTTTTCGCGGGCGTCGCGGCGGATATATCCGAGCGTGCGCAGCGTATGTACCATCCGCTGGGCGCCGCTACGATCCACGCCCGCACGTTGCGCTATTTCGCTCAAGGACAGCGGACCGTCAGCGTGGTGAAAAGCCGATAAAACATTCATAGCCTTTTCGACGGACCTTACAAATAAGGTGTCCGAGCGTTGTTCTTCCGTCAAATCCCTGAGGCCGGATTCGGCGCGGGTGGTGGTCTTAAGCATGGGGATTGCTCCGAAACAACAGCGCCATTGACTTATGATAAATCATGCTTTTGTATATGATGCAATGCAATTGTATTACGATGCAATACAGTGAGGGCCGGTGAGGCATGTCGAGTATGCCAAGGCGGTCGTAGTCGGGGGTCAGTAGTCAGCAATGTCGGTTCGTGTCGCGCTTGCGGGATTTTTGCATGAAACGAATACCTTTGCGCCGACCAAGGCGCTGATGGCGGATTTCCTCCATGGCGGCGGCTACATGCCTCTGGCGCGGGGCGCGGATGTGATCAGCCAAAGCCGTGGCATTAATCTGGGCATTTCCGGGGCTGCCGAATTTGGCGAAGCGGCGAATTGGGAGATGGTGCCGATCCTCTGGGCCGGTGCGATCCCTTCAGCGCATGTAGCGCAGGACGCTTACGACAGTATCACTGGCGAGATTATCGCCGGCATCGTCGCGGCGGGCGCTCTGGACGGAATTTTTATCGACCTGCACGGTGCAATGGTGGCTGAGCATATCGACGACGGTGAGGGCGATTTCCTGATGCGGCTGCGTGCCGCGGTGGGGCCAGATGTCCCGATTGCTGCGGCCTTGGATTTGCACGGCAATATCACCCAGGAAATGGTCTATGCTGCGGATGTGCTGGTCGGTTTTCGCACCTATCCACATATTGATATGTCCGATACCGGACATCGCGCAGCAGCACAGCTCGATGTTTTGATGAGGCGCGGTAAACCTTTTGCCAAAGCTTTTCGCCGCCTGCCGTTTCTGGTGCCTATTGCGTGGCAAAGCACCCGTGAGTTTCCAGCCAAAGGGCTTTATGAATTGGTGTCCGAGGCCGAAGGCGGCGACGTGGCCAGCACTTCGTTCTTCTTTGGCTTCCCTGCCGCCGACTTTCCCGGCTGTGGCCCCACGGTGATTTGCTATGGCACCACCCGAGAGGCGGCGGATCAGGCCGCCGACCGGATTGAGCAGGCGGTGGTGCAGGCCGAACCCGAATTTGTTGGCAAGACATACGACCCGGATGCGGGGGTGATTGAGGCGATGCGGCTGGCGCAGACCGCGCGCCGGCCTGTGGTGATTGCCGATACCCAAGACAACCCCGGCGCGGGGGGCGATTCTAACACGACAGGGATGCTGCGCGCGTTGGTGCGCAATAACGCGCAGGCCGCTGCTCTTGGGAATATGGTCGATCCCGCTGCAGCCAAGGCTGCCCATGCCGCAGGGGAGGGTGCCGAGATTGATCTGGCTTTGGGCGGCGCCTCCGGCGTTGAGGACGACAGCCCGTTTCGGGGGCGCTTTACCGTAGAGACATTGTCGGACGGCAAGCTCATCGCCACGGGGCCGTTCTATGGCGGGGCCGCGCTGGATATGGGGCCGTCAGCCTGTTTGCGGATCGGCGGTGTGCGCGTGGTGGTGACCAGCCAAAAGGCGCAGATGGCCGACCAGCAGATGTACCGCTTTGTCGGGATCGAACCGACAGAGCAGAAAATATTGGTCAACAAAAGCTCGGTTCATTTCCGCGCAGACTTTGACCCGATTGCCGAAACGATCCTGACCTGCACCGCCCCCGGACCGATGCCTGTCAGCCCCGCCAGTCTGCCGTTTCGCAACCTCGCGAAAGGTATGAGAATGGAACCGATGGGCCGCGTCTTCGCGCCGCCCGACCCTGCTTAAACGGTCGGGGCAGGGCGCCACGCGCCCGCTGCCCCGACCCCCGCTTTTTATCCACCGCGTCACAAGAGCCAATAAGGCCGGACGTTTCTACCAACCAACCACGGGAGTATCCAATGCAACTTTCCACCCCCCTGAAATCCAAGTCCCGAGTGATGGGCGGCGCGCTGCGCAGCTCATTATTGGGAGCCACGGTCGCCGGATTAGCGCTGATGGCGGGCCCGAGCTTTGCCCAGACGCTGACAGCGGTCAAACACTCGGCGCTGCGCGTGCTCGATCCAATCATGACCACCGCCTATATGAGCCGCAACCACGGCTATATGATCTTCGACACGCTCTATGCGCTGGATAGCGATCTGAAACCGCAGCCGCAAATGGTCGAAAGCCACACGGTTTCGGACGACGGGCTGACCTATAAATTCACCCTTCGTGAGGGGCTGAAATTCCACGACGGTGCGCCGGTGACAGGTGACGACGTTGCCGCATCCATCGCCCGTTGGGGCGAGCGCGACGGCATGGGGCAGGTCTTGATGTCCTTCGTCGACAATATGTCGAGCGAGGGTGACAACGTTTTCGTCATGACCCTGCGCGAGCCTTACGGGCTGGTGATTGATAGCCTTGCCAAGCCTTCATCGAACGTGCCCTTCATCATGCCAAAGCGTCTGGCCGAGACCCCCTCGACCGAGGCGATCGCCGAGCAAATCGGCTCCGGCCCGTTCAAATGGGTGTCCGAAGAATTCCAGCCCGGCGTGAAGGCTGTCTATGCCAAGTTCGAAGAGTACGTGCCGCGGAGCGAGCCAGCGAGCTGGGCTGCGGGGGGCAAGGTGGTCAACGTGGATCGCGTCGAATGGGTGGTGATGCCCGATGACCAGACCACACTGAACGCCATTCAGGCCGGCGAGATCGACTATTGGGAAAGCCCGCCGTCTGATCTTTTGCCAATCCTTGAGGCCAATCCGGAGATCGAGGTCAAAAACCTCAATGCGATGGGGATGCAGACCATCATGCGGCCAAACGTGCTGAACGCGCCGATGGACAACCCGCTGATCCGCAAGGCGGCGATTGCTGCGGTGAACCAGAAGGACGTTCTGGGTGCCTTGGTTGGCAACCCCGAACTCTATGCGCTTTGTGGTGCGATGTTTGTGTGTAACACGCCACTGGCCTCTGATGTCGGCTCGGAAACGCTGACCCAAGGCAACGGGATGGAGCAGGCGAAAGCGTTGCTGAAAGAAGCCGGATATGATGGCACGCCGATTGTAATCATGCAGCCAACTGATGTGGGCACGCTGCGTACCCAGCCTGTTGTTGTGGCACAAGCGATGCGCGATGCGGGCTTTGTCGTCGATCTGCAAGCGATGGATTGGCAGACCCTTGTGGGTCGTCGCGCCAGCCAAGCGGGCGTGGATGATGGCGGCTGGCACATGTTCATGACCAACTGGGTCGGGGCGGACGTATTCAACCCGCTGGTCAACAACATGGTTAACGGCAAAGGCGCCGAGGGCGGCTGGTTCGGATGGCCTGATGTGCCGAAGCTGGAAGAGTTGCGGATGGCCTATGCCACCGAAACTGACCCGGCCAAGCAAAAAGAGTATGCTGTCGAAATCCAGAAGGTTGCCTATGAGGAAGGCATCTATGCTCCTATCGGCCAGTATTTTGTGCCGACAGCATGGACGTCCAACCTCGAAGGTGTGCTGGACGGACCGGTGCCGTTCTTCTGGAACATCACCAAGAACTGATCTGACAACGGCCCCGCCAACGCGGGGCCGTTTCATTATTTGTACCACCCCGGCCTGCCTGAGGCTGTGGGCAGCTTTGAGAGGTCCGCCGCATGCTCGGCTATATCCTGCAACGCATCCTCGCCGCGATTCCGGTGATGGGATTTGTCGCACTCTTTGTATTCTTGCTGCTGCGGCTGACGCCCGGCGATCCGGCAGCGATCATTGCGGGCGATACCGCCACCCCCGCACAGCTAGAGGCGATCCGGACCTCGCTGGGGCTAAACGACCCGCTGTTTACGCAATTCTTCAGATGGATTGGCCAGCTTTTTCAGGGTGATTTTGGCACCTCTATCATTTCTGGCAAACCGGTAATCGAACTCATCGCCGCACGGATGGAGCCGACTATCAGTCTGGCGCTGACCACTATCGTGCTCTCCGTCGCCATTGCCGTGCCGCTGGGTGTGATCGCGGCGTGGAAACACGGCACATTGATTGACCGCTTTGTTATGCTGCTATCAGTATTGGGCTTTTCGGTGCCGGTCTTTGTGATCGGCTATCTGATGATCTCGCTTTTTTCGATGCAACTGGGCTGGTTTCCGGTGCAGGGGTTCAAGCCCATTGGCGACGGCGTAGGCAAATTCTTCCACACCATCGCGCTGCCGACTTTCACGCTGACGCTGCTTTATATCGCGTTGATCGCTCGGATCACCCGCACTTCGATGCTGGAGATTTTGGGCGATGACTATGTGCGTACGGCGCGGGCCAAAGGACTGCCTGAAAGCCGCGTGTTGATGCGCCATGCGCTGCGCAACTGTTCGGTGCCGATCATCACGGTGATCGGGATCGGGCTGGCGCTGATCATCTCGGGCGTGGTGGTGACCGAAAGCGTGTTCAACCTGCCGGGTCTGGGGCGCCTCACCGTCGATGCCGTGCTGGCGCGGGACTATCCGGTGATTCAGGCGGTGATCCTGCTGGCCTCGCTGATCTATGTGGTCATCAATCTGCTGATCGACATCGCTTATGTAATTCTTGATCCAAGGATCCGTTACGCATGACAGATCAATCAACCCCTCTTGCCCCGCGACAGCGCATCTCTCCGGTGTCGCGTGTGGCCGAGATTGTCACCTCCAGCCCTGTGGTGCTGATCGCCTCGATCATCTTGTTGGTGGTCGTCCTGACGGCACTCTTTGCACCTTGGCTCGTGCCCCATGATCCGGTGCGGTTAACCCCTTCCGTGCGGCTCAAACCCCCGTCAGAGACCTATTGGCTGGGCACCGACGCTTACGGGCGCGATCTGTTTTCGCGGATCTTGATGGGCGGACGGGTGTCCTTGGTCGTGGGTGTGGCGGCCGCGATCTTTGCGGTTTTCTTCGGGCTGATCCTCGGGCTTTTCGCAGGCTACATCCGCTGGATCGACGCGGTGTTGATGCGCATGGTCGACGGGTTGATGGCAATTCCCAGCATCCTTTTGGCGATTGCGATTGTCTCGCTCTGGGGGGCGACGATCTGGACAGTGCTCATCGCGATCACCATTCCCGAAGTGCCCCGCGTGGTGCGTCTGGTCCGCTCGCTGGTGCTTTCGGCGCGGGAGGAGCCTTACGTTGAGGCGGCGATTGCGGCGGGGTCCTCCACTGCGCTGATCATGCGCCGCCATCTGGTGCCCAACACCATCGCGCCGCTGATCATCCAAGGCACCTATATCTGCGCGTCCGCGATCCTGACCGAAGCGATCCTGTCGTTTTTGGGCGCGGGCATCAACCCATCGACACCAAGCTGGGGCAATATCATGGCCGAAGGGCGCATCTATTTCCAGATCAACCCCGGCATCGTACTCTGGCCCGGTCTGGTCGTCTCGGTTGCGATCTTGTCGATCAATCTTTTGGGGGACGCGGTGCGCGACGCACTTGATCCTCGCATGGCCAAGCGGGGGATCGAAAGATGAGCAATGGTTTGTTGGATATTCGCAATCTGCGGATCGCGTTGAACGGCAACAAGGACCAGCAGGTTGTCAAAGGGCTGAATCTGTCGATCGAGCCGGGGCAAACTATGTGTCTGGTCGGCGAAAGCGGCTCCGGTAAATCGCTGAGCGCGCTGGCGACTATGGGGCTGTTGCCGCCGGTTTTGTCGCCGATTGCGGGCTCGATCAAACTCAAGGGGGAGGAGTTGCTCGGGGCCAGTCCCGCGCGGATGCGTGAATTGCGGGCCACCTCGATGTCGATGATCTTTCAGGAGCCGATGACCGCGCTTAATCCGGTTGCCCGCGTCGGCCAACAGATTGAAGAGGTATTGGAGTTTCACACCAACCTGTCACAATCGGCCCGCCGCAAGCGGGTGATGGAGATGATGGAAGGCGTGCATCTGCCCGATGTGGAAAAGATGTATCGCAGCTTCCCGCACCAGCTTTCGGGCGGGCAGCGCCAGCGTATCATGATCGCCATGGCGCTGGTGATGGGGCCGCAACTGCTGATCGCAGACGAGCCGACAACTGCGCTTGATGTCACCACGCAGGCCCAAATCCTCAGCCTGATCCGCGAATTGCGCGAGCAGCAGGGCACGGCAGTTTTGTTCATCACCCACGACATGGGGGTTGTTTCGGAGATTGCCGATGATGTGACAGTGCTGAAGCTTGGCGAAGTGATGGAGACCCAGAACGTCGAAAACCTGCTGCGCCATCCGCAGACCGATTATACGCGCCAGCTTTTACAGGCGGTGCCGAGCCATGTGCCGCGCATGGCCCGTGCAGAGGGCTCGAAGGAGATTGTGCTGAGCACCGACAAACTTTGTAAAACCTACGGCGGCGGCGGGATCTTTACCCGCGCGCGGGAGGTAAAGGCGGCGCAGGATGTCAGCATCAAGTTGATGAAGGGCCGCACGCTGGGGATTGTCGGCGAAAGCGGGTCGGGCAAATCGACCGTGGCACGCTGTATCATGCGGCTGATTGATCCGACCTCGGGCAGCATCATGGTCGGTGGCAGTGATATCGCAACGCTGAAACAGCGCGAGCTGAAACCGCAGCGCAAGAAAATCCAGATCGTCTTTCAAGATCCGATGCGTTCGCTCAACCCGCGCATCGAGGTAGGGCAGTCGATCATCGAAGGGCCGCTAAACTTTGGCGTGCCCCGCGCCAAGGCGATGGCGCGTGCCCGTGAATTGCTCGAGCTTGTGGGCCTTCCCGCCAGCGCCATCGACCGCTTTCCGCACCAGTTCTCCGGCGGCCAGCGCCAGCGCATCGCGATTGCCCGTGCACTGGCAATGGAACCTGACGTGCTGGTCGCGGATGAGGCGGTATCGGCCTTGGACGTTTCTGTGCAGGCGCAGGTGCTGGAGCTTTTGGCAGAGCTGCAACAGCGGCTTGGCCTTGGTATTTTGTTCATCACCCACGACCTCGGCGTGGCCGCGCAAATCTGCGACGAGGTGATCGTGATGCAGTACGGCCGCGTCGTCGAATACGGTCCCGCCGCTCAGGTTTTGGGCGCGCCACAAGAGGATTACACCAAAGCCCTGATCTCTGCCGCACCGGGCCGGGACTGGGATTTCGCCAATTTTCGCCCCTTCTCCGAGGCGCCATTGGCCCCCTGATTTTTCAAACGAGGACACCTGCTATGGCCGTTTTGCCAATTATCGAAGACAGCTCTGACGAGCTGACCGCAATTTTCAAAGATCTACATGCCCACCCCGAGATCGGCTTTCAGGAGGTCCGCACCTCCGCCATTGTGGCAGAAAAGCTCAAGGAATACGGGGTCGACGAGGTTCATACCGGACTCGGGCAGACGGGCGTTGTCGGGATCATCAAGGGTAATCGCGAAGGCTCGCGCCGGATCGGCTTGCGTGCCGATATGGACGCATTGCCGATCCATGAGGAAACCAATCTGGCTTATGCCTCGACCAACGCCGGCGTCATGCATGCCTGCGGTCATGACAGTCACACCACCATGTTGCTCGGGGCGGCCAAACATCTGGCGCAGACCCGTGATTTCGCAGGCACTGCCGTGCTAATTTTCCAACCCGCCGAAGAGGGGCTGGGCGGCGCGCGCGATATGCTCAAAGACGGGTTGTTCGATAAATTTCCCTGCGACGAGATTTACGGCATGCACAACATGCCCAACGGTGCGCCTGGGACGGTCGGCATCTGCAAAGGCGCGGCGATGGCGGGGGCCTCGTTTTTCGACATTAAGGTGAAGGGTAAGGGCAGCCATGCCGCCATGCCTCACCAGTCGCGTGACCCTTTGGTGATTGCCTCGGCGCTGGTCGGGTCGCTGCAAACCATCCTGTCGCGCAATGTGCCGCCCTTGGATACTTGCGTGCTGTCGGTCACCCAGCTTCACGCCGGATCAGCCTATAATATCGTGCCGGACACGGCGACGCTGGCGGGCACCATTCGCTATTTCAAGGACGAGGTGATCCAACTCGCCGAGACACGCATCAAGGAGCTTTGCGCCGGATTTGCCACCGCCTATAGCGTGGAAATTTCGGTTGAAATCCGCAATGTCTTTGACGTGCTGATGAACGATTCCGACCTGTCTGACGCCTATATGGAAGCGGCGAGCGACATTGTCGGCAAGGAAAACATCTCCGGCACCGACGAGCCTGCGACGGGGTCCGAGGACTTCGCCGATATGCTGAAAGTCGTGCCCGGTGCCTATTGCCGTATCGGTCATTCCGGCACTACCGGACTGCATAACCCCAGCTTTTTTCTCGATCCCGACGTCTTGCCTGTGGGTGCCTCGATCATGGCGCGCATTGTCGAACGTCGTTTGTCAGCCTGAAGGATATTTTCATGAACCCGATAGATTTGCCTTTTGACGCCGATGAGATGTTGGCGGGCTTGAAGCCATGGATCGAATGCGAAAGCCCGACCCATGATGCCGCTGCCGTGGACCGGATGATGGATCTGGCCGCTTATGATCTGGCCGCCCACGCGACTGTGGAGCGGATTCCGGGTCGGATGGGCTTTGGCGGTTGTGTGCGGGCGCGCTTTCCGCACCCTGATATGGGCAAAAAGCCCGGCATCCTGATTGCGGGCCATATGGACACCGTGCACCCGATCGGCACGCTGGATGTGCTGCCCTTCAAACGCGAGGGCGATATCTGCTACGGGCCCGGTATCATGGATATGAAGGGCGGGAATTACGCCAGTGTCGAGGCGCTGCGCCAGTTGATCCGTGCAGGGCTGCAAACGCCGCTGCCGGTGACTGTGCTTTTTACCCCCGACGAGGAAGTCGGCACCCCCTCGACCCGCAGCCTGATCGAGGCTGAGGCCGCACGCAACAAATACGTACTGGTGCCCGAACCTGCCCATGAAGATGGCGGTGTCACCATCGGGCGCTATGCGATTGCGCGGTTTAACCTGCGTACCATCGGCCAGCCCAGCCATGCCGGTGCGCGGCTCAAGGATGGCAAATCGGCGATTGCAGCTATGGCACGCAAGATCATCGAGATCGAAGATATGACCGGCCCCGACTGCACCTTCAGCGTCGGCGTTATCCATGCGGGCCAATGGGTCAATTGCGTGTCGTCGGTCTGCCATGCCGAGGCGCTGACCATGGCCAAAAAGCAAGAGGATCTTGATGAAGGCGTGGCGCGGATGATGGCGCTGCAAGGCGTCGCGAATGGCGTGGAATTCGAGGTCACCCGCGGGGTGACGCGGCCAGTTTGGCAGCCGGATCAATCGGGTACGATGCAGATGTTCGACGTCGCCAAGCAGATCGCCAAGGAGATCGGGTTTGAGCTGAACGGTGCCAGCCAAGGGGGCGGCTCGGACGGCAACTTTACCGGTAATATGGGCATCCCGACGCTCGACAGTCTCGGCGTGCGCGGCGACGGTTTGCACACGCTGAATGAACATATCAAGGTCTCTAGCCTCGTAGAACGCGCCCAGTTGATAGCTGGGCTGCTGATGCGGCTCGACTGAGTTTTTGTAACGAGTATCGCCGCGCCGACCTGAGGAGTTTTTCAGGGCGGCGCGGTTTTTCAATCAAGCGCCTTCGCGCGGGCTATCCGCCCGTTTCGCCAAGCGTCGGGCCATGTCGACCATCCGCGCGGAGAACCCCCATTCATTGTCGTACCAGCCAAACACCCTTAGCTGGTGCTGGCCCATCGCCAAAGTCTCGGGCAAGGCGAGGATCAGGGATTCAGGTCGCCCGCGCAGGTCGCGCGATACGCAAGGATCGTTGAGGGAGCCGATCACCCTAGATTGCGCGGCGATGCTTTCCAAAAACGCTTCGGGGGCAATGGTCAGCGCCGCTTTAAATTGCAAAGTCGCGTCGATGGCCGAGACGCTCAGGCAGGGCACCCGCACGGCGGCGACGCTGGTGCGCGCGCCAATCTCGGGCAGGATTTGTGTCAGCTCCTGTGCGGCGCTGGTGGTGGTGGGCACCATCGATTCAGCGCCCGCGCGGCTGCGGGCAAGGTCGCCACGGGCTGCATCCACCATCGGCTGGCTCGCAGTGTAGCAGTGAATCGTGGTGACATGCGCCCGCTCGATCTGTGCCGCTGCATTGATCGCCCGCAGCAATGGTGCAATGGCATTGGTGGTGCAGGAGGAATTCGAAACGATACGGGCATCGCCCAAGGCCGCGTCGTTGGCCCCCGTCACTACCGTAACATCGGCAAAGGCAGAAGGGCCCGAAATCAGCACAGCACGCGCGCCAGCAGCAAGCCCGCGTTCGGCCATCGCGCGGCTGGTGAGCTTGCCGGTACATTCCAACAGCACATCGACGCCGGAGAGATCGGTGCCGGTAATATCCGACGCATGTGAGAACGGCACGCGCGACGCGCCAATTCTAAGCGCGCTGCCGTCGATTTTGACGTCAGCGGGCAGCGGGCCGTAGGTGCTGTCGTACTTCAGCAGATAGGCGCAGGTTTCAAGCGGGGCGATGTCATTGATCAGCGCGATCGTGACGTCAGCCTGTGCCGGCTCAGACAAAATCTGCCGCAGGACCGTGCGGCCAATGCGTCCGAAACCGTTGATGGCAATACGCATCTGCTCTCTCTTCAAACAACTCTGTGTGAGAGACTGTTGTCAAATATTCGCTCCTAAGACCATCACCTTTTTAAGGGGGAGCCCCTGATGCAAGGTGGCATTTGCGCGAGGCCCTGCGCGCACTGAACAGCGCGCGCAGTGGGGCGGTTTAGTCTCGGGTTGCGCCCTCGGCATCGCCGCGCTGCATGCCGGATCTAACCTTGCGGGCAAAGAACAGCGGCAGGATGAAACCGATAATCGCCACGATCCAAAGGCCGATGGCCAGCGGGCTGTCGATCAGGGTCCACCAGTTGCCATTGTCGATGGTGATGGCGCGGCGCAGGTTGTTTTCCATCGCGTTGCCGAGCAGCGTGCCCAAAATAATCGGTACCAGTGGCACGTCAAATTTGCGCAACACCCAGCCCAACAGGCCAAAGCCGATCATCACCAAAAGATCGAAGGATGAGCCGGAGATCCCGTAGATCCCGACAAAGGACACCATCGCGACCACTGGCATCAGCACCCGTGGCGGCACCAGTAAAAGCCGCGTGAAGATGCCGACCATCGGAATGTTCAGCGCCAAGAGCATGAAGTTCGCGATAAAGAGCGCGGCAATCAGCCCCCAGACCACATCAGGATTGTTGGAAAAGAGCAGCGGCCCCGGCGTGATGTTGAGCGACAAGAGCACCGCGAGCAGCACCGCCGTGGTCCCCGATCCGGGCACCCCGAGTGCAAGCATCGGCACCAGTGCGCCGCCTGCTGCGGCGTTATTGCCCGCCTCGGGGGCAGCAACGCCACGCGGATCGCCCGTGCCGAATGTGCCGTCTTTATCGACCATACGTTTTTCCAGCGAGTAGGACAGGAACGAGCCCAGCGAAGCCCCAGCACCCGGTAGAACGCCGGCAAGAAAGCCCACGAAGGACGAGCGTAGCATGGTCGGCGTACAGGCTTTGAGCATCGACATTGGCGGGGTTAGCCGCCCGATGACGATGGTCTTGCCCTTGGCACTGGCCTCGCCGTGACGGTTCTCCAGAAAGATGAACACTTCGGACAGCGCGAAAAGGCCAACAATCGCCACGAGGAAATCAAGCCCGTCATAGAGGTGGACCTCGCCAAAAGTGAAGCGCGGCACGCCGGTTTGCGAGTCGACACCGATCATCGCAAAGCCCAATCCCAAGGCGGCAGCGAAAGCCGATTTGGCCTGATTGGTCGACGACACGCCACCTAAGGTCATAAAGGCCAGCGCGAACAGCGCGAAGTATTCCGCAGGGCCGAACAGCAAAGCGATTTTGACCAACTGCGGGGCTAGCAGGATCAACCCCCATGTCGCAAAAAACGCGCCGACGAAGGACGAGATGCCCGAGAGCGACAGCGCTTCGCCTGCCATGCCTTTTTGCGCCATCGGGTAGCCGTCAATACAGGTCATCATCGCAGGCTCGTCGCCCGGTATGTTGAGCAGGATCGACGAAATACGCCCGCCATACATCGCCCCGTAGTAAACGGAAGTTAGCAAGATCAGCGAAGGTGTCGCTGCCAGACCTAAAGTAAAGGCCAGCGGGATGAGGATCGCCACGCCGTTTGATGGGCCAAGACCGGGCAGCGCGCCCATGATTGTGCCCAGAAAACAGCCCAGCAGGGCGAGACCGATGTTCTGCCATGTCAGCGCGATGACAAATCCATCGGCAAGGCTTGATAATGTATCCATAGTGTTGACCCCTAAAAGCCGAGCGGGCCGCGGGCGAGCGATAGCCCCAGCACCAGATGAAACACCACGTAGATCCCGACAGACGTCCCGACGCCTGTCATACAGGCCCCCAGAATGGACGAGCCGAGACGCCATGACAGGTAGGCGGCGGCAAATGCGGTGGCGATGACAAAGCCCGCCACAGGCAACAATTGCGCATAAAGGATCATTACTACCGCAGCAGCGAGGATCTCGATCAATTGTCCCAGCGGTGGCCAGATCGGCTCGGGGTCGGGGCGCAGCGCGATTACGGCGCTTGAAAGCCCCAGAACAGCGGCGATAATATAGGGGAAGGCCTTGGGGCCAACAGCGTCTGACAGAAAGCTCTCTTTGATCAGGCTGGCCGCGATGGCAAAACCGATAGCGAGAAGCACGCCGAACACGCCGAAAATTCGATCACTCACGGCGATCTCCTTTTTCTAGGGCGAAAATTGGGGGGAGGGGGTGGGGACGCAGAAGAACTGCGCCCCGCAGAGTAACTTTCGATTACTCGATGATGCCGATCTCGCGCGAGATGCCTTCGATCTGCGCGACGGAGTTTGCAACAAACTCCTGGAACGCAGCGCCTTGCAGATCAAGTGGAGCCATACCGTTGGTGGCCATCACTTCTTTCCACGCGTCGCTGGCATAAAGCGTGCCGATCTTTTCGACCCAGCCTTCATAGGCCTCGTCCGACATGCCGCCCGGTGCGTAAAACCCGCGCCAGTTTGCGCCAATCGCATCGACGCCTTGCTCACGCGCTGTCGGGAATTCGGCAAACTCGCCGTCCAGACGCTCGGGCGCGAGCACGGCGAGCACACGGATGTCACCGCTTTCGACAAAACCTTTGGCTTCGGACACGTCACCGGTGAATGCCTGCACGGAGCCCGCCAAAAGCTGGGTGACAGCCTCGCCGCCGCCATCAAAGGCGATATATTTGACCGAACGTACATCGTCGATGCCATAGGCATTTGCCGCGATCAGAACCTTGAGGTGATCCCAGCCACCAACCGCAGAGCCGCCCGCAATGGAGATCGACGTGGGGTCGTTCTTCATCGCATCAAGCAGGCCAGTCAGGTCAGCAATCTCGCTATCTTTCGCAACCGCGATTACGCCGTAGTCGGCACCGATGGAGGCCAGCCAGCGCACTTCGTTCATGTTGTTGCCAGGATAGGCACCCTGCGCCAGACGGGTCGAAGTCGCGGCGGATGCTGCAATGATCAGATCATTGTCATCGTTGCGCTTGTTGACGACCTCGGCAAAGGCCACGCCGCCACCGCCGCCGGCAAGGTTCACGACCTGCATGGTTTTCTCGATCAGGCCTTGGTCCTGCATGGATTTGCCGACCTGACGGCAGGTGAAATCCCAACCGCCACCGGGGTTGGCGGGGGCGATGCACTCAGGGTTTTCTGGAGTGAAGCCTTCGGCAGTTGCCGTGAACGCGGATGCGCCAACCAGCAGGGCAGCCAGAGTGAGGCGGGTTGATTTGAACATATGTGTTTCCTCCACAAAATTTGTTGCGCGCACGCGGGCGCGGTCAGCTGTCGCGCCGCCAATCCATCTGCAATTTACAGAATCCTCCCGGCGGGCTAAGCAAAGGAGGTACCCCTTTAACCTGTCACGAACCTGTCACTTGGGGCATATCGACATTTCAGTTGCTTAATCGGGGGCAAAAACAACGGTGCGAATTCTGATCGTCGAGGATGCTACGGACATGGCTGAGGCCATCGTCACGCGGTTGGCGCGGTCGGGTATGGCCTGCGATCTGGCCGAAAACGTCGCCGAGGCCGAAGGGTATCTGGCGGTCCAGCGCTATGACGCTGTGGTGCTGGATATTAATCTACCGGACGGGCTGGGCACCGATCTGCTGCGCCGTTTGCGCAATCGTGGGGACCGGACGCCGGTGCTGATGCTCACCGCGCTATTCTCAGTAGATGACCGGGTCAGCGCCCTTGATTTGGGCGCCGATGATTACCTTGTGAAGCCTTTCGACCATCGCGAGCTTGAGGCGCGGCTACGGGCCTTATTGCGGCGAGAGACCGATCAGAAAGGCGATGTGCTGAAGGTTGCAGAGCTGTCGTTCTTCCCCGCTACGCTCAGCGCTGATCATTCCGGAAACCGGCTTGAACTGACGCGGCGCGAGGCGGCCCTGTTGGGGGTGCTCTTGCGCCATGCACGGCAGACGATCAGCAAGGAGCGGCTTTATGAAGGGATATATTCCTTTGATGATGTCGACGTCGGGCTGAACGCAATCGAGCTTTATATTGGGCGCTTGCGCCGAAAGATCGCCGGGTCAGGGGCGGTGATCGAGACCCAGCGCGGCATCGGCTACCGGATTATTGAAAGTGAATGACAGCGGGGCCCGCGCGGCGGTGCCGTTTCGCACATCGTTGATGTCGCGGGTCATGCTGGGGGTCTTGGCCCTGTTGACTGCGGGCGGGATGATCGTGGCACTTGCGGCGCTGGCCTATGGCAAACAGGCGGCGCGGCAGTCCTATGATCGCTTGCTGGTCGGTGCGGCCCAAGACATTGCGGAATCCACCAAGATCGTGAACGGCGCGCCAGTCGTGGACCTGCCTGTATCAGCGTTTTCGCTGTTGTCCTTGGCCTTGGATGATCGGATTTCCTATGCGGTGCGCGAGGCCGATGGCACCTTGCTAACGGGTTATGACACTGCACCGATAACTCGCGATGGCGGCGATTTAACCTTGTTTGACGATAAGCTGCACGAGGAGGCCGCTCGTTTCGCAACCGTTGCCCGCCGCTTTGCCGAACGCGACTATTCCGGCACGGTGTATTTCACCGTCGGGCATACGCTCAGGGCCCGCAATGTCATGGCGATCGAGCTGACGAAGACCGCGCTGATGGGGGTTGGTGTTGCGGGGCTGATCCTGATGATCAGCGCGTTTTTCGTGATCCGCTCCACCATGCGGCCGCTGCAGCATATGGCCTCGGACCTGCTCAAGCGCGACCCCTACGACCTGACACCAATGCCCACCCAAGGCCCCGCCGAAGTAACAGTGGCGATTGCCGCGATGAACCAGTTTATGCGGCGTCTGGACCGGCAAGTCAGTGCGATGCGCAACCTGATTTCGGATGCTGCCCACCAGCTGCGCACCCCTGTTGCTGCGATCCGCGCCCATGCCGAACTGGTGGCGGAGCAAGGTGTCTCCGGGGAGCAACAACAGGGTTTGGAGCGGTTGCTAAAGCGCACGCGATCTTTGGGTAGCCTGCTGGATCAGATGCTATCGCGGGCGATGGTGATCCACCGCACCGACAACGCGCCGCCCGAACCTGTCGATCTGCGCGACATCGCTTTGCATGTGATCGAGCTGGAGGATCACATGGTGCTGTCGCCCGAGGCAGTTGTCGAACTGGTTATCGACGGTGATGAGGTGATGGTTTTTGCCGATGAGATCTCGCTGCGCGAAGCGGTGAAGAACATGCTCACCAACGCGCTGAAGCACGGCTCCTCGCCGATCCGCGTGGGCGTGACACGCAAGGGCACTTTGGCGGAAATCTGGGTTGCTGATGCGGGGGTCGGTCCAGCACCGGAGGTGCTGGCGCAGGTAGGTTCGCGGTTTGAACGGTTTGCAGCCTCAAAAGGAGCCAGCGCAGGCTTGGGTCTTTCGATTGTTAACGCGGTCGCCGAGGCGTTTCAGGGCAGCATGCATATCGGGCAGGTCGAGGGCGGTTTTAGGGTGACAATGACTTTCCCCGCGATGGGGGGCGACAATGCGCAATAGCTGGCTTTGGGTGGCCCTGAAATTTGCGCTTTTGGTGCCAGCAACGGTCTCGGCGCAGGAGAAAATGGCACAATTCTCGGCGCCGGAGGCGCAGGCGGAAGTCACGCTCGTGCTGCGCTCCACCACGGATATCGACGTTCTACAGCCGATCATTGAGGCTTTTGTAGTGCAAAACCCCGAAATTGCAGTCACCTACGAACAATGGGGATCAAACGCGCTGTTCGAGAATAGTTTGGCGGCTTGCGCGGGGGATGCGGGCTCGGCCAGTGCGGTGTTTTCGTCGGGCGTGCATCAGATGATTGATCTGGTAAACCGCGCTTGCGCCAGCGCATACCGCTCCGAGCAGACCACCGCTTTGCCCGCCGCGCGGCGCTGGCGCGACGAGCTTTGGGGCATCACCAAAGAGCCCGCTGTGATCATCTACAACACCGATCTGGTCCCCGCCGAAGACGCGCCAAAAACGCGGTTTGCTCTGCTGGATCTTATGCGCCGCCCGACCTCGATCTACCGCGGGAAGATCGCTACCTATAACATCGAGGCGTCCGGCCTCGGCTATCTTTTCGCCTTTATGGACAGCTTGGAGGCCTCGACTTTCGGTGCGCTTCTGGAGGGGTTTTCGCGCACAGATGCGGTCGCTACCTGTTGTTCGTCTGAGATCATCAAGGGGGTGTCAAAAGGCGACTACCTCATCGCCTATAACGTATTAGGGTCCTATGTAGACAGCGCGACCTTTGACAATATCGGCGTTATCCATCCGCAGGATTACACGCTGTTCCTGTCGCGGGCCTATATGATCCCCAAAGACGGGCCGGAAAAGCAGGCCGCAGCGCTGCTCCTCGATTTTATGCTGTCGCCGCGCGGGCAAAGCTTGTTGAAGGCGCGCAACCTGTTTTATGCCGAGAACAGCGATGCCTCCCCCCTGCCGAAAAGCGCCGAGCGCGGCATCGCGATTGAGCCGACTTTGCTGGTGGCGGGCGACAAACATCGCCGCGAGCAATTCGTCAACCTATGGCGCTCGGCCTTTGCGCAGCATGACACGGCGCGCTGAGCGGCCTTGGCACCTCGCATTTAATGCCCCATGAACACGGCAAGTTCGGTCTGGTCGAGCATTGCGCGGGTGGTGCCGCCGAGCACGGTCTGCAACATCCGCGCATGCCCATAAGCGCCCATCACCACAAGATCAGCCCCGAAGCCCTGCGCGTGGTCCTGAATGCATTTGCCGACCCCGTGCCCACCGCTGGGGATTTGTGAAACGGTGACGTGACACCCATGATGGCTGAGCCAAGCCGCCATGTCGGTGCCCGGGTCCGGTCCGTCATGCTGTAGCGTCATGATCGGATCGATGCAGGCGATGACGACTTCTTGGGCCTGTTTGAGGTGAGGTAGAGCGAAATGCACCGCACTTGCGGCCGCTTCGCTGCTGTCCCATGCCACAAAAATGCGTTCGGGATTGAGTGACGGTGGACCGTTAAGCCGGAACCCGATCGGCGAATGGAACAGGATGCCGGAGGCCGCCTCGCGCAGGATATCGGGGGTGTTGCGCAAGTTGTCGGCAAAGTAGGCCTCATCGCTGACCCGCGCCGCACGCGCCACATGATGCTTGATTTCGAGGGTGGGGCAGATTACCGGTTGAACCTCGCCGGAGACGGCGCTTTTGGCCAACAATTTCTCTACCTCATCGGCGCGATCTTGATGGTTCAAGCGGGTCGCGGCGATCAGATCAGTCCAGTTTTCAGCGATGTCCATACCGCCGTAAGGCAGGGCGCTGTAGGCGTAAAGCGGCACAGAATGGGATACCCCGACGATCAGGCAGATCAGATGATCTTCGCGCTCTGCGGCGGCTTCTGCGGCCTCGCTGATTTTGTGGTCAGGGGTATCAGCATTCATCACATAAAGTAGTGTCCGGCGTGTCATCGGCCTCTCCCTCTAGCTGTTTTTCAAGCCCGAATGCGGGCGGGTTCAAACAAGGATGACACGGGCGCGCTGGCCTGAGGTTGACAAAGATCAATGCTAGAACGGAATTCCCGCGATCCTTCGGGGCCTCATTGGCGGTGCAGCCCCTTAGGTTAGATGTGGGGAGGGCGGTGCGGAAATTCAAATCCACGGACAAATTATAGATGTTTGCGCCACGGCCTTCGGTTAGTTTTGTATTGCTTCGAGGTAGTCGAGCAACTCTTCGAAGTCGGTTTCGAGTACTTCGCCATCAGCACCGCCAATTGGGTAGACGTGGCTTAGGCCGATAGCAGAAAAATCGGGCATCGAGGAATCGGGATCGTCTTTTTCAAGCCGTCCCATGACAAAACGCCGGACAAACTCGCGCGGAAAATAGCCGTCGTTGCGCTGCTGCAAGCCCGTGAGGTCGGGGGCCGAGACGCTCATACCCAACGCCGCCGAGCCCGAGCCCTCGCCGTTTGGACCATGGCATTTCGAGCATTCTTTGGTGTAGACGTATTTCCCGCGGTTCTGGGATTTGGCCCCTTCGGGTGCGGTATTGGAACAGGCGGCGAGCAAAATCGTACAGAGGCTGATGTTTAGAAATCTGCGGGGGAGCATGTGGGGTCCTCTAGTGCTGGTTCTATTGGGGGCTGTCTTCTTTGCAATAACCTTAGGGTAGATTCAGCATTGGGACTTGATCTGCGTCAATGGGAGATACCATTTCATGTGAGTTAAAGTTTAGCAGGTAGAATTTGGTACGTTCCAATCGCGCTATGGTATCCAAGCCCAGCAGCACCCCAACTCGGCCGGCTTCGCCGTTACTGATGCCGAAGAAGGAAAATATCGAAATATAAATAACATAATCTATATTACCAGCTTTAGTGGCGTCGCCTGGCGCGCGCTACCCCAACTTGTCAGGAAACAATCTGTTGTTGATGAGAGGAATCGATATGGGCGCCGTATACACCCAACTCACTGCGAAGCAACGTGTCTGCCAAGAGACCATCTACCGCTACATCTACTCCAAAGAAGGCACGAAAGATGAGTTGTGGTGGTATCTGCCGACACAACAATGTCGCGCCGAGCACGCAAGCGCCATCCACCAAAAATTTCACCGCGACGGCAGTATCATGTTCCGCCCGGATGATGTCACATCGACGGGGGCCCAAATAATTCCTAGCAAATGCTTGAACAGAGGCACCAGCCGAGGTGCTTGAGGCAAAAGCCACGGTCTTAGCTCCTGTGCACACTTGCATTCGGAAAGCAGATCAACCTTCCCTTAGCCAATTAAAGCAGGCCACCCCCCTAGATCTGCCGCCATAGTTTGGACAAAACAGCGAGTTATTTTCACCACAAGTAACTGCATAACTCCTTGTATAACCAGCGTGATAGCGCGCGGTACGTGAAAATGCTTTAGGATCAAATGACGTTGATTGAATTTTTTACATATTCATACGACCCGGTTCTGATCGGGATTGCCGCCCTTTGGGGGCTGGCATTTCTTGTCCTGACATGGATCTGGCGCAGCCACGTCTTCGAGGGCAAGAAGTACTTTATTATCTCGTTTTGTGCGATCTTGTGGTGGGTTTTCTCGCTCGGGATGGAAATCGCCTCGACAGGCCTTCAGCCCAAAATGGTCTGGGCGCTGTCCGCATGGCTGGCAATTGCGATCCTTCCGGTGACGTGGTGCCTGCATATTGAGGAATTTGTGCGCGGCCGCGATTTGATGCAAAACCCCATGCTCCGCGTCCTTGTCATCGGCGTGCCTACGGTCATCGGCCTTGTGGCATTGACCGACCCTTGGCACCATCTGATGTTCACCGAGGCCACCGCCCTTTCGCAAGACGGCGCGCGCGTGCACTACGCTCATGGCATTATGTTTTTCGTTTCGGCTTTGGTGCTTTACGGATTTGTCCTGCGGGCAGTCGGGCTGCTTATACGCGGTGTCTTGGGGACAAGCGGCAGTGCCAGTTCTCTGCTGATGACCTTGATCGTGGTGACCTGCGCGCCGCTGACAGCTAATGGGCTTTATGTGTTCGCAGGCATCACCGTTTTTGGCATTGATCCGACGTCGATGATGTTCTCGCTGGGGTTGATCGCCTATAGCTGGATGTTGGTGACTAACCGTGTTCTTGATACCAAGGCGCTGGGTCGCGATGCGTTGTTCGACGTCTCCAGCGATCCGGTTCTAGTGATCGACAAAGACCACAAGCTGATCTCGTGGAATGATGCCGCAGCAGTACAACTGTTTAACGACGACGGCCCCGAGCTGGCTCCGGGGGCACGCCTGAAGTGTGCGGCTTTGGCCTTTATTTCCGATCTCAAACCCTCGGGCGGGACAGTGTTTGGCCAGCAATTCAGCGTTGGTGATCGGGTTTATGAGCCTCGGGCGGTCCATATCGCCTGCCCGATTGATCCCGCTGGCCGCAACATAGGCTGGAGCGTCACCTTTTTCGACGTCACTGAACGGGTGCAATTCGAGCAATCACTGCAATCAGCCCTCACAGCCGCACAGCAAGCCGCGGAAGCAAAGGACAACTTCCTTGCCGTGGTCAGCCATGAATTGCGCACCCCGATGACCTCGCTGAAGGGTGGCGTAGACATGGCGTTGAGCGGCAAGCTTGGTGTGATGCCCGCACCCGTCAACAAGGCGCTGGTGATCGCGCAACGCAACGCCAACCGTCTGTCGCGGCTGATCAATGACGTGCTTGATGTGCAAAAGCTGGAGTTGAACAAGTTCGAGCTGAAGATCGAGCAGATTGACCTCGCCCAGATGTTGAGCAATGCCTTGGAAGAAAATAACCAGATGGCCACATCACGGCGTGTCGAACTGACCCGTCAAGACGATACAGACATTCTGCCCGTTGTGGCCGGTGACCCTTTCCGATTGCGTCAGGTGATCGACAATGTGATCTCGAACGCGATCAAATTCACCCCCGAAGGCGGCGGCTCGATCGAAATCTCGCTTGGCATATACGACGGTCTGGCCCGTGTTTCCGTGCGCGACCATGGGCGCGGTATTCCTGCGGGCAGCGAGAAGATCGTGTTCGGTCGCTTCAGCCAGATTGATGGCAGCAATACGCGCTCGGGCGAAGGCACCGGATTGGGGATGTATATCTCGCACCGGATCATGCAGCAGATGGACGGGCGTTTGCATTATGAAAGCGTCGAGACCCAAGGTTCGGTCTTCCATATCGAATTGCCTTGCCGCAGTGAGGACTGCCTGCAAAACGCTAAATGCGGGTAAGAGTTGGAGGCCCTGAGTGGTCGGCTTCGCGCCAGTTTATCCGACCTTGACCGTATTAATCCTGATCATCGCGCGGACGGCCATGATGGGTTAACGCTTCGACCAGCGCCGCCAACACCCCTTCGCGGCCTGAATTGACGCGCTGTACGACACCAAGCCTGCGATGAATCGGCGGTGCGCCAAAGGGGAACCAGTCAAGCGAAGCGGTGATCATATCCTGCAAGGCAATCTGTGGAATAATGGCAAACCCCAACCCTGCCTGCACACAACCCACCACCGCGAGCATCGTATTTACAGACACGACTTGCCGGGGAGAGGCGCCGAGACGTGCGAATTCGGTGTCGATCTGCCGCGCGAGGGGTACTTGCGTCCGGTAGCGGATATAGGGCACCGCGCGGACCAGATCATCCATCGAAATAGCGCCTGTACCCGGCGGGGTCAGCACAATCAGCGGCTCGGTCACCACAGCCGTCCAGCGCAGGCTGTTGGGCACCGCCACATGATCGGCCACCAGCGCGGCGTCCAGCTGTCCCGAGACGACCTCGCTCATCAATTCTTCCGACATGCCGACGCGGATGCGGAAATTCAGATCGGGAAAGCTGTTTCGCAGCGCGGCAAGTGATCGCGGCACCAGCGAATTTGCCCCTGTCCGCAGCGACCCGAACGCCAAAGTCCCGCGCACTTGCCCTCCCGTTACCGACGCTTTGGTATCGGTGACGATCTGCAGTATCGATTGGGCCGAGCGCACCATCTCCGCGCCCTTGGCAGTCAAAACCGGCGGGCGGCGGCCACGGTCAAACAGTTGTGCCCCCACCTCGGCCTCCAGCGCCGCGATCTGCTGGCTGACTGCCGAAGCCGTCAGGTTCACGGCTTGCGCCGCTGCGGCAAAGCCGCCGTGTTGGCTGATTGCGAGGAGCGTTTCGAGTTGGCGGGTATCCATCCCTTAAAGTAAGGGTTCCTAATCTTAATGGCAAGAATTAGGCGCTTTGCCTGCGTCATTCTTGTGTTATTCGGGTGAAGATTTGTTGCGGTGGTCATCATGATTTCGATCACACGCCCCCTTCCATGTCATCTGAAAGGACTTCCAATGCGCTTGCGTCATGATCCCGTCTATCCTTCGCGCCGCTCCCCGGTGCTCGCTGAAAATGTCGTCGCGACCTCACAGCCGCTGGCCACGCAGGTGGGGCTTTCAATTCTACAACAGGGCGGCAACGCCGTGGATGCGGCCATTGCTACAGCGGCGGTCCTGACAATTGTCGAACCGACCGGCTGCGGACTTGGCTCCGACGCGTTTTGTATTCTGTGGGATGGCAAGGAGCTGCACGGCCTGAACGCCTCGGGTCGCGCGCCTGCTGCATGGACCCCGGACCGCTTTTCCGGTGGGATGCCACAGCACGGTTGGGATTCCGTCACCGTGCCGGGCGCGGTCAGCGCTTGGGTTGAACTGTCGGAGCGGTTCGGGACGCTGGATTTGGCAACCGTGCTGGCCCCCGCGATCCGCTATGCCGAAGACGGGTTCATCGTGTCGCCAGTAGTGGGCACAGCTTGGGCCAAGGGCGCTGCGGTGCTCAAGGACCAACCCGGATTTGCCGAAACCTTTATGCCCAATGGTCATGCGCCCAAACCCGGCGAGCGGTTTCGCAATCCCGGTGCCGCACGCACCCTGCGCGCTATCGCCGAGACCAAGGGCCGTGCGTTCTATGAGGGCGAGATCGCCGAAGAGATTGCCGCCTTCGCCAAGGCCAACGGCGGCGCGATGACGGTCGAAGACCTCGCCGCACATCGCAACGATTGGTGTGGCACGATCAGCCAGACCTTTGATGATGTCGAACTGCACGAAATTCCACCAAACGGTCAGGGCATCGCGGCGCTGATGGCGCTTGGCATTTTGCAGCACACCAAAATTCGCGATTACGGCCCCGATGATCTGGCCGCCGCACACTTGCAGATCGAGGCCGTGAAGCTCGCCTATAGCGATCTACACGCCTATGTCTCGGACCGCGATCATATGGGCGAGGTCGATGAAACTGCCCTGCTCGACCCCGCCTATCTGAAATTCCGTGCCGCGCAGATCGACCCTGATCGGGCGCAGAATTTTGGCGCAGGTGCCCCCAAGCAAGGGGGAACCGTGTTGATGAACGTCGGCGACGCCTCTGGCATGATGGTCAGCTTCATCCAGTCCAATTATGCCGGTTTTGGTTCAGGCGTTGTGGTGCCGGGCACCGGCATTTCGATGCAGAACCGCGGCTTGGGCTTCACCACCGAACAGGGACATCCCAATCAGGTCGCACCGGGCAAGCGCCCGTTTCACACGATAATTCCCGGCTTTGCGATGAAGAATGGCGCGCCGCTGATGGCCTTCGGGATGATGGGCGGACCCATTCAGGCGATGGGCCACATGCAGCTGCTGCTGCGCACGCAATTGTGGGATCAGGACCCGCAAACCGCCGCCGATGCACCGCGCTGGCGGACCATTGAAGGCTTGGACGTTGCTTGCGAGCCGACCATGCTGCCCGAAGTGCTCGACGGTCTTAAAGCCCTCGGCCACAACATCCAGATCGAAGCGCCGGACAACGCCTTTGGCTTTGGCGGTGCGCAACTGGTGCAGCGTTTGGAAGGTGGCGGTTATGCTGCCGGATCAGACCCGCGCAAGGATGGACAAGCAGCTGGATTTTAACGATTGATGCGGGGTGGCCTGCCTGCATGTGTCCCAATTTTGGACATGCGCAGGCAGACCACCAAAGCGCATTTTGAACAACGCAGGCAGACCCCCCGAATGAACTGGATCAAACGCCTCGGCATTGACGCCTATATGCTGTTGCTGGTCGCCACGGTTGCGGCTGGCGTCGTGGTGCCTGCGCAGGGCCTGGCCGCCGAGGGGCTGCGCCATGTCACGTTCTGGGCAGTGTCTTTATTATTCTTCCTCTATGGTGCGAAGCTTGATCCTAGGGCTGTGCGCGCCGGGCTGACCAACTGGCGCCTACAAGGGCTGACCTTTGGCACAACCTATCTGTTGTTTCCCGCAATCGGGCTGGCACTTGCAGCGCTTTTCGGGCCGCTGCTGGGCACCACGATTACCTTGGGGCTGGTGTTTCTCGCGGTACTGCCGTCCACCGTGCAATCGTCAATCGCATTCACCTCTATTGCGGGCGGCAACGTGCCCGCCGCGATCTGTGCCGCCTCGGTTTCAAACCTCATCGGCGTGGTGCTGACGCCGCTTCTTGTGGCTTTGCTGCTGCACCAGGGTGATGGCGGCGTCAGCATGGATGCTGTGGGCAAGATCGGTTTGCAAATTCTGCTGCCCTTTGTGATCGGGCAATTGCTGCGGCCGTGGGTGGGGGGCTTTGTGCTACGTCACAGGGTCCTGACGATGACGGTCGACCGAGGCTCGATCATGCTAATCGTCTACTCCGCGTTCAGCGCGGGCACGGTGTCGGGGCTTTGGTCAGCGATTCCCGTGGCGACACTCGTGATGCTCTTTTTCGTGGTGTGGATTTTCTTGGCGCTGGGAATGGGGGCGATGATCGCATTGGGAAAGGCGACCCGTCTGCCCTATCCGGATCGGGCGGTGTTGTTTTACTGCGGCTCAACCAAAAGCCTCGCCAGCGGCCTGCCGATCGCAACGGCGCTATTCACCCCTGAAATGGTCGGTGCAATCGTCCTGCCGCTGATGATTTATCACATGTCCCAGCTGCTGGTCTGCGCATTCGTTTCGCAAAAGGCCTCGCGCCGGCAGGTCGCGGCGATCTGATCAAACGCCCCGCTGAAGCAGGCTTTTCGCCATCATCATATGCACGCCCTTTTCGCGGTTCACCGTCTGGGTGATGCGCAAATCACCAGCGAGGCTGCACAGCATATAGGCGTCTTCGCGGCTGATCCCCGCCCGCGTTGAAACCAACGTGATCATGTCGCGCAGCGCCATCTCGACACAGCGGTCAAGGTCGGGTGCCATGCCCATCGTGATGAAATGCGTGGGGGTTTCGGCCTGAGGATAGGTGAGGTCACGATCTTTCAGGACCGTCAGACGAAAATGCCCGCGCAGGGCGGTTTCAATCGCCGTGACGCAAACCTCGCCGTCCCCCTGCGCGCCGTGGCCGTCGCCGCATGAAAACAGCGCCCCTTCGGTAAAGATTGGCAGATAAAGCGTGGTGCCTTTAACCAGTTCCTTATTGTCGATATTGCCGCCATGCATCCGGGGTTCAATCGTTGAGATACGCCCCCAGTCGGCTGGCGGGGCCACGCCCATCACACCAAAAAACGGGGCCAGATCCAGCTCGAGCCCCCAAGGCAGCGTTGCGATGTTTTTGTCAGCATCCAGCGGGATGATCGTTTGATGCGCCTGCGGAAAATCCAAAGGCAGGGTGCCCGCCAAAGGCCGGAAGAAGTTAAAGCCCCAGTCCTGCCGCAAAGACACGTCCAGAATATCAATTTGCAGCACATCGCCAGGCATCGCGCCCGTCACAGCAACGGGTCCGGTCAGGATATGCCCCGGCATCGCGGGTACCCCTGCGGCGTGCAGTTCCAACAACTCGGGCGGGATGTGAAAGCCTTCTGGCGGCAGATTTTTCGGCCCGCCCGAAATGGTCTCGATGATCACTTCTCCGCCGCTCTCGATGGTCAGGGCGGGCGCAAGGGTGGCATCGAAAAAGCCCCAATGGCAGGTCTCTACCGAGGCGTTTAGAGTCGCGTGCGTCATCGTAATGTCCTTTTAAATTCAATCCTCAACTTGGCTGGTGATTGCCCAGAATACCTTCAATCAATATCTGCACACGCAGCGCTTCCTCCACCGTGGCCAAACGGTTTGGCTGGCCTGCAAGGAGAAGCGCCAGATCGTCCAGTTGCGCTTTTAAACTGGTTGCCCGCGTATCGGCGGCGGTCTGTTTAACCGCAACAAAGTCATCCCCATAGGAAATGGCATCTTGCGAGAATTCTGAAATCCGGCGGCTGGAGGTAGCGCCTTTGATCGTCACTTCCTGCCGGTCCGGCTGTGCGCCCCCGACGCTGCCCATGATGGTGACCGGAAGGCCATCTTGATTGACAAGCCGCGCCGCAACATGGGTTTCACACAGCTCCCCGCTTGCCGGATAGTCGGCATCGGCACGGACCAACGACAAGGGCCCCAAGATTCGTTCGCTGAAAAACACGAAGTGCGAGATCACCTCGCGTGTCATGCCGCCCTCGTCGCGAAAGCGCAGCCAGTCTGCCGCTTTTTGCCACGCCCGCGGCCAGTTTGCGTAAGTTACAATAATATCGACGCCCAGCAACTCACCAAGCTCGCCTGCCAGCACCGAGGCCTGCACATCCGTCAGGGCCGCACCCGCCGCTTGGGTAAAATTAACCGCTGTGGGCACGCCTGATGCCGTAAGCTTCTCGACCAGATCGCGGCTTTCTGCGATATCAACGCCGAGCGGTTTCTCAAGAAATACGGCTTTGCCCTGCTCTGCCGCCGCCAGCGCGTAAGCCTTGCGGGGCACAGGGGGGCACGCGAGATAGACCAGATCAGCTTGGGCAATTGCCGCCTCTGCGCTGGCGGCCAACGTTGCATCGGGTGCGAGTTTCTGGGCTGCACGGCAGGCGGCAGTATCGGGGTCCCAGAGGGTCACGACCGAAAACTCGGGGTGCAGCGTCATATGCTCCACCATGCGCTGGCCCATAATCCCAAGGCCAATCACTGCGGTTCTGATCGTCATCTGTCTCTCCTGATTTTACGCGCTTAAGCGAGCCGTTTGACGTTAGAAACGACTTTTCGCACCCGATGCCAACCCCACGTCGCAGGGCTCATGCAATGGCCGAGCCGGATGCAGGCTTATTTCTCGCGCTTTTGCAGCAAAAGCGACGCCAGACCCAAGAACGCCGAGACGATGATCAACAGCAACGAGACAGCGTTGAGCACTGGAGTCGATCCGAGCTTGAGTCGGTCAAACATGGTGATGGTCAACGGCGCGTCCGAGCCGACGAGCATCAAGGTGGTGTTGAAATTCTCGAAACTCATCAACACAGCCACGACCCCCGCCGCCCCCATCGCAGGATACAGAAACGGCAGCGTTACGGCGCGCACCGCCCCCCACCGCGTCGCACCAAGGTTCAGCGCCGCTTCCTCCAAGCTGAAGTCGAACTTCTGCAGACGCGCAGAAATGACCAGCGTGGCAAAGGTGGTGATGAAGGAAAACTGCCCCAACACGACCAAGATCAAACCGGGGCGCAGCCCGTCAAACCACAGGCCCGTCGCATCCTCCAGCGTGTTCGCCACCGAGGAGGAAAACACGAGAATCGAGATCCCCAAGATGATTCCGGGGATGATCAGTGGTAACAGCATCAGGATATAAAGGACGCTTTTGCCGCGAAAATCGTAGCGCACGAACAGAAAGGCGTTGCAGGTGCCCACTGCCACTGCCAGCAGCGCCACCCAAAAGGCCACGACCCCCGAAGTCACGATGGATCGCAGGATCGGTCGTTCATGAAACACGCCAATATGCGGAGCGGTGTCGCCGAAAAACCACGCCCAAGTGAAGCCGTTCCACGGCAGCGACGGGAACACGGAATCGTTAAAGGCGAACACACAAACAGTGACGAGCGGCAGCGCCAGAAAAATGAAAAACAGCGCCACATAGGCGCGGTAAGTCCATCTAAACGCGCCGCTTTGGGGGATACCGGTTATCATGTCTGCGCCATCGTTTTACCCAGCGATTGCCGCGATAGTTTGAGCCCGACAAAGACGATCAGCGAGGATAGGCCGAGCAGCAAGAACCCGAAGGCCGAGCCCAGCTCCCAGTTAAACCGCGTGATGAACTGGCTGTAGATCAGCCCGGTGAACCACAGGCTGTCTTTGCCGCCCAGCAAGATCGGCGTGAGGTAGTTGCCAAGGCTGAGCATGAACACCACGATACAGCCCGACACGATACCGGGCATGGCATGGGGAATGACGATCTCGCGCAGGATCGCGAAGCCGCTTGCGCCCAGATCATAGCCCGCTTCAATCAAGCTATCATCAAGGCTGTCCAGCGTCGTGACCAGCGGCACCACCATGAACAGCATCGACGTATAAACTAGCCCGACCATGATCGCGGCGTCGTTATACAGCATTTCGACCGGCGCATCGGCCAGTCCGACATATTGCAGCACGCCCGAAAACACCCCCGTCTCACGCAGCAGGATCATCCAGCCGAACGTCCGCACCAGTTCGCTGACCCAAAATGGAATCAGACACATCAAAAACAGGGTAGTTTTGGTGCGCCCGCGTGTCAGCTTGGCGATGTAATATGAGATCGGAAAACCGATCAGCAGGGTCAAAACCGTTGAGGCAATCGACATATAGGCCGTGCGCGCAAAGGTGTTCCAGTACAGCGGCTCGTTGAAAAACACCGCGTAATTGGCAAAGCTTGTCTCATACTCCCGCACGCCGACTTTTTCGCGCAACGACACGATAAACATGCCTACATGCGGCAGGATGATCAACGTCACGAGCCACAACAGCAGCGGTGCCAGCAGCAGATAGAAGGTGAGTTTCGAGCGATCAGTCACGGGCATAAACCCGCGTTTGTTCAGTCTCCCACCAGAAGTGCACCGCCCCCCCCTTTACCAGATCGCGGTACTCTCCGGTTTGCGGCAGGGCCACATTGATCTCGGCGCCGGAGAGTTGATCCAGCAACATCACTTGCGAGTTGGCCCCGTTGAACAGCACGTTCTGCACAATCCCCTCGCCGCCATTCCCGGCACTTTGCGGTGCGGAGCGCGACAGGCGGACCGCTTCGGGGCGCACAAAAACATGGGCTTTGGTGCCCTTGGCCAGCCCTGCCCCCGCAGCAACTCCCTGCAGGCTGCGTCCGCCTTGGGTGCGCAATGTCACCGCGTTGCCCGCGATGCTTTCAACTGTGGCCACGAACTTGTTCGCCTCGCCGACAAACCCCGCGACAAAGGCGGTTTGCGGCGCGTAGTATAACTCCTTAGGAGTGCCAACCTGTTCGAAAACACCATGGTTCATCACCGCGATCTGGTCCGACATTACCAGCGCTTCGGACTGGTCGTGGGTGATATACACAAAGGTGGTATTGAACTCGGCCTGCAACTGCTTGAGTTCGATTTTCATATGCTCGCGCAGCTTGAGATCCAGTGCGCCGAGCGGCTCATCGAGCAGCAACACATCCGGCTCAAGCACCATACACCGCGCAATCGCAACGCGCTGCTTTTGCCCGCCCGAAAGCGAACTGACGCTGCGATCTGCCACGCCGCCTAGGCCGACCCGCTCCAACACGTGCTCGACCTGTTGCTTGATATCAGACTTGTTGACCCCGCGCTGGCGCAGGCTAAAGCCCACATTGGCGCCAATATTCATCATTGGAAACAAAGCTAGATGTTGAAACACCATCGAGACCTGCCGCTTGTTCGGCGGCACATCCAGCACCGAACGGCCTTTGATCAACAGATCACCGCTCGTCGGTTTCTGGAACCCCGCGATCATCCGCAACAGTGTGGTCTTGCCACAGCCCGACGGCCCGAGAATGGAAAAGAACGTGCCCTGCGGCACGGTAAAGCTGATGTCCTTCACCGCCTTGAAGTCATCAAATGACTTGGAGATTTCGCGGGCTTCGAGGTCGGGGGTACTGGTCATCAATTGGCCTTCATAAAGAAGAGAAGCGCAGATATCCGCGCTTCTCTATCGTCTTGTCGTGTCTGCTTACTTGGCGGCGTTGATCCGGTCCAGTGCCGCACCTTCCAAGGCTTCCAGACCCGCAGGCACAGAGGGATACCATTTGATGTTGTCGATGGCGGCCTGTGGGAAGCTGGCCTGATACTTGGCCTTCAGCGCCTCATCAACATCGGCATCACCACCCTGTGAGGCGGTAAAGTTGCCCGCCGAAGCCGTGATCATCGCGGCAATCTCGGGCTGCATGACAAAGTTGATCCACGCATAGGCGGCCTCATCGGCACGGCCCCGTGCAGGCAGCGCGAAGGTATCGATCCATCCCAGCGCACCGGAGGCAGGGGCAACAAAGGTGATGTCCTTGTTGTCGTCGTTCAGCTGCCAGCCGCCCGTGTCCCACGCCATCGAGGCCACAACCTCACCCGAACGCATCAGGTTCTTCAGCTCGTCGCCGCCGTCCCAATAGGTTTTGACTCCCGCCTTACACTCGACCAGCTTGGCTTCGACCTGATCAATAATGTCTTTATAGGCGGCTTCGTCGCCGTATGCCGCGAAGGGATCAAGACCCATCGCATAGGCGAACCCGATCAGCGTCGGACGCTTGAGGCGGTAAGACACTTTGCCCGCAACATCGGCATTACAAAGGTCGGTGTAGTCCTTCACGCTGCCTGCCATAGCGGTGTTCACGACCAGACCGGAGGTGCCCCAGATGTGCGGCACGGCATAAACCGCGCCATCAACGGTCGTATTGCCTTCGGTGGCCGAAAGCATCGAGGGGATGAACAGCGCGGTATCGATCTTCGCCATATCCAGCGGCTTATAGATGCCAAATTCGGCCTGCGGTCCGGCGATCCGGTCCTGGCTTGGCTGGGCGAGGTCAAACCCGCCGCCATTCGTCGCGCGCAGCTTGGCGATCATCTCTTCGTTGTTGGATTTGGTGACCTCGACAGTGTGGCCGGTTTCGGCCTCGAACTTCGCGATCACATCGTCGGGCGCGTATCCGCCCCATGTCAAAAGGCGCAGTGTTTCGGCCTGCGCGGCGGTGCCAAGCGCCAGAACGGCGACGGTGGATAGAATGATTTTCATGGTCTCGTAACTCCAATTATGCCGACACCGGCAGGGCCGTGTCGGTCTCCCCAGTCCGTATTGATCCCATGTGACAGCAACGTGACACGCGGGCAGATTTGTTTTTTGTGCAAGATCAGCACCGTCTGTCGCGAGAGTCAAAGACTATCACACGGACCGATATGTCCGCCGCCATGCGCTGAACCGATCTTGACGCGATCAAAGGCTGCGCCTGCGTAAAATTAATGCAACAGTCCTGCCAACTGCTCCAGATTGAAAGCCCGCTTCATGCCTGACACTGCTTCGGAAATCATTCTTCACAACTACCCCCAGTCCCCCGTCGCCGAAAAAGCGCGGGTGGCGTTCGGCATCAAGGGTCTGTCGTGGCGCTCGGTCGAGATCCCGCGCCTTGCACCAAAACCGATGCTGACAAAACTAACGGGCGGTTACCGGCGCACGCCCGTCATGCAAATCGGTGCGGACATCTACTGCGATACCCAATGCATCCTGCGCGAGCTGGAACGGCGCCACCCCTCACCGACCTTTTTCCCAAGCGCCGACACAGGGCTGATGTGGTGCCTGAGCCGCTGGACCGACGGCGCAATGTTCGATCTGGCCGTGAAGGTGGTGCTCGGCTCTGCCGGCGACGGGCTGCCGAAGGATTTTGCCGAAGATCGCGGGCGGCTTTATTTCGGCCCCGATTGGGCTGCGGGCCTCAAGGCGGCCAATGCCGACCTACCCCACCTCGCTGCGCAATTTCGCGCGCCGTTGCAGTGGGCCAATACGCAGCTCTCGGATGGCCGCGCCTTTCTGCTGGGCGACAGCGCCGCCGCAATTGATGCGCAGATTTATCATGCGATCTGGTTTCTGCGCGGCCGCTGGGATCGCGGGCCAGCCTTTCTGTCCGAGTTCACCCATCTGGAGCGGTGGGAGGCAAACGTCCGCGACATTGGCCACGGCAGCATGACTGGGATGTCGCCCGAGGCAGCCATCGCGCGAGCCGCAGAATGTAATCCGGTGACTGAACAGGCGACCGACCCTTTTGAGGCTCAGGGTTTGAAACCGGGCATGCTGGTGACAGTCGCCCCCGATCTTGATGGCGGCGAACAGCCAGTCGAGGGCGAGGTCGTAATCGCCGACAGCGACACAATCGCGGTGATGCGCCAAGAGCCGGATATCGGCCGGATTTGCGTGCACTTCCCCCGCGCCGGATACCGCGTGACGATCAGGGACTAACCCGCAGTGGCAAAAATGGCCGGACGCTGTGAAAGCAGTCCGGCCATTTCTTTAAGTACTCAGTCTGCGTTGGCCGCGATGAAGTCCTTGGCGCTTTGCACTAACGCGGCACCGTCCAGACCCTTGCCATCCATCTCGGCAATCCAGTCATTGGTCACCTGCGCGCCGACCTCGATCCAGCGGTCTTTCTCGCTGTCCAACTCGGTGATGGTATTGCCAGCGTCTGTCGCGACCTTGCGACCGACCACATCGGCTGCATCCATTGCCGCGCCAAACAGTGCCGAAACCTCGGGGCCGGAGTTCGCGTCGATCACTGCTTTCAGGTCATCGGGCAAAGCGGCATAGCTGTCCTTGTTCATCGTCATCACGAAGGTCGCGGTATAAAGCCCCGGCTTGGTGGCAAAGCCCGAATGGTGCTTGGTCAGCTCGCTCATCTTGAGCGGTAAAGTGACCTCCCACGGGATAATCGCCCCGTCGATGGCACCTTTGGAAACCGCTTCGGGAACGGCAGGCACCGGCATGCCCACGGGCGTCGCGCCAAGCTTGTCGAGCAGTTGCGCCGTCACGCGGGTTGGCCCGCGCAGCTTCTGGCCTGCAACATCGTCAAGCGTGGTGACATTCTTGTTGCTGTGAATCCAGCCCGACCCGTGCGTGTGCAACACGATGGGATGCGTGTCGCTGAACTCGTCCATGCCATTGGCCAGAACGTATTCGTGAAACGCCTTGGACGACCCCGCGCTGCCGCCGACCATAAAGGGCAACTCAAAGGCTTCGGTTTTCGGGAAACGACCGGGGGTATAGCCGATCACCGTCCATATGATATCGGCCACCCCGTCAGCGGCCTGGTCATAAAGCTCGGGCGGTGAGCCGCCCAACTGCATCGTGGGAAAATGCTCGATCTTGATCCGGCCACCGGATTCCGCCTCGACCTTTTCGATCCATGGGGTGATCGCCTTGGCGGGGATCGTCGCCTGCATCGGCAGCAATTGGTGCAGGTTCAACGTCACCTCTTGCGCCCAAGCCCCTGCGGTAGAGAGCGTCACAAGCGCTGTCGCCAGCGCCGTTTTCTTCAGATGTCCGATCATTTTAATCCTCCCAGATTATTATCGCGCTATTTTAGTGTTACCGGAAAATTCAACGCGCCGCGAAACCCGAACCCGTGAAAGCGCACGGCGGCGGGGTCATGCAGTTGCATAGCGGGAAAGCGCTCGAACAGCCGCGGCAACAAGATATCGGCGAGCATGCGGCGCGCAATGTGTTTGCCCTGACAAAAATGTGGGCCGTTGCCAAATGCCTGATGCGGGCGCTTGGCGCGGGTCGCGTCATAGAGGTGACCGTCAGGCCAGATATCCTCGTCGTGATTGGCCGAGGCCTGAACCGTCATCACCGTCTCGCCCTTGGCAATCGGCAAGCCGCGAATTTCGGTGTCCTCGGTCACCAGCCGTGAGCTGACCTGAATGGGCGCGACCCAGCGCACACCCTCATCAAAGGCATCGCCCCAAGCGCCTTCTTTCAACAGGTAGGCGCGTTGATCGGGGTTGGTTAGTACGCCGTACAGGATGCTTAGCAACGCATCGCGGGGCTCGTTCAAACCGCCACCAATTGCGATCTTGATATTGGCACGGATCTGGCTTTGCTCGATCGGGTCGGCGGTGGCGACCATCGCGCTCAATGCACTAGGGTTAGGCCCGGCCAGATGTAGGGGGCTGACCCGATCCATATAGGCATCCATTTCGGCATTGGCGCGGTCGCTGGCTTCGAACGGCGCTGGAGCCCAGCCAAAATTCCCCGCACCATCGATCAGGGTCTGTGACCAACGCTGCATATCCGCGTCGCTGGCATCCGGCAGGCCAAGCAGTTGCGCCAGACAGCGCGCCGCGAAGGGCCCCGCTAGGGTGGGAAACAGATCAACCGTCTCTCCGACGGGCAATTCATCAAGCAGACCATCCGCGATCTTTTCATAGATCGGCATCCAGTGGTGAGCGATGTTCTTGGCGCTGAAGGCGGGGGCCATCGCCATCCGCTCGCGCATATGTTCGGCCCCGTCCTTGCGCATCAGGGTGTGGGCCTGAAACGCCCGCCGCATCGGTGTATTGGGGTCGTCGGAGCTAAAGATCTCGGGGTTGTCCTTCACCCATTTCGTATCCTCGGCCTTGGTCAGCAGTATACGGCCGACCGACTTCACCATCATCACCGGATGTTGGGCCCGCAGCCGCTTATAAATCGGGTAGGGGTCGCGCTCGAGGTCAGCGATAGTAATCTCGGCATCGACCGGAACAGTGCTCATAGCATAGACCCTACCTTCATTCTGTCGCGACCAAGGCAAGGCCCGGAACCTTGCTGAGCAGCGTCGGGCGTATTTCGTTGAGATAGTTGAAATTGATCAAGGCAAGGCGGGCGTGCTCACGGGTCAGCGCCTCGGCACGCGCCCCTTCGCGGGCGATGATCGCATCCAGAATAGCGCGGTGCTGGCGTTGGGCATAGACCAGCGAAGCCTGAAAATCGGGGATCATCGCCTGATCGCTCAGGAAGGCGGAAGGCGAGGCGAGCGGCAGCAGGCTCATCCGTTCAATCTCGCGCTGCACGATTGGGCTGCCGGGAAAGCGGGCCAATAACTCATGAAAGCGCGCGTTCTGGATCACGTATTGATCGAAGTCCAATCCCTTCTTGCGGGTCAGTGCCTTATCAATCTTGTTTAACGTGTCGCGTGCTTGCGCCAGCAGATCAGCAGCAACGCCGCGCTCGGCGGCCATGCGTGCAGCGGTGCCTTCGACCACGCCGCGCATCTCGATCGCATCGGCCACGTCCTTTTTGCTGAAGGTCGCGACGCGGCATCCCCCCGTCTCTATCCGCTCCAAAAGTCCTTCCGCCACCAGCCTGTCCATCGCTTGGCGCAGCGGCGTCCGTGAGATGCCCAGCTGCTTTGCCACGGCCACCTCGGACAAACGCTGCCCCCCGGCAATGTCCCCGCTCAGCACAAGGGAGCGTAAACCCAGCAGGGCACGGTCCAATTGGCTGAGGTTTCGGATGTTCATGGCGGTTTCCAGTGCGTGCAACCTCAACGAGAAAGCAACTTACTTTCAGAATTGTATACAGGCTTGAAACTTTCGAAAGTGATTCGGCCCTGAAACTGTAATTTTTTGCCGTAGTCCTCTTGTGATTGTATACATCACCTTTGGCGGGTTTGCTTTGGTAATTTTTTTTTACCAGCAGAATCCGCACGACTGGACCGCTTGAAAACGCCCGCGCGGACCGATTGTATCAATACAGCACACCGCGGCCGTCAAAGATTGTTCAAGTCATAACAGCCCTTTAGGCGCGGCGGCTGAGCGCGGGCACAGGCCCTTGAATCAGCCTGCAGACACAGCGCTTCTTCGCATCGCAGGGTGCCAAAGGCGCTCTCTGAACCCGCCGCCTCAAAAGAACCGCTTGTTTGAAACGCACGCACCCCTAACAGTGGTGCAAGGCGAGGGGCTTTGCCCTCTCGGCACAGGGAGGAGGAGCTCTGTGCCGAGAGGGCAAAGCATTACACCCCAAGCCCAAAAAACTCATACGCATGCCGCTCTTGAGGCGACATCAGCGTTGAAATCCTTGGGAGGAACTATGAAAGCTTCACTTAATCGCAGAAAATTCCTGCGCGGTTCGGCCGTTGCCGGTGCCGCAGTTCTGGCCACACCCGCGCTTGCTGAAAGCCACGGTGTCACGCTCAAGATGCAAGCGGCATGGGGCGGCGGCATTTTCCTTGAAAATGCGCAGTCCTTCGCAGCACGCGTCAACGAGATGTCCGGCGGGTCACTGACGATCGAGGTTCTCTCGGTCGATGCGGTCGTTAAAACCAGCCAGATGCAGGATGCGGTCCACCGCGGCGTTCTGGACGCGGCGCACTATGTGTCGGCCTACTGGTACGGCAAATCCAAATCCGCCTCGCTATTCGGCACAGGCCCCTGCTTTGGCTGGTCGAGCCAGGAAATGCTGGGCTGGATTCATGCAGGCGGCGGTCAGGAGCTCTTTGATGAGCTGATGGGCGAACTGCGCCTCAACGTAGTGTCGTTCTTTAACTCGCCAATGCCCGCACAGCCGCTTGGCTGGTTCCAGCAGCAGATCACTGATGCGTCACAGATGCAGGGCCTGAAGTACCGGACCGTTGGTCTGGCCGCTGACGTTATGCTTGAAATGGGCATGTCCGTGGTCCAGCTTCCGGGCGGCGAAATCCAGCCCGCGATGAAGTCCGGCCTGATCGACGCAGCCGAGTTCAACAACCCGACCTCTGACCGTGACTTTGGTATGCAGGACGTGTCCAAACACTACATGCTTGCCTCCTACCACCAGTCACAGGAATGCTTTGAGGTCACCATCAACAAGGACAAGTGGAACGCGCTGTCCGACGCGCATAAGGCGATCATCAAGAACGCCTCGATGGCTGAAAACTCCGGTTTCTACTGGGGCAACACCAAGCGCTACTCCGATGACCTGATCAAACTGCAAGAGGCCGATGGTGTGAACGTTTACCGCACACCGGAATCCGTTATGCAGGCCCAGCTTGAAGCATGGGACAAGGTCGCAAACCGCATCGCCGAAGAAGACCCGTTCTTTGCCAAGGTGATGGAATCACAGAAGAAATACGCCAAAGAAGTGATGGGGTATCTCAACCTGAACCAGCCGAACTACCAGCTGGCTTACGATCACTACTTCAGCTGATCCAAGCATCACAAACAGGGATGTCCGGAGGCCAGCAAGCCTTCGGGCATCCTTCGCTTGGAAAAGCGCAATAAACGATACGATCTGTTAAGGGAGCAACGGACAGATGAGACTGGTATATGCCATTGAGGGCCTGAGCCTATGGGTCGGGCGCGCTTTTGGATGGTGCATTTTGATCCTGACGCTGTCGGTGTCCTACGAGGTTTTTGTCCGTTACGTGTTGAACGCGCCCACGGTCTGGGCTTTTGACATGATGATCCAGATGTATGGTGCGCTGTTTTTGATGTGCGGCGCCTATGCCTTGGCGCAAGATACACATGTCCGCGCTGACGTGCTGTATCGGCTGTTTCCGGTCAGGGTGCAGGCCAGTCTGGATTTCGTGCTCTACTTCCTGTTCTTCTTCCCCGGTATCATCGCTTTGGTCTGGTACGGCTACGAGATCGCCTCGGACAGCTGGCGCTATAAAGAGGTCAGCTTTAACAGCCCTGCCAGCATCCAGATTTACTTTTTTAAATCGCTGATCCCGCTATCGGGCGTATTGCTGGTTATTCAGGGCATCGCCGAACTTGGTCGCTGCATCATCGCCTTTCGCACAGGCGTCTGGCCCGAACGGCTGGCCGATGTGAAAGAAACCGAAGACCTGCTGACCGACGCGGACCTCGAAGCGATACATGCTGTCGCTCCGGCCCGAAAATAATCCGTACAGTGTTCAAGAAAGTTAAATAGAGATGTCAAATCCCGAAGTCGCCCTGATGATGCTTGGGCTGTTTATTATTTTTGTTTTGCTCGGCTTCCCGATTGCCTTCACCCTGCTCGCGATGGGCGTAGGATTTGGCTACTACGCCTACCACCAAGGCGGCTCGATCGAGACCTTCTCGGACATATTCAACAACAATATCTTCTACTTGGTGAACCAGAACACCTATTCGGTGATGGAGAACCCGACCCTTGTCGCGATCCCGCTGTTTCTGTTCATGGGCTATG
Organism: Sulfitobacter brevis; assembly: GCF_900112755.1. Classification (GTDB taxonomy): domain Bacteria; phylum Pseudomonadota; class Alphaproteobacteria; order Rhodobacterales; family Rhodobacteraceae; genus Sulfitobacter; species Sulfitobacter brevis. Next base: position 111,018 of record NZ_FOMW01000011.1, on the reverse strand, counting down.
TGGTTGAGCGCGCCAATATTGTCGACAAGCTGTTCTTCTCGCTCTACATGGCGGCGCGTAACCTGCCGGGAAGCCTTGCCATTGCCGCATTGCTGACCTGCGCCGTGTTCTCGACCGCTTCGGGTATCGTCGGCGCGGTTGTGACGCTGATGGGCCTGCTCGCCTTTCCGGCGATGGCCAATGCGAACTATAACAAGAGCTTTGCCGCAGGCGTTATCTGCGCGGGCGGCACCTTGGGCATCCTGATCCCGCCTTCGATCATGCTGATCGTCTACGCGGCCATCGCTGACCTTTCGCCCTTGCGGCTCTATGCGGCGGCGGTGTTTCCGGGCCTGCTGCTGGCTGGTCTCTATATCGTCTATGTCATCCTGCGGGTCTGGATGAACCCCGAACTGGCGCCCAAGCCCACGATGGAGGACGTCCCGCCACCAAAGGAAATCTACAAAGACCTGCTGCTGAGCTTTGTGCCTCTGACCGTGCTGATCGCGCTGGTGCTTGGCTCTATCCTCGGCGGCCTTGCGACCCCTGCGGAAGCGGCGGCAATGGGCGCCCTTGGCGGCATGGTCCTAGCGGTGCTCTACCGCTCGATGACATGGACCAAACTCAAGGAAAGCGTGTTCCTCACTGCCAAGGCCACGGCAATGGTGTGCTGGCTCTTCGTCGGGTCTTGGACCTTTGCCTCGGTGTTTTCCTACCTCGGCGGCCACGATCTGATCGCGCAATGGGTCGGCGGCATGGACCTTGAGCCGTGGGAATTCCTGATCCTCGCGCAGGTCATCATCTTCTTGCTGGGCTGGCCGCTGGAATGGTCGGAAATCCTGATCATTTTCGTGCCGATCTTCCTGCCCCTGCTCGAAGTCTTTGGTGTGAACCCCTACTTCTTTGCGATGCTGATCGCGCTTAACCTGCAAACCTCCTTCCTGACCCCGCCCATGGCGATGTCGGCCTACTACCTAAAAGGCGTGCTTAAAAACCAGATCGAGCTGATGGAGATTTTCCGAGGCATCATGCCCTATCTGGGCATCGTGATCCTGACGATGATGCTGATGTATGCCTTCCCCGGCATCGCGCTGTGGTTCCCTGACTACCTCTTCGGGACCTACATTCCATGATGAACGACGCCTACAAACTAAGCGCGACCGAAGCTTTGGCTCTGCTTAACGCAGGCAAGCTGACCTCGGTCGCGCTCGTAAAATCCTGTCTCGCCCAGATCACCGCGACCGATGAGGCGATTGGGGCTTGGGCCTATCTCGACCCCGACGCCGCGCTGGCTCAGGCATCTGAGTGTGACCGCATTCGCAAGGCGGGACTGGCAACAGGCCCGCTGCACGGCATCCCCGTCGGATTAAAAGACATCATCGACACCGCCGATATGCCTACCGCCTGCGGCACCGCGATCTTTGCAGACCGCCAGACCAGTCAGGATGCCCGCTTGGTGGAACTGCTTCGCGACGCCGGTGCGGTGATCATGGGCAAAACCGTCACGACCGAGCTTGCCTTTGTGCATCCAAACGAGACGCGCAATCCCCACAATCCCGAGCACAGCCCCGGCGGCTCTTCCAGCGGTTCGGCTGCGGCAGTTGCAGCGCACCATGTCCCGCTCGCCATTGGCACACAGACCAACGGGTCGGTCATCCGCCCAGCGTCGTTTTGTGGCACCTTTGGCTTCAAACCGACGCGTGGTGTGATCTCTCGCACGGGTCTGCTGCAAACCTCGAAATCGCTTGATCAGGTCGGCTGCTTTGGCCGGACGCTGCTGGATGTGGCGCTGCTTACCGATGCCATCGCGGGCTACGACGGGCGCGACATCACCAGCTTTGCCCGCCCCCGCCCCGCAATGGCGCAGGGTGCTGCACAAACCGCTCCCGTCCCGCCCGCATTGGTTTGGTTCGATCTGCCGTTCAATGATCGTTTGTCAGAGGCGGCGCGCGAAGGCATGGATACCGTGCTCGACATTCTCGGCCCAAGGATCACGCGGATGGAACCTGCAGACAGCCTTTCAAATCTCGTGGCGGTCCAAGCCCGCATCCACGAGTATGAAATATGCAAACAACAGGCCGAAGTTTTCGAAACCCGCTGGGACGACATCAGCGACACACTAAAAGCCGTCATTACCCGCGCTCGCCAGATCACGCTGGCCGAGTATAAGGACGCGCTGGCAGTGAAAACCTCGGCCGAAGCCTTTTTCCATGACTTCTTTACCGAATACGATGCAATCGTCGCGCCAGCGGCAGCGGGCGAAGCACCGCGCTTTGATGCCGGCGGTACCGGCGATCCGATCTTTTGCACACTTTGGACTTTGGCGGGCCTGCCCTGCGTGACGCTACCTCTGTTGGTCGGTGAAACCGGCCTGCCCATCGGCGTTCAGGTCATCGGCCCGCGAGAGAAAGACGACCGCCTGTTGCGTACCGCGCACTGGCTGCAAACCCATCTGGCCGAGGCGGCCGCGTAAACCGAAAGGACTGCCCTATGTCATACGGCGTAAAATTGATTGTCGGCCTGATCGGCACCGCACTTCTGATCATCTTCATCGGCGGCCTGTCGCAGAGTATTTCGAGCGGCTTTGCCGGCTTTAAAGGCGGCGCGCCCTTCATGATCATCGCCATCATTGTCTGCGGCATGGCGGCTTATGATTTCTGGGACGAATGTGTCCGCAAGAAATGAGCAAACCACGTCTTTGGATCACCCGCCGACTGTCTGACGCCACGCTGGAACGTGCAGCGCGCGATTATGATGTCGTGATCAACCACGAGGATCACCCCGGCACTGCGGCGCATCTTATCGCCGCCAGTGCCGAGTATGATGCGATCATCCCCTGCCACTCCGAGCATTTCAGCCCCGATGTGGTGCGGCAATTCTCAGGCCGGCTGAAGATTGTCGCCAACCATTCAGTCGGTGTCGATCATTGCGATCTGCCCGCCCTCAAAGCGCGCGGTATTGCCGTGACCAACACCCCCGATGTGCTGTCGGACGCCACCGCCGAGCTTGCAATGCTGCTGATGCTAGGTGCAGCCCGCCATGCGGTCGCGGGCGACAAGATCGTGCGCACCGGCGCGTGGGACAGTTGGTCGCCCGCCTTCATGGTCGGCAAGCAGGTGACCGGCGCGCGTCTGGGGATCATCGGCATGGGCCGCGTTGGCCGCGCTTTCGCCACCAAGGCCCGTGGTTTCGGCATGGAGGTGCATTATTACAACCGCACCCCCCTGCCCGAGGATCAGGCCCACGGCGCGACCTACCATGCCAGTGTCGAGAGCCTGCTCGGCGTCGCCGACTTCCTCTCGCTCCACTGCCCCGCCACCCCGGAAACCACCAATCTGATGAACGCCGGGCGGTTTGCGCTGATGCCCCGTGGGGCCGTCATTGTGAACACTGCACGCGGTGCGCTGATCGACGAAGACGCGCTGATCGCGGCGCTGGAAAGTGGTCAGGTCGCAGCGGCTGGGTTGGATTGTTTCAAAACCGAACCGGGCGGCAATCCGGCCTTCGCGCAATATGACAACATCTTTATGTTGCCCCATATCGGCAGCGCCACGCGGCAAACCCGCGACGCGATGGGCTTTCGCGCGCTTGATAATCTCGATGCATTCTTCGCAGGCAACACCCCGCGCGACCTGCTTTAAAAAACTGGCAGGGCACGAAGCCCTGCCAGTCAGTTGGGCGCTTTGCCGATAGCCTTCAGCTTGCGCATACTCGTTAACATCGCACTCATCACACACCTCGCGAAAACAATCGCGAGATCACTGCGACGGGGCACCACCGGTACTCCGCAAAACATTTTTCTGCACCTTGCCCATCGTGTTGCGTGGCAATTCGTCCAGAAAAAATATCTTTCTTGGCAGCTTGAACCGGGCAAGATCGCCCGAAATCGCTTCCAGAATATCCTCATCGGTGAGCGTGCTGCCCGTCTCGCGCACGACTGCGACCGCGACACTCTCGCCGAAATCGGCATGGGGGATGCCATAAGCCGCGCTTTCAACAACGCCCGCGACTTGATCAATGATGCTCTCGATCTCTTTGGGATAGATGTTATACCCGCCCGAAATGATCAGATCCTTGGATCGGCCGACGATGGTTAGATAACCATCCTCATCAATCTGCCCGATATCACCGGTGATAAACCACCCATCCGGGCGCAGCTCCTCGGCGGTCTTTTCAGGCATGTTCCAATAGCCTTTGAACACATTCTCTCCGCGCACTTCGATCCCGCCGATCTCGCCCTGCGGCAAAACCACGCCCTCGGGTGTGGCAATACGCATTTCGACCCCGTCAAGCGGCAGCCCGACCGTGCCAGCCTTGCGCGTGCCATCGTAAGGATTGGAGGTGTTCATGCAGGTCTCGGTCATCCCGTACCGTTCCAGCACTGTATGGCAGGTGCGGGCTTGCCAGTCGTGATGCGTCTCGGTCAGCATCGGTGCCGAGCCGGAGATGAAGAGCCGCATTTTACCCACAGACTCTTTGCTCAAGCCCTTGTGCCCCAGAAGACGGGTGTAGAAGGTCGGTACCCCCATCAGCGCAGTCCCACAGTCGAAATCAGCCAGGATCGCATCGGGGTTAAAGGCGCGGTGCAGGCGGATCGCGCCCCCTGCAACCATCGTCACATTGATCGCCACAAACAGCCCGTGTGTATGGAACAGCGGCAGCGCGTGGATCAGCACATCGTCTTTGGTGAACTGCCACAGATCGCGCAGGGTATCAGCGTTGGAGGCGAGGTTGCCATGGGTCAGCATCGCGCCTTTGGAACGGCCCGTGGTGCCCGAGGTATACAAAAACGCCGCCAGATCATCGGCACCGCGCGCCACGGCACTGAGGATCGGCCCAGCATCGCTGGCCTTGTCGCGCAGGGAGCCGTTGCCATTCGCATCAAGGGTCAACACAGTTTGCACATTGGCGGCCTTAACCACCTCGGCCAGTTCTTCCTGCCGCGCCGGATCACAGACAAAAATCCGCGGGCTGGCATCCGAGAGGAAATAGCCCACTTCAGCAGCGGTATAAGCAGTATTTAGCGGCAGATGGATCGCGCCTGCGAGCATGGTGCCGAGGTAAAGCTCCAACACGCCAAGCGATTTTTCCGCCTGCAAAGCCACGCGGTCCCCGGGTTCAACGCCAAGTCCGATCAGCGCCGCAGCCACCCGCTCGGCATTTTGCCACAGCGTGCCATAGCTCGTGACCTCCCCCGTTGCGGGATCGGTAGAAAACGCGGTGGACTCACGCCCGACCGAGGCAAGGCGCAGGGTCTGCGCAAGGTGGTTACCATCGTACATATGTTGTCCTTCTCAGCGGGTCTTTAGCAACCGTCGCACTTGGGTGGAGGCGATGATGTCATCAGCCGTCGAATAGGCCTCGTGATTACGCTCGATCGTCGCCAAATCGTAGAGATAATTAACCATCACGCCCCATGATGCGGCCTGACCGCGTTCGCTTTTGTCAGCGTTAGGGTGAATACGCTCCAACCGCGCGCCGTTGCCAAGGTGGAACCGCGCGACAGGATCGGTGGCCCCGCCCCGCGCGGAGCGGGCGACGAGCATATAATGCGCCGTCAATTCGGCCAGATCGGCGGTCGTATTGCCTGCTTCGGCTTGTTCGACGATTTTGGCCAGCCGCTCTGGCAGCGCTTTGTCAGCAACCTGCGCCAGCGCCCATTTACGCAGACCCGGAACAGGCGACAGCGTCACAAAAGTTGTGAGCTTGCCAAAGTCACGGCGTAATTCTTCGACCACCTGTTTGATCAAGAAGTTGCCAAAGGAAATCCCGCGCAGCCCGTCCTGACAGTTGGAGATCGAGTAAAATACCGCAGTTAGAGCCTGATCCGGCGTCAGCATCTTGCGCTCGGAGGCGAGGATATCGTCAATGTTTCCGGGGATCGACGGGGTCAGCGCGACCTCGACAAAGATCAGCGGATCATCCAGCAGTGCGGGATGGAAAAAGGCATAGAGCCGTCTGTCGGGCGCGGCCACACGGCGACGCAGGTCGCTCCAGCCGCTGATTTCATGCACCGCTTCATAGCGGATGATCTTTTCCAGAACGGCGGCCGATGTGTTCCAGTCAATGCTGCGCAGCTCCAGAAAACCACGGTTGAACCACGAGCTGAACAGATGACGAAAATCGTCATCCAGCGGCTTCAACGACGCGTCCTTGTCCATGAACGCCAGCAAATCCTGCCGCATCGCCACCAGCTTTAAGGTGCCACCCGGCGCGCGGTTCAGCCGCCGGATCAGCTCCTGCGAGCGTGGCTCGGATGCTGCATGTAGCGCCCGCAAGGACAGCTCCTGCGCGTTATAAGCCGCTTCGGTCTTGGCGCGGTCGACCCCGAAACGATCACGCAGCGTGGCAAAAAACACCTGCTTTTTCTCGGCAGACAGTGCGGCGTAGCGATCAAAGATCACCCGCGCTTGTGCCAGCCCCGTCGCCTCGCCCTTGCCGCTCAGCAAAGCCTCGCAGATGTCAAAGATATCGTCTTGCGGCGCTGATTTCATCAAGCCGCGTCCGGTGTCCGCGACCCGCCCGATCAGATCGTTCAGTATGCCACTTGCCCTGTTCATCGCCGTATCCATCCTAAAGCTCGGGGCCCATGACCACGTCAGGCAGCCATGTCACAATGCCGGGGAAGGCCGACAGGATCACGATGGCAAGGATCATACAGCCCACAAAAGGCATGGAGCCTACGAGGATTTTCTTCAGCGAGATATCCGGCGCGATGCCGTTGATCACGTAAAGGTTCAGCCCGACAGGCGGCGTGATCAGCCCGATTTCCATGTTGATCGTCACGATGACGGCAAACCAGTAAGGGTCAAATCCGGCTGTGATGATGATCGGTAGTAAAATCGGCGCCGACATCAGGATCACCGCCACAGGTGGCAGGAAAAAGCCCGCGACCAGCAGGAAGAGGTTGATGATCCCCATTAAAACCCAACGATTCACGTCGAGGTTGGCAATCCACTCGGCTATCGACTGGGTGACGAAAAGCGAGGAGAGCATAAAGGAAAACACCCCCGCCGCGCCGATGATAAAGAGGATCATCACCGACTCGCGGGTGGAGTCGCGCAGCACGGCCCAAAGAGCGGTAGGCTGGTACATCCGGTAGACCACCACCGCGACCACGATGCACAAAAGCGCACCAACAGCCGCCGTTTCCGATGGCGTGGCGACACCGCCATAGAGCGCATAAAGCACGCCCGCGATGATCACGATGAACGGAATGACACGCGGCAGGACTTCGAAGCGTTGCGCCCAAGTATAGCTGATGCCCGACAGCGCCACACCCGCCGCACCGCGCCGCCACGTGTCATAAATCGCCCAAGCAATGAACAGCATAACCAGCAACACACCCGGCAAAACGCCGGCAAGGAACAGACGCCCGATGCTGGTTTCGGTCGCAATGCCGTAGACGATCATGGTCACCGACGGCGGGATCAGGATGCCCAAGGTACCCCCCGCGGCGATTGATCCTGCGGCGACTTCATCGGGGTAGCCGCGCTTGCGCATCTCGGGAATACCCATCTTGCCGATTGCCGCACAGGTCGCCGGAGATGAGCCCGACATTGCGGCAAACAAGGCACAAGCCCCCAGGTTAGAGACGACTAATCCACCAGGCACCTTGGTCAGCCAACGCTCCAGCGCCTCATAAAGGTCTGGCCCCGCGCGCGTCGATGATATCGCAGACCCCATGATGATGAACATCGGGATTGATAGCAGCGCGAAGGAATTGAGGTCGCCGTAAAACAGCTCCGGCAGCGCTTGCAGGCTGCGCGGGCCGTCAAAGACATAGAGAAAGAAGGTCGCAACAATCAGCAGCCCCGCGCCGACGGGCACGCCCGAAAACAACACAAGAACAGTTGCGATAGCGACAAGGCCGCCCAGTACCAGCGGATCCATCAATAGTCCTCATGCGAAGGAGTTGGGGAGGCCGCGGCCATCCCTTTGTCGTCAATCGGCGCACCGGACATAACCATCCAGAAGTCACCGGCTAATTGCAGCAAGAACAGCGCAAATCCGACAGGGATCGCCAGATAGGGGATCGCCAGCGGGATCGCCATCACGGTTTCGGACTTCCAGCCCCGCGCCCATGCCAGATGCCACATTTCCCAGCCGTAAAAGAGCATGATCGCAATCATTCCGGCGGTGATCGCCAAGGTAATCGCTGACAGCCCGCGCCGCATCCGGATCGGCAGCAGGGTCGGCAACAGATCAACCCCGACATGCCCGCGCAGCTTTTGCACATAAGGCAGGCCGATCAGCGTCGCGCCGATCATCAAGTAAATCACCACTTCGGTCTGCCAGACCGTCGACTGGTTCAGCACCGCACGGACAAAAATCATCTGGCAGGTGATCAACACCGCCGCGAGGATCATAAAGGAGGCGAGGACGCCACAAACGGTAGAGATCAAGCCGATCAACCGGACCGCCGCTGGCATCGGCTTGTGCCCATCGGGCCGTGCAAATTGGGTCACGTCAGTGAGCCTCCGTTCTGCTTACTGGGGTAGAAAGCGGGAAGGCAAGTTCGCCCTGCCCTCCCGCCTATCGCAATCACTCGACCGAAAGCGCCATATCAAGCAGCTTCTGACCGTCGGCCAGTTCTTCGACAAACGCCGGATAGGACGTTGTCTTGGCCAGTTCGCGCCATGCGTTGAAATCTTCTTCCGACATCTCGGCCAGTTCGACGCCCGCGTCAGAGAAGGCTTTCGCCGCAACTTGGTCGCCTTTTTTGGCTTCTTCGAGATAGAAGGCTTCAGCCTTTTCGCTGGCTGCCATCAGAGCGGCCTGCTGCTCTTCGGTCAGACCTTCAAAGGTGGTCTTGTTCATTATCATTGGCTGATACATGAACCAAAGCGCGTAATCGCCCGCAGGAGTGTAACACTTCAACTGTTCATAAAGACGGTAGCTGACAAAGCTCTCGGACGAGGTATTGGCCGCATCCAGAACGCCGGTCTGCAAAGCAGTGTAAATCTCGGACGACGCCATCGAAGAGATCGAGGCTCCGGCACCTGCAAGCATCTGTTCAAATGACTTGCCCGCCGCACGAATGCTGACACCGGCTACATCGTCAGGGCCCGTGATACATGCTTTGTTAGAGCCAAATCCGCCCGCCAGATAGCCGTGTACCAGCGTGATCACATCATCACCGGCCATCACAGTTTCGATCTCTTCCATGAATGGCGATTTCGACAAACGCGCACCGTGGTCGTGGTTTTTCACAAGGCCCGGCATCAGGGTCAGGTTATAGGCTGGCTGCTGGCCGCCCGCATAGCTCAGCGGCAGCACGGTCATATCCAACTGGCCACGCGACAGCGGCGTATACTGCTCGCGCGCCTTAAACAGGGTCTGGTTTGGAAAAATCTGGATCTTCAGATCGACATCAGCCGCAGCAACCTCGTCGGCAACCATCTGGGCGACCTGATGGCGCACATCGCCTTCGGACCACTGGTGGCTCAACTTGAGGGTTTCGGCCATTGCAGGTGCGGCAAGCGCGCCCAACAGCACAGCGCCAGCGACGCTGGATTTGAAAAATGACATTGGTGTTCCTCCACGAACTTTTTTGACGGTCCCCGAATCTCCCCCCGGCAACCGCATCTCCTATGCTTAGCAGCACTGTACTCTTTTACAATATTATTGTGTACAATTTAACAGCTCCATAATACTTTGTCTCTATTGCATGCGGTATAACGGCAAGGAGCGACCCATGAAAAAGCTCAAGTTCTCGGTGCATGACGCGTTGGAAGACCGCATTTTGACAGGTCAGCTTTTGCCGGGCGCACGGGTAGACGAGGTGACACTGGCCGAGGAATTCGGCGTGTCGCGCACCCCGATCCGCCAGGCGATCTTTCAACTGGCCGCCACTGGCTTGCTTGAACACTTCCCACGTCGCGGGGCTTTTGTGGCCGATGTCGGCCCGCAGCTTCTGAGCGAAATGTTTCAAGTTATGGCCGAGCTTGAGGGGCTGTGCGCCTCGAACGCCGCGCGCCGTGCTTCGGCCAGCGATATTGAGGCCCTTGAGATTAGCCACTCGCTCTGCGCCGAGGCAGCCCAGACCGGCGACAGTGATCGCTACTATTATGAGAACGAGGCGTTTCACGATCTGATCCGCACGATTAGCGGCAATACTTTCCTCCAAAAGGAAATCGACCGTCTGCAAAAACGCCTGAAAGCCTATCGACGCCTGCAGCTGCGCGCCCGCGACCGGATGAAGACATCGCTGGTCGAACACGCGACCATCGTCGAGACGATCAAATCCGGTGACGAGGCCGCTGCTAACGCGGCGATGCGGGCACATATCACCATTCAGGGCGACCGATTTGCCGATCTGCTGGCCAACCTATCGCGCACGAATACTGCATCAGTGAAATGAGCGTGGCCCAGAACGATGCCCGATGAGTATTGCCCGCCACAGATTAAGCGAGCTTCAGCCGCGCGGTGCCGATCCAGCTCAATCCAAGCATAAAAGTCGCAGTCGCGAGACACAGCGGCAGGCCGCCCCATTGATAGGTCGCCCCCGACAAAAGCGTGCCCGTGAGCCGTCCGGCTGCGTTGGACATGTAGTAGAACCCTACATCCATCGTAACCCGTTCTGCGTTGGAGAAGCTTAGGATCAGGTAAGAATGCAGCGACGAGTTGACCGCGAATATAGCCCCGAACAGCAACAAGCCCGCAACGATTGTCGCGGTGAGCGCTGGGGTCGGCGCAGGCACCATCCAAACCAGCATTGCCAAAACGGCAGGCACAACAATCAGTGCTGCGGCCCAAATGCGGGCTTGTTGCAAGATTGCGCTGTCCTCTCGCACGGCAGCGCGCAGGATACGCGGCGCCGCGCCTTGAACGATGCCGTAAAGGATCGTCCAGACCGCCATAAAGCTGCCGATCATGAAAAACGCGTCCCGGTTGCCTGCGGCGCTACCGTCTGACAGCACCGCATAAAAATAGATCGGAATGCCCACCACAAACCAGACGTCGCGCGCCCCAAACAGGAACAACCGCGCGGCGCTGAGGCGGTTTATGTTGCGGTTTTTCGAGAACACTTCGGCAAACTTCACCCCTTTGCGCCCTACGGGCAGGCCCGACGGCATCGACATTACCACGCCGATAAGAATGACGAACAAGATAGCTGCCATCACCAGCACCGAAGCTACAAACCCCAGCATGCCGAGCATCACGGCTCCCAACAAAAACCCCGTCCCCTTCACCGCGTTCTTTGACCCCGTCAGCAGTGCCACCCAGCGGAACAATCCGCCACTATCCGCAGGCGCAAGGATCTTGACCGCGGATTTCGAGCTCATCTTTGCAAGGTCCTTGGCCACACCCGAGAGTCCCTGCACGCCCATGACAAACACCACAGAGGCGGTGATGCTCCACGCCGGATCAAGCTGTGCAAGAGCCAAAAGCGCCACGACCTGCAATGCCAACCCGACATAAAGGGTGACAGTCAGCCCAAAGCGCGCGGCGATCCACCCCGCTGAAAGATTGGTGACAATCCCCGCAACCTCATAGAGCACAAACAGATAGGCAAGCTGGACTGGCGAAAACCCCAAGGTGTGGAAGTGCAAAAGCACCAGCATCCGCAGCGCGCCATCGGTCAGCATGAAGGCCCAGTACGCCGACGTTACCGTGATATAGGCGGCAAATCCGGCGGGACGTGTCACAGTTTGGCCCCCACCATCAGCGCCACGTCAACCAAGCGGTGAGCGTAGCCAAATTCGTTATCATACCACGCATAGACCTTCACCTGCGTGCCGTTCACCACCATCGTCGAGAGCGCATCGATGATGCTGCTGCGCGGATCGTTGGTGTAATCGGAGGAGACCAATGGCCGTGTTTCATAGCCTAATATGCCCTTCATCGGCCCTTCGGACGCGGCCTTGAACAGCGCGTTCACCTCCTCCACCGTGGTATCCCGCGCCATCTCGAAAACGCAGTCAGTGATTGAAGCGTTCAGCAAGGGCACGCGCACGGCGTGGCCGTTCAACTTGCCGGCCAGCTCGGGATAGATCAGCGTGATTGCAGTCGCCGATCCGGTGGTCGTGGGGATCAGATTGGTCAAGGCCGAGCGCGCACGGCGCAGGTCCTTGGCGGGGCGATCAACAATTGTCTGGGTATTGGTCACATCATGGATCGTGGTGATGGACCCGTGTTTGATCCCGATCCCTTTAAGCAAGACCTTAACCACGGGCGCGAGGCAATTAGTCGTACAACTCGCGGCGGTCACGATGTGGTGCGCGTCAGGCACATAGATGTGATCGTTAACCCCGTAGACGATATTGGCAGTTGGCCCGTCTTTCACAGGCGCGGAGACGACGACCTTCTTCACACCAGCGGCAAAATAGGGCGCCAGCTTGGCCTCGGTCTTGAACGCGCCGGTACAATCAATCATCACATCGACGCCCTCCAGCGGCAGATCTTCCAGATTGCGGGCCTTAATCAACGGGATGCGGGTGCCATCGATGCTGATCGTGTCCGCGTCAAACCCGAACGCGGCTGGCCAGCGACCATGAATTGAATCGAACTCCAATAGATGCGCATGCATTTCGGGATCGCCGACAGCGTCATTGATAAAGGCAATTTTTGCCCCCCGCTCCAACAGGGGGCGCAACGCCAGTTTTCCGATGCGGCCAAGGCCGTTGATAGCATAAGTCGTCATGGCGGGTTATTCCTGTGTAAGGGCGGGTTGTCTGCCGATTTCGTCGATATGGGTCTGCAACGATCTTCGGTCGAGCTGGTCAATCGGCAGGGATATGAACGCGCTAATCCGCTGGTAGAGCACGTCGTGAGCCCGTTGAAAGGCTTGCATCATTTCCGCCTGACTTCCCGTCGCTTTCGCAGGGTCGGCAACACCCCAGTGGCCTGAAATTGGCTTACCCTGCCAGACCGGACATTCCTCGTTGGCGGCGCGGTCGCAGACCGTAAAAACAAAATCCATCTGCGGGGCGGTGCCGGTTCTAAATTCCGCGACGTTCTTGGCACGCAGCGGCGTCACGTCATGCTGCCGAGCGGTGAGCAACCGAACGGCATGGGGGTTCAGATCAGAGTTTTCGACCGTGCCCGCCGAATAGGCGTTAAAAAGATCACCAGCCATCTCGCGCAATATCGCTTCCGCAAAGATCGAGCGGGCGGAGTTGCCCGTGCAGATGAAAAGCACATTGAATTTCGTCCCCTGCGCTGGGGCTACAGTGGTTACAATATCGGCCAGCGCAGGCGGGCACAGATCGGCGCGCCCGCGACAGCAATCGACAAACAGCCCTTCAACGATCCCGCGCGCGGTCTCCAGATTGATGCAATACAGCAACCGCGTCGCGTCCCTACGCTGGGTGATCAGATCAGCGCGGGTGAGTGTGGACAGATACACCGATGCAGTGCTGGCTTTGAGATCGAGCGCTTCGGCAATCTCTCCAGCGGGCAGCGCGTCGGGGCACCGTCGCATCAGCAGCCGGAAGATCGCCAATCGTTGTGGATGGCTCAAGGCAGTAAGGTGATCAATGATATTTTGTTCCATATTTCATGGATATTTGAAATATGGAAATTATCAAGACCTTTCTTGCGCAACTCTGGGAAATCAAAGCGATCTTGCTGCTGCTAAGCGGCTAGAGTTTATCACCCTCTTCTGGTGCCGTTTCCGCAGGCTGGACTGTGTAAATTTGGCGCGCGTGGCCTCTATATTTCTCCACAAGCTCTGGCGCGACTTCGCTGCCATCGACGAGAAATGGCAAGATACCGCGGCGTCCGGATTTGCCCCGCTTTTCCGCGATGTCGCTGTCCGAAACAGTCACCCGTTGCGCCAGGCGTAATCCCCAGGCCCTGAGGTAGTCATAAAGCCGCGCGATCTCGCTGGCGCAGGCCGGATCTTCACCCAAATCGATGAATTCGCTTGGATCGGTCTGCAGATCGAACAGCATCGGGCGGAACCCGCCCTCAAAATGGATTAACTTCCAACGGCCATCGAACACCATAAATATCCGTGCATCGCGGGCCGAAACCCCAAGCGCCGGTGCGCGGGGCGTTGATCCATAGTCATACTCGCTCACTACAAATTCGCGCCATTTTTCCGGCGTTTCGCCGCGCACCCACGGCATCAATGAACGACCTTCAAGGATGTGGTCAGGCACCTCGCCGCCTGCCGCTTCGACAAAGGTGGCGGCAAGATCGATAGACTCGGTCAGAGCTTCGCAGATGGTGCCGCGGGCTCCATCGGCACTGGCCCGTGGATCATAGATGATCAACGGAATTTTAACCGATGCTTCGTGAAAGAAGTCCTTTTCGCCCAGCCAGTGATCGCCCAGATAATCGCCATGATCCGAGGTTAGGACGATCATCGTATCCTCCGCCTTGCCGGTCGCTTCCAGATGATCCAGCAGGCGTCCAAGCTGGTCGTCGCATTGCTTGATCAACCCCATATAAGCGGGAATCACCTTGCGCCGGACATCATCGCGCTGAAACGCCTGCGCGACGGCCGACTTTTGATAGGCCCCCAACACAGGGTGCGGGGCTTTAAGTTCAGCCTTATCGCGCAGCGCTTGCGGCACGTGGTTCTGACCGTACATGGCGTGATAGGGTGCCGGCACAATATATGGCCAATGCGGTTTGATGAAAGACAGATGGGCGCACCAAGGCCCGTCAACTTCATCCACAAACCGGATCGCCTCGGATGTTAGCCATGGGGTTTCGCTGTCTTCCTCACGGATATTGGCGGGCTTATCGGCGTTCTGGAACATCCAGCCCGACGCGATATTGCCATCCTCGACACCTGCGTTGGCATAATCTGACCACGGGTTGTCGCCGTCATAGCCCTTGGACTTTAAATATTCGTTATAGGGCGAGCGTTTTTCGTCGTAGTATCCATCAGGTCCAAATCCCCAGAGCCCGTCATCCCGCGCCCAAGTGTCAAACCCGCAATCGGCCTGTCGCGCGCCGATCACACTGTCAGGCGCCAGCCCGAGACGCGCCATGCCCTTGGCATCGGCCTTCATGTGGGTCTTGCCCAGCAGCCAGCAATTCATGCCCACTTCGCGCAGGTGGTCACCGAGGGTGATCTCGCCCACGCGGAGGGGATAGCCGTTCCACTGCGCGCCGTGGGACGAGACGTATCGCCCTGTATAAAAGCTCATCCGCGACGCGCCACAAATCGGCGATTGCACATAGGTATTGGTGAACCGCACACCCTTGGCCGCGACCCGGTCAAAGTTGGGCGTGTGTAAATGTGGATGTCCGGCACAGCTCAGATAATCGAACCGCAACTGGTCATACATTATAAACAGGATATTCATCGCAGCCTTCCTCCGCAGAAGCTACGGATGGTCAAGTCGGTTAAGAGCATTATTTCGATAGCGCCATGGAATTCAAACGGGGTTGTACAGAGGCCCCGCGCCAAAGCTACGAAAGACTGCCGGACCTATCAAACCAAATATCTCCCACCAGCCCGTCTTGCGTCAGGCCTAAGGCGCTGCGATCGCGGGCCGATTTAACACAATCCCGTGACCTATGGCGTTGAAACTCTATATACTCCCCAAACCACTTTCACGCGAAGGAACCCTTATGGCCCGCGGCAGACACGCAGAGATACCGACCCAAATCCCGCTCAAAGGCTGGAAAGATATCGCTTTGCGGGTGAAGGCCGAGATTGCCGCCGACCATGTCGGGCTGATCGCTGCTGGCGTGGCCTTTTATGCTTTGATGGCAATTTTCCCTGCGATTACGGCGTTGATGGCACTGAGCGGGTTGATTTTGGAGCCTGCCGAAGTAACGGCGCAGCTTGAAGGGCTGATCAGGATGATCCCCGAAGAGGCCGCGCAAATCATTCTTGATCAAGCAGTGGCGGTCACCGGATCGGAGGAAGGCGGGCTGGGCGTGGCCTTTGTTATCGGCATCTTGCTGGCGATTTACTCGGCATCCAAAGGCATGGGCAGCCTGATGGAAGGGCTGAACGTCGCTTATGACGAAGATGAAACCCGTGGCTTTATAAAGCGCACCCTATGGACCCTTGGACTGACGGCTTTTTTGATCATCGGGCTGATATTGGGGTTAACCGCGACGCTGGCGGTGCCTGCGCTTTTGGCCTTTGTCTCCCTGCCCGACTGGCTTGAGATCGGGGTCGCGCTGGCACGCTGGCTGATGCTTGGCTTGCTGACTATTTCAGGTCTGGCAGTGCTCTACCGTTTCGGCCCTTCGCGCGACAATGCCGAATGGAAATGGCTGACACCAGGTGCGGTACTGGCCTGCATCATCTGGATCGCCGCCTCTGCAGGGTTTTCGATCTACGTGAGTAACTTCGGAAGCTATAACGAGTCCTTCGGCAGCATGGCGGGGGTGATCATCTTGCTGATGTGGCTGTGGATTTCGGCCTTCATCGTGCTCTTTGGTGCCGAGCTAAACGCCGAGATCGAGGCCCAGACCACGAAAGACACCACCGTCGGGCCTGATGCGCCGATGGGTGAGCGCGGCGCGGAGAAGGCCGATAATCTCGGGGAGGCCAAGGGCACATCTTGAAGACGCTTTGAGAATGCTGAGACAGCTCCAGCCCTGACTTCCCTGTTCTAGCTTGGGGTGCGATCGGTGCAAATATCTAGCGGGAAATTTTTGCGGAAGAGATTATCTAGACAGAATTCGAAGCACTGCTGTAGCAAATTGGCGTAATTGATCTCGTGTTGTGATTTGATCCAGTAGAATCTGAGAGGTGCTAAAGCCGCCGTGCCACCCAACTCCGCCTCGGCCAGCCTGCGCTCGTATTCCTGCCCTGGAATCGCGTCGAGCAAGCTGCGGGTTTAGGCGGTGTGGAGCACCTTGCTGGTGGGACCGGCTTCGTGTTGACTCAGAGTACATAAAAACCCTGACTTGTTTAATCCGCTGCGGGGCTGCAGGGTTTTTTGCAAGTCCCTGTCGGAAGAGTTCAAAGGCGTCTATGATAGAAATTGAAAAAACAGCGATCGAAGGCGTGGTAATCCTCACACCAAAGCGCTTTGGTGACGCGCGCGGCTTTTCAGCGAAACTTGCAGCCGCACGCGTCTGGCCGATCTGGGCATTGATCTGGATTTCATTCAGGACAATCACTCGCTCTCCGCCACCGTCGGTACCATTCGCGGGCTGCATTTTCAGGCCCCCCACGGGCACAGGATAAGCTGGTGCGCTGTGGGCGCGGGGCGTTGTTTGATGTGGCTGTTGATATCAGGCGCGGCAGCCCGACCTATGGCAAATGGGTCGGAGCGGAGTTGAGCTTTGACAATGGACGCCAGCCTTTGGTGCCTGCGGGCTTTGCGCACGGCTTTGTCACCCGCACCCCCGACACCGAGATCATATATAAATGCTCCGACACATACGCCCCTGAGACCGAAGGCGCGCTGCGGTGGGACGACCCTGATATTGGCATTGACTGGGGGCTGACCGGTGCGCCGGTTCTTTCTGCAAAGGACGCCGTGGCCCCGCTGTTCGCAGAGTTTGATAGCCCATTTATTTTCAAGGACTAAACTATGAAGCTACTCATTACCGGCGGCGCAGGATTTATCGGGTCTGCGGTGGTGCGGCAGGCAATTGCGGACGGGCATTCGGTAGTCAATCTTGACGCGCTGACCTATGCGGCTTGTCTAGAAAATGTGGCCTCCGTGGCCGACAGCCCCGCTTATAGCTTTGTTCAGGCCGACATCCGCAACAGTCCCGCATTGGATGAGGTTTTCGCAGCACTACGGCCCGACGCGGTGATGCATCTCGCAGCCGAAAGTCACGTTGACCGCTCCATCGACGGGCCCGGCGACTTTGTCGACACCAATATTACGGGCACCTACAATATGCTGGAAGCGGCACGCAAATGTTGGAATGATGCCGGCAAGCCTGCCGATTTCCGGTTCCATCACATCTCGACTGATGAGGTATATGGCTCGCTCCCTTCCGATCCTGCAGTGCTCTTTACCGAAGATACCGCCTACGATCCGCGCTCGCCCTACTCTGCGTCAAAAGCCGCCAGCGACCATCTGGTGCGCGCCTGGCATGAGACCTACGGGCTGCCCGTGGTGCTAACCAATTGTTCCAACAATTATGGCCCCTATCATTTCCCAGAGAAACTAGTGCCTGTCATCATTCTGAACGCCTTGGCTGGGGCGGCGCTGCCGATCTATGGCGATGGCGCCAATATCCGCGACTGGCTTTATGTCGAGGACCATGCCGATGCGCTGTTGCTGGTGGTGCGCAAAGGTGCGGTAGGCCGTTCCTATAACATAGGCGGCGAGAACGAACGGACCAATCTGGAGCTTGTCGGCGCGCTTTGCGATATTCTGGATGACCTGCGCCCGCGCAGTGATGGCGCCTCCTACCGCGACCAGATCAGCTTTGTCACCGATCGCCCGGGCCATGATGCACGCTATGCTATTGATCCCACGCGTATCCGCGAAGAGCTAGGCTGGCGGCCTTCTGTCACGGTGGAGCAGGGTCTGCGCAAAACAGTTGAGTGGTATCTGGCGAATGAGCCGTGGTGGCGCGCATTGCAAGCGCGGCACGGGGTCGGCGAGCGGCTGGGCGTGAGGGCATGAGAAGAGCTGCGCCGATAAACCGCAGAGCGCGCGCATGAGTATTCTGGTTTTTGGTAAAACTGGCCAAGTCGCCAGTGAATTGCAGGCTCGGGCAGAGGTCATTGCACTTGATCGCGGCCAAGCCGAT
This sequence comes from Sulfitobacter brevis, assembly GCF_900112755.1. Lineage (GTDB taxonomy): Bacteria > Pseudomonadota > Alphaproteobacteria > Rhodobacterales > Rhodobacteraceae > Sulfitobacter > Sulfitobacter brevis. Next base: position 92,397 of record NZ_FOMW01000011.1, on the reverse strand, counting down.
CTGTCGCAGCCGCAAATTTGCGCCGAGGCCATCCGCACCGCACGCCCGTCCGTGGTGATCAATGCCGCTGCCTACACAGCGGTTGATCGCGCCGAAGAGGAAGAGGCACTGGCGCTGGCAATTAACGGCGAAGCCCCCGGTGCGATGGCCTGCGCCTGTGCCGAATTAAATATCCCGCTGATCCATATTTCCACCGATTATGTGTTCGACGGGTCTGGCACGGCACCGTGGTCACCCGACGATCCTGTAGCACCTCTTGGGGCTTACGGCCGTACCAAGCTGGCCGGCGAAGCAGCGATCCGCGCGAGTGGATGCGCCCATGTCATCTTGCGCTCGTCATGGGTATTCTCCGCCCACGGCGCCAACTTTGTGAAAACCATGCTGCGGCTTAGCGAAAGCCGGGCGGATCTTAATGTGGTGGATGACCAGATCGGCGGCCCCACACCTGCGGGGGACATTGCTGCTGCCTGCCTGACGCTGGCGGAGGTCATGCGCCAAGGCGCACAGGGCGGCACCTACCATTTCGGCGGAACGCCCTATGCCTCATGGGCCGATTTCGCCCGCGAAATATTCAGCCTTGCCGGTCGTGATGTTAGCGTGACCGGCATCCCTACCAGCGATTACCCGACGCCTGCCACGCGCCCGCTCAACTCGCGGCTCGATTGCTCGGGCATCACACAGGACTTCGGCATCGCCGCGCCCGCTTGGCAGCCTGCCCTTTCTCACATTATAAGAGAGTTGATTTCATGATGGCGTCGTAGAATTTGACGCAGAAGGCAAGGCGCGGCAGATCATCGAAAAACCCGAGGGACCGCCTTCACATTATGCCGTGACAGGGCTCTACTTCCTTGACGGTACAGCGCCCGACCGCGCTGCGAAACATCGTTTGAGCTCTGAGGCAGAGCTAATCCCCAAAAATAAATCCGAAAATTCTCCAATCAAGGCGTGCGCCGACTGACGAAACCGCCAAGCAACCCGGCCAGCGAATTTAAGTTGGCCCAATCGGTTCGGTCAATCCTTACTCAGGCGCGGACAAAACCCGGCGGAAAAATCCAGAGCCTCACGGATCGTCACATCCATATCAAGATGGCGATATGTGCCCAATCGGCCCAGAAAGCTCACGCCCTCCTCTTGCGCCGCCAGAGCTTCGTAGCGCGCCAGCAGCGATTTCTCCTTCACCATTCGGATCGGATAATAAGGAATATCGTCGGGGCCACAGGCGCTTGAGAATTCGCGGTACAAAACCGACCCTTCATGTGTTTCCCAGGGGGCAAAATGCTTGTGTTCGGTGATCCGCATATAGGGCTCCGCGCGATCGCCGTAGTTCATCACTGCGCAGCCCTGATAGTCGCCCTTATGAGTGAACCGTCCAAAGTCGAGCGTGCGATACCCCAAGCGCCCTAACCGCGTGCCAAAATATCCGTCCAGTGCTCCGGTCCAGATCAGATGGTCGGCACGGTCTACCATGTCGGCGGTATAGGGCGTGGTCAGATGTACGTCGATGGCCGGATGATCAAGGATCGCTTCAACCATCGGGGTATAGCCGTCCTTCGGCACCCCCTGAAACGGATGCGCGAAATAGTTGTCGTCGTAATTGAACCGCAGCGGCAAACGCTTGAGGATCGAGGCTGGCAGGTCCTGAGGAGAGCAACCCCACTGCTTTTCCGTGTAGCCCTTGAAAAAGGCCTCATAGAGCGCGGGTCCGACAAAGCGCAGCGCTTGCTCTTCGAAGTTCTGCGGATCGGTGATGCCCCTGTCGGCTTGGGTCTCCTCGATGAAAGCGCGGGCTTCGTCGGCTCTGAATGTCTTTCCGAAAAACTGGTTGATCGTGTGCAGGTTCACCGGCAGCGAATATACGGCGCTGCCGACCGTATTCTTGGCGCGATTGCGGTAGGGCAAGAACTGGGCAAAGCCGTTGGCGTAATCCCAGACCTCGCGGTCGCCTATATGAAAGATATGCGGCCCATAGACATGCATTAAAACGCCGGTCTCGCTGCAGCGCTCGGTGTGGCAGTTCCCGGCCACATGCAGACGGGCGTCAGCGATCTTTATGCTATGCCCTGCTTGAGCCAGCGCTTTTCACGTGACCGCGCCGCTCAGCCCTGCTCCAACGATGAGAATATCCATTCGCAGCCTTCCGCCCCCGCTCTTTTTCCGGTTTTTAGAGCGATGCGCTGGTGTTGAAACCCAATTGATTTGAGACAAAGGCAAGGCAAACGGCACATTTTCGCCCGATTCCCGTAACCTTCGCGCCCCCTGCGCCCCCCAGAACCAGCCTTGGGATTAACATGGGGTTACACAAATGCATCTTATCCAAGACGGTCACGTTGCCACAGGCGACATCACACTCACCACCAACATTCAGGACATGCAGGTTGTCACCTCTTCGAATGGCAGCGTCTGTCTTTATGCCAGCACCGGCGCCAATGGCGGCATCACCGCATGGCGCTTGGACGAGGGTGCTCTGCCCGTGGCCGTTGACCACGTGTATTTCCCCCCTTGGATGTCAGCGGCGGTTGACGGCCTTGGCAGCTTGATGGGCTCGGGCGACCAGATTGCGATCGGCGGCGATGATGCATCCAGCTTGCTTAGCTACGGTATTAGCAACGACGGCCAGATCACGGCCCTCGAACAGTCAGGCGACCTGATCAGCGGCACTGACCGGATTACTGCTATAACAAGCGTTGTTCTTGGTGCCACCAATGTCGTCTACATCGCCGACCAGGGCACAGCCCAGCTTGTCGGCTACCGCGAAAATGCATCGGGCGAGCTTACAGCGATTGGCAATAGCGCGCGCATCGCCACAGGCCCAGCCACCGTTGTGGAACATACCCAAGCGCATAATACTGACTTTCTGCTGGCGGCGTCGTCGGGTGACGAAGGCATCACCAGCTACCGGATCGGCGACACCGGCGCATTGCAAGAAGTCGGCTTTGCCGGCGCCGACACAGGTTTGGGCATCGCAACCCCGACAGCCATGGAAGTTATCCAAGCCTACGGTCAGAGCTTTGTGTTGGTCGGAGCTGCGGGGTCGTCATCGATCACCGTAATGCGGCTGGATGCCCAAGGCGCTTTGGAGGTCACCGATCACCGGATCGATGGGTTGGCAACGCGCTTTGATGGCATCACCGCCTTGGCCGTGGCCCAGCATGATGACCGCGTCTTTGTTGTTGCAGGGGGTGCCGACGACGGGTTGAGCCTTTTCACCCTGCTGCCCGATGGCCGTTTGGTCAGCCTTTCTACGCTGGCGCATGAAACCGGTGCGGGCCTGATGAATGTGCAAGACATCGCCGTTACCATGATCGGCGACACACTGCGCGTATTGGTCACCAGCGCAACCGACGCCGGAATCAGCCAGTATACTGCCGATCTGTCCGACTTGGGCGCCGTGGTTCGGGGCCATGACGGTACACTGAACGGCACAGCAGGCGACGATCTGATTGAAGCCGCGGGCCGCAGCGCAACGATGAATGGCGGCAATGGCGATGATGTGCTTGTGGCCCAGCAGGCAGGCAGCACGATGACGGGCGGCAATGGTGCCGACACCTTCGTGCTCAGCGCCGATGCGGGAACCTACCACATCACTGATTTCCAGGCGGGCGTGGACCAGCTTGATATCTCCGACTTCGCTATGCTGCGTTCCGTCGGTCAAATCGGTCATGAAGCGACTGCCTCAGGCGCCCGCCTGACGTTCCGCGATACGGTCATCGATCTGACCTCGTCGAACGGCAATCCCCTGACACTGGAGGGCATCTTTGGCGGCGGTTTCGACTGGGCAGACCGGATTGTGCCAATGCCCTACTCTGACCCACAGCCAGAGCCGCAGCTGGAAGATTCCACCCCTGCGACGCCAGATGACGAGATCAATGGCTCGACTGGCGATACAGTCGATAGCGGCACGGGGGAATACCAACTTTCTGGCGGCGCAGGAAACGACCTCTTGGAAGGTGGCGTGAACAATGATGCCTTGAACGGCAATGCGGGGCGCGACACTTTAGTCGGCGGCACAGGCGATGACACCCTCCGTGGCGGCACTGGTTTTGACCACTTGGAAGGCGGTGCGGGCAATGATTTCCTTCACGGCGGCTTCGGTGCAGATACATTCATATTCTCTGGCATCGTAAACAATGATCGGATCGCGGATTTCACCCCGGGTACTGATCACATTGCGATCAACGGCATGGGGCTGGACTTCGAAAGCTTGGACCTGGCACAAGCTTGCAGTGACGTCGTAATAGCGTTGGATAGCGGGGAAGTTAGGCTCGTGAATACCGACCTTGCCGATCTTGGCACTGGTGATTTCTGGTTCATGTAGGTTTTCCAGTATGCAATCGGCAAACGAAGGTCGCCCAAGAGCCAATCGTCATCGAAGGAGACATTTCCACACAAACGCTCTGCGCCCGTCCTCTTTGCCGTGCCGCCTATCACTCACCTTTTTGCAACATATCGTCGCGCAGCGGGACAGTCTGACGTTCAATCATCCGGTGGACGACCGGGGACCCCGCCCCGCGGTGCAGAACCCGCAAACGCTCTGACAGCTCGGCATCGGAGTTGGTACGCCTCTCATTGTGGCGTACATATTCACCCCAAGTCGGCACATGATAGCTCTCGCTCCAGTGTTCGGGTTCGTGCAGGTCGCGCAATAGTGCCCATTGCTGCGCACCATCACGAATGCGCACCCGCCGCCGCAGGCTCATCGCCGCCAAAAACTCCGGCACATCCTGCTGCGCGATCTCGTAATCAACCATCACCATGACCGGCCCGCTGCGATAGTTCAGATCGAAGCGTGTCGCGGGCTCCTTGAAACTGTTCAACGGATCTAAGTTCAGCCCGCTAAATTCCGGCAGCGGCAGGCGGAGCCCAATCAGCGCGCCCACCACCATCAACCCGGACGCGGCAAATAACGCGGTTTCCGGCCCCGCACGATCCGCGATCACCCCCCACAGCAAACTGCCCGCAGCCATGCCACCGAAGGTGCCGGTCTGGTAAAGTGCGATGACCCGCCCGACGACCCAGCGCGGCGTCGAAAGCTGGATGGTGACGTTGAACATCGACAGCGAAAGTACCCAGCAAGCACCCGCCAACATCAAAGCCGCGCCTGAGATGGCGGTTTGAGTGCTCAATCCCAGAACCACACAGCTGACCGCAAAACCGATGAAACCGCCCCGCGCAATGCTTTCGTTATTGAACGTCGCCCGCAGCCGCGCATTGCCAAGCGCGCCCAAGACAGCGCCCAACCCGAAACATCCAAGCATGACACCGTAAACAAACGCTGTGGCGTTAAGCGTCTCGCGGACCACCACAGGCAAAAGTGCAAGCAGGGCAATCGCCGAGAGCCCAAACCAGAAACCGCGCAATATAACCCGCATCAGATTGGGTGACATCGCCACATATCGCAGTCCGGCGGAGAACGCGCTGCCCATCGGCTCACGCGGCAGATGGGTGTCCAGCGCCGGAGATTGCCAACGCAGCAGCGCCAAAATAATTGCCACATACGAAAGTGCATTGACCGCAAAAGCGGCAGCGGCCCCCGCGAGCGCCACAATCGCACCCCCCGCCGCCGGGCCGATGCTGCGCATCAAGTTGAACCCCATGCTGTTGAGCGACACGGCCGAAGGCAACTCCTCGCGCGAGACAATATCGCCCATCGTTGCCTGCCAAGACGGATTATGCAGCGCGGTGCCGCAGCCGATCAGAAAGGTAAACGCCAGCAAGGACCACGGGGTCAGCCAGCCCTCAAATGCCATGAATGTCAAAATCACCGACACGACAAACATGAACGCCTGCGCAATCAGCATCACGCGACGCCGGTCAAAATTGTCGGCAAATACCCCTGCGAGCAGCGAAAAGATCATGATCGGCAGCGCCACAGACCCTTGCACGAGGGCGACCATATTCTGCGAACTCGACAGTGAGGTCATCAACCACGCCGCGCCGACGGCCTGCACCAAACCGCCAAAGTTCGATGCCAAGGCCGCGATCCAGAGGGATCGGAAGGTCTGGTTCTTGAACAGGACTAACGGCGAAACACGGGTGGGCACGATCTTGGCCTCTTGCTTGCTGCATTGTCTGGGCACTGACCGGCCATGGGAGAGGTACTACGCCAGTAGGTAGCGTGACCCGCGCCGAAGAACATAGGTTTGCCAAAGGTTTTGACCCCGCCAGCCACCGATCTCGGCCTGCGCAAATTCAAAGCGCGCTCAACGCCCCCAACTCCGCTCCAACGCGCCCAACCAGTTTTCATGGCAGAGCTTGACCATAAGGTTTTCATCATAGCCATGGCCACGCATCGCATCGCGCAACCCACATAGCCCTGCCCCATCGCCGAGCGCCGTCGGCACTGCTGCGCCGTCAAAGTCGGAACCAAAGCCGACCCTATTCTCGCCCAACTGCTCCATCAGATAGTCGAGATGCCGCAAAATCGGATCAAAGCCGATATCTTCCGCCTTGCGGCCATCCTCGGCCAAGAATCCCACCGCAAAGTTCACGCCGACCATACCGTCGCTCTCGCGGATCATCGCCAACTGCCGATCCGTCAGGTTGCGCGATGAAGCCGAAAGGGCATGCGCATTGGAATGGGTGGCGATCAACGGTGCGTTAGACAGTTTGGTAACGTCATTAAATCCGGCCTCGTTGAGGTGCGAAAGATCAACCATGATCCGCAGTTCGTTGCAGGCCCGCACCAGATCGCGACCCGCCTCCGTCAACCCTGCGCCGGTATCGGGGCTGGAGGGGAAAGCAAACGGCACGCCATGCCCGAACACCGTTGGACGGCTCCAGACCGGACCGAGCGAGCGCAGCCCCATCGCGTGAAAAGCGTAAAGCGCATCAAGATCAGGGCCAATCGCCTCGGCCCCCTCGATATGCATGATCGCGGCGACGATACCCTTTTCCATACAATCGCGGATCTCGGCGACGCTATGGCAAATCTTGAACTGGCCTTCGGCGGCACGCTCCATCCACAGCAAATGCCCGGCCATCGCCAGCGCGACGGGCTGCGCCTTAGTGGCATCAATCAAGGCGGGCAAGGGCACCTTGTAGGGCGGACTTCCCATCAGATCATCAATTTCAGCAGGCATATCGTCAGAGGAAATATAGATCGCAAAGAAACCGCCTGCAAAGCCGCCTGCCTTCATACGCGGCAGGTCCAGATGCCCCTTGCCATCGCCTTCCAGCCACGTGCGGGCGCGGTTTTCAGGATCGCGCAGCAGGCGCAGCAGAAAGTCGTTATGGCCGTCAAAAATTGCGGGGGTCTGTGTCACGTGCTCGTGCCTTTTGCCTTAAAACCTTCGCTCGCCACCAATAGGTTGCGGGTATATTCTTGAGTTGCTTCATGGTGTTGCAGGGCGCTGCGGGTGAGTTCCTCAACCTCGCGGCCATGCTGCATCACCACCAAACGCTCGCACATATGCGCGACAACGGCCAGATCGTGGCTGACCAGTACATACGTCAGCCCGCGTTTATGGCGCAGTGCATCGAGCAGGTTGAGCACTTCGGCTTGAATGGACGCATCCAGCGCCGAGGTCGGCTCGTCCAGCAACAGCACTTGTGGCTCAAGGATCAGCGCCCGCGCGATTGCCACCCGCTGGCGTTGGCCTCCCGACAACTGATGCGGAAAGCGGAAGCGAAAACCCTGCCCGAGCCCGACATCCTCCAAAGCCCGCTCGACACGGCCTTCGGGATCATCCAGCCCGTGGATCGCCAGCGGTTCTGACAGAACCTTATCGATGGTATGGCGCGGATGCAGCGAAGCGTAGGGGTCCTGAAACACCATCTGCACATCGCGGTAAAACGCTGGCTGGCGCGGCGCTTTTAGGGCCTCACCCTGAAACGTGATTGTGCCTGCAGAAGTCGGGGCCAGCCCGCAGATCGCCCGCAAAACGGTGGATTTTCCCGAGCCGCTTTCGCCCACGATGCCAAAGCTTTCGCCTTGCGCCACATCAAAACTGACCCCGCGAACGGCTTTTACCTCGTTTGTGCCATGGCCGAACGTCACACCCAGATCACGAACCGAGATCAGCCCCTTTGTGTTCGAAGCCGTCATGCCAGCCACGCCGGATCACGCTCCAAGGTCGGCAGAGGGCGAACCCCGCCATCGATTTTCGGCAGGCAATGCAACAGCCCGCACGTATAGGGGTGCTGGGCATTATGCAGATCGCGCGCCGCAATTTCCTCGACCACACGGCCCGCATACATAACCAACACCCTGTCACAAAACGACGATACTAACCGCAGATCATGGCTGATAAATATCAGCCCCATGCCGCGATCCCGCACCAGATCATCGAGGATTCTCAACACGTCCAACTGCACCGTCACATCCAGCGCCGAGGTCGGCTCGTCCGCGATCAGCAGGTCGGGCTCTCCCACAAGCATCATCGCGATCATCGCCCGCTGGCCCATGCCGCCCGAAAGCTCGTGCGGATAGGCGTCAAAAACCCGCTCGGGGTCGCGGATCTGCACCGACGACAATACCTCCAACGCTTTCTCGCGCATTTCGGATTTGCTTTTGCGGCCAAGTCGGCGGTAGGCCTCGACGATCTGGCGGCCAATGGTCATCACCGGATTGAGCGAGAATTTGGGGTCCTGCATCACCATGCTCATCCGGCGTCCGCGCAACTGCCGCCACGTGGACGAAGACGCGCCCCGCAGGTCAATACCGTCGAACGCCAAATGGTCGGCGGTCACCGTGCCGTTGGACGGGGTCAGCCCGAGAATAGCGCGGCCCGTCTGGGACTTCCCCGACCCGCTTTCACCGACTATCCCCAGCCGCTCACGACCCAGCGAGAAGGACACATCGCGCACCACCCGCACCGGACCGTCCCGCGACGGAAAGGCAACGCTGAGGTTTTTCACTTCGAGCATATTGGTCATTGCGCGGCTTTCGGATCAAGCACATCGCGCAGCCCGTCGCCCAGCAGGTTGAACCCCAGAGAGACCACAAAAATCGCAATGCCCGGCATGGTCGCAACCCACCAGAAATCAATGATAAACCGCCGCCCGCTGGCAATCATCGCGCCCCATTCTGGCTGTGGTGGCTGCGCACCTAGCCCCAGAAAGCCAAGACCCGCCGCGGTCAGGATGATCCCCGCCATATCCAGCGTCACCCGCACGATCACCGATGACATACACAAAGGCACCACATGCCCCCAGATGATCCGGCCCGAGCCTGCGCCCTGCAAACGGATCGCATCAATATAGTCGGCATTGCGGATGGTCAGCGTCTCGGCCCGCGCCAAACGCGCATAGGGCGGCCAGGATGTGATGGCGATGGCGATGATTGCATTCTCGATCCCCGGCCCGAGTGCGGCAACGAATGCCAGCGCGAGAATCAAGCGTGGGAAGGCGAGGAAGATATCGGTTATGCGCATCAGCACCGTATCGACCCAACCGCCAAAGTATCCCGCCGTGGTACCGACAGCCAGACCGATCGGTGTTGCGATCACCGCGACCATCGCCACCACCATCAGCGTCAGCCGCGAGCCATGGACGATGCGGCTAAAAATATCGCGGGCCTGATCATCGGTGCCCATCAGATGCGCCCAAGACGGTGGCAACAGGCGTGCGGTGCGCAGATCGCCGCCGCTCAATGGATCGTAAGGCGCGATGACATCGGCGAAAATCGCCGCCAGCACAAGCACCAGCACAATTCCCAAACCGACCATCGCCAGCTTGTTGCGCCGCAGCTGAACCCAAGTGCGATAGGCCTGCCCCAGCTTGGCCTGCCTGCGCGAGGCGGGCTGTTCGGACAGCAACCAGTCGCGCCGCGACACACCCGCGCTCATGTCCGCCGCCTGACGCGTGGATCAAGCACGGTATAAAGCAGGTCAGACAGCAGGTTTAGACCCACAAAGATAATCCCGATCACCAAGGTGCCACCCAGCACCGCGTTCATATCGGCGTTTTGCAGAGAGTTGGTGAGGTATTGCCCCAATCCCGGCCAGGCAAAAACCGTCTCGGTCAGGACCGACCCCTCCAGCAATCCCGCATAGCTGAGCGCGATCACCGTGACCAAAGGCACCGCCGCATTGCGCAGCGCGTGCAGCCAGATGATCCGCCATTCAGCCACGCCCTTGACGCGGGCCGTAGTCACATATTCCTGCGCCAGTTCGGCGAGCATAAAGGACCGCGTCATGCGGCTGATATAGGCCATCGAGAAATATCCCAGCAAAGTTGCAGGCAGCGCCAGATGCGCAAGCACGTTCACAAAAGCGGCCCAATTGCCCTGCATCGCGGTGTCGATCAGCAGCAGTCCTGTCACTTGCGTGACGCTATATTCATACGCGATATCAATGCGCCCGGGCCCTGCGACCCAACCAAGCTTGGCGTAAAACACCAGAAGACCCAGTAGCCCCAGCCAGAAGATCGGCGCCGAATACCCTACCAGCCCGACAACCCGTATCACCTGATCGGCCAGCTTGCCCTGACGCACAGCGCCCCACACCCCCAGCGGCACACCGGTGATGGTGCCCAGCAAAATCCCCGCCGTCGCCAGTTCCAGCGTCGCCGGAAACACCCGCGCGATGTCTTCGATGATGGGTTTCTTGGTCAACACGGACACGCCCAGATCACCGCTCAGGGCGTTCTTCAGGTAAATCCAGAATTGATGATAAAGCGGCTTATCCAGCCCCAGCGCGAGATAGGCCGCGTCATAGGTGGACTTTGAAGCGCGGTCACCGACAACGGCCAAGACCGGATCAACAGGCACCACGCGCCCGATCAGAAAGGTCACGACAAGCAGGCCAAAAAAGGTCACCGCAATGGTCGCGGTCAACTTGCCGGCCTTCATGCCAAGGATCGGAAGGGCGCCCCAGCGCCCTCCACTGTTTTCAGGTGACGTCGTGCTCATTCCGATTTGGTAACCTGACGGAACGAGTTGTCGTTGAACGATGGCCCGATGATGAAGCCATTAACGTCCTTGCGGATGCCCAGCACTTCGATCTCCTGAAACATGATCACGAAGGGCGAGACCTTCTGATGTTCTTGCTGCAGGGCAATATACATATCGGCCCGCGCCTTGGCGTCCTTCTCCAACACGGCGGCATCGGCCTGTTTGGTCATTTCAGGAATGTCCCAAGCGTTGCGCCATGCCAGCGGCTTGGAGGCAGCATCATCGCCGTTGTCGGGGTTGCGCGCAAAGGTATCGGCGTTGGTGTGCGGATCCTGATAATCCGGACCCCAGCGACCGATATAGATATCGTGGTTCCTTGCGCGATACTTGGTCAGCGTCTGCTGGCCATCGCCGGGGATCAGTTCCATCTTGATACCGGCATCGGCCATCGTCTGCTGGATCGCTTCGGCCATTGCGGTGATTTCTGGCGTGTTGCGGGTATCCATCGTGACGGTGAACCCGTCAGGCAGATCGGCAGCGGCCAGCAGTTCTTTGGCCTTCTCGACGTTCAGCGCGTAAGGATTGTCGTTCAACGCCCCAAGGAAACCTTCGGGCAGGAACGCTTGGTGGACCTTGACCTTACCTTTCATGATCGTGTCAGCGATGGTGGCGTAATCCACCAGATATTTCATCGCTTCGCGCACCTCAGGCTTCATCAGATTTTCGTTTTTCTGGTTCAGACCCATGTAATAGATCGAACCCTTAATACCGTCCTCGATCTTGATGTCCGCGTTATCGGCCAGGGCAATGATCTCTTCAGCGCCAAGGTTACGCGCGATGTCGATGTCACCCTTTTCCAGCAACAGCCGCTGGGTCGAGCCTTCGGGGATGTGGCGATAGATTGCCCGCGCCATTGGTGATGCGTCGCCCGAGAAATTCTCGTTGCGTTCCAAAACGATTACCTCGTTGGCACGCCAGTCGCGAATGGTGAAAGCGCCCGAACCGGCATAATTTGTTTTCAGCCATTCATAGCCGAAATCGCCGTCTGCCTCATGGCTCATCACCAGTTCTTTATCGACCACAAAACCGACCGTCGCGGTCAGACAATAAAGCAGGAGCGTCGGCGCATAGGCCTTGTCCATCTCCAGTTCCATCGTCATGTCGCCGGTCTGGCGCACCATTTGATCGACGTTTTCGGCATTCAGGCCGAACTGGGTGAGGATAAAGGCCGGAGATTTGTCGAGCTTGACCGCGCGTTGCAGCGAGAACACCGGATCGGCGGCGGTAATTGGATTGCCGGAGGCAAATTGCAGACCTGGCTTGATGGTAAAGGTAAAGGTCTTGCCGTCTTCGGAGACTTCCCAGCTTTCTGCAATCACACCAAAGATATCGGAGACGTCTTTCACGTCATAGCCGACCAAGGGCTGATAGCTGTTGCCCAATACTTCGGAGGCGGTAAATTCAAATACTTCGGCAGGATCGAGGCTGATTACATCATCAATCTGCCACGCTTGAATCAATGTATCGGGCGGCGTTTGCGCCTGCACCGGCACAGAGGCAAGGCCAATGGCCGATGCCATGAACGCCGCCGCAATCTGTTTTGTAATATAGGACATGAAGAACTCCTCTGTAGCTGTGACAGCCCGTTCGCGCTCCGTCTTTGCGGAACCTCAGCCTGGCCAAGGACATTGGCATTCAATCTCAGGTTCAAGTCAAGCGGTACGCATGAGGAATAATCGAAGTTGCCGGTAGATCAGTACGCGTGTCTGTGTTGATAGAAGAGATCGCAATAAACAGCGCGCGTGCATACCTCTCAGTCAAGTCCCCTGATAACAACAACAGTCCAGGTGTTTAACCATCCCTTAATCGTTTTATTCTTTGCGCCCCCAAGGATTTATGTATGACTGTTGTAAAATAAAGTTGCGGGCAGTGGCATGACAATTTCTTACGCAGCGGCGCGAAATGCGCCTCTCCTCGAGCGGGAGGACGAACGTCTGCTGATCGAAGATTGGCAGTGTCGCAAGGATAGTGCCGCACTTGAGGCGCTGTTGTTGTCGCACGCAAGGCTTGTTTATTACTGGGCGCGCAAGGTGGGCCGCGATGCGTCCGAGCAAGAAGAGCTTGTATCAGAAGGGATTTTTGGCTTGATCCGCGCGGCTGATCTTTTTGACGCCTCCCATAAGGTGCGGTTTTCGACCTATGCACGCTGGTGGGTCAAGAACGCTGTCCTGACCGCGCTAGAACGCCTGCGCGCCATCGTCGAGACCCCCGCAGGCGTGCGCTCGCCGGTCGCGACGCTGGTTGGGCAAAATGCCGATGATCTCAATGCTTTGGATCAATTGCCCTCGGATGACCCTACCCCCGAAGAGCGCATGATCGCGAAATCCTCGCACTCCGCCATGTGTCTGCGTCTCAAGGACGCGATGACCAGCCTCAATGATCTGGACCGTGAAGTGGTGACGTGCCGGAGCCTCAAACAGCCGCCGGATTCTATCGGCGATCTGGCCGACCGCTTGGGCATGAACACATCCAAATTGCGCCAGCTTGAGCGGCGCGCCATGATGCGTCTCAAATACGAGCTGGTCGCGCGCGGCGTTCTCACCAGCAGGGCGCAATAACGGATGAACCTGCCTCTTACGATAACCGGCAATATTCTGTCGGGCCTGCCCACCGCCACGGCAGCGAAACTGGCTGGATCGCCATTGGTCACGGCATTTTCCACTTTGGTTGGCGCTTCGGCGGCCCAGAATTCACGCGTGGCTTTCGCGCCTTCCGAAGCGGGCAATTCAACAACTAATTCGTTGTCGGACGACGTAACAGTTTCCACTCCTGACGCGCAGCCGCAACTTGCAGTACTTGCGGAGCCGACCGGACTTATTGGAGCAGCCACGCCCCTACCCGCTCCAGCGCCCGTAGCTTCAAACTCTAGTGGCTTGAAGAAACTCGCGTTGGGCGTCTTGCAGGAAATGGCCGCAGGCCCCCAGCAAACAGCGCAGAACACCGTGGCCGCGCCAACTCAACAAACTATCCTTGAGACGCTCCCCCAGCCGGCGCAGATATCTTTGGTTGAGGTCACTGCCGATTTTGTCGCGCCGAATGGATCTGAGGCCGCGATACCCTTCCGAACTCCCGGTCCCGAGTTTACCGCACCAGCGGCCTCGTCGATTGTCGCTCAACCCATGGCGATACTTATCGATCCCGATGGAAATGCAGCGCCAATCATTGCGCAGGGCAAAGCCATCAGCTCGGCGCAGATCGCCACGTCTCTCGCCCCAACCTCGGATGCCGCGACCCCTCTCGTCCCGACCTTGGGTATCGCAACCCCACTGCCGCAGGTCACCCAGTCCCGTGACGCTGGCACGACTTCTGCCGCACCCATCACCGTCAGCACCCCATCTGCGATAGCATCTACCGCGGCGGCCACGGCCGCACCTGTTGCTCCACCAAATGCACCCATCGCTCAGATAGCTCTGCCTCCAGCGCTCCAACAACCAACGCCCGTGACTGCAAATGCCGCGCCGATCCCCGCACCCGTCGGCACCCCCGCAAATATCCAATCCATCCCCGCGTTGCTGCCTGCTGCACCCAACTTCGCAGCACCTTCGCGCATCGCGCCCGCATCACCGCCCAGTGCCGGGTTTTCACCCGCGCCTGCTCCAAACGTCTCAACGCCGAGCCCTTTACTCGTTCCGACGCCCGCTCCGACCATCTCACCCGTCACCGCGCCGCTAATTCAATCAGCTCCGCCGGTAGAGACCGTCAGCGCGTCGGCCCAAGGCGCTATGACACAGCAAAATCCTAACATTATAGCCGGCGCGCTGACGCCTGTGCTGACACAACCAACGCCCGTGACTGCAAATGCCGCGCCAATCGCGGCACCCGTTGGCACCCCCGCAAATGCCCAATCCAGCCCGGCGTTGCTGCCTGCTGCACCCAACTTCGCAGCACCTTCGCGCATCGCGCCCGCATCACCGCCCAGTGCCGGGTTTTCACTCGCGCCTGCTCCAAACGTCTCAACGCCGAGCCCTTTACTCGTTCCGACGCCCGCCCCGACCATCCCAGCCGCCACCGCGCCGCTAATTCAATCAGCTCCGCCGGTAGAGACCGTCAGCGCGTCGGCCCAAGGCGTTATGACACAGCAAAATTCTAACCTTATAGCCGGCGCGCTGACGCCTGTGCTGACACAAGCCACCATCCCGCGTGTCGCAACCTCGGGTGCGAAAACGACGCCTGACGCTGCGACCGCCCAGCCTCAAATCAGTACCAAAACAATCACCTCGCCGCTTTCGGTCGTCCTTGGTATGCAGCTCCCCGAAGGCGTTCCCGCGCCTGATTTGACGCCTCCACAAATAAAATCCGTCCCTGTCGGACCTGCCGCACCAACGGCGCCAACCGCTGCACCCACGTCCTCTTCGCCCGAACCGTCAGAGGCGATGCGCGCCGAATTTGCGCTACAAACCCTCCCCGAAGTCGCGGCGGCAGCCAAAGCTACCGCGCCGGACCAGACCACCCCAAAAGCCGCACCCCGGCCCTTTGCCGAGGCGTTGATGACGCAGGTCAAATCCATCGAGGTCAGCGAAGGTCGCACCTCGGTCAGCTTGCATCCGCGCGGGCTTGGCGCGATCGAAGTCGAGGTTGTGGGTGACAAAGACGCGACCTCAAAGGTTATCGTGCGGGTCGAGAATGCAGGCGTTTTGCAGGCTCTGCGCGATGATCGGGACCTGCTGGCGCATACACTCGGCATCGCCGACAGCAGCCTGTTTGAATTTCACGAACATAGCGCCGGCGGCCAATCTGGCGGCGAGACCGACCAGAACGGCCAAGGCAATGGCGCGCTTGAAAGCGCTGCCACTGCTGCCGCACCTCAACATCAAGATGTCGTCGCCGACGACCAGCTTGATATTCTCACCTAGAAAGGACGCCCGATGCTGACCAGCCCCGCGCTTTTGACCTCTGCCGGAAATCAAGGCACGAGCAATGCATCACTGTCCCAATTGGGCGAGGATTATAACCGCTTTTTGACCCTGCTGACCGCACAGATCCAGAACCAGGATCCGCTTGCCCCCGTTGACAGCACCGAATTCGTTGCCCAGTTGGCGCAGCTTTCGCAGGTCGAACAGGCGGTCCAAACCAATCAACAGATCACCACGCTGACCAATCAGGTCGCGGGTCTGCTCAACCTCGGCGGCACCGATCTGATCGGGCGGGACGTTAAAACCACCTCAAGTTTGATGGAGCTTGTCGACGGGCAGGTGCGCAACAGCTACGCCACCGGCGAAGGTGCGGTTGAGGTTGAAGCCCGCATTACCGATCCGCTGGGCCGCGTGGTGCGCACCCTGCGCGATCTGCCGACCACCCCCTTCGAGGAGTTTCCCCTGGAGTGGGACGGTCTGGACGACATGGGAGTAGCTCAGCTCGATGGCAATTACACTGTCAGCATCGTTGCGGTCGATAGTCAGGGTGCGAGTGTAGACAGCGAAGTTTCACGGATTGCCGAGGTTCAGGAAGTGATCTTCCAGCAGGGCGAAATCCTTTTCACATTAAGTGGCGACGAGACCGTATCTTCGGTCACCATCCTGTCGGCGCTTTAATAGCCGGCAGGTTCGCGCAAGGTTGTGACAGAGTGCAACTGGTTGATCCTTGCGGTGCGCACCATCGGGAAATCCAAATAGAGCTTGCGCACGATCTTTTGCGCTAAAATCTTTTTGCGCTCGGCGTCATCGTCATTCACCGCAAAACTCGCGTCGGTCTCGGCCAGTTCGGCAATTGCCGTGACCATGCCGTCGCGCAGCTTGGCACGCCCGACTGCCCCGTTGATGTTGTTGAATGCTTTGGCGCCCATCACAAACACGTCGATATCAAAGGCCATGTGCAGGATCTTGTTGCTCTGCTGGATTTGCATGGTGAAATTCCCCAAGGGGAACTTGAACAACAGCTGTGAATTGGGCGATGCGCCCGCGTATTGCGCGGCGGGGGCGTCACTCGGGCGCAGCATCCGCTCCCCGAAATAACCCAAGGCACCGGCGCCCACCACACAGACCGCCATGATCAGAAGCTTGATCACCTTGCGGCCTAGTACGGCAGCACGATTTCGAGGATATCCTGCCCCACGCGCGCGGTTTGCACTGCCGAAATCTGACCGCGCCCGCCATAGGTTATCCGCGCTTCCGCGATCTTGTCATAGCTGATGGTGTTGTTGACCTGAATGTCGGATTCGCGGATGATCCCTGCAATTCGCAGCTCGCGGAGTTCGGCGTTCACTTTGACCTCTTGGCGGCCCGCAATCACGAAATTGCCGTTGGGAAGGGTCTGGATAACCAGCGCGGCCACCCGCAGGCTGATGCTTTCATTGCGCCGGATACTCCCCGCACCGCTCGATTCCGAGCCGCTTTCGATACTCAGCGCATTACCGCTGTCGGTCGAAAGATCGAAGTTCAGCACATCGGGGTCTTTGACCTTCTGGCTCGCATCACGGCTGCGTTTGGTGGCGTTCTGCAACTGCGCTCGGTCATCAATTTCGATCAGCACTGTGACCAAATCACCGACGTTCTGCGCCCGGCGGTCGCGAAAGAAATTAGTGGTATCGCTGGACCACAGGCTGGAGGCTTCGGCACGCTGCGGCACAGGCTGCGGGGTCAGCGGCGGCATCGGCACGCTGATCCGGTTCACTTCCTGCATGCTCGAATCCAGTACCAGATCACTCACCTGCGGGTCGCGCATGTCCTGGAGCTGGGTGCAGCCCGAAAGCGCTGCCAAACCGCAGGTAAAAAAAGCGAGTGCCGCCTTGCGCACAGATATCATTGATCGACCTCCACGATGCCTGCGCCGGTCGCGACGGCAGAAATCGTCTTGTTGCTGGATAGGTTAACGACGCGCAGGATCTGGCCTTTATGGGCGTCCTCCATCGCGCGTCCCGTGGCAGACAGGGCCAGCCCGCCGTGCCGTAAAACGATTTTAATCTTCTCGCCGCGCACGATAACCAGCGGCGCAATCACCGATTGCCGCGGCACGGGGCGGCCCGCGACCAACATCCGGCGGACCTGCTGGCCCACCAGATCGGCAGGGTCGTTTATGGCAAAGGCACCGAGACGTTGCAGCGGCAAGGCCACCATATGCAAATCGGCGGCCTGCACGATCTCATCAGGCAGCAAGCGGCGCGACGGCACCGGCACCTCGACCGTCATTACCGCCAAACCCCAGACACGGTCCACTTCGCCGAATTCCGACACCACATTGGCGATAAACTGACCCGAGTTCGGGTCCATCCAGAATTCCTGAATAAACGCGCCTTCGGTGACCACGCCTTCGGCCAGATTGATCTCGATGCGCCCGTTGTCGGGCAGCGTCTCGGCAAGCTCCGCCACGGCGCGTTCGTGCACCAGATCGGTGACCTTTTCCACGGCGGCGGCAGCAGGCAGGGCCAGCATCACGGCGGCGGCCAGCCCTTGCAAGATCATCAAAACGAGGCGCATGGCTCAGGCTTTCCTATTTGATCTGGTTGGTCGTTGTCATGATCTGGTCGGCGGTCTCGATGGCTTTCGAGTTCATCTCATAAGCCCGCTGCGCCGAGATCAGATCGGTGATCTGCTGGATGATATTGACGTTGGAGTTTTCCAGATAGCCCTGCCGTGCCATCCCGACCCCGGGAGACCCCGGCGCGGCCTCGACAGGCTCGCCCGAGGCGCCGGTGGCTTCCATTAAGTTGTCGCCCACAGGCTTGAGGCCTGCATCATTGAGGAAGGTGGCGAAGGTCAATTGGCCCAGCTCCACCGGAATCGGGTCATCCTCGACATAGGCCATGACCACCCCCTCCTGGTTGATCTCGACCTGCCGTGTCAATTCGGGCACCACAATCGCGGGCTCGACCTCATGACCGTTCAACGTGACCAACTGGCCCTCGGCGCTCAACTGGAAGTTACCGTCGCGGGTGTAAGCCTGTGAGCCATCCGGGCGATTCACAATGAAATAGCCGCGCCCGTCGATTGCCAGATTCATCTGGTTTTCGGTCTGGACCAAACCGCCTTGGGTGTTGTGCCGGATTACGCCGACCGCCTGCACACCAAGTCCGATGTCGGTCCCGACAGGGCGTGCGGTGCCCTGTTCGGAGGTCAGACTGCCCGCGCTGCGCACGCTTTGGTAGATCAGATCCTGAAACGCCGCCCGTCCGGCCTTATAACCGGTGGTATTGGCGTTCGCGATGTTGTTGGCGATGACGTCAACATTGCTCTGCTGGGCCAACATGCCCGTCGCAGCGATCCCGAGTGCTTTCATGGTCGTGCTCCTTTAACGTGGCTAGCTGATTGTGCCCATCCGCTGAATCGCGGTCTTGGTCAGATCGTCGTCCTGACTCATCAGTTTGACGGAATTTTCATAGGCCCGCTGGATGTCGATCAGGCGCGTCATCTCCAGCACGGCCTCAACATTGCTGCTCTCGACGAAACCTTGTTTGATCGTCGGATTGGCAAGCTGTTCGGGGCCACCAGCGCCGGCGGGTAGCTGATACATGCCCCCGCCAAGCGGCTGCATCTGCGCGCTTTGAGGGATGCCAACCACACCGATGGTCCCCAGAATGGCGCCAGAACGGTCGGTAATCGTGCCGCCCGCAGTGATGGTGATATCCTGCCCGATATCTTGTGGAATGGTCACCGGCCCGCCGCCTGCATCAAGTAGGGGGCGTCCGGCAGCTGTCTTCAATTGGCCGTCCACATCCACGATCAAACGGCCATGGCGGCTGTATCCGGTGTCCCCGTTATCAAGCTGGAACGCCATCCAGCCTTCGCCCGAAAGCGCTATATCAAGCGGGTTGCCAGTTGGCACCAGCGCCCCGTCGGCCAGATCGAGGTAGGTACCCTTATCACGCACATAGCTGATCTCGCGGGTGCCGCCCTGATCTGCCACAGATTCGTAGATCGGATGGATCGCTTTGTAGCCCGCCGTCGACGCGTTCGCGAGGTTGTGCGCGGTCATATTAAGACTGCGTTCCAAGGCGGTAGCCTGTGACAGGGACACGTAGCTGATATTGGTCATGGGGTGCCTCCGTCGGCGCATCAGGCTTAAAAATGGATCGGATCGCGGCCTTCTGTTGCAAAAACAAAATTCCACAACTACAAGAACAGTGCAAGTTCTATTGATGATAGTTAAGAACAAATATCTATTCATGCGCATCTGCAGGCCACAGTTTTTCGGGTTATTTTTTGGCTTTATGGCCGGCTTTGGCGTGGCTGACGCATCGGAGGTCGCTCCCATTGCGCCAACGGCTAAACCTGTTACCTCCCTCCCCGCGTCGCCCGCGCCTGTACGCCGCACAGAGTGGCGGCAAACGCTGGACCTGCAGCATTGGGCGACCGCCAATTTCCATCGAGATTTTAACGGGATCGTCGCGGGGTTAAGCGCCGCGCATGCCACCGATCGCGCCGGACGCCTGCTTGATGCCGCCGAGCTTTACCTGACGCATATGTTGCTGTCCGAAGCTGCCTCGACACTCAAAGGCACCACGCCCGAAACAGCGGTTCAGATACGCAGGCACCGCGCACTGAGCGATGCCACTGATCTTTTGGCCGGACGACCCGTCACCGATTTTTCTAACTCGCCCCTAGGAGCCCCCGAGCGTCCGGACGGCGATTTCTGGGCTAGCCTTCAAGCAATTACTGCTGATGACACCCGCGCGCTGCGCAAAAATCTTCCCGGAGGCTTCACGGGGATGGGCCAGCAATCGCGGGCAGTGCTGCGGGCGATGCTGCCCGCCTTCACCGAAGCCGCGATCGAGACCGGGCACAAGAATTATGCCGATGCTGCCTTGCTGTTGATGCAAGAATTACCGGATTTGGCGGATGCGCCGGTGGGGCATTTTCTGCAAGGCCGCGCACAGGAGAAGCGGCGCAACGAGTCTTCGGCGCTTGATGCCTACTTCCGCGCCGCAAAAGGCTGGGACCAATATGCCGCCCGTGCCCGTATCGCCGTGGCCGACATGTCGCTGCGCAACGGCGCGCAGGGGGCGTTGCTTGCGGCGCAAAGCACCTTGACCGAAGGGGCAGAGGCGTGGCGTGGCGGTGAATACGAGATCCAGATTTTGAACCGTCTAGCCCGGATTCACGCCAAGACCGGCAACGAGGTCGAGGGGCTTTTGACGCTTGGCAAGATTGTCACGCGCTTCCCCAACTCGGCCGAGGCTGACACCGCGCAGGCGCAAGCCCAGACACTGCTGGCGAAGGTCTATACCAAGGGCGCGCAGGGCGCCTATACATTGGCCGACTGGATGGATGTGCACCTGCGTTTGCTGCCGTTCTTTCGTTATACACCCGCCTTCCCCAACCATACTGAAACCCTCGGCGACTATCTGCTGGCGCTCGGCGCCACTGATCTTGCCGCGCAAGAATATCGCCGTGCAATCAGACTGTTACAAGAGCGCGAAGACAGCGCCCTTAGCGCGGCGGCCCCTGACCTCTTCCGGCTGAACCTGAGCCTCGCGGCGGCCCAAAAACGCGCCGGACTGGCGGATGATGCGCAGATTACGCTTGAGGTGATGAGTGCCGCCTTGTCTGCCGAACAGGCAGAAGAGCATGCCGCCCTTTATGCGGCAGTGCTATCTGATCTTGGGGACCGCGCGGGGTTGATCAACACCAATCTTACCAGCCCCAGCGCACGGCATCTGCGCGATCTGGGGCGCGCACTTTCCGAAGATGAGAAATGGGTGCAGGTGGTCGATGTCATGCGCCAGTATTGGCTGACTTTCCCACAAGAATTTAGCGTCGAGGATGCCACTCGTTTGTTGATTGCGGCAAACCGCTCGGGCGATGTTGAGACACGTGACAGGGTGGTGAACGCCTTTCCCGGCCTGACACAGTCGGAACCATTGGTGGCGCTCGCGACAAGCCTGAACGAGGTCGCGCCTGTACTGCTGCCGTTGCGGGCAGATACCGCCGCCGCACGGCTGGACAAGCTGAAAAGTGCCTTCGAGAGCATCAAGAACACCGGCATTTCACCATGAAGCGCCGAAGAACGGTCTAAGTGCTCAAGATTAAAAATAAATCTATTTTTCCAATCTTTAACCCTGCGTAAAACTCTAGCGTGTAAGTGTCCTTTGATACCAAGGATATAAAAACGGGTGGCAGGATGAGTATTTCAAGCGCGCTTCAGACCGGTGTGAGTGGTTTGCAGGCTAATTCGCAACAGGTTGGCAGCATTTCCGAGAACATCGCTAACGCCAATACGATCGGTTACCGGCGCGGGTTTGCGCATATGGTGACAACGACGGCATCAGGCGGAAATGGCGAAGGGGTGCTCTCCGTTTCAGCGGTAAGCCAGCTTGATATGGCCAGCGCGGGCGGCTTGATCTCCACCCAGTCGCCGACCGATCTGGCCATCGGCGGGGCCGGATTTTTCGCAGTCTCGGTCAGACCTGATGAAACGGTGCCGACAAACTATCTGCTAACCCGTGCTGGATCATTCCTGCCCGACGCCAACGGCAACCTGCGCAACTCTGCGGGCTATTATCTCGCTGGGTTCCCTTACAGTCTCGATGGTACCTTAGGCTCGGTCGATCGCAGCTCCTTTGACCAGATGGAAACCGTGAACGTCGGCAATGTGACAATCTCCGCCGATGTCACCACAACCATATCGTCCTTTGGCAACCTGCCGTCACAAGACACTGGCGTTGCGACTCCGGGGGCACCCTTTGTGACTTCATCCGAAGTTTTCACCGCGCTTGGGGCAAGCCAGCGGGTCAGCTTTGAGTGGACGCCAACGACCACTGCGAACACGTGGAACTTGGCAATCTCGGGCCACGACGGTTCTGCTTTGGGCAGCGTTCAGGTTGAGTTCAACGATTCCGGTGCGGCTGCGGGATCGCCCATGGCCTATAGCGGTGCGACCTCCACTGCCACAGCGCCCGCTGCTTTTACCTTTGATCCTGCGACAGGCACTGCCTCTGTCACTTTGAACAACGGCGCGGTGCCGCAAACGGTCGACATCAACCTCGGTGCACCGGGGCAGTTTAATGGTATCACCCAGTTTGCCGGTGATTTCAGCCTTGGCTTTGACCGGGACGGCTCCAGCGTTGGCGAGTTGGTGCGCAGCGAGATTTCTGAAGACGGTACGCTTTTCGGCATTTTCGACAACGGCATGCGTCGCGCGCTTTATGAGATCCCTGTGGCGACTGTGGCCAACCCAAACGGTCTGATCGAAGCCAAGGGCAATGCCTATAAACTCTCCGGCGAATCCGGTGCTTTCGCGGCGCTCAAGGCAAATTCCTCGACCGTGGGCTCGGTTAATGCGGGTGCATTGGAATCGGCCAACGTGGATATCGCGCAGGAAATGACCGATCTGATCAAGGCGCAGCGGGCTTTCTCGACCAACGCCAAGGTCATCACCACGGTTGACGAGTTGATGGACGAAACCACGCGACTGAAGCGTTAACCCCCAACACGCGGAACTGACCGATGAGTTTGACTGACGCGCTAAATTCGGCGAGCTCGGGGTTGCGCACCACGCAATCGCTCTCCCGGGTGGCGGCCGACAACGTCTCGAACGCAATGAACCCCGGCTACGTACGTCGCCGGGGTTTGCTGGTGTCCAATCCAGGCAGCATCGGCGGGGCCGCCGTCAGTGAAATCCGCCGCGAGGTTAACGCCTCGTTGCAGCGGATGTCGCGGTTGGAAAGCAGCAAGATGGCCCGCTATCAGGCAGTGAGTGATGGGCTTAGCAGCTATACCGCCTATCTTGGCCAGCCGGGTGACGGGACGTCGCCAGCCGATAAATTCTCGGCATTTCAGAACAGCCTGACGACATTGGTCAACATGCCCTCCTCCAACGGGGCGCAATCTGGCGCGGTACTGGCGGCGGAAGATCTGGCCCTGTCGATCCGTGGGGCGGCAACTGCTCTGGGGACCACAGCTTCGGAAGTGGATATGGAAATCCGCTATGAGGTGTCGGACCTGAATCAGGCGCTGTACCAGCTGCGCGATCTGAATGTGCAGCAAGGCGGGCTTGCCTCTGGCACTTTTGAGTCCGCTAAAGTGGCCGAACAGATCGACCTCGTGCTCGACCAGATCTCGGGCATCGTCGATATCCGCTCGACGATCTCCTCCATCGGCACGATCAGTATCTATACCATCGGTGGTGCGGCCTTACTGGAAGGCGATCAGGTTCAAGACGTGACCTACAACCCCGGCGACGGCACGCTTAAAGCGGGTGCGCAGGATATTACCCCGTTCAAGGAAGGCGTGAGGGGCTTACAACATGGCAGCCTCGTCGGCCTGTCGGAGCTGAAGCGCGACATTATTCCGCGGTTCAAGCTGCAACTTGATGAATTGGCGCGCGGCATCATCCAGCAGTTCGAGGGCGCAGACAGTTCGCTTGCGCCGGGCGATGCGGGGCTTTTCACCGATAACGGCGTGGCTTTTGATTCGACCAAGATCGACGGGCTGGCTAGCCGCATCGCAATCAACAGTAAAGTATCGCCCACGGGTGACGCCGAAGTGTGGCGCATTCGCGATGGCCTGGGTGCCCCCGGCCCGGGTGATGCGGCGGATTCAACACAAATTTCTGCCTTCATCGCAACGCTCAGCGATGCCATGGGTGCGCATAGCGAGACCGGTATTCCGGACACTGTCACCCTGCAGAACTTTGCTGCTGAAATGGTCACAAGCCAGGCCGGCGCCCGTATCCGCGCCACCAATAATTTCGAGGCGGCCAGCTCTGCTGCCGAGGTGGTGATGTCGGCACGGCGCAATGCCGAAGGCGTCAATATCGACGACGAGATGCAGCAACTCATGCTGATCGAACAAAGCTATGCGGCAAATTCGCGGGTTCTAACAACCATTTCCGAGATGATCGACACGTTGATCGCGGCAGTATGAGGATTATGACATGACGTGGTCCATCGGCGGCAGTTCCAGTTTTCAATTCAACTTTTTCAGCCGCCAGAACGTGCAAAGCACGACGATTGCCTTGCAAAAGGCGGGGCAAGAAGTCGCGACCGGACGCAAAGCAGACATCTACGAAGATCTGGGGTCGCGGGCGTCGTCGGTCATGCGGCTGCGCGCTTCTGAAGCCGACACCCAGACCTACATGAAATCCAACGCGCTGTTGGGCAACAAACTGCAAGCAATGCTGACCTCGCTCGACAGTGCACGCGGACGTATCCAGGCGGTGTTGGAAACCACCCTTTCCAACGCCACCCGCCCGCAGAATGGCGCCGAGGTTCTGCAACAAGACGCCAAGGCCGCTTTGGAAAGCATCGTGGCCACCCTCAACATCAGCTTCAACGGCGATCATCTGTTTTCAGGGCTCCGCTCGGAAGTGCCGCCCTTAACGCGATGGAGTGAGACCAACGCAACCACGGGTCTCTCCCCTGCCGATGCGATGGCGTCGATCTTTGGCGGCGGTCCGGTGAGCGCAGCCGATGCCGCAGCCATCGCCGATCAAATCGATGCGGCCTTCAACTCAGCGGATACAGCGAACCCCAACCGGAATTTCGAGACGACCTTCTATGGCGGATCGCCTGCGCAGACCGCCAGCGGGCAGCCGTCAAAGCAGGTCAACGCTTGGGTGAACAACGGTCAGGAAGTAGTGTATGGCGCCCGCGCCAACGACGAACCCTTCCGCGAAGCGTTAAAAGGTCTGGCAATGCTTGCGGTCACCGATGTGAGCAAAATGGACGACGCCGCCTATGCCACATGGATGGACCGCGTTGTCACGTCGCTGACAAAGGGGCAGGAAGGCATACTGCAAGTCTCTGCCCGCGTTGGATTTAACCAGCAGGTGGTGGAAACCACGCAGACCCAATTGACTGATTTGTCGCTGGTTCGGCGCACACAAATTTCGGATTACGAGAGCGTTGATCCCTATGAGGCGATCACGCGGATGCAGAGCCTCGAAACGCAACTGCAGGCCAGCTATCAGGTCTCCGCGCGGTTGTCGGGCATGTCGATCCTGAACTACCTGCGCTGATCAGCTGGCGTCCGACATCGCCTCGGGCATGCTGAGCTTGTAGCCGCGCCCGTGCACGGTTTCGATATACTGCCAGCCACTTTCCGACGCAGAGGCGATCTTCTTGCGCAGTTTGCAAATATAAACGTCGATCACCTTGTCGAAAGGCTGGTCGATACTGGCACCATAAACGGCGTCATAGATCGCGTCCTTCGAGATCACTTTATGCGGGTTCAAGGCCAGATGCTGGAACACCGAATGTTCGCGCTTTGACAGCTTGATCCGACTGCCGGAGACGATGGGATCGCGGCCATCGAAATAGGCAGTGAGTTCGCCAACCACCACGTTATCGGCAGCATGGCCACACAGACGGCGGATGATCGAATTGGTCCGCGACATGATCTCTTCACCGCGAAACGGCGCGACGATCACGTCATCCGCACCGAGGTTGAGCAGTTCGGAGGTATCCTGCGCATTGCGGAAGTTGCGGAATACCACGATCGGGTTGGCACAACCTGCGTTGCGCATGGCGCGTATGTAGCTGCGCACCTCTTTGCACTCGCCCAGCATAACCGCGCGGGTTTCATGGCCCGGTTGCAGCAACACGCTGAGATCGGACTGGAAGAATTCAGGCTCGATGATCTGCGGCTCAAACCCTGAGGTTCGCATTTCGGCGATTAGCGCCGCGCGACGATCATCTTGCTGTTCAAATACATATGCCCGCATAGTCCAGCTAACCCCAAGAAATTCTTGTTTATCCTTGATAGCTAGCAAGGAAAGACTTCGCATACAACGATAAACGGTGATCTATATTGCATAATGCCAAGATCTAAGCGATATATTGAGGATAGCTTACACTGTTCTTGATGCACGGGGCGCGCAGAATGACTCAAACGAGCCACTTTCCAACGATCCGGCGCTTGCTGCGGCACCTGCAAATCGGTGTCCTGGCGTTCGCGGTGGGGATCGCCCCTTTTGCGGCCAATGCTGAGGTTCGCATCAAGGATATCGCCAATTTCGAAGGGGTTCGGGAGAACCACCTGATTGGCTATGGCCTTGTGGTTGGTCTGCTGGGGACGGGCGACAAGCTGAACTCCAGCCCCTTCACCCGCGAATCTATTCGCGGCATGCTCGAACGCCTCGGCGTCGCCAATCTGGAGGCCGACACGCTTAAGACCAAAAATACTGCGGCGGTGATGGTAACGGCCAAGCTGCCGCCCTTTGCGCGGCGCGGCTCGCCGATTGATGTGACTGTCTCGTCGCTGGGCGATGCCACCAGCTTGCGTGGCGGTACGCTGTTGGTGACACCGCTGACAGCTGCAGATGGCGCTGTCTATGCGGTTGCGCAAGGCGCGCTTGCGACTTCGGGGTATAGTGTCGAGGGCAACGCGGCTTCGATTGTTGAAGGCGTGCCAACCATTGCACGGATTGAAAACGGCGGCATCGTTGAGCGCGAGGTCGAGTTCAGCCTTTTCGAGATGGACAGCGTGCGCATCGCCCTGCGCGACCCCGATTTCACCACTGCCGCGCGGGTGCATGATGCCGTCGCCAAATTGCTGGGCAGCAGCGCTGTCGAAGTGCTTGATTCAGGCACGATCGAGGTCTGGATACCCGGCAAAAGCAACGTCCCCGACACGATTATGGCCATTGAAAGCTTGATGGTGCAGCCCGATGCGGTAGCCCGCGTGGTTGTGGATGAAAAATCAGGTACCATTGTCATGGGTGCCAACGTCCGGATCGCGCAGGTTGCAATTAGCCAAGGTGGATTGACCGTGCAGGTGCAGGAAAACTACAGCGTAAGCCAACCGGGTCCGGTCAGTGTGCTAGGCGATACGACTGTGGCGTCGAACCGTTCAATCACCATCGGCGGCAGTACGGTCATTGTTCCGGAAACCGAGATACAGGTACAGGAGATCGAGCGCAGCTTTACCATTCTTAATGGCGACGTCAGCCTGCAGGAATTGGTGAATGGTCTCAACGCCATCGGTGTTGGCGCGCGGCAGACCATCGCGATCTTGCAAGCGATCAAGGCGGCCGGCGCGCTGCACGCTGATCTGGAGATTATTTGATGGTGAACGCCCTGCCCCCCGCTCCGCCTGCGGGCCAAAACATTGATGCCGCCAAGGCACACCAGACCGCCAAGGAATTCGAATCTGTGTTTCTGACGCAATTCGTCGACGAGATGATGAAGACCACGGGCGACACAGCTTTCGGCGGGCCGGACCAGGCCGAGATGTGGCGCTCCTTCATGTCCGAAGCCGTGGCCAACCATCTGGTTGAGCAAGGCGGACTCGGGCTGACCGGATCGGTCGAAAAGATGCTCAACGCCTATACCCAACCGACTAAAACCGAGGCGACTCCATGATTCCGCGCAAAAAATTCCGCTTTGGCGAACGGGAGGCGGTGAACCCTGCCGCGCCGATTGCATTAACGAACGAAGACGCGCAAAACCTTGATGCCTACGTGGGCAAGATTAAGGAAACCGTCACCATTCTGCGGCGCGAGATCGACGCAATCAAAGCAGGCGAACTGGAAGTCGTGGGGCAGGTCTATGAGGAAAAGTCCAAAGTCCTGAAGTGGCTGGAGCTACGCACCCCGCTGATCGAGCCGTTCTTGCATCACGAGGCCGCTAGCAACCTCGGGATCAAAGAGCATCTGGCCGTGTTGAAGAAAAATATTGAAGAAGACGATGCGCTTTTGTCACGTATGACTGTGGCGGCGCGTACAGTTTTGCGTGAGGTCGAAAAAATTACCAATCGCAATGGCTTATCAGGCGTATACGGAAAGTCCGGTCATAAACGGGGGGCGGCCACAGGCGGCGCGGTGAACCTCGATCAGGAACTTTGACGAAGATTTATTCGAAACCGCGATTTTTTTTAACCCTCCCTTAACTTCAGGCCTTATCTAGCCCTTGTTGGCCATGAGCCACACTCAGTCAGAAGACTGATATAATATGAGAAACGAGGAGAGCATTAAATGTCGTCCATTCTCACCAATAGTTCCGCAATGGTGGCACTCGCCACGCTTAACGATGTCAACCGTGGCCTGAACGAGACGCAAAACCGCGTATCGAGCGGTCTGCAGGTTCGTTCCGGTAAAGAAAACGCCGCCTATTTCGCCATCTCAGAAACGATGAAGGGTGACAGCGGTATGTATAAGGCCATCAACGAAGGCCTGACCGCTACCAAAAACTCCGTCGCTACTGCCCGTCTTGGCGCAGAAACCGTCAGCGATATCGCGCAGAAGATGGTCGAGCGTATTGCCTTTGCCCAGAGCGATGGCGTCAACAAAGCCGACGTTCAGAAAGAACTGGTTGCCCTAGCCGCAAACATGCAGTCAGCAATCGACCAAGCAACGTTCAACGGTGACGATCTAGTCGGTGGTGTTGCGGCAGGTGAATCCACCACGGTTACAGTCGTAACTGGTGTGACACGTGCCGGTGGTACAGGGTTTAATACTACAAAGATCAGTTTCGATAAGGTCGATCTACAAGCCATTCAGACCGCTTTGGCAGCAATCGACGTGACCGCAGCGGACGTTGAAGACGATGCCACCACAACTGGCGTCGACGAATCTAATAATATGCAAACCCGTCTGGCAGCGGCGGAAGGTCAGTTGGCGCTTTCCATCACTGCGGCGACATCCCTCGGCATCACTGAGAACACCCTCGACGGTCAGATGCAGTTCCTCGAAAGCCTGACAGATACGCTGGATTCCGGCATTTCCTCGATGGTTGACGCCGACATGGAAGAAGAAGCAGCCCGTTTGCAGGCCTATCAGGTCCAGCAGCAGCTTGCGACACAGTCCCTGTCGATCGCCAACCAGGCCCCACAGAACATCCTGAGCCTGTTCCGTTAATAGCGGCGTAGCTCAAGATTGATAATTTAACCGCATCCGGTTTTTCATCGGGTGCGGCACTCGGGCCAACCGGCCTACGCGCCACCTCCCCCCAGAGGTGGTTTTTTTATTGCGCGGCGACCTCGGTCCGCTGGCGCTCGGCCTCGGCAAAGAACGCCTGTAGCGGATCGGTAATCCCCGCCTCCAGCACCATGCGGTACATCTCGGCAAAGCTTTGGCTGGCAGGCACTTTCTCACCGCGGCGCTGGTTCAGATAGGGGCCTGCGACCTTGAAAAACCGGATCGCCTCGTCCGTCTCGGGGTCAGAGCCTTCTTTGTAGGCGCCGAGCCGGATCAGATCCTCCATATCCGCATAGCGCCCCAAGGCGCGGCGCGCGGTTCTGGTGATCTCGTATTCCTCGGCGGAGTGGCAGTCAGGCAGCATCCGCGACAGCGAGCGTTGCAAATCAATCGCTGGAAAGCGCCCCTGCTCGGCGATACGCCGATCCAGCACCAAATGGCCATCGACAATGCCGCGCACCGCGTCGGCGATGGGTTCGTTCATGTCATCGCCGTCCACCAGCACCGTATACAGCGCGGTGATATCGCCCTCACCTTCGCGGCCCGGCCCTGCCCGCTCCAACAAATGTGGCAGGTCGCTGAACACCGACGGGGGATAGCCGCGCAGGGTCGGCGGCTCGCCCCGCGCCAGCCCGATTTCGCGCTGCGCCATGGCAAAGCGAGTGACCGAATCGAGCAGCAACAAAACCTGTTTGCCCTGCGATTTGAAGTATTCCGCCACTGCCGTTGTGGTCAGCGCCGCCTGTTTGCGCAATAGCGGCGCCTCGTCCCCGGTGGAGACAACAACCACCGCCCGCGCCATGCCTTCTTCGCCCAAGTCTTCCTGAATGAACTGCTGCACCTCGCGGCCGCGCTCCCCGATCAGGCCGATAACGATGACATCTGCGTCGGTATTGCGGGCCAGCATCGCCATCAGAGTGGATTTTCCAACCCCCGACCCCGCAAAGACTCCCATGCGCTGCCCACGGCAGATCGGGGTGAAAATATCGACACATTTGATTTGTGTCTGGAGCTTTTCACCCACAGCCTTGCGCTCGAAAGCGCCGGGGGGTTGGGCACGGCCAGCCGTGGCACGACGCGGGCGCGGCGCACGGTTATAGCGCGACAAAGGCCGCCCCAGTGCATCGACAACCTTGCCGATCCAGCTTTCGTCAGGAAAGACCATATCGTCCATCTCCAACAGCTCGGCCTTATCACCGACCGCGACACCGTCCCAGCTCCCGAACGGCAGTACCAGCAAGTCGGACCCCTCGGCGCCGACGACTTCACCGTCCACCGCGCCTCTGCGTCCTGCGATGCGACAGCGGCTGCCGATTCCCGCGACCGAAGCCAGTCCCCGCACCGTGAGCGTCAGCCCGACGATGGATTTGACCGTGCCAAACGTCCGCGCCGATGCAGATGAATAGAGCGCTTTCTGCAAATCGAAAAACGTTGACACGGGGTTTTAAACCTTCCTTAATCTTTCTATACTTGGTATACGCCAAGATTAAATGATGAGTAAACAATGAATACACAGACTCAATCCATATTTGATCTTGCTCCGAAACGTTTGGAGTGGCTGGCAACCCGTCAAAAGGTGGTCGCGGAGAATATTGCGAACGCTGATGTCGCGGGCTTCCGCGCCAAAGACATCGAAAGCTTTGCCAGTTACCTCGACAGCGCTGCAATGACGGGCGTTCTGCCCACCGCCGAAGTCACCGAAGCGAAGGTTAACTGGTCAGAAGATATGTCGGGCAACAATGTCGTGCTCGAAGAACAGATCATGGAGGCCAACGCCACAGCGGGCCAGTTCAAGATCGCCGCCAACCTCTACCGTAAAGCGCATGACATGCTGCAAACGGTTTCGGGTCGTCGGTAAGCAAGAGGAGCAAGGCCAATGGATCCACTCAGCAGTATCAGCACCACCGCCGCAAGCGGTATGCGTGTTCAGGGCGAGCGTCTGCGCATCGTCTCCGAGAACGTGGCCAACTCCAGTTCGACCTCGCAAACGGCGGGCGGCGATCCCTACCAGCGCAAAACCATGTCGTTTGAGGCAGGCACCGATCCGCGCACCGGTGCGGCAATCGTGACCGCCGGAGAGATCGAGCGTGACACCAGCCCCTTTACCCTACGCTATGATCCCTCGCACCCTGCTGCAGACGAAACCGGATATATTAAACTGCCAAACGTTAACCCATTGATCGAAATGAGCAATATGCGTGAAGCCTCGCGCAGCTACGAGGCAAACCTGTCGATGGTGGAAAACGCCCGCGACATGCGCCGCCAGCTTATTGATTTGCTCAGATAGGGTCCTGATACGTGACTGATTTCTCCGCCATCCGATCCTCCTATGTGCAGGCCGCCTATGCCAAGGCGTCCGATGCCAAACCCGCCGCAGAGCCGAAACCCTCTGGTGCGGACTTTTCCTCCATGGTCGCGGACGCCGCGCAAAAGGCGGTGGAGACTGTGCGCACCGGCGACAGCATGGCAATCGCCGGGCTTCAGGGCCAAGCGGGATTGCAGCAGGTCGTTGAGGCCACGATGGCGATGGAAAGCACAGTGCAGATTTCGGTCGCTCTGCGCGACAAACTGGTTGAAGCCTATCAGGACGTCATGAGAATGCCGATCTGACGCCTCACCAACAAGGATTGCAGGCTGCGCATGGATCCCGTCACTACATATGAGTTTATCCGGCAGACGCTTATGGCCGTGCTGCTGGCCTCTGCGCCGGTGCTGGTCGTGGCGCTTGGCGTTGGCCTGATGATTGCGTTCTTTCAGGCTCTGACGCAGATTCAGGAGATGACGCTGACCTTCGTGCCAAAAATTGCGGCTATCTTTGTGACGCTGGCACTGGCCTTGCCCTTTATGTATGCGACGCTCACTGGCCTGTCTGATCGGGTGTTCGATCTAATCGCGAATGGCGGTATTTGAGATGACCCGTTTATCCTTGCTCCACCGCGCACTGTTATGCGGCATCCTCGCAAGCACCGCGGGTGAGGCAGTTGCAGAAGGCTGGGCCGGGTTTTACCGCGCGAGCCCCGTTGTCACCGCTCCTGCTGCCACCCGCCTGCGCCCCGCAGCGGCCCAGGGTGGCGAAGACGCTGGGGTTTGTTTGCGCGCTATTCTTGACGCGCAGTTGCGCTACGAAATCCCCGACAATCTGTTGCTCGCCATCGGCATTCAAGAAGCCGGACGCCGGATTGACGGCAACCTGACCATTTGGCCATGGACCGCCAATGCCGACGGCAATGGCGCGTTTTTTGATAGCAAAGGTGCTTTGGAAAGCTGGGTACGGGTCCGGCAGGCAGGCGGCACCGATTCGATTGATGTCGGCTGTATGCAGATCAACCAACGCTGGCATTCCGAGCATTTTTCCTCGCTTTCCGAAGCCACCGACCCGACCGCGAATGTCGAATATGCCGCGCAGTTTCTCCTCAGGCTCTATGAAGAATCGGGCGATTGGTGGGATGCCGCGGGGCGCTATCACTCCTCGACGCCAGAGTTCAAAAAGATCTATCTCGAAAAGCTGGCGCAGAACAGCAAGCTCGCCAATGCCAGCGAATTCCGCCTTGCCGGCCTGCCGACTGCCTCCGCAACTGTTGCCGCTGATAACGAGCCGCGCGAGCAGCCATCGTTTAACTGGAGCGCGGATATGACCGGCAGCGGCGCCCAAGTCATGCATCAGGTCGTGTCGATCTATACGGCCACACCGCTACAGCCGGTTCTGCCAAACTACGCGCAGGTGGAATGACGATGGCCCTGCCCGATACCACCACGGCAGCCAAGCCTGCCTTCAGCTTCGGCAAGTTGGGACGTGACAACCGCGACATCGGCTTTGCCATCGGGGTCATGCTGATCCTTGCGATGCTGTTTGTGCCGCTGCCGCCTTTCTTGC
Source organism: Sulfitobacter brevis (assembly GCF_900112755.1). Lineage (GTDB taxonomy): Bacteria > Pseudomonadota > Alphaproteobacteria > Rhodobacterales > Rhodobacteraceae > Sulfitobacter > Sulfitobacter brevis. The sequence continues at coordinate 58,846 of NZ_FOMW01000011.1, read as the reverse complement.
TTGACCTTGGGCTGGCAATTTCACTGTCTCTGTCGGTGCTTATCCTGATGGTCGCTTTGTGGATCGGCACCCCGCTGGAGTTCAATTCCTTCCCGACGCTGCTGCTGGTGGTGACCATGCTGCGGCTGGCGCTGAACGTCTCCTCTACGCGGTTGATCCTCGCCAGAGGCCACGAGGGGCCGGGGGCGGCAGGCAATGTCATCGAAGGCTTTGCCCAATTCATCGTCGGCGGTGATTTCGTCATCGGAATTGTGGTGTTTATCATCCTCGTGATCATTAACTTTGTTGTCATCACCAAGGGCTCCACCCGCATCGCGGAGGTCGCGGCGCGGTTCTCACTCGACGCGATGCCAGGTAAACAGATGGCGATTGACGCCGATCTGGGCGCGGGCGTGATCAACGAACAGGAAGCCAAGACCCGCCGCAGAATAGTCGAAGAAGAAAGCTCGTTTTTCGGCGCGATGGATGGTGCGTCAAAGTTCGTGCGCGGCGATGCGGTCGCGGGGCTGATAATTGTGTTGATCAACGTCTTTGGCGGCATCCTGATCGGGATGCTCAGCCATGATCTGAGCGTGACCCAAGCGCTGAGCAACTATACTGTGTTGACCATTGGTGACGGTTTGGTCACGCAAATCCCCGCGTTGATCGTGTCATTGGCGGCAGGGCTGTTGGTCACCAAGGGCGGCACATCGGGGGCTGCGAACGAGGCCGTTTTGGGCCAGCTGAGCAACTTCCCCAAGGCGCTTTATATGGCCTCGGCGCTGACCTTCGGCATCGGCTGGCTGCCCGGTTTCCCGCTGACGATCTTCCTGCCGCTCGCTGCGGGGATGGCCGGATTTGGCTATGTAATGCAAAAGCAGATAGCAGAGCGTTTGGCCAAAGATACGCAGGAAGCCAAAGACGCCGCCACGCCTACCGATGCCCCCTCCGACGGGGTGGCAGATATGCTGCGGGTGGATGATGTGCGCCTTGATCTGGGCGCGGGACTGGTGCCGATGATCACCTCCGTCGACGCGGCGCTGCCCGGCAAGGTCAAAAGCCTGCGATCGCTGTTTATCAAGGATTACGGCTTTGTCCTGCCGCCGGTTCGGATCAAGGACGATTCCGATCTGCCGTCGCTGACCTATTCGATTTCCCTACAGGGCGTGGAGGCCGCACGCGGCGAAATCGAGCCTTTGATGATGATGGTGATCAACCCCACCGGCGAGGATATTGACCTGCCGGGCAAGCGTACCCGCGAGCCGACCTTCGGGCTGGAAGCGATATGGGTGGATGAGGCTACCGCTTCGGAGGCCGAATTGCGCGGCATGACCGTGGTGGACCCTGAAAGTGTGGTCACGACCCATCTGACCGAAGTGATCAAGGAGCATATGCCCGAAATCCTGACCTATTCCGCGACGCAGGAATTGATCGAAGGGCAGGACAAGGATTACCAGAAACTATTGGCCGATAGCAGCAACAACAGCCCTGCCGTCATGCTACAACACGTGCTGCAAGCGCTGCTGGCCGAGCGGGTTTCGATCCGCAACTTGCCGAAGATTATCGAAGCGGTGGCCGAGGCCAGTGCCAATACCAAGAACATCCGCACCGTGATCGAACATGCCCGTGGCAAGCTAGCCAAACAAATCTGCCAAACCCTCAAGGATCCGCAAGGATACGTTCCGGTGATCAATCTAAATGGTGAATGGGAGCGGGAGTTGGTCAATTCGATCTCGACCGCCAATGGCGAAGACACCTTTTTGATGTCGCCATCGCGGGTGCAGGAATTTGTACTGGCGATGCGCAAGGAAATCCAGAAACACTCGGCTGCCGATCATTGGCCCGCGATTCTGGTAACCCCGCAGGCGAGACCCTATGTGCGCTCTATCCTTGAGCGGGTCAGCCCGACGACCCAAGTGATTTCCCATAACGAAGTGCACCGCAAAGCTTCGTTGCGCACCATTGGCACCGTCGGGTCATGACGCTTGAGGGCTATGTCACGGCGCTGTTTTTCTCTTATCTTGTGGTTTTTGCGCGGCTCGGCTCGGCGCTGATCTTCATGCCAGCCTTTGGCGAGGTGCAAATTCCGATGCGGGTGCGCCTTTCGTTCGCGTTGGTACTTTGCGCCGCTTTGCTGCCAGCCACGCCCGTGCAAGCCGCAATGCCCTCCGAACCACTGGCGTTGGCAATCATGCTTGGCGCCGAAGTCACTATCGGGCTGTGGATCGGGCTGACCGCGCGCATTCTGCTTTCGGCCCTGCAATTTGCGGGCTTTCAGGCGGGTCAGGTCTCGGGGCTTGCCAACGCTTTCGGGCCGTCCTTCGGCTCTTTCGAGGGGGCTACGATGGTAGCAACGTTGATGATGATCAGCGCCGTTGCGATGATTTTCATCACCGACACGCACCACATCATCCTGCGAGCGCTGCTGTCTAGTTATCAGATTTTTCCGCCCGGTGAGGTGATGCTGCAGGACATGACCGACCAGATTCTTCGCGCCGGCGGGCAGAGCTTGTATATCGGCACCGCCATTGCCGCGCCGTTTTTCGTCATGGGTGTGGTGCTGAACCTTGGCATGGGGCTGGCAAACCGGATGATGCCGCAGTTGCCTGTGTTTTTTGTTGCCGCGTCTCTTCTCATCGGCGCGGGGCTGCTGATCCTCGCCATTACCATGCCCGCAATCCTTGAATACTTCATCGAGACGTTCCAAGGATGGTTGATCGGCTTTAGGTTCTGAGATGGCAGACAACGGCGACAGCACGGAAAAGACGTTAGAACCAACCGAAAAGCGGCTTGCAGACGCGCGCAAGAAAGGGGACGTGCCCTCCTCTAAAGAAACCGGCAATATGATGGTGGTGTTGGCTTTACTCGGGATTATCGCCTTTGTTTTGCCGTTGCAGGCGCCGCGCATCGTGCAGGCGCTGACAGGGTTGATCGAGCAAGCACCGAACCTACAAGTTGCCACTGGGACGACCGGCCTCACCCGTTTGGGCCAGATACTTGGCGATTTCATGCTGCGGCTTGTTCTTGCGATTCTTCCCGTGTTCGGGGTGCTGCTTGTGGGCGCGCTGGTCGGGTCGCTTATTCAGGGCGAGACCGTCGTCGCGTTGGAGCGGATCAAACCTAAGCTGTCGAAGATATCCCCGAAAGAGGGGTTCAAGCGCTTGTTCTCCGCCAATTCCTTCGTCGAGTTTATCAAAAGCATTGTTAAGGTTTTTGCGATTGGCTTCTTGGCGATCTGGTTCACCAATCAAGCGGTGCGCGAAATTTGGATGACCATCGGCTTTGTTCCCGAAGCTCTGCCTGCCTATCTGGTTGAAGCCACGCAAAAGCTGTTGGCGTCCGCGGCGATCTTTCTGGTGCCGGTCGCCATCGTCGACATCCTCTGGCGGCGGTTTGACTGGCGCAAGAAACAGCGGATGAGCCAGAAAGATCTCAAGGATGAATACAAGGAAAGCGAAGGTTCGCCAGAGATCCGCCAGAAACGCGCCCGCCGCCGCCGCGAGCTTTCACAGCAGCGCAGCATTTCCGCGGTCCCGATGGCTGATGTGATTTTGATCAACCCGACGCATTATTCCGTCGCGCTGAAGTACGATCCAGCTCAAGATATGGCCCCCGTTTGCATTGCCAAAGGCGCTGATCTTGTCGCGCTACGCATTCGCGAAGTGGCGTTTGAGAATGAGATTCCGATTATCGAAAACAAGCCGCTGGCGCGACTGCTCTATGATACTGTCGAGATTGATCAGGTCGTGCCGGTCGAGCATTGGGAGATCGTGGCCGAAATCATCAGCTTTGTCTTTGACCTCAAGAACAACCGCAAGCGCAAGCCGCCCGCAGGATCAACCCTGCGCAACGACCCGAGCTAGGCGTTATTTGAGCTTGATGCCAACCAGATCCTGATCGCCCGGCAATTGCGACCGCTCAAGAATAATCTTGGAGATTGCACGGGCCCGCACCGCCGAAACCTTGGCCATAATCGGCGCGGCAGAACGGGGGTTCATCTCTCCGAGGATCATGATCGTGGTCTCGATATCCAGATCATCAATGATCCGCGCGGCATCCACAGGCTTCATATTCTTGTAGAACTCAATGAGCCGGTTCAGGTCGTCGGTTTGTGAGGCTTCAACCCGTGCCAGCAACGCCTCGATCGAGTTTTTCAGCTCCATCAACGATGCCTTTTCAATCTCCAGCCGTTCCAGTGCCAGCGCCACTTCGGCTTTGCGCTCTTCAATATTGTCCTTTTGCAGATCAACCAACTCACGCTCGCGGGTCAAGGACTGCAAAACCTCCTCGGGCGTGTCGTTATGGGCCGCTCTGGCGGGCAGATCCTCAACCAACGGCGGTGCATCCGTCGCGGGTTGTAGCCCCGATTCCTCTTTAGTGGCCGCGGCCAGAATAATCGCCGGCGCCGGCATTGGATCAATGTCGCGAAACATCGGAAGTTCAGGGAATGATAGCGCAGCCTTGGCAAACAACGTCAGCCCCAGCCCGCCAATGATCAACTTACCGCTCAGCAGATTTGCCATCGATCAGACCCGTGCCGCGCCGGAGTTCTCGAAGAACGCCCGCACCAGCTCTTTTTTGTCGCGCATCACCCGCAGGCCTGTGACTTCTGCGGACGAAGGGGCCGCGCGGCGACTGGAGAAGGCGGCCTCCGCAGGTTCTGGCGCGGGCTCAGGCCGACGCTCGGCTACGGTGATATTCTCGCGCATTTTCGCGACCGAATGCTCGGATTTGTCCACCGCAGAGGAGAATTCGACCACCAGAGGCTCTAACTCGCGCAGCGTAGCCATCAGCAGACGCACTTTGCGCGACACCAGATAGCCATAGGTGATGCTGCCGATCAAAAGCACGATCGTCACTGTATCAATTATCGTTGCCATCATTTTCGGGCTCCTCCTTGTCGGTGATTTTCTCGGTGATCTGAACGGCGATGAAACCGTTGTTGCGCTTGCCAAGCGAGACTTTGAACATGGGTGCGTCGGCGCAGGTCATCGTCGCGTCCTCGCCCTCTTCGATACCGAAATCGACTGTATCACCGGGCTGCCATGACATGATTTTCTGGATCGGAATCGCTTCTTGGGCCAAGACGACCTCAAGATCCATCTGGGCGCGCTCGATCTGGCCGCTGATCAGATCGTGCCAGGTGCTTTGATCCTCGCCACGGTTGCCAAAGTAGATCTTACCCAAATCAGGGCGGATCGGCTCCAGCGCGTCATAGGGGATCACGACATCCAGCAGACCGACGTGCCCTGCCATCGAGACCGACAGCCGCATCCGCGCGCAAAGGCTGCTGTTCTTCGCGATGGCGGCGGCTTCAGGGTCGGTATCGACACGGTCGAGCTCCAGCGCAGCCCTGCCGACAACCGATAGCGCGCGCTGCAATTCGGCCAGAACGGCTGCTGCCAACCGCTCGCCAAAGCCAAGCTCGATTGCTGTGAAAGCCTGAGTGCTCTCGGTGTCTATGTGTTTGGCGCTGCCGCCCAGCATCAATTCAATCGCCGTCAGCAACAACGTCCGGTCGATAACCAGCAAGATTTCCCCGTCAAACGGCACACCCGCGCCGACGGCAAGTAGCACGGGCGCGGGCAGGCTCTCCATCACCTGCGCGAGCGGGATGTAATCAAGCGAGGTAAGCTTGGCTTCGCACATCGCGCGGGTCAGATCGGGGAAGGCGACGGACAGGTTTTCGACCAGCCGCTCGCCGATAATGTCGAGCATCGGCAAGCGGTCGAAGGTGAAATCCGACAGACGGATGATCTCGTCGATCAGGCTGGCACCCTCGGCCTCGATTTCCTGACTGGTCAGCACTTTGTTCACGCGTCGGCCCCCTACTGCACAATCAAATCGTTGATCAGGATTTCTTGTGGCATGTCATTGCCCACGGCGGCGCGGGCGCGTTTGAGCAGCTCTGCCTTGATGTAGAGGATACCAGCCATGCCGCGCACATCGGCCTCGGACAACCCGCGCAGATAGCCGTTAAAAAGATCGCGCATGAAGGGTTCGCGGCTTTGCATTAACTGCCCCGATCCGGCGTCGGGGCGGTAGGCAACTACCAGATTAACCTTGAGAAAAGATGTCTTTGGCAGCCCCTGCGCATCAAAGCTCTGGATGTTGGTCATCACATCGCCAAAATCGAGCAATCCGGTATCAGCAAGACCGGCGTTTGGATCGGTTTCCTTAGCCTTGAGCGACATGGCGTTCTCCGCATCATGACCATCTTGGGCCAGAGGATCGGTAATGTCTTTGCGCAAATCAGGCTTGGACGCCTCGCCATGACCCGCATCCTCACCCTCATGTTCCGCATCATTCGCGTAGTCGGGCTCAAAAGCTTCCGCATCCTTAACATACGCCATCCGGGCAAGAACAAATCCCCCACCCAAGGATAGAAGACACAGCACTGCTGCAGCCAGAAGCGTCTTTTTCGATCCTTTGGCCGCAGCCGGAGAATCGCCAGTCTCAGCGTCGGGCTTTGCTTTTGTTGATGGTTTCTTGGCCATGACCGCCCTACAGATGCTACCCAAGAACTATTGGGCCGTTTTACTTCAGTTGCAAGAACGTTAACCGTATTTATACTTGCCTTTAACCTTCTATTAATGATGTAAGGGATAAAAGGCAATCCACGGAGTCTGGCGTGCAAGGATTAATAGACAACCTGATGTCCTTGGGACGACAGAAGCTGCTGATCCTCGGCGGAACGGCTATCGCGCTGGTAACAGTGATGCTTTTAGGCTTGGGTGCAGTGTCGCGCCCTGACTATGCGCCAATCTACTCCAACCTTTCAGTCACCTCCGCCAACTCCATCGAATCTGCGCTGACCAATGCCGGCTTTAATGTTCTTGTGGCCGAAGACGGCTCCACCGTCTCGGTCCCCCAGTCGGATGCAGCGCGGGCCCGCATGGTTCTGGCCGAAAGCGGTGTTGCGATTGATGGCGATCCCGGTTGGGAACTTTTCGACGACCAAAGCGGCTTGGCGATGAACTCTTTCTTGCAGAAGATCAATCGCACCCGTGCGATGGAAGGCGAACTAGCCCGCTCGATTCAAACACTTGACGGGATTTCGACCGCACGGGTGCATCTTGTATTGCCTGACCGCGAACCCTTCTCCCGCGAAGCTCCTGCGCCGCGTGCGTCAATCATCATCCGCCCCGATCCAGGCCGCGCCGTAAACCGCAAACAAGCAATTGCCGTGCGCAACCTCGTCGCATCGGCCGTAGCCGAGCTTGACCTGTCGCGCGTTACTGTCCTTTCGGCCAGCGGCGAAACTATCCTTGCTGAAGGGCCGGACGGTGACAGCCCCGGCACTATGCAAACCGCAAAAGCGAACATCGAAGATCGCCTATCGCGCGAGATCGAGAACATCCTCACCGCGCGTGTCGGTGCCGGAAACGCCCGCGTCACGGTCAATGTCGATCTGACAACCCAGCGCGAAGTTATTGTCGAGCAGAGTTTTGATCCCGACCAACAGGTGGTTAGATCCACCGAATCAAAGTCGGAAAATCAAAGCGGCAATGAAGGAGGCGGGAATGTTGGCGTAGAGAACAACATTCCCGCAGCTCTCACCGATGGGGCGGCAGCGGGGAACAGCTCCAACCGCTCCGAGGCCGATGAAATTGTACAATACGAAATTGGCAATACCCGCCGCGAAATTGTACGCGAAGCAGGCGACGTGCGGCGCATGACCGTCGCGGTATTGGTGAACGGCATCTACAATGTCGAAGGCGCCGATGTGGCCTATGCCGAACGCAGCGCCGAGGAACTTGCCCGCCTGTCAGAACTGGTGAAATCCGCCGTTGGCTTCCAAGACACCCGTGGCGATTCCATCTCGGTCGATAGCATGCGATTTATGGATTATTCGATGGATCTGGGCGAACCTATTGACCAGACCATGGGCGAGCGCTTGTCGGAAAATATGGTGCCGCTGCTGCGCGGGCTCTTCGCACTACTGATCGTCGGTCTGGTGTTAATTTTGGGCGTGCGCCCGATGCTGCGCAACCTCGCACCAGCCGAACAACTGCCTCCGCCGGAGGATGACATCACACCCGCCCTCGGCACTGCAAAAACCGAAGCGCTTGGCCATGCGGGCACTCCAAAACCCGCCGCACTGCCAGGCCCGACCCCAGCCTTTTCCCGCAGCCAAAGCGATGCAGATGTGCTGGACGCTGACGGGGACGATGAACCCTCCGAGCTGGTCACCAAGCAGGGTATAAAAGGCAGCTTGCACAAGAAGAATATCGATCGTATTCAAAAGCTTGCCGACGACAAACCCGAAGAGGTCTTGCGCGTGTTGCGGTCGTGGCTGATGGCCGAGGCTGACGCGTGATTGATCTGTTTCGCCATAACTTTGATGTGGACACGGACAGGGCGGCACACGGCGAAGCGACTGCCGCCGCACGGGCTCGCACCGAAGCCCAGGCGCGTCTGGAAGAAGCGCGACAGCAGGGATTTGACGCGGGCCGCGCCTTAGGCCGTCAAGAAGCACAGGCCGAACATGCGCAAGCCGACGCCGCCCGTTTGGCCGAAGCATGCGACAGCATCAGCGCACAACTGGCTAGCTTAGGTGCCGTGGAAACCGCACTGGCGCAGAGCGCCGAGCGCGATATCGTCGATATGTTTCTTGGTGTCGCGGACCGTCTGTTGCCTGAGTTGCTGGCCACGCATGGGGCCGATCTGGCCGCCGCCCGCATCCGCAAAAGTGTCGCCGAAGCACGTACCGATCCCGTGCTGAAAATCCATGCCAGCCCCGAGGTGATCGCCGCCCTTGAAAGCGAAACCCCAGACTGGGTTGGCACCGGCCCGACCCGCATTGAACTGGTACCCGATGTGCAGGCGGCCCCTCATACCGCACAAGTGTTCTGGCAGGGTGGGCATCTGGAATATGATCTCGATCAGGCCTGCACTGCCATCCGTGACGCGCTGCACAAGGCGGCGCATGACTTCAAACAAGCCACTCAGAAAGCTGGATAAATGTTGGAAAATGACCCCAAGACAGCCCGCAGCGAGCCCTCCATTCAGCAACAGATCGCTGATGCAAAACCGGCATCTGAAACGGCCGAGACCCCCAAGAAGCAGGACGGTAAAAGCCTCGATGCAATCTTTGGTGTCAAGCTGGAGGTGCGCGTCGTGCTGGGGCGCAACCGGATGCCGATCTCAGAGCTGCTGAACCTGACGAAAGGTTCGGTTATCGAGCTTGACCGCCGCGTCGGCGAGCCTGTTGATCTAATGATCAACGACCGCATGGTGGCCCGTGGCGATCTGGTGCGGGTTCAGGGCGATATGCTCGGCGTGGCTTTGCGGGAAATCGTCAAAGACTTCGTGTCGGAAATCTGACCCCCAAATGCGCGGCGCACTTCATATTGGCACGCTGGCTTTCGCCGCGACTGTGGCCGTCTCGCTTTTCGCGGGGATGGCAGCAGCGCAGGAGACTGAGATTGGCGGACTGATCCGCGATCTGTCGTCCCAGTTCGGCAATGTGGCACCCGGCAGTGATGCGGGTGCCAGCCTTTCGGGCCGGTTGATCCAGCTGTTCGCGGTCATTACCGCCCTGAGCGTCGCGCCGGGGTTGCTCGTGGTGATGACCAGTTTTACCCGCTTTGTCATCGTGTTTTCGATGTTGCGCCTTGCGCTCGGGCTGAACCAGACACCGCCTAATATCGTGCTCAACGCAATGGCGCTGTTCATGACATTTTTCGTAATGCAGCCAGTGTTTGAGGATGCTTGGGACGGCGGTGTGCGACCGTTGATTGCCAATTCGATTACCGAAGAGCAGGCCATTTTCGCCGTCATCGACCCCTTTAAAACTTTCATGCTCGCCAATACTCGCGACAAGGATTTGGCGCTGTTTCAAGACATCGCGGGCGAAACTCCAGCCCCCGCTGACGGCCCTGATAGTACCCCAAGCTGGCGGGTTCTCGTGCCAGCTTTCGTGATTTCAGAACTGCGCGCGGCCTTCACTATCGGCTTCCTGATCTACCTGCCTTTCGTGGCAATTGACCTGATTGTTGCCTCAGTCTTGATGAGTGCGGGGATGATGATGCTGCCGCCCGTCTTGGTCTCGTTGCCGTTCAAAGTGATCTTCTTTGTCCTGATTGACGGTTGGTACATGCTGGCCGGGTCATTGATTGCTTCATATTCCGGGGGATAACTGGCGATGCGCCCTCGAATCACGTGTTATTCATGATCAACATGGTCTATCCTTGGGTAACTCTCCTTGATACGGATGCTGTCTGTCGATGAACCAGTTCGTTCCCTTTCGCAAACACCGCCGCATGTCGGGTGCACAGAAATCCGCCATCCTCTTTTTGTGCCTGGGTGAGGAACGCGGCGGCGCGTTAATGCAGCAGCTTGACGTAACCGAAATCCGGCACATCACCACAGCGATCTCTACCATGGGAGAAATCGACGCGAGCATCGTCGAAGAAATACTGTCGGAATTTGATGCCAAGATCAGCCATCAAGGCGGCGTTGTTGGCTCAATCGAAGCCGCGCGCGGTCTGCTGAAGGAGTTTTTGCCCGAAGACCGCGTGGCGGAAATTTTGCATGAAATCAACGGCAACACGGTCGATAACGTTTGGAAAGACCTCTCCGATCTGAATGAAAAGCAACTGGTCGAGTTTTTGGCGAAAGAGCATAACCAGACCATCGCGGTGATCCTGACGCGCATCCGGCCCGAGGCAGCCGCCAAGGTTTTGCCAATGCTCGGAACCGACCGCGCCCCTGACGTGATCGAGCGGATCATGCAAATGGACAACCTGCCCGTCGACACCATCCAAAGCATCGAAAACACCCTGCGCGAAGACGTGCTGGCCCGTGCCAACCGCAGTGCTGAGGCCCGTATCGAAAGCCAATTGGTATCTATCTTCAATAACCTTGATGAAGACCTTTTTGCACGCATTTCCAAAGAATTGGAACAACGGCAACCCGAGCAGTTCAAGGCTATCCAGCAAAAAATGTTCGTCTTTGACGACCTGATCAAGTTCAAAGAAAACATGCTCGGCAAGGTCATGCGCGAAGTCTCTGGCAACACCCTGCCGTTGGCGTTGCGCGGCGCGAAAAAGGAAGTGCGCGAGTATTTTTTGAATTCATTGCCGCAACGGTCCCGCGGGATGCTGCAGGATGAGATGTCCTCTATGGGTCCGGTGAAGGCCCGCGATGTAAAAGAAGCGCAAAGCAAACTGGTCGAAGCAGCGCTTCGCCTTATTGCCGATGGCGCTGTCACCCTTCCCGAATCTGATGAAGACATGCTCGAAGACGCGATGGACTGAAGACTAGCGGTAGAGTCTACTCGCCGAGAAGTTTACTGTCGCAATATCCAACGTTATCGGCACAAACTGCGCACCAAAGCGGGCCGATTGCAGGATCGAAAGCGCTGCACTACTGGTCGAAAACCCCTGCGGGTTCGTCACATCAGAAATCGCGGTATATTTTGAAATGAGGCGATCTTGTTCAGCCGGATCGGAGAGTTTGGCGAGATCAAACTTGGCCTGAAACAGATCGCGCTGTTTGTCGAGATCGAGCGTCGCGATTTGCTCTGGCAAGCCAAGCGCAGTTTTGAAAAAGTTGGTAAGTTTTTCATTTGCAAGCACTTCAAACCAGCTATCGATGCCCGCGACTTTCTCGCGAAATTCCAGCACCGTGCCGACGGTTTCATTCTGATCGTCGGTCTGGTTGATGAAGCTGCGGTTATAAAACCGGTCAACGATCGCGTCTTGAAACGCGGCCGAATTGAAATCGGGCCCCTGCGTGCCGGATTCGGTGGTGAAGCCCAAGGCGAGATGCATCTCACGGAATCGCGTATCGGTCAGTCGGTTCAACAGGGATTCTGGGGCTACCGGATCACTCTCCAGCATCTTGCGGATCAGCCCTTTGCCAAAGATCTGATCTTCCAGATCAAAGGCGCGCATCACGAAGCTATAAACCTCGAAATCCTCGATCAGCTCTTTGGCCGAGGTGATCTGTCCGATGCGCTCCCGAAACGCGGCTTCCGCGCGTTGGTTGGCAGGCTCGTTGCGCATCACCACAAGCTGTTTGTCGCGGGTCGCGTCGATCAACCTCAAGGCGGTCGGACTATTCAACCCGCTAATGCTGATCATATCGCGCCTATTCCGCTGCCGTTGCGGTCGCTTGGGTCTGGATCATGTCGAACAAACGCGCCTCATACTCAATCAACGGGCGCAGGGCGCGCATCGCTTTGTAAAAGTCCGCCTGTGAGACATGATTGGCCGCCTCAAAGATGTGTTTTGCCACATCATCGTGGAATACCGGCACCAGTTTGCCCAGCCGTTTTTGGATAATTGGTACCAGTTTGGTGCGGGTATCCCCGTCCAGCAGCGCAGCCTGGATGAAGAAGTAGACTTCCTTCACCGGCGTGCGGGCTTCGTTTTCCTTGAGCAGATCGGCCTCACGCACGATATCGGCGTGAGTTTCAATCATCAATTGTTGACGTCGGTCGCTGTTGCGCACGACACAGCCATTGATCAGGATCCGCTCGTTCGGTTTAAGTGTAAGTCGCAGGCCCATATCGGTTATTCCGCCGCTGTGTCAAAGGCTTTGCCGCCCAGACCATCGATGATGCTGCGATTAATGTCGATTAACGGGCGCACCGTTTTGCCCCCCGCCATCACACCTTGGGTATGTTTGTCGACCCAGATGGCCAGCGACAACAGCGACGCGCGCAAATCCGGCGTCATCTTATTATCCTTGGAGGACAGATCCATCTTGAACGTCATCCAGATCATCTGATTTTTCCACAGGGTATGGCGCAAACCGTCAGCCAGAAGCTGCAATCTGTCAAACCGCTGCTCGGCTTCATCAAATGCCCGATACTGCTGCTCCAGCTCCGATGTCACCTGCGCCAAAAGGCGGCGTTCAATCTGGCGGGGCGCTTCCGTATGGGAGATCGTCCGCTTATATGCGGCTACACTCATCTCATCACCTGTCGTTTTTTTCTATTATACTCTGCCTCGGATTAACCATAGCCGCCCGCGGTTAAGAGAAATTTAACGTTTGGGAATAAATGAGAGAATGCAGCGAGATAGCGCATGAAACGACGCCAATGCTTGCATTGATGTCACAACCTCGCCGCGAGAAACGGCAAAGGCGGCTTATGTTAGGCGAAATAGAAGCGGCACGGGCAGCCCGCGCCGCGCTTTGATTATTGAACGTGCACTTGTGCCAGTCTATGCGCCGTTTGGCGGTGCGCAACGGCGCGGGCCACATCGGCGGCGGAGGCATCTATCTTTGGCGTGCCCGCAAGGTTCACCAAGATATTGCCCAAGCTTAGCCCCAATGCATCGCTGGAGTAGTGCTCGGCCTCGCCCATGGCACGCGGCTCGATGTAAATAACCACATCATCGCCGAGATCGATGTCAAATTCTTGAAACAAGACATCCGCGAGCGTTGCACCCGGCATGATTTCTGTACCGGCATACAGGGCGAAGGGCGCGGCATCGCTGTTCGGCGCGGCAGACGCGAAACAGACCATGGGAGCAGCCAAAAGCGTGGAAAGGATTACTGCCAACGGCGACAGTTCGACAGCCTCGCGACGCTCGAATGCGCCGCTCCACAGATGCTCCATAATGTCTTTGGTCATGTATCCCGCCCCATCGTTAATACACGTTAAGATTACGAGGTCAGAGATGCGAAATGAACACGAGATTTGTTAAATATTTGGGAGCCAACCGCTAGATATGGTGGTTAAGTGTTGCTCCCATGCCTGTGCACAAGCTGCGTTTCGACCGATCAATGGGCGTGTATTAACCATATTTATCAGTCACTACATATAGTGGCTGTGGATGAAATGCCCTCAAATTGTGGATAAGTCTCGGCGATGTAGTGTGAAGTTCGCAGCGGGAAGGTTTTTACATTAAATGCTTTGCCATGGGCGCTAAAACCTGTCGCAGCACTCGCCCATGCCGTGAATCACTGTACTGTGATCATCCAGAGAGTCGGCGCTCTAACTTTGTGCAAAGACGCCGGTTCTGTTCATGCGAAACTGGTATCCAGTGGCCCGAACAGTGGCGAGCGAGACCTCGGCACCAAAGCTGTCCTTCAACTTTTTGCGGATTTTGCCGACATGCACGTCAAACTTCCGGTCCCCGTAGCGCCACGGACGGTCGTCTACTGCGATACTCAACGCGTCGCGGCTGACAATTTCACCGGCATTACTATAGAGTACCCGCAAAATCTGTGCCTCGGCGACAGAAAGGCCGGCGCGTTCAACGATGAAGGCTTCCGTGTCCCAGTTGCGGTCACAATCGGCTAGAACCGGATCCTCCAGCGAGCGCCCGAGCCGCGCATAGGTGCGCAACGCCAACTCATGAAGAGATGCAGGCCAGCTGACCACATCATCCGCACCAGCAAGAAACGCCTTAGCGCCCAGGCTCTGGCCTTTGTCATAAAGCGCTATGATTACAGGCCGTTCAGCCAGCTTTTTCAATGATGCAATCAGCTCCAAGCCATCGGCTTCTTGCGCCAGATGCACCATCACCACATCCGCCCCACGAAGTCCGTCAATCTGGTCTGCTGTTGTTGGCGTATCACGGACAAAGTTGAGCCCGCCTTTCAGCACGACTGAAAACAGGTAAGTGAGCGCTTGGCCCAGCTTTTCATCATTCGCGATAAGGACAGAGGAGACAGGTGCCATGAAAAAATCAAACTACAAATTAACGCGTGAACTGCACAACTTCCTGCAGATTAGAATACTCTGGCCGTCGCACAAAATGGCCTGTTGAGGCATCATCCTCGCGACAAAGTGGTAAAATTTCAAGAACAATCCATCTTTTACAGGAAGATTAGCCATTTCTTCACACTCTATTAACTTTAAGCCCTAAATGCTCTTTTGTGAGGCTGCAGAAGGCGCCGACCGACACCTGAGAATAGGTACGAAGATGACAAATACAAAAAGCGCGGTTGCAACGCGGCGGGCTGCGATGGCAGCGGCAGAACGGTTGGAAATTTTGGTGAACCTTACACGCGACGAAGACGTGTTCTTGCATGAAACCATGAAGACCGCCCAACAGGTGATCGCCAATTCCGGTGTCATGACTCAAAACGCCCGCGTGACCGGACCGACACGTACTCTCAGACATTGAGCACTGCAAACATGCCATGAGCGGAATTTGTCTTTGCGATTCACGGCGTGTACTTGCCCAATTATAGAAATTTAGCTGAAAACGTTTGCTGTGCAAAGAAAAGCGCCCATATACTGATCTGACTGAAGATCTTTTCATACCGGACTTCTTTATAGACCTGCCTATTCTTAACCCGTTCTTGACAATTTTGATGCTATATCCTTTTGGCCCCCGCCGGTTTTGGGATCGACACGACTGGCGCGAAGGAAAGAGAGATCAATGAAAGTTAATTTTCACACTCTACCGGTCAATGACGCCGTGGTTGAGATTCTGTCGCAGTTCGCCGCGCGGGAATCTGCGACTGTCGAGGAAGTCCTCGCACTCGCCCGCCAACTTCCTGCCGTACTCGGCCAAGGTGGGGGCCAGACAAACTTTGCCGAGATCGCCACTCCTTCAACCCAGGAAGCAAGTTCCACCCGCCCTGCCGTTGCGATTGAAAAATCTTGGAACGACGAGACCGTAACCTGCCTGTGCTGCGGACGCCGCTTTACGATGCTGAAACGTCATATCATGGCTGAACATAGCCTGACCGAAGACCAGTACCGCGCCACGTTTAAACTCGCGGACGACCATCCGCTGGTCGCGCCAAGCTATTCTCTGCGCAAAGCCGAATACGCCAAACGCATCGGGCTTGGAAAGTACACGAGAGACGAAACCCCCGATCGCGGGGTCGCCTCCCCGTCGTGACCGTACGGCCACGCGCCTTGGTATCGCCACAGTTTGGTCCTTTGATTCACAAAGTTCGCCGTCATATCTGCTGATGGACGGGCAGTAGCAGAAGCACTGCCGCCATAAGACGACCGGAACAATTCGGCGATCGAGGCAGAAAAAATGGCAGCTACTCCCCAGCCCAAGATCTTTAAGAAGTACGAAATCATCGAAGCCAGTGGTCATCACGGCGGCGGCTGGAAGGTGGCATACGCCGACTTCATGACTGCGATGATGGCGTTCTTCCTCTTGATGTGGATTCTCGCCAGCGCCGATGAGCAAAAGCTGCGTGGCATCGCGGAATATTTCACCAATGCAACTCTGCCTGGCGGCAGCGGCGTTTTGGATGGCGCCACGCTTGGACCACCCGGTACCTTGACCGCGTCAAACGGCAGCGTCGTGGCCCGCGGGTCTGAGCTTGGTAAAATCGACGACCCGACCCCTGCCCAGTGGGAAATTCGCGATGTTACCCCGACCTCAGATCCCAAGGAGCTGGCGCTCGGCACCCGCGAGGGCGACCACGAAAATCCAGCTTCAGCCGAGCAATCCAGCCAGACACTCAAGACCGGCCCAGAATCGGGTAAAGAGTCGGGCGCGGCTACAGGTCAGCAGAACAGTGCAAGCCTGGACGGCACCGCGAACAGCGCAGCCGAGGCGAAACATGCGCAAGATACCCTCAAATTCGAGCAGCTCCAGCAGGAAATTCTGCAAGCCATGCAAAACAACCCCGAACTTGACCCCCTAAAACAGAACGTAATTTTTGAACAAACCCCGGAAGGGCTGCACATCCAGATCGTTGATCAGGAGGGCAAGCCTATGTTCCACAGCGGTCAAGCCGAGATGGTCACCGCAACGCAAACTTTGGTGCAAAACCTTGGGCAATCGCTCTCGGCTCTGCCCAACCGGATCGTGTTGTCCGGCCATACCGATGCCGTGCCATTTGCCGACGGACGGAACTATGACAACTGGGATCTGTCCTCGGATCGAGCGAATGCAACCCGCCGTGTTTTTGAATCTTCCGGCATTGATCGTAAACGGATCATCCGGGTCTCCGGTATGGCCGACACCCAGTTGCTGGTGCCTGAAAACCCGCTCGCCCCGTCAAACCGCCGCATCTCGATCATGGTGCAATATCAGACCGCCACGGACACTGCGGCAGAGCCTTCCGCTCCGGCGATGGAAAAAGCGGAAGCCGCTCCTGAACAAACACCGCACCGAGAGGCCCATTTGGTAACGCCAGCATTTAACCCTGTGGATGATCAGGTCTTTCAAAACCTGCGGAACGCCCTGCGCTAAAAGTGCGGCGCGCCGCCCAGCGGTTTGCCCCGACGCACGCTGGAAAACCGGGCGCGGCGGTTCATGTCGACGGAATGGCGCAGAAACTCAGGCAAAAGAGGGCTCAGCTCGCGCGTCGCCGGCAAAGCCGATTCCACCTCGACCGCGGGGCGGCGCAAGACTATATCGCGGGGCCGCGCAACTTCCGCTACCGGCTTGCGTCCCAGAACCACTGCCGGATCAAGCCCCTCTTCAATCGCGAAAGTCACATTGACCGCGTAATCAATCGCCTCTTCAAGGATAGCAGGGTCGGAAGCGACCAACGCCATCAAGCGACGCTCATCAGAATACCGGAAAGGTTTCGTCGCAAAGCCTTGAATCTGCGGCACAAAACAAACATCCTGTTTGGACAGGCGCAACGTATCCAAAAGCCGCTGCGGCATCTCTTTGTATTCATCACGACGGAACACAACCATGCTGCATTCGCCCGCCCGCGACAGGCAGGCGGCAAGGCAAATATCATCGGGCCAGGCGGCAAATGCATGTTTGACGTCTTCGGCATCAATCAAAACGACCAATGTGCTTTCGATCTCTCTCATGCGCGACTGCTCCGGAACCAACTGCTAAACATCTGCTAACCATGTATTTAACTACAGTACAGTGTCAACTGTGTTTGCAAAAGCGATTTAAACCTTCTGAAGCTGCAACTATTCTTGATTTCCTGCATCGGTCTCAAGTATAGTCTTTCAAAATATACGGGCTGTGTAACATGACAATTATTATTGGCTTTATCGTCGTACTTGGCATGGTCTTTGGCGGCTACATGCTATCTGGCGGCGATATGGGCATCATCACCCACGCTCTGCCGTTTGAGGGCATGATGATCGGCGGCGCTGCTGTCGGGTCATTCATTGCAGCCAATTCCTTTGCCAATCTGTTGGGCGCGGGCAAGTCCTTCCTCAAGGCATTCAAAGGTCCGAAGTGGAAGGGCAGCGACTATATCGACCTGCTGAACCTGATGTACACGCTGGCGCGGATGTATCAGCAAAACGGCATGCTGGCGCTCGATGAACACATTGAAAATCCGCAAGAAAGCACTATCTTCTCGCAGTATCCCAAGCTGCAGAAAGATCATTTCGCCGTTGATCTGATCACTGACAGTTTCCGGATGCTCGCCTTGCAATTCGACGATCCGTACCAGGCCGAAGACGTCATCAATCGCAAACTCAAAAAGCATCACCATGAAGCGTTGACCGCGCCGCACGGGCTGACCACGGTCGCCGATGCCTTGCCCGCTATCGGAATTGTTGCGGCGGTTTTGGGCGTGATCAAGACCATGGCCTCCATCGACAAACCGCCCGCTGTGCTGGGCGCAATGATCGGCGGCGCGCTTGTCGGGACCTTCCTCGGGGTATTTTTGGCCTATTGTTTTGTCTCGCCCTTGGCCAATCGTCTGCAGGCGATCGAAGAGCAGGACGGCATCTATTACGCAGTGATCCGCGACATCTTTATCGCGATCCTGCACAACCACTCGCCCGCGATCTGCACAGAGATCGGGCGCGGCAACATTCCGACCAGCCTACAGCCGAGCTTTTACGAGATGGAAGAGGCCCGTCAGGCCATGCCCGAGGCCGCTTAACCATGGCCGCCCGCGACCGTCTCGCCGCGCTCAAACTGATCGAACGGATTGGGCGCCACGAGATGCAAAGCATCGGCACGCGCTTGGCGACCCTGCGGGCCGAGCAATCGCAGATCGATGCCAAAAGCCAAGCGCTGACCGACCGCACGATGCGCGAGGCGGAGGAAAGCACGGCCGAAACCCGCGCCTATTTACCAGCCTATTTGCACTCGGTTCAGGCCAGTCAGGCTGCTTGGGCCGAAGACCGCGCCGCTTTGGAAGAAACTGCGGCCCAAGCTGAGACAGAGCTTTACGCGGCCTTTCGAACATCAAAAACCAACGAGGCCGTACTCGCGCAGGTGAGCCGAACAATCGACATCGATGCCGCCCGCGCAGAAACCGCTGCCATGGATGATGCCGCGCGGACCTTGTTTATGGCACAACGCCGCTTGCTGAAATCCAGCAGTTAGTCCGGGCGCCTTATGCGGCCTTGGCGATGGTCCGCCCCCAAATCTCGCGGATCTCGTCAGACAACGTGGTTACCTCGAACGGTTTGCCAATCACCGCAAGGTCCATCGCGTGCGACAGCAGGCCGTCCCGCTCAGCCCCCATGCGTGCGGTCAGATAGATCGTTGGCACCCGTTCGTACCCCGCAACCTTGCGGATTTTTTCCAGGGTTTCGGGGCCCGTGAGCCCCGGCATCTGTACATCACTCAAGATCAGATCTGGCGCGAAATCCTGCAAGACCGCTAGCGCCTTTTCACCGCGATCCACGTGCAGCAGGGTAAAGCCGCCGATCAGCTCCAGCGCCATGCCGGTGATCTGCGCGATCTCCGGATCGTCCTCGATATGTAGGATGCGGTTCAGATCTTCCATCTATGCCACTTCTCTTTGTTGTTGGGTGAAAAACATCACGACGCACGGCGCCTGCCACGCCCGCCGCCGCCACTGGTAAATTTCGAAATAATGCCGCGTCCGCCTGCCGTGACTTCGCTGCGTGTCGTGATCAAGGTGACCGGCCAGTCCGCGGGCAAAGTGCCCGAGGCGAGTGGCGAAAGGGTCACACTGGCATAGCGGGCGTTCTCCGAGAATTGCGCTATCGCATCGACTGGGTTTTGCGCCATAAACGATTGCGCCAATGCAGCATCGGCCACCGATGCGACCCCGCGTGCCGCCAGCCAGCCCTGCAATTCGCGGTCGGGTGTGATCGCCAACAAGGTGGTTTTTGCTGCAGCGCCCTGCCCGTCGAGACTGTCCCAAAGCCATGCCTGTACCAATTCCATCGCGTCGCGGTGATGATCTGCTGGTACGACTGTGACCCCCGGTACCTGCGCAATTTCAACGGCACAGATGTCGCCTGCGTCGATGCTCGCCTGGGCCAATAGCGCCGCCAGCGGTGCCGCAGTGTCCGTATCGAAATACTTCCGCAAGGCGGGGCTGTCGCCATCATGGCCGCTTGCCGCGAGCATCTGCGCCGTAAATGCGCCCGTGTCCGCCTCGGCGCGGATGCCTTTGGCGCGGATCAGCGCCATCAGGCGGTGCGCCGCGGCTGCGGCGATGCTTTCAGCCTGCACCAAAGGCGACGCATCCGAACCGGCAATTTTCAACGTCAGATCGGCCAGTGGATTGTCACTCGGGATCGGCAAAACTGTCTCACCCTCGACACGCGGCAGATCGACAAAGAACTCGGTTCCTTCGCCTTCAGTGCTCATGAATGACACGCGGCCCTGATGGTGCTCGACGATCAATTTGACGATCGACAAGCCCAGTCCGGTGCCGCCCTTGGCGCGGGTGTCCGAACTGTCGGCTTGGGTGAATTTATCAAAGATCGTGGGCTGCGCATCAAGTGGAATGCCTTCGCCCTTGTCGCGCACGATCAGCCGCAAGCGGTCGGCTTGCTGTTCCAGCCCGATCATCACTCTGGCCCCCTGCGGCGAAAATTTGGCCGCGTTGGACATCAGGTTGTCCAGCACCTGTAACAAGCGCGACTCGTCACCATAGGTCAAAAAGCTTTCACCCTGCGGGATTGGCAAAGCTTCGAATGTGACGCCTAGCTTGCCGGTGTAGAAGGCATTGTTTTCCAGCGCAGCAGTCACCAGCCCCGTCAGATCAAAGACTTCCATATTGAAATCCATCTTGCCGGCTTCGATCTTTTCGATGTCCAGAATATCATTGATCAACACCACCAGACGGTCACAGCTCCGCGCCGCCATGCCGACCAGATTGGCCATCTTGTCCGGCATCTCGCCCACTGCGCCAGATGTCGCGATGCCCAATGCCCCCTTGATCGAAGTCAGTGGCGTGCGCAATTCGTGGCTGACCGTGGCGATGAACTCGGTCTTTGCCTTGTCGACCATCTTGCGTTCGGACACGTCGCGGTAGATCGCAATGATCTGTGGTGCATCGGCGGCGGGGCGTACGTATTCGAGGCTGATCTCATAGGTGGTGCCATCCTGCGCTTCGGCTTCCCAAACCATGCGGCGCTGCGGGCCGGAGGCAATTGCGTCGCAGCGCAGCTTAAGGGTCTCGAAATCGGCTTCTGAAATCAATGCACTGGCTTGTTTGCCTTTCCAGCGCCCGCCCATCCGCGCGTTGACCAGACCTTTCACCGCAGCAGTGTTCATGTGAAGAATATCCAGCGTGCCCGGCCGCAAAACGACGACCTTGTCCTGAATAAGTTCCAGCGTATCGTTAAACCGCGTCTCGGACACGCCAGCGCGGGTTTTGGTCACGTCCGAGGCGACAATCGCAATTTCGCTGAGGGAATTGGACGCGCCGGTGACAGGAATAAACGTGCTTTGCACCCAGACCGACTTGCCGTCCTCGCGGGTCAGTTGCAAGGCGCCCTGCCACGGCGCACCGGCATGCATGGCTTTCATAATCTCGGCTTCGAGCGTCTGCTGATTAGTACCTTTCATCAGCTCGGCCAAGGGCCGATCCATCAGACTGCCCCGGCTGCGGTCCAGCGCCGAAACAAAACGGTCGTTCACATGCGAGATCACCCCATCACGGTTGAGCATGCAAAACACGGTGTGATGCTCGATGGCGTTGCGGTAAAATTGCTTGGAACGTGCCTCGGAGCGCAGCACATCCTTATGCGCCTCCGTCAGTCGCGCGTTGCGCCGGAACTCACGGACAAAGAACACCAAGGATGCCAGAATAAGCGCCAAAAGCCCCAAAACCGGCCATTGATAGGCGCGGTATATCCGGATCGCTGCCTGTGTCAGGTAGTTTTCATAGGGCCGCACCCTGAGCGAGATCAGCAATTCATGCACCGATTGATAGTTCTGCGGCGCCTGCCAGACAACACCATTGGCCGCGCGCGATTCCGCGCTGTTTTCGCCCACCTGCAACAGTGTATCGATTAACAAAGCCAGTGCTGCATCCGGCACGTCGGGCAGCGATGCCATCACCCAATCGGGGTAGAGCGGTGTGCTGACCCAGAAGGGAAACTCCGGATGCGCTACTGCTCCAACGGGCCGGAAATCCTCCATCTTAATGACGCCCTGCGCGGCGAGCCGTTCCAGCACCCCTGCCCTGATTACCCCGACATCGACCAGACCGTTTTGCACCGCATAGACGATCTCGCGCTGGTTGCCGCCTGAAAATACAGCGCTCGCGCCAATGTCTGACGGGAGGCGGTGCTTGCGAAACTCCTGCAGCGCCAATTGCCAACCGGTCAGTTCGTTTGCGGCCACGCCCATGATCCGCTTGTCTGACACATCCTGCATCGTGACAATTGCACTATCGGCACGCACAAAGATCACCGCGCCGGTCCGGTCAAAGGTCCTGCCCTGCCAAATATGTGCCATCGACAACAGCGGGCGCGCGCGTTCCTCGACATCCGCAATGACAAAGGCAGCAGGATCGCCGAGCATCAGGTCAATCCGCCCGGCGTCGAGCCCGTCGATCAACGAAGCATCGGTATGCGGCTCCATCCGAAAGCGGAACGGCGACTTTTGCGCAACAGCGGCGCGGTTCAACAGGTCCAGCGTCGGGGTCCAGGCCTCCAACGCGCGGGTAGCGCCTTCGGTGGCGAGCACGCCGAGGGTCAGTTGGGTAATTTCTTGCGCATTCTCTTGCGCGTGTGCGGGGCTGGCAAGAAGCAACGCCAAAACGGCCCACGCGATAAACACCCGCACCATCTTCCCCAAGCTCGCGAAGCCCACGCCGATCCCGCCGCAATGGCGCGATCGGCCCTGCATCAGCTTGGCTTGCCGGTCGATACCGGTCAGGTCATCCGCGAGGGCGGCAGGGGTCATGTATGCATATCAGCATAGGCTGCTGATCCACTTTCAGGGCTGCGGCCATACAAGGGCGCAGGAAAGCTGTTCGCCTTCTGGCGGAAAGGTTGAAGGTAAAAAACCCATCATCCCGAGGCATTGAAGCCATGCTTTGTATCATTCCTAAATGTGTTCAAATTTCGACAAGGGCAACAAAAAACTTCCCCGTGGGGAATTATTCAGAAAGCTGAAACAGTGGAACGCATGCTGATTTGCGACTAAAATGAGTCGCCGTTTGTGGATAATTTTACCTAGAGCGTTGTAAGTATTGTCAATTTATCATTTCAATGTATTTGCCTGAGCCAGTCGCTTCGAAGGCGGAACTGTGCTTTTCAGGCGGCGGTGCTTTGCGGCATCTTTTTGTCAGGCCTGCCTCAAAGGGGTTCCTGCCCCGCAATTTCGGAGCTGACTTAGAGCCGCTGGACCGGATCGCTTGCTACCATGCAGGGTTGAACGCCTGCCCAACTCGGTGCAGGTAACGCGCATCGCTCTCGCGCGGGGCGGTTTAGTTTTCGACGGCTAGGGTTCATATACTTTTAGCCGTCCAGTTCCAGTAATCCGGAAAGTCATGCATGTCCGTGGCTGTCAGTTCAGGAGACAAGAAATGGCTCTTAAAGCACTTTTGGTCGGCTCGGCCGCCGCCTTAATGATCACCGCCCCTGCTTCAGCGGAGCGGGGTACAGATGGCAAACTCAAGCTCCTTTATTGGCAAGCGCCGTCGATCCTGAACCCCTATCTATCCAGCGGCATCAAAGATATAGAAGCCGCATCGCTGGTGGTCGAGCCCTTGGGCCGCCATGACGAGGACGGCTTCATGGTGCCCTACCTCGCGCAAGAAATCCCCACACTTGAGAATGGCGGCGTCGCTGCGGACCTCAAAAGCATCACGTGGTCACTCAAGCCCGATCTCACATGGTCGGATGGGTCGCCCTTCACCGCCAGAGATGTGAAATTTACCGGCGACTATTGCATGGACCCTGAAGCCGGATGCTCGCCTTTGGCGCGATTTGCCGATGTCGAAGCAATCGAGGTGATCGACGACCTGACAGTCACGATCCGCTTCAAAATTGCCAAACCCTACCCCTATGGCCCGTTCATGGGCGCGCAATCGCCGGTGCTGCAAGCGGCGCAGTTTGCCAATTGCATGGGCGCGACGGCCCCGGCCTGCACCGAAGAAAACTTCAACCCCATTGGCACCGGCCCCTTTGTGGTGCGTGATTTCCGGCCCAATGATGTGATCGAAATGGTCGCCAACGACCACTACCGCGATCCTGCCAAACCCGCCTTTGCCAGCCTCACCCTCAAGGGTGGCGGTGACGCCGCAGCGGCGGGCCGCGCAGTGCTGGAAACCGGCGAGTTTGACTATGCGTGGAACCTGCAACTCGCGCCCGATGTGCTGGAGTCGATGGAAAGCTCTGGCAAGGGGACCACGGTCGTCGCCTTTGGCACTGCCGTCGAGCGGCTCGATATCAACATGACCGATCCTTCTGCCGACTTGGGGCCCGACGAACGCTCGACCGCCGCGCATCCACATCCGATCCTGTCGGACGCGCGGGTGCGCGAGGCCCTGTCGCTCGCCGTTGACCGCGATGTACTGGTCGAGGTCGGCTACGGCGATGCCGGGCGGCCGACCTGTAATATTGTTCCTGCGCCTGCGCTTTATGCCTCCGACAACACCGCGTGTCTGGTGCAGGATATCGATGCCGCCAATGCTTTGCTCGAAGCCGCGGGATGGGACATGGGCTCTGACGGAATCCGCGTGAAAGACGGCACGCGGTTGTCGCTGCTCTTCACTTCCCCCACCAATGCCGTGCGGCAGGATTCCCAAGCTTTGATTAAGGATTGGTGGGCCAGCATCGGCGTCGAGACCGAGTTGCGCAATATTGACGGGTCGGTGTTCTTCAGCAGCGATCCGGGCTCACCAGACACGATGCAGAAATTCTATGCCGACGTGCATATGTTCACCTCCGGCTACAGCGGCACCGATCCTGAAGGCTATCTGTCGTGGCATCGCTGCGGCAATGAACCAAGGCCTGCAAGCCAGTGGCAGGGCGAGAATTATCACCGGTTCTGTGACCCCGCCTATGACGAGATGATCGACAGTTTCGCCCGCACCGCCGAGCTGAGCCAACGCGGCGAGATCGCCCGCAAGATGAATGATATGCTCACGAATGAGAGCCATTCGCTAATTCCGCTGGTGGCGCGTGGTCGGGTCTCGGCCCATGCCAACACCTTGAGCGGCGTCAAGATGACCGCCTGGGACAGCGAGTTGTGGAACGTCGCGGATTGGTACCGGACTAAATGACACGTACCGCCCTTGAATTCAGGTGCTGTCGGCGGCCCGCCCCCTAACGCCTGAGGATATGCGGTGGCCGCACCCCGCTACCGCATGTCCCTGTCGAGAATTTGATTGTCGGCCAATGCCTCCTATGTCGTGTCTGGATAATACGGAGTGGCGGCAACCCGACGGTTCGCAACGCGCTCCCTTAAATGCGTGCCACCGTACCTTTTGGCATGCTCACCCTAACCCGCGTGGAGCCGCAGACCGTGAAACACGTCCCGTCAAAATCCTCAGAGCCGTTATTCGTGGCCGAGCAGAACTGTTGGCGCGTCGCAAAAGCTGACAAGCTTTCGCTGATCGTGGACGCCGCCGAATATTTCGAGATGCTGCGCAAGGTTTTTATCAGTGCCGAGCGCGAGCTTTTGCTGATCGGCTGGGACTTTGATTTCGAGATCGAGATGCTCCCCGGCCAAAGCGACGATGACGGTAACGCTCCCGACGGCCTGCCCAACCAGCTTGGCGCATTCTTGGAGGCCGTGGTTGAAAAAGCCCCCGACCTGCATGTCTATCTGCTCAAGTGGAACGGCGCGGTTCTGGCCGCCCCCGGTCGTCTGATGCCGACCCTTGCGCTGAGCGTTTTCGGCAGCGACCGGATTCATTTCGCCCTCGACGGCCACCACCCCTTTGGCGCCTGCCACCATCAAAAGATCGTCGTGGCCGATAGCGCGCTGGCCTTTTGCGGCGGGATCGACGCAACCGAAGGCCGTTGGGACACGCCCGATCATCTGCCCGACGACCCGCGCCGGGTTTGCAAAGACGGATCCCCCTCGACCCCGTGGCATGACGCGACCTCGGCTTTGTCCGGCCCCGTGGCTGCGGCGCTAGCTGAACTGTCGCGCGAACGCTGGCACCGCGCCACTGGCGAAACGTTGGAAAAACCGCAGCCCAGTTCGATGGCCCTCTGGATTGAGGATGCCGAAGTTCACGCCTCCGATGTGGACGTCGCCATCGCCCGAACCGAACCGCTTTATAATGGCGCGCCGCTGATCAACGAGATTGAGCAGTTATTTCTGGCGAGCATCCGGAAAGCCAAAGAGATGATCTATATCGAGTCTCAGTATTTTGCGGCCGAGAGCATATTCAAAGCTGTCAAAGCCCGCCTGAGGGAACGCGACGGCCCCGAGATCGTGGTGGTTAACCCGCTGTCAGCCGAGTCCGATTTGGAGGACGACGCGATGCACGTCACCCGCGGACGGATGATCCGACGTCTGAAGAGGGCCGACCGACACGACCGTTTCCGCATCTTCTATCCGGCCACCACAGCCGGAGACCCGATCTATGTACATGCGAAAATTATGATCGCCGATGACAACGTGCTGCACCTTGGCTCAAGCAATCTCAACGACCGCTCGATGGGGTTTGATACGGAATGTAATGTGGCGGTTGAAGGCCAGCACCAGATGATCGCGCAGTTCCGCACCCGTTTGCTTTCCGAACATCTGGATGTCACGCCAGAAGTCTTTAATGAAACTCTGCAGCGTACAAAATCGCTGGTCGCAACCATCGAACAACTCAATTCCCCGACTGGGCGCGGCCTGCGCAAGATCAAGCGGCGCAAGGAAAGCCTGCGCGGCAAATTGCTGGCGAAGTTCCGTTTGCTTGATCCGCGCTATCACCCCGGCGAACAATCCTCTGCCGGCAAGGGTTTGCGTCCGCGACATATCACGATGGCGGCGGGCAGTGCGCTGGCGGGCTATGTTGGCTGGCTGCTGTTGCGCCAGAAAGACGACGACGGGGAGTGACCGCAGGCTCGACCAATGGGCTGGAGCATTCCCGCTGACATTAAATCGGCTGCTTCTTGCGCAATTCTCCCTGCCCTTTTCGATCTCGGAACCCCAGCACCCGCGCACGGGTTGGATGACTAGTAAGTTCAACAACCGAAAGGGCGAAATAATGGACCATACAAATCACATTCCGCTGCGCGCCGAAGAAATCAATCACGCCAATGTTGAGGGCGCAAATGTTTACGGGCCCGATGACCATAACATCGGCTCGGTCTCGCATTTTCACGGCAACGGCGCCTCCGCGCAGGTGATAGTTGATGTAGGTGGATTTTTGGGCATCGGTGCCAAGCCCGTCGGCTTGCCCGTTGGCAATCTGAATTTCATGCGCGACGAAAACGGCAAAGTTCACGCCACCACCGCCATGACCAAAGACCAGCTTAAAGATCTGCCCGAGCACAAGCACAGCCACGCTTGATCTCGCGTGAAACCAAAAGGTCGCCGCAATAGAATGCGGCGGCCTTTTTCTATGGCGACCCTCTTGTGCACCTGCCAAGGAACAAAACCCGTTGAGGCAGGTTAGTCAGCGGGGAGTGCAAGGCCCGCGCGTCACTGGTTACCCGCAACGGTCCAGACGTAGCGACCGCACAACCCTCGAACAATTAACAATGCAGCCTGAGCACAGGCTTTGAGAGGGACGAAAAATGGGATTTATCTGGACAATACTTATCGGCTTTATCGCTGGCGTAATCGCTAAATTCGTGACGCCCGGCCGGAACGAGCCATCGGGTTTTATCCTCACCACCATCCTCGGCATCGTCGGCGCGTTTCTCGCGACATGGCTCGGGCAGGCAATGGGCTGGTATTCGGCGGACGAAGGCGCGGGCCTTATCGGCGCAATCGTCGGCGCGGTGATCGTGTTGGTAATTTGGGGTATGGTGTCTCGCAAGCGCGGCTAACATTGAACCACTGCAGGTGCCGCTGGTTCGCCGGGGGCACCCGCTTCACCAAGGCCATTGCCAACAGTCCAGCTGTCCGACCAATCTAGTGACACCTCCAAGAAACAACGGCGCGGACCCCGCCTGACCCCTGCCACAAGAAGGAACCAGCCCGATGAAAGATGCCGCCTTTTTTGGATTTGACGGCTACCATCTGGGGCTTGCGGCATTGGGTGCGGTAGTGATCCTCGCGCATTGGCTGCCACGTTTCGTATCGCGGCGCGAGCCTGCCGCATCCGGATTATTGATCCTCTTCGGCATGGCCGCGTTTAGTTTCATCCCCGGCATTCCTGCTGTCCCAGATCCACGCACCTCGCCGCATCTTTGGGAGGTTGTGGCAGAGCTCACCGTGATCGTCGCACTTTTTGCCACCGGCCTGCGCATTGAT
Organism: Sulfitobacter brevis; assembly: GCF_900112755.1. GTDB lineage: Bacteria > Pseudomonadota > Alphaproteobacteria > Rhodobacterales > Rhodobacteraceae > Sulfitobacter > Sulfitobacter brevis. The sequence continues at coordinate 30,407 of NZ_FOMW01000011.1, read as the reverse complement.
AACCTGCTCGAGCGCCGCTTCTGGATGCCGACGGTGCGCTTGCTCGTTGTGGCGATGCCGTTGACGATTTTTGCCGTGGCGATGATGGGTTATTTGATGGCGGGCTTCACGATCGCAGGGGCGATTTTGCTCGGTGCGGTGATGGCCCCGACAGACCCCGTTCTTGCAGGCGACGTACAGGTTGGCCCGCCGCAAGCGGGGGGCGAGCATCCAGTGCGTTTTGCGCTGACCACCGAAGCCGCTTTGAACGACGGCCTCGCTTTTCCGTTTGTTTATCTCGGCCTTCTTGCCGCCGCCGAAGCGCTCTCCCCCGGGGCGCGGGTGATGGAGTGGTTGATGCTGGATGTCGGTTGGCGCATTGCCGTCGGGGCCTTGATGGGCGCCGCGGGTGGCTGGGCTTTGGGGCATGTGGTGTTCGCTTTTCCGCGCGGCGCGGTGCTGGCGGATACTGCCTCGGGGGTCGTGGCGCTGGCGGGGATTTTGCTTTGCTATGGCACGACCGAGCTGGTCGAAGGTTACGGATTTATCGCTGTTGCCGTGGCTGGATTTTCAATCCGGCGCGTCAAGGGCGAGCATGAATTTCACCGCCGCCTGCATGATTTCACCGAGTCGATTGAACATGCACTGACCGCCGTGATCCTCGTTGCACTGGGCGCAGTTCTGCCCGCACTGCTCCAAGAACTCACTCTTGCCGTTGCCGTGATTGGCGTGGCGTTGCTTGTGGTCGTCCGCCCGCTGGCAGGCTGGCTGTCACTGCTCGGCTCCAGCTTGCGGGGCCGCGACCGCTGGGTGGTGGCGATCTACGGCGTTCGGGGCATCGGCTCGATCTACTATCTCGCCTATGCTGCCGGAAAGGTGGAGTTTCTGGACGAGAACCTGCTCTGGGCTCTGGTCGGATTTACCATCCTCGTCTCTACGCTCGTGCATGGCTTTACCGCCGGTTTCGCTATGGAGGGCCTCGCCGCACGACCCGAGGAAGCGGACCAATCTGACGCTCTGCCGCGCTAGCCCCATCCCCATTTCAGACTACCGCTTTGCGCCCACGGGTCATCCCATGTGCCGTCCGCTACATCCACATGGCATGACCCTGCCTAACAGTGAACTAAGATGCTCTTATCGCATTTAGTCAGGAACGGAATCGAGGCAGCTACGTTGTAATTTCAAGCAGCAAAAACTGAAGTTCAGGAGAAATCGCAATGCATGGCATTTTTTATCTCATCGGCCCCATCGTGGTCATTCTCGCGGTCCTCAGCTTGATCGCCTAACCCTAAGGAGTACACCATGACACCTACAAACAAGACGACCCCCGGGGCCAACGACAGCCTCAAAGACAAAGCTCAATCCGCCGCATCCTCGGCCGCTGAAGAAGCCAAAGTGCGCGCGCGCGACGCCGCCAACACTGTGGCAACCGAAGCATCAAACTATGCTGACCAAGCCAAAGGCGCTGCCGCTGACGAGGTCAAAGGCGTGGCTTCTGCACTGCGCACAGCCGCCGATGAAATGCGGCGTGGCTCACCACAGGAACGCACCTTCAGCCAGATCGCTGACGGGCTTGCCGACGCGTCCGATGCGATGCGTGACAAGGATTTGGGCGAGATGGTTGGCGCCGTCACCGATTTTGCCAAGCGGAACCCGATGGTCTTTCTTGGCAGCGCCGCACTGATCGGCTTCGCCGCAACGCGCTTTGCCAAAGCCTCCAATCACAGCGCTGATGCCCAGAACGCGTACGGTGCACAAGGCTCGCAAATGGACCGCCCGCAGACCGATGACCGGCCACGCAGCGGCAGTGTGAATGTCGCCTCTCCCGCGATCAACCCAAGCTACAAAGGAGGCACAGTATGAACACCGATCCGAACAAAACCACCGGTGGATTGCTGAGCGAGGCCCTTGGCCACGTTAGCTCGCTGGTCCGTAGCGAAGTTGATCTGGCCCGGGCCGAGGTGAACGAAAACCTCAAGGCCGCTGGTGTCGCCGTTGGTCTGATTATCGGTGCCGTCGTTGTGGCGCTAACCGCGCTCAATGTGCTGACTGCCGCCCTCGTCGCGGCGCTGACCGAAGCGGGCATTCCCGCCGGATGGTCTGCACTTCTGGTCGGCGTTGCTCTGGCGATCGTTGCCTATGTGATGATCAAAAAGGGCACTGACGATCTGAAACTTAGCAGCCTCGCGCCGCGCTGTGCGGCCAAAAATGTGAAACGCGACACGCAAGCCGTGAAGGAGGTTTATGATGACAAATGATACCCGTACCCCCGAAGAGATCGAACGCGAGATCGAGCGCGAGCGGGCCGGCCTGACCAGCACTCTAAGCGACCTGCAAGACAAGTTTTCCGTTGATGGTGTCGTGCGCGAGTTCTCTAACCAGTTCCGCGAGCACGGCGGCGACATCGGTCGCTCGGTCTCCGAAGCCGTTAAGCGCAACCCGGTTGCATTGGCGCTCACAGGCGTGGGATTGGCATGGTTGATGCTGGGCGATAAGTCCGACCCCCGCGTGCGCGAGAACCGCTTTAGCCGTGACACTGGATATGGCTCCGACCGCTATGATGCGGATCGTTACGGCGCAAACCGCACTGGATCTGACAGCTATACATCCGACCATAATACTACCTCGGATGCTAGCCGCAACGTCAACGGCCTGTCCGACAGACCTTCCGGCTACACACCCGCGTCGCGGCAGGTTGGTTCGTCGAACACTTACTACTCTGGCAACAACAGTGGGCAGCGTAACGTACCCTCTTGGGCTGACTCGTCCAATGACCATGACGACGACACATCGTCGTTTGGCTCAAGCGCGCGCAACGCGGCCTCCAACGCGGGGTCGAGCATCTCCGGTGCGGCATCTTCGGTTGCCGATGGTGCCCGCAGTGCAGGTTCCACAGTTGCTGGCGGTGCCCGTAGTGCAGGCGCGTCTGTAGCTGATGGCGCGCGCAGCGCAGCTGGTGCAGTCTCGGGCGCAGGCCACTCTGCTGCTGATGGCGCACGCAGCCTTGCGTCTTCCGCATCCGACCGCGCCGCGGCCTTGCGCCAGCGGTTGGCTGAAGGAACTGAAAGCCTGTCCGAAGAAGCGCGCAACCGTGTCATCGCGGCCCGTCACCGCGCTGTCGAAGCACGGCAGGCTACGATGACCTACGCCCGTCAGGGTCGCGATCGTGCGGCTGACATTTTCGAAGAGCAGCCGCTGATTGCGGGTGCGCTGGCTGTCGCTCTCGGGGCCGCACTGGGTGCCGCTCTGCCACGCAGCCGGATTGAAAACGAGTACATGGGCGAGCACAGCGATCACCTGATGGACGAGGCCGAGCGGATCTTCAACCAAGAGAAGAACAAGCTCACCAAGGTCGCTAACGCTGCGGTGAATGAGGCGAAAGATATCGCCCGTGAAACCAAGGACGATGCCAACAATGCCGCGCCCGGTAACTCGGTTGCCGATGCCATCGTCGAGAAAGCCAAAGCGTCGGGCAAGCGTATCGCGGATGCCGCTGATGCAGAGGCCAAGAAGCAAGACGTAGGGTCCGTTAAAAAATCCTAACGCCACGTTGAACGTCATCGAAACAGCCCGCACGAAAGTGTGGGCTGTTTTGCATTGTAGCGCCCGCAGCGCGCGACAGTGGGAACCATTCGCGCCGAGAGGCGGTTGGAGTACTGAGCTACGGGACCGATTGCAACGACGCCCCCGCTACAGCCTTGTTACCCCTAAAACAGGTAAAATTGTATGTGGAACACCATCGTCGCCGAACTCAGCCCCAAATCCGGACCAGACACTGTGGTGATGTTGATGCGGCTCTTTGGCGCTGCTCTGCTCTGTGGGATCATCGGATTCGAGCGCGAGCTGAAAACCCGCACCGCAGGGCTGCGCACCAATATGCTGGTCGGCATCGCCTCGACGGCCTTTGCGCTGATCACGCTCTCGGTCATGGAGATGCCGTTGCTGGATCAAGACATCGTGCGCGTCGATCCGATCCGGTTGGTCGAAGCAGTGACCAACGGTGTGGCCTTCCTCGCTGCTGGTATCGTAGTTTTTTCCAAAGGGCAGGTGCACGGGCTGACCACGGGGGCCAGCATGTGGCTCTCGGCGGGCATTGGGCTGGCGGTGGGGCTGGGCTTTTGGTTCATTGCTGTCGTGGCTGCGGCGACGGGGTTTATCGTGCTCGATATGTTGCGCAAATTGCAAACCAGTCTTGGCATTAAGGACGAATCCGAGACACAAGTGGATGCCTGACCGGCTAACCTATCAAACCTATTTGCGGCCCTTGCCCCGCAACAACCGAACCACATAAAGCACCGCGAGTGCGCCAAAAAGCACGTTGGTTACCGGATTGATCCAGCCCGAAACCTTGTCATATTGAGTGCCGAGAAGGTAACCTGCGGCAGTCAAAAGGCTGACCCAGATGATCGTTCCAGCCATCGACAGCGCAAGAAACCGCCACAGCGACATGCGGGCAAAACCTGCAGGTACCGAGATCAACGTGCGGATCGCGGGCAGCATGCGCCCCCAGAAAACCGCGGCCCCCTGATGACGTTTGAAGCGTTCCTCAGCCTTCTCCATCCCTTCGCGAGTGACGGTGAGCCACCAGCCATGGCGGTCGATCAGGGCGTAAACCCGATCCCGGTTCAGCTTGCGCGCCCCGTAATACCACAGGGTCGTTCCTGCCAGCGAGCCGATGCTGCCCGCAATGACCACCAAAACCGGATTAAGCGTGCCTTGCTGCGCCAAGTAGCCACCCAACGGCATGATCAATTCCGACGGGATTGGCGGAAAGACGTTCTCCAATAACATCAGAAACGCAATCGCGACATAGCCGCCCTGCTCTACAATTCCGGCGAGCCAATCAAACATTCATACTGCCTGTGTCACGATGCAGGCGAGGTCACCGCCACCCGCGTGGTTTCGTTTCGGTGACTAATCGCACCCGGGCGGCATACCGTCCGCCTTGCTTGTTGGCACCGCCTGCTCCGACGATTAGCGTTCCGCTGCGGCGTGTGCCTGACGGATCAAGCCGCAGCGGAATTTTCAGGCGGGCCATGAGGGCACGTTGAAGCTGCTACAAAGGAGCGTCTGGTATGCAAACGTCCCGCGCGGGCGGGCCGTTCCGTAACGCTGCGAAAAGAGTTGCGTCGAAGGTTAAGCGTCCTGCCCGATCTCCTGGCGCTGTGCGCCCAACCCCTCGATCGCCACATCCATGACGTCGCCTTTTTTCAGGTAGACCGGCTGCGGTTTCATCCCCATGCCAACACCCGGAGGGGTGCCGGTGGAGATGACATCGCCCGGATGAAGGGTAAAAAGCTGGCTCAGATGTTCAATAATTTCGGCCACGGTAAAAATCATCGTGGCGGTCGACCCGGTTTGCATCCGCGTGCCGTTTAAATCCAGATGCATAGTAAGCGCCTGCGGATCGGCCACCTCGTCACGGGTCACCAGCCACGGACCTGTCGGTCCGAAAGTGTCGCAGCTTTTACCTTTGGTCCACTGGCCGGTCAGGCCGGTCTGAAAGTGCCGCTCCGACACATCGTTCACCACGCAGTAGCCCGCAACATAGTCCAGGGCGTCCTCTTTGCCGACGTACTTTGCGGTCTTGCCAATCACAACGCCCAGTTCAACCTCCCAATCGGTCGAGGTTGATCCGCGCGGCATCATCACCGTGTCATTTGGGCCGGAAATGGCCGAATTGGCCTTCATAAACAGGATCGGATGTTCGGGGATCGAAGCACCAGTTTCAGCGGCGTGATCGGAGTAATTCAAGCCGATGCAGCAGAACTTGCCAATCTCGCCCACGCAGGCACCCAAACGCGGCGTGCCTTCGACCAGCGGCAGTTCGGTCGGGTCCAAGGCCCGTAGCTTGGCCAGCCCAGCATCCGACAAAACCGCGCCAGAGATATCATCCACCACGCCAGACAGATCGCGCAGCTGTCCTTGCGCGTCCAGCATCCCCGGTTTTTCCTGGCCCACCGGCCCAAAGCGCAGCAATTTCATCTCTTCTTTTCCCTCGTTTGATCTTGGAGTTTTTTCGCGGCCCACGCTGTCAGACCGGGCTGCGTGACTATCCGCGCCCGATGAAAGGCATGGTGGTCGCCATCACGGTCATGAACTGTACATTCGCCGACAGCGGCAATCCCGCCATATAAAGCACCGAGGACGCGACATGGGCGACGTCCATGACGGCTTCGGGCGCAACAGTGCCGTCAGCCTGCGGCATGCCGGTCACCATAGGCGTGGCCATTTCGGTCAGCGCATTGCCGATGTCGATTTGCCCGCAAGCGATGTTAAAGGGTCGCCCGTCCAGCGACAGACTGCGCGTCAGCCCCGTTACCGCATGTTTCGAGGCCGTATAGGCCGCAGCCCCCCAGCGCGGCACATGCGCCGAAATTGATCCGTTGTTAATGATCCGCCCGCCCTGCGGCGCCTGCTGGCGCATCTGCGCAAAGCCGGCCTGTGCAACAATGAAACTGCCCATGACATTCACGTTGATCAACGTGCGGATGTCATCCATCGACAACTCGTCAATCGGTGCGCCGCGCAGGCTGACACCGGCATTGTTAAATACGGCATCAAGGTGGCCCCAATGCTGCACCGCCTTGGCGAACGCATCCTTTACCTGCGCCTCATCGGTGACATCGCAGGGCAGAACCAATGCGTCGCTGTCCGCTGCGGTTTCGGCCAAAGCGGCCTCGCGGCGTCCGATCAGCCCGACCTGCCAACCCGCGTCAAGAAAGGCCTGAGCGGTGGCGCGGCCAATTCCGCTGCCTGCGCCGGTAATCAGGATGGATGGCATGTCGGACGCCTCTTGTTGATGGTCACCAGACTGCACTTTGCCGCCGTAACCCGCGATGCGCAAAGGCTTTCTCTCTCAAGAAAGCCCCGCCTGCATTCCAGTGTATTACCCGCCTCAGTGGAGCCGGACGTTGTCGGTGCTAATGCGCGAGCGCTCGGTATAGCCGATGTTGTTGAGCAACAGGTTCATACCGATGGTGATCACGACCGCCGCCACGAGGGCCAAAAGAAATGCTTTCATCTTATGCCTCCTCCACTGTCAGCGTGTTGCGCTTTTCGACCTCGGCCACCCACAGGCTGTGATGCTCGCGGGCCCATTGCTCCTCAACGTCACCGGAACCCATGGCGTCAAACGCGCCCTCCATCCCCAGCGTACCGATATAGATATGGGCAAAGATGATGCCGGTCAGCACGAGGCTGATGATCGCGTGCCAAAGCTGCGAATACTGCATTTCTTCTTGCGGCGAGAGATTGGTCTCCAGCGCGTCAAAACCGAACCAACCCGGTGCGCCGATGGCGTTTAGCTTCTCGAAGGTCATGGCAAACAGGTTGAACTCAAATGGGAACAGCAAGGACAGACCCGAGACCGAGATCGACCCGCCGAGGATAATCACCGACCAGAAAATAATCTTCTGGCCCGCGTTGAACTTCTTGGCGGGCGGATGGCCCTTGCCAAAAATGCCGCCGCCCTTGAGCAGCCAGTTGATGTCCGTGCGGTCCGGCAAGTTGTGCAGCACCCAGAAGATAAAGATCATCACCAGTGCAATCATGAATGCCCATGAGATATTGTTGTGCACCCACTTCGATCCGGTGGCGATAAAGGAAAACGCCTCTAGGCCAAAGGCGGGGATCAGCACCTTGCGCCCGAAGAGCGTAAAGAGACCGGTCAGTCCCAGCAGAATAAACGAGGTTGCCAGCAACCAATGGGCAAAGCGCTCGATCGCCTTGAACCGTTCGATCCGGCGACCGGTAATCGGCCCCTCGATCCGCACCTTGCCGCGAATGAGATAGAAAATCGCCAACACAGCCAGCGTACCGCCGAGGAAAATCGCGCCATAGGTCAGAAGCGGTCCGCGCCGGAAATCCAGCCACCACATGCCGCCTTCCTGGATCAGCGTGCGTGCCGCGGGCCCGCGCTGCTGGGTCGACACATCGGCCACGTCAAACCGCAAGGCCCGCCACAAATCAGGGTCCGAGGCGCCGCCGCGCGTGCCTAGCGGCGCGGTGATCGGCATGCCTTCTTCGCCCTCCCCTGTCACGCGGGCGCGGTCTTCCTGATCAACCTTCAACCCTTCCTGCCGCCGCAAAATTTCTTGCAGCGAGGTGGTCGACGGGCTGGTTGTTACGGTGCTGGTTTGCGGTGCCACCACGTCCTGGGCAGTGGCAATGCCAGCCCAGACCATGAGGGCCAAACAGGTGATGATGATCGAGCGCATCAAGCTATCCTTGTCATTTTTGCGGTGTCAGGCGGCCCCTGACAGGCCGCCCCCCTCGCATCGTCAGCCCTGCTTCGCAGAGTTACTGACCTTTCTGGCCGTAAGCTGTGCCCCAACCCCACGCGCCCGAGCCGAAGCCCCGCGCAACCACACGTTCGCGGTAGATCGAGGACACTTCGTCGCCGTCTCCTGCCAACAGGGCTTTGGTGGAACACATCTCGGCGCAGATCGGCAGTTTGCCTTCCGCGATTCGGTTGCGGCCATACTTCTGGAACTCGGCGGCGGAGTGGTTCTCTTCTGGGCCACCGGCACAGAAAGTACATTTGTCCATTTTGCCGCGTGACCCGAAGTTGCCCGCCTGTGGATACTGAGGCGCGCCAAACGGACAGGCATAGAAACAGTAACCACAACCGATGCACAGGTCCTTGGAGTGCAACACGATGCCATCGTCGGTCTGGTAGAAACAGTCTACCGGACACACCGCCATACAAGGCGCATCCGAGCAGTGCATACAGGCAACCGAGATCGAGCGTTCGCCCGGTTTGCCGTCACCGATCGTGACCACCTTGCGGCGGTTGATGCCCCACGGCACCTCGTGTTCGTTCTTACATGCAGTGACACAGGCGTTGCATTCGATGCAGCGTTCGGCGTCGCAGAGAAATTTTGCTCTTGCCATCTTCGTCGTCTCCTTACGCTGTCCAGATTTTGCAAAGAGTGGCCTTGGTCTCTTGCATCTGGGTCACTGAATCGTAGCCATAGGTCTGTGCGGTATTAGTGGATTCACCCAAAACATAGGGGTCGGCACCGTCAGGATAGCGGTCGCGCAGATCGACACCTTCCATGTGGCCACCAAAGTGGAACGGCATGAAGGCCACGCCCTCGCCGACCCGCTCGGTCACCATCGCCATGACCTTTACCTTGCCGCCCTCGGGGCCTTCGACCCAGACCTGAGCACCATCACGCACACCAAGGTTATTGGCGTCGCGGGTATTGATCTCGACAAACATGTCCTGCTGCAGTTCTGCGAGCCACGGGTTCGAGCGTGTCTCGTCGCCGCCGCCTTCGTATTCCACCAAACGTCCCGAGGTCAGGACAATCGGATACTCTTTCGAGAAGTCGTTCTCCTGGATCGAGGCATACATGGTCGGCACCCGCCAGAAGGTCTTGTCCTCATAGGTCGGGTAATCTGCCACCAGATCACGACGCGCTGTGTAAAGCGGCTCGCGGTGGATTGGCACCGGATCTGGGAAGGTCCAGACCACGGCCCGCGCCTTGGCGTTGCCGAAGGGCGCACAGCCATGGGCAATAGCGACCCGCTGGATACCGCCCGAAAGGTCGGTTTTCCAGTTCACGCCGCCAGTCTTCTCTTCGAAGTCGGACGGGATGTCGCCCTGCTGGCTGGTTTCACCGACTTCTTCGTTGTCGTTGGTCGGATCGGTGTCGCCATCGTCAGGCTGTTTCGTCGACAGACGCATGCCGGGCTCAAAGCCCGCGACCGCATTGATCGAGTCCCTTTCATCGTCCGTCAGGTCTTTGTCCCAACCAAGGTCACGCAGCATTTGCACGGTGAACTCAGGGTATCCGTCCTGAATTTCGGAGCCGACAGAATAGACACCCTCGGCCAGAAGGTTCTCGCCGTCACGCTCCACACCGAAACGGGCGCGGAAGGTCAGGCCGCCTTCGGCCACTGGCATCGACATATCATAGAGGTTCGCGGTGCCGGGATGGTTCATCTCGGGTGTGCCCCAGCAAGGCCACGGCATCCCGTAGAAATCACCGTCCGCCGGCCCACCATTGGCGCGCAGCGTGGTGCGGTCAAAGGTGTGCTGGTTTTCCATGTGCATCTTCATCCGCTCGGGGCTTTGACCCGTATAGCCGATGGTCCACATGCCGCGGTTATATTCGCGGGTGATGTCCTCGACGTTCGGCTCGGCACCATCGTCGATGGCAATGTTGCGGAACATCTTGTCGTGGAAGCCGAACTTCTCGGCAAACAGCGCGATGATCGTGTGGTCAGGCAGCGATTCAAACAGCGGCTCGACGATCTTGTCACGCCACTGCAGCGACCGGTTTGACGCGGTCACTGATCCGCGTGTTTCAAACTGCGTGGCGGCAGGCAGTAGCCATACCCCGTCAGAGCGGTTCTGCAACACGGCGGTGACAGTCGGATAGGGGTCGATGACGACCAGCATATCCAGCTTTTCCATCGCCGTGACCATTTCCTTCTGACGGGTCTGGCTGTTGGGCGCGTGGCCCCACAGAACCATCGCGCGGGTGTTGTCGGGCTGTTGCAGGTTCTCTTTGTCCTCCAACACACCGTCAATCCAGCGGCTGACCGGAATACCGGTCAGGTTCATCATCGCCGTTTCGTCATAGCTGGCTTCGGAGAACCGGCTCTTGAGCCAGTCAAGATCCTCGTCCCAGACCCGCGCCCAGTGCGCCCATGCGCCAGCGGACAGACCATAGTAGCCCGGCAGCGTATCGGCGAGAACACCCAGATCGGTCGCGCCCTGCACGTTGTCGTGGCCGCGGAAGATGTTGGTGCCGCCACCAGCGGTGCCCATGTTGCCCAATGCGAGCTGCAGGATGCAATAGGCACGGGTGTTGTTGTTACCGTTGGAGTGCTGCGTGCCACCCATACACCAGATCACGGTGCCGGGACGGTTGTTCACAAGTGTCCGTGCGACGCGCTCAAGCTGCTCGCCCGGCGCACCGGTCACACGCTCGACTTCTTCGGGTGTCCACTTTTTTACTTCGTCGCGGATTTGATCCATGCCCCAAACGCGGGTCCGGATGAATTCCTTGTCTTCCCAGCCATTCTCGAAAATGTGGTAAAGAATGCCCCAGACCAGCGCCACGTCCGAACCGGGCCGGAAGCGCACATACTCATCAGCATGGGCCGCGGTGCGCGTAAAGCGCGGATCACAAACGATCAGCGGCGCGTTGTTTTCTTCCTTGGCTTTCAGCAGGTGCAGCAGCGACACAGGGTGCGCCTCGGCCGGGTTGCCGCCGATCACAAAGATCGCCTTGGAGTTATGAATGTCGTTGTAGCTGTTGGTCATGGCGCCGTAGCCCCATGTGTTCGCCACGCCCGCCACGGTGGTGGAGTGACAAATCCGCGCTTGGTGGTCGACGTTATTGGTGCCCCAATATGCGGCAAACTTGCGGAACAGATAGGCCTGTTCGTTGCTGTGCTTGGCCGAGCCGAGCCAGTAGACCGAATCTGGTCCGCTCTCTTCGCGGATTTTCATCATGCCGTCGCCGATCTCGTTGATCGCGTCAGCCCAGCTCATCCGCTGCCACTCACCGGCAACTTTCTTCATCGGGTATTTCAGACGACGTTCGCCGTGCGCGTGCTCGCGGACCGAAGCGCCCTTTGCGCAATGTGACCCGAGGTTAAAGGGGCTGTCCCAACCCGGCTCCTGCCCGATCCAGACACCCTGATCGACTTCGGCGATAACCGTACAACCGACCGAACAATGGGTGCAGATCGACTTGCGGGTTTCCATCGCGGTTTGCACAGCCGTCTGGGCCGAGGCCTGCGTAACTGTGCCGCCGGTGCCCGCAATCGCGGCAAGCCCGCCAATGGCAAGACCCGAGCCGCGCAGGAACGTCCGGCGGTCAACACCACGTGACGGGGCCTGAGCGCTGACGCTCGGGCGTGCACCTCTGACAGCTGCGTTTGTCTTTTTTCTTAACATCGTCGTCCTCCCGATCCGCAGTTGGCCATCTTGTCCGGCCTGCTCTGCAGTATGTTGTTATCAGCCTGCGCTCAGAACCGTGCGCTCGCAAAGTAAGCGCGGGTATGCGCGGTGTCCTGCATTGTCTGTGACGACAGATCAGGCTCTGCCGGACCTGCTTCAGCCTGCCCTGCAGTGGCCACGGCCACAGCGGCTGCGGGCGCGGCGGTGCCTGCCAGTTTCAAAAAATCGCGGCGGCTCGTGCCTTCGGTTTTTTTCGCGAATTTTTTCGATGTCATGGGATGTCTCCCCTTTCATGTTCTGGCGGGCACCCCCGCCGGTTTAATGGCAGACCCGTCAGCCTGCCGTCATCCGATACGCTTCGCGTTCGATATTCATAAATGCTGCACCGACCGCGCCCACCGATGCATAAAGTACCGAGGTTTTGGCCGCTTGCAGATCCGAAAAGAAATGCGTCGCCCAAGGCCCCACATGGGTGTTGAAAAACGTCTTCTGCTGGGTCTCGCTGGCTGCCGCGCCAAACCGCCCGACAATCATACCGCCCATCATTTCCATCAAGGAGGCGATGTTGTCTTCCGGCTCGAACACGTTCGGAGCGCGGGTAATGGTCAAAGCAGCCATGTCGCGGCGCAACCGCGCCAAAGGCTTCTCGTTCAAAAAACCTGTCAGATAGTAGCTGGCATAGGGCAGCAACTCGCCGCGTCCCAGACCGATGAACAGCGCGTGATATTCCGACATCGCCGTCTTGGGCTTGGTCACGGCCGCCACCCGCGCCAAGCCGGCAACGGCCTCGCCCAAGGGGCTGCTGTCGCCGCTCAATCCAGCGGTTTGCTCCAGCAACATCTGGTCGGGCGGACCCGACAAGATTAGCCCGAGGTAATTATAAAGGTCGGCGCGCAGGCGGTCTTCGTCGCTGACGACCAGTGCTGTTGCGGTAGTGGCGGTCACGCGGTGCCCTCCTGATAGGTAAAGACCATGCGCCGTGGCGCGGGCATTGCCGGAGCATCCTCGGGTGCTGCCTCGGCGATTTGAACGGGCGCATCGATCTCGGGCGCGGCCGCAGGGGTCGCGGCGAACAAAGGCTCGTCCTGCGCGGGGGTCTCTTCGGGCGCGGCCTCAACTGGCTCCTCGCACGGCGTCCCGGCCAACGCCTCTTCCGCCATCGCTTTCAGCTTGGCCATCTTCTCCACATGGAAGGTCATGCCCTTGCCCACCTGATAGGCGGTCTTGATCGGACCATTGCCGGTGCTGCCGGTCAGATAGTCGTCATCATAATCGTTTAACCCGTCAAGACAGGCCAGTACCGGATTGCTGCGCCATAGCTTGCGAAGCGCACGGTTGCGCAGGTGGTGCGGCACTGCCTTGATCATAAAGGCAGTAAAATCATCGCCCGCTTCCAGTGTGTCCGGATCGGGCAGACCCAAGGTCTCAAGTATTTCTGCATCCGTCTGCTCGGGCTCTGGCGGCAGTGCCGCTATCTGCGCGGCCTCAACCTCGCGGGCCTCGGCTTCCGCCTCTTCGCGCACGGCGGCGCGGCGGCGATCCCAAAAACTGGTGCGGGCGTTCATTGAACAACAGCCTTGCGGGTCGGCGCGCGGTATACATCCGTGGTCTGGTTGATCCGTGCATCGCCGATGCCATCTTGATCGCCGTCCACCCGCGCACGATCGCGGCGGCGCTTGATAAAGGCTTCTTCCTCGTGGTGGCGCGCCACATACGAGCGGACCCAGTCCTGCATGCCCTGCGGCATTGCCACTTTCTCCACGATGTCCTCGCCTGAATCCTCGTAATCCTGCGCCTCATAAGGCGAGGCGGTGATCAGCACCAGTTCCAACGGCAGATCGCCGCCTGCGGCACGACGTCGCAAAACGATATAGACCGACGGCTCGCGCGATCCCAGTTCATGAACATACGCTTCCGTATCGGACCGGTAGAGCGTTAAAGGCCGCGTGCCCGCATGGAACTCGGTCGCACTCCCGTCTTCGCGCAACAGTTTCCATTCGGCTGGACCGGCGCCTGGCAGGATCGCCAAGGCCTTCCACGCCCACTGAACCCAGCGCGTGACTCCCGCTGACCGGCGCATCACTACACCGACCGGAATCGTTTCTGAAGCTGGATACGTGTACATGAAGTCTCCCTAGTGCCTGCGATAATCGCACCAAGTGCCCGATAAGACAAAGTGTTTTTTACCTAGCGTAAACGCCCTAAAGTATAGTGCTGCCCCTCGTGCCCGAATTGGCTTTACCTTGGGTGCGTTTCTTGACTAGCTGTGGGCCGGACAAAAAGCGCCCTAATGCGCTTTGCAGGGAATGGAATGACAAAAAAACTGATGATCTGCGACTGTCTGGGCAGTCAGACGCTGGACGCCGTGACCATTGGCAGTGCCACGGGCCGGGTCTGCTCAAAGGTCTTCACTAATTTGTGTGACGCGCAGATTGACGAGGCCAGCGCCGCGATGGCCCAAGGCGCCGTCACCATTGCCTGTCAGCAAGAAGCACCGCGATTTTCAGCACTTGCCGAAGAGCTGGGCTTAACTGCGCCCGAATTTGTCGACATTCGTGACCGCGCCGGTTGGTCCGCCGATCCTGACGCCGCGCCGAAAATGGCTGCCCTTGTAGCCGAGGCGGCGCTGCCCGCATCTTCGGCCAATTTTGTCGATGTCATCTCCGAAGGCACCTGCCTGATCCTTGGCGCATCCGAAGCGGCGTTCGAGGCCGCTGCGACGTTGGCCGATACCCTTGCAGTCACGCATCTGCTGCCCACCGGCACGCCGCCACGCCATCTGCCCAGCTATGATACCGTGATTGGCAAACTCAGCCGTGCCACCGGATCGCTGGGTAATTTCGAGGTCCAGATCGACGCGCTGCAACAGGTCAATCCGGGTGGTCGCGAGGCCCATCCGCTGACCGCCCCGCGCGATGGCGCGCGATCGCAATGTGATGTGATCCTTGATCTGCGCGGCGAAGGCCCGCTGTTTGCCGCCGACGCCAAACGCGATGGCTATCTGCGTGCCGATCCGGGCAGCACCACAGCAGTCGCTGATGCGGTGCTCCAAGCCTCGCAGATGATTGGCACCTTTGAAAAACCGCTCTACGTCCGGTTCGAGGCCAATCTCTGCGCCCATTCCCGCGCCGGCCAACCCGCCTGTTCGCGCTGTCTTGATCTATGCCCCACTGGCGCGATCACGCCTGATGGCGATACCGTCAGCGTCGATCCGATGATCTGCGCAGGCTGCGGTGCCTGCTCGGCGGTCTGCCCCTCCGGTGCGATCAGCTTTGACGACCCGCCGGTCGATCACCTGTTTTTGCGCCTGCGCACCCTCGCCACAACCTACCGCGATGCGGGCGGCAAAGCGCCGCGCCTGTTGGTCCACGATGCCGATCATGGCAGCGAAATGATCCGCCTCGCCGCGCGTTTTGGCCGTGGCCTGCCCGCCGATGTGATCCCGCTCGAAAGCACCGCTTTGGCCAGCTTCGGCCACGCCGAAATGCTCGCCGCAGGGATGGCAGGCTTTACCCAGGTTACCGTGCTGCTCTCCCCCAAGACCGAGCGTGAGGCACCGTTGCGCGAAACCGATCTGGCCAATGCGCTGGCCGGGTCCACCCTCGTGCAACTGGCCGATCTTGGCGATCCCGACGCGCTGTCGGACTTGCTGTTTGATACCGCCGCACCCGCCACCAGCCACGCGCCTGCCCTGCCGATGGGCAACCGCCGTCAGGTCGCCCGTCTGGCCACCAAAACGCTCAACCCTGAAGGCACACAAATCGCCCTGCCTGCCGGCGCGCCCTATGGCGCAGTGCTGGTCGATACAGATGCCTGCACGTTGTGCCTGTCGTGCGTCTCGCTCTGCCCGTCCGGCGCGCTTGGCGATAACCCCGATATGCCGCAACTGCGCTTTCAGGAAGACGCCTGCCTGCAATGCGGCCTTTGCGCCAATATCTGTCCCGAAGACGCGATTACCCTCAAGCCGCAGATGGACATCACCGACGCCGCCTTTACCCAGAAAGTGCTGCATGAGGAGGAGCCGTTTGCCTGTGTCGAATGTGGCAATCTTTTCGGGGTGAAATCCACCGTCGAGAAGATCACCGAAAAGCTCGCAGGCAAGCACGCGATGTTCCAGAACAGCACCGCTGCGCGGATGATCCAGATGTGCGACACCTGCCGGATCAACGCCCAGTATCATTCCGAAAACAATCCATTCGTTGGCAAAGAACGTCCCAAACCCCGCACCAGCGAAGACTATTTCACCAAGCGCAAAGACCATTAGGCCCGCGCGCGACCCGCAGCCCGCGCACCTCGCGCGGCTGTCCAGATCAAAGGACCTCTCTCATGAGCGACGAATTCAACATGTCGATGCGCAAGTTCCTCAAGCAGGTCGGCGTGACCTCGCAACAGGCCATCGAAGAAGCCATGCGCAATGCCGGCGACACCGCTGGAAAAACCTTTCAGGCCCGCGTTGTGCTGACGGTGGACGGGCTTGACCTGACCCACGAAGTGACCGGCAAGATCGAAGGGCAATCCTGACGTGACCCCGACCCGCGAAGAAGTTCTCGACGTTCTGAAAACCCTCACCGATCCGGTCACCGGCACCTCGCTGGTGGAGGCGGGCGTCGTCAAGGCGCTAACCATCGGTGACGGTGGTGCCGTGCGTTTCGTTTTGGAAATCAGCCCGAGCCATGCCGATGCATACGGTGACGTACGGGCTGCCGCCGAGGCCGCGCTAAAGGCCATGCCGGAGGTCGGCCCCGTGTCGGTGATCATGACCGCGCATAGCAAACCTGCCGCCCCGCCACCGGACCTGAAACCGGGCCGCGCCTCCACGCCCTCCGGCCCGCAGAAGATCCCCGGAGTTGACCGGATCATCGCCGTGGCTTCGGGCAAAGGCGGTGTCGGAAAATCTACCGTCGCGGCCAACCTCGCCTGCGCTTTGGCCGCCGAAGGGCGCCGCGTCGGGTTACTGGACGCCGATGTTTACGGCCCCTCGCAGCCGCGTATGCTGGGTGTCTCTGGGCGGCCTTCCTCGCCCGATGGCAAGACCATTTTACCGATGCGCAACTACGGCGTGACGATGATGTCGATCGGCTTGATGACCAACGAAGACCAAGCTGTGGTCTGGCGCGGGCCGATGCTGATGGGCGCGCTGCAACAGATGATGACGCAGGTCCAATGGGGCGCGCTGGATGTGCTGATCGTCGATCTGCCACCCGGCACCGGCGATGTGCAGATGACGCTCGCGCAAAAAGCTGACGTGACCGGCGCAATCATCGTCTCGACCCCGCAAGATGTGGCGCTGATTGATGCCCGCAAGGGCATCGACATGTTCAACCAGCTTAAAACCCCGATCATTGGGATGATCGAGAACATGAGCACGCATATCTGCTCCAACTGCGGCCATGAGGAACATATGTTCGGCCATGGTGGCGTTGCGCTGGAGGCCAAGAAGATCGGCGTGCCGCTGCTTGCTGAAATTCCACTGCATCTGGATATCCGGTTGGCGGCCGACGGTGGGGCGCCGATCGTGGTGTCCAAGCCCGATAGTGCGCAGGCCCAAGCCTTCCGCAGCGTGGCGCGGCAATTGATCGCTGACGGCAACGCATGACCGAACCTACCTTTCCGCCGCTGTTTCAAGGCCGCGCTGCTGCCGCAGGGGTATCCCCCCTCGCGGCGGCTGTTGAGGCGGCGGCGGCAGGCTGTGACGCGGGATTGGTTTTGCATCAGATTGCCCCGGACAGGCTGCAGGCAGCTATCGTTTTTGCGCCGGAAACCCCGCTGGAACAGGCAGTTATCGCCCTGCCCCTCTGTGGTGTCGGTTTTCAGAACGCCTTGGGCGCACTGGCCCCTCCGGAGGTTGGCGTGCATCTGGGCTGGAATGGTCGCATTTGGGTCAATGGCGGCCATTGCGGCGATCTTAGCCTGCGCGCCTCGACCACAAATCCGCAGGATGTCCCTGACTGGCTGGTGATCGGCCTCGACCTGCCGCTCTGGCCCGAGAGCGAGGAGACCGGCCTGACACCGGACCGCACCGCGCTTTATGCCGAAGGTTGCGCCGAGGTCGATCCGACCCGCCTGCTGGAGGCATGGATCCGGCACACGCTCGTCGGCCTGAATACGTGGGAAGACGGCGGCACCGCGACCCTGCACCGCGAATGGACCGGCCTTGCCCATGGCATCGGCACCGAGATTACCACCGCCCAAGGCAGCGGCCATTTCCTCGGCGTTGACGAAAATTTTGGCCTGTTGCTGAAACAGGACGGGCACGCCAAGTTGATCCCGCTCACTGCCTTGTTAAAGGACACCCCATGAAACTCGCCCGTGCCATTCATTTTGACGAAAGCGACACCCGCGTCTTTCACAACCCCGCCCGCACCGGTGAATGGTGTGTTTCTGGCGGGTTCGAGTTCTCGGACTGGTCCCAAGGCGATCTGGTCGGCAAGCCGCGCCAAGCCTTCGCCAATGGCTGGATGGGGTGCGAAACCTTTGGCCGCGTTAGCTTTGTCGCCGTCACCCAGATTGAACCGAGCGAGCGGGAATGGATCATCACCGCCCTCGCCCAACATTTCGTCGACATCTATGGCGCCCCATCCGTCGAGGCGGCGCTGCCCGTCGCCACCGAAGAGGTCGATCACATGGTCTCGCTCTGTGACGATCATGACAGCAACACCCTGCTGACCGTGTCGCGCGAGTTGACCGAAGCTGGCGTGCGCGAAACCTACCGCGCTATCGAAGCCCGCGCCGCCGAACTCGATCAATTCGCGGTTCACGGCTCGCTTGATGAAGAGGATAACCACGGTCACGGGCACAGCCATGATGGCCACGGCCATAGTCACTAACATTGGGCATCGGCACGCGTCCAAGCGGGCCGAACCAAAGGTGTGCTATTCCGCGTTGAACACAAACAGCGTTTCGCCGTTGATCTTATAGCCGTCGATCAGGGCTTTGGCGGATTCGCTGACGAGCCAATCCTCCAGCTTCCGCGCCAGTTCAGCTTTAACATGACCCTGCTTCTCTGGGTTCACCGGCAGGTAGGCATATTGATTAAACAGAGCCGAATCCCCTGAGTAGAGAAGCTTTAGCCCCGCCTTGTTGCCAAACTTCAGCCAGCTGGCACGATCCGCAAGGATATAGGCATCTAGCCCTGCTGCCGTGTTAAGCGCCGCGCCCATGCCCGCGCCCACAGCATTATACCATGCGCCAAATTCTGTCGGATCAAGCTCCGCCTTGGCCCAGACCGCCAGTTCTGCCTTGTGGGTGCCACTGTCATCGCCCCGGCTCACGAACGGGGCCTGAGCCGCTTCAATGTCCTGCATGGCTTCAATGACCGAGGCATCATCCTCTACGCCCGCCGGATTGGCTGCAGGACCAATCAGCACGAAATCGTTATACATGATCTCGCGGCGATGGGTGCCATAGCCTGCGGCCACGAAAGCCTCCTCTGCCTTGCGCGAATGCACCAGAATTGCATCGACATCCCCCGCCTCGCCCAGCCGGATTGCCTGCCCCGTGCCAACCACCAGCAGTTGCACTTCGATGCCGGTGTCTTCGGCGATCTTGGGCAGCAAAACCTCGGACAGGCCGGAGTTTTCAAAGGAGGTGGTCACGGCAAGCTTCATCTGCTCGGCCTGCGCGAGTGTGCCAGCCAGCGTAACCGCAAGCGCGGTCATCAACATTTTCTTCATCTCAGGGAAAGCTCCATCAAGCAGCGGGTTCTGCCGCCAAGATGGAGTGTAAATAGGAGCGGGTTTCAACCCCCCTCAAGACCCCCTAAGCAATCACTTAAATGCGCTGATTAACAAATGATAACAACGTCCGAGACATCGCTATCGACCGCCTGCACCGCTGTCAGCACACGCGCGGCCAGATGGGTCTGCACATAGGCTCCATGAAAACGGCTTGGCGCGCGCAAGGTCAGGCGTCCCCCTGCCCGCTCGGCCCGAGCTAACGCGTGTAGCCAACTGCCGTAGACCCCCGGATCTTCGGCATGCAGCACCGCTTGCGCCAACTGCCATTCATACCCGTCGCCGATCTGTGGTGCGGGCACCGTACCGCGCACCGGCAATGGCACCACCCGTTGTGGCTCTGGCGTGCCTGTCATGCGCATCTCGAAGTCGGGACCAACGGCAGCCCATTGCGGTTCGGTTTTAGCGAGCAGGGCTTCGATATCAATACGGTACTCTGTCACGTGCCCACGTGCACCCTGGCGCCGCACCACCAGCCATCCCAACGCCCGTAGTTTGGCCATCTCGCGTTTGACGGTGCGCTCGTCCACTGACCACAGACGCGCAATCTCGCGCTGTCCCACGGCGAGTTCGTCACGGCCCCAATTGTAGCGGGCCGTGATCAGAGTGATCAACCGCAGCACCAGTCGGTGATCGTGTTTGCCGCCTGCGAGGGCATAGGCCCCGAGTGCGGTGATGATGTCATACTTCCGTGCACTGGCATGACGCCCCACGGGTTTTGGTGAAAGCATAGCTGCCCCCGTTTCGCACTTCGCCTTTAGAAGGGATGTGCCGCCTCGGTCGTGATCTCTTGTTGGATCGCTTTGAGGGGCGAATGCCAACGCACTTCCGGCCCCATGTCCTGATTTGCGTCCTGAACACCGATTCTGTCAAGGGCTGGTTTGCCTGAGGCTCGCCCGATCTTACTCATCAGAATAAAATTTAGGTATAATAGGTAAGGGGGGACATTCATGCTGTCCCTTAATGCGGCGTATTTGTCCCCCAATGTGTAGCGGATGCGCAGGGGATGTCCCGCATTATAGTGTCTCATCGCCAAGGTTTTCCCCCAAGTTTTCCGAATCGGAAGATCGCCGCGATCCGCTATAATCCATAGGTGCTCATGCAGAGGCCGCTTTTTGCAGATTTCACAATATAGCCCTTTCTTTGAAATGCAAATTCAGCGTAAATCAGGATAGCAGAGTAATTAGCGTTCTGGTCGGGGGGCGATACCGTTCCCCGCGGGGAACCACAGGCGACGAGGCACCCAATGTTTACCCATTCCGATCTGGCCAAGCTCCAGTCTCAATCTCTCAAGATGCAGGGGCATATCCGCAAGCAAACCTATTCTCCGGAGATGGAGAAAACGCTGCGCCGCTTCTCAAGTTGGGAGGTTGCGGAGCTTATATTCAAGATAAACCCTTCTACGCTGCGCGGACGTTTGGCCGCCGATCCTTCTTTGCCCGAAGGGGAGGTTGAGGAGGATGGTCGTCAGCGCTGGTACACTTTGCAAGAGATTAACGAGCTGCGCCGTCGTGTGCGGATCAAGAACCAGCCGCTTTTGCCGCCCCGTCCTGCAGGTAAGCGCGCTGTGCGGGCCGCGATTGCCAACTTCAAAGGCGGCGCGGGCAAGTCCACGGTGGCCCTTCACTTTGCCCATGCAGCAGCACTCGACGGTTACCGCGTGTTGGCAGTGGATTTTGATCCACAAGCCACCCTCAGCCACTCGATGGGGCTCAGCGATGTGTCGGAGGAGTTCACTGTTTGGGGGATCATGGCGCGGGACCTGATCCAGGAGACCGAGCGGATGAATGCTGCGGGGCGCGGCGCTGAATCCGGCACCGCCCTGCCCCAGCGCCAATTGCCAGCTTCGGTGACCGGCATGGGCTTAAATGCGTTGCGGATTACCGATTTTATCAAGCCCACCAGCTGGCCTACCATCGACCTTGTGCCAAGTTGCGCCAATGCGGCATTCGTCGAATTTGCGAGCGCCCAGTATCGGCATCTTAACCCCGAATGGTCGTTCTTCGCCGCCATGTCGCGTTACCTTGATGCGATCCCGCCGGACGCTTACGACATCATTATTTTCGACTGCCCACCTGCGATTGGCTACCAATCTATGAACGCTGTTTTCGCCGCGGACGTGCTCTATATCCCCTCTGGTCCCGGCTACTGGGAATATGACAGCACCACCAGTTTCATCGGCCAGTTGTCCGAAGCGCTGGAGGACCTCGGCAAGTTTCGCGGCGGGCTACCTGAAGGGACCAGCGCGGAGAAAGCATTCTCCGATATCCGGTTCTTGCTCACACGGTTCGAGCCCAACAACGATTTGCACCGTGCGATGCAGCAAGCATTTGGTCAGGTTTTTAAGCCACATGTTACAGAGCACCCGATTGAGATGACCCGTGCGGTCGAGCAGTCAGGGCGGTTTTTGTCGTCGATCTACGAGATGGATTACCGGCAAATGACGCGAGAAACATGGCGCCGCGCGCGAGCGTCTTTTGATCGGGCCTACGGCGAATTCCGCGGGACGCTGGTGACAGCCTGGGACACTTTGGAGGATTGATAGATGGCAAAGAAACGCAGCATATTTGACATTGATTTCGAACTTGAAGAGGGCGTCGAACAGCAGGGGTTCCCCGCGGGGAACGAGCCTGCACCCGAGACCAAGTCGTTTTATATACAGGGCCACCCCCTGCAGAACGATAGCCCGCCGCCTGCGCGACGCGGGCCTATGGCGTCTGCAATCTCTGAAACGGCTGATGCCACCGCCGAGCGCGCGGCGGCTGAACTTGCGATCCGCGCCGAGAACGACGCGCTGGCTCATGAGCATGTCCGCCTGAAGAAGCTCGGACTGATCACCGATTTGATCCAGACAGCGAAGGTGCAAACTGCAAAGCTGACGCGCGATAGGTCCGCGAACGTTGATCCCGAGCTGGCGGAGTTAAAATCCTCTATTCAGGCGGTTGGTCTCTCCAACCCGATTCGTGTCGAGCAAACTGCCGAAGGTTATGAGCTCATTCAGGGTTTCCGCCGGCTGGCGGCATTTCGCGAATTGGCGGAGGAGACCGGCGACCCGCGCTACACCCGTATCCCGGCGGCTATGGTTCCCCGCGGGGAACCGCTCGTGGATCTTTACCGGAAAATGGTTGACGAAAACCTGGTGCGTAAAGACCTGTCGTTTGGTGAAATGGCGCAGTTAGCCATGGCATACGCAAAAGACGCGCAGATTGATTCCGGTGAAGCCGTGAGCGTTCTCTATGCTTCCGCTCTTAAGCAAAAGCGGAGCTACATTCGGCAATTTGCCAAGGTGTTGGGTGAGCTGCAGGGCAGGGTGCGTTTTGCCGAAAGCTGGCCACGGGCTGTCGGCTTGGGACTATGCAAAGCTTTGGAATCCGACGCTCAGAAAGCTGTCGCGATGATTGCAGCACTTGATAAGGCACCCGACCGTGACGCGGCGCAAGAGCTTGGTATCCTCAAGGCATGCGTTAGCCAAAAGCGCGGCCTTGAGGGAAGTAGAGCAGTCTCTAAGACTACCATTAAGCTCACACATCGTGAAGGTGAGGTTAAGGTCACAGCGGAAGATGGTCGGATTGAATTGCGGTTGGAGCAGGATTTTTCGGCCCACAGCAAAGCGCGCCTTCAGTCAGCAGTTGAGGCCTTCTTGGACAGGCTCAAATCCGATGGTTAGA
This sequence comes from Sulfitobacter brevis, assembly GCF_900112755.1. Lineage (GTDB taxonomy): Bacteria > Pseudomonadota > Alphaproteobacteria > Rhodobacterales > Rhodobacteraceae > Sulfitobacter > Sulfitobacter brevis. The sequence goes on along the minus strand of NZ_FOMW01000011.1, from coordinate 7,104 downwards.
CTCTATTCGGGCCAGAAGCGGGCAAGACAAGGAGAGGTTCCCTGCGGGGAACCTTTTTCGTTTATACCACCGGCATGACCAGCGCCATTGAACCGGCGAGGAAATGTCGCTCCATTTGTGAAAAATTGCCGATTGACGAGCTGTGATCGGATGTAAATAATACAACTTATGATTGCGCCCTGTGCTGCCGAGATCGTCGGCAAGCAGCCACAGAGACGGACCGCTGCCTGCTAAAAGCGCGCCGGTCATCTCGCTCATGCCCCACCCTAAGGATAGGCAGCCTAACCTAATGAGATAAGGCTATGCCCCATAAGGTTCGAAGAACAATTAGCAAATAGCCGCTAAGTTTTTCATTAACCTTGTCCGTTTAGACCAATGGGGTGCGTACGTCTGATTCACCTCGTGGCGACGCGCAGGTATAGCGGACGATGTTGCGTGATCCTCGGGCAACCGGACCTATAGCGGCAATGAGAGAACCTGATGAAAAATGCCAATTTTTGCCGCCGTGGATCGCATATCCTGTTGGGCGCGTTGTTATGGCTCTGTCTCTCTGTCGGTGTCTTCGCCCATGGCGCGTGGCTGGGCGGGGGCGGCATCGCACTTACACCTGCGTCTCGACAGCTCATCGCGGATAAAATGGCCGCTGGACTGCCCCCGATCGAGGTCGGTGACAGCCTGACGGTGATTGCCGATTTTCCTGTCATTGCCGAAGGCACTTTGGACGGGCCGGGCGGTTACTCTACGCTTTATGTGCCTGCGGGGACCCAAGTCGTTAGCACTTACATTACCGATGTCGCAGGCAACGCGCTGGATGCGCGTCCGGCCCGCGCATCCACTGGGTCGGGTGTGTCCAAAGGGTGGGGGCCGAAAGGGCAACAAGTCTTTGATATTTCAGCAAATGGCTGGGATCCGTCTGATACGGCTCAGTGCCAAGCTGCGGGATATTCGATTGCCAATTGCAATGCGGGTCTTGCCTATACTTACGGCGACACGGGGATTTTCTATTCCAACCGGTCCGATACTGCGCTGTTTGCCAATGGCTCGACCATCGCGACCCTTCAAAACGGCTATTTGGTCAACCCGACCAACGGAGCACCTTGGCCCAGCGTTGGCGGCACAGGGACGCCGCGTGTGCATAACAAATGGGACGCCGTGCAGATCAATGCCTTCGGCTCAGGCGGCACCATCGACCCAAACGGCTTTTCGGCTGCTGAAGAAACCACCATCACCGGCGGCCGCGGGGCAACTCCGTTCAGGGCAGGCAGCCCGGTCGCGGGGCCAGAGTCGGGTGCTGATTGGGATCGCTACGGCACAACCGGGCCATGGAACCGGATAAGCTATCCCAGTTCCTGTGAGGCGAACGACCCGCTTTTGGCAGGTCCTGACGGACCGGCGACCGGCGCAGGATCAGTCTTTCCCGAAGCCTTGGACCCGGGCGTAAACACCGTCGAAGTTTGTACAGAAACGACGGCGGGATTCGCGCTGAACAGCAGCACCGCTGCGGTGCTTCCCGTGGATACAAACGCGGTGCGGTACGCCTTTGGCGGCATCGCGCAGGGAGAAACGTATTACGCCACGATGGAGGTGAAAATTACCGATCTTGATGCCATCGGCCATTTTAACGCCGAAGGCCACGGCGGCGATTCGGCCGAAGGGGCGGCTGCAGGGAATGACAACCCTTGGCGTTATTGGGTTGCGGGGACTTCCGCGGTTTCGCCAGCAGGCCCTGATGACCTTTTCGTCTCGATCACCGTCTCCGCAGTCAATGGCGCGCCCTACAGCGGTGGCGCGATCCCCCAAGGCGCAACGCTGACCTATCGGGTGAGTTATGTGAACACATCGCTCAGCCCGATGACCAACATCCAGACCACTGCGACCCTTCCCGCAGAGATCTCCGGGACCGACAATTTCCGTGTGGTCACTGGCGCGGATATACGGCCTGCGGTGAACCCGGGGCCTGGTATCTTTTCATTCGCCACGCTTCCCACATTGAATGGACTAGGCAGCGGCGCTATCGAATTTGACGCCTATGTTGCCACGGCGTCGGGGGGGACTATCACTGCGGATACAGCCAACTCGAGCGATGAGGGCGGCGCCGATACCGACAGCGTTACGGTCAATGTGACAGCCGAACCGACCGACACCTTGCCCGTTTGTAATGGCAGTCTTTACTCTGCCGTCGATTGGGCCAATGATCATCCCGGAGCTTTGGACGCTACGTCAACAATCGGTCGCTACGGTATCAACGGTACCGTGATCGCATCCGCTAATTCAAGCGCAAGCTTCCTTCGTCCCGCCTCGATTGGTACTTCAAATCAGCTTTACGCTACCGGATACGGGGGCAATCCACTCTTCACGCAGCAGTACACGACGCTAGAGGTGAATTTTGACACACCTCTTAGGGGGGTAAGCTTCTTTGTCGCAAGCTTGGATTTCGACGAGTCGGTGACCGTTTACGGCGAAAATGGGGGAGTCCGTGTTCAGCCGGCGGTCGCAGATGGCTCGATTGCCGTGAGTATGCTGCGGGTGGCCAATGCCGACGGATCTGTTTTGGCTGAGCGGGACAACGGCGTTTCAGGCGGCGGTCTCGCCGAAAACTCCGCGGTAAATGTGGGTTTCGGCGCACCCGTCGATCGCATTGTCATCGCGCATACCACCCGCCAGTATAACGGCGCGAGTTTCGCGGGATCGCTGCAGTTGACCGATATTCAGGCCTGCGCGGACTTCACCGATGCCCCCACAATTTACGGCGATGCCCTCCATGCTTTGCCGCAGAATGCTACGGTATTCCTGGGCGCAACAGTTTCCGGCGACACAGGCCCGGGCAATGCCAGCGATGCCGGATCGGATGATGATGACGGCGTTGATATTCCGCCGCTGGTTCAGGGTTTCCTCGCGACAATTGAGGCGACAGTGCAGGGTGCGGGGGGCAACCTTACCGCTTGGATCGATTACGATGGCAATAGTATTTGGGACGTCGGCACTGCCGAAGAAATCGCGATAAACCTCCAGGACGATGGTACAGGCGCCGATACCGTGGCGGGCGATGGGTTGATCCAGTTCGAAGTGATCGTTCCGGGTGATGCGGTCCTTGACCAGACATTTGCGCGGTTCCGCTGGTCGACTGCGCCGACCTTGGGGATCGCCGATGCTGCACCTGACGGGGAGGTTGAAGATTTCCCTATCAACATCGCCGCAGCCCCCTTGGTCGATCGTGGCGATGCTCCGGCGAGCTATGGTGACCCATTGCATATTATTGCCGAAACAGGGGTCGCAGGTACCTATCTGGGCGCGCTATCACCAGACCCTGAAGCGGCCTCACAGGCCTCACCCGATGCCTCGGGGGATGACCTTGATGGCAACGATGACGAAGACGGGGTGGTTCTGCCGCAATTTTTTGCAGGCGGCACTACTGAGGTAGTGGTGGTCGTTAACGAGGTGACCGGCGGTGTCGGTGGTATCACGGGCGGGATTGCATATTTGCAGGCCTGGATTGATTTCGATGGCAATGGCACTTTTGATGCTTCCGATCAAATCGCCACGAACCTACAGGATGGCAGTGCGGGCGACAAAGACGGGGTCTTGAACGGCGAAATCCGGTTTGACGTTTCGGTCCCCGCGACATCGGTGCTGACGCCAACCTTCGCGCGGTTCCGCTGGTCGACCACAGAAGGTGTGGTGCCGGTCGCCCTTGATGGGGAAGTGGAGGACTATTTGACCACCATTTCGGGTGACGTTCCTCCGGTCTCTTGCGACAGCGGCCTCTACCTGCTTGCGGATGATCCGAACCAACTACGCAAAATTGGGTTTACCGATACCGGCGCGGGCTATGCGATGAATTTGCAAACGTTCGGCACCGCGCCGCGCGTCTTGGAGGCGGGGTGGGGATACAACGAGCTGGATGGATACATCTACGGTGTGCGCCCCGGTAAGGACGAGCTGTGGCGCGTGGATGGCGCCGGAGAGTTTACCGAAATGCCCAATTTCCCAGGCAGCGCTGACCGAGGTGAGGACGCCGGGGATGTTCTAACGAACGGAATTTTGGTCTATGAGGTGGATGGTGTCACATGGCAGTTGCTGGACCTGACCGACCCGTCGAACCCGCTCGACGCAGGGCAGCTTGCGTTGTCTCAAACCGTTACTGTGTCGGATTTCGCGGTCAACCCGCTGGACGGTTTCATCTATGGGATCAACGAAGACACTGGCCGGGTATTTCGGGTATTTGCCAACAACGGAGTCGCAGGTTTGGCAACGGTGATCGAGTTTGGACCGGCAGATTACACGGGCATCTGGTCGGCGGTATTCTTCGATGAGAATGGCAGGATGTACGCCTACGAAGAAGACAGCAACGCGATCTATCTTATTGATACAACAAGCGGAAATCGATTGAGATTGGCAACAGGACCGGAGGAGGGCGGGTTCAGCGATGGTGCATCTTGTCGGGGCGGCACGCCTTTCGCGCTCTCCGGTTTTGGCGGCAACATTTATATCGACCAGAACGCATCGGACGTCAAAGATGTAGGGGAAATTAATCTGGGTGGCGGTATCGCGGTCGATCTCTATTCCGACAATGGCACCCCGAATGACCTGAGCGACGATAGCTTTTTGCGCACAACAGATACCGAGACTGACGGAACTTACGCCTTTGTCGGTCTACCTGCCGGCGCCACATATCGGGTAGAGGTCGATGTGAATGACCCCGACTTGCCTCCCGGATCGCAGATCGGGACCTCGAACCCGCTTGTCGGGGTCACGGCGGATACAAACAGCTTCACCGTTGCGCGCGATTTCGGATTTGATCCACAAAATTCGGATCTTTCGATTACCAAAGAGGCGTTTCAGGCAGGGACGACATCTCCGGTGACCACGGCCGTGGTCGGGGACGTGATTGACTGGGTGGTGAGTGTGACGAACTCCGGCCCGGGCTCCCCCTCGAGCGTGCGGGTGATCGAGCGTATTCCGTCCGGATTTGCCTATATCAGCGATACGGCGCCGCCAACGGGCGATTATTACGACCCCGGAACCGGCGAGTGGTTCGTTGACGAAATACTGTCAGGTGCGACAGAGACTCTCACGGTCCGGGTACGCGTCACGGCAGGGGGCGATTATACCAACGTGGCTGAGATCACCGCGAGTTCCTTGCCCGATCTGGACAGTGATCCCGCAGTGGGCTTGCAGGTGGACGACCTGAGCGATGGCATTGCGGATGATGACGAAGCCTTTGTCACGATTGAACTGGCCACGACCGCGAGCCTGATCTCGGGGCGGTTGATCCGTGACAATGGCGCGGGAGGAGGCACGGCGCATGACGGGCTGGCAACGGGGGGCGAAAGCGGAACCAGCAAGGGATCAATTTTGCTCATGGATGACAGCGGTGCGCTGCTAGCCAACCCTGTTTTGGATGCGAACGGTCGGTGGTCTTATTCCCTCGCGGCTGGATATACGGGCGATCTCACCGTTTCGGTTAGTGCAGCAGAAGGATGGCGGGCGATATCCGAAGCTCCCGGTGCCTTGCCGGGCCTGGTGAATACTGACCCGCACGATGGCACGTACAGCTTTACGCCAGCATCGGGCACCAATTACAGTGATTTGAATTTAGGCGTAATTCCGTTGCCAACATTGAGCGAACATCGCGAAGCAAGTATCGGAGCCGGACAAATTGCGCTTTTGCCCCATCTCTACCGCGCACGTAGCTCGGGAACAGTCAGTTTCGCTTATACAGAGGTGACACAGCCGTCGGTTGGGGCATTTTCGGTCGCGCTGTTTCTGGACAGCGATTGTGACGGCAATCCGGACCAGCCGCTGAATGATCCAACTGTGGTCCAGGTCGGCGAGCAGCTTTGTCTGATATCGCGGGTTTCATCGGGGGGAGGACTGCCGCCAGGAAGTGTGCTGGCATATAAGCTGGAAGCGGCGACCCAGTTTACTGGAACCACGGTCAGCCATGCGATCTTCAATCAGGATCGCGTAACGGTCGAGGTCGGCGGCGGGCAGCTTGTGTTGGTTAAAACCGTGCGCAATGAAACGCAAAATACGCTCGAAGGATATTCCAACAGCGCTTTGCCTGGCGATGTGTTGGTTTACCGGATCACGATTATCAATCCCAGCCGGGATGTGGCATCGGGTATATCGATACATGACCGTACGCCGCCTTATTCGGAACTGGCAGAGGTGATTAGCACCCCCGTTAATGTCGGCCCGACACTGGTATGTTCGGTGGCCGATCCCGGAACAAACTTTTTGGGCTATATTGGTCCGCTGCGATGGGATTGTTCCGGTAGTCATGGGGCGGGAGCAGAGGGCAGCGTTTCTTTCAAAGTGAGGGTAAGCCCCTGATCGGTTAAGATTGCGGTCATAGGCGGGCACGTCTGATCTGGCCTGATATATTACACGGGCGTCACAGAAGGGCGCTTCTGCGTAGCTATGAGGTCCGTCGGCACGGGTATTTTCAGATACCCGCGCCATGGTCTCGGTTTCTACGATGCTGAGCCCGGTTTCGCTTGCAACGCTATGCTATGCCGCAACTTCATCCTATAACACCTTTGCAAATCCCCTCGTTTTCAGGATGAACCAATGAGCCAAGCTGCCGCCACCGATGTTGCCCGTATCGAGATTGACGATGACATCGCGACGATAACTTTTACCCGCGCCGACAAGCGCAATGCGATGAATAACGCGCTGGTGGCTGCACTCGACGGGTTTTTCTCGAACCCGCCTAAGGGGGTGAGCGCGGTAATCCTTAATGGTGAGGGCGGGCATTTCTGTTCGGGGCTCGATCTGTCGGAGCATGAGCATCGCAGCCCTGTCGACACCGTGCACCATTCGCGCAACTGGCATCGCGTGGCGGACTTGATCGAGTATGGCGGGCTGCCGGTGATCGCGGCGATGACCGGCGCGGTGATTGGCGGCGGGTTGGAAATTGCAACAGCGGCGCATGTGCGGATCGCCGAACCTTCAGTGCGGTTTCAACTGCCCGAGGGGCGGCGCGGCATTTTCGTAGGCGGCGGCGCTACGGTGCGGGTAGGCCGGATTATCGGTGCCGACCGAATGCGCGAAATGATGTTGACAGGACGGTCCTATGGCGCCGAGGACGGGTTGGCGATG
>NZ_FOMW01000012.1 GCF_900112755.1 Sulfitobacter brevis | reverse complement strand
GGGGCCCAGACAGTTTTAACGCCAGCCAGCGGCGCGACCTGATGGAGATCGTCGAAGACAGATATGAAGCCGGATCAACGCTGATCACCAGCCAATTGCCCATCGACGCCTGGCATGACGTGATCGGTGAACCTACCTTCGCAGATGCCATTCTCGACCGTCTCGTACACAACGCATATCGCGTCGAACTCGACGGCCAGAGCATGCGAAAAACCAAACTCAAAACAGGTGACGAAAGCGCCCAAAACGGTTAACTAAAAACTCAGGCCTCGCAGCCGCTAAACAAGGGCGGCCGGATACACCGGTTTAGGTGGCCTGATGTTGTCGGAATGACCGGCCGGATGCCCCGGAATACGCAATGTGCAGGGCATTCACACACCTAAGCCCTTTCAAAGTGAGCTCGAAGACCTATCAGGCAGCATCAATTAATGCCAACTTCGTCCCGCTGAAAGACGATGAACTGAACAAGACGCTGCGACACGCTCGAATGGCTGGTTCGAAGAAGCTGCGTCTTTGCAACGAATGGGGCGGCAGACGGCGGCTATGGGCCGATTGTGAAAAAGGTATGATGCGTGCATGAGCAGTTTTCGCAATCGCTCTCTTGACGCTCTAACACCCATGAAATATGCATCTTTTTGTTGAGCGGGTGTTGTGTAATGGTTAAGACCCCAGTTTTCCAAACTGGAGATGGGGGTTCGATTCCCCCCACCCGCTCCAACAATTCTTTTTCGACAGATAACCTGCAAAGTGCCACTGCATGTTTTGGTTCCCTCTGGAATGCTCTGACGTGCCAATTTCTCATCCAAAACGGCAGCTTCAGAACGCAACTCCACGATCCTTTTTTCGTAGGCTCGTGCGGTCTCGTCATGATGCGTTCGTGCCGCCCGGTCGATCAGCGAACTAACCTCGGTATCAATTTGCCTCTGACGAGTTCGATGCCGAGAAGATTCTTCTTTGGCGGTCGAACGGTAACGATCCCATGCCTCTCGAAACATCCGACTGGCAAGTTCGATTGTCTTGGTAGTTGGCGTCAGACCCTTCATGATGAGTTCAAATTCAGACTCCAGCTTATCTCGCGCGATGGATTTGCCCCGCTGGCTACAACCTTTGTGATGGCAGAGATAATAGGGATACCGCTTGCCAGTCCCACTTGAAGACCAGCACGAGGTCAGGCTGTACCCACATTCGCAGCATCTCAGGAAACCACGCAGAACAAATTCTTGGTCTATGTATTTGCGGGCTGGCGCGACTTTCTTACCGTTCCGTATTACAGGCCGGCGATCTTCGCCGGCTCCATGGTGATATCCTCGCAGATGGCGGCAACAGTATCCAGCGTCAAGTACCGCCGTGACTACCAGTTCGTCGTTGTGTTCCAGCATCAACGCCCCGACTAGACGACTGATGGCCTGCTCGTTGGGGGAAATATCGAAGGCTTTCGTCCTGCGATTGATCTCCTTGTTCAGCCTTTCCAAGAAATTGCTGGAGTTATTTGCCGCCAGTGCGCTTTAGGGAGCGTCTAGTAGGACAGCACGCCGTCTTCGCCGCGTCGCGTCAGTTCGGCGAGATTGCTGTGACGCGGCTGAAAGACTTCAATCAGTCTTGCCCAATGATCCTTGGATTCCGCAAGCTTTTCATGGTCGAAGGCAGTTCTCAGCACGGCTGTGAAAATTTGACGGTCCTTTTTACCGACGCAGGCCAAGGCATTGCGCATGAAGTTTGCCCTGCAACGCTGAGTCGTAACCCTCAGCACTTTAGCGGCTGCGGCCTTCAGCGCCCCGGTTTCTGCTATCATGACTTTGGTCATGGGCGATCTCCTTAATCGATAGGTCAGTTTTGCAACTCAAAGCTACTGGAGAAGGTCCATGACCACCCAGAAAGCCGTGCTGCCTTCGCCTGAGTTGCGCAGGGCTCAACTCAGCCCGCGCTACCGTCGGAATTACACCCAGGCAGGGGGCCCGATCATTTCCGACATATTGCCGACAAAAAAAGCATCGGAACATCTGCTAATACTCTGAAAATGAAATATTAATTAGCAACTGCATCTTTGTCTTCCACGCAGAAGACGTGGGTTCGATTCCCGCCGCCCGCTCCACCCGTCCCCCAGAAGTTTGACCGCGGCGACGCTTGACCCGCTGGCCTGTGCAGGCCATGACCCGCACACCACGATAAAGGACAGCACATGGCACGGCAGGCACCTTCGGGATTCAGCACCAAGGACGAGCGCGAGAAATCGCGCCGGATCGGGGCGCTGCGCAGTCTGGCACCGTATTTGTGGCCCTATCGCGGGTTGATGATTGCGGCCCTGTTAGCGTTGAGCCTGACGGCGGTGATATCCCTGACGCTGCCGCTGGCTGTGCGGCGGGTGATTGATAATTTTGGTACCAGCGAGACCTATCTGCTTGATCAGTATTTTGCCGGAGCCTTGGGGATTGCAGCACTGTTGGCAGTCGGGACCGGCTTGCGCTACGCTTTGGTGACCCGGTTGGGCGAGCGCGTAGTCGCAGATATCCGGCGCACAGTGTTTGATCGCGTCCTAGGAATGAGCCCCGCGTTTTTTGAACGTTTGATGACCGGCGAGGTGTTAAGCCGGATCACAACTGATACAACGCTGCTATTATCGGTAATCAGTTCGTCAGTGTCGATCGCACTGCGCAACGCGCTGATCTTCATCGGTGGACTGGTGCTGATGATGGCGACCTCACCGAAACTGACCGGGCTGGTATTATTGCTGGTGCCTGCCGTGATTGTGCCGATTCTTGTGTTGGGGCGACGCTTGCGCGTAATCAGCCGCGAAAACCAGGACTGGATCGCGGCGTCCTCGGGCAATGCTTCAGAGAGCCTTGGTGCGGTGCAGACTGTGCAAGCCTTTACGCATGAGGACGCGAGCAAGGAACAGTTCGGCGCTATGACCGAGTCCTCTTATGACGCCGCGCGCCGCCGCATTCGCACCCGTGCCACAATGACCGTCATCGTCATCTTCTTGGTGTTTGCTGGCGTGGTAGGTGTGCTGTGGATCGGTGCCCACGACGTGCGGGCCGGCGGCATGAGCCCGGGCGCGCTGGTGCAGTTTGTGATTTATGCGGTGATGGTCGCGGGCGCGGTTGCAGCCCTGTCTGAAATCTGGGGCGAATTGCAGCGTGCGGCGGGCGCGACCGAGCGTTTGGTCGAATTGCTCCACAGCGAGGACAGCGTCAAAGACCCCGCGACGCCGCGCAGTTTGCCTGCGCCTGTGGCAGGGCAGATATCCTTCGAAGCTGTGCACTTCACCTACCCCGCACGCCCCGGTGTTGCGGCGCTGGACGGGGTGGACCTGACCGTCAGCCCGGGTGAAACGGTGGCCTTTGTTGGTCCCTCCGGTGCGGGCAAGACGACCATCATCCAGTTGATCTTGCGGTTTTACGATCCGACAGCGGGGCGCATCACCATTGATGGCGTGGATCTGCGCGATCTGGCACGCAGCGCGTTTCGCCGCTCCGTCGCGCTTGTGCCGCAGGATCCGGTGATCTTTGCAGCCTCGGCTGCGGATAACATCCGGTTTGGTCGCCCCGAGGCCACTGATGCAGAGGTTGAGGCGGCGGCGCGCACGGCTGCCGCGCATGAGTTTATTTCCGCGTTGCCAGAGGGCTATGCCAGCTATCTGGGCGAGCGGGGGGTGATGCTGTCGGGCGGACAGAAGCAACGCATTGCGATTGCGCGGGCGATGCTGCGCGATGCACCAATCTTGCTGCTGGACGAAGCCACAAGCGCGCTGGATGCACAGAGCGAACGGGAGGTGCAGGCGGCAGTTGACAAGCTGAGCGCGGACCGCACGACGCTGATTGTGGCGCATAGGCTGGCGACCGTAAAAAAGGCGGACCGGATTGTTGTGCTGGATGCAGGCAAGATCGTTGCGATTGGCACGCATGACGAGTTGGTCGCCCGCGACGGGCTCTACGCAAAGCTGGCGCGGTTGCAGTTTACCGACGGGATTGTGGCTGAATAGGCCGGCAGATTGCGGTAGCGACTAAGTCTTTTTCTCTACGCATTGGTGCGTAAGGGGGCCAGCCCCCCGAGCCACCCAAGATATTTTTGGTCAAAAACAGGGTAGCGGGAGCTTAAGTCGTTACGTCAATTGATGTGACGTCACGTTTGACGCTTAGCCGCGCTTGCGAAATGCGGCGTTTCACCGCATCCTTTTGCTCAGAGATAACAAGGCTGGAAAACCGGTCTCAGGGGAGGATACGCGATGACATTCGCAGGGATTGAAGATCGAAACGCCATTGAGGCGGAAATGCCATGGGCCGAGCGCGATGTCGCCAAGACGCTGTACGGCATGCTCAGCACTACAACAGAGAAATTCCCCGACAATCGGGCGGTGAGCTACCAGATTTTCTCTGGCCCCAAGGACAAGGCCGAGACCTTGACCTGGAAGCAGCTGCACGGGAAAGTTACCCAGGCGGCTAACCTTTTCCGGTCGTTGGGGATTGGGCCAAAAGATGTTGTGGCCTATGTGTTACCGAACTGTAACGAGACCACGATTACCCTGCTTGGCGGCGCTGTCGCGGGCATCGCAAATCCGATAAACCCGTTGCTGGAAGCCGAGCAGATCGGCTCGATCCTGCGCGAAACCGGCGCGTCCGTCGTGGTGACGCTGCGGCCCTTCCCAAAGACCGATGTGGCCGAAAAGACTGCTGCGGCTGTCAAGCTGGCGCCCGGGGTGCATACGGTTCTGGAAGTTGATTTGGTGCGCTATCTGACGCCGCCGAAATCGTGGATCGTGCCGATGATCCGACCAAAGCTTAAGGCCGAGAACCACGCGCAATATCTGAACTTTAACGCCGAGATTGCCAAGCAGCCGACAACTTTGCAGTTCGAGGATCCGCAAGAAGACCGAGTGGCATGTTATTTCCATACCGGTGGCACCACGGGCATGCCCAAAGTGGCGCAGCACAAGTATTCGGGGCTGATCTATAACGGCTGGCTGGGTCATCGTTTGTTGTACACTGAAAAAGACAACATTATGTGCCCGCTGCCGTTGTTCCATGTGTTTGCCTGCCATGTGATATTGATGGCCGCCGTGCATTCTGGCGCGCATGTCATCTTTCCGACGCCACAGGGTTACCGCGGTGAAGGCGTGTTCGACAATTTCTGGAAGCTGGTCGAGCGCTGGAAAATCACCTTCATCATCACGGTGCCGACGGCGATCTCTGCCAAGATGCAGCGCCCTATTGATGCGGATGTCAGCACTGTGAAGACCGCTTTCTCCGGCTCCGCGCCTCTACCGCTGGAACTGTTCCGGCGCTTTGAGAAGGCGACGGGCATAACGATTGTCGAAGGCTACGGGCTGACCGAGGCGACCTGTCTGGTGTCCTGCAACCCGACTGACGGACCGAAAAAGGTCGGCTCCATCGGGATTCCGTTCCCTTACAGTAAGGTGCGGATCGTCAAGGGCACCGAAAATGGTCCCATAGATGCAGCAGTCGACGAGATCGGCGAGATCTGTGTCTCCAGCCCAGGTGTATATGCCGGGCACACGTATACCGAAGCGGAAAAGAACAAGGACCTTTATTACGACGGTCAGTTCTTGCGCACCGGCGATCTGGGGCGGATTGATGCGGATGGCTATGTCTGGATTACCGGTCGCGCTAAGGATCTGATCATTCGTGGCGGTCATAACATTGACCCCGCCGAAATCGAAGAGGCGCTGCTTGGCCATGAGGCTGTGGCCTTTGCCGGTGCCATCGGCCAGCCAGATGCCCATGCGGGCGAGGTGCCTTGCGCCTTTGTCGAGCTGGTCGACGGGGCCTCGGTGACCGAGGAAGAGCTTTTGGCGTTCTGCCGTGAAAAGGTGCAGGAGCGTGCCGCACACCCCAAGCACATGACCATCATGGATGAGTTGCCCAAAACAGCGGTGGGTAAAATCTTCAAACCTGATTTGCGCCGCAATGCGATCACGCGGGTCTACAACGAGACGCTAGAGAAGAACGGGTGTGCTGCGAGGGTGACCGGCGTGATTGACGATAAAAAGCGCGGGCTTGTTGCTCAGGTTACCTTGAACGGCGCTGGCACCGAGGAGGTCGGCAAGTCGCTTAACGCCTTCACCGGCCAGTGGGAGCCTGCATGACCCAACCGGACTATCGTGCGCTGATCGACGCCGAGATGTGGGCCTATATCCACAAGCTCGACGGGACATACCCGCCTGACGCGGTGGGGATGACCATCGATCAGCAGCGCGAGGTCTATAACGCCATGTGCAAAGTGTTTCATCAAGGCCGCCCCGAAGCGGTCAAGGTGGTCGATACCTCTTATGGCGGCGTGCCGTGTCGGCAATATGAGGCCGGTGCGACGGCCGCCACCGTGGTTTATTACCACGGTGGCGGCTTTGTCGTGGGCGGGCTGGATAGCCACGATGATGTCTGTGCGGAGATTTCTGCGCGTACCGGTTATCGCGTGATTTCGGTCGATTACGGGCTCGCGCCCGAGGTGATCTTTCCGGGCTGTTTCGAGGATGCCTGGGATGCCTTTGCGGCGATCGCTGCACAGGTTTCGGGGCCATTGCTGCTATGCGGCGACAGTGCAGGCGGCAACCTTGCGGCGGCAGTCGCGCATTATGCGCGGGGCCGCATCGAGGGCCGGATTGTCGGGCAGGTTCTGATCTACCCCGGTTTGGGCGGCGATCGGGGGCAGGGGTCCTATGTAACCCATGCCAATGCGCCGCATCTGACAACTGCGGATATGGAATTTTATAAGACGGTTCGCACTGGCGGAGCGATTATGCCGCTGGGTGACCCGCGTTTTGCACCTTTACAGGACACGGATTTCTCGGGCCTGCCGCCGACGGTCTGCGTCACGGCGCAATGTGATCCGCTGGCGAGCGACGGCGAGGCCTACCGCGATGCGCTGCGGGCGGCAGGCGGTCAGGCGGTCTGGATCAACGTCGACGGCATGGTTCATGCCTGTCTGCGCGCGCGCGGGATGTCGCAAAAAGCGGCGGGCTTCTTTGATGAGGTGGTCGGCGCAATCGACGCGCTGGGGCGTGGCGACTGGCCATATTCATCCAGCTAAGAGCCTGCTATTTCAGGAAGCTTTGCGCTTGCATCGTATCGGCCACCGGCGCACCCAATCGTGACAGGATGGTCGGCGCAAGCTGAAGCTGGTCAATCACCGTATCTGCACTTGGTCCCTCGGCGGGGCCGAAATAGTAGAGCGCTGCCTCTTGCTGGAGCGGATCGCGCCCGCCGTGATGACCGCGTTCGTCCTGCCCGTGGTCAGCCGTGACGATGATCTCATAGCCTGCCTCCAGCCATTTGTGGATGAAAGGAGCGAGCATTTCGTCCATCACTGCGCAGGCATGATCCATCTCTTGGCAATCGTGGAAAAACCTGTGCCCCATACTGTCGAGCGTGCAGGTGTGCAGCATCCCGTAGTTAAGGCCAAAGCGCATGCACAAGTTGGTCAGCGTGGCAAAGAGGTCGACATCGGAGGGCGTCATCTGGTTGATCTGGCCGTAACCGGTCATTGTGTGAAAACGACCGTGGTTGATGGTGGCGCTTTCGGGTTCGTCGTATTCGATGTCACGCACATAATCGAACGGGTGGCGGTTGAAAAACTCCGACCAGAACGAATGGGCTACGGCACCGGTGACGCCGCCCGCCTCGCGGACCTGCGCGAAAACATCGCGTTCTTTCAGCCGGAAAACATTGCCGTTGCCGGTGCAGCCATGCACAGCCGGAGTCACCCCTGTGTGGATTGAAGCATAGCACGACGCCGAGATCGACGGCAGCACCGAGCGGACCTTCCAGACCCGCGCTGTGCCCGCATCAACCCAGCCTTCGAGATTGCCAAACAACCTGCGCCAGTTGCGGTAGGGGACACCGTCAAGGATGATCAAAAGCAGTTTGTTGTCCATGGGGCGGCTCCTGTGATGACAGCTCATTTAAGCGGATGCGCCGAGCCAGCACAACGGCTGTCGCAGTGAATTTGCGACGGGCAGATTTCCGCGGGCGCGCAAAACGCACGGGAACTGGCGGCGTCTTGTGCGGTTTTACAGTGACCCCTAACCGCAACAGCATTGGAAATTGAAATGAAGACTTTGTCGGACGCATTCGAACACACGCTGCAGGACATCTACTATGCGGAGAACGCATTGACCAAAGCGCTGCCCAAGGTGCAAGACGCCGCAACGGGCAAGAAGCTCAAAGACGCGATAGCCGAGCATCTTGAAGAAACCAAAGAGCAGATCAAGCTGTTGGACAAGGTTTTCAAATCTATCGGCAAGAAGGCCAGCGGCGAGAAATGTGACGCCATCGAAGGGCTGATCAAAGAGACCGAAGGCATCATCAAAGAAGCCAGCGGCAAGGCCAAGAACGCCATGCTGATCGGCGCTTCTCAGGCTATCGAGCACTATGAGATCGCCCGCTACGGCACGCTGCGTGAATGGGCCAAGGTTTTGGGCCACGACGAAGCGCATGACCTGCTGACCCAGATTCTGGATCAAGAAAAGGCCGCCAACAGCAAGCTGACCAACCTCGCGGTATCAGAAATTAACGAAGCCTGATTGTTTCAGGAACGGGGCAATGTGACCTGCGTTGAGCTATCCTACGCGCCTCCACAAAATCTGCGGGGGCGCGTTGCTTTTAGTTACCGGCACTTTCCATGCGGCGGTGTGCAATTGTCTCTTCCAGCCAGCCGAGTTTCATTTCGGGCACCGAGCTCAGCAGCAGATCGGTATAGGCATCAAAGGGCGGCGACAGAACTTCGGTTTTGGAGCCGTAGCGCACGACCTCACCCTGAAACATCACCGCAATGCTGTCGGCGATCGCTTTTACCGTCGCAAGATCATGGGTGATAAAGAGATATGCCACATCTTCGATTTTCTGTAGGTTTAGCAGCAGCTTAAGGATGCCATCGGCGACCAGAGGGTCCAGCGCGCTTGTTACCTCGTCGCAGATGATCAGCTTGGGCTTGGCCGCCAGTGCCCGCGCGATACAGACCCGTTGTTTCTGCCCGCCCGAAAGCTCGGCCGGATAGCGGTCTTGAAAGCCGTCGCCCAGTTCAATCTCGTCAAGCAACTCCTGAATACGGCGCTGCTTTTCCTTGCCCTTCAAGCCGAAATAGAACTCCAGCGGTCGACCAATAATGGTGCCAACAGTATGGCGCGGGTTCATCGCAGTATCGGCCATCTGATAAATCATCTGCAACTCGCGCAAATCATCAATCGGGCGTGATTTCAGATCGCCGGACAGCACCCGCCCGTCAAAGACAATCTGCCCGACAGAGGGTGGTAGCAGGCCGGTGATCACCCGTGCCAGCGTTGACTTGCCAGAGCCGGATTCACCGACAACAGCCAGCGTCTGACCGGGATGCAATTCCACGTTCACATCCTTGAGGACATCAAAGTCTGTGCCGCGATAACGCGCAGTGATATTCTCGACCCTGAGCAGCGGCGTGTCTGTCGGGGTCTTCTCTTCGTGGCGGATCGAGCGGACCGAGACCAGCGCCTGGGTATATTCTTCACGCGGGGCGTTGATGATTTGGTCGGTGGTGCCGTATTCGACCATCGCGCCTTGTTGCAGCACCATGATGTGATCGCTGACCTGCGCCACGACCGCCAGATCGTGGGTGATATAAAGTGCAGCGACGCCGGTGTCGCGGATCGCGTCCTTGATGGCGGCCAGCACGTCGATCTGGGTGGTCACGTCCAGCGCGGTCGTGGGTTCGTCGAATACCACCAGATCAGGCTCGGGGCAGAGCGCAAGCGCGGTCATGCAACGCTGCAACTGCCCGCCGGAGACCTGGTGAGGATAGCGGTTACCGATGGTTTCAGGCTCCGGCAGGCCAAGCTTTTCGAACAGTGCGATGGCGCGGGCCTCGGCCTCTGCGCGGGTAAACTTCTTTTGAAAGACCGCCGCCTCGGTTACCTGCTCCATGATCTTTTTCGCAGGGTTGAAGGAGGCCGCTGCAGACTGCGATACATAGGTGACCTCCGCGCCGCGCAGGCGCCGCACATCGCGCAATCCGGCTTGGAGCATATCGCGCCCGTTAACCCAAACCTCGCCGCCGGTGATCCGCACGCCGCCGCGGCCATATGCCATAGCCGCAAGGCCGATGGTTGATTTGCCCGCACCGGATTCGCCGATCAGCCCGAGGACCTTGCCTGCTTCGAGTTCGAAATCGACACCGTGCACGATGGCAATGTCGCGGGGCCGCTCACCGGGGGGATAGATTGTCGCCCCGATGGTCAGGTTGCGGACTTTGAGAAGTGGCTCGCTCATCCGCGGCCCCCTTTCAGTGATGTGGTGCGGTTGAGGATCCAATCCGCCACAAGGTTGATCGAGATGCACAGGGTGGCGATGGCATAGGCGGGATAAAGCGCTGCCTGAATGCCGTAGTTGATGCCTTCCTTGTTCTCTTTCACGATGCCGCCCCAATCCGCCAAAGGCGGTTGCACGCCAAGGCCGAGGAACGACAGGGTGGAAATAAACAGCACAGCAAAGATAAAACGCAGACCCATTTCAGCGACCAGTGGCGACAGCGCATTGGGCAGGGTTTCACGGAAGATGATCCAGCCGATTTTCTCGCCACGCAGGCGCGCGGCCTCGACATAGTCCATCACTGTGATGTCCACCGCGACGGCACGGGCAAGGCGGTAGACCCGCGTGCTGTCGAGCAAGCCCATCAGCACGATCAGGATTGTGGTTGTGGTCGGCATCACCGACAGGACCACCAGCGCGAAGATCAGCGAGGGGATCGACATGATCAGATCAACAAAGCGCGACAGCGCCTGATCGACCCAACCGCCCGACACAGCAGCAAAGAAGCCGAGGACGGAGCCGGTGACGAAGCTGAGGATTGTCGCCATCGTAGCGATAAAGATCGTGGTGCGCCCGCCATAAATCAGTCGGGTCAGCAGGTCGCGGCCAATGCTATCGGTGCCCAGCAGGAACTCCGACGAAGACGGCTCCCAGACATCGCCGACGATCTCGGACATGCCGTAGGGGGCGATGAACGGTGCAAGGACCGCCATCAGGAAATACAGGCCGGTAAAGAACAGCCCGATCATGGCAGAGATAGGGATATTCTTCATGATACCCTCCGGTCGTGCGGTGAGAGGGAAGGGCGAACGCTTTGACTGGCACCGCTCATTTCGGATGCCTCAGGCGCGGGTTCGCGAGAATGGATACGATATCCGCAACGAGGTTCAGCCCGATATAGACGGCGGCAAAGATCAGCCCGCAGGCCTGCACCACCGGCACATCGCGTTTTGCCACATGGTCGACCAGATACTGCCCCATGCCGGGGTAGGCAAAGACCACCTCGACCACGACAACACCAACCACCAGATAGGCGAGGTTCAGCATCACCACATTGACGATCGGCGCGATGGCGTTGGGAAAGGCGTGGGTGCGAATGATCCGCAACATGCCCATGCCCTTAAGCTCGGCAGTTTCAATATAGGCCGATTGCATGACGTTGAGAATGGCAGCGCGGGTCATGCGCATCATATGTGCCAGTACCACCAGCGTCAGCACCATCACCGGAATGGCAATCGCGTTGAGCTTTTCGCCCAGGCTCATCCCGTCGTTGATGATCGCCACGGAGGAGAACAGCCCCATGCGAATTGAAACCCAGTAGATCAGCACGTAGCCGATCATGAATTCAGGAATCGAGATCGTAGTCAGCGTCACCGCCGAGATCAGCTTGTCGGGCCAGCGGTCTTTGTAGCGTACCGCGAGCAGGCCGAGGAAAATCGCTAGCGGCACCGAGATAAATGCGGCCCAGAAGGCGAGGAACAGGGTATTTTTCAGACGTCCGCCAAGGCTTTCGGCGATATCGCGCCCATTTGTCAGCGCGGTGCCTAAATCACCCTGAAGAAAACCGCCCAACCAGCTGAAATAGCGGGTCAATGCAGGCTCGTTCAGACCGAGTTCGGCGCGCAGATTGGCGAGGGCTTGGGGGGTGGCAGACTGGCCAAGGATCTGCTGGGCGACATCGCCGGGCAACATCGTGGTGCCGGCGAAAATCAATATTGAAGCTGCAAAGAGCAACATGATGCCCAGCGCTAAGCGCTGGGCGACAAGTTTCAGGATCGGGTGCATCTGTTCAGATGCCCCTCACGCGTTCTTCAACCAGCACTTGACGTGTGACAGGTTGTTCATCACCGGGCCGTTTGGATCGTTGGTCCAGCCGCCGATGTCGTTGGAAACACCAGCCACGAAGTCGTTGAACATTGGCAGGATTACCCCGCCCTCTTCGCGCAGCATCTGGGCCATTTTGGAGTAGATCGCGGTCCGCTTCGCACCGTCCAGCTCTGCTTTGGCCTCGTTCAGCATCGTATCGAATTCAGGACGCTTCCAACGGGTGTCGTTCCAATCCGCGCTGGAAAGATAGGCGGTGGTATACATCTGGTCCTGTACCGGACGGCCGCCCCAGTAGGAGGCGCAGAACGGCTGTACGTTCCAGACTTCCGACCAGTAGCCATCGTTAGGTTCACGCTTGATCTCCAGCGGAATGCCGGCGGCCTTGGCGCTTTCCTGAAACAGGGCGGCGGCATCGACAGCACCGGGGAAGGCGCCATCAGCAACACGCAGGATGATCGGGCTGCCATCATGGCCGGATTTCTGGTAGTGCTCCTTGGCCTTTTCGATGGAGTGTTCACGCTGCGGGATGCTGTCGTCAAACAGCGGATAGGAGGCGTTGATCGGGAAATCGTTCCCGACCGAACCGTAGCCGCGCAGGATCTTGTCCACCATTTCTTCACGGTTGATCGCATATTTCAGGGCGAGCATGACGTCGTTGTTGTCGAAAGGCGCCGTGTCCACATGCGCGATAAACACATAGTGGCCGCGACCCGCCACGGATTCGACGCGCAGATTGGGGGCGCGATCCAGAAGGCTTGCGACCTTGGGGTCGATCCGGTTGATGATATGGACCTGACCAGATTGCAGCGCCGCTGTCCGCGCCGTTGCGTCATTAAGGATCAGCTGTTCAATTTCATCCGCAAAGCCGCGGTTGTCGGCATCCCAGTAATCGTCGCGGCGCTTGAACGCATGGCGCACACCGGGTTCGTCGATTTCAACTGTATAGGCACCTGTACCGATTGCCGCACCGGGATCGTCCATGCCGCCGCCGGGCTGGATCATCAGGTGATAGTCAGCCATCAGGTAGGGCAAGTCAGCGTTCGCTGTTTCAAGCTCGACGATGAAGTTGTCGCCATCGACCTTCATCTCGGAAATGCCTTGCATGATCCCCAGCGCACCCGATTTCGATTCCTCGTTGGTGTGGCGCTGCATGGTCTTCAGCACGTCGTCGGGCGTCATGTCCTTGCCATTGGAGAAGGGGATGCCCTTACGGATCTTGAAGACCCAAGTCTTCGCATCCGCCGAGGCTTCAACGCTTTCGGCCATGCGGTTTTCGATCATGCCTTTGGAGTCGACTTCAACCAGCAACTCGCCCCAGGTGCGGATGTTGTTCAGCGGCGCTTCGGAGGCGACCAATGCCGGATCCTGCGAGTTGGTGCTTTCACCACCCGAGGAGCCGATGCGCATCATTCCGCCGCGCTTGGGTGCCTCATGTGCGTCAGCCTGTGCGCGGCCGGCCAGCATCGAGTTGGCGACAGCCGCCGTCACGCCCAGCGCCGCAGCACGGCCGACAAATTCGCGGCGTGTCATCAAGCCGCTGGCCACTTTGGCCGTCAGGTCCTTGAGTTGGTCATTCATAAAGTCTCTCCCGTTGGAATCATTGGCGCGTTGACGCGCTGTTTTATTGATTGATGGATCAAGCTTGCGCATTTCCCACCATGTCGCAAGCGTTATTCCCGGCGCAGGCCCGACAAGTCGGTCACATATTGGCGCGTTCTATGCGTTCCTCTACGTCACGTTCATAGATCAGTTTTTCGTTCTCGTAGGCCTCAAGTCGCGCGGTCAGATAGAAGTAGGCCGCGTCTGACCACATCTGCGATTTTGTCTCGGTGCGCAGCCGGATATCGCCGCGCTCCATTTCGTCGCTCCAGTGGCAAGCGCCTCTGGCGCTGAGCGGATCATCGGGATCGATGGTCCAGCATTCGCGGGCAATCGAGCCTGCGATCAGCCCGTGATCTGCGTCGCGTAGCTTGCCGAAATCATCGACGATGTTCAAGCTGACCGTGCCGGTGACCAGATCGCGGGTCACGGTGCGGCTGTTGCTGCCAGCGCGAATTTCCTCGGTTTGCCACGGCTCGGCGGCGGTCGGCGGGGCGAATGCGTGTTCGGGCCGCGTGGCGGTCGGACGGACAGGCAGAGCGAGGTGGCCTGCATGCAGTTCAAGCGTTGCGGTTTCGGGCGAGGGCCAGACCAGCGGCCAATAGGCCGAGGAGATCGAGACCCGTATGCGATGCCCCGCAGGCATCTTGTAAGCGATGTGATCCAAGTCGAGCGCGATGTCATAGCTTTGCCCCGGCGTGAGGGGGGCGGGATCGGCGTGACTGTCGCGGTGGCTGAGGTTCAGCACGCCGTAAGTGATCCGCGTTACGGCGCCGTCGGGGTGCAGATGGTTCAGCCGTACCGCAAGCTGGGCCTGCGGTTTATCCGCCGCTAGCGTCAGGTGCAGGCGTGGCGCACCGACGATGTCGGTATCAACTTCCAGCGGTGCTGTGTCGAAAGTAACCGAGCGGGCATCGTCAGCGCGTTGATCCCCCGGCATTTCGGGGCCAAGCCAGATCGCACAGTATTCGCCGCCCTCCATCCCACAGTCATGCGGCGAACGTACGATAGCGGCTAAGGGTCCCGCAGCCCCAAGACCGTCATCGCTCAGGTGCAGGGTCTGGCGCGGCAGATGGCGCGATGCGCCGCTCTGTTCCACAATCCAGCGCCCCGGTCGCTCGGTGTACCATGTAGCGGGGCGCACCCCGTCCATCAGATATGCGCGGTAGTCTGGGTCATCCTCAACACCGGTGTCGATATCCTTCAGCCAACGATCCCACCAGCGCAGCGCCTCTTGCAGAAAGCCGATGCGCGGCTCGGGCACGGCGAAATGGGGGTACTTATGCACCCACGGCCCAACAATCCCCTTGGCATCCGGCAGCGCCTCAACCAGTTGCGGCACCGCGTTCTTATAGGAATCGCCCCAGCCGCCAACGGCCAACACCTTGGCTTTGATGGCACTGAAATCCTCGATCACCGAACCATGCTGCCAATAGGCATCGCGCTTTTGATGGTTGAGCCAGACGGCAGGCAGGAACGGTTCGGCCTCCAGTCGTTCCAGCCACATCTCGCGCCAGTCGTCACGCAGGGCGGGGTCGGGGGCGCGGCTGGAGTAGGACCACATCGTCGCCCCCCAGCCGAGGTTTTCGTTGAGCAGGCAGCCGCCCTTATAATGGATGTCATCAGCAAAGCGGTCGACAGTGGAGCACAGAGTTATCACGGCCTTCAACGGATCAGGGGCCAGAGCCGCCACCTGCAGCCCGTTAAATCCGCCCCAGCTGATCCCCATCATCCCGACCTTGCCGTTGCACCATGGCTGGGCGGCCAGCCAGTTGATCGCTTCGACACAGTCGGCTTGTTCCTGCGGAGCGTATTCGTCAAGCATGACGCCGTCACTGTCGCCATTGCCGCGCATATCGAGCCGCACACAGGCATAACCGCGCTCGGCGAACCACGGATGGGTCAGAGCGTCGCGCGCGTTGGTGCCATCACGTTTGCGGTAGGGCAAATACTCAAGGATCACCGGCACCGGATCGTCGCCCGCATCTTCCGGCATCCAGACGCGCGCCGACAGTCGGCACCCGTCAGAGAGAGTGATCCCCATATCGGCATCCTCGACAATCTGGCGCAGGGAGTTGGGTTGGCGCTGGCTATCGGAGGGGGTGTTCACGGGCGGTTTCCTGACGGTTTAGGAGGCTTTAGCTTCGGCTAAGTATATGCAAAATCATATGAAAGATACAACCCGTTGCGCGAAAACTGTTTGTGCAGATCACGGTGCGTTGGTGTCCAGCCAGATCGTGACAGGACCGTCGTTGGTGAGGCTCACGGCCATATCAGCCCCGAAAATGCCTGTCTTGGTCGGGATGCCCAGTGCCGCCAAATCGGTGGCAAACCCCTCATAAAGCTGCCGCGCAAGATCGGGTGGGGCGGCGCGGGAGAACCCGGGGCGGGTGCCACGCGCGGTATCGGCGGCGAGGGTGAACTGGCTGACCACCAGCGCCGCACCGCCGGTCTGGATCAGGCTGAGGTTCATCTTGCCCGCATCATCCTTGAACAAGCGCATCTTGGAGATTTTGGTGGCAAGAGCGGTGGCGGTTTCCGAGGTGTCATCCGGCATGGCGCAGATCAGCACCAGCAGGCCCTGGCTAATCGCCGAGACCTCGCGGCCCTCAACGCTGACCGCGGCGGCGCTGACCCGTTGAAGCAAAGCACGCATCAGCCGTGCCACGCAATAATATCACCGGCATCAGCGCGTTCGGTGCGAAAACCGTTGATTGGCGCTTCTTCCTGCGCATAACCGAAGGAAATCGCGCAGAGCACGAGCCTGTCGTCGGGGATTTCCAGATGGGCACGGACCTGCGGCGCGTAGGACGCAATCGCTGCCTGTGGTATCGTGGCGATCCCAAGTGCAGTCGCTGCGAGGGTAAAGGCTGCGACAAAGCCACCGGTATCCATCGCGCCGTAGGGGCCAAGCTCTGCCGGAGAATGGACAATCGCCACATGGGGCGCGTCAAACAGAGCAAAGTTGCGCAGCATCTGGGCTTTGCGGGCCTTGCTGTCTGATTTCTCGATCCCCACGGCGTCATAGAGTTGAAAGCCACAGGTGCGGCGGCGGTCGCCGTATGCGCCAGAGTAGCCGGTAGGCCATGCCAGATCGGGACGGGCCGGTGCGCCGCTTTTGGCAAGGTCCATCAGCATCGTGCGGAAGCTTTCGGTCGCTGCACCTTTGGTGATGGCAATCTGCCACGGCTGGGCGTTGCACCATGACGGCACTTGCTGTGCGGCGGTAACGATCTGGGTGATGCTCTCATCCGGCACCGGATCGGGCCGGAACGCGCGACAGGAATATCGCGCCTCAAGGATGTCTGTAAGCGTGTCCATCTGGGTCATTGCTGTTGCGCCGCGAAATAGCCGATGACGCCTGCAACCATCAGGCCCAGCACCACCGCGATGAAGATTTTGACCGCGGAATAGGGGCGCTCCCCCTGGACCTGGCCGCTGCGTCCGTTGACGACAAAACGGTAGGTTTTGCCTTGGTATTTGTATGCTGCCAGCCAGACCGGCAGCAGAATGTGTTTGAACGTGAGATTGCTGAGTTGTGTATCGATGGCATGGACGCGCTGGCGGTCACCGCCGATGTCAAACTTAACGTCACGTTCGATGGTGCGGTCCATGATGGCGCGGGCCTGAACGAACCCGTCTTCCAGCGATACCGCATAGCTTTCGGCGCGAAATCCGGCGAGGTACTCGGGAGCGTAAGGCTCTAGCGCCGACAGATCCCAAGGCTCCAACGCATCGGTGTAGCGTTTTGGCAGCGAGGTCGAGGCCAGCACCAGCACATCGTCAAAGAACCGCGCGACCCGCCCCGAAGCAGGCCGCCAGCGCACTTTAGGCACCTGAACCTGCTCGCGCTTACCGTCACGCATCACAGTTTGGGTGACGTAATAGACGGTGCCGCGTTCGCCTTGATAGCTGGATTTAGTATCGGCGTCATAGGTCCAGTAGGGCACATAGATACCCTGCATGCGGCGGCCTTTGCGGGCGTATTCTTGCAAGCCGTTGGGCGCAAACCACAGCCGCCCGAGCCAATTGGTCATGGCATCGCGCGCGGTTTCCTCGGTCAGCGCAAAGGGCAGCACGGCGCGGGGCTTGATGTGGCGGTTGAGGCCGGTGTCGATGACAACGGGGGTGGCGCAAAACGGGCATTCGGTCGCGTGACTGCCAGGATCAAACTCGACCTGAGCGCCGCAATTGGGGCAAGAGGTGACGCGGATTTCTTCCATCTCCGCGTTGGGCAGATCTGCCTCCAGCCCCGCTTGCAAATCAATCTCGCGGATCGGTTGGGTGGCGAAGCCGCCGCCTTCGATCGGGCGGGTATTGCCGCAGTGATCGCAGACCAATAGCCCTGCAAGCGGATCGTACCGCATGTCGGACCCGCAATTATCACAAGGAAAGCGGTGCTCGGAGAGGGGTTGCGCGGGCAAGGGGGCGTCGGGCATGAAGGCTCCATCTGGGTGCTGGGCAAGACATAGCGCTGATGGCATGGGCAGGCCAGTCCCGCCGTGCAGATTGACGTCGTCGGAGGCTAGAGAAACCGGTGCAGCGCCTTGGGGGCCATGATGCGCAAGGCGTTGTCGCGCAGGCGCAGGTGCCGCCAAATATGAAATCCCGCGTGCGCAACGACCAGCAGGGCGAGCAGGTAGAATTCGTATATATGGATTTGTCCGGCAATCTGGTTGGCGCCGTGCAGGCCAAGCGGCGGCGCGAAGGGCAGGATGCCACCGGCCTTAAGCAAGGTGGCGGAGGTAAGGCCAAGCAGAAAGCCGGTCAGGGCCACGCCGAACAGCCCCCAGATAAGCGCAGTGTGGAGCCATCGGTGCAGCCGTCGTGCCCAGAGGGGCAGTTTTGGCCCCGGACGGCTGGCAAGGCCGCGGCGCAGGTATCCGGCGGTCCAGAGCAGGCAAAGCGTCACGAAGACAAGCCCAAGCAGCGAGTGGATTTGAAAGGCTGTGGGGCCGAAGGGCAGCACATCTGACGGGGTAACCAGCAAGAACCAGATCAGCAGCGGCAGGACGGACCAGTGAAGGGCTTTCAGGGCGCTGCGCCGGTGCGGCAAATGGGCGAAAAGCACCGCTTTCAGCCGCTGACGTCTTGTGGACTTGCAGAGCTGCGTATCGGGTAGATTGATGGCGGGGGCGTGGGGCATGTCTGCAGGCACGTTGCGAGAGGGCGTAGAGTTTCGGGGACCCCAACGACAGAACGCGGGTTCAAGCGTGCGCGCGGAAAGACCAAGGGCGCTGCCCCCGGACTCCCGCGATATTTCCGGTCAAAAAGCGGGGAGGTCAGGCTCCGGGTGGCGGCGGCGGCAGGACGGTGAAAAGTTGCGCCAGTTCGGCGACGTCTTCGGCGCGCTGCCAGCCATCCTGTCCGGGTGTCCAGACGTGGCTTTGTCGGGTGAGGCTGCCATCGGCAGCTTTGCGGCCCATTGCTGCTTTGGAGAAAGGGCCGGTGGTTTGGCCATCAATCGCAATGTGCCAGACATGTTCGACCGGTGGTGGTGGTGGCGGAGGTGTGGCCGCAACGGCGGGGGCCGCTGTGGCCGCAGGACGTGCGCCCCATGGGCCGGCAGCGGCAGCGGCGGCCTGCCCGATTTGCATACCAAGGCCTGCGCCGAGGCCGGTCTGCATCGCGGCACCCGCAGCACCGTCGCGGCCCAAGGCTTCGGCGGCTTGGAACTGGGTGTATTGGTTCAGATCGCCAATCACGCCCATTGAGGTGCGCTTGTCCATGACCGCCTCGACGGCGGGGGGGAGGGAAATGTTTTCGATATAAAGTTCGGGGATGGTCAGCCCGTACCCAGCGATGGTTTTCGAGATTTCCGTACTAACCAGCTTGCCCAACTCCCGCGTATTGGCGGCCATATCGAGCACGGGAATATTCGACAGCGCGATGGTGCGCGAGAATTCCTGAACAATAACGTTGCGGATTTGGTAACTGATTTCGTCCATGGTGAATTCGCCGTCGGTGCCGACGATTTCAGACAAAAAGGTTCCCGGATCACTGACGCGCACAGAATAGGTGCCAAAGGCGCGCAGGCGGACGGGACCAAATTCAGGGTCGCGGGCGATGATCGGGTTCTTGGTGCCCCATTTCAAGTCGTTGAACCGCGTGGTGTTGACGAAGTAAATTTCGGATTTGAAGGGGCTTTTGAAGCCGTGGTCCCAGTGCTGCAGCGAAGTCATGATCGGCATGTTGTTGGTTTCGAGCATATAGAGACCGGGCGTG
Source organism: Sulfitobacter brevis (assembly GCF_900112755.1). Taxonomy (GTDB): domain Bacteria; phylum Pseudomonadota; class Alphaproteobacteria; order Rhodobacterales; family Rhodobacteraceae; genus Sulfitobacter; species Sulfitobacter brevis. The sequence goes on along the minus strand of NZ_FOMW01000012.1, from coordinate 71,683 downwards.
AAAACGTCTGCCAACTGGCCTTCGTGGACAAAGACCGCTGCCTGACCTTCGCGCACCGTGAGCTTTGCACCGTATTTGATCTCGTGGCCGTGGCGCTCGAACCGCCAGACCATCGTGTCGCGGGTATCATCGGTCCAGTGGATGACATCGATGAATTGGCCGGAGAGAAAATCTAGAATGCCCATGGCTGTTGTCCTTCAAATTGGTCTGGAGGCGGGGTCGGCTCCGTTCGTATGGCCCGTGAACGCGCCGCGTGGCTAGACGGGTCCGCCGGTCAATTCGGCGGCGATGGTGCGGACGATCGGCATCGCCTGTGCGGCGCTCATCCCGATCTTGAGACGTGGATCGTAAAGCATCTTCAGAAGTAATTCATCGTGGCGGGTTAAAAGCGCGAATTCATCATCGTCATTGAAGATAGAGGGCCGTGCGCCGGGGCTGTCATTGGCAAGGCCCAACCCTTGCGCCAATTCCTCGTGAACACAGGAGAGGCGCAAAAGATCGGGGTTTTCGGCGCGGATCACGGCGACGGCTGCGGTATAGGTATTGGCTTGTGGTCCCGCAGCATAAGCCGCCACGGCGCAGTAAGTGTCGCGGCGCATATTGGCCATGGCGCGCAGGCTGTCGGCTGTGATGCCGGGCATGCGCGTCGCCGCATCGGCCAGCGCTTCGACGCGGTTGTCTTCGGAGGCGACGATAACGATGAAGTTGGGCGGGCCAGACAGGGAGATCGGATGGCCGGTCACACGGGCGAGACGCGCGACATAGGCGCGGATATCTGCGGTATCGCTGGCTTTCTGTGACGGCTGCACGTTCTCGCCAAAGATGATTTCCATCCGCACGGGGGCAGTCCAGCGGCGCAGTGGGCTTGCACCACCACGTCCGGTGAAATTGCCGTCGTATTCGTTGAAGAACGCAATCTGTTCGAAATTGCGGGCCAACATCTCGGCAGTGAATGGCGTGTCGGGGCCGCCGCCATCTTCGCGCAGCAGCCCTTGGGTTCTTTGGGTGTCTTGAACATCGTGCAAATAGTGGCGCAGCATGGCGCTGCGCTTTGAGGTGGGCTGTGCCACGACCGGCGCGGGCAGGGCGACCTTGACGGGGCGCGCCTGAGGTTTCAGCGAGGGTTCGGGCGGGGCGACCTGCTCCACGGCACAGCCTGCGGCCGCGATGACCGCGATTACCGCAACAGACCGTCGCAGGGCCCGAATTTTCACACCTAAACGCATATATTACTCAGCTTGGTATCGCCCCACCCGCTGTATCGCCGAGACCAGTTTTCTTGGCCTTGGCAGATGCTAACGTGTCACGCAGCTTGGCTTCCATTTCCTGTAGTTCTTTCTCGGCGGAGGCGCGCTTCGCCTTGCCTTCATCCGCGATTTGCAGCGACTCTTCGATGGTGCCGATCAGGTCCGCATTGGCCTGTTTCACCGCTTCGATGTCGAACACCCCGCGCTCCATCTCTTGGCGAATGATCTTGTTGCTGTCACGTAGATTTTTCGCGTTCGAGGTCAATAATTCATTGGTCAGATCGTTGGCTTCACGTACGGCATTTGCCGCCTCGGCGGAGCGTTGGATCGTGACGGCCTGCGCCAGCTGGGTTTCCCATAGCGGCACGGTATTGACCAAGGTCGAATTGATCTTGGTGACGAGGCTTTTGTCATTTTCCTGTACCAGCCGGATCGAGGGCAACGATTGCATTGTCACCTGACGGGTCAGTTTAAGGTCATGCACACGGCGCTCAAGATCGTCGCGCGCGGCACGCACATCGCGCAATTCCTGCGCTTTCATTACCTGATCATTTTCGGGCGCTGCGGAGACTTCTTTTTCCTTTGCGGGAATCGTGGTGCTGTCCAGTTCGGCCAGCTTGGCTTCGCCAGCGGCGATGTAAAGCGCCAGCTCGTCATAAAACTGAAGGGTCTTCTCATAGAGCATGTCGAGCGATTTGATGTCCTTGAGCAACGTGTGCTCATGGCTCAGCAGGTTGTCGGTGATGCGGTCGATCTGGCCTTGGACCTGCTCGAACTGGGCGGTGAATTTTGCAAAGGGTGCGGCGCGGCCCAGCAATTTCTCCCACCAGCTCCGCTCGCGGCGCACGTCCAGTTCCGAGACCGAAAAGCCGCGAATGGTGCTGACAATATTGCGCAGGCTGTCGCCCGCTGGGCCAACATCCTTATTGCGCACGCCAGCCAGCATGGCTTGGCTGATTTCTTGCAATTCGGCCTGAGCGCCAGAGCCGAAGGAGACGATAGACTGGGTATCGTCCATGTCGATCTCGCCCATACGGCGGCGGATTTCGGCGCTGGCGGGCGCATCGGCTTGTTCCAGCGACACGACCGCATTGGCCTGCGCCGGATCGGGCAATACGACGCCGGTGACCTCTTGGACCATAGCAACAGACTGGGTGGCTTTTTCGCGGACAGAGTCAGACATAGGGGCGGTTCCTTGGATGGTGTGTGGGGTCAGGGGGCCGGATTAGGGCGTACCCCTTCGCGGGAAAGCCGCTCGCGCAGCACGTCGATTTCGATATTCAGATCGTCGCGATCATCCAGCAGTGATTTCTGGGTCCGTGCGGCAAAATTGGTGTCTAGATCATCCAGCAGGGCCAGATAGTCCGTGCGCGCTTTGGCGTCTTGGGTGCGGCTGTAGATATCGGCAAATTTGATCGTGGCGTCGCGCGCCCCTTGCAAATAAACACTCAGGTATTTGCGGGCGGTGGTCAGATCGCGGGGGTCTTCTTCGACGGTGCGGATCAGGGTGCGGGCGGTGCGCTGGAATTCGGTCAGCCGTGCCTCGGCGGTGCGGTCGCCGGCGCGCTTCATCGCGTCGCTCATGGCGGCGAGCACTTTTTCTGCTTCGTCCACAACCCGCGCAACGCGGTCTTGCTGGAAGGTATCAATGCCTTCCATCCCTTTGTTTTTCAAAGGATCAATGCCGAAGGCGACAGCGTGCAGAGCAGTGGCGCAAAGCCCGTAGAGCACGGCGGCCACCAGATCGCTTGCTACCTCCAGATGCGCGACTACAGCAAGCGCGGTGCCAAGGCCCGCTGCAGCAGCAGCGAGGATTTTGCGCGGGATAGCGGGGCGGCGGGCGACTTTGCGGGCGTGAAAGGCAGCTTCGGCGACCACACCCTCACGCAGTAACCAAGCGCCCAAGCCCAGCACAGCAGCGCCGACCAGCCCGAATGTCAAACTTTGTGCGCCATCACTGAAGGTGGTGGCGAGCAGGACAACGGGGGGCAAAAACATGATATTGGCACGTCCGCCAACGGGATCGACCTCAACCCGCCCGCGCGGGGTGGTCTGTGGTGATCGGGTATCATCGGGGCTGAATTGGCCGCCAAACTTTTTCGCCATGTCTCAGAGCCCTCCGAGCCAGCCGGAGGTCACGCCAAACAGCAATACGATCAAAGCGATATAGGCAACTTTTTGGTATCCGCTCGGTGCCATTGGGCCTCCGTCATTTGAGCCGAACATCGGGCGCAGTGCACGTTGCCCTGATTTATACATCTCGTTTGAAACTGATACCAGAATGATGACGATGGCAACGCAGACTGCCAATAGTATCAGAATAAGAAATAATCTGCCCACGCACCCTCCGGTTTTACCAGCATAAGCGGAACTTCCTGCCATTGCCAACCATCGGCCAGCCGCGGCGCGGCGTGGCGACAGGATGGCAAAGGCCAAAGCCCGCACCGACCCAAGCTGCCCGAGGGCGTATCAGACCGGTTCGTCTTTCAACGCGGCCAAAGCCCCGCGGGTTCAATATAAGATGGGTCGATCGCCGGACAAGATCGCCAATCAGCGCGGTTTGCGCGGACCGGTGGGCTTGCGGGGGCCGCCAGCGGGGCGGGGTCCGGCGCTGCGGGGGGCAGAACCGGCAGGCTTCGGGCCAGATTTGAAGCCCGCGTGCGGGCCTGATTTAGGTCCGGATTTCGGGCCCGATCTTGGACCGGACTTGGCTGCAGACCGTGCGTCGCGGGGGCCAGTTGCGCCGGGTTTACCAGCGCCAAAACGCTTGGGCTGCTCCATCTCTTCGGCGCGCGGCAATCCGGGTTGGCCCGCACCACCAAAGCCACCAGGCTTGCGGCGGGGGCCGCGATTGACTTGAGTGGGTTTCTTGACGGCTGTGCCTGTCGGGTCTTCAAGTTCGATACCCAGCTGTTCACGCACAGTTTTGCGGCGGATCTCTTCGACCTCTCCCGGCTTTAATTCGCCAAGCTGGAACGGGCCATAACTGATCCGGATCAAGCGGTTAACTGACAGGTTCACGGCTTCCATCGCGCGGCGGATTTCGCGGTTTTTGCCTTCGCGCAGCCCGATGGTCAGCCAAGCGTTGGCACCCTGCTGGCGGTCCAGCGTGACGGTCATCGGCTGGAAGTTTTCGCCGTCCACCGTGATGCCCTTGCGCAGCGGCTCAAGCGCATCTTCGGAAGGGCGGCCATTTACGCGAACACGGTAGCGGCGCAGCCATCCGGTGGCTGGAAGCTCGAGCTTGCGCTTGATGCCGCCATCATTGGTCAGCAGCAACAGCCCTTCGGAGTTGATATCGAGCCGCCCGACAGAGACCACGCGTGGCATGTCTTCAGGCAGATCGTCGTAAATCGTGCCACGGCCTTTTTCGTCACGGTTGGTGGTCACCAATCCGGTCGGCTTGTGGTACAGCCACATCCGCGGCGGCTCAGGCTCACCCACATGATTGCCGTCGACGGTGATGCGATCAGACTCGCTGACATTCAAGGCGGGCGAGAGGATTTGCGCGCCGTTCACCCGCACGCGGCCTGCTTCGATCATCCGCTCGGCTTCGCGGCGCGAGGCCACGCCTGCGCGGGCCAGAACCTTGGCGATGCGGTCGCCTTTTGGCGTGTCAGAATCGGGCGTGTCGGAGGGGGGCTTTGTGCTCATGAACGTCGCTTAGCCTGTTTGCGGGACTTGCGAAAGGGTGGCGTTCGGGTAGACGTGCATTGATGGTGTTCCGCACTCATATGGAGGCCGCCTTACAAGAGGCCGAAGCTGCAGGTGCACGCGGCGAGGTGCCCGTGGGAGCCGTTGTTGTTGACCCGACTGGCGCGGTTGTGGCGCAGGCGGGTAATCGGACCCGCGAGTTAAGCGACCCTACCGCCCATGCCGAGGTGCTGGCGATCCGCGCGGCCTGTGCGCAGGCCGGATCAGAACGGCTGATAGGCTATGCGCTTTACGTGACACTTGAGCCTTGTGCGATGTGCGCCGCTGCGATTGCGGCCGCGCGGGTGGCGCGGTTGTACTACGGCGCATCCGACCCCAAATCCGGAGGCGTGGCACAGGGCGCGCGGGTGTTCTCGCATCCCCAGTGTCACCATGTTCCAGAGGTTTTCGACGGGATCGCAGGTGAAAGAGCCGAAGCGATGTTGAAGGATTTTTTCGCCGGAAAGCGGAAGGGGTAGATCATGTCGGCCAACAGACAACTTTCAAGATTTGTGCGCGATGCTTTGGCAAATGGCACTTCCCGCAGCGAGATTGCCGCCGTTCTGGCACAGTCCGGCTGGAGCGCTCCCGAAGTAGCCGAGGCGCTGGATGCTTGGGCCGAGACCCCGTTCTCGCCGCCCGTGCCACGGCCACAAGCCGCGGTTTCGGCCAAGGACTTCTTTATCTATGCGCTGACCTTCGGGGTGTTGCTGTTCGGGGCGTCGTACTTCGTTCAATTGTTGCACGGGCTGATCGATTGGGCAGTAGACCCCGACGGTCTCGGCCCCTCATACTCTCTGCGCTGGTCTGTCGCGGTCCTGATTGTGACGGTGCCGGTTTATGCGGTGCTATCCTTGCGCGACCGACGCGCCTTGGCGGCCAATCCGGCACTGTACCGGTCTGCCATTCGCAAATGGCTGATCTATGTCACTTTGCTGTTCGCAGCGGCAGTTTTGCTCAGCGATATGGCCGCGGTAATCAACGCCTTTTTAAGTGGCGAGGTTACGATACAATTTTTGGCGAAGGCCGTGGTCGTGGCGTTGGTCGCAGGCGGGATATTCCTTTATTATCGTGCGGATGCTAGAAAATCCGAGGCTGCGTAGCGGGGCGGCTCATCCTGCCGCCCCAATTCATTTTAAGCAGTACTTGCAGCTTTCGCGTTACAGCGTGATCGGTTCCATCACCTGCGGCTCAATCACTTGTACATCCGGGAGCCCGTCGATCAGCACTTGCGCCGATTGTTCCAGCAGTCCGAAGGTGCGGTAGTGGCAGGGGATCACGGTCTTGAATTTGAAGTACCGTTTTGCGGCATAGGCGGCTTCGGCCATGCCCATTGTATAATGGCCGCCCGCTGACAGAATGCCGATGTCGGGTTTGTAGAAATCGCCGATCCAGTCCATGTCGGCCATAATGCCTGTGTCGCCCGAGACATAGATCGTGTGGCCTGCGCCTTTGATAATAAATCCTGCTTCGCCGCCTGTGTATTGCAGGCCGCTCTCGTCAGATACCGAGGAGGAGTGCGATGCAGGCACCATGCTGACCTGTACTTGGCCGCAGGAAATGGTGCCGCCCATGTTGAAGCCGGTGGTGTTCTTGACACCTTTCGCTTCGAACCAGCCCATCAGTTCGACCATGCCCGCAACTGGTGCGCCGGTTTTCTGCGCGACCATCTCCAGATCGCCGGTGTGATCGCCGTGGCCGTGGGTGATGAGAATTTGTGTCGCACCTTCAAGCGCCGCAGCGTGTTGCCCCTCGTCCAGCATTGGATTCCCCGTGAGCCATGGGTCGATCAACAGGACCTGATCTTCGAGTTCGATGCGGAAGGCGCCGTGGCCCAGCCAGATAATTTTCATATGTCGTCTCCTCTGACGCTGATCATAGCGCGGTCTGCGGGCGATGGGAGCCTCCGGCGGGAGTTTTTTCGGCCATGTGAAGCGGTGGCGGGGCGTCGGGCTTGCGAGGGGCGGCGTGGGGCGGTAGAGGACGGGCAAAGAGATGGAGACCGTTCATGTCAATAGATGAAAGCACTGCCGCCCGCGTGGCGAAACTGGCCCGCATCAAGGTGGAGCCCGAAGCGCTGCCTGCTTTGGCGCAGGAGTTTAACACGATTTTAGGGTTCATCGAGCAGTTGAACGAAGTTGACGTGGAAGGTGTGGAGCCGATGACCTCGGTCACGCCGCAAAAGCTGAGATGGCGTGCGGATGTGGTGAACGACGGCGACCAGCAGACCAAAGTGCTGGCCAATGCGCCCGATGCGCGTGAGGGGTTCTTTGCGGTGCCGAAGGTGGTTGAATAATGGATAATCTGAACAAACTGGGGCTGGCAGAGGCGCGTGATGCGCTGCGTGCGGGCGATGTGACATCGAAAGAACTGGTGCAGGCCTGTCTGACGGCGATTGAGGGCGCGGGCGCGTTGAATGCCTTTGTGCATCACACGCCGGAGTTGGCGATGGAGCAGGCCGAGGCGGCAGATGCGCGGCTGAAGGCCGGCGATGCGCCGGCGATGTGCGGCCTGCCGATTGGTATCAAGGATCTGTTTTGCACCAAAGGCGTGCCGAGCCAAGCCGGCTCGCGTATCCTCGAAGGGTTTATTCCCGAGTATGAGAGCACCGTCAGCCAGCAGTTGCTGGATGCAGGTGCCGTGACGCTGGGCAAGCTCAACATGGACGAATTCGCCATGGGCTCGTCGAACGAAACATCGGTTTACGGCAATGCGGTGAACCCATGGCGCCGTGGCAATGATGATGCGGCGCTCACGCCCGGCGGATCCTCTGGTGGGTCGGCGGCGGCCGTGGCGGCGGACCTGTGTCTGGCCGCAACGGGCACGGATACGGGTGGTTCAATCCGCCAGCCTGCGGCCTTTACCGGCATTACCGGCATCAAGCCGACTTACGGGCGTTGTTCGCGTTGGGGCGTGGTGGCTTTTGCCTCGTCGCTGGATCAGGCCGGACCGATGACCAAGAACGTGCGCGATGCGGCGATCATGCTCGAAGCGATGTGCGGGCATGACGCGAAGGATTCGACCTCGGTCGATCTGGCGGTGCCGAATTTCGAAGCTGCGTTGACCGGGGATATGCGCGGCAAGAAAATCGGCATTCCGCGCGAATATCGTATGGACGGCATGTCGGCGGAGATTGATGCGCTGTGGCAGAACGGTATTGCGATGATGAAGGATGCAGGCGCGGAGATCGTCGATATCTCGTTGCCGCATACCAAATACGCGCTGCCCGCCTATTATGTGATTGCGCCTGCGGAGGCGTCGAGCAACCTCGCGCGCTATGACGGGGTACGCTATGGCCACCGTGCCAAACTGGCACCGGGTGATGGCATCACCGAGATGTATGAACGCACCCGCGCTGAAGGTTTCGGCCACGAGGTTCAGCGCCGCGTGATGGTTGGCACCTATGTACTGTCAGCGGGCTTTTATGACGCCTATTACAACCGCGCGCGCAAGGTGCGAACTCTGATCAAGCGTGATTTTGAGGACGCGTTTGCCCAAGGTATCGATTGTATCCTGACGCCTGCCACGCCGTCGGCGGCTTTTGGATTGGGTGAAATGACCGATGCAGATCCGGTGGCGATGTACCTCAATGACGTGTTTACCGTGACGGTGAACCTTGCGGGATTGCCGGGGATTTCGGTGCCTGCGGGGCAGGATGGTCAGGGGCTACCTTTGGGCCTACAATTGATCGGTCGGCCATGGGAGGAGGCGGATTTGCTGTCTTCCGCCTATGCGTTGGAGAAACGGGCCGGTTTTGTGGCCAAGCCCGAAAAATGGTGGTAAAAGCCCGTTCGGACTTGAATGTCCGGTCACGGCAGTTGGAAAAAGCAGGTCAGATGATCACACGTGTACTCTTCGTTCTTGCAGCAGGCGTGACGCTTGCAGCATGTCAGCCCGCTATTCCTGACTCCGGCCCTGATTCCGGCACCGGTGTGGGGTTTGACGGTACTTTTGAACAGCAGCAGCAACAGCGCGATGCGGCTCTGGCTGGGGTTCCGGCCCCGTCCGAGGTTTCCTCGGCGCCGCTTTCTGCATCTGGTTTTGATTCTTCGGCGAATGACGGCTCTGCCGCGGCGACGGCGGCAGAAACCGCGCGGGTTCTGGAAGCCACGCGTCAGGGGTCCAACAATGGTCTGGGCAATAATGCGGCAACCAATTCGGGCATTTCCCCTATTCAGGCCAGCCCGTCCAATCCCGCACCATCGGCGGTTGATTCGGCTGGTATTTCGCGTGAGAATAACTTTGACGCGGTCGCTGACCAGCGCACCATCGGGGATGATGCCGCACGGATCGCCGCGAATCGGGCGGCCTATGAGGTCATCCAGCCCGAAGCGCTGCCGAACCGCGCAGATGCAGGCCCCAATATCGTGGCCTATGCGCTGAGCACAAAAAATGCTGTCGGCACCCAGATTTATACCCGCGTTGGCTTGAACAAGGCGCGCAAGTACGACCGTGCCTGCTCCGAATACAATCATGCCGATCAGGCGCAGCTCGCGTTTTTGGAGGCCGGTGGGCCAGAGCGGGACCGTTCGGGCATGGACCCTGACGGCGACGGCTTTGCCTGCACTTGGGATCCGACCCCGTTCCGGCGCGCCGCACAAGGCTAAATGCCGGTGCCTTCAGCCGAGATTGCGCAATGCCCGTCCCCCAATTGCGGGGCGCGGCGCGACGGGCTGACGCCAAAGCTGATCGTGTTGCACTACACAGCGATGCAAAGCGCTGAGGCCGCGCTTGAGCGGTTGTGCGACCCCAGTGCCGAGGTGTCAGCGCATTACCTGATCTCTGCCAAGGGCTGCGTTGTACAAATGGTCGCTGAGGACCAGCGCGCGTGGCATGCGGGCGCTGGCGAATGGGCGGGGCAGACCGACATCAATTCCCGTTCCATTGGCATCGAGCTTGATAACCGTGGCACCCATCCGTTTTCCGAACCGCAAATGGCGGCGCTGGAAGCGCTGTTGCGCGGCATCATGGCGCGCTGGGATATTCCGCCCGAAGGGGTGATCGGGCATTCCGATCTCGCACCGGGGCGCAAGATTGATCCCGGCCCGCGATTCGATTGGTCGCGGCTGGCGCTTCAGGGGCTGGCGCGGCAGGGTTTTGTCGGCGCGCCTCAAGGTGCGGTTGACGCCAAGCGGTTCCGGCAAGCGGCCAAGGCGGCTGGTTTTACCGCTGCTGTCGATGACGCCACGCTGCTGGCCGCCGTGCGCCTACGGTTTCGCCCGCAAGGTCAGGGGCCGCTGGTGCCTGCCGATCTTGCGGCCTTGCCGTCCTAGCCAGTGCTGCTGCACCATTGACGCCACTTGGTCGCGAGGCTAGGGCAGGCGGGCGTGGAAGGCTGGATGACCGCGGTCTTGGCAACAAGGTCGAGGAAAGTCCGGACTCCAAGAAGATACGGTGCCGGGTAACACCCGGGCGGGGCAACCCGACGGAGAGCGCCACAGAAAATAAACCGCCCCGAACAGCCGCTTCTGCGGGGACTTTGGGGTAAGGGTGAAACGGTGGGGTAAGAGCCCACCGCGCCGCTGGCAACAGGGGCGGCAGGGCAAGCCCCACTGGGAGCAATGCCAAATAGGGACCGCGTGCTCGGCAACGGGCGGGGATGCTTCTTCCCCAGCAGGTCCGGGTTGGCAGCTGTAGCTGCATCGGCAACGGTGTGGTTAGATGAATGGTCATCCACCCTCAAACTTCGGTTCGGGGGAGACAAAATCCGGCTTATAGGCCTTCCACGCAAATTGACCTTTCCCGACCTTTTACAGCGAAATGGTGAAAGGTGCCTCAAAAAGCAGGTTTTTGCCGGAGTGGACGCGACGACGGGCGAAATAGCGGTTGACTCGGGGCCGCACATCCTTAGAAGCCAAGCTTCAGGATTCACGCACCCCGCAGGGCCGGGCGGTGCAGCAGGAGAAGACCAATGGCGAAGCCAACCACAATCAAGATCCGCCTGAACTCGTCCGCGGGTACAGGCCACTTTTACGTCACCAAAAAGAACGCGCGTACCATGACCGAGAAAATGGTCATCAAAAAGTACGACCCCGTTATCCGCAAGCACGTCGAGTACAAGGAAGGCAAGATCAAGTAAGATCGCCTGACCTTAGTTCTTGAAGGGCCGCGCTGCAGCGCGGCCTTTTTCGTTTGTGGCGGCAGGTGTGCCGGGTCTTGCTGCCTGACGGGTCAAACGGCAGCTCGCGATAGCTGTCAGAGGATTGCAGGGCGCAGGCGCTCACAATATCCCCTAGGGACGTCAGATGCCTGACAGGCAGCGCACGCCCTCACAGCCGCTTTCTGTCCTGTCGTGCAGCTTGCTTTGTCAGGGTAGAGCGGCGATACCTGTCAGGTATCCTCTGCCAAGGAAATTACCATGACCCGAAAAACACTGATTGCAGTGGCTCTTATCAGCTTTGTTTCGGCCTGCGCCGGTCAACTGGGCGGCCCGCCCCCGTCGCCGGTATTTGGTGGCGCTTATTCGCATAGCGTCGGATTTACCGGTATCGGCACTGAACCCTTCTAAGCTGATTGCGCCCCACAGCGTGCCTGTGTAAGGGACGCGCCTATTTGTTTTATCGGGGGGCGCTTTCATGCCCAAAGAAGGCCATTACATCAACCGGAGCAATTGGCTACGCGCCGCTGTGCTCGGTGCCAATGACGGTATTGTTTCCTCTGCCAGCCTGCTGGTTGGGGTCAGTTCGGCGGGGATGGTCCATAGCAACGTGATGCTGACCGGATTGGCGGGGCTGACCGCGGGTGCGCTGTCGATGGCGGCAGGCGAGTATGTCTCGGTTTCCGCGCAGGCCGATGTGGAGGAAGCCGATCTGGAGCGCGAGCGGGTCGCGCTGATCGAAGACCCCGATTACGAGCTGAGCGAACTCGCCGAAGGGCTGGAGAATCGCGGCGTCGAGAGCGATCTTGCGTTGGAGGTCGCAGCACAAATGACCGATCACGATGCGCTTGGCGCCCATGCCCGCGAAGAGTTGGGGATGTTCGGGCTGGCTGGCAACGCAAACCCGTTGCAGGCGGCGGGCGCCTCGGCACTGGCCTTTGCGGTCGGGGGTGGTTTGCCTTTGCTGGCTGTGGGTGTGGCTCCGATGGGGTTGAGGGCCGCTGTGGTGGCCGGTGTGGCGGTGTTGGCTCTGGTATTGCTAGGCAGCGTCGGCGCGCATTTCGGCGGCGCGCCCAAGGGCCCTGCAGTGAGGCGTGCGGTACTGTGGGGAACTCTTGCGATGGCCGTCACGGCAGCCGTCGGGCGGCTGTTCGGCGGGATCTGACGGGTCAGCTCATTCAAAGGAGCGGCTTTGCCGCACGCGCTCTTTGTCACAAGCCGGCAGGTCTGGCATGGCCAAACAGAAACGGACCGATCCTTTGTGAGGATCGGCCCGTTGTCGTACATCAGAAATATCGGCAGATTATTCGCGGTTGCCGAAGAGTTGCAGCAGCATCATGAACATGTTGATGAAGTCGAGGTAGAGGTTCAGCGCGCCCATGATTGCGGCTTTGCCCAACCATTCGCTGTCACCGGTATGCGCATGGGCCAGATACTCGGTCTTGATCTTTTGCGTGTCGTAGGCGGTAAGGCCCGCAAAGATCAGCACGCCGATGGCGGAAATTGCGAACATCAGCGCCGAAGAGGCGAGGAAGATGTTCACGATCGACGCAACGATCAGGCCGATGACACCCATGATCAGGAAGCTACCCCAGCCGGAGATATCCTTCTTGGTGGTATAACCATAAAGCGACAGCCCCGCAAAAGCGATGGCAGTGATCAAGAAGACCTGCGCGATGGAATAGCCGGTGAAGACCAGAAAGATCGAGCTGATCGAGACGCCCATCACTGCTGCGAAGGCATAGAAAACGACCTGCGCCGTGGCGGCGGACATGCGATTGATCATCGCGCTAAAGCCGAAAACAAAGGCCAGAGGCGCGAACATCACGACCCATTTGAGCGGTGAAGCATAAAGATAATAGCCAAGCTGCGTCAGATATTTGCTTTCGCTGAGCTGTGCGACACCGGCGGCAGGATCGGTCGTGACCGCCAGCCCGGATAGCGCCCAAGCGGCCGCGAAGGTAATCAGCATCCCGATGGACATGGTGCCGTACACCTTGTTCATATGCGCGCGCAGCCCCGCGTCTATGGCAGCGGAGCGGGTACCGGCAGCGCTCCGGATTGTATTCACGTCAGCCATCTATGACCTCCATATGGCAAAAGTTGCGTGCCGAGAGGCTCGGTCACGGGTATTGTAGTGAATATCGGATGTGTGGGCCTGATATTCAAGACTATTTCCCCGAAACCCCGCAGCTTTGCGCGGGTTAGCAGCGCCAGTTGGCGGGCGCGTCCCAAATCCCGCGGTGGGCTTCTTTGTCCGCAGCGTCGCGTGAGAGGCCGATATCGTGCAGTTGGTCGGTTGTGAGCGCGGCGAGCGCGCGGCGGCTGCGCCAGGCCGCAATCCGGTGCAGAAGCCCATTCAGGGCAGTGCGAGGGGCTTTGCGCGAGGCGGCGGAACGGGTTTCGAGTTGCGTGTTGTGCAGGGCGATCATGTTGAAGCCTTTCGTTTTTGTGATGTTTGAGCGTTTTGTATTCTGATGCTTGATATATGGCGCGGACGTGAACATAATAAAAATGAATGTTTGTTCCGACTCACATCAGGGATATTGATATATGCGCAATCTCGACATCACGACCCTGCGGTCTTTTGTTGCTGTGGCCGATTCTGGCGGCGTCACGCGGGCTGCCGGATTTCTGCACCTGACCCAGTCGGCGGTCTCAATGCAGTTGAAGCGGCTGGAAAAAATTCTGGGGCTGAACCTGTTGGACCGATCGGGCCGCACCATTGCGCTCACCCCCTCGGGTGAGCAGCTGCTGGCCTATGCACGCCGGATGGTGGCGCTGAATGACGAGGTAATCGGACGGCTGACCGATCAGGCTTTCGAGGGCGAGATCAGGCTCGGTGTGCCGCATGACATTGTTTATCCGGCGATCCCCTATGTGCTCAGGCAGTTTCACGCGGCCTATCCGCGCGTGAAGGTGCAGCTTGAGGCCTCCCATACAAAGGTGTTGCGCGAGCAGTTCGCCAAGGGCGATTGTGATCTGGTCCTGACCACCGAAACGGCACCGGACCGTGGGGCGGAAACACTGGCAGTGAAAGAATTGCTCTGGGTTGGTGCACCGGGCGGTGTGGCTTGGCGTCAGCGCCCGTTGCGGCTGGCATTCTGCCGCTTTTGCATGTTCAGACCGGACGTCGTGGCCGCCCTGGATGCCGCGGATATTCCGTGGGAGATGAGCGTGGACACCGATAGCGACCGCACCATCGAAGCCGCCGTTAGCGCCGATTTGGCCGCCCATGCCATGATCGAAGGAACCGAGCCGCCCTATCTGGAGCGGATCGACCACGGCGGCACCTTGCCGAAACTGCCGCGCCAACAGATCAACCTATACGGCGGGCAGGCAGCGACTGGGGAGGTGGCGCTACATCTGGCCGAATTGCTCCGCACGGCGTTTTCCAGCACGTTTGGCGCGGCTAAACTGCGAGCTGTGTGATGGCCGTTGCGGTGACAATCGTGGCGCAGCGGCTTCGGCTGAGAGCGATTAAAAGCTGATAGTGCTCCCAACAGCGCTCCTAAAGGCGAGATATTAACCATAAGATTAGAATTTTATTCAATTATGAGTGGAATCAATTCACGCCAGGGTAGGGCCTTAGCGCGCGGCGCCAGGGTGCAGACTAGGCAATTTATTCTGATAGTGGTATGTGTTGCGGGCTCGTACGGCAAAGAGAGCCGGAAACACGCTATCCTTTGAGTTGCAGAAATGTTAACCATTTACTTGCATATTCACGTAAAATGTATTTGCTGGTAGAAATCACCCGCCTATATTGCATCGAGCGAAGTTAAGGTCGGTTTGGATCATAGGCATTCGGCATTCGTAATCAGTTCAACGGCATTAGACGTTTTTATAGTTTGGAAGAGGCACCATGGCGCACAAGGTAGATGTACACGTTGGTAAGCGGATCCGTCAGCGACGGTGGCTGGCGGGCATGACCCAACAGAAACTGGCCGAGATTGTCGGGATAAAATTCCAACAAATCCAGAAATATGAAACCGGTGCCAACCGTGTCAGTGCTTCACGGCTGTGGGACATTGCAGACGCGCTTGAGGTCGAAGTCTCATTCTTTTTCGACGGGCTGAAATCCGAAGATGAAGGAGGTGCGCCGATCAAGCGGGATGCGACTGTTGACCTGATGGGCGACAAGGAAGCGATGGATCTGGTGCGCTCATACTATGCGATTCCCGAACACCAGCGCCGCCGGTTGTTCGAACTGGCACGGGTGCTTAGCGACGTCGCTTAGCTGTAGCGGGGCGCTTGCATTGCAACCGCGAAGCTGGCACTTCACCCGCTATGACAACGGGCGCTGAACGCATCATGACATCTTTTGACCCCGACATCCGCCGTGTCGCGCATCTGCTTGCAGACGCGGCGCGGGCGGTGGTTTTGCCGTATTTCCGCGCCAGCAGTTTGGTGGCGGATAACAAGTTGAGTGGGGGCTATGATCCGGTGACGGAAGCCGACCGCGCGGCTGAGCGGGCGATGCGCGAAATCCTTGCCAAAGAGCGGCCCGACGATGCCATCCTGGGCGAGGAATATGGCACAGTTGCGGGCACCTCCGGTTTGACATGGGTGCTCGACCCGATTGACGGCACCCGCGGGTTTGTCAGCGGCACGCCGACTTGGGGCGTGTTGATCGCGCTTTCCGACGCCAACGGCCCTTTTTACGGGATTATCGACCAGCCCTATATCGGCGAACGGTTCGAAGGGGCGCCAAATGGCGCGGTGCTTAATGGCCCACATGGCCAATTCACTCTTGCCACAATGACCCCGCGCGATCTGTCAAAGGCGATTGTGTTTACGACTTTCCCGGAAGTCGGCGCGCCCGAGGATGCGGCCGGTTTCAAAGCCGTCGCAAGCAAGGCACAGCTTACCCGCTACGGGATGGATTGTTACGCTTACGCGCTGGTCGCGGCAGGGCAGGTTGATCTGGTCATTGAGGCGGGGCTGGCACCCTATGACATCTGCGCGCCAATTGCGGTCGTTCAGGCGGCTGGCGGCTTAGTGACCGATTGGCAGGGCAATCCGGCCCATGGCGGGGGCCGTGCCATCGCGGCGGCGAACCCGCAAATCCACGCGCAAGCCTTGGAAATCCTCAAGCATTTCTGAGAGTTGGCTTGACGCACTGATATGCGCCTGCGAAACTGGGGCGTGTATCGGTTCTCATCCCGTTTTCCATCGATACCGGTTTCATGCATGAGGCGGGCCGACGAGGTAGCATGAAACCTTTTTCCGAAACACTCATCCGCAACGCGGATTATATCCTGACAATGGATGATGCCGCGCGCGAGCTTGTGGGTGCTGATGTGCTCATCCGCGACGGCGTAATCATCGAAGTTGGCGTGGGGCTGACCACGGCAGGGCGGGTGATTGAAGCCGACGGATGTGTGGTGACGCCCGGTTTGGTGAATACGCACCATCATTTATACCAGACCCTGACCCGTGCCGTGCCAGAAGCGCAAAATGCGCCTCTATTTGACTGGCTAACCACGCTTTATAAAATCTGGGCACAGTTCACGCCGGACCACATGGCGGTATCGACCCGCGTCGGGTTGGCCGAACTGGCGCTATCCGGGTGCTCGTTGTCCTCGGATCACCTGTATTTATTCCCCAATGGCGCAAGGCTGGATGACACGATCTATGCCGCTCGCGACGTCGGGTTGCGGTTTCATCCCACGCGCGGCTCTATGAGCATCGGGCGCAGTCGCGGCGGCTTGCCACCCGACACATTGGTGGAGGGCGAAGAAGCTATTCTCGAAGATTGCATCCGTTTGGTCGATGCTTTTCACGACCGCGACGAAGGCGCGATGTGCCGTGTCGGGCTGGCGCCTTGTTCGCCGTTTTCAGTCAGCCGCAGCCTGATGCGGGAAACTGCTGTGCTGGCAAGGGACAAGGGCGTGATGATGCACACCCATCTGGCCGAGAACGACGAGGATGTGCAGTATTCGCTGCAAGCCTTTGGCACCCGTCCCGGGCAATATGCCGAAAGCCTCGGCTGGGTCGGGCCGGACGTATGGCACGCCCATTGTGTCAAACTGGATGCTGACGAAATCGCGCTTTTCGCCGCGACTGGCACGGGTGTTGCGCATTGTCCGTGCTCGAATTGCCGCCTTGGCTCTGGCATCGCCCCGGTGCGCGCCATGGTGGATGCGGGTGTGCGGGTCGGGCTGGGTGTGGATGGCAGCGCCAGCAACGATGCGGGCAACCTGATGGCCGAGGCACGTCAGGCGATGTTATTGCAACGGGTCAGCCAAGGCGCCAGCGCGATGAGTCCGCGTGAAGCGCTTACCCTCGCAACCCGTCATGGTGCCGATGTGCTGGGCCGTGCCGATTGTGGCCGCCTTGCCGGGGGCAAGCGTGCGGACGTGGCAATTTGGGATGTCAGCGGTGTGCATAGCGCCGGAAGCTGGGATCCGGCGGCGCTGTTGCTGGCAGGGCCGACGACGGTTCGCGATCTGATCGTGGAGGGCAAGGATGTGGTGCGCGACGGTCAGATGGTCACATTTGATCTTAGCGCCGAAATCGCGCGCCAGAACAGAATGACAAAGATTCTGCGCGAGGGGATCTGAGCCCTCGATGGCACTAGTATTCTAACGCTAAAAGCGCCGCGTTAAAATCGGGAGGGGGCATTCCCCCTCCCGATGCCGATGGATGCGCATCGCTTTCAATACAAGCGCGACTATCGCACGCGCTGGCCCGAGACCCAAACGTCCGCAATGGCGCGGTCGTCGCCCATCATGATTGTCGCAAAAAGGCTTTCCCACATGTCTGTGGCTTGTTCGCTGCGCTGGGCGATTGCGGGGGTCGAGGCGAGATTTAGCACGCAAATATCAGCCTCATACCCTGCGGCTAGCGTGCCGACCTGTGCACCCAGATGTAAACTTTGTGCCGAACCTGCTGTGGCAAGCCAGATCAGTTGCGCGGCATGCAGCGGCGTGCCCCGCAATTGGCCGATTTCATAAGCCGCCGCCATCGTGCGCAACATCGAAAACGACGATCCGCCCCCCGTGTCAGTGGCCAAGCCGACCTTGATGCCCGCGGCAGTCATCCGGGCCATATCAAATAGCCCTGAACCGATAAAGGTATTGGACGTCGGGCAATGCACCACAGAAGCGCCAGTTTCTTTCAGCCGGTCGATCTCACGCGGCTCCATATGGATAACGTGGCCAAAAACCGCCCGTTCGCCCAGCAATCCATGGGCCTCGTAGGTATCAAGATAATCGCGTGCCTCGGGATGCAACTCGCGCACCCACGCGATCTCGTCGGTTTGTTCGCTGAGATGGGTTTGCATCAGGCACTCTGGATGCTCGGCCCAGAGCGCACCAAGCGCCGCAAGCTGATCGGCAGTCGAGGTTGGGGTAAAACGCGGCGTGATCGCATAAGTCGCGCGGCCTCTACCGTGCCAGCGCTCGATGAGGGTTTTACTGTCATCATAGGCAGATTGTGCCGTGTCACGCAGGCCGTCTGGGGCGTTGCGATCCATACAAGTTTTGCCCGCCACAATCCGCTGTTTGCGGTGTTGCGCGGCGGTGAACAGCGCATCAACGCTGTGCGGGTGGATGGTGCAATAGGACGCGACCGTGGTGGTGCCATGGGCCAGTGTCAGGTCAAGATAACGCTCTGCGATGGTCTGGGCATAGGCCGGATCGGACAGGCGCATTTCTTCGGGAAACGTATAGCTGTTGAGCCAGTCGATCAGCCGCTTACCCCATGAGGCAATGATTGCGGTTTGAGGATAGTGCACATGCGCATCGACAAAACCCGGACAAATCAGCCGGTCGGCGCCATAGCGTGTGACCTGCGCTTGCGGATGCTTTTTTAGCAGGGTCGGGGCGGAGCCGACGTCCAAAATCCTGCCCTGCGCGATCAGCACCGCGCCATCGGTATCGATCCGCGCCGCCGCTTGCCACGGCGTCTGCAGGGGGTTTGCCTCAAAGAGGAGGGTCGGGCCGGTCAGCAGGGTGTGATTTGTCATGGCGCGACCATATGCAACCGGCCAGACAGGAACAATCGGTTCTTGCTGGCATTGTGTCCGATGCCGCCGCTGCATATGGTCGCCCCAAATCAAAAGGGGCGCGGCATGTCGGATCAAATCGAGGAACTGGAACAGGCCGCCGTCGAAGAGGACGAGAACGAAGCCTATTCGCTTGATCGCAAGGCGGTCGCCGCGATCCTGACGGCGGTTGAAGAGGGCGATCAGGCCGGGCTGACCGCCCTGATGGAGCCGCTGCACGCAGCCGATATCGCCGACCTTCTTGAACAGGTAGACGCGGATGACCGCGCCGCGCTGATCCGGCTTTATGATCGCGAATTTGACGGTGAAATTCTGTCGGAATTGCACGAGTCCATCCGCGAAGAAGTCATTTCGCTCCTCACGCCTGAGGTGTTGTCAGAAGCGGTGCGCGAGCTTGACAGCGATGACGTCGTCGACCTTATCGAAGACCTTGAAAACGACCAGCAAGAAGCCATCCTAGGCGCGCTGGAAGACGTTGACCGGGTCGCGGTCGAACAAGCGCTATCTTGGCCGGAATACTCCGCCGGTCGATTGATGCAGCGCGAAGTGGTGATGGCGCCCGAACACTGGACCGTCGGGCAGACCATCGACCATCTGCGCAAGACCGCGGAGGAAGACCTGCCGGACCAGTTCTATCACATTGTCATGGTGGATCCGCGCCTGCATCCGGTCGGCAATGTCACCTTGGGCAAACTGATGCGCTCCAAACGCGACACCCTGCTGAAGGACATTCTGGAAGACACATTTCAGGTCATTCCCGCGATGCGTGACGAGGGCGATGTGGCCTATGCCTTCAACCAGTATCACCTGATTTCGGCCCCCGTTGTCGATGACGAAGGGCGGCTGATCGGCGTGATCACCATTGATGACGCGATGTCGGTGCTGGACGAAGAGCACGAGGAAGACATTCTGCGCCTTGCGGGGGTTGGCGAAGGTTCGCTGTCCGATAGGGTGATCGAGACCACGAAACAGCGCCTGCCGTGGTTGGCCGTGAACCTTGTGACCGCGATTGCCGCGTCGATGGTGATTTCACAATTTGAGGCGGCGA
Source organism: Sulfitobacter brevis (assembly GCF_900112755.1). Classification (GTDB taxonomy): domain Bacteria; phylum Pseudomonadota; class Alphaproteobacteria; order Rhodobacterales; family Rhodobacteraceae; genus Sulfitobacter; species Sulfitobacter brevis. Next base: position 51,590 of record NZ_FOMW01000012.1, on the reverse strand, counting down.
TCACGCAGATCGTGGCGCTGGCGGTGTTGATGCCAATCGTGGCCTCAATGGGGGGCAACGCCGGGACCCAAAGTCTGACTGTTGCGGTGCGGGCCATCGCGACCCGCGATCTTACCGGATCAAACGTTTGGCGGGTGATCCGGCGCGAATGTTTAGTGGGGCTGATTAACGGGCTGATTTTTGCTGCGGTGATGGGAGTGGTCGGCATCGTCTGGTTCGGCTCACCGGCGCTGGGCTATGTCATCGCGACAGCGATGGTGGTGAACATGGTTGTTGCGGGCCTTGCGGGGACGGGGATCCCGATCTTGCTGGAGCGTTTCGGCGTTGATCCTGCGCTTGCGTCGGGGGCCTTTGTAACCACCGTGACAGACGTGGTCGGTTTCTTTGCCTTCCTCGGTCTCGCGGCGTTGGTATTGCTGTGAGCAACTTGGCGGTAGTGAAAGCGGCAGCACGAAAAGCGGCCTTTGCGTGCCGCAAGCCATTATTTGAGGCGGCCCATCCCGCGCAGGCGGCGCATCTCAGCGCCGTGTTGGCGGGATATCGCGGCGTGCCACTGTCGGGATTTATGCCAATCCGCACCGAGATTGATCCGGTTCCCGCCATGGCCGAGGCCAGCGCGCATGGTCCTGTCGGGGTGCCGGTAATATTGCAGGCGGGGCGGCCCTTGGCCTTCTCGCGCTGGAGCCCGGATGCTGCGATGGTCGCTGGACCCTTCGGTGCCTTGATACCGGAAGTGGCAGACTTTCTTGAGCCTGAAATCCTGATTGTGCCGCTGTTGGCATTCAATCGCAGCGGCGGACGGCTGGGATACGGCGGCGGATTTTATGACCGGACGCTTGAACTGTTGCGCTCGAAGCGCCCGACTTTGGCGATTGGCTTTGCCTTTGCCGGGCAGGAGGTCGACGATCTTCCGCTAGAGGCCACCGACCAACCCTTGGATATGATTGTTACCGAGGCGGGTGTGATCGAGATCAACCGATAATTATGCTGCCAGTGAATGGTAGCGCGAGAAAACTCCCTCGTCGCGTTGCAGGAAACGACACAGCAGTTCCGCCTCATGCGCTTTTAAAACCATAGTCGCACTGGCGCCAAATGTCTGCTGGCCTGCTTTGAGGGACGGGAATAGCGCCATCATCTCCGCACGGGCATCCGCGTCCAGCCCGCCGAGCGAATTTTCCGCAAGGAAGAAGCTTTCGCTCCAGCATCCAGCGGCGCGCAGAATCTCGTGATGGTCAAACATGATGTGGAAATAGGCGATTTGTTCCATCGGGACGCGGGTAACACCAGCGAGACCGACCAGAAACTTGGCAGCCACAAGCACTTTTGCGCTGCCGAACAAGAGTTCAGCCGCTGGATGTTCGATTAACATGCGATGCTCGGGCGATACCTCCAGCGGGGTCGCGTGACCGAGACGCCCGGCGGAGAAGCGAACTGGCGCAAAATTACCCATGCCCGATACCCGCGTGCCGCCCGCCCAGCGCACTGGCTTGGCGCCATGCTCTTGGGTCGTGACGAGATCGCCCGGTTGCAGCGTTTCTACGGCGCGGGGGCCGTAGGGCGTATCGATACGGGTGCCGGCTGCAAAGCAGGTCACAAAGCTGTTGTACCGGCTGCTGCCGTCATTATCGCCGTCGGTCTTGACATAAGATACCCCGTCGCGGAGGGGCAAATTGGCCGAGACGCCCCAGATGTCGGAAAAGTTTCCCGCCTGAGACAGCACTGTCAGTGTGATCGTCGGCCCCGTGGGGACGCCGTCTGTGTCTAGCGCCCGCACGTAAATGAGCGATTCAGCCTCCGCAAAAGTGCCCGCAGGCACCAACCCACCACCATCGGTTATCCGATGGGTGGCAAGTTCGTTATCTTCGAAAATATCGGGATCAGTGCTGTCATCCTCGATCGTGATGTTGCGGCGAGAACCGGACGTATAGGTGAACACCGTGCCATCTGGTGTGTTTGAGTTGTTGATGATGCCGCTGCCGACCAGCGCCCCGTTAGGACTGGAAATGACTGAAAAGTTGTCGTTGTCGAAAGCGACGAATGAGCGCGTTACCATGTTAAAAAATCCCCGATGACCCTGTGGAATCGGGCTATCAGCAAGTTCTTAACCGGCTCTGAACGGCAGTGGCCTGCACCCTTGCGCCGCCGCCGTTTGCGGCATAGTGCTAGGGCATGAAAATACTGTTTCTTGGCGATGTAATGGGCCGCGCTGGGCGCCGTGCTGTTACCGAAAATCTGGCCCGTCTGCGAACAGACTGGAAGCTTGATTTCATTGTAATAAATGGCGAAAACGCCACCTCCGGCATGGGGCTCTCCGGGGCCCATGCAAAGGAGCTTTTGGCGGCAGGCGCCGACTGCCTCACATTGGGCGATCATGCCTTCGACCAAAAAGATATGTTGAGTTTTATCGAAGCGGAACCGCGGGTGATCCGGCCGCTCAATTTCTCCAAGTCCGCCCCCGGCAAAGGGGCGCGGCTGTTTACTGCGCAGAACGGCAAAAAGGTGCTGGTCACACAGGCCTTGGGGCAGGTTTTTATGAAGCGTCCCTATGACGATCCGTTCTCGGCGCTGGAACCGGTGCTGAAAACCCACCCCTTGGGCGGCATGGCGCAAGCGGTGATCGTGGATATGCACTGCGAGGCGACATCCGAGAAGATGGCAATGGGTCATTGGTGCGACGGCAGGGCGAGCCTTGTGGTCGGCACCCACACCCATGTGCCGACGGCGGATGCGATGATCTTGCCGGGCGGCACTGCCTATCTGTCGGACGCAGGGATGAGCGGCGATTACAATTCCGTCATCGGAATGGAGAAAACCGAACCGCTGCGGCGCTTCATCACCGGCATGCCCAAGGACAGGTTTACTCCTGCCAACGGCGAGGCCACGCTGTCGGGGGTCTATATCGAAACTGACGATCGCACCGGCCGTGCCACGAGGATCGTACCGGTCCGGCAGGGCGGGGTACTGGCGGCCAGCGCGCCGTGACACGCGGCCAGATCGCACTCTATGCGCTCTGGCTGACGCTGATGGGCGCGGGCTGGGGCGCGACCCAGCCAATGACCAAGATCGCGGTCAGCACCGGATACGGGTATTTCCCGCTGGTATTCTGGCAGGTAGTGATTGGTGCAGCGATGATGGCCGTGGCGTGCGGCCTGCGCCGAACCCCATTGCCTTTGAATTTTCGGGCACTGCGGCTATACCTGATCCTTGCGCTTGTGGGGACCGTGCTGCCGGGTACGATTACCTATCAGGCGGCGGTACATCTGCCTGCAGGGATCATGTCGCTGCTGCTCAGCACCGTGCCGATGTTTGCTTTTGCGATTGCTCTGCCACTGGGCAATGACACTTTTAGCAAACGCCGTCTTGTCGGGCTGATGATTGGGTTGGTGGGGGTGCTGATTATCCTCGCGCCGTCTGTTGATCTCGGGCGCGACATTCCGGTGCTTTGGGCGGTGATTTATCTCGGCACCGCGGTGTTTTATGCCTTTGAGGGCAACTATGTCGCGCGCTGGGGGACCGAAGGGCTGGACCCTTTTCAGGTCATGCTCGGGGCATCCCTGGCGGGGATCGTGCTGCTGGCGCCGGCCATGGTGATCAGCGGGCAATATATCACACCGGTGTGGCCGCTGCCGTTGCCGCAACTGGCCTTGGTCGGCTCCTCAATGATCCATGTGTTGGTCTATGCGACCTATGTCTGGCTGGTGGGGCGGGCAGGGGCGATCTTTGCCGTGCAAGTCAGCTATCTGGTGACCGGTTTCGGGCTGATCTGGGCACGGATTATGCTGGGCGAGGCCTATGCCCCGACGATCTGGCTGGCACTGGCGGCGATGTTCATTGGCATGTATCTGGTGCAGCCACGCCCTAAGGCGGCGCTTGCCCCTGTCGCACCGATGCGCAAAAGTGCCCTCTGACGTTTTGTAATCTTCCAATAGCAGGCTGTGCATGGATATTCTGAGCTTTTCCCCGATGACAAGCGCTGTGCTGACCCTCGGCGTGGTCGTGGTGATGTTTGTGATGTTCCTGCGCGAAAGCTTCCCGACCGAGGTCGTGGCGATTGCCGGGGCGGCCACGCTATTGGCGATCGGGGTGCTGCCCTACGACGATGCGCAGGCGGTGCTGCAAAACTCGGCGCCGTGGACCATTGCGGCGATGTTTATCGTCATGGGCGCGCTGGTGCGCACCGGCGCGCTGGATGTGCTGACGCGGCTGGCGGAACGCTATGCCCGCACCCATCCGCGCACGGCGGTGGTCGGCGTGATTGTTTCTGTGATGGCGGCCTCGGCGGTCATGAACAACACGCCGGTGGTTGTGGTGATGATTCCGGTGGTCGTGCAGCTTAGCCAGACCTTGGGCACCAAAGCATCCAAGCTGCTGATCCCGCTCAGCTATGCCGCGATCATGGGTGGCTCGCTGACCCTGATCGGTACCTCGACCAACCTGCTTGTCGATGGTGTGGCGCGGTCGCAGGGGATGGAGCCTTTTGGCATTTTCGAGATTATGCCTATCGGCCTCGCGGTTTGTGCATGGGGGCTGATCTATATGGGGCTGTTCGGGCGCAAGCTGCTGCCGGATCGCGACAGCATGGCCAATATGCTCAGTGACCGCTCCAAGATGAAGTTCTTTACCGAAGCCGTGATCCCGCCAGAGTCCAACCTTGTCGGGCGCGAAGTGCTGGATGTGCAACTGTTTAAACGTGAGGGCGTGCGGCTGATCGACGTGGTGCGCGGCGATACCTCGCTGCGGCGTAATCTACAGGCTGTTATACTGCAAGTCGGCGACCGCGTGGTGCTGCGCACCCAGATGACCGAATTACTTAGCCTTCAGGCTAACAAAGAGCTTAAGCGTGTCGATCAACTCTCGGCTGTCGAGACGACGACTGTTGAGGCATTGATCACACCCGGATGCCGGATGGTCGGTCGCAGCCTTGGGTCGATGCGTCTGCGGCGGCGCTACGGCGTCTATCCGTTGGCGGTGCACCGTCGCAACCAGAACATCGGGCGACAGTTGGACGACCTCATCGTCAAGGTCGGGGATACCCTGCTGTTGGAGGGCGCTGCCGAAGACATCCAGCGACTTGCTGCGGATATGGATATGGTTGACGTCAGCCACCCCTCGGCACGTGCCTATCGCCGCGGTCATGCACCGATAGCGATTGCTGCTCTGGTGGGGATCGTGGTGCTGGCGGCGTTTAATGTCGCGCCGATCTTGCTACTGGCGGTTCTGGCCGTGGCGCTGGTGTTGGTGACGGGCTGCATCGACGCCGACGAGGCTTTTTCCTTTGTGGACGGCCGGTTGCTGGCGTTGATCTTTGCGATGCTCGCCGTCGGGGCGGGGCTACAGAACTCGGGCGCGATCTCATTGATCGTGGATGCCATCGCGCCAAAACTGGGCACGCTGCAGCCGTTCTATGTGATCTTTTGCGTCTTCTTGCTGACCACAATCCTGACCGAGATCGTGTCGAACAACGCCGTGGCGGTGATCATGACTCCAATCGCGATCAGCCTTGGCCAAGCACTTGGCATTGATCCGCGCCCCTTGGTGGTGGCGGTGATGATTGCGGCGTCCTGTGCTTTTGCCACGCCGATTGGATACCAGACGAATACGCTGGTTTACGGGCCGGGCGGTTACCGCTTTACCGACTTTATGCGCATCGGAATCCCGCTGAACCTGTCGATGTCGCTGATCGCCAGCGCGATTATTCCGATGTTCTGGTAGGGGTCAGGCCGATTTGCGCGCTTCTTCTGCCGCGATATCGGCAAACCCATTGCGCGCGGTCAGGAAATTGCGCACCAGCGGCGCCGTCAGAGTAGACTGATCTGCGAAGTAAGCGGCGACCTCGGCGATATGCATGGCGAAATCGGGATTGCGCCCGGCATCGTCGTATTTGCGAATGTGTCGCTTGCTGGCCCAGCCACGTTTCTTCGATTCCCGCACGATCAGGTTAAGCCGCTGGGTGGCGTGGAAGGTCATGTAGATCGCGAGATAATGCAGATAATCCTCAATCGCGATGCCGGTACTTCGGTCATAATTGGCGATCATGATATCGATCATCTTTTCGGGTCCGATGGGCCATGCCTCATCACCGATCAGCCACGCGAAATCCTCGGCTCCGTGGCGCAGACCGGCGTATTCAAAATCAAACCAGCGCAGTTTGTCGTCGGTGCCGATGGCGGCATTGCCGGAGCGGCAGTCCCATTTGACGAACTGCTGGCCGGTGACTGAGACCGCAGCACAGGCGGCGTCGCGGTCAAAGTCTTTAGGCAAGGCGCCGGTGAGCTCTTCGAGTTTGTCGATGCTGCCGACAAAGCTGCGCACCCACTCGTCGGTCGCGCCTAGGTGGGGGAGCACCTCGTGCAATTTGGTTTTACGCGCTGCACTGTGGATGCGAAAGATCGCGGCAATAGCTTCGGCGGCCAGATCAAGCTGCCGGGCTTCGTCAACCTCGGCGATATGCACGTTCAGGCGCCGCCCGCCGACGTCGGATTGAAATAAAACTTCGCCCGAAACGCCGATACATTCAGGCAAATCCGAACAATGTTCGCCGAGTTCGCGCAACACAAAGGCTTCAAGGTGGGTCCGGCGAAAATTAGGGCGCAGGGTGGCAATCAGGCTGCGGTCGCCGATCTCGAGGCGGAAGCTGGAACGGCTCTCTCCGCCTGGTGCGCTGACTTTGGAGACGGGCTGGCCAAAGAATGCTTCGGCCGTGTCGAGTATCTGCTGCTTGGTAGTGATCTTTTCGGATTTTGCCATCTTCTGTCCTCACGCGGGTCGGGCTGTGCACTGCCGCAAGGGCTTAGGTCGCTACTATGGCGATATTAAGGCCCTCTTAAGCATTGCATAAGGTGATTCGAGTCCAAGGTGCGATTATTGGCCACCAGATCGGGCTAATGCAGGGCCGGTGATTGCACTGTTTCCAGCGCTGACAGCGTAGGGGTGTAAATAAGGCGAAAATTGTCAAAAAGTTTGTCTAAAGAGCCTTCTTCTGAATAGTTAAGTCAGGATTCCGTGCGGGGATTAGAAGGGGGCGTCGCCCTCGATGTCGGCAATTTGGCCGCAGAGCGCGACGGGGCGTTGCATGCTCGTTTTTGAGCGGAAATTAGACAAGGAGAGCGAGTATGACATTTAGGTTTTCAAATTTAGCCACGATCGGCAAGGCCAGCGGTAAAACCGCGTGGGATGCGAACAGCGGTGCGAGCGGAAAAGACGCTTGCGGCAGCACATCGTATCACAACGGCGGGGTCGAAGGATCCACGTTTTCGAAATGGTATGACAGCTCTCTCGCCAGCAAGTTCGGCGATGTGCAGGGCAAAGATACTGCCGCGAAGTGGCTGAAAGATACCATCGGCAAAGGGTCGGATGGCACAGGTAAAGGCTCTGACGGCACGGGCAAAGGCTCCGGTGGTACGGGCGGTGGCTCGAACGGGACTGGCAAAGGTTCCGGCGGCACGGGCAAAGGCTCCGACAGCACGGGCAAAGGCTCCGACGGCACCGGCAAAGGTTCCGATGGTACCGGTGGCGGTTCTGACGGCACCGGCAAAGGTTCCGGTGGTACCGGCGGTGGCTCGAACGGGACTGGCAAAGGTTCCGATGGTACGGGCGGTGGCTCGAACGGGACTGGCAAAGGTTCCGATGGTACGGGCGGTGGCTCGAACGGGACCGGCAAAGGTTCCGGTGGTACGGGCGGCGGTTCTGACGGGACCGGCAAAGGCTCCGGTGGTACGGGCGGTGGCTCGGACGGGACTGGCAAGGGTTCCGATGGTACTGGCGGCGGTTCTGACGGGACTGGCAAAGGTTCCGGTGGTACCGGCGGTGGTTCTGACGGGACTGGCAAAGGCTCCGATGGCACGGGCAGCGGTTCTGATGGCACTGGCAAAGGCTCCGGTGGTACCGGCGGCGGTTCTGACGGGACTGGCAAAGGTTCCGGCGGCACGGGCGGTGGCTCGGACGGGACTGGCAAAGGCTCCGGTGGTACCGGCGGTGGCTCGGACGGAACTGGCAAAGGCTCCGGTGGGACCGGCGGTGGTTCTGACGGGACTGGCAAAGGTTCCGGTGGTACGGGCGGCGGTTCTGATGGAACTGGCAAAGGTTCCGATGGTACCGGCGGCGGTTCTGATGGGACTGGCAAAGGCTCCGGCGGCACGGGCGGTGGCTCGGACGGCACCGGCAAAGGTTCCGGCGGCACGGGCGGTGGCTCGGACGGAACTGGCAAAGGCTCCGGTGGTACCGGCGGCGGTTCTGACGGAACTGGCAAAGGTTCCGGCGGCACGGGCGGTGGCTCGGACGGCACCGGCAAAGGTTCCGGCGGCACGGGCGGTGGCTCGGACGGAACTGGCAAAGGCTCCGGTGGTACCGGCGGCGGTTCTGACGGGACTGGCAAAGGTTCCGGCGGCACGGGCGGTGGCTCGGACGGCACCGGCAAAGGTTCCGGCGGCACGGGCGGTGGCTCGGACGGAACTGGCAAAGGCTCCGGTGGTACCGGCGGCGGTTCTGATGGCACCGGCAAAGGTTCCGGTGGTACCGGCGGCGGCTCCGAAGAACCCGGTCCAGAAAAGGTGACCTACAACTTCTCAATGGGTGACCCCAATGAGATTACTGTTGAACTCACCGAAACACCTGAAGGGCAAATCTTTGTCAAACTGCTTCAGACGAACTACGACAACGAGCCTGCGGACATCGACGGGTTCTTCTTTAACCTGACCGACGACAGTTCGTTGCAATCGCTGAACTTCTTCCCGGATGAGAATGATCCGAACCATTTCCTGACGGATATTCAGGCTGAAGCTGACGGGGTTGACGCCCTGCCAAACGGCGCCAGCGCCGGTGGCAAGTTTGATGTTGGCCTGCAGTTTGGCACCGAGGCTGACACGGCACATGGCTCGGTCACGCAGACCGCCTTTACACTGTGGTCCGATGACGGCCCGCTTAAGGTTTCCGATCTGGATACATCGGGAATGCGCGTGGTTGTTAACTCAGAGAATGGCAATGGCGAGCTGTTGGGTGTGAATAGCAGTGAAGACCTGAGCTTCGTCGAGCCGGAGGCGGAAACTGAAAGCACCGCTACAGTGGAAGACTTCGTTAAGTTGATGACGGTCGAAGTCGAGGAAGACGACGTGCCGATGGATGCTACAGACGAAGAAGAGATGGAGATGGTATTCTAAGCTTTCCCTACAACCAAAAATTTAACAGCGCGCGGGAGACCGCGCGCTTTTTTTATGTCGAGTGTTGGTGGGGCGGAATGGCAAGGCCGGAGTGCATTGGTTTCGGGAGCGCTCCAGATGATAGGGGTGCGCCGCCAAGCTAGATTGGCGGCGCACCCCGAACCCTCAACATTCAATATCAATAGAATTTTCGCTGATTTTAAAGCGGCCAGAACACCAAAATCGCGGGGATCGAGACGGCGATAACGATGATTTCGAGCGGGAGGCCCATGCGCCAGTAATCTCCGAAGCCGTAACCCCCGGGGCCAAGGATCAGCGTGTTGTTCTTATGACCGATGGGCGTGAGGAAGGCCGAGGAGGCGGCAACGGCCACGGCCATCAGGAACGGATCCGGTGACACATCGAGGCTTTGCGCCATCTGAATGCCGACCGGCGCGGCAACGATCGTCGTGGCGGTGTTGTTGAGCACATCGGAGAGGGTCATGGTGACCACCATCAGCACGGTGAGCACGATCCAGGGGGCATAGCCTTGGGTCAAGTTAACCAGTGCACCGGCGATCAACTCGGTGCCGCCAGAGGTTTCGAGTGCAGCGCCAAGCGGGATCATCGAGCCGAGCAGCACCACCACGGGCCATTCGATATGGGTATAGAGCTCGGCCAAGGGCACGATTTTGGCCAACACATATGCAATCACCACGAGGCCGAGGGCGACAGGCAGGTAGATCAGCCCGAAGGAGGCCGCAGCCACGGCGCCGCCGAACAGGCCGATGGCGAGCCAGACTTTGGTGTTCTCAGTTACAGCAAGGCCACGGTTCGCCAAGGGCAACACGCCGAGCCAGTCGGTAACATGGGCACCGGTATCGCGCGGGACCAGCAGTAGCAGAATATCACCGGCCATAATCTCGGTATTGCGCAGTTGCGATGTGATCTTGCGCCCTCTGCGCGAAATACCAAGCAGCACAGTGCGTTGCCGCCATGCCAGCCCGACGGAAAGCGCGGTCCGACCGTTAAGGCGGCTGTCTTCGGGCACCACGACCTCAATGATCTCGACGCCATCGCCATCGGCTTTCAGGCGCTCCTCGCGGTCGGCATCGGCGAGGGCAAGGTCAAGCGTGCTGCGGAACTCGTCCAATGCGTCTGGTGTGGCTTCAAGAACAATGGCGTCGCCGGCACGCAGCATGGTGTTGCGGGACGGGCCATAGCGCCGCTTGCCGTCGCGCATCAGACCAAGAATGGCAACATCCGCTTTGTCGGCGGTTTCCTGAAGCTCGCCCAGCCGCTTGCCGATCTGTTTATTGTCTTCGGGCACGGTGAGTTCAGCGATATACTGAGAGAGATCTTCTGAATCGAGTGTGGCATCTGCGCGCGCGGGGATGAGACGCCAGCCGACCAGAGCGACGAAAGCCAGTCCGGCGATCGCTGCGATCCCGCCGACGGGCGCGAAATCAAACATCCCGAAGGGTTCACCCAGCGATTCCTGCCGGATCGAGGCGATGATGATGTTGGGTGGGGTTCCGATCAGCGTGACCATTCCACCAAGAATTGTGGCGAAGCTGAGCGGCATCAGCGACAGGCCGGGCTGTCGTCCTGCCTTGCGGGCGGTCTGAATATCGACCGGCATCAGCAGGGCGAGCGCGGCGACGTTGTTCATAAACGCCGAAAGCACACCACCGATGGCCCCCATCAGGGTGATATGAGCCCCAAGGCTGCGCGTGGAATCCACCAGTGTGCGGGTGATCAGCAGCACCGCGCCAGATCTCACCAGCCCTGCCGATACAATCAAGACCAGCGCCACGATGAGGGTTGCGGGGTGACCAAAGCCGTCAAAGGCATTCTTGGTCGGCACAACGCCGAGCACCACGCCCGCCATCAGTGCCGAAAAGGCCACAAGGTCATAGCGGAATTTACCCCAGAGCAGCATGCCAAAGACGGCGCCGAAGAGGCTAAAGAGAATAATCTGATCTGTTGTCATGAGGCTGGTCTAGCTTTTCTATAGGTGAGGCGGAAGGTAGCCCCTCGGGTGTATATTGCCAGCCTGCGCTGCCTTGAACGCGGCGGGCCGATAGGAAATTTCGAAACACTTCGGCCTCGGCCGCGCGCTGAGACTTGTGAGGCGGTTGCGGCTGGCATATAGAGACGCGATCTTTTTCACCAGACGGGGACTAACATGGCCGGCCATTCCAAATGGGCAAATATCCAGCATCGCAAGAACCGTCAGGACTCGGTGCGGGCAAAGATGTTTTCCAAAATGTCCAAGGAGATTACTGTCGCGGCCAAGATGGGCGACCCTGATCCCGACAAAAACCCGCGTCTGCGCCTTGCTGTAAAAGAAGCAAAAGCGATCTCGGTGCCCAAGGATGTCATCGACCGTGCGATCAAGAAATCGGTACAGGGCGACAGCGAGGATTACGAAGAAATCCGCTATGAGGGCTATGGCCCCAATGGCGTGGCAGTGATCGTGGAAGCGATGACGGACAATCGCAACCGGACCGCTTCTAACGTGCGGTCGACCTTCACCAAGAACGGCGGCAATCTGGGTGAAACCGGCAGCGTCGGCTTTATGTTCGAGCGTAAGGGCGCGGTGACCTATGCCGCCGAGATCGGCGATGCTGATACGGTGATGATGGCGGCCATCGAGGCGGGCGCCGAGGATGTCGAGAGCACCGAGGACGGACATGTTGTCTGGTGCGCCGATACCGATCTGGCCGAGGTGTCCAATGCCTTGGAGACGGAGTTGGGGGAAAGCCAGTCGACCAAGTTGCTTTGGCGTCCGACCACCACCACCGAGATGGATCTGGAGAATATGGAAAAGCTGATGAAGCTGGTGGAAGCGCTGGAAGATGATGACGATGTCCAGCGCGTGACCACGAATTTCGAAGCGTCCGACGAAGTTATGGCGCAACTGTAAGTCAGTAAGCGCCTTGCAGGGCAGGGGAGGCGATCGCCAACTTGCCCATTTTGCGGTAGCTGACCAATCTGGTACGAAAAAAACCGCCCCGTTTCGGAGGCGGTTTTTTTATGTCGGGGGATGCCGCGTAAATGCGGCGCGTTGCGTTAGCCTGAAACGCGGGTCTTGCCGAACCAGCCAAAGACTGCGCGGCTTTCGTTGTCATTCGCAGCCGGTTTCTGGGCGGCCATAAAAGCCAAAACGCCTTTTACCTCGTTCAAACGGCGGCGGGCATTGCTGCCGCCAGCACTGGCCTGAACGTTCAGAATTTTAGACTGCGTGTGCAGCGCTTCTTCAATGATTGCAAACTGCTCGGGGCTGATTTCCAGCTTCTGTTGTCTGTCGAACATCTCAATTTCCTTATTGCTGAAGTGCACATAGGCGCGGTGTTGGCATTTCGCCAGTGCATCGCGTGCGGATCACTGATTTGTGTCGTTTTTGTAACGACGTATTGCGGCTGACTTGCGGCGCATCGGCTGAGGGGACTTGCTCTGCGTGCCGCGCTGTCGCAAGGGAATGCAAAGCCAGCGGGAAACCCCAAGGGATAGACCACCATGTTCACCTCTTTCATTCCCGGGTTTGCGCTGAGCCTGACGCTTATTCTGGCGATAGGGGCGCAGAATGCTTTTGTTTTGCGGCAGGGGTTACGGCGGGCGCATGTGTTCTGGGTCTGTCTGACCTGCGCGCTTTCCGATGCGATCCTGATCGCGGCGGGGGTTGCGGGTTTTGGTGCATTGGCCGAGGCCATGCCGTGGTTTGAAACTGCCATGCGCTATGGTGGGGCGGGGTTTTTGATCTGGTACGGTTGGCAAAACGCCCGCGCTGCTTGGAAGGGCGGCGAGGCTTTGAAGACGGGTGGCGCAAGCACCCTCAGCCTGAAGCGGACAATCCTGACATTGCTGGCGCTGACTTGGCTCAACCCGCATGTCTATCTTGATACGCTGGTATTGCTTGGCTCTATCTCGGCGCAATATCCCGACCGTTTAGCCTTCGGCAGCGGTGCGGTTCTGGCAAGCTTTGTCTTTTTCTTCTCGCTCGGGTACGGGGCGCGGCTGCTTGATCCGGTCTTCGCAAATCCGCGCAGTTGGCAGATACTGGACGGGCTGATCGCGCTCACCATGTGGGCAATCGCGCTCAAACTGCTGCTGATGTGATCCTTTGGGACAATGCGGTCTTGTCCTTGCCGGTGGCATGGGAAACAAGGTTCGTATGACAACTACTTTGCCTCACCGCCCCGTCGCGGGCATCTTCTGGATGCTCGTCACCGGTGCCTGTTTTATCTTGGTTACGGCCTTGGTCAAGCATATGGGGCCGCGCCTGCCCTCGGCGGAAGCGGCCTTTCTGCGCTATGCGATGGGTCTGGTGTTTCTGCTACCTGCAATGCACGCGCTGCGTTCCGCGCATTTGAGCCGCCGCCAGTGGTCGCTGTTCGGCCTGCGTGGTTTTTTGCATGCGCTGGGGGTGATCTTGTGGTTCTACGCGATGACCCGATTGCCGATCGCCGAAGTTACCGCGATGAATTATCTCGCTCCGATCTACGTCACCGTCGGGGCGGCAATATTCTTGGGCGAACGGTTGGCACTGCGCCGGATCGTTGCGGTTTGTTTGGGGTTGTTAGGGGCGGTGATCATTCTGCGCCCCGGATTTCGCGAAGTCAGCACCGGCCATCTCGCGATGCTCATCGCGGCGGTGGTTTTTGCGGGTTCCTATCTGCTGGCCAAAGTGCTGGCAGATGAGGTCCGTCCAACGGTTGTGGTGATGCTCCTGTCGGTCTTTGTGACGATTGGCTTGGCGCCCTTTGCGCTGCCGGTCTGGATCACGCCGAACTTGCGGGAAATCACCATCCTTCTTGGCGTCGCCTTCTTTGCCACAGCGGGTCATTACACCATGACGTTGGCCTTTGCCGCCGCACCGGTCACCGTGACCCAGCCCGTCACGTTCTTGCAACTGATCTGGGCGACGCTTCTGGGGGTCGTGGTGTTTGGCGAGGCGATCGATATCTGGGTGGTTGCGGGCGGTTGTGTTATCCTTGCCTCGGCCACTTTCATCACTTGGCGCGAGGCGATGCTTAACCGCCAAATCACCCCGCCGAGCCATGCGACAAAGGTCTGATCCCATCACCTTCTCCCATTCTTGATTGACGGGTCAATAAAGGAAGTTCTATCCTGCGGTATCACAGCCGAGAGGACGAATCCCCATGCCCAAGGTCGGAATGGAACCCATCCGCCGTTCTGCACTGGTCAAAGCGACCATTGCCGAGATCGGTGCGGCCCATTCGCTGGACGTAACCGTGGGGCAGATCGCACGGCGAGCGGGCATGTCCACGGCATTGGCGCACCACTATTTCGGCGGCAAGGATCAGATATTTCTCGCCGCGATGCGCCATATCCTGATCGAATACGGCACCGAAGTCCGCGCCCGTCTGGCGGATGCACGCACCCCGCGCGCCCGCGCCGAGGCGATCATCATCGCGAGCTTTGACGAGACCTGTTTTGCCCCGGGCACCGTGAACGCCTGGATGACCCTCTATGCCGCGTCGCGCACCAGCGACGATACAAAGCGGCTGCTGCGTCTCTACCAGCGTCGTCTTCGCTCGAACCTGACCCACGCGTTGCGCAGTATCAGCAGGCATCCCGTCGCTGATGCAGATACACTGGCGGCGTTGATTGACGGGCTTTATCTGCGTGCCGCCCTGTCGAGCCGCGGGACCGCAAGTGCCGCGCGTGCCAGCGCACTATCAACCCTCGAACTTCTGCTGAAAGACCGCTGAATGTCCAAGCCAAACATACTTATTCTGATGGTCGATCAGCTCAACGGCACCCTGTTTCCCGACGGACCAGCGGACTGGTTGCATGCGCCGCATCTCAAGGCGCTGGCGGCGCGTTCGGCGCGTTTTGCCAATGCCTATACGGCGTCACCGCTCTGCGCGCCCGGCCGCGCGGCCTTCATGTCGGGGCAATTGCCTTCGGCAACAGGCGTCTATGATAATGCCGCCGAATTCGCCTCCTCGATCCCGACCTACGCGCACCACTTGCGCCGCGCGGGGTATCACACCTGCCTGTCTGGCAAGATGCACTTCGTCGGCCCCGACCAGCTCCACGGCTTTGAAGAACGCTTAACCACGGACATTTACCCTGCCGACTTCGGTTGGACCCCCGACTACCGCAAACCCGGTGAGCGCATCGACTGGTGGTATCACAACATGGGTTCCGTCACTGGCGCAGGCGTGGCCGAAATCAGCAACCAGATGGAATACGACGACGAGGTTGCCTACAATGCCAACCGCAAGATTTACGACCTGTCGCGCGGTGCCGATGACCGGCCCTGGTGCCTGACCGTCAGCTTCACCCACCCGCACGACCCTTACGTCGCGCGCAAGAAATACTGGGATCTCTACGAGGATTGCGCCCATCTGCAGCCCGAAGTGGCGGCTTTCGACTACGAAAATCACGACCCGCATTCCCAACGCATCTTTGACGCCAACAACTGGCGCGAATTCAACATTACAGACGAAGACATCGCCCGCTCGCGCCGCGCCTATTTCGCCAATATCAGCTACCTCGACGATAAGATCGGCGAGTTGCTGCAAACCCTCGAAGACACCCGCCAAGAGGCGATCATCCTCTTTGTCTCCGACCACGGCGACATGCTGGGCGAGCGCGGGTTGTGGTTCAAGATGAGCTTTCTTGAAGGCTCCTGTCGCGTGCCCATGATGATCGCAGCACCGGGAATTGCACCCGGACTGCACAGCACACCGGTCAGCAATATCGACGTCTGCCCGACGCTCTGCGATCTGGCAGGGGTCAGCATGGCCGAGGTGATGCCTTGGACCACCGGCCAGTCGCTTGTACCCTTGGCCAAAGGCCTACCGCGCACTGAAGCTGTCGCAATGGAATACGCTGCCGAAGCAACGCAATCTCCGATGATCGCGCTGCGGCAGGGCCAGTGGAAATACACCAACTGCGCCATTGATCCCGAACAGCTGTTTAATCTCGACGCCGACCCGCATGAAATCACCAACCTTGCTGAAAATCCCGCCCATGCCGAAACTCTCGAACGCTTCCGCGTTGAAGCCGCGAGCCGCTGGGATCTCGAAAGCTTTGATGCCGATGTGCGCCAAAGTCAGGCCCGCCGCTGGGTCGTCTACGAGGCGCTGCGTCAGGGCGGCTATTACCCGTGGGACTACCAGCCCTTGCGGCAGGCGTCCGAGCAATACATGCGCAACCACATGGACCTGAACACACTGGAAGAAAGCAAGCGCTACCCCCGCGGGGAATGACCGCTCTTTTGACCTGCAATATCCCCGACAGAGGCAAGAAAGTTCTAAAATGACCTATAAAACACAACCCGAGGCCAGCCACTTCATCGATGGCGCCTATGTCGAAGATACCGCAGGCACCCCGATCAAGGTGATTTATCCCGCAACCGGAGAGGTCATCGCGACCCTGCACGCGGCGACGCCAGCCATCATTGATCGCGCCCTCACGGCGGCTAAAAAAGCACAGGCGGGATGGGCCGCAATGACCGGCACCGAACGCGGCCGCATCCTGCGCCGGGCTGCCGACCTGCTGCGCGAACGCAACCACGACCTCAGCGTGCTGGAGACCTATGACACCGGTAAACCCTATCAGGAAACCTCCGTCGCCGATGCCACCAGTGGCGCGGATGCGCTCGAGTATTTCGGGGGTATCGCCGCGAGCCTGACCGGCGAACACATCCAGCTTGGCGAAAACTGGGTTTATACCCGCCGCGAAGCGCTCGGGGTCTGTGTCGGCATCGGTGCGTGGAACTACCCGACCCAGATCGCCTGCTGGAAAGCAGCACCTGCACTGGCATGCGGCAATTCGATGGTCTTCAAACCCTCCGAGACCACGCCGCTCTGTGCATTGAAGGTCGCAGAAATTCTGCATGAGGCGGGTCTGCCCGCAGGGCTATATAACGTCGTGCAGGGCATGGGCGAGGTTGGCGCGGCACTGGTCACCGACCGGCGCGTCGATAAAGTATCGCTGACCGGATCGGTGCCAACGGGGCGCAAGGTCTATGCCGCAGCAGCCGAGGGCATCAAACACGTCACGATGGAGTTGGGCGGCAAATCCCCGATGATCGTGTTCGAAGATGCCGATATCGAGAATGCCGTGAGCGGCGCGATCTTGGGCAACTTCTATAGCTCCGGTCAGGTCTGTTCCAACGGCACACGGGTCTTTGTGCACAAGGCGATCAAAGAAAAGTTCCTCGCACGGCTGACCGAGCGGCTCGGCAATGCGGTAATCGGCGACCCGATGGACCCCAAAACCAGCTTCGGCCCGATGGTGTCGGAGCGGCAGATGGCCACGGTGCTGGGCTATATCGAAAAGGGCGAAGCCGAAGGCGCGCGGCTGGTCTGTGGCGGCAAGCGCATCGACCGCGAAGGTTTCTATCTGGAGCCCACGGTCTTTGCCGATGTGACAGATGGAATGACCATCGCCCGCGAAGAAATCTTTGGCCCCGTTATGGCGGTTCTCGATTTCGAGGAGGAAGACGATGTGATGACCCGTGCCAATGACACCGAATTCGGGCTCGCCGCTGGTGTGTTCACCCGCGATCTGACCCGCGCCCACCGTGTCGCGGCGCGGTTTGAAGCGGGCACCTGCTTTATCAACACCTACAACGACGCGCCGGTCGAAGCTCCGTTTGGCGGGTCGAAAATGTCGGGCGTCGGCCGTGAAAACTCCAGGGCGGCGATAGAGCACTATAGCCAGTTGAAGTCGGTTTTTGTGCGGATGGACGATGTAGAAGCCCCGTTCTGACGGGGCCCAAATGCGCGCCTGCGGCGCAAGACATGCTGGGCGGTCGTGGTGGCTCCAGTAAAAATATTTGGCCTTTCTGTGCGCTGCAGGGGCGAGGTCAAATTGCTGAGAGGTGTCTTGAGCCCACTTTCTGTGGCTCAAGACACCTCGACAATTTTGTGATGCGATTCCCGGACGCGTCAAGGACGAGCCGCGCATGCGCGCGGTGCTTCGCATCCTTGACCCGCCCCGGAATCACGAAGGAAGTGGAAGCGAAATGAAAGCGGAATTTGTGATTGTCGGGGCAGGTAGCGCGGGCTGTGCGATGGCATATCGGTTGGCGATGGCGGGCCGCAAGGTGATCGTGATCGAGCATGGCGGCACCGACATGGGGCCGTTCATCCAAATGCCGGCGGCGCTGAGCTATCCGATGAATATGAAACGCTATGACTGGGGCTATAAGTCCGAGCCTGAGCCGCATCTGGGCGGCCGCGAGTTGGTCTGCCCGCGCGGTAAGGTGATCGGTGGATCGTCCTCGATTAATGGCATGGTCTATGTGCGCGGCCATTCGATGGATTTCGACCATTGGGAGGAGGCTGGTGCGCAGGGCTGGTCCTTTGCCGATGTGCTGCCCTACTTCAGACGGATGGAAACGTGGCATGATGGCGGCCATGGCGGCGATGCCACATGGCGCGGCACCAACGGGCCGATGCATGTCAGTCGTGGCCCGCGCGAAAACCCGTTGTTTGATGCCTTTGTGCAGGCCGGCAAGCAGGCGGGCTATCAGGTCACGGACGATTACAACGGCCAGCAGCAAGAGGGTTTTGGCCCGATGGAGCAGACGGTCTGGGGCGGGCGGCGCTGGTCGGCGGCCAATGCCTATCTGCGGCCTGCACAGAAAACCGGCAATGTTCAAATTGTGCGTGCCTTGGCGCGGCGGATAGTTATTGAAGAGGGTCGTGCCACCGGCGTCGAGGTGTCGCGCGGGGGTCGTATCGAGGTGATCTCTGCCGAGCGTGAAGTGGTGCTGGCGGCATCTTCGCTGAACTCACCTAAGTTGCTGATGTTGTCAGGCATTGGACCAGCAGCGCATCTGGCCGAGCACGGCATTGAGGTGGTCGCGGATCGGCCGGGTGTTGGGCAAAACCTGCAGGACCATTTGGAACTGTACATCCAGATGGCAGCGTCGCAGCCGATAACGCTTTATAAGCATTGGAATTTGCTGTCCAAAGCGGTGATCGGGGCGCAATGGTTGTTGACCAAGCGCGGGATGGGCGCGTCGAACCAGTTTGAATCGGCGGCCTTTATCCGCTCGCAGGCGGGGGTGCCATATCCTGATATTCAGTATCACTTCTTGCCGATCGCGGTGCGTTATGACGGGCAAGCCGCGGCTGAGGGTCACGGTTTTCAGGCCCATACCGGGCCGATGCGTTCGGCCTCGCGCGGGGCGGTGACACTGCGTTCGTCTGATCCGCAGGCAGATCCGGTTATCCGCTTCAATTATATGTCCGAGGCCAGCGACTGGGAAGATTTCCGCAGGTGCATCCGCCTGACCCGCGAGATTTTCGGACAGGAGGCGTTTAAGCCCTTCGTGAAGCACGAGATCCAGCCCGGTGCAGCCCTGCAATCGGATGACGAGCTTGACGGGTTCATTCGAGAACATGCCGAGAGCGCCTATCATCCGTGCGGGACTTGCCGGATGGGCCGTGCCGACGATCCGCAAGCCGTGGTCGATCCGCAGGCGCGTGTGATCGGGGTCGAAGGACTGCGGGTTGCCGACAGCTCGATCTTTCCACGGATCACCAACGGTAACCTCAATGCGCCCTCGATCATGGTCGGCGAGAAGGTCTCCGACATGTTGTTGGGGCTTGATCCATTGGCCCGCGCCAATGACGCGCCTTGGCAACACCCGAACTGGCAAATTGCGCAACGTTAACTTTTATTAACCTGATCAGTTGATGTGACCGGTGAGCCGAGTCATATCGCTGGTATGTTAAGATTTTGTTCGCTCCTTGTTCTTATGTTGCTGTCTTGGGGTGCCCAGGCAGAGGAGGCTGCTTTTTCGGGCGTCCTGCATGTGATCGATGGGGACACGATCGATGTGGGCCCCGTGCGTGTCCGCCTACACGGCGTTGACGCGCCAGAGCACGGGCAACCTTGTCAGGACGCAGGTGGGGCGGCTTTGGATTGCGGCGCTTGGGTTACTGCGCAGGTGCGCGCCGCTTTTGAAGGACAGGTAGCACAGTGCGACCCGATCGAACGGGATCGGTATAACCGTGTCGTGGCACGCTGTACCGTTCAGGACCGCGATCTGGGCCGTGTGCTGGTAGAAAACGGTTTGGCCTTCGCCTACCGCAGGTATTCAATGGCTTATGACCTCGAGGAAAAAGCGGCTTTCATCGCGGGGCGCGGCATCCATAGCTTTGTGTTGGCAGCGCCTTCAGATCACCGATTGGCCCGCGCAACAGCGCGCAAAGCGGGATCAGGTGACGCGGCAGCGACTGCGCCGGACGGCTGTGTCATCAAAGGCAACATCTCCAAATCCGGCCATATCTATCATGTACCGGGGCAACGCGATTACGCGCGGGCCGGCATCAGTGTGCAGAACGGGGAGAGGTGGTTCTGCTCTGAAGCTGAGGCCCGGGCCGCCGGCTGGCGGGCAGCCAAGCGCTAGAGGCAGCCTATTATCGTTCATCTGGCTGGAGGAGAGCAGACAGCGCGCCTATTCGACCCGATACGGCAGGACGTCGCGCAGGTGCGGATCGACCACCAGTTTGCGCTCAAGCGGGGGCACGGCGCGTTGGTGGCAATTCTTGCGCTCGCAAATCCGGCAAGAGATACCAATCGGCTCAAACGCGCTTTCGCGGCTGAGATCTAATCCGTCGGCATAAACCATCGCGGCGGCATGGCGTACCTCGCACCCCAAGGCGATTGCATAGCGTCTGACAGGGGCGCCGAAGCGTCCCGCAGGTTTTGAGATGTCGCGCGCAAGGCTGATGTAGCGCACCCCATCCGGCGTTTCGGCCAGTTGTCGCAAAAAGCGACCGGGTGTTTCAAAGGCCCGGTGCACGTTCCATAGCGGGCAGGCACCGCCGAAACGCGCGAATTGCAGCCGCGTGGCCGAGTGGCGTTTGGTAATTGTGCCTGCCTGATCAACCCGTACAAAGAAGAACGGGATGCCCTTGGCCCCCGGGCGTTGCAGCGTCGACAACCTGTGGGCGGCCTGTTCGATGGAGGCGCCAAATCGGCTGGCCAGAAGCTCCAGATCGTGTCGGTCGTCTTGCGCGCGGTCCAGAAACAATTTGTAGGGCATGAGTGCGGCACCAGCGAAATAGTTGGCCAGCCCGATTTTCGCGATATCGCGGGCGGCAGCGCTTTGGAAACGGGCCAGATCGAGCGTTGCCTCAAGTAGAGGGTTCTGGCGGGACAGGGCAACTTGCAGCAGCATTTGGAAGGTTTGGGTCTGCGGGGCCGCGCGGGATGAGAGGCTGAGCTTGCCTGTCTCAGGATCGAAATGGCGCAGGGTATCCATGTCGGCAAAAGCGACCTGCACGCCCACTTCGCTGAGGGTATTTACGGCGACCTCACGGATGGAGGCAGCACTGGTGTCGCGGGTGGCAAACCGTTCGGCGGCACGGTCCACAGCGTCGATATAGTTGTCGCAGTAGTGAAAGAAATCGCGCACTTCTTCCCATGGCGATGGGCTGATGCGGGCATCTTCCCGGCCCAAAGCCTCGTCCAGCGAGGCAAGGCGTTCATGGGTCTGGCGGTAGCTTTGATGCAGTTCCAGAAAGGCCCGCGCCAACCCCGGTGCGTTGGAGGCGGCGAGGCGCAGATCGGCGACAGGGGGCATGGTCCCGCCAAAAACCGGATCGCTGAGCGCCTCGCGCATGTCGCTGACCAAACGCTCACCATCGCCGGATGAAAGTTCGGTCACGTCGAGCCCGAATTCGGTCGCCATTGCCAACACTACAGTGGTGCTGACGGGACGGTTGTTGTTTTCCATCTGGTTCAGGTAGGGCAGGGATACGCCCAAACGCGCCGAGAAATCTTTCTGCGTCAGGCCAAGCCGGGTACGCAATTCGCGCAGCTTGGCGCCGGCATATAGTTTTTGCGTGGCCATGATCTATCCCGCCTACTTTGCACAATTTGCAAGCTAGCTTTGCAAACTCACTAGCGCAAGCGGGAGTGGGCTTTAGCGGCTGCGAAGCCCTAGTTGCTTTTCGCGGCGGATGACGATCATGATCGAGGCGACGCCAGCGATAGCCGTCAACAACATCAGCCACAACAGCGGGTAAGCGCCGGATTCAGGGGTCAGCAGTGCCCCTGCCAAGACGGCGAGACCCGATCCGCCGCCGATCATAATAGACCCACCAAGGCCCGATGCGGTGCCCGCCAGATGCGGCCTGACGGATAGCATTCCGGCGGTCGCGTTAGGAATGCAAAGCCCGTTCCCAAGGCCCACCAGCGTCATCATCCCGAAAAAGCTGATGGCCGAGCCATAACCCGCGAGGAAAATCAGGATCGAGATTGAACTGCCGATCGCATTGGCGAGGCAGCCCCAGAGTACGAGATTATTCACGCCAAATCTGGTGGCGAAACGCGCGGTGAAGAAATTGCCCGCGAAATAGCCGATGGCAGGAGCGCCGAAATATATGCCGAGCCAGAAGGGGCTAAGGTTGAACACGACGCTGCCGACAAAGGGTGCGCCCCCCAAATAAGCAAAGAACGCGCCAGAGCAGAAAGCCGCGGCGAGCGCGTAGCCCCAAAAGCGCGGCGAGCGGAAAAGCTCGGGGTATTCTCCAAATTGGGCCCGCAGAGTTTTGCCCGAGGCAACGGCGGTTTCGCCCATGTCAGCCCAAACCAGCCACATCACGGCCAAGCCCATTACAGCCATAAGAATGAATGTCGCGTGCCAGTCGAAATACTGCTCGATTAAGCCGCCGACGGCCGGGCTGATCATTGGCACCAACGCCATGCCCATCGTCACATAGCCGATCATCGAGGCAGATTCGTCTTGCGAGTAAAGATCGCGGATCACTGCGCGCGACAACACCATTGCAGTAGCAATCACGGCTTGGCCGATGCGGAATGTCAGAAACACGGCGGCATTGGGGGCCAAGATACAGCCCACTGTCGCCAGCACAAAGAGCGCCATCCCCCAGAGCATGACCTTGCGCCGCCCCAGACTGTCGGAAATCGGCCCGATGAACAGTTGCAACACCGCTGAACAAAGCAGATAGAGCGGCACCGAAAGCTGCATCACCGCGTAATCAGTGCCGAAATATTCGGCCATTTGCGGCAGGCTCGGCAGAAAAATATTCATCACCAGAGCCGACATGCCAGAGAGCATAATCAGCGTTGTAATGTGGGGCGGGGTGGTCCGGTCGAGAAAGCGGACGGGGGGCGCGTTATTCATGAAAATGCAAATAAGCCTGCTCTGGCGTTAAGTCCATGGCGAGAACGTACATTTGCATATTCGCAATTTGCAGGCTTGTCTTTGAAAACTATTTGCAAATTTGCATAATGGCTCTTTGGTCCGCCTGCCAGCTTCGATAGAGTATGCGCAGCCATAAGCAGGGGTAGGTCATGAAAGACATTCTAGAACAGCTTGAACAGCGCCGCGAAACCGCTCGTCTGGGAGGCGGCCAAAAGCGCATTGACGCGCAGCATGCCCGCGGCAAGCTGACGGCCCGTGAGCGGGTTGATCTGTTGCTGGACGAAGGCAGTTTTGAAGAGTTCGACATGTTCGTGACCCATCGCTGCACCGATTTTGGCATGGAAAAACAAAAGCCTGCTGGCGATGGCGTGGTGACGGGCTGGGGCACAATTAACGGACGTCTGGTTTATGTGTTCTCGCAAGACTTCACCGTCTTTGGCGGCTCGTTGTCAGAAACCCATGCCCAGAAAATCTGTAAAATTCAGGACATGGCGATCCAGAACGGCGCACCTCTGATCGGAATCAATGATTCCGGTGGCGCACGTATTCAGGAAGGCGTGGCCTCGCTTGCTGGTTATGCCGAAGTATTCCAGCGCAATATCGAAGCCAGTGGTGTGATCCCGCAGATCAGCGTGATCATGGGCCCCTGCGCTGGTGGCGCGGTCTATTCCCCCGCGATGACCGACTTTATCTTTATGGTAAAGGATACCTCTTATATGTTCGTGACCGGCCCTGATGTGGTCAAGACCGTGACGAACGAGGTCGTTACTGCCGAAGAGCTTGGCGGCGCCAGCACCCATACCCGCAAATCTTCCGTCGCGGATGCGGCGTTCGAGAATGACGTGGAGGCCTTGGCCGAGGTCCGCCGTCTGGTGGATTTCCTGCCTGCCAACAATCGCGAGAAGCCGCCTGTCCGCCCGTTCTTTGATGACCCGAACCGGATTGAAGCGTCGCTGGATACATTGGTGCCCGCCAATGCCAACACGCCTTACGATATGAAAGAACTGATCCTCAAGCTTGGGGACGAGGGCGATTTTTACGAAATTCAGGAAGATTTCGCCAAGAACATCATCACCGGCTTTATCCGTATCGAAGGCCGCAGCGTGGGCGTGGTTGCCAACCAACCGATGGTGCTGGCAGGCTGTCTGGATATCGATAGCTCGCGCAAGGCCGCGCGCTTTGTGCGGTTCTGCGATTGCTTTGATATTCCAATTCTGACGCTTGTCGATGTGCCCGGCTTTTTGCCCGGCACCAGTCAGGAATATGGCGGCGTGATCAAGCACGGCGCGAAGCTGTTATTTGCCTACGGTCAGGCAACGGTGCCGATGGTCACGGTGATCACCCGTAAAGCCTACGGCGGCGCGTATGACGTCATGGCCTCCAAGCATCTGCGGTCTGATTTCAACTATGCGTGGCCCACGGCCGAAGTTGCCGTGATGGGCGCCAGGGGGGCCACCGAGATCATCCACCGCGCCGATCTGAACGATCCTGAAAAAATCGCCCAGCACACCAAGGATTACGAAGACCGTTTCGCCAACCCCTTTGTTGCCGCCGAGCGCGGGTTCATCGACGAGGTGATCCAGCCGCGCACCTCGCGCAAACGGATCGCGCGGGCTTTTGCCTCGTTGCGCAACAAGAAGGTCGTAACCCCATGGAAAAAGCATGACAATATTCCGCTTTAACGCCTTGCTGCGCGGCGGTCAGGCTGCCGCGCAACACATACCGCGCCGTTTCACACCTGACGCAGATCGCTTCTGTGTGGGGCAGGGCGGCTGCGCGCGATGAAGGCTGTGTTGTTCACATTTATGCTGTCTGCCAGCGCCGCCAATGCGATCGAGGTCCCCTCAGGCCAGCCCGTCGAGCTGCAAGAAGTTCTGATCGATGACATGGGTGAGGAGACGTGGTTGCGCTTCCGGTTTGTCGCGCCGCAGATTTCGCGCGAGGCGGGCGCGATCAGCTATGAGCAGGCCAGCGAGGACATGCTCCATCTGTGTTCAATGCTTGCACTTCCCTACATCGCGGATTTCGCGCTGGAGGGGGATATCATCATCGTATCACTGGCCGATCGCCAGACCGAATTCGGTCAGCCCGATCCCGATGCGACCCAGTTTTTTGAAGCGTTTCGCCCTCAAGGCGACACATGTATGTGGGAGGTTCTGTGATGGATCTACAATATATTGCGGCACGCCCCCGCAGAGGGCGTCGCAGTGATGCTTTGGCGTCACACAGCCGCCGATTGGCTCAACCCCAGTATCATTCGCTCCGGCTTTCTAATAATAACGTGTTGAGGAATACCCACGTATACCTTACCTCAGAATCGGGGTGTGTGAGGCATTTTGTCGTGCCGTGCCCCACTAACAGTAACAGGAGACTTAGATGTCTAAGAGCATCAAACTGCTTGCAATGTTCGGCTTCGTTGCCGCCGTCGCAGCATGCACAAGCGGACAGACCGAAGAAGAATACGTTGTTGTTAACCCAGAGCCTATCTCGGTTGAGCCAACATACACAGGCAAGTACAAGTAATTGCCTGCAGGGACAGGCGTTCGCGCCTGTCCTTACCAACCGCCAGAGTGCCCCTGACGTCCGTGGGGTAACATGCTGAAACATCGCGGTTTTCCAGGGCGTTTGCCCGGTACGGACTTTCAATTTATCATCCGCCGACCCAACCCCAAAGGGGTGACAGCGCTCACGCGGCGCGAGCGCCGTGCCGATCGCCGCGCACCGGACAAGCGCGCCGATACCTATTTCATGAAAGCGCTTTGGGATCATTTCGGTGATCAGCCGTTTGAGCGCGGCAATCTGGATGCGGGACGGCTGTCATGGTTGATGGGGCGCGAGGTGCTCCCGGCGACCGATCCGTTCGATCCGGCGGATTATGAATCGCTTCTAGTAATCAACGAAGCCGTCGCCCGCGCGGCTTTCCCCGACGCCTTCGAGGATTGATCGGCGTGATTTTGCCTATTCCAACCCCCCCTCGGCGCTGCCTTGCCGGATCGCGCCAAGGTTGCGTTTCCGCCTTGGCTTGGAGTTTGGAAATCGGCAATGTCCGCACCGAAGGCAGCGACCAAAGCATCGGCGCTGCTTTTATCTTCATCCCGAAAAATGTCGCGGATACTGATGTTAATTGGTCCCTGACGAAACCTTTCAGCCGCTCGGCGGTTGAGCCAACAATACACAAATATTCTGGAGCGATTTCATGTCAGCAACAAAACTCATCCTCGCAGGCGCTGCGGCCCTTGGCCTTGCGGCCTGTGGTGACACACTTGGCGAACAAGCTCTGGGTGGCGCTGCAGTGGGCGCTGGTGCCGCGGCAATTACCGGCGGCAGCCTTGGCAAGGGTGCGGCCATCGGTGCGGGCGCAAACGTGCTCGCCTGCCAAACCAACGTCGTTAAATGTAGCTGATCAGCGATCGGTAAGCGCGGCTTTCGCAGCGGCGCAACTTCATAGTGCAATAGACCGTCCGGCAGTGCGCCGGGCGGTCTTTTTGCGTTCCGCAATATAAAAACAAGCTCAAGGGACCTCCCATGTTCAAGAAAATCCTGATTGCCAACCGTGGCGAGATCGCCTGCCGTGTCATCAAGACCGCCCGCAAGATGGGTATTTCCACGGTTGCGATCTATTCGGACGCCGACGCGCAGGCGCTGCATGTGGAAATGGCGGACGAGGCGATCCATATCGGCCCGCCGCCCGCCAATCAGTCCTATATTGTTATTGATAAAGTAATGGCGGCCGTGAAGGCGTCAGGCGCCGAAACTGTACACCCCGGATATGGTTTTCTGTCCGAGAACTCCAAGTTCGCCGAAGCGCTAGAAGCGGCCGGCGTGGCCTTTGTCGGCCCGCCTGTGGGAGCGATCGAAAAGATGGGGGACAAGATAACCTCCAAGAAAATCGCGCAGGAGGCGGGGGTTAGCACCGTTCCAGGCTATATGGGGCTGATCGAGGATGCCGACGAAGCGGTGAAAATCTCCAACGAGGTCGGATATCCGGTGATGCTCAAGGCCTCCGCGGGCGGCGGCGGCAAGGGCATGCGAATTGCATGGAATGACGATGAAGCCCGCGAAGGTTTCCAATCCTCCAAGAACGAAGCCGCAAACTCCTTTGGCGATGACCGCATATTTATCGAGAAATTTGTCACCCAGCCGCGCCACATCGAAATTCAGGTGCTCTGTGACGCGCATGGCAACGGCATTTATCTGGGCGAGCGGGAATGTTCGATCCAGCGCCGCAACCAGAAGGTTGTCGAAGAAGCGCCGAGCCCGTTTCTCGACGAAGCCACCCGTAAGGCGATGGGCGAGCAGGCCGTCGCACTGGCGCAGGCGGTGGGCTACACCAGTGCGGGTACGGTCGAATTCATCGTGGACGGCGACAAGAACTTCTTTTTCCTCGAGATGAACACACGGCTTCAGGTCGAACACCCCGTGACCGAATTGATCACTGGCGTCGATCTGGTGGAGCAGATGATCCGTGTCGCTAATGGTGAAAAACTTACCATGACGCAGGACGATGTGAAGTTGACCGGTTGGGCCATCGAAAACCGGCTGTATGCCGAGGATCCGTATCGCGGCTTTCTGCCCTCCATCGGGCGTCTGACCCGCTACCGTCCGCCTGCCGAGGTCACGCTCGACAGCCATGTGGTGCGCAATGATACCGGCGTCTTCGAGGGTGGCGAGATCAGCATGTATTACGATCCGATGATCGCCAAGCTTTGCACATGGGCACCGACCCGTGGCGAGGCGATAGAACGGATGCGCGTCGCCCTCGACAGTTTCGAGGTCGAAGGCATTGGCCACAACTTGCCATTCCTCAGTGCCGTGATGGATCACCCTAAATTTGTTTCGGGCGACATCACGACGGCCTTCATCGCAGAGGAATATCCCGACGGGTTCAACGGCGTCGAGCTGGACGAGGCCGAGTTGCGCCGGATCGCTGCGGCCACTGCCGCGATGCACCGTGTTGCAGAAATCCGCCGTGCGCGGGTGTCAGGCCGGATGGATAACCATGAGCGTAAAGTCGGCTCTGACTGGAACGTGACACTGCAAGGGCAAAGCTTTGACGTGACTATCAAGGCCGACCCGAACGGGGCAACCGTCGCGTTCGAGGACGGCACATCGCACCGCGTCTCAAGCGACTGGACGCCCGGCGACCAACTTGCGGTGATGACGGTCGGTGATGCGCCTTTGGTGCTGAAAGTCGGCAAGATTTCGGGCGGTTTCCGCATCCGAACCCGTGGCGCTGACATCCGCGTTCATGTCCGCACCCCGCGTCAGGCCGAACTGGCCCGATTGATGCCGGAAAAGCAGGCGCCCGATACCTCCAAGATGCTGCTCTGCCCGATGCCGGGCCTCGTGGTGAAGGTGAACGTCGAAGTCGGCGAGGAAGTGCAGGAAGGCCAAGCGCTCTGCACGATCGAAGCGATGAAGATGGAGAACATCCTGCGCGCCGAACGCAAAGGCGTGGTGAGCAAGCTCAATGCCGCAGCAGGCGATAGCCTCGCCGTGGACGACGTGATCATGGAGTTTGAATAAACCCGGTGAAGCAACGTGCTTGGATAAATCGACGTGATGCTCTGCCCGTTTTGGGCGGTGCACCACGCGGCCGGACAGCGCTGTCCGGCTATTCGATGATGTTTCCGTGCCGTTCTTTCTCGTCCCTGATTTCGCGTTGGCGGATCGGCATTTTGTCGATGCTTCGGGTAATCTCGCGCACATCCCACGGGAAGGGTTTGCGCATTTTAGTGCCGCCATCCTTGCCGACGAGCACCAGCATGAAACCCCGCGGCCGCATTTGCATCCGCAGTGCGCTGCGGGCGGCGGGGTCGGTATCGGTCAGCACGATCACATCCCGCGCGATCAGGTCGGCCTCGTTCTCATGCAAAAGCTCGATCTGTTCGATATATGAGGAATCGTTCTCGTTGTCGGCAAAGACCAGAACAGGGCGTTTTTTCCAGATAAATTCGCTTAAATCCGCCATATCCGCAGGGGCAAAGAGCACATCCGGCGGCGTTTCTTCAGCGGCATGGACCATACTGCCGGCGGTTAGAATGCCAGCAATAACAGTTCGTAAGAATAATTTCATCTGGGCTCCTGTCTCCCTGAATATAAGCGGTCTGCGCACGATTGCGATGACTGGTTTGGCCATTTTTATCATTAAGCCCAGTGTAACAGGTTTTGCGGCATGAAAGGCAGGTTCCCCATATCCCGGCCGGTCGGGGCGGCCAGAACCTTGATCAGGGGCCGACCTCGCATGGAAATCGTTCTGCATTTGGGTGCGCATCGCACCGGTACCACGACCTTTCAACACTACATGCGCGATAATGTGGACGCGTTGGCGCGGCGGGGCATTGGATTTTGGGGACCACTACGAACCCGCGCAATTGTGATACCGGGGCTGTTTCCCGGACCGCGCATTGCACTGGGTCGGGATTTGGTTCGCCGTGCCGAAGGACGGGTCAGGATGCAACTGGCATTGGCTCATCGCGCCGGGACACGGCAGTTGTTGGTCAGCGACGAAAACATCATCGGCACGCCGCAACACTGCCTGCGTCATGCCGCGCTGTATCCGGCCATCGGCGATAGGCTCGCACGGGTGGGAACAGCGTTTGACGGGCAAGTGACGCGCGTCGTCCTGACCCTGCGCTCACAGGAGTTGTTCTGGTCTTCGCTGGCGGCGTTCGTTGTAGGGCGCGGCCATAATGTGGCGGGGAGCGAGGCGCTTGAGAAGATTACCCACAGCAGGCGCACGTGGCGCGATGTGATCATGGATATCTCCTGCGCCTTGCCCGAGGCCGAGATTTTGGTCACACCTTTCGAACGCGCCGCGGGTCAACCGGATAAGTTGCTGGCCACCGCGCTCGGCAGCGCCGCACCTGCGGTCAAAACATCCCGCTGGCTCAACCGCTCACCCAATTTGCCAGCATTACGCAAGGCGCTCGCTCTGCGCGGCCGCAACCCTGACGAACTGCCCGATGGCACAGGCCGCTGGCTGCCTTTCGACACCCGCCAATCGTCCCAACTGGCCGAACACTATGCTGACGATTTGCACTGGCTTGCCGCCGGTGCAGACGGGCTTGCCCAACTGACAGAGGATCCCACCCGCAAAAGAGCAGGCAGCAGCCTGCCGGCGGGCGACATGACAAAAGGACAAAGACATGACAAAGGACACCCCCCAGGACATCTGGCGCACTCTGGCTGAAGGCGAACTTCGCGGACGCACACCTGATGATCTGGTCTGGCACACGCTGGAAGGTATTGACGTCAAACCGCTCTATACCGCTGACGATCTGACAGATCTGAGCCATCTTGGCACGATCCCGGGCGCGGCCCCCTTCACGCGCGGTGTAAAGGCCACGATGTATGCAGGCCGCCCATGGACGATCCGCCAGTATGCAGGTTTCTCCACCGCCGAGGAATCCAACGCTTTTTACCGGCGCGGGCTTGCGGCAGGCCAGCAGGGGGTCTCGGTGGCCTTCGATCTGGCCACCCACCGTGGCTATGACAGCGACCACCCGAGGGTGGAGGGTGATGTCGGCAAGGCGGGCGTGGCGATAGATTCCGTCGAGGATATGAAGATCCTGTTCGATGGCATCCCGCTCGATAAGGTCAGCGTGTCAATGACGATGAATGGCGCGGTCATCCCGATCTTGGCAAGTTTTATTGTCGCGGGAGAAGAGCAGGGCCACGATAAATCACTGCTGGCGGGGACCATCCAGAACGACATCCTCAAAGAGTTCATGGTCCGCAACACCTACATCTATCCGCCAGAGGCTTCGATGCGGATCGTCGCGGATATTATTGAATACACCGCCGATTACATGCCGAAATTCAACTCGATCAGTATCTCCGGCTATCACATGCAAGAAGCGGGTGCGAACCTCGTGCAGGAACTTGCCTTTACCCTTGCTGACGGGCGTGAATATGTCCGCACCGCGATTGCGCGGGGCATGGATGTGGATAGCTTTGCGGGACGCCTGTCGTTCTTCTTTGCCATTGGCATGAACTTCTTCATGGAGGCGGCCAAGCTACGGGCAGCGCGGATGTTGTGGCACAAAATTATGGAGGAATTCGAGCCGCAGAACCCCAAGTCCAGCATGCTGCGCACCCATTGTCAGACCAGCGGCGTCAGCCTCGCCGAGCAGGACCCCTATAACAACGTTGTACGCACGGCTTATGAGGCAATGAGCGCGGTTTTGGGAGGCACGCAAAGCCTACACACCAATTCTCTGGACGAGGCAATTGGCCTACCCACTGATCATTCTGCCCGTATCGCGCGTAATACCCAATTGATTTTGCAAGAGGAAACCGGTGTTACCAATGTCGTCGACCCGCTTGCAGGTAGCTACTATGTCGAAAAGCTAACCCATGATCTGGCTGAGGCCGCATGGAAGCTGATCGAAGAAGTCGAGGCGTTGGGCGGTATGACGAAGGCAGTCGCCTCGGGCATGCCAAAGCTGCGCATCGAAGAAGCCGCCGCCACCCGACAAGCCCAGATCGACCGCGGCACCGAGGTCATTGTCGGGGTCAATAAATACCGCCGCGACAAGGAAGACCCCATCGATATTCTGGACGTGGACAATGTCAAAGTGCGTGCAGGCCAGATTGCACGGCTGGATAAAATTCGGGCCGAACGGGACGAGGCTGCCTGCCAGTCCGCGCTAGAAAACATGACACGCGTGGCCCGCGAAGGGGGCAATTTGCTCGAAGCAGCGGTCGAGGCCGCGCGGGTTCGGGCAACCGTTGGGGAGATCAGTATGGCAATGGAAGATGAATTTGGCCGCCACCGCGCCGAGGTAAAGACCCTCGCCGGTGTTTACGGTGCGGCCTATGAAGGCGACGCTGATTTTGCTGCGATCCAGAAATCTGTTGAGGACTTTGCCGAAGCCGAAGGTCGTCGCCCGCGCATGCTGGTGGTCAAGATGGGGCAAGACGGCCATGACCGCGGTGCCAAAGTGATCGCGACAGCCTTTGCCGACATCGGTTTCGACGTGGACGTAGGTCCGCTATTTCAAACTCCCGCCGAAGCCGCGCAGGACGCGGTGGACAATGATGTCCACGTGATCGGCATCTCGTCGCAGGCTGCAGGTCACAAAACGCTGGCACCCCAGTTGGTGCAGGCACTCAAAGACGCAGGAGCCGATGATATTCTGGTGATCTGTGGGGGTGTCATACCGCAGCAGGATTACCAATTCCTTTACGATGCAGGGGTTAAAGCGATTTTCGGGCCGGGCACAAATATTCCGTCAGCAGCGCAAGACATTCTGAAACTGATCCGCGCAACGAAAAGCTAGGGTCAAGGTGCCCGCCTCATATTGGGGCGGGCACCAGCCCTACGCCGATCGGGAATGAAATTCAAAGAATCCGCTCAGGCTCGCTGTAAACTCGATCTGCATTTCCGAAATATAAATCTTTTGCCGACAGAAACATAATTCTAGCTAGGTACACTCCGAGATAGGTCATAGCATGGTGCCCAAACTCGTGTAGGGAACGTTCATGGAACTAGACCATTTGGCGGTTGCCGGCCTTACCTTGGCCGAGGCTGCAACACAGGTTGAGACAGCGCTCGGCGTTATGCTTCAGCAGGGCGGCGAGCACGATATTTTCCATACCCACAATAAGCTGCTGGGTCTGGACGATGGCCTTTATCTTGAGGCGATTTCAGTCAACGCGGTCGCTCCGGCGCCGGAGCGACCGCGTTGGTTTGACCTCGACAATTTCTCCGGCTCGCCGCGCCTGACCAACTGGATTTGCCGATGTAATGATCTGGATGCAACCTTGGCAGATCTGCCGGAGACTTTCGGCGCACCGGTGTCCCTCCAGCGCGGCGATTTGCGTTGGCGGATGGCAGTGCCGGCATCGGGCCGTTTGCCGTTTGACAATTGTGCACCCGCGTTGATCGAATGGCAGGGGGATATGCATCCAGCGATGATGTTGGAGACGTCCCAATGCGCTCTCATTGATCTTCAAGTGTCACACCCTGAAGTCAACGCCTTGCGCGATCTGCTCGCCCCGTTCCTGACGGATACTCGGGTCGGCTTTGTCAGCGGGCCTAGGGCACTGCGGGCGCGTTTCACCACCCCCTCAGGTGAACGGATGCTGACGTGAGGGTGCGCCCCGCGCGCCTGGACGACGCGCCGCAGGTGACGGCACTTTGGAACGGTATGATCCGCGATACCTTGGCCACCTTCACGTCACAGGAAAAGACGCTCGCCGGTGTTGCGGCGCTGATCACTGAACGCCAAGGTAGTTTCTGGGTCATTGAAGCGCAGGGGGTGCAGGGTGTGCAGGGCTTTGTCACCTATGGCCCGTTTCGCGCCGGGCCGGGATATGCGGCGACTGTCGAACACACAGTGATCGTTGCGGAAGCGGCGCAGGGGAAAGGGGCAGGACGCTTGTTGATGCAACAGGCACTCTCGGCGGCGGCCAGCCAGCGCCGGCACGTGATGGTTGCTGCGATCAGCGGCGCTAACCCCACAGCGGCTGCCTTCCACGCTCGGTTGGGTTTTGAACAGACTGGCTATCTACCCCAAGTCGGGTACAAAGCGGGCCAATGGCTTGACCTTATTTTGATGCAGAAAACCCTTGTCCCCACCTGACTTCCTCCCCCCCAAGCGTTAGACTGCACCCATGTCAATCTGGACACGCATATCCGAGGCCCTGTCGGCCCTTGCCACCGGCGAGGGGCTGTCGGCGGTATTTGATAGGCTGCGCAGCCCGCCGGAACGGTCGGTTGCCTTTACCATCGCCGTGATTGCCCTTGGGGCCAAGATGGCCAAGGCCGATGGCCTTGTAACCCGCGACGAGGTCACTGCCTTCCGCGAGGTCTTTCAAATCGCAGAGAGTGATGCCGCGGGTGCTGCTCGGGTGTTTGATCTTGCACGGCAGGATGTCGCGGGTTTTGAGGATTATGCCCGCCGGATTGCGTCGATGTTTGACGGCCAGCCCGAGATGTTGCGCGACCTGATGGAGGGACTGTTCCACATCGCGATGGCCGATGGTGAGTATCATCCCAACGAAGACGCATTTCTCGAGCAAGTGGCGCTGATCTTTGCACTTCCGGACGGTGATTTCGAAGCATTGCGGGCGCGGTTCGTGCCCAATACCTCGCCCTTGCCGCATACGGTTCTTGGCATCCGGCCCGGCGCGCCGTTGGACGAGGCCCGCGCCGCGTGGCGCAAGCTGGTGCGCGCCAATCACCCCGATGTCCTGCTGGCGCGGGGCCTGCCGGAAGAGGCTGTGCAACTCGCTGAAAAACGGATGATCGACATTAACCGCGCCTGGGAAACCCTGTCACGAAAACGCGCCTGATGCGGATCGCGACCTATAATGTGGAATGGTTTTCGGGCCTGTTTGACGACCACGACCAGTTGTACAACGATGGAGGCTGGTCGGGCCGCTATAATGTTACCCGCGCCGACCAGACCAATGCGATTGCCCGTGTGTTGCAGGCGCTGGATGCCGATGCGGTGATGATTATCGAGGCCCCCGATCAAGGTCGCCGCCATTCAACAGTTCGCGCACTTGAGCGGTTTGCCCGCCAGTTTGACCTACGCACCAGCGAAGCAGTGTTGGGTTTTGGCAACGATACCCAGCAGGAGATCGCGCTGCTTTTCGATCCTGCCAAGCTCACGGCGCGGCATGATCCGCATGGGCCGTTCAGCGGGCCAGAAGGGGCCACTGGCGCACCACGATTTGACAGTGCCTTCCGGATTGATCTGGATATCGACGCGACCGAAGACTTGGTGGTGTTTTCCAAGCCGCCGCTCGAACTCGCTGTCCAAAATAGAGCGGGGTTTGCCTTTCATATGATCGGCGCGCACCTGAAATCCAAAGCCCCTCACGGTGCCAAGACCGAGGCCGACGTCCTGCGCTTTGGCATTGCCAACCGCCGCAAACAACTGGCGCAGGCGATCTGGCTGCGGCGCCGGATCGAAGAGCATCTGGCCGCTGGCACCCCCTTGATGGTGATGGGGGACATGAATGACGGCCCTGGCCTAGATGCTTTTGAGGACCTCTTTGGACGGT
This sequence comes from Sulfitobacter brevis, assembly GCF_900112755.1. GTDB lineage: Bacteria > Pseudomonadota > Alphaproteobacteria > Rhodobacterales > Rhodobacteraceae > Sulfitobacter > Sulfitobacter brevis. The sequence goes on along the minus strand of NZ_FOMW01000012.1, from coordinate 16,265 downwards.
CCTCTGTCGAAATTCTGCTGGGGCTTGATGGACCGGACGCGCTGTTCGATCCGCATGCAAAACGCGCGCTCGGGCAGAAAATAGGCGCGGTGCCCAGCACGTCGCGCTTCTGGATCCGGCAGGAAAACCGGTTTTTGCAGGCGCTGCTGGATTACATCATGGTCACGCCGCAATTTCGGGAGCGCGGCGCAACCTGGCGGATCTGGCATCCAATGGACGACCCTGAATGCTGGACCAACCCTGCGCTGCGTGACGCACTCATCACCGCCTCCGACCATTTTCCGGTAACGATAGATTTCGACGATTCGTGATTAGAAACCGTCGCTAGTCGCGCTATACTAAAGTCTATGAAACAGATCAGCGCCGCAGTTTTGACTTTTGGCCTTTTGGCTGCCCCTCTGATGGCTGAGGAAGAGGCGCCGTCTGAACGTGGGCTCTCACTGATGGAGCGCGGGGCCCGACTGTTCATGGAAGGAATCCTCGACGAGATGGAACCTGCCTTGGACGGGGTTGAGGGTTTGGCGCAACAGATGGCTCCGGCGTTACGCAACTTCGCCAAGGAAATGGGGCCTAAGCTTTCCGAAATATTGGAGGATGTCGAAGACTGGAACGCCTACCAAGCACCCGAAATGCTGCCCAATGGCGACATTATTATCCGGCGCAAGCCTGATCATCCGCTGGTGCCGCCCGAGACCCCGACCGAGCCGGAGCCCCAGATCGAAATTTAGACCTGAGATCTTCAGTCCGCCGGAATACCTGCTTTGCGGGTCTTGACCTGTACCTCCGCATCCAGTGATGAGGCGAGTGAGTTCAGCCGCGCCTCGGCGACTTCGCCGAAGAGCGGCAGCATGTCAGGGGTGAGCCATAACTCCAGCAGCTTTTTCTTGGGGAACCACCGCAACTCACCGCGCTCGGCGTCCTTGTCCATCCAGAGCATCGCGCCAAACCGCAGCGCCTTGCCCAAAATCGCGGCCTCGGTCTGGGTTTTTTCATCAACCATTTGATAGAGATCGGCAAACCGGGTGTTTTCGCGCTTGTTTGAATAGCGGTGGAGCAGCGCGAGCCCAAGATAAATGCGCTCCGAATGTTTTAATCCGCCCAGATTGGCGCGGGTGGCCGCGTCAAAACAGACTTCGGCGCGATAATCGGGGTGCGCACGCCAGCTGACGTCATGGAGCAGGCAAGCAGCCTTCACCAAGCGCCGCCGTGGCTGTGGCGCGGATTTGTAGAGCGGCAAGATGAAGTTGTAGAGGATTTTGCCAAATCCCGGCACGCGGGCGTCCTTGGCTTCGGCAAAGCGGCAGGCTTCGATCAGCGGGTCGCGGTCGCGCAAGCGCTGCGGCATCTGCTCATAAAGCATGCCTTCGCGGATGCCATAGCTGGAGATAGCGATATCTTTGGGTTTGAACGATTTCACCAAACGGCTCAGAACTTCTGAGGCATAGGGCACCAGCTCCATCCGGCTACTTGAAACCCCGCAAGCGTTGCGCAATTCGGTCAGATCGGCCTTCTTGATGAATTCCACTGTTGCTGCGACCGACCGGACGGTCATGCGGTATTCGTGCAATACATGCAGCGGATAGCCGCGACGATACATGTCGATCCGCGCGATCGCCCGCCATGAGCCGCCGACCAGAAACAGACGGTCCCGCTGTGCGCCCATCCGTTCCTGCAGACCTTGCATGACCTCTTTGATATGGGCGTTGCGCGCCTTGGCGCCACCCTTGATGTCGCGCAGTTTCAGCGGCCCGAGCTGCGAGGAAACCCGCCGCCCGACGCGCCCGCCGGAAATTTCGGCAAGCTCCATCGACGAGCCGCCGATGTCGCAGACCAGCCCGTAAGCACCGGGCCAGCCTAGCAAAACCCCCTGCGCTGACAGGCGGGCTTCTTCTTCGCCGTCGATCACCCAGATGCGTAATCCGGTCTCGCGGCGCACATCTTCGCAAAAATCGCGGCCGTCGCTGGCATCGCGCACCGCCGCAGTGGCGACCACGGTCAGTTCTGACAGCCCCATGCTGTCGGCGAGCTTGCTGAAACGCCGCATCGCCGATAGGGCGCGGACTCGGCCTTGCGGCGACAGGTGACCGGTTTCGGCCATGCCAGCACCCAAGGCGCACATGATTTTCTCGTTATAGAAATAGGCGGGCGACCGCGCCGCACCATCAAACACCACCAGCCGGACCGAGTTGGACCCGACATCCACCACACCCACACGGCTGAGCGCGCGGGCAGAGGGGTCCAGAAACAACGGCTTACTAAAGGGCCCAAGGTCGGCCACGCCGGTTTCGGGAACCCCGGCGGGGGAGGATTGGGTCAGCTCTGCCATGCGGTCTCCTGCGGGCGGTGCGGCGTGACGGGTAAAGTGGGGCAGGCAGCCTGTGAGGTCAATGTCTAACGGGCCTAAGCGCGGGGTTTAGTCTTCGGTATGGGTCAGCTTGGGCACGTCCGATGCCCCTGCCGAGCCGCGCCCGGAGAGGGAGGGATTTTCCATGAAAAAGCGGTGACAATTGAAGGCAAACTGGCCTTCGGGGATCGCGGGACGGCTAAAGGAGCCATCGGGAGCCATCACCCAGCTCTGCGCCACATCGGCCAGATTGGCGGCCATAATCTGGCTGGTGATCTGCGCCTTTACGGTGGGGTTTTCGATTTCCACCAAAGTTTCGACCCGTCGCGTCAGGTTGCGGCCCATCCAATCAGCCGAGGATATGAAAACCCGTGCTTTTTTGTGCGGTAACCCATGACCGTTGCCAAAGCACACGATGCGCGAATGCTCCAGAAATCGACCAACAATGGATTTAACGCGGATGTTTTCCGACAGCCCCTTTACGCCAGGGCGCAGCCCGCAAATGCCGCGCACCACAAGGCTGATCTGCACGCCCGCTTGGCTTGCCGCATAGAGCGCATCAATCACATCGGAATCGATGATCGAGTTCATCTTTGCCCAGATTGCCGCGGGTTTTCCGGCCACAGCATGATCCGCTTCTGCCGCAATCATCGCCAGCAATTTCGGCTTGAGCGTAAGCGGCGAAATCGCCAGATTGTCCAACTTTTCGGGCTGGGCATAGCCGGACAGAAAGTTGAACACTTTGGTGGCGTCGCGCCCCAGCTTCTGGTCGCATGTAAACAGCGACAAATCGGTATAAATCCGCGCGGTAATGGGATGGTAATTGCCGGTGCCGTAATGGGTGTAGGTGACCAGCTGATTGCCTTCGCGGCGCACGACGGTTGAGATTTTTGCGTGGGTTTTCAGGTTTATAAAGCCGTAGACCACATGCGCGCCTGCGCGTTCCAATCGGCGCGACTGGCGGATATTGGCGGCCTCGTCAAAGCGGGCTTTCAACTCTACCAGTGCGGTGACGGACTTGCCGTCCTCGGCTGCTTCGCAAAGCGCCTCGACAATCGGGCTGTCACGCGATGTGCGGTAGAGGGTCTGTTTGATCGCCACCACCTGCGGATCACGCGCGGCTTGCGCCAGAAACCGCACAACCATGTCAAAGGTCTCATAAGGATGGTGCAGCAGCATATCTTTCTGGCGGATCGCCTCGAACATATCGCCGTCGTGGTCACTGACCCGCTCGGGGATGCGCGGGGTGAATTGCGGCCAGAGCAGATCGGGCCGTGCATCGGTCACCAGTTTTGACAGGTCGTCGATCCCGATCATGCCATCGATCTCGATGACATCGCGGTCGTGCACGGCCAGCTCGGCCATCACGACCGCCTTGAGCTTTTCCGGCGCGCCTGCCGAATGGGTCAGCCGAACGACCTCGCCGCGACGGCGTCGTTTCAGGGCAACCTCGAATTCGCGCACCAGATCTTCGGCCTCGTCCTCGACTTCAAGATCGCTGTCGCGCAGCACGCGGAATTCAAAATGCGCTTTCAGCTTATAGCCCGGAAACAGGCCAGGGATGTTGATCAGCAGCAGGTCCTCGAGAGGGAGGTAGCGCAAGCAGCCTTCGTCAGCGGGCAGAGCTACAAAACGGTCGATCTGTGCGGGGATCGGTAGCAGGGCCTGCAAGGGGCGTTTATCCCGCTCGCGCTCAAGCTGAAGCGCCAATGCGTAGCCGGTGTTGGGAATGAAGGGGAAGGGGTGCGCGGGGTCGATCGCCAGCGGAGACAAAACCGCAAATACCTGCGTGAGAAACACTTCCTTAAGGTATTCCAGGTCATCATCTGTCAGATCAGCGATCCGTTCGAGCATGATATTTTGGGCGTCCATCTCGGCCATCAGGTCAACCAGAACCCGCTGCTGGTTAAGCATCAGGTCACGCGCGTTGGCGTTGATCAAAACGAGTTGTTCGGCAGGGGTCAGCCCGTCGGCGGCGGGCGTGGTGTTGCCGGCTTGGGCCAATTCTCGCAGGCCTGCGACACGAACTGTATAAAATTCATCGAGGTTACCCGCCGAGATTGACAGGAACCGCAACCGCTCCAGCAAAGGCACACGGGGGTTCTCAGCCTCTTCCAGCACCCGCCAGTTAAAGCTTAGCCAGCTGAGCTCGCGATTGAAAAAGCGGCCCGGTCCGGAAATATCCAGATTGGGCAGGTCAATGGCATCTACAAAAGGTGCCTCGAGAAAGTCGGCATGGGTCATGGGGGCCTTATGGCGTTAATCTGTAACGATTTTGCGACGGAAATATGGTGTCGCAGGCCAGTATCACGCGGCTTAGGGGGCGTTGTCCAGCACCTGAGAGGCCAAGGCGCGGGTCACGGGCCGTTTCAGGGCAAGGCTTGCCGCATCCAACCGCTCGACTATGTCGATTGCGGCGGCGAAAGACCTGTCCATCCGGCCCAATAGGTAGGGCACCAGATCGGGCTTGGGCGTAAGCTGCCTGTCGGCCAGCAGTTTGACCAGCAGCGCAGAGAGCAGCGTATCATCCGGCGGCTCAAGTGCGGCCGCCGTGGTGCCGCGCAAACGGCTGGTCAGATCGGGTAGGGTCAACCCCCAGTGCGGCACCGGCGCGGTGCCGGTGACCAACAGCGCATGCCCTTCGGCAAGCACGAGGTTGTGCAGGTGGAATAGTGCGGTTTCGGCGGCATCGTCGCCCGCAATTTGCGGCACGTCCTCGACCGCAACGGGGCCGGTGGCCAACGCCGGGACGGCAGCCAGATCAAGATCTTGCGCGGCGATGATCCGCGCGCCTGACATCTTGGCCCAGACGTGCACCAGATGGGTTTTGCCCGACCCATGCGGCCCCGTAAGCACCAGTTTGCCACCGGCCCAAGCCTGCCAACTGTCGATCATCGCCACGGCCACAGCGTTGGAGGGCGCGATGAAGAATGCATCACGCTCCAGCGCGGTGTGGCTGGGCAGGTCAAGTCCGAGTTGGCGGTTCATTTCAGGGAAGGTCCTGCCGTGGCGAGGGCGGCGCGTCGCTGCCTTTGTAAAGAAGGCTGTGTTGGTATTGCTCGACAGCAAAGCGGGCAATCACCCCGATTGCTGCCGCCACAGGCACCGCGATCAACATGCCGACAAACCCGAAAAGCGTGCCAAAGACCGATAGGGCCAACAGCAACCAGACAGGGTGCAGTCCGACGGAATTGCCGACCAGCTTTGGCGTTAGAAAGTTGCCTTCGATGACCTGACCAAGCACGAAGATGCCCGCGACAAGGCCGATTGATACCCAATCACCCCAAAACTGGAAGAGTGCCAAGCCGATTGCCAGCGCACCGCCAATTAGCGCGCCCAGATAAGGTATGAACGTCACCAGCCCCGCGATAGCGCCAACCACCAGACCGAACTGCAACCCGACCGCCATCAACGCGATGGCATAATAGGTGCCCAAAACCAGACAGACGGTCCCCATGCCGCGCACAAAAGAGGCCAGCGTCTTGTCGATCTCACGGGCCAGCCTGCGGATCGTCGGCGCGTGTTCCCGCGGCAGCAATTCATCGACAGAGGCGACCATCCGGTCCCAATCCAGCAGCAGATAGACCGAGACGACAGGCACGATCACGAAAAGCAAAATGATGTTGAGGATCGAAGCAAACGAGGCCAGCGCAGTTTTCAACACCTGACCTCCACGCTCCTGAATGGTCGCGCCCAGCGAGGTCAGCGAGGTGCGCAGGGTTGAGCCTTCGTCGAGCAGGGATGGAAAGCGCTGGATCAGGAAATCGGTGAAATCACGGGTAAGCTTCGGCGCGGTTTCGATCAGGCTGGTGGTCTGGTTGACCAGTGTCGGCACAACAAGCAGCGCCAGCACCACAAAGGTCAGCAGCGCAATGATGGTGATGACGGCGGTCGCCATTGTACGGCTGAGTCCGATGCGCTCCAACCGATCCGCGACCGGATCAAGGAAATAAGCAATCGCCGCGCCCATCAAAAACGGCACCAACACATTGCCCAAAAACCAGAACGCCACCAAAAACACCGCCGCCGCGATGCCCCAGTACTTTAATTGGTCGCGGATCGGCAGGGCCATGGGATGCTCCGGATTGCAATGAGCTTCCACATTGCGCATGTCGCGCGGCGTTTCAAGGGTGCGCGCACGGATTTGCCTGTCGTCTGGCTAGTGAAGGCGCACGTTTTGGGCGCGCAAAACCGCTTGCACGGCAGTGATATCGACGCGGTCGGGCGAAATGCCTTGGGCCAGCGCAAGTGCGGCTGCAACGCCCGCGCCTTGGCCCGCCACTGCACAGCAGGCCATGTTGCGCGTCGCGGCATGGGCGATTTTGTCACCACCGATGGCGCGGCCCGTCACCAAGAGATTGCGCACGCCTTTGGGCAACATCGCGCGGTAAGGGATGTGCATGTAACGTCCTGTGGTGGGGATGATCAGCACGCCGTAGCCGTCGATGAATTCGGGGTAGATACCGATGCTGTCGTCGAAACGGGCTTCGCCGCGTACGTCCGCTTCGGTCATGTTATAAACTGCGTCGATCTTGCGGGTGTCACGGATGCCGATGCTCATGCCGAAATTGCTTAGCCGTGCCGTGGCGCAGCCTGGCGTATAGGTTTTGAGCGCGTCGATGGCGTGCATCGCTTGCACGCGGCCTTCGATCTCGAAACGGGTCATGCTATCGGGATCGGTGCCATCGCATCCGGCGAGGTGCACGAGGTTCATATAGGTCATCTCGCCGCTGTCATGCACCGCACCCCAAGTGCCGCCAATGGTGTTGAGGTTGGCGGGCATCACCCCGTCCCGGATCGCCTGGGCAAACGGTTTGGCGAGAAAGGGTGAGAACATGGCGTCTTCTTTGCCATCGGTCTCTACCACCCATTCACCGGTGGACCAGTTGGCATAGGTTTGCGGATCGGCTTTGACGCCCGCCATGAAGGCGGCCTTATCGACGCCCGCAATATGAAACATCACCGATGCCGCCTGCATCTCTTCCACGGGCGTTTTGATCGTCGCAGCACCGGCGCGTTGGGCCACATCGGCGTCTCCGGTGGCGTCGATAACGATCTTTGCCAAGATTGCCTCGCGGCCTGCTTTCGATTCGACAATCACGCCTTTGATGGTATGGCCATCCATGATCGGGGCGACGAACTGGCGGTGCAGCATCGGGTGGATGCCCGCTTCCTCCACCAAGCGGTCGGCGACCAGCTTGAACCCCTCGCTGTCCAGTTCATAGCTTAGCGACTGCGACTCGGGCGAGGCGGCACCCATGGCCTTGGCGCGTTGCTCAAACTCCCAGCCGATGCCGCCTGCTTCAACTGTGGCTTCGTGGCGGTACCATGCAAAGCCTTCGACCCCTACAACCGTAATATTCCCGCCAAAACAGCCGAAACGATCAAGCAGGGTGACATCAGCGCCCGCGCGTGCGGCGGCAAGGGCAGCGGCCAACCCCCCGGGGCCGGAGCCGATCACCAGCACGCCAGTTTCATGGATAACGGGAGTGCTGCGGGCGGGTTCTTGGATGTGTTGTGTCATGGCTCCCATACAATCCGATGCAGGCGGGTGGTCAATCACCATCTTGCGCCGCTTGACAGTGCCGCGGCGCCGGTCTTCCTTTGGGAAAAATGGAAGGGGCCATCATGCGCACAGAATTTGATACAGAACTGGAAGAGCGCTTGGTGCGCTATGCGGGCGTCGACAGCCAGAGCGATGCCGCGAGCCCGACCTCCCCGAGCACGGACATCCAGTTGAATATGTCGCGGATGTTGATGGAGGAGTTAACCGCGATGGGGGCGGCGGATGTGTTGCTGACCGATTACGGTGCCGTATTGGCCACCGTACCCGCCACCGTCGAAGATGCGCCAGTGATGGGCTGGCTGGCGCATGTGGATACGGCGCCGCAGTTTAATGCGACTGGGGTGAAACCCGTCGTGCACCGCGGCTATAATGGTGGTGACATCACCTTCGCCGATGCGCCTGATTTAAAACTGTCACCGGAAAATTCGCCGCATCTGGAGGTCTGCGTTGGGCATGACATCGTGACGGCGAGCGGCACAACCTTGCTGGGCGGTGACGACAAAGCTGGCGTGGCGATCGTGATGACCGCCGCGCGGCACCTCATCGAGAATCCTGACATCCCTCACGGGAAGATCCGGCTGGCATTTACCCCGGACGAGGAGATCGGGCGCGGCGTCGATGCGCGGTTGCCTGACGACCTGGGGGCGGCATTCGCCTACACTTTCGATGGAGGCAAGCCCGGCGAGATCGAGTTCGAGACCTTCTCAGCGGATGGGGCATTGGTGCGGATCGTTGGTGTGTCGGCCCATCCGGGGTATGCCAAAGGCAAGATGGTCAACGCGCTGCATTTGGCGGCAAAGGTCGTGATGATGCTGCCTCAGACGACCCTGACGCCGGACACGACGCAAGGCACGCAAGGGTTTATTCATGTGGGCGAGATCAGTGGTGGTTCCTCGAAAGTGGAAATCCATCTTATCTTGCGTGATTTCGAACTCGATGGGTTGGCGGCGAAGGGTAATTTGCTGCGTCAGGTCTGTGATGCTGTCGCATTGACCGAGCCGCGCGCGCAGATTTCCTGCGAGATCGTGCCGCAGTACCGCAATATGCGCTATTGGCTGGAGAAGGACATGACGCCGGTTGAGCTGGTGCGTGATGCAGTGCGCGCGGTCGGGATTGAGCCGGTGAGCGTGCCAATCCGTGGTGGTACTGATGGATCGCGGCTGACCGAGATGGGCGTGCCGTGCCCGAATATCTTTACCGGCATGCAAGAGATACACGGACCGCTCGAGTGGATTTCGGTGCAGGATATGGCTGTGGCAACCAAGGTCGCCTTAGCGCTTGCCCAGAGGAGCGCGCGGGGCTGACCGGCCAGGGGCGCTGCCCCCGGACCCCCGGAGTTTATTTGGCCAACTGAAAGGGGGCGGGCGCGAGGGTGGCGGCGGCGTAGCCTCTTTCTTGGTGATTGTGTCAGGCGGGGCTTTGAATTAGGCAAGGCGCAATCATGTTCCAAGGAGCGCCGCCATGCGTCTGAGCCGTTATTTTCTGCCCGTTTTGAAGGAAAACCCTGCCGAGGCGCAGATTGTCAGCCACCGGCTGATGCTGCGGGCGGGCATGATCAAACAATCGGCAGCGGGCATTTATTCGTGGTTGCCGCTGGGCTTTAAGGTGCTGCGCAATCTCGAAGAGATCGTGCATCAGGAGCAGCAGCGGGTTGGCCATATGCCGATGTTGATGCCTACCTTGCAATCGGCGGACCTGTGGCGCGAAAGCGGGCGCTATGACGATTATGGCGATGAGATGCTGCGGATCAAGGATCGGCAGGGGCGCGACTTGCTTTATGGGCCGACCAACGAAGAATTAATCACGGATATTTTCCGCAGCCATGTCGGGTCCTACAAGGATCTGCCGCTGACGTTGTACCACGTGCAGTGGAAATTCCGCGATGAAGTGCGGCCACGGTTCGGCGTGATGCGCGGCCGCGAGTTCCTGATGAAGGACGGGTATAACTTTGACCTGACCAAAGAAGACGCGCTGCATGCCTATAACCGCCATCTGGTGAGCTATTTGCGGACCTATGAGCGGATGGGCCTTCAGGCGATCCCGATGCGGGCGGATAGTGGCCCGATTGGCGGCGATGACACGCATGAGTTCCTTGTGCTGGCCGACACCGGCGAGTCGGAGGTTTTCTATGATAGCGAGATCACCGATCTGACCTTTGGCGATCGCGAGATTGACGTGAATGACCATGCGGCCTGTGCGGCGGTGTTGGAGGAGTTCACATCACGCTATGCCCGCACCGACGAAACCCATGACGCGGCACTTTTTGACGCTGTGCCCGAAGATCGCCGTCGCACGGCGCGCGGCATCGAAGTTGGCCAGATTTTCTATTTCGGGACCAAATATTCCGAGCCGATGGGCGCGAAAGTACAGGGGCCGGATGGCAAACCTGTTCCGGTGCATATGGGCAGCCACGGTATTGGCGTCAGCCGCTTGGTGGGCGCGATTATCGAAGCCAGTCATGACGATAAGGGCATCATCTGGCCGGAAGGCGTCACGCCGTTCCATGCCGGTATCGTGAACCTCAAGCAGGGGGACGAAGAGGCCGATGCGGCCTGTGAAGCGCTTTATGCTTCTCTCAAAGCGCTGGGCCTTGATCCGCTTTATGATGACCGCAATGAGCGGGCAGGCGGCAAGTTCGCCACGATGGACCTGATCGGCTTGCCGTGGCGCATCACTGTTGGGCCGCGTGGTCTGAAAAATGGTGTGGTTGAACTGACCTCGCGCCGCACCGGCGAGAGCGAAGAGATGCCGCCCGAGCAGGCAGTGGAGCGGATCGCGCAGATTTACGCCAAGCTGGTCTGAAAAGCCGCTAAGATACGGTGCCTCTGCGGCGTTTAAACCGCAGGGCACCGCCCCTTTCAGGAGCCGTCCAAAATGGCAGACAAACAAAATCGCACGATGCCTTTTGCGGCTTTCGAGTGGATGATCGCGTGGCGGTATCTGCGGGCGCGCCGTGCCGAGGGCGGCGTCAGTGTAATGACCTGGATCAGTTTGATCGGCATCACGCTTGCGGTCTTTGCCCTGATCGCGACGCTGGCGGTGCGGTCAGGCTTTCGGGCCGAGTTTGTCGATACGATTTTAGGCGCGAATGCCCATGTCACCATTTTCCAATTGGGCGAGGTCAGCCTGAACGGCACCATCGACCGCTCGATCCGCGACTATGACGCGATGGCCGAGGCGGTTGCAGGTGTGGCGGGTGTGACCCGTGCGGCGCCTGTGGTGCGCGGGCAGGTCATGGCCAACCAAGGGGCGGCGAATGCGGGCGTCGAGGTTTATGGCATCTCGCTGGAGAACCTCAAGACGATCCCGCGTATCGCCGCGTCCGAGGATGCGAGCGGTGACATTAACCGTTTGGAAGAAGGCATCGCGATCGGCATCGGAGTCGCGGGCACGCTTGGGGTCGAAGTCGGTGATTTTATCCGGCTGATCTCGCCCAACGGCGTGAAAACCGCCTTTGGCACCAGCCCGCGCGTCAACGGCTATGAGGTTGTCTATATTTTCTCGGCAGGGCGTTATGACATCGACCGCACCCGCGCCTATCTGCCGCTGGCCGAGGCGCAATCGTTTTTTAACAAAGAAGACGTCGTCGACGAAATCGAAGTTATGGTCGAGGAACCCGAAGCCGTTGACCTACTGGCCCCTGCCTTGATGCAGGCCGCAGGGGATCGCAGCCAGATCTGGACTTGGCGTGATGCCTCCGGTTCCTTCCTGAACGCGCTGGATATCGAGGATCGGGTGATGTTTGTGATCCTGTCGGTGCTGGTGTTGATTGCGGCGATGAACATTGTCTCGGGGTTGATCATGCTGGTGAAAAACAAGGGCCGCGACATCGGGATCTTGCGCACTATGGGGCTGACCGAAGGTTCGGTGTTGCGGATATTCTTCATTTGTGGCGCGTTTACCGGTATCATCGGCACGGCGCTGGGGGTCATCTTTGGCGTTCTGTTTGCGCTATATGTCGACCATGTTTTTGCCTTCGTAAATTACCTCAGCGGGGGTACGGCATGGGATGCTTCGGTGCGGGGCATCTATTTCTTGCCAGCCAAATTGCAGCTCAACGATGTGCTTTCTGCAGTGGCGCTGTCGCTCGGGTTGTCCTTTGTCGTCACGATCTTTCCGGCCCGCCGCGCGGCACGGATGAACCCCGTAGAGGCGTTGCGTTATGAATAACCCGGTATTGCGCCTGAGCGGCATCACCAAATCCTACAATCCCGGTGCGGTGAACGAAGTCGCGGTGCTGCGCGGTGTTGATTTTGAGGTCGCGGCGGGCGAGGTGGTGGCGCTGGTGGCACCCTCCGGCGCTGGCAAATCCACGCTGCTGCATATCGCAGGACTGCTGGACACGCCTGACAGCGGAACAGTCGAGATTGATGGCGCAGACATGACTGGGCAATCCGATCGCAAGCGTACGCGGATGCGGCGCAATGATGTCGGCTTTATCTATCAATTCCACCACTTGCTGCCGGAATTCACGGCGGCGGAAAATGTGATCCTACCGCAGCTTGCCAATGGCACCAGCAAAGCGGATGCCGCCGAGCGGGCGCATAAATTGCTCTCTGTAGTGGGCATTGCTGGGCGTGCGGGCCACCGGCCTGCTGCTTTGTCGGGCGGCGAACAGCAGCGGGTCGCCTTCTGCCGTGCCTTGGCCAATGGCCCGCGCTTGCTGCTGGCAGACGAGCCGACCGGCAACCTTGATCCCACCACTTCGGATCAGGTGTTTGGCGCGCTGATGGAGCTTGTGCGTGACACAGGGCTGGCGGCGGTGATCGCTACGCATAACCTCGAACTGGCTGCCCGTATGGACCGTCAGGTGCGCATGGAAGCGGGCGTTTTGGTGCCGCTTTAGACGCAGTTGTGCTTGACGCAGGGGCTTGCGGTCTTCCAGACTTGACTTTCGCCGCTGATCCGGCGGGCCAAAGCGGAGGGCGGGCGTGGTTGACGTTACACTAAAGGACATTTCGGGGATCACCCAATCGGCGTTGATGCTGCATGGGGCCGATGCTTTTCAGGCCTCAGAAGTAGCGCTCGCCGTGGCGCGGGCCGAGGCCTTTGGCAACCGCATTTGCGGTCTATACTACGTCGAAAGCTATTGTCAGCAACTGTTGTCCGGGCGGGTCAATGGTAAGGTTTTGCCTGTGGTGACGGCGCTGCGGGCGGGGGCGGTGCATGTGGATGCAGGTTTTGGTTTTGCCCAACCTGCCTTTTCCTACGGGCTTCCTGCGGCGCTGGAGGCGGCACGCCAGACCGGTATCGCGACGCTTGCCGTGGCACATGCCCATACCTGCACCTCGCTGGGTTATTTCACCGAACAGATTGCGGCGGCAGGCTTGATCGGCATGGGGTTCACCAATGCATCACCAATTGTCGCAGCCCCCGGCGGCAAGACCCGCGTGATCGGCACCAACCCGATTGCCTTTTCCGTGGCAGACGGGAAGGGCGGCATCGCCATGCACTTTGATCAATCCACCACGACCGTCGCTTTAGGCAAAATCACCATGGCCAAGGCCGCGGGCGAGCGCATTCCCGAAGGCTGGGCGCTGGACGCAGAGGGCAACCCGACCACGGACCCGCAAGCCGCGTTGGAAGGCTCGCTGGTTTCGATGGGAGGCTATAAGGGCTGGGGCTTTGGCCTAATGGCCGAACTTCTGGCCGCCGGGATGACCGGTAGTGTGCTATCGCGCGACGTAAACCCGCTGAAAGCGCCCGACGGCCCGCCGCATGATCTGGGCCAGTATTACATTCTCATCGATCCGTCGGTTTCCCCAGATTTCGCCAACCGTCTGGCGCAGCTCGCCGTGACCGCCAGCTTTGACGAAGCTGCGCGGATGCCTGGACAAAACCGGCGCGAGGCTGAAGTGGTGGACGTGCCTGATGCCCTGTGGGAGCTGGTCAACCGGCTGGCGCGCTAACCCGTCAAACTTGCTGGGTCAGCCAGACGCCCGCCGCCATCAGGGTAATACCGCCCGCACGTGCCAGTCCCAGTGGCGAGACATTGGCACCGAACAGACCCCAATGATCTATCGCTGCGGCGCTGATTAGCTGACCGAGCAGAACAAAAAATACGGCATTTCCAATGCCGAAATGCGGGGCGATGAAGGTGATCGACAGGATGTAAAAGGCCACCAGAAGTCCGGCCAGAAACAAGTGCTTCGGTGCGATCCCCATGCGTGCGAAGGCATGTGGCCCCGTGATCAACGCGACGATCAAACTGGCGAAAAAAGCGATTACAAACAATACTGTCGCCGCTGCTGCGGGTGAGCCGATGGTGCGCCCCAAGGCGGCATTCAGCGCAGCAAGGACCGGAATTCCGATGCCGGCGATCAACATGATCAGGGCGTAATGGTGCATCCGGTTTCTCCTCACGGGCTGATGTGCGGGATCATGTCGCGGCGGCGGGGCAGCGGCAAGACCGGATCGGGGCCTCCTGCTGTTTTTCAGCCGCTGCACTTAGTGAATGGCGTCACTGACAGATGCTCTCCAGCTCAACCCCGTCCCACGGCAGGCGCACGTCGGATTGCCGCGCTTCGGTCAGGGGCGCGACAGGCATAACCTGCGAGATCAGCCCGTGCAGGCGCTGCGTGCGCGGCGCTGTCGGGGCCAAGGCACGACAACAGACAAACTCTTCGACGATGGAGCCTTGCTGCTCATAGGCGAAATCAAGGAACCGCCGTGAGGTGTTGATCTCAAACAGATAAGGATCAGCCCCGCCGCCGTGCTCCAATGCGGCGCGGATCGGGGAATAGCCGGTGGTCTTGCGGTTCTGCCACTGCCAGATATGGGTTAGCTCATGGGCAAATAGCATCGAGGCGATGAGCCCGATTTTGTCAGGGTAATCCGGCAGGTAATCATCAAGATACCAGTTTTCATCGAACAGGATCGTGTTGAACAGCGCGATGGCGGCGGGCTTGGTGGATACTGTTTCGTCCTTCTGCGGCGGCAGTATCAGCTCGCGGCAGGTGGTGCGGGGCCGCACCTTGCGCTGAAACGTGACCGAGCGTGTTGGCGCCCCGTCATGCAGGCGCACCGCATCCATATCCAGCGTATCGCCGTGAATTGTGGCAAGGAACGCGCGCTCATGCTCCGTCAGCGGGCGACCGCAGGAGGCAAGCAACAACAGCAGGAAAAATGCTCGGATCATAGCGATGAGTTAGGCCGCTGGTTCCGGCCAGATCAAGCGGGAAATGAGCAAGGGCCGATCACGTCGCGGTTATTGCGCGAGGCTTAACGCGCGAAGGTTGCGGTGGCGAGGGCCACGGTCTTGCCCGAAGGCTCGGCAATCAGGGTGCAGCGGGTAAAAACCATGCCGCGGCCTGCGCGCATGACTTCCGCTTCGGCGCGGATGTTGTGGCCGCTGGCGGGGCGCAGGAACTGGGTGTCGAGCGTGACCGTGCCCACAGGCGACATCGCGCCTTCATACCCGCCGATGGCGAGCACCATCGCGGTGTCGGCCAAAGCCGTCAGCGCCTGGCCCGAAACGATGCCGCCCGTACGGTTGAGCGCATCGGTGATCGGGATGGTGAGGGTGGTACGCTCGGGCGAGACCTGCGTCACGGTGATGTCGAGCGCACGGACCCAAGGGGCGAAGTTCTCGTCGAGGAAGGCTTGGGCGGCGGCAGGGGTCATGGGGTGTGGTCCGGTTTTCTAAGGAGACTTCCTATAAAGACGACTGCGCGTTCGGAATACAAGAGCATCGCAAGAGCCGCGCCCGTTCCGAGCGGGGGGCGGTAGGACTATCAACGAAGACACGTTGTAAACCGGCGATGGCTACGTGTACCAAGATTCATGCAATAGAGAAATATGTGTAAATTATAGTGACGATCAGATCGAAACTCGGAAGTAAAAATAAGATGTATCCTATTAATGCAATGATGACACCGAAGAATAAAGAAATCTTGCGAGAAGCGGAGAACTCCGCATAGCGATCAATCAAAATACTACGTAAAAAGCTTTCGTGTTTTGCTTTTGCTTCAACAAAGCTGACGTGCCGTCGACTATCACGTTTTTGGTCGTCACTTGGCTTTGATGATGTAACCGCCCTCCGGCGGCATCGATGTGCCAAGGTGGGTCTGCAATGATCCACAAAAAGGAGAGCGGTCATGTCGGATATTATCACGGTCGGACTCGATTTGGCGAAGAATGTATTCCAAGTGCATGGAGCTGACGGCGCAGGCCACGCGGTTTTGCGCAAGAAGTTACGGCGGACGCAGGTTCTGGCGTTTTTCAGCCAACTTCCGCGATGCTTGGTTGCTATGGAAGCGTGCGGCGGCGCGCATTTCTGGGGCCGTGAGATTGGCAAGTTGGGCCACGAAGTGCGTCTGATCCCGCCAGCTTACGTCAAACCCTTCGTCAAGCGTC
>NZ_FOMW01000027.1 GCF_900112755.1 Sulfitobacter brevis | reverse complement strand
GAGAGTGTCCGATCTTCTGTGTATGAGTAATTTGGCCCATGCTTCATTAACGAAGGAGCATGACGACAATGACGATATCCAAGGAAGTTTTAGACGAGCTGCTGAGCGGCGTTGAGAACGCGGACGATTTACTGGGCGATCAGGGCTTGATGAAAGAGCTGAAGGTGCGCCTGATGGAACGGATGCTTGGCGCTGAACTGACCGAGCATTTAGGCTATGAGCCTGACACCCAGCCCACAAACCAACAGAGCAACCGCCGCAATGGCACGTCGCGCAAGACGTTGAAGGGCAATGATGGGGCGCTGCCGATTGATGTCCCGCGCGACCGTGATGGCAGTTTTGAACCGGAACTGATCAAGAAGGGTCAAACCCGGATCGACGGTATGGATGACAAGATCATTGGCCTCTATGCAGCCGGATTATCGACCCGCGACATCCGCGCCCATCTCGAAGAGGTCTACGGGCTGAAGGTGTCTGCCGATCTTGTCAGCCGCGTCACAGATGCCGTTCTGGCGGAAGTATCAGACTGGCAGAACCGGGCTCTGGAGCCGATGTATCCCATTGTTTTCCTTGATGCTCTTCGGGTCAAAATCCGCGATGCGGAAAGCCGTCAGGTCAAGAACAAAGCCGTTTACGTAGCCCTGGGCGTCACTCCTGAGGGCGAACGTGAGGTTCTGGGGCTATGGGTTGCCAATAATGAAGGGGCAAAATTCTGGCTCTCGGTGATGAACAATTTGCGCAACCGGGGCGTCGAAGACATCCTGATCGCCGTTGTGGACGGCCTCAAGGGCTTTCCAGATGCCATCAATGCCGCATTCCCTGAGACCACAGTCCAAACCTGCATTGTCCACCTCGTGCGCCATTCCCTGAACTTCTGCGGATGGAAAGATCGCAAGAACGTCGCAAAAGACCTCAAGCGGATTTATCAAGCCACGGATGACACCGAGGCGGAGAAAGCCCTTGCTGATTTTGAGGCCGAATGGGGCCAAAAGTACCCGTCAATCGCTCCAAGCTGGCGACGCGCGTGGCAAGAAGTCATCCCGTTCTTCGCCTTCCCACCAGCAGTGCGCAAAATCATCTACACGACAAATGCGATTGAAAGCCTGAACCGCGTCATCCGAAAAACCACCAAAACGCGCGGTAGCTTTCCCACTGATGATGCTGCGACAAAGCTGATCTATCTGGCCATCCGCAGTTTTGAGAAGACAGGCAGGGCCGTCAGAGAATGGGTTGCTGCCCGCAATCAGTTCGCTATCCTATACCCAGAACGGTTCAACAAATGAGCCGCCAAACTCGCATGGGCTAAGCCTCATACACAGAGTTTCGGATACTCCCTTTCGCTACCTTCTCTTGGCATTCGACATGTCGACAATCATTTTTTTCATCGCGACTATTTCGCGTGAACCGACGCCTGGGATCGTCCTTGCCGACCTGCTGATCGGCACATTGATCTTGGCTGACTTCTTATCCCGCCTATGGATCGCTCCGAACCGGATACGGTTATTGCGGCAGATTTATACTTTAGCGGATGTCGTCGTCATCTTGTCCTTGCTATTGGCCCCGTTAATTTCACAAAGCTTTGGCTTTCTCAGGGTCCTGCGGGCGTTGCGCTTGCTGCACTCCTACCACGTGTTGCGGGATCTCCGCCGTGACACACCGTTTTTCAAGCAGAATGAAGACATTATCGTCAGCTCGGTGAACCTAAGTGTGTTCATTTTCTTCACCAGCACCTTAGTTTTTGTTCTGCGGGGTAAGCAGAACCCTGATATCGTCGGCTATGTAGATGCGCTTTATTTTACAGTGTCGACGCTGACCACCACCGGATTTGGCGACATCGTGTTGCAGGGCACCTCGGGCCGACTGCTCGCCGTGGTTATCATGATTGTGGGGGTCGCGCTGTTCTTGCGTCTGGTCCAGACTGTTTTTCAGCCAAGAAAATTGCGTCACACATGCCCGGAATGTGGGCTGAACCGGCATGAGGTAGACGCGATACATTGTAAACATTGCGGTCACCCGCTCAAAATCGAAACGGGCGGCGTATCATAACGGTGGCGACCGTTCCTCGCGCAGCGGCAGATTTGTCAGTCCAAGAACCTCGGTCCCCCACCTATGGCATTCCTGCGCAAGCTCTCCCGGGAGGGAGCCGTCCGTTACCAACGTATTCACATCGCTAAGCGAGCAGATTGTGAGCGGTGCTTTGCGTTGGAATTTATGTTGGTCTGCAACCACGATCACCTTACGGGACCGTTGAATGGCGCTGCGGCTTACAAGGACCTCTTGGTCGTCGAAATCCAGAAGGTCGCCATCTTCGTCAATCGCCGAACATCCTAAAATCGCGAAATCAAATTTGAACTGCTTGACCATTTCCGCGGTCAGCCCGCCAACCAAACCTCCGTCGGCACGGCGCAGATCGCCTCCTGTGAGGATGATCCGGCAACTCTGGTTCACCGCAAGAATATTGGCGATATTAAGGTTGTTGGTGACGACGAGAAGGTTTTCGTGGTCAATTAATTGGTGCGCCACGGCCTCGGTTGTTGTCCCGATGTTCATAAAGACTGACGCGCCTGCAGGGATCATTTCGGCGCAGGCTGCTGCGATGATCTTTTTGCCAGCTTCGTTCAGCCGCTGCCGTTCACCATAGACGATATTCACGACGCCCGATGGAATGACCGCGCCGCCGTGCACGCGCTCAAGCCTGCCGGTTTCCGCAAGTTCGGAAAGGTCCCGTCTGATCGTTTGAACCGTCACGTCGTAAATCTCGGCGAGCCCGTCGACGGTGACTTTGCCTTCCTGGCGGGCGCGCTCAAGTATTTCTTGTTGTCTGAAATTCGAGACCACGGCCTTCTCCTGTCTGGGCTGGGCGGGGGAGACTGAGGGCACACCGGAGTCTCAATCGAGACTAACAATCACCCACGGTCAGCCAAGGTCAAGAGCACTTAGGCTCGCTTTTGGCAGTTCTCACAGGATTTGGTGAGAATTCGAACCGAAACCTCAATGAAATCAGCGCTATGGCTAAAAGCGAAAGAATACGAACATTCGTTATTGACCGGAGCGGCCCGGCAGCGCACATTGGCGCCACGCTCAAAGCTGGGAGGCAGAGGGCGTGACATGGATGCGGGGAGGCGTCGTTGGATCAGCCAAAACATCAGGACATCGTCGACCTGTTCGTCATCGGAGGCGGCATCAACGGATGCGGCATCGCGCGTGACGCGGTTGGCCGTGGGCTGAGCGTTGAATTGGCCGAGATGAACGATCTAGCTTCGGGCACGTCTTCCGCCTCGACCAAGCTTTTCCACGGCGGTTTGCGGTATCTGGAATACGGTGAAGTGCGGCTGGTACGCGAAGCTTTGATCGAGCGTGAGACATTGCTGCGCGCGATGCCACACATCAGCTGGCCGATGCGCTTTGTGCTGCCTTATCACCCCGATATGCGGTTTGAAGGCGATACGCCGACGTCGAAATTACTTGGCATTGTGATGCCTTGGATGAAGGGGCGGCGTCCGGCTTGGCTCATCCGGTTTGGCCTATTTCTCTATGATAACCTTGGCGGTCGGAAGATTCTCAAGGGCACGACGTCATTGCAACTTGTCGGAACCCCAGAGGGCGCGCCGCTGCAGGAGCGGTTTGAAAGAGCGTTCGAGTATTCTGATTGCTGGATCGAGGATAGCCGTCTGGTGGTATTGAATGCCCGTGATGCCGAGGCGCGTGGCGCCCGCATCAACGTGCGGACCAAGGTGATTTCGGTCGAACAGATCGACGGTCATTGGCACGTCACGATTGAGGCACAAGACAGCGGCGCGCGGCGGGTGATTGTCGCGCGGATGATCGTCAATGCGGGCGGGCCGTGGGTCGAAAGTGTCATTCGCAACACTGTGCGCATCAATTCGACTGAAGGGGTGCGGCTTGTTCGGGGCAGTCACATCGTCACGCGCAAGCTCTATGATCACGACAAATGTTATTTTTTCCAAGGCGAGGACGGGCGGATCATCTTCACGATCCCTTATGAGACCGACTTTACCCTGATTGGCACCACAGATGCGGACCACAACGATGTGACCGCCAAGCCGGTATGTACGCCCGAGGAGCAGGCCTATCTGCTCGATTTTGCGTCTAAATATCTGAAGCAGAAGGTGACGGCGGATGACGTCGTTTGGACTTATTCTGGCGTACGGCCGCTCTATAATGATGGTGCCAGTTCGGCGACGGCGGCCACGCGTGACTATGTTTTGAAAGTAGACCAATCTGCTGGTGCGCCGATTCTGAATGTTTTCGGCGGCAAGATCACGACCTACCGGAAGCTGGCTGAATCCGCGCTTGAGAAAATCGCGCCGTTTTTTGCAGATGCGGGAAAGCCTTGGACGGCGGGTGTGGCGCTGCCGGGCGGGGATTTCCCAGTTGACGGGGTGGGCGCCCTCAAGGGGCGCGTCGCTTCGAGGTATCCGTTTCTGTCGGCGCGCTGGGTCTCTCGGCTGGTGAAAGCTTATGGAACCGAGGTTTTTGACGTGCTGGGAGATGCGGAGACCGCTGGTGATCTGGGCCAGGAGTTTGGCGCTGGTTTGTCCGAGCGTGAAGTGAATTGGCTGGTTGATAAAGAGTTTGCACGCAGCGCAGAGGACATCATCTGGCGTCGTTCAAAGCTTGGTCTGCGGTTGACGAAACAAGAAACTGATTTGCTGGATGTATGGCTCGTGAATGCGCTAGCGGTACGGTCCGAAGGCGGCGCGGGACGATCCGCGCGAGGGGGAGAGTGAAATGTCGCTTGTACTAGAAGGCGTGTCCAAGGTCGTTTCAGGCCAGACGCATATACATCCGACACATCTGGAGCTGTCTTCGGGCACGATGAACGTGCTTCTCGGACCAACCTCCTCTGGTAAAACCTCCCTTATGCGGTTGATGGCTGGGCTGGATGTGCCCAATACGGGAAAAGTAATCTGGAACGGCACTGATGTGACCGGCATGCGCGTTCAGGACCGTGGCGTGGCGATGGTCTATCAGCAGTTCATTAATTACCCGTCAATGACCGTCTACGATAATATCGCCAGCCCAATGCGTTTGCTTGGCAAAACCAAAGATGAAGTCGATGTTGCGGTCAAGAAAGCGGCTGAGCTGATGAAGCTGTCGGCGATGCTGGATCGCAAGCCGTTGGAATTGTCGGGCGGGCAGCAACAACGCTGTGCCTTGGCGCGTGCGCTGGTTAAGGACGCGGGGCTCGTTCTGCTCGATGAGCCGCTCGCCAACCTTGATTATAAGCTACGCGAGGAATTGCGGGCCGAGATCCCGAAGATCTTCGAAGAAGCAGGCTCGATCTTTGTTTATGCGACGACGGAGCCGGAAGAGGCGCTCTTGCTCGGTGGGAATACCGCGACGATGTGGGAGGGCGCGGTCACGCAGTTTGACAAGACGCCGGTGGTTTACCGCCAGCCGGTCGATGCAACCACGGCGCGGGTATTCTCTGATCCACCGATGAACTTCCTGAAAATACGCAAGCAGGGCAGCAGCCTGCAATTCGGGGACGGGCAGGTGGCGGCCGCTTCCGGTACCTTGGCGGCGCTGGCGGATGGCGCTTATCTCGCGGGCTTCCGCCCGAACCATCTGGAACTACAACGGCAATCGCCAACGGCCCTGGAATTCACCGGCAAGCTGAATGTAACCGAGATAACCGGCTCGGAGACGTTTGTGCACCTGAACCATCAAGGAGAAAACTGGGTCGGCCTCGTGCACGGGGTCAAAAATCTCAAAATCGGATCGGCGCTGAGTGTCTATCTTGATCCCAAGCACATCTATATTTTTGCAGAAAACGGCACCTCCGTCGCTGCTGCATCATACGCAACAGCGGCCTGAGGGAGACATAAAATGGCAAAGATCACCCTTGATAATCTGGCACATTCCTACCTGCCAAACCCGACAGGCGAGGATGATTACGCGCTCAAGGAGCTTAATCACGATTGGCTGGACGGCGAAGCCTATGCGCTGTTGGGCTCCTCGGGGTGTGGCAAGTCGACCCTTTTGAACATCATTTCCGGCCTTTTGCATCCCAGTCAGGGCCGCATCTTGTTTAACGACCGTGATGTGACGATGGCTCCGACGACACAGCGCAATATCGCGCAAGTGTTCCAGTTTCCGGTGGTCTACGACACTATGACCGTGCGCGATAATCTGGCCTTTCCATTGCGAAATCGCGGATCTGATCCGGCCTATATCCGCGACCGCGTTCAGCAAATCGCGCATATGATCGGCATGGAAGAGACGCTGGATCGCAAGGCACGCGGGCTGACAGCGGATGCCAAGCAGAAGATTTCGCTGGGGCGTGGTATGGTCCGCGAGGACGTGAACGCGCTGTTGTTCGACGAACCTCTGACGGTGATCGATCCGCATATGAAGTGGGAGCTGCGCACGCAGCTCAAGTCGTTGCACCATGAGTTCGGTCACACGATGATCTACGTGACTCATGACCAGACCGAGGCGCTGACCTTTGCTGACAAGGTGGTTGTGATGTATGATGGGCGCGTGGTCCAGATGGGCACGCCCCAAGAGCTTTTCGAGACGCCGGAGCATACATTCGTTGGCTATTTTATCGGCTCGCCGGGGATGAACGTGATGGATGCGCAAGTGAGCGGCGACAAAGCGGTCGTCGGCGGGACCGAGATTTCGCTGGGCAAGGCTTTCGGTACGCCTGCGGGCAAGGTCGAGCTTGGGGTGCGTCCTGAATTCATTTCGCTGAGCGCGGGCGAGGCGGGTCTGCCTGTCACCATCAAACGGGTCGAGGATGTCGGACGCCACAAGATTGTGCGCGCCGATCTGCAAGGCACCGAGATTAACGTGATTGTCGAAGAGGGCGAGAATATCTCGCCCGATATGAACCGCATCGTATTCGATACCGCAGGCGTCAATGTCTATGCCGATAGCTGGCGCGTTGCGCCAAAGGTGGCTTGAGATGGCTATCGTGACCTTCGCAGTTCTGCCTGTCCAATTTGAAGAGAGCGCCTCATGAACAAGACTGTAAATCAGAAAGCGTGGTTTTTGATCCTGCCAGTGCTGGTGTTGGTCGCGTTCTCGGCGGTAATTCCGCTGATGACTGTGGTAAACTACTCAGTTCAGGACACATTTGGCAAAAACGAGTTCTTTTGGGCTGGTCTTGAATGGTTTGAAGAAATGCTCGGGTCTCAACGTATGTGGGACGCTTTGGGCCGTCAGATCACGTTCTCGGCGATCATTCTGGCCATCGAAATACCACTCGGTATCTTTGTCGCCCTCAATATGCCAAAAAAGGGCTTCTGGGCGTCGCTATGTCTGGTGCTGATGTCACTGCCGCTGCTGATCCCGTGGAATGTTGTGGGCACAATCTGGCAGATTTTCGGCCGTGTCGATATCGGACTGCTGGGGCATACACTGGCCGCGATGGGGATTGACTACAACTATACTCAAAACCCAACGGCGGCATGGATTACCGTGATTGTGATGGATGTCTGGCACTGGACGTCGCTGGTGGCGCTGCTGGCCTATGCGGGGCTGCAATCAATCCCCGATGCCTATTATCAGGCTGCCAAGATTGATCAGGCGAACCGTTGGAAGGTCTTCCGGTTTATCGAGTTGCCCAAGATCATGGGCGTCTTGATGATCGCGATCCTGTTGCGGTTTATGGACAGCTTTATGATCTATACCGAACCATTCGTGGTGACGGGCGGCGGGCCGGGCAACGCGACGACTTTCCTGTCGATTGACCTTGTAAAAATGGCGCTGGGGCAGTTCGACCTTGGCCCCGCTGCTGCCTTCTCGATCATGTATTATCTGGTGATCTTGCTGGTATCTTACGTCTTTTACACCGTCATGACGAACCTCGACAAAAGGGATGGCCACTGATGTCTGATCGCGCGAAAAAAAGTGGCATGGCCCTGCCTAAAATCAACGGCAGTGCTGTGGTCATGGGCCTGTACCTGTTGTTCTTGCTGCTGCCAATCTATTGGCTGCTGACGATGAGCCTGAAAACCAATTCAGAGATACTCAACAGCTTTACCCTGTGGCCGCAGAACCTGACGTTCGATAACTACATGACAATCCTGACCGACCCGTCATGGTACACCGGCTACCTTAACTCCATGGCCTATGTGGTTATGAACATGGTTATTTCTCTTGCTGTGGCTCTGCCCGCGGCCTATGCGTTCAGCCGCTATACCTTCCTTGGAGACAAGCATCTGTTCTTCTGGCTGTTGACCAACCGCATGGCACCACCCGCCGTTTTTGCGCTGCCGTTCTTCCAGCTCTATAGCTCCATAGGTTTGTTCGATACGCATATCGCTGTTGCCTTGGCGCATGCGCTTTTCAATGTGCCGCTCGCGGTCTGGATTTTGGAAGGCTTCATGCGCGGCGTGCCCAAGGAAATTGATGAGACCGCCTATATCGACGGCTACTCCTTCCCCCGCTTTTTCATCCGGATTTTCACACCGCTGGTTGCCTCGGGGATCGGTGTGACAGCCTTCTTCCTGTTCATGTTCTCATGGGTTGAGCTGCTGCTAAGCCGGACCCTGACCAGCGTGAATGCCAAGCCGATTGCCGCCACGATGACCCGCACTGTCGGGGCGGCAGGGATCGATTGGGGTGTGCTCGCGGCTGCTGGGATACTCACGATCATTCCCGGCGCGCTGGTGATCTATTTTGTACGCAACTACATCGCCAAGGGCTTTGCCCTGGGTCGTGTTTAACAACGAGGAGCGCGCCAATGGACTGGATGGCATGGACATGGCCGACCGCCATTTTCTTCATCATCATCGCGGCAACGCTTGTTGTCTTCACGGTGCTTGCAATCAAATTTCCCGAAACGCCCCGCAATGGCGTGCTCGGGATCGAAACAACGCGGGGTGACAGGTTGTTCATCACGTTGCTCGGCTCGGCCTTTATCAATCTGGCCTGGCTTGGAATGCTCAGCGCACCCCAGTGGGGGGCACTGATCGTATGTCTCATTTACGCCGCAGCAGTTTTTCGCTGGGCGTGAGTGCTGACATTTAAGGGCGGTCCGGTTCGGAGAAACGGGACTGTCTGGAAGGTTCTAATTTTAGGGAGGAACACCAATGAATTTGCGACTTAAAGGAACGACAGCGATCGGACTTGCGACCTGCATGTTCGCCGCGCCAGCGTTCGCGGATATGGAGGCTGCCAAGGCTTTCCTCGACAGCGAGATCGGTGACATGTCATCGCTGACCCGCGCCGAGCAGGAAGCCGAGCTACAGTTCTTCGTCGACGCGGCGAAACCTTATGCCGGTATGTCGATCAACGTGGTATCCGAAACCATCGGCACCCACGAGTACGAAGCCAACACGCTTGCTCCGGCGTTCGAAGCCATCACCGGCATCAAGATCACCCACGATCTGATCGGTGAAGGCGATGTTGTTGAGAAGCTACAAACACAGATGCAGTCGGGCGAGAACATCTATGACGCCTATATCAACGACTCTGACTTGATCGGCACCCACTGGCGCTACAAGCAAGCGCGCAACCTGACCGACTGGATGGCAGGCGACGGGGCGGCAGTGACCAACCCCAACCTCGATCTGGAAGACTTCATCGGCCTGTCGTTTACCACAGGACCCGATGGCAAGGTTTATCAGTTGCCCGACCAGCAGTTCGCGAACCTTTACTGGTTCAGGTACGATTGGTTCAACGACGAGCAGAACAAAACCGACTTCAAAGAGAAGTATGGCTATGATCTGGGCGTTCCGGTCAACTGGACAGCCTATGAGGACATCGCCGAGTTCTTCACCGGACGCGATCTGTCGCGGCTTGGCGTCGAAGGTGAAGTCTTTGGTAACATGGACTATGGTAAGAAAGACCCCTCGCTCGGCTGGCGCTACACCGATGCGTGGCTGTCAATGGCAGGTGTGGGTGACGTTGGCGAGCCAAACGGCCTGCCTGTCGATGAGTGGGGCATCCGCGTTAACGAAAAATCGCAGCCCGTCGGCTCTTGTGTGGCTCGTGGCGGTGCGACCAACGGTCCAGCCGCTGTCTATGCTGTGACCAAAGCAATCGAATGGCTGCAAAAGTACTCGCCGCCTGCCGCTGCCGGTATGACATTCTCTGAGGCAGGGCCAATTCCTGCACAGGGTAACGTCGCCCAGCAGATGTTCTGGTACACCGCCTTCACCGCCGCATCGGTTGAGCCCGATCTGCCGGTGATGAACGAAGACGGCACGCCCAAATGGCGCATGGCACCTTCGCCACACGGCGCCTATTGGACCGAAGGCACCAAGATCGGCTATCAGGATGCGGGCTCTTGGACCTTGATGGAATCCACCCCTGTGGACCGTGCTCAGGCGGCTTGGCTCTACGCCCAGTTCGTGACGTCCAAAACTGTCGACGTGAAGAAAAGCCATGTTGGTCTGACATTCATTCGTGAATCGACGATCCAGCACGAAAGCTTCACCGAGCGGGCGCCAAAACTTGGCGGTCTGGTCGAATTCTACCGCTCACCAGCGCGGGTTCAGTGGTCGCCAACTGGCACCAACGTCCCTGACTATCCAAAGCTGGCGCAGCTGTGGTGGCAGAATATTGGCGACGCGATGTCCGGTGCGAAAACCCCACAGGAAGCACTTGATGCACTCTGTGCTGACCAGGAAAAAGTCCTTATCCGTCTGGAGCGTTCGGGCGTACAGGGTGAGCTTGGTCCGGTCATGAACGAAGAAAAAGACCCGACCTACTGGCTGGAGCAGCCCGGTTCTCCGAAGGCAAAGCTGGCCGACGAAGAAGAGAAGCCCGTCACAATTTCCTATGACGAGCTACTCAAATCCTGGCAGTAAGCCATTGATCCGGGGCCGGTTCGCTGGCCCCGGATACACTTGTTTCATATCATAACCGATCCCGAGGCCGCATCCGCGTGGCCCGGATCGACATCATCACCGGTCGCCGCAGGCTATTTGCAGACCAACGAATTCGCGGGGGTGCGTATGAGTTATATTCTTGCAATCGATCAGGGGACGACCTCGACCCGCGCGATCGTTTTTGACGGTGCACTCAGCGTCGTCTCCGATGCTCAAGAAGAGTTCGCACAGCATTTTCCGCAGTCCGGCTGGGTCGAACATGATCCCGAAGACCTCTGGACTACGACCCTTGCGACCTGTCGTGGGGCGATCGAGCGGGCAGGTATAAACGCCTCGCAACTTGCCGGAATTGGCATCACCAACCAGCGCGAAACCGTGATTGTGTGGGACAGAAAGACTGGCGACCCGATCCATAACGCGATTGTCTGGCAAGACCGCCGCACGGCTGCCATGTGTAGCGATCTGCGCGCCGCTGGCCATGAGCCGATGATCACCGAACGGACGGGGCTTTTGCTCGATCCCTATTTCTCCGGCACCAAGTTGAAATGGATTCTCGACCATGTGGAGGGCGCGCGAGCCCGTGCTGCAAGGGGGGAGTTGCTGTTCGGCACTGTCGACTGTTTTCTGATCTGGCGGCTGACGGGCGGGGCAAGCCATGCCACAGATGCCACCAACGCGGCGCGCACCATGCTGTATGATATCCGCAAGGGCCGGTGGAGCCAGACGATCTGCGATGTCTTTGATATCCCCATGCAAATGCTGCCAGAGGTAAAGGACTGCGCCGCAGATTTCGGCATGACCGAGGCAGATTTGTTTGGGATCTCAATCCCGATACACGGTGTTGCGGGCGATCAACAGGCGGCCACTGTTGGCCAAGCGTGCTTTGAGCCCGGTATGTTAAAATCCACCTACGGCACGGGCTGCTTTGCGCTCTTAAACACGGGCGACACGCCAGTGATGTCGAAAAACCGGTTGTTAACCACCATCGCGTATCAGTTGGACGGCAAACCGACCTATGCGCTTGAAGGCTCGATCTTTGTGGCGGGGGCCGTGGTACAATGGTTGCGTGACGGCTTGCAGATTATTAGCGACGCTACCGAAACGCAGGCGCTGGCCGAACAGGCTGACCCGCATCAGAACGTGGTTTTGGTGCCTGCATTCGTCGGCCTTGGCGCGCCTTACTGGAACCCCGAGTGCCGTGGAGCGGTTTTCGGGCTGACCCGTGGTAGCGGCCCGGCTGAGATTGCCAAAGCCGCATTGGAAAGCGTCGGCTTCCAGACCCGCGACCTGCTAGAGGCGATGGCCGCTGACTGGCAAAAAGACGGCGTGCAGCCGACCTTGCGCGTTGATGGCGGCATGTCTGCCAGCGACTGGGCGATGCAGTTTCTATCTGACATCATTGCGGCGCCTGTCGACAGACCGAAAATTCACGAAACGACAGCGCTGGGCGTGGCATGGCTTGCAGGCATGCACGCTGGCGTTTACCCAGAGCAGGATGAATTTGCAGCGACTTGGGCCCGCGAGACCCAGTTCAAACCGCAGATGGATGATGCACAGCGCAACGCCAAATATGCAATTTGGCAGAAGGCGGTTCGCGCGACGCTGAGCTTTTGAGGACGTGATATGACACAAACAACCCTGCGCGATTATCTGAACGGAAGCGCGCTGAACCCTGATCTGATCCATCTGCTTGAGGAAGTGGCGAACGCCTGCAGCGTTGTCGCTGATCGGGTCAGAAATGGCGCTTTTGAGGGCAATCTCGGCTCCGCCAACGCGACCAACGTTCAGGGCGAAACCCAAAAAACCCTCGATATCGTGGCCAATGACGAATTTGAACGAACCTGTGCGAGAAGCCCGCGCCTGGCTGCGCTGGTTTCCGAAGAGGTAGAAGAAGTTACTTGGCTAAAAGAGCCCGAAGCGGGCGATTATCTACTCTATTTCGATCCACTGGACGGATCGTCCAATATCGACGTGAACCTGTCGGTCGGCTCCATCTTTGCCGTCATGCAGGTGGAAAAGGACGGGGACCGCGACGTGCTGCATAAGGGCCGCAAACAGCTCTGTGCGGGATACGCGATCTTTGGTCCATCGACGATGCTGGTGTTAACCATTGGTGCGGGTGTTGCAGGATTCACCAGCCAGCAGAATGGTAGTTTCTACCTGACCCATCCGCAAATGACCGTGCCGACGGAAACATCGGAATATGCGATTAACACCTCACGCTATCGCTTTTGGGACCAACCGGTGCGCCGCTATGTCGATGAATGTGTCGCCGGTGAGGAGGGGCCGCGTGAACGCAATTTCAACATGCGCTGGGCAGCCTCTATGGTCGCGGAGATACACCGCATTCTCATCCGGGGTGGTGTGTTTCTTTATCCCGCAGACAGCAAAAACCGCACCACAGGCGGCAAGCTGCGCCTGATGTACGAGGCCAACCCGATGGCAATGTTGATCGAGAACGCTGGCGGGGCGGCAACGACAGGGTTAGTCTCGATCATGGATGTGCAGCCCACCGGCCCCCATCAACGGGTGCCTGTCATTCTGGGCTCAAAATCCGAGGTCGAGCGGCTCATTGCTTACCACAAAAAGGAAAGTTGACCCGCGCACGAGGGCCGGCGCCGATCGCTTAGAGGCAGACAGCCGCGACCAGCTAGCCCCGAAACCGCCCCTTTGAGGTGTCGCAAATGTTTTCCTTCACCAGCCCGCAAACGATCCACTTCGGACGGGGGCAGAGCGCCCAGACAGCGGGGTTGGCCGCAGGATTTGGCCCGTCCGTTCTGCTGGTGCACGGCTCCTCGGCACCACGTGCCAAATGGCTGGTGGAGGCGCTGAAAAACGAAAGTTTGATAGTGGCATCTTTGGGGTGCACGGGCGAGCCGAGCTTGCCCGCCATTGAGATGGCTTTAGACACGCTGCGTGGGTCACCGCCGGATGTGATTGTCGCCCTCGGCGGCGGCTCTGTCATTGACTTCGCCAAGGCTCTGGCTGCGCTTATCTGCTGCGAGGGCGCGCCGGAGGACTACCTAGAGGTGGTCGGTACAGGGCGCGCCCTTGACCATGCGCCGATCCCGATGATTGCGCTGCCAACCACCGCGGGAACGGGGGCGGAAGTGACCAGAAACGCAGTCATCTCAGTGCCGGACCGCGGCCTGAAGGTCAGCCTGCGCGATGTGCGCATGGTGCCGCAAATTGCGATTGTGGACTCCAGCCTGATGCAGGGCGCCCCCAAAAATATTACCCTCGCGGCGGGTTTGGATGCGCTCACGCAGGTGATTGAGCCCTATCTCTCGGTCAAGGCCAACCCGATGACCGACGCGCTCTGCGCTGCGGCCATTCCGGTAGGCGTGCAGGCACTGCGTAGCGTTGTCGAGAACGATGCGTCGGAGGCGTGGGACCAGATGGCTTGGGTCAGCACCTGCGGTGGATTGGCCTTGGCCAATGCAGGGCTCGGGGCAGTGCACGGTTTCGCTGGCGTGATCGGCGGCAGAACCGATGCGCCGCATGGTGAGATTTGCGGCGCGCTGCTGCCGCCTGTATTGCTCTCACATATAAACCGTGCAGCACCCCAGACTAAACTTCACACGCGGTTGCATTGGGTGCTGGAGCTTCTCGATAGCGAGTTTGGGGGGGGCAGGGCTGGAGGGGGCATCGCGGCTCTCGCGCAATGGTCTAAACAGCATGGCTTGCGGGGCTTGGCAGAACTGGGGCTAAGGGAAGAAGACCATCCCGCTGTAGCGGAAGCCTCTTCTCGTGCATCGTCTACGAAGGGTAACCCGTTTGCGCTTTCTCAAGCGGACTTGATCGACATCTTGCGCGCTGCAAGCTGATTTTCGAGTGCGCAGCAGATTTGCAAGTTGGGTTGCGATTGCCGTAAGCGGATCTACCGTGAGGCTCGCTTTCGCTTTTTGTCAGCGCCGCGCTGGGTAGCGCATTCAATCCTCGCTGTCCATTTGGCTAAGTTACGTGGGTTCCATCAAGCCGTCTGACCCTAACATTTCCTTGCAAATTGCCTTAGAAAACTTTAGGGAATTGAGTTCGGTCGCTCCGACCCGCGTGTGATGTCTCAATATGATGACCTTTCACAGTCAGGCGCTTTGAATTTGCTACCGGATGGGTTCCGGTCATAGGCATGTGCTATCTATAATTTCGATGTTTCGTTCATTGCTGTTGCGGCAACTTCGGTTGGCATATCGACGGCAAAGCATACCGGAGCGCTAAAAGCGCATCTGGGGCGGGCGATACAAAACTTTCTGCAAACGTTCGTTCCAGAACGACCTGACCGACTTTCTGAACATTCGACCTCGATTGAACCCACCCCATGCCCGCGCCTCGCATGTGAACCTATTATGCCATCCCCCCGCGAATAATCTAGGAAGTACCACTATGAGAAACGAGATCAATCGCCCGCCAATGGCAGTCATTCTGGCGGCAGGGGTCGGATCGCGGCTTAGCCCACTAAGCGACAAATGCCCCAAGAGTCTGCTGTCTGTCGGCGGGTCGGTTGTCCTTGAAAGGATGATCCGCAACTGTCTGAGCTGTGGCATGTCACAGTTCGTGCTGGTGCTGGGCCATCGCGCTGAAGAGATTAAACAATTCGTAGACAAAACCTTTCGGGGTATCCGCGTCACTTACGTGATAAACGAACGCTACCGCGATACGAACACGGGCTATTCGCTGATGCTGGCCTCGGCTGCTGTTGGTACTTCTGAGTTCGTGAAGCTTGATGCCGATGTGGTTTTTGACGTCAAGATCCTGCGCCAGTTGCTGGATACGGACCTGCCTAACTTGCTGTGTGTCGACCGGAATAATGCGGTAGGGACCGATGACGTCAAGGTCATCGTCGATGAAGAGATGAAGGTGCTGGAAGTCGGTAAATCGGGCGATGCCAAGCTTGCGCTGGGCAGGTCCATCGGGATCGAGAAGATCAGCGCTAAAACTGGCCCGCTGCTGTTCAAAGAGCTGGCGGGAATGATGGGCGACTATGCACATCTGCAGGACCCTGCCGAGACCGCCTATGCGCGCCTTGTGGATAATGGGACAGTCTTTCGTGCCTTGGACATCACCGGAATGAACTGGGTCGAGATCGACACGGCTGAAGATTTCGCTGCGGCCAATGCGGCGTTCGGAACCCCGGTTACTACAGTGTCTCGCGGGCAGCAGCGCGCGATTGACGAGGCGAAAGAAAAGGTCGTGACGCCCACGTAACCATGTTTTTTCCCCTCCTGTGCATAAATTTGCAAAAGGAGGGGGGACGACCGCAGCCAAATCGATGCCATTGCGGCACCGGATCGCTGTATTTTGAGAGGACTTCCCATGGCTAAAGGTAAAGACAGTAAAAAAGAAGTTAAGAAACCCAAGCAGGTAAAGCCGAAGGTTTCTGCGACGGCGAACTCAATGGCGGGCAAGCCTGCCGTTTCGATCGGCAGCAATAAGGTCAAGTGACGCGCGGGGCACAAGCCTGCGGGACGATCCAACCAGCCGATTGTTCGGCTGGTTGGAAAATGCTGTATTGCAAGGTTGCGCATCACAGCAGATACACAAGCGCGGGCTTCTAGCCGATCACTGCAACATGAGCGTCAGGGGGCTGCAATGAGCGATACAGACGACACCACATCCAAGGTGCATTACATTTGCCAAACCTATGTTGAAACGACAACCGGTCGTACGGGGCAATCCAGCTTGAAGATCGGTAAGCAGTTTCAGTATACCACCGCCGAGCAGGCCACCGGCCGCGCCGAACGGGAATGCCGCTCGGACGATTGCGCCGGTGCCGACGCCTATATGGTGATCGAGGACCCGCAATCAGGTGAAGTGAGCGAGCCGACGTTTTTGATCAGGGTCGGAAAAGTGCCAGAGCTGGACGATTTCTAGCCACTGAGATCAGAGTTGCTGTGCAATGAAGTTTAGCTGCTGGACCATTTCACGAGAGCTGTTCTCGATCCTGAATATTGCACCGTAGAACGCATAAAATGTCCTTGAGTATCTCGTCAGCGCGCAGCGGGCACCTTGTGTTGTGCCCGCTGCAATACCGTTTAGGGGCGCGGGCCCAATTCACCGTCGAGGGTAAACAGGCGGTCTGTCTCGGACGCTGATTTAATTGTGAGGGTGCCGACACCTGTCAGGCCTTCAAATTGACCGGTGCCACTGACGAGCTCCCAAAACCCGTAGTCTGCCAAGCGCGGCTTGTCGTCTTCCTTGATAAAGACCGCTTTCACGGTGAACTTGATATTGGCCACATCGCCGCTTTCGGTGATGAACTGAAGATAGCCGTGCGGGTCGCCGTCTGTTGGTGGATTAATGTCGTGCCAACCAAACTCGGACACGGAAGCCCCTGCGAGCGTGCCTGTCCCTTCAGATTTGCCTTCCCTACGCACCATGATGCGTATTCCGGGGTGATCCGGCCACCTGTACCGATAGCATCCGGCCACCCATACCGATTTGATCCGGCCATGGATTCCGGGGCATCCGGCCACCCCTATTTTGACACGATTTAAGCGACTGCGAGGCGATCTGTAGCAGGGCTACTCTGGCGTTCATTTGAATGAGAGAGAGCCCAATGAAGAGATTGCCAATGCGGAAGATACGGGAAGCTTTGCGGCTTCGATCAGATGGATTTTCAGGACGCCGTGTTGCGCAAAGCCTGTCGGTGGGCCGCGCGACGATATCGGAGTATTTTCGGCGCGCCGATGTTGAAGGCTTGAGCTGGCCTC
>NZ_FOMW01000007.1 GCF_900112755.1 Sulfitobacter brevis | reverse complement strand
TCTTCTGACGCTTGACGAAGGGTTTGACGTAAGCTGGCGGGATCAGACGCACTTCGTGGCCCAACTTGCCAATCTCACGGCCCCAGAAATGCGCGCCGCCGCACGCTTCCATAGCAACCAAGCATCGCGGAAGTTGGCTGAAAAACGCCAGAACCTGCGTCCGCCGTAACTTCTTGCGCAAAACCGCGTGGCCTGCGCCGTCAGCTCCATGCACTTGGAATACATTCTTCGCCAAATCGAGTCCGACCGTGATAATATCCGACATGACCGCTCTCCTTTTTGTGGATCATTGCAGACCCACCTTGGCACATCGATGCCGCCGGAGGGCGGTTACATCATCAAAGCCATACTGAAGCCTAGGTGTTCTGTAAGTATGTCATTCAGAAAGATCAGGTATCCTACAAAAGTCACCATTAAAGATGCTTTTGCGAGTGGGTTGTCAAATAACTTGTAATAGCTAGCCCAGCTAAAGTTATAGACTTGCCAATAGAGCCACCGCCACTTGCAAGCTAAAAATGTTGGATTTTCTAGTGAGCGAAGTGCCAGCAAAAATTTTATTCTATAGGACATATACTTTCATTCAAACTCAAACATCCAATTCCTCAACAAACTGCGCGTTCTCCTGAATATAGGCATAGCGCAACTCCGGCTTCTTCCCCATCAGGCGCTCCACCAGATCGCTGGTTTCGCCCGGCACGTCCTCTTGCACTGACACACGGATCAGTTTGCGGGTGTCGGGGTCCATCGTGGTTTCTTTGAGGTCTTTTGCGTCCATCTCGCCCAAGCCCTTAAAGCGCTGTAGGTCGATCTTGCCTTTGCCGCCTAAACCCTTCTCCATCCAGTAGTTTTTCTCAATGTCATCCGCGACATAGATGCGCTTGGCGCCTTGGGTCAGACGGTAGAGCGGCGGGCAGGCCAGATAGAGGTGGCCTGCGTCAATCAGCGGGCGCATCTGCGTGTAGAAAAAGGTCATCAACAGCGCGGCGATATGCGCGCCGTCGACGTCCGCATCGGTCATGATGATGATCTTGTCATAGCGCAGATCATCAAGGTTGAACCGGCTGCCCATGCCGACGCCCAAGGCTTCGCAGAGGTCCGAAATTTCGGCGTTGGTGGTCAGCTTGTTGGAGGCGGCCCCCAGCACGTTGAGGATTTTACCCTTAAGCGGCAGCAGTGCCTGATTGTGGCGGTTGCGCGCGCCCTTGCCGGAGCCACCAGCGGAATCGCCCTCGACGATGAACAGCTCGGTGCCCTCACGGGTTTTGCTTGTGCAATCGGTCAGCTTGCCGGGCAGCCGCAGCTTTTTGGTGGCGGTTTTGCGGGCGGTTTCTTTTTCCTGACGGCGGCGCAGACGTTCCTCGGCGCGTAGGACGATGAAATCGAGGATCGCGCCTGCGGATTTGGTGTCAGAGGTCAGCCAGTGGTCAAAGTGGTCGCGCACGGCGTTTTCGACCATGCGCTGTGCATCGACTGTCGCCAGACGGTCTTTGGTCTGGCCGACGAATTCCGGTTCGCGGATGAAACATGAGACCAGTGCACAACCGCCGGTGATCAAGTCGTCGCGAGTAATCTGGCTGGCTTTGCGGTTGCCGACCAATTCGCCGTAGGCCTTGATGCCCTTGAGGATCGCGGCCCAGAAGCCCGCCTCATGGGTGCCGCCTTCGGGAGTGGGGATGGTGTTACAGTACGACTGGATGAACCCGTCGCGCGACGGGGTCCAGTTGATCGACCATTCCACCTTGCCCGGCGTGTTGAACTTGTCGCGGAAATCGACCATCCCGCCAAAGGGCTTTTCGGCATAGGTGGTGGCGCTGCCAAGCGTTTCGTTCAGGTAATCCGACAGGCCGCCGGGGAAGTGAAAAGTTGCTTCCTGGGGGGTGTCGCCATCGGCAATTTCGCATTTCCAGCGGATTTCGACGCCCGAAAACAGATAGGCTTTGGAACGTGCCATCGCAAACAGCCGCGCGGGCTTCAGCGTGAGCGCGCCAAAGATGTCCGGATCGGGATGGAACGTTACCGCAGTGCCGCGCCGGTTCGGGGCCGCGCCGATTTTCTCCAGCTTGCCTTGCGGGATGCCACGGCTGAACTCCATCGCGAAAAGCTCGCGGTTGCGGGCGACTTCGACGCGCAGGTGGTCCGACAGCGCGTTGACGACCGAAGAGCCGACACCGTGCAGGCCGCCCGAGGTCTCATAGCTGTCGCCAGAGAATTTGCCGCCCGCGTTCAGCGTACAGAAGATGATTTCCAGCGCTGATTTTGTCGGGTCCTTGGGGTGCGGGTCAATCGGAATGCCGCGCCCGTTGTCGCGCACGGTGACATGGCCATTGCCATGCAGCTCCAGTTCAATCCAAGTAGCGTGCCCCGCCACCGCTTCGTCCATCGAGTTGTCGATGATCTCGGCGACCATGTGGTGCAGGGCGCGGTCGTCCTTGCCGCCGATATACATCCCCGGCCGCAGGCGCACGTGCTCCATATCCTCCAACACCTGAATGGAGGAGGCGTCATATTCTTTGGTCGGCTTGCCTGAAAGGAGATCGGTCATGCGCTGCTCTTTCTTTTGCTTTGCCGGTCATTTTGACAGGCCGCACAGCCTTGGGCAATCGCTTGATTGCCTTAATCCACAGCCTTCTTGGTGTTCGGGCCCGACTTGGCGGCGTTATGGCCTTAAATCAGGCCAACGTGCCGCGCTTGCGGGCCTGCAAACCTGTGTCTTGCCTCAAGGCAACCCAAAGGTCGCCAGCAGGCCAACTGCCGTAATCAGGATTGCCGCCAAGGGAATGATGCGCAGTAACATGAAAAAATTCCTTGTATTAAATACAAAAAGTATCTCCTTTTCCCGTGTTGCGATCAAGTCTGCTGTTCTCGGCCGACCCGCGACGCCCAATTTCAGCCCATTCGGAGACCCCATGCCCTGGATTAAAACCATCCCCTTTGACGAAGCCACAGGCAAGCTGCGCGACCTTTACGCCCGCGTGACCGGACCCGACAATAACGTCGACAACATCATGATGATGCACTCGCTGCGCCCCCACACGATGGAGGGGCATATGGCGATCTACAAGCAGGTGCTGCACCACCGCGACAACACGATCCCCAAGTGGTTTCTGGAGGTTCTGGGGGTTTGGGTATCGTCGCTCAATTCCTGCGCCTACTGTGTAGATCACCACTTTGCAGGGATGAAACGGCTGCTGCGCGATGATCCCCGCGCCGATGCGATCAGAGAGGCGATTGGCCTGCGCGATCTGGCGGCGATGCCCTTGGATCCGGCGCAAAAGGCCGCAATGGTCTATGCCCGCAAGCTGACCGAAGCCCCCGCCACGATGGCCCAAGCGGATGTTACCGCCCTGCGCGACGCCGGCTGGGACGATGGCGCGATCCTAGAGATCAATCAGGTCACCGCGTATTTTTCTTATGCCAACCGCACCGTGCTGGGTTTGGGCTGTTCGACCGATGGCGATATCATCGGTCTGAGCCCGGGCAATTCCGAAAACCCTGACGACTGGTCACACGGCTAAGCCTTTATTTACCCCCGTGCCATGCGAGTATGGCACGGGCGACCTCGGCGGGCTTCTGGTG
This sequence comes from Sulfitobacter brevis, assembly GCF_900112755.1. Classification (GTDB taxonomy): domain Bacteria; phylum Pseudomonadota; class Alphaproteobacteria; order Rhodobacterales; family Rhodobacteraceae; genus Sulfitobacter; species Sulfitobacter brevis. The sequence goes on along the minus strand of NZ_FOMW01000007.1, from coordinate 239,935 downwards.
GTGCAGCCAGTGGTCCGCGCCGGCAATCTCGACCCGCGTCAGATCGGCGGCGAAGTCTTCCAGCCCCTCGGTCGCTTCGGGTTGCAGTGCGGTGTCGTTGTCGCCCCAGACCAGCAGATGCGGGCAACGCACCTGTAGCTTTTCGGCCGGAAACTCGCGCAGGCCGGTGATCGGTTGATCGGGGTAGGCGACCTTGAGCGGTGAGGCGCGATACCAGTTGATCATCGCCCGCAACCGCCCCGGCCGCGCCCATTCGGCTTGGTACTGTGCGGCACGATCAGGGGTGAACCACGACAGGTCCATATTGGCGGAAAACAGTGCCATCAGCTTGGCGTAATCATTGGCGGATAGCCGGTCTTCAGAGCCGACCTCACGCAGATAATGGATATACTGAGAGGCTGCGGTTTGCGCGCCACCTGCCGCCATTGCACGTTGAAAAGGCACCGGATGCACCCCGTTGAGGATGATCAGACGCTCCACCAGCGCAGGTTGGAACATCGCCAGCCCGTAAGCCACCGCAGCGCCCCAATCATGGCCGAGCACGGTCAGCGGCGTGTCACCAATCAACGCCACCATGTCACCTACCAGCGCCGAAGTTGTGTAGGCGCTCACGTCCTGTGGCGCCCAGCTTTTCCCATAGCCGCGCAGGTCAGGGGCGATGCAATGAAAGTGTTGTGATAGAAGTGGCGCAAGGTCGGACCAGCTGCCGCCATATTCAGGAAAGCCGTGCAGCATCAAAAGCTTGGGCAGACCTTCGTTCCCCCAATGACGTATGAAGAACGGCTGGCCGTTCAGCAGGACCTCTTCGCTGCGGTCCGCTTTGGTTGCATCATCAGTCATAGGCTCGCACCTTTCGCATAAGTTTCAAATCGTAGCCCGCGTGCCGTTTCAGCAGGGAAGCCCGGCCAGGTGTTACCGTCAAGATAGCGGCGCAGGCTGCTGTCGCCCCGCAGATGCAGACCCAGAAACGCCGCAGCGGAATGCTGTGCGATGTTATTCATCCGCACTGTGTCCCAGACTGCATCGGCATAATGGCCGAAGGGCGCCCAGCCGAGTTCTTCGGAAAACGCCCAGCTTTCGGCAGGGGCCGGAACCGGAGCGGCGGCGTTATGGCCTGCATGCTCAAAGCTCAGCAAGTGACGCTCGGCCCCTGTAGCCTCTGTAAATATCTGGCGCATCGCGGCGTAGACGGAAACCTCGTCGGCAGTGCCTGCCATGAGTAACGTCGGCACCTTTAGACCCGCCATCCCCGCCGCGTCCCAAAAACCGCCCCCACGCCCCCAAGGGCCGATCGGGATTAACGCCTTGATGCGCGGATCTTGCAGTGCGGTATGGGAGGCGCTGCCCGCGCGGTGGCGGGCAAGGCTGCCATCCGCCGGGGCGCGAACATGGACCAAAGCCGCAGCACTTAACCCCGCGCCGCCCAAAACCAACGCGCCATAACCGCCCATCGAAAAGCCGATCACGCCAACTCGTGAGGTATCTGCAATGCGCGCCACATCGCCAGACATGCCCGCAACCGCGTCAATTACACCACGCTGGTCAAGCGGGCGATGCAGCAAGGTCTCGCCAAAGTCCTGATGATCCTCATAGGTGCTGCCTGCGTGGTCCGGTGCTGCGACGACAAAGCCCTTAGCCGCGAGACTTTCTGCCAAGTGGGACATAAGATAGCGATTGCCGGGAAAGCCATGCGACAGCACCACCAAGGGGGCCGAGATATCCGCCACTGCCGCGTCGCGACAGGCGCTGCCGTGATAGCTCACAGCGGTCACGCCATCGCGCAGCAACGTATCATAGCGGGTGCCGGATTTCGTGCCTTGAACCGCCGGATACCAAAGCTCCAGTGTCAGCATGCGCGGCGGCGCATCTGGCGCTGCCACATTGGCGCGCGTCGTCTGCACCCCAACCGCAAAGCGCCCCCTCGCCGCCAATTCCGGTGCATCGGGACGCAGCATATCGATACGATTTTCAGAGTTCATGGCTGCCCCAGACGTATAAATCTTACGCCACTGTGGCGATCAGCCAAACCGGAGGCAAGGCCACTTTAAACGGAAGTGCAAATGGTCTGCGCGTAATTTTGACACCAAATCTCTCGGGGTCTGAGGTAGCGACCCGATCTTCACGCGCCCCAAGCCAAATACCTGCCGCCCGCGCGCCTCGTTCTTGCCTGCGCTCGCGGGCAATCGCCCCTTTCCCTCTGAGGGTGTGCATCGTAATGCTGGGCGATGCAGCAGATCATGACATACAAGGGCCACCTTCGGGCCATTTCCACCCTCGGACTGCCGTTGATCGGCGGACATCTGGCACAGATGGCAATCGGCGTGACCGATACGGTGATGCTGGGCTGGTATTCGGTCGAGGCGCTGGCCGCCGTCACTTTGGGTGCCACCTATTTCTTTATCCTCTTCATTTTCGGGTCGGGATTTGCTTGGGCCGTGATGCCAATGGTGGCCTCCTTTGCCGCCGAAGGCGACGAGCGTGGCATTCGACGTGCAACCCGAATGGGGCTGTGGCTGTCTCTGGCTTTTGGCCTTTTGGCACTGCCTGCGATGATCTGGTCGCCGTTGATCATGCGCCAGATCGGGCAGGGGGACGCGCTTGCCGCATTGGCGGGCGAGTATCTGTCGATTGCAGGTTGGGGTATTGTGCCAGCACTGCTGGTCATGGTGCTCAAGTCCTATCTGGCCGCACTTGAACGGACGCAAGTTGTCCTGTGGATCACGCTGCTGGCAGCGGTAGTGAACGGTTTTGCCAATTATGCCTTCATCTTTGGCAACTGGGGCGCGCCCGAGATGGGGGTGAGCGGGGCGGCGGTGGCATCTGTCTGCACGCATATCATCTCGCTGGTGGGCGTGGTCGCCTATGTGGTTCTGGTATTGCCGCAGCACCAGTTGTTCGTCCGCCTATGGCGCGGCGACGCGCAGATGCTGGCCCGCGTTGCGCGTCTGGGCTGGCCTATCGGCCTGACAGCGCTGAGCGAGGTTGGCCTCTTTGCTGCCTCTGCCGTCATGATGGGATGGTTGGGGACAATTCCGCTGGCAGCACATGGTATCGCCCTGCAACTCGCTTCTCTGACCTTCATGGTGCATCTCGGCTTGAGCAATGTGGCAACCATTCGGGCGGGCAATGCTTTGGGGCGGCGCGACGGTGCGCATATGGCGCGGGGCGCCAAGATCGTCACGGCGATGTCGATACTGTTTTCTGCCGTTACAATTGTCTTCTTTGTTGGCTGGCCGGAATGGCTGATTTCGCTGTTTATGCAACGCAGCGAGCCGGCGCGGGCCGAAATCCTGTCAGTCGGGATCGGGCTGCTGGTCATGGCGGCCTTGTTCCAGCTTGTCGACGGGGCGCAGGCCGTGGCGCTGGGGTTGTTGCGCGGGGTGCAGGACACCACGATGCCGATGATCTTTGCCGCAATCAGCTATTGGGTGATCGGTGTGCCCTGTTCCTACCTGCTCGGGTTCACGTTCGGCTGGGGCGGTGTTGGTGTCTGGGCTGGCCTCGTCATCGGCTTGGGAGTCGCGGCGGTTCTGTTGAACTGGCGGTTCTGGCGGGTGACTATTCAGCAGATCCCACGGCTGGCAGTGTAACCGACAGTATCGGGCTCATCAGTCTTTCGTCAGGCTGTCGGCTTTTTTGCGCACGAGGGTCGAGCGTAGGTCGTGCATGGCCAGCAGCAGCGCGTCGGTGACGGCTTCAAGCTGGTCATCGGTGGCTTTGGACTGCACCCACTGCGTCGTCAGGTTGAGGTAGTCGACGGCGCGGTAGATGTCGTCGATGTCGCGATGGGCAAGGATTTGCAGACGTTCCTCCATCCATGTGCGGATCGTCTTGAGATCCGCCTCGGATAGGGTGCGGTCTCCGTGCGGCTTAATCTCGCCGTTGCGGATGTTGAGGACAGCGATCTGGTCCATCTCGATCCGGCGTTGGCGATTTTCGGTATCAACACGGTAAACCGCTGCGCCATTCTCGCGCACGCGAAAGTAGTACTCCGGTAATTCACCTGCCATATCAGTGCCCTGCCTTTGCGGGGCAGGGCGGACAGTTTCGGATTTGCACAGGCATTCGGTTTCCTCAGGTCAGTCCGGCACAGAAGCTTTGGATGCGCGTGCATGCCTCTTTCAGTGCCTTATCCGTGGTAGCGTAGCTGACGCGGAAATTGGGCGAAAGCCCGAAGGCCGCACCAAAGACCACCGCAACGCCGGTTTCTTCAAGCAATGCTGCGGCGAAAGTCTCGTCGTCGGTGATCTTGGTACCAGCGGCAGACGTTTTGCCGATCAACCCCGCAATGGAGGGATAGACGTAAAATGCGCCTTCGGGGGTCGGGCAGATCACGCCGTCGATTTCGTTGAGCATTTCCACGACAAGGTTACGGCGGCGCACAAACATCTCATTGTTAGGCGCAATGTAGTCCTGCGTGCCGTTCAGCGCCTCAACCGCGGCCCACTGGCTAATGGTGCAAGGGTTCGAGGTCGACTGCGACTGGATTTTGCGCATGGCGCCGATCAGCTTTTCGGGTCCAGCAGCATAGCCGATGCGCCAGCCTGTCATGGCATAGGCTTTTGACACGCCGTTAACCGTCAGGGTGCGGTCGTAAAGCTGCGGCTCGACCTCGGCAGGGGTGCAGAACTCGAAACCGTCATAGGCGAGGTGTTCATACATATCGTCGCTCATCACCCAGACGTGGGGGTGGCGGAGCAGCACGTCGGTCAGCCCCTTTAGCTCCTCGCGGCTGTAGCCGGCCCCTGTCGGATTGGACGGCGAGTTGAAGATGAACCACTTGGTTTTTGGTGTGATTGCGGCCTCAAGCGCGGCGGGGGTGAGTTTAAAGTCATCCTCCAGCGTCGCAGTGGCAATAACGGGGGTTCCACCGGCCAGCAGCACCATATCGGGGTAGCTGACCCAATAGGGCGCGGGGATCACCACCTCTTCACCGGGGTTCATCGTGGCCATCAGCGCGTTATAGAGGATCTGCTTGCCGCCGGTGCCGACGCTGACCTGCGCAGGGGTGTAATCAAGCCCGTTGTCGCGCTTGAGTTTAGCGCAGATCGCCTGTTTCAGCTCGGCGATACCATCAACAGCGGTATACTTCGTCTTGCCAGCAGCAATCGCGGCGACAGCAGCATCCTTGATGTTCTGCGGCGTGTCGAAATCCGGCTCTCCGGCGCCGAGGCCGATAATATCGCGCCCCGCGGCCTTAAGCTCGGCGGCTTTGGTGGTCACAGCGATTGTGGGTGACGGTTTGACACGCGCGAGCGTCGCAGAGAGCAGTTCCATTCGGGCCTCGGATTGGTTAGGTGTGCGGGCACACTCATAGGGCGCACCCCCGGCGCGATCAAGAAAGATCGCGCGCAAGCAGGAGATGACGATGATGGATGACGACGCAAATTGGTATGGCCCCGACGCCGCGACTTTTGGTGACCGTGTGGCCGCCGCGCGTGAGCAGGCGGATATGACGCAAGCAGTGCTGGCAAAACGGCTGGGCGTGCGGTTGGCGACTTTGCGCGGCTGGGAAGATGATTTGAGCGAGCCGCGTGCCAACCGTCTGTCGATGCTGGCGGGGTTGCTGAATGTCTCGATGATGTGGTTGATCAACGGCGAGGGCGAGGGGATTTCCGCGCCCGACACGGCTGTGAACTCCAACAGCGATATTGCCGGAATTCTCGCAGAGATGCGCGAAATCCGCACGGAAATGCTGCAAAAAGCGGCCCGGATCGGGCGGCTTGAAAAGCGTCTGCGCGGCGTGGTGCAGGAATCTAACAATGTCTGACGAACTGCCTGCCCACCGCATCAAGCGCCTGCACATGCGCTCGATGCGGCGCGGCATAAAAGAGATGGATTTGATCCTGAGTGCCTATGCCGGACAAGCACTGGTCGGTATGTCTGACGCCGATCTGTCGCTCTATGACCGGATGCTGGATGAAAACGACCATGATCTCTATCTTTGGGTCAGCGGACAGGCCGACGCACCGGCCGAATTCCAACCGCTGATCGCCGATATCCGCAGCCGCCTGGCGTCCGCAAAAACCGGTTAGCAAATTATCTCGACCAGCTTTAACGAAATCTTCCGATTTTTTGTCCAGTTTCCAATGAGATCAGATCAATTGGAGCAGTGGTATGAGCGTTCAGGATAAAATCGGGGCTGTCCCCCTCAAGCAGGGGTTCATGATCGATTATCTTGAAGCCCTGTCGCTGGTAGAACGATTACACCGGCTTTTGCTGGACGTGATAAAAGACGAGTTCGAGCGGGTCGGTGTGATCGAGATCAACGCGGTTCAAGGGCTGTTGCTGTTCAATATCGGCGACAACGAAGTGACTGCTGGCGAGCTGAAAAGTCGTGGGTACTATCAAGGCAGCAACGTCAGTTATAATCTGAAAAAGCTGGTTGATATGGGTTTTATGCACCACCAGCGCTGCGAGATTGACCGGCGCAGTGTGCGGGTCAGGCTCACCGAAAACGGCCGCTATATCCGTTCGGTCGTGGAAGAGCTTTTCGCGCGCCATGCTGACGGTTTGGAGCAGAAAGGCGTGCTGGGGCAAAATGGCGTTGGTGAGATTACCGGCGCGTTGAAGCGGATGGAAAGATACTGGAGCGATCAGATCCGCTATATCTATTGAGCCCGATCACTCAGTCGTCCCGATGGGGAGGTTGGAGCTTGGTTAATACCATACCGTCCACCTCCCTCAGAAGTTTTTCGGTCATTGCGCGGGCGTAATCGTTAAAACCCGCCGCAGTTTGCACAAACGCATCGGGTCCCAATATCACCTCGGCGCGGAAATAGGCTTCGAGTGCGGCGACCTCCGTCTGACGGACGTCAGCGATATTTGCGGTCTGCGTACCGATCACCAGCCCATTGATGGTGAGTGTTTTAGCCGAGAGGGTCTGGCGCACATCGCGGGGGCGCGGGCCGAAGTTGGAGGTGCCGTCACCAGAGATATCCAGCGTGTGTTTCCAGCACGCAGACTGTTGCTCCAGAAATCCGGCTCCAAGTGCCATGGCCGAGCCCAGTGCAGTGCCAGGGGTCGACGCACGGCGTGTCGTCTGGCGCAGGGTTTCCACGAGGGCATCGATTGTGGGGTCGTCATTGATGGCGGTCCACGGCACGATGATGGCCTGATCCGCAGCGCCTGACCACTCGTATACCATGATCATCACCGGCGCTTGCAGGTCCGAAAGCATCTTTTCGCGAACCGATGGCATCGCCAGTGCCTGTGCCAACCCGCCAAGCTGAAGACGGTATTCACGCGCGTCGACAGAGCCAGATACGTCTAGCCCGAGCGCCAAGGCCTGCCGACATTCGGCTGCGGCCGCGGCAGTGCCCGTGCCAAACAAAGCGACCATCAGTGCGAGGCGGCGAATCATCCGGCCGCGCCGGAAGTGCCGGAAACCTCGCCGATCGCAGCGGGGCTTAACTCGCGCACAAGCTTGCGACCCATGGCGCGCTCGAAATCTTCAAAACCTTCGGCGATCATCATAAAAGCTCCCGGACCGTGGATCACTTCGGATTGATAATAGGCGATCAAACCAACCTCGCCCTCGAAATCTGCGGCGTTTACCACCAGGCCATTCACGGTAACGCCGTCAAAGCCAAACTCTCTGTAAGCAATGCGCGGGGAAAAACCTTCGTTGTTCTGGCCATCTCCGGCGATGTCGATGGTCTGGCTCAGGCAGGCGGGGGCTTGCGCCAGCAATCCGGCGCCAAATCCCAGGGCATAGCCCATTGCAGTGGGAAACTCATTATGTCTGCGCGTGCTTTTTGCTACGACCTCTGCCGCCTGCAGCAGTTTTGCGCGGCTATCGATCATCGTCCAGTCTAGGACCACTTCTTGGTTGTAGCGCCCTGACCATTCGTAAACCGCCAGTGCCACAGGCTGGTCAGCAGCAAAAAACGCAGCCTCGACCTCCGCAGAAATCAACGCGGCGGCGGTGCCGCCACGCTGAAGCTGGTCTTCTGCGGGGTCAACCGAACTGGAAACATCCAGCGCCAGCAGCAAAGCCAAACGGCACTCCTGCGCAGCAACAGCGGAGCCTGCGAAGCCCACCGCCATTGTACATGCAAGGAGTGTCCGGTTTACCAACTGCCTGTGTTTTCCATGCTCGCCCAAGGTTCCGCCGGCGCCAGCCGATCCCCTTCTTGCAGCAGTTCAACCGAGACATTGTCGGGGCTGCGCACGAACGCCATATATCCGTCGCGCGGCGGGCGGTTGATGGTAATGCCATTGTCTTGCAAGTGCTGGCATGTCTCGTAGATATTTTCCACGGTATAGGCCAGATGCCCGAAATGGCGGCTGTCGCTGGGCAGGGCGTCATCGCCGTCCCAGTTATAGGTCAGCTCAACATCGGCGTGGCCGTCGTCCTGCCCCGGAGGGCACAGGAAGACCAAGGTAAAGCGCCCGCCCTCGTTCTCCATCCGGCGGCGTTCTTTCAACCCCAGTAGTTCGAAAAACGCGATGGATTTATCCAGGTCTTTTACGCGCACCATTGTATGGAGATATTTAATTGGCATTGGCCGATCCTTTCCGCTTAATCAGACTTAAATCTAGCATGTCGGCGACGTGTTGCCAGCACTTCTTGGATGATTAGGCGGACGTAGTGGGATCAGAACGCCGAGTGAAAACCGGCCCGTAAACCGACGCGGTTCAAATCATACAGCCCCACATTGCTTTGAGTATGCGAAGCGCTCAACGTGACAGTAGGATTAAACCCGTAGTAATCCACCTTGTTGAAAGTGGCGGTGACATCGGCAAAGTACCGGTTTTCTTGACGCCCATTTGCGGAATGACGCGATGTATCGAACTCGCGACGCGCCACGCCGACCCCAAATTGTAGCTGTGTGCCCATCACGGGTGCGCCGGGTACATAGCCCGCGCGAATTTCAACTTCTTGGTACTCTGAATCACTGCTGGTAGGGGACCATGTGGTTTCGTACGCAGCTCCGAAATAGGCTGTGGCGCCTGAGGCAAGACGTTGTGTCACATTTGCTTTAAGCCCGATTTTATCAAGATCAGGTGTCGCCTGACCAAAGTGACGCTCCAGATTCAGCGCTGCGTTAAAGCTGCGATCTGCGGTTGGGCGAAAACTTTGGCCGAAGTCGACCCTAGCGTATGAGGCATATTGCGCTCCTCCGTACCAACTTTGTCCGCCCTCGGCTTCAAATGTAAACTCCCCCTTACGGTCCCGGTTATGCTTGCGGTACCCGTATCCGACTGCGATGTTGCCGAACGCAAAATCACTTCCGGCGACGCTCGCTGCCTGTGATTTCGCCGGGCCCGACAGCAAGAAGGTCCGGTAGGACAACGACATTGTCGCGTCATGCGCAGTTGTTGCTGTTTCCTTAAAGCGGTAGCGAGTGCGGGCTGATCCGCCAATCTCGAACCCCGACAACGCGCGTGCGTTTCCGGAAAGCACATATTCAACGGGCGTACCGAAAACGATGTTAGAAGCAAGGTAGTTAAGCTCGGATCTGTCGCGTGCACTGCCATTGTTGATGTTGGAGTTTGGCGCGAGGGTAAATGACAGACTGCTGTGCCACGGATTGCGTTGCTGAACGTATTTGTAATCTCGGGCGGCGCGCGCCTGAAGCAGGTCGTTTGGTGCATGGTGCGCGGCACGGCGTAGCCAGAACTGGGCGCGGGTCCGTTTACCTGCGGTCGATAAAATCTGGGCCGTGACCAGCGCGACGGCGTATCTCTGATCATCCGTCTGTGCCATTTGCCAAGCAACTGAGGCCGCATGTCGCGCTTGGGGCAATTGCCCCAAATCACGTAATGCGCGTGCATGGATCAAATGTGCAGTAAGATCTTTTGGATCGCGCCTTAACAAAGCTTCGGCATATGTTTTGGCGCGGGTCGGATCCCCGTTCCGCAGAGCCTCGGCAGCCACGCCACGCATGGTGTCGGGGGTTAGGGTTGTTTGGGCGCCCGCCGGTAAAGCGAGCGCCATGGCGAGTGCGGCAACCCCTGCAAGCCGCTGAACCTTAATTTTGTGCTTCACGGTAGATCGTGAAGCCGGTTGTATCGCGCAGTTTATCGGCAACCGGATCCCTTGTTGTTTCGGTCACAATAATGCCAACGATCTCGTCTGCTTGCTCGCCCGAGATGATGGCATAATATTGCCCCGTCTCATACGCGACGACATCGCCGTCATTATTGTTAAAGCGCGATGTCACCGCGCCGACGATCTCGCCGTTCTTGTCCAGTGCATTTGGTTTCACAGTGAAAACAGCTGTCGGAATTGCTGTGAGGGATGAGTTGTTTTCAGCGTTGATCCGGCCTAGCACGTCGTTGGTGATTTCCTCACCTTCAAGGTTGAAGACCCGGCGATCAAACAAGAAGCCGTCCACAGCGCCTTCATAGCGGCCGGTCGCCGCATCGAAGTCATCGAAGTCGATTGCAATCTGGACGTTCGACGTGGAATATTCCAAACCGCCGTTGCCTTCCCTGTCTCTGAGGCCTGCGCCGCTACCGTTATAGATGGCTTGCCCGCTGGTAGGCAGCGTGACGGTCCCGTTGCGTTCATAAACAAAACCGCCAAATCCGTAGTCGGAATATGCGCCGGTCCGTACGATGGCAAATTCGGTCTCACCACTACGGCTCACACCATAGATGGCCCGATGCCTAAATTGGTTGATCGGGGTGTTATTGGCGCTGTCGGGGTACTGTCTCAATGCTTCGTAAACTGCGTAGGTGCCAAAACTGCTGACGGCGTCCCCGCGCTGGTATGGTGTGTCCGCGCCGCCATCAAAAGGCAGGTTGTCCACGGCAAAGGTGTCATTAACTGAATCGTAGCGAATGTTCTGGGCAAAGCCATTGCCGGTTGGGCTCTCGGGTTCCTTGCGGAAAATCGTAGATGAAGGCTGCGGCGAAGCGGTTCCCGGGGGAACGGTGCGGTCGCTTTCGATCGTGCCACCGTTCGCATCCGGATCGGTCGTGCCGGTATCCGTGGACTCTTCTTTTTCGCCAAACGGGGCGGTGCCTCCACAACCTGCGAGAACGGTACAGAGCAATAGCCCCACCAAATTAAGTTTCATGCTTGCCTGCCTATGCGCTTTATATTTTAACTGACAGTTTCGAAAATGAGGTCGCATTGTCAACTCTTTGCCGATGCTTCAGGAAATAAGTTTCTCGACGTTGTTCAAAAACAATACCGCATATCGCGGTTTCAGCAGGGCAGAGGCGCAGATATAGTCGGCGGCGAATCCATGCTGAAGAACGCTTATCCAAGGACCGCCGCCATGCCCCTTTCTGCTGATCAACAATCCGAAATCGATGCACTGCGCAGCCAGCCGTCCCAGACCTTGCGTGCGGTTTCCGAAGGGATGGAAGGCCATCTTTACAAAGCGATCGACGTGCTGGACCACGGCTTCGTGCGGGTTATCGATTATATGGGCGATGATGCGGCGATCTGTCAGGCGGCACGGGTCTCTTACGGCAAGGGTACCAAATCGGTGCAGAACGACGAGGGGCTGATCCGCTATCTGATGCGGCACTGGCACTCCACGCCATTCGAGATGTGCGAAATCAAGCTGCACGTCAAACTGCCGGTGTTTGTCGCGCGCCAGTGGATCCGTCACCGGACCGCCAACGTCAACGAATACTCGGCACGCTATTCGATCCTCGACCGGGAGTTCTACATTCCCGCGCCCGAACATGTGAACGCGCAATCGGTCGTGAACAATCAGGGCAGGGGCGGCGTGCTGGAAGGCGCCGAGGCCGCCCGCGTGCTGGAAATCCTCAAGTCGGATTCTAACCGCGCCTATGACAACTACGAGGCGATGATCGGCGAAACCGGCCCCGACGGCGAGGCCCAAGACGGGTTGGCCCGCGAGTTGGCGCGGATGAACCTGCCCTCGAACATCTATACGCAGTGGTACTGGAAGGTCGATCTGCACAACCTGTTTCACTTCCTGCGCTTGCGCGCCGATGCCCATGCGCAATACGAAATCCGCGTCTATGCCGATGCGATCTGCAAGGTCGTGGCCGATTGGGTGCCAGCCGCCTATGCCGCATTCGAAGACTACCGCCTTGGCGGTGCCACGCTTTCGGGCAAAGCGCTGGATTGCGTGCGCCGGATGCTGAAAGGCGAAGAGGTCACGCAGGAAAACAGCGGCATGAGCAAAGGCGAATGGCGCGAGTTTCAGGGCGTGCTGGCGTAAATCGCAACCATGAAGACAGGTCAGGCGGCCGGAAGAATACGGCCGCCCTCAACCGCGCGGCGATAGGAAACGGAGGGCGAGATGCGTTTACTGATCACGGCAGACATTCACCTCGGCTCACCTATCCGGTCAGTCGCCTTGCGCAATCCTGATCTCGGCGACAAGCTGAAACAGGCCAGCCGCGATACCTTTGCGGCCATCGTTGACCTCGCAATTTCCGAGCGGGTCGATGCTTTGGTTCTGGCGGGCGACATCTTTGATATCGATCACCCCGATCTGCGGTCCCGCGCCTTTTTGATCGCGCAATTGACGCGGGCGGCAGAGGCGGGCGTGCCGACCGTGCTGATCCGCGGCAACCATGATGCGCTGCTGGACCATGCGGCCCACGGGGCGCTGGGCCCCGATATCCACCTGCTACACAAGGGCACGCCGACCGTCGAGATCGCCGGCGCCGCGTTTCATGGGCTTTCCTTCGACAAGGCCCATGCGCCGAAAAGCTTTCTGCCCGATTATCCGCAACCCGTGGCGGGAAAACGCAACATCGGCTTGATGCATACCTCGCTCGACGGGTCGGAAGGGCATGATGTCTATGCCCCTTGCGCCGAGCGTGACCTGATGGCGCATGGCTTTGATCTGTGGTGTCTGGGTCATATCCATATGCCGTTCGAGCGGGTCGACGGGCCAGTGGTCGCGGTAATGCCCGGCATTCCGCAACCCCGGCATTTTGGGGAAAGCAGGGGCGGTACCGTTGTTCTGGCGACGCTGGGCGAAGGTGCGGCGGAGATTGAGCGCCGCGCGATCGGGCGGTTGCGGTTTATCGAGACGAAACTGGATCTGGTCGCGAGTGAAGACCAGCAACAGGTTCTACAGCACCTGCGCAGCGCATTTCTGGCCGCCCGTGTGCCGGAGCAGGATACCGCCGTACGCCTGCGCGTGATTTCGGACCGCCTTGATACCGAAATGCTGTCCGCCCTTGCGACAGAGGTCCTCGAAGAGATTGACGGTGTGTTTCTCGACAAAATTAAACTTTCCCCTCCACCGCAAGACACTACTGAAGAAACCGATGATCTGCTGCGGCTGATGCGGGCCGAGCTTGGCGAGGAAGGCTTTCGGCAGTCCGCCTTGGAGTTGATGTCCGATCTGCGAACGTCCATGCCCGCCGACATTGCCGATACCCTTGATGACGATGCTCTGGATGAACTGCTCGAAGAGGCCATCGCCGAGGTCCAGATGGTGATGCATAGCGCGGGTGCCCAATGAGGCTGAACAGGCTCGATCTTTTGCGCTATGGCCGCTTTAAGGACGCTGAAATCGCATTTCCCCGCCCGACTGGAGGCGCTGCAGATGTGACAGTCGTCTTTGGTCCGAACGAGGCGGGCAAGTCCACGGCGTTCCACGGATTTCTCGAGCTGCTTTACGGGATGAAAGCGGGCGCGCATCCCTATGCCTTCCGGTTCGAGCGTAGCGATCTGTTGGTCGGCGGCGAGCTGGATCTGCCCGGGCGGGGTGCTGTGGTGCTGCGCCGAAATGGCAAGCGCAGCCAGTCACTGGTCGATGCACAAGACCGCCCCTTGGACGAGGCGATGCTGGCTGGGGCGTTACACGGCGTGACGCGCGACGCCTATGAGGAGCGGTTTTCGCTTAATGATAAAGGGCTGCGTGAGGGCGGCGAGCGAATTGCTGGCGCGCAAGGTGATTTGGGGCAATTGCTCCATGCGGGCATTTCGGGCCTGACAGGCATGTCCAAAACACTTGATCTGCTGTCAGCGCGGGCAGACAAATTTCATAAGAAACATGGCCGCACGACAGTGCTAAAGATCGGTGCCGATCGGTTGAAAGAGATCAACCATGCTCTGCGAGCGGACCGTTTAACCACCGAGCGGGAGGCTGCTCTGCGCAAAGCGCGGGAATCGGCACAGGCAGAGTTCAAAGCCGCAAACGCTGCATGGAGCGAGTCGCATCGGCGGCTGATAGCGCAGAAGGCGGCGCAAATCTGGTATGAGCGCACCGACGAAATCGATGGTCTATGCAACGCCTTGCAGGACCTTCCCGAGGGACCGGTTTTACCCCAAGGGACAGCAGAACGGGTCTCGGCGCTGATTGAAAAAATTGCCGCGCTTCAGACGCGTATTGCTGAGAAGGCGCAGGAAATCGAAGATCAAGAAGCGGTCATCGCAGAGCAACCGGCGGACCCGTCAATGCCTGCTTTGGCGGCGGAGCTAGAAAGGCTTGATGATCTTTTGATTGATGGTGCGCCGCTGATGGGCAGAGCCACCACAGCGCAGGCCGATCTTCTGCGTCGGAGCGAAGATCATGAAAGGCTTACACGGGAAATTAACGAAGTACTGGCAGACCTGTCGGTGCCGGATGTACGGGCCTCATTGCTCGTGCTTGACGCGCATAGTCTTGAAAGCCTTGCGCGTGCCGCTCAAGATTGCCTGACAGCAGAGCTTGCAGCCAAGGCCGCACGTGAGGCTGTCGAACGGGGGGAGCAGCAGCGCGGCGCCCCCCCTAAGGCACCGCAAGACCTTACAGCGTTGCGTGCGGCGTTTGACCAATGGCAGGCGGTGTCAAATCTGTCGCCAGTCCAATCGGCGTGTGAACAAGCTGCCGCACGTTTGACCAAGGTTACTGCCGTGTTGTCAGACACTTGGCGCAGCTTGACAGAGCCGGGCTTGCCAGCGCGTGAAACGCTGGAGGAGGCTGCGCGGAATTGGTCGGCCGCTCAAGCGGACTGCGCTGCGGCTGATAAAGAGCTTGATCTCCGCGCCTCAGAGCTTGCCGAATTCACAGCGAGCTTTGCGGCGCAGGAGGCCGCGCCGGACGCTGTGGATGTGGCGGAGACAGAACGCACGCGCCGCGCTCGCGACATGGCGTGGCAACGCCACATTGGTGACATGACTGGGGTTACCGCCAAAGACTTTGAGACCGCCCTGGATGCTGATGATGGCGCCCGCGCCCACTATCTGACAGGTACCGAAGCCCGGCAGCGGTTGGCAACTGCCCAAACCCAAATGAATATCGGCAAGGCCCGATATGAGACAGCGCGCCAGCGTCAAAGCGACCAGTCGGCGCAGCGTGAACAGGAGAAGAAGGCCTGCGCGGGGCATGCCCATACGCTCGGATTGCTAGAGGGGTCGCTGCCCTCGGCTTTCGCGCCGCGCCTTCAGTCGCTGCTTGATGCCGCTAATGCAGACGCAGACGTGACAAACGCGCAAGAGGATTTGAACCGACAGATTGAAAAAGAGCAGACAGCGCGCGAGAAGTTGGCGGCTATCGCAGCCTCTGTCGGCCTTGATCCAGCTCTGGGTGATCTGTCTGCGCAGGTGCAGCGAATGCTGACGTTGGAGGATACCGAGCGGAAGGCGTGGGGCAAGTGGCAAGACGATGAAAAGGCGCGCGCCGCATTATCGGAAGAAGCGCAAGAGTGCCGGACCCAGAGCGAAGCTGCATTGCAGCAACTTGCAAGCCTGACCGCTGGCCTGCCGTTGGCCGATCGGACCCTCGATGGGGTCCAAGAGGCCCTGCCGCACCTGCGCCACCTGCGCGAGCTTTGGTCCGATGAGCAGAAACTCTCGGCGCGGATTGAAGCGCTGGATCAAGCAGTTGCGGCGCTTGTGGAGGGGGCGGAGCGCTTGGCGCGGCTCACCGGAGCCTCGGAGGAAGAGGCGAGGGCCACGCCGGTCGATACAGTTGCAAACGCGCGGCTACAGCTCTCGGCCGCATTGCGGGCTGACGAATTGCGCGCTCAGGCTATCGCTCGCAAAGCAGAGGCAACGAGGCTGCGAACCCGCGCCAAAGCGGATTTGGACGCCGCAGAAAAAGAGCTTTCGGCGCGTTTTGACGGGCAGGATGCTTCAGATCTCGGGCCTGCCGATAGGGTTCTTCAATTGCTTGCTCGGGATCGCTTGCGAGCTGCCAAAGACGCCGCCGACCGCGAGAGGATAAAGGCCCGTGAAGGCGTTGACGAGGGGCTGTTCGAGGCTGAACTTGCCCTGCTACCAGACGCTGCCCGCGCCACCGAATTGGAGCAGAACGTCACCGATGCCCAGAACATTCGCGATACCGCCCTCGGTGCGCTGCGCGATGCACAGCGGCTCTATGACGATGCATTCAACGCCGCTGACCGGAGCGATTTGGCGACAGAACAGGCAACGATCCGCGAGGAATTACGCGATGGCGCGCGTCAAGCGATGGTGGCGCGGCTGGGTGTTTTAGCTGCCCGTGGTGCCCTGCGCAGTTTGGCGACGGAGCGGCGCAGCAGCATGTTGCAAGATGTCGAAGCGGCTTTTGTCAGCATGACCACGCCCGCTTGGTCCGGCGTCGATGTCTGGAGCCGAACCGAGGGCGAAAAACTGGTCGGCGTGCAGCCAGGTGGCACCACTGTTCCTGTTGAGCAGATGTCGACGGGGACCATGGGGCAGCTGTATTTTGCGCTCCGGCTTGCAGGATACCGCAGTTTCGCCCGCGATTTAGGGCCGCTGCCAATGATCCTAGATGACATTATGGAGACCTTCGACGACACCCGCGCCCGCGCCGCACTCAAGCTTTGCGCAGGTATCGGCGAGACGGGGCAGGCCATTCTCTTTACCCATCACGCACATCTGGTCGATCTGGCACGCGACTGCATAGACGGCGTGAATATCGTTAATATTCCAGCCTGACATGTGCCTGATGTCCCACCGAAAAGAGGGGATAAGTATACAAAGCTGGCGAGTTATGAAACATTCACCCCGATGTAGATGGCGCCCAGAACGTAGGGACAATCTTTTGTAATCTGATGGAAAAAGCCACATGTTCGATCTGTCAAATCCTCCAGACGGTTTTGTAGAAAATCCTTTCCCGCACTATGATGACCTGCTGGCGGTGTCGCCAGTTTTAAGACAGCCGGACGGGTCGGTATTGATCTGCAAACATGCTGACCTCAACGCGATTTACCGTGATACGACGCTTTACATTTCCGACAAGAAGAAGGCATTCGCGCCGAAGTTCGGTGAAGGCTCGCCGCTTTTTGAGCATCACACGACCTCGTTGGTGTTTAACGACCCGCCCTTGCACACGCGGGTTAGGCGGATCATGACCTCGGCCCTGACGCCAAAAGCGCTGGCGCGGATGGAGCCGGGATTGATTAACACGGTTGATCATCTGCTGGATCAGATTCCCGAAAATCCTGACCTGATCGAGGATTTTGCCAGTCTGATCCCGATCCAGATTATCGGCAATCTGCTGGACGTACCGATGGAGGAACGCGGGCCGCTGCGCGATTGGTCACTGGCCATATTGGGCGCGCTGGAGCCAACTCTCGGTGCTGAAGAATTGGCGCTCGGGCATAAAGCTGTGTCGGAGTTTAAAGCCTATTTGCAAGATCTTATAGCCCGCCGGAGGGTGAAACGCGGCGATCCGGAAACGGATGTTCTGACCCGGCTAATCGACGGAGACGACGGCGGCAAACTCTCCGAAATCGAGTTGATACAGAACTGTATATTCATCCTTAACGCGGGGCATGAAACCACTACGAACCTGATCGGCAGCAGCCTCGCTCTGATGCACGACCATGACGAGCAGAAACAAAAACTACTGGCCGATCCGGCGCTGTTGCCCAAGGCAGTGGAGGAGGTTCTGCGGTTTCGCTCTCCAAACCAGTTTGGCAATCGCGAGACCACGGCGCCGGTTACAATCGGCGGGGTAGAGATCGCCGCAGGCACCAACTTGCATTTGTGCATCGGCGCGGCCAACCGCGATCCGGACGTTTTTGAGACGGCTGAAAAATTTGATATCGCCCGCCATCCAAACCGCCATCTGGCTTTTGCGGGCGGACCGCATGTTTGCGTCGGTCTGACCTTGGCGCGCATGGAAGGCCGAATAGCCCTACAAAGATTTCTAGCCCGTTTTCCCAAGTATTCGCTTGGCTCGCAAAGGCAGGGCGGCGGACGCATCAGGTTTCATGGCTATGCCCGATTGCCCGCCCATCTGGGTTAAGTCGGCGTCTCAACCCCTTGCCACATCGTAAGAAAAAGCTGGACTTGACGGGCTGGTCTGGTCAAAGCTGATATCTATAAAATGCGGTGAAATTAAATGCACGAGGGATTTATGCGACTTTTGACAGGAGCGATGGCCGGCGCAGGCCTGATGATGGCAACGCTGATGCCCGCCGCCGTTGCGGCCGAGGCCAAGATTTACCCCTATTCAGCAGGCGCAAATTTCTGCCCTGCAGGCTTTCAGCCGATTACGATCAGCGGCGTAATCTGCTGTGGGAAACCCAATCAAAACATGAGCTATCAGCAAGCGCTGGCCCATCCGGTAGCCAAGCCGCGCAAAGTGGTGAAGCGCGTGAAGCACATAAAACATGCCAGAGTCGTTGAGCGTGCCAGTTGCCCAGTCGGCACCAAAGGCTGCACCTACGACTGATATCGGATAGTTAGCCCGAAAGTGTCCGGCGCAGGGAGCGCGCCGGATTTATATGATCTCATAAAGCTTTCAGTTCGCTCGCCAGTTGGCGGCCATCGCGCCCTTCGGACAACTCAAACGCCACTTTCTGGTCATCGGCTAGCCCTGTCAGGCCCGATTGTTCGACAGCAGAAATATGGACGAAAATGTCGTTGCCGTCGTTATCAGGTGCAATAAATCCATAGCCTTTTGTGGTATTAAACCACTTCACGGTGCCTGTTGGCATAATGTCCGTGCCTCCTCTTACGTTTAAAACACCCGTGCCGCGCGTCGGGGCAAAGCGCTGCGTGAATGCCGAACACGCCCTGCACTTGAAAAGATTGTGCTGTTCGTTGAAAAATCAAGAAAATCGGCGCGCGCAATTAATCTATGACATAGATAGCGTGCAATTATTGCGGATGAGGCGGGATTTATGAACAAAAACAGTATTTTGATCTATGGTCTGAAGAACTGCGATTCCTGTCGCAAGGCGATGAAGGCGCTGCCTGATGCTCGCTTGGTCGATGTCCGCGCCGAAGGGGTGCCGGAGGGAGTGCTGGCAAGTGCATTGGCTACGTTTGGAGACGCGCTGGTCAACACCCGCTCCACGACTTGGCGTGAGCTGGGTGTCGAGCAACGCGGCGCAGCGCCGCTGGCGCTATTGCAGCAACATCCCGCTTTGATGAAGAGACCGTTGATCGCTGTCGACGCACAACTGTTTCTCGGTTGGTCCCCTGCGGTGCAGGCCGAACTCGCGGCGATAGGTGCCTGAGAAATGCTCTTAAAATCAGGCGTTAATAGATTTTAACGCACGATCAAAGGAAAACGGCCCTGCACCTTTAATTACCAGCACGATAAGCAGCAATATCCAAAGGGCCCGTTGATCAAGCACGGGGGCATCGGCAAACCGATCAAACCATGCGCCCGCAGCAGCGGCATGGCCATAAATGTCCGTGAGCGATTGCACCACAATAAACCCGATCATCGCGAATGCCGCGATGCGGGTCATCAGTCCGACGAGGATCAGCGCAGGCAAAACAAACTCCGCCCAAGTTCCGGCCACCACAACCGCATGGTGATAAAAACCAAAGGCGTCGGTATCATAGCCGACTGCCTCGAACGCGCGAGGGAATATCTGGGCGTAGGCGCCTGCGGATGGAGTCCAGAGGCCAGAAATACCGTCGCCAAGTTTGGTCAGTCCGGAATTCCAGAAATAGATCAATAGAACGCTTGCGAAGGCAAGCCGCGCTAGGGTCGGCAAAAGCCAGTCAGTCGCTTCGATCAGGCGGACAGATGTCCTGTAACCGGTTAAAATAGCGTTCATTTTGGTTCCTTTGAAGACGGCGAAATAAGGGCCTGTGCGGTCAGGGCTAAGGTCAGGCAGGCCGCGAGGTCAAACTCGGGAACGCACCCGAATATCAGGTCATTTGCTGCGCCGAAGGGAGTGCCCGCATCCAGTGCGGCCAGCCAGTCAGCCCCTCCCGCTGGCAAGGCTAGGGGGGCGGGATCAAAATCGATCCGAGTGATCAAAACGTCTTGCTGCACAGGCTGTGGTTTGGGGGCGTCAGGAACCATGTTGTACTGCCAGATATCAAACAGGGGCCAAGGCGAGCGAAGTATCCTGGTCGCGGGAGCTAGCTTAAAGTGGCTTTGCCACAAATCCTCGGGCTCCATCTCCGACAAGGCAGCGGCGGTCAACGGATCGGCATCGGCAGCATGGTAGGACGCGCGCATCGCCAGATCTAATCGGGCAGCGTCACCGAGGTAACCGATGTGCTTAAAGGTCGGTGCATTTTCCACAAATCGCGGAAGCTCAGCGCCATAGGCCATCATCAGTGGTGTGCGAGGGGGGTGCGCACGAACGAATTCGGTGGCGAGCTGGTCAAACAGTTGCCTACCGATAAGCTTGCGCACGAGCGGGAAGGCAGTGACCATCGCCTCCTTCAGCGAGACAGTGACATTGTTGCGGTAGACGGCATAGCGGCGCCCAGCGGATTGCCCTTTGCCATCGCAAAGCCCGTCAGGCACTGGCGTGGCCGGGTTCAGAAGCGCTTCTCTGAACGCGCGCTGGCTGGTCATGCGGGTAACAAAGCAGCAACGCGCGCAGCTTCGGCGCGCAAGACTGCCCAATCCGGCACGTCATTGTCCCATTCTACCAGAACGGGCTTCGGACCCGTGAGCGCGAGTGTTTCGCCGAGCAGCTGCCAAACTTGGTTGTCCACGGGTGTGCCATGACTGTCGATGAGGAGCGGGGCGCCTTGATCATCATGATCGGCGTCGTGGCCACCGACGTGTATCTCACCCACATGCTCTGTCGGGAAGGCGCGCAGATAAGCCAGCGGCTCATAGCCAAGATTTGTGGAGGAAACGAAGACATTGTTCACATCCAGCAAGAAACCACAGGAGGTGCGGTGGGCAAGTTCCGTCAAAAAGTCGGTTTCGGATAAGTCTGATTCTTCAAATGCGAGGTAGCTTGACGGGTTTTCCAGCAAGATGCGGCGGTTCAGTGTGGATTGTAACTGGTCGATTTGGGCCGCAACCCTTGCCAAAGTGGCTTCGGTATACGGCAGGGGTAAAAGGTCATTCAAAAACTCTGATCCATGGGTCGACCATGCCAGGTGTTCTGAAAAGCTTGCAGGCTTTGCCCAATCGCAGAGCTTTTTCAGCCGTGCGAGGTGGTCGGTGTCCAAGGGGCCTTCGCCGCCGATTGACAGCCCGACACCATGGATAGACAGCGGAAATTGTTCGGAGAGCGCTGAGAGCTGCGCGAGCGGCCTGCCGCCATCGCCCATGTAATTCTCGGCGTGGACCTCGATCCATTCAACCGGATGAGGGTCGGCGCGTAACGCGTTAAAATGCTGAGGTTTGTATCCGATGCCGGGGGCATGGGGCAGACGATCAAATGCGCGGTGTGATCCGTCCATCTCATGCCCTCCGGTCTATTTTAGCTAACGCTTTGGCGGTGAGCCGCAGCGTTTAGCAGTTATGCTGGCAGGTCGCGGTCGAGTGCTTCAAGTGCACCTTGGCGGTCGGTCCCGTCCGCCATCTTGGGCAGATCGATTTCGGCGCAGGTACCAGCGTCAACCAGCGTCCAAGCGTTGCCCTGGTAATCGGTGACGGACGTGCCTGCGCAAGTTGTCCCGGGACCGGCAGCGCAATCGTTGGCGCCAGCCAAAGAAACGCCAAAGCATTTCTCTTTGGATGCGGCATGCGCCACGTTGGTCTGGGCGCTGAGCGCGGCGGCGACCGCGCTGGCAATGGCAACGGCTTTCATTGTGTTAGACATTATCTTCTCCCCTTTGAAAGATCATTTAATCGAGCGGTTAATAAGATCATGCACTGGTGTTGAGTGTAGCACCATACACGAGCAGGTGTGTCACGATCCTGTCAGGAAACGCGGCTCTTTTCGCAACATAACATCGGATTTCTGCGGAAATCAGTGTTGTTTTGTTACATTTCAGCGGCCATCGCACTGCCGTGGGCGCTGTGCGATGGCGATTGTTACAGAGTTATCAGCGCAGATCAGGCGGCGTTGCCTCGGCGCCTAAGGCAGCGGTCACGTCCACAAGAGCTTGTACCGAAGTTTGTTTCTCGCCCAAGCGTCGCACTGATACGGTCTTTTCCTCAACTTCGCGCGCACCGACCGCCAGAATGACTGGCACCTTGCCGACCGAATGTTCGCGGACCTTGTAATTGATTTTCTCGTTGCGCACGTCTGCCTCGGCCCGCACGCCAGCGGCCTTCAAGGTCTCGACAACCTCATAGACATACTCATCCGCCTCGGATGTAATTGAGGCCACCACAACCTGCCGCGGCGCGAGCCAGAACGGCAACTTGCCTGCGTGTTCTTCGATCAGAATGCCAATGAAACGCTCAAAGCTGCCCAAGGTCGCGCGGTGCAGCATTACGGGGCGGTGCTTGCCACCGTCCGCGCCGATATAGGTCGCATCGAGCCGCTCGGGCAGGACGAAATCAACTTGATGGGTGCCACACTGCCAGTCGCGGCCGATGGCATCGGTCAGCACGAATTCCAGCTTGGGGCCATAGAACGCACCTTCACCGGGGTTCAATTCGGACTCGATCCCGGCGGCGCGGGTGGCCGAGAGCAAGGCAGCTTCGGCCTTGTCCCAAACCTCATCCGAGCCGGAACGCTTTTCAGGGCGGTCGGAAAACTTCACTTTGAAGTTTTCAAAGCCAAGGTCGCGGTAAACCTCGCTCAAGAACTCGATGAACTTGGCGGTTTCGACTTCGATCTGGTCTTCGGCGCAGAAGATATGGCCATCGTCTTGGGTAAATCCGCGCACGCGCATGATGCCGTGCAGCGCGCCGGAGGGCTCATAGCGGTTGCATGAGCCGAATTCGGCCATCCGCAGCGGCAGATCGCGATATGACTTCAGCCCTTGATTGAAAATCTGCACATGGCAGGGGCAATTCATCGGCTTGAGCGCGTTAACGGCCTTTTCACGGGCATGCTCTTCGTCGACTTCAACGATGAACATGTGGTCTTGGTATTTTTCCCAGTGCCCGGAGGCGACCCAGAGCTTGCGGTCGACGACCTGCGGGGTGTTCACCTCGACATAGCCGCCTTTGCGCTGTTGGCGGCGCATGTAATCCTGCAACTGGGTGTAAATCAGCCAGCCGTTTGGATGCCAGAACACCTGACCGGGGGCCTCTTCCTGCATGTGGTAGAGGTCCATCTCGCGACCCAGCTTGCGGTGGTCGCGTTTGGCAGCTTCTTCGAGCATGTTGAGATGCGCGCGCAGCTTTTCCTTGCCGGTGAAGGCCACACCATAGATGCGTTGCAACATCGCGCGGCTACTGTCGCCGCGCCAATAGGCACCGGCGATCGACATCAGCTTGAAGGCATCGCCGGGCACTTGGCCGGTGTGTTGCAGGTGCGGACCACGGCAGAGGTCTTGCCAGTCGCCATGCCAGTACATGCGCAGCGGCTCGTCGCCGGGAATGCTGTCGATCAACTCGACCTTATAAGGCTCGCCCAAATCTTCGTAATGCTTGATCGCGCGGGCACGGTCCCAAACCTCGGTGCGGACGGGATCGCGCTTGTTGATGATCTCTTTCATCTTCTTTTCGATCAATCCGAGGTCTTCGGGAGTGAAAGGCTCCTTGCGGTCGAAATCATAGTACCAGCCGTCTTTGATCACGGGACCGATGGTGACGCGCGTATCGGGCCAGATGTCCTGCACGGCGCGGGCCATGATATGTGCCAGATCATGGCGCACCAGCTCGTTAGCCTGTGCTTCGTCAGCCATGGTATGAATTGCGATATCGGCGTCGTTCTCAATCGGCCAAGCCAGATCGTGGTGCGTGCCGTTGACGGTCGCGCTGATCGCCTTTTTGGCGAGCGAGGTAGAGATGTCGGCGGCGACCTCACCAGCGGTGATACCGGCCTCGTAGGACCGTGCGTTGCCATCGGGAAGGGTGAGGGAGATCTGGGCCATATCGGCTCCTCGTCGGTTTGGCGCCCACTGAACGCCCGGTTGCGGGTTATGGCGCGATATGTGGCCGCGCTTGGCACAGTTGTCAATCGGCTGCGGGCCTCGGGCAGTTGCGCAATGCCGGTGCCGTTCTAGCTATAGCTAGCTTTGAAGGATTAACCACAGATGAATGACGCCCGCGCCGCAGCACTTTTTGATAAGATTTCGGGCCGGACGGATACGCCAGATGATCTGAGCGCCGGTGCCGCGACGGCCGAGGCCCGAAATGGTATGCGCCATATTGTGTCGCTGAGCATGACTAAGGTCGCCGATGGGCTGATCGACCCCAAGCTGGTGCTGGCGTGGCTGTTGACAGCGCTTGGCGCGCCTGCGGTGTTTGCGGGAGCTTTGGTGCCGATCCGCGAGGCGGGCGCACTGCTGCCGCAGATGCCGCTGGCGGGCGCGGTGCAGGCAATGCGGCATCGCAAATGGGCGTGGGTTTGGGGCAGCGCCGGGCAGGGCGTGGCGGCGGCACTGATCGCGGTCTCCGCGCTGACGCTGGAGGGGGTTGCCGCGGGCGTTGCCATCTGCGCTGCGCTGGCGTTGTTGGCCCTGTGCCGGGCTGCCTGTTCGGTGTCCTACAAGGATATCTTGGGCAAGACCGTCGGTAAGGCGCGACGCGGCTCCGTTACCGGCTTGGCGGGTTCGGTCGGGTCGGTCGGCGTGCTGATCTTTGCGGTAATCCTGATGTCAGGCATGATGCAAAGCCGTGGCGTGGTTGTGATCGCGTTGCTTCTGGCCGCCTGCCTTTGGGGTGGCGCGGCGCTGCTCTTCTCCACATTGGAAGAGGAGCCGAGCCGCGCGGAGAGCCGCAGCCCTGCCAGCTTTGCGATCCTGAAAGGCAACGGACCTTTGCAGAGGTTTATTGTGACCCGCGGGCTTTTGGTCTCCACCGCGCTGGCGCCGCCCTATCTGGTAGTGCTGGCCGGACAGGGGGGCGAGGGCACCTTGGGGCGGCTTGGTGCCTTGGTGCTGGCCTCGTCGCTCTCATCGCTGGTCAGCTCTTATGTCTGGGGGCGGCTGTCGGACCGCTCCAGCCGACGTGTTCTGATCCTGACGGGGCTGGTTGGCGCGGCGGCGCTGGCGGGGGCATTGGCGCTGTGGGCGTTGGGGTTGGCGACGACGCTTTGGGCAATGCCGCTGGTGCTCTTTGTGTTGGTGGTGGCCTATCACGGGGTGCGGCAGGGGCGCTCTACATATCTGGTTGATATGGCCCCACCGGACCAACGCGCCGCCTATGCGGCAGTGGCCAATACCGTCATCGGGGTGCTGCTGCTGGTGGCCGGCGCGATTGGCGGCGGGGCTGCGTTAATCTCGCCACAAGCGACTTTGGTGGTCTTTATGCTCATGGCACTGGCGGCCAGTGGCGTCGCGTATTATTTGCCCGAAGTAGAGCATGCCGGTTGATATGATCCAAAAGACCGCGCATCTATCATGACACATCCTTTTCAGGAGAAGACCCATGCCAAAGCATAACAAGAGTTTTGATCTGACGATCAGCGATATCGACCTGATCGAGGCTGCTCTGCACGTGACCAAGCGCGAGTTGTCGCTGGAGCGGATGGAGGGCACATCGGCAATGTTGCCTGCCAAAGCCGCCTCCGACCCGCTGCGCCAGATTGATGATCTGCTGGGGCGGTTGCACAATCAAAAGATTTTTTACCGCCCCGTTAAGTCACCTTACGTCAGCGGCTAAGCTGCGCGCTTCTTGTCGCAGGGCGGGACGCAGGTTCCGTCATGTCATTCCGGCGTTGCCCTTACGGCGTGAAATTCCGATGATCGGATAAAACAGGGGGCCTCTGATGAGCCAAAGCAAGTTTCTGGAAACACCCAAGGGGCGGCGGCTCGCCTATCACCTGAGTGAGGGGGCTGGCCCCTGCATCGTGTTTCTGGGCGGGCTCAAGTCCGATATGATGGGCACCAAGGCGGTGTTTCTGGAGGAATGGGCGCGGGCTGAGGGGCGGGCGTTTTTGCGCTTTGATTACTCGGGGCACGGCGAGTCCTCGGGCAGCTTTAC
The DNA here is from genome assembly GCF_900112755.1 of Sulfitobacter brevis. Lineage (GTDB taxonomy): Bacteria > Pseudomonadota > Alphaproteobacteria > Rhodobacterales > Rhodobacteraceae > Sulfitobacter > Sulfitobacter brevis. The sequence continues at coordinate 213,842 of NZ_FOMW01000007.1, read as the reverse complement.
CGAGGGCTGCATTGGTGATTGGGCCGAAGACACCGCCGCCGCAGTCGCAGAGCTGACCCAAGGGCCGATCATGCCCGTTGGCTCTTCCATGGGCGGATGGCAGGCCTTGCTGTTGGCCCGCGCCCAACCCCAACGCATTGCGGGCCTTGTCACCATCGCCGCGGCCCCCGATTTCACCGAAGACGGCTACTGGGCCAGTTTCACCGAAGCGCAAAAGGCCACGCTGGCGCAGACCGGACAAGTTGAGCTGCCGTCGGACTATATGGAGCCCTACATCATTACCCAGCGGATGATCGAGGACGGCCGCAACAATCTGGTGCTGCGCACCCCGCTTGATCTGCCGTTTCCGGTGCGCTTTCTGCAAGGCACTGCCGATACTGCTGTGAGCGTGAGCACGGCTGTCCGGTTGCTCGAACATGCCAGCGGACCCGATATGCGCCTGAATTTGGTCAAAGACGCCGACCATCGTTTTTCCGACGGGGTCTGCCTTGATCTGATCCTGGCAGCGGTAAACGACGTCTTAAACGCAAGCCGATGAGGCACTCTCTCAAGCTCCTCGGTTTTATGATGCTGATCTTTGCCGTGCTGGTCGCGGCGTTGTGGGTTTTTGGTCCCTATGAAGATGCCGATCTGTCAACGCGATTTGATGAGACGGTCTTGGAGGGAGGCGTAGACACCTATCTCGCGACGCAAGAGGCGCGTTTTGATGACATCACCGCAGGCGTCGAGAAGCAGGTGGTTTGGGTCAAGGCGGACAAGTCGGCGGCGCCGTGGTCGGTGGTCTATCTGCACGGGTTTTCTGCCACGGCCCAAGAAATCCGTCCGGTACCGGATGCGGTCGCGCAAGCGCTGGGGGCCAATCTGGTGCTGACCCGGCTCAAGGGCCACGGGCGGGCCGGTGCGGTGATGGCCGAGGCGACCGTCGCGGCATGGATGCATGATGTCGCCGAGGCGCTGGCGGTGGCGCGCAAGGTTGGATCGAAGGTCTTGATCCTGTCCACATCGACAGGTGGTACGCTGGCGGCGGCGGCAGCGCTGGATGAGGCGTTGATGGAGGACGTCGCGGGTATCGTGATGGTCTCGCCCAATTTTGGCGTCAACAACCCGCTGGCGCCTTTGCTGACATGGCCTGCGGCGCGGTATTGGCTGCCTTTGCTGGCGGGAGAAACCCGCAGCTTCAGCCCCGCCAATGCTGCGCAGGGCAAATACTGGACGACGACATATCCCAGCGTTGCCGCGCTACCGATGGCGGCGCTGGTCAAGAAGGTCGTGGGTTTGAATTTTGCTAAAGCCACGGTGCCCGCGCTGTTCATCTTCTCGGATGCCGACGCCGTGGTGCGCCCTGACATCACGCGCGAGGTAGCTGCGGCTTGGGGCGGGCCTGCGCAGATCAACGCTGTGATCACCGGACCGCAGGACGATCCCAGCGCCCATGTTATTGCGGGCGATATCCTGTCGCCAAACCTGACAGCGCCAACCGTGGCGATGATCGTTGAATGGGCCGAAAGGCTGTGAGACGCAAACCGGGCAGCATGCGGGGGTTGGAGGAGCTGGGGCGGGTCCGGCTGTCGCCGCATTTCTATCTGCGTGATTTTCTCCACTCAGAGATTACCGCGTTCCACGGGGTGCAGAACATTCCCGATGACCCCGATTTGGTAATTGCCCACGGAAAAGCCCTGTGCCGCCAGCTACTCGACCCGCTGGAGGAGACCTTCGGGCGGCTGGCGGTGCGCTCGGGCTATCGCTCGGCGGTGCTCAACAGCTATGGCAATGCCCATAACCTTAACTGCGCGCGCAATGATTATCCGCTGGAATGTCATATCTGGGATCGCGGGCAGGGCGCGGAAGCGATTGCGGGGGCCAGTATCGTGGTGCCGTGGTTCGCGGACCACTATGCACAGGGACGTGACTGGCGCGATCTGGCGTGGTGGATCCACGATCATCTGCCCTATTCCGAAATGTGGTTTTTTCCGAAACTGGCAGCGCTTAATCTGGCATGGCGGCCCACACCATTGCGCACAATCTCCAGCTACATCGCGCCACGGGGCACCTTGTTGCGGGCGGGCGGTACACCGGAGGAAACCGCCGAGGTCCGCAAAGCGAGATACGCGGATTTCCCCCCGTTTCGCGGCTTGCGCAGCCCCGTGTTGCGGCACGAGAAGGGCATGATATAGAGCGGATGCGACGACATGCGGCAGGGGGCCGAAAACGATGAATATGACGGTGGCGACCCCCGATGGCTGAACCTTTGGTGCTCTTGCCCGGCTTGATGTGCGACGCGCGGCTGTTCGGCCCGCAGATTGCGGAGCTGTCTGCCGATATGGCGATCATGGTCGCGCCCGTCACACAAGGCGAACGGATCGAGGAAATCGCCTCAAGCCTGCTCGACCTGCTGCCGAAACGATTTGCGCTGGCAGGCTTTGGTTTGGGCGGCATCGTTGCGATGGAGATTTTGCGCCGAGCGCCGGATCGGGTCAGCCGACTTGCCCTGATCTCGACCACGCCGCTGGCCGAAACCCCCGCCAGTGCTGCCAACCGCGAACCGCAGATCGTGCGCGCGCGGTCGGGGCGGCTGATGGAAGTGATGCGCGATGAGGTCAACGTGGCTCATTTGGCGCCCGGCGGGCATCGAAGCGGCGTGATGGAATTGGTGCTCGACATGGCACAGGCTCTCGGGCCCGAAGTCTATATCCGCCAGTGCCGTGCGTTGCAGCGTCGCAAAGACCAGCAGGCGACCTTGCGCAAATGCAAAGTGCCGACACTGGTGCTCTGCGGGGCGCATGATCCGCTGTTTTCGGTCAAACGGCACAGCTTTATGGCTGAGCTCATTCCCAGCGCGCATCTGGAAGTGATGGAGGAGGCGGGCCATCTGCCAACGCTGGAGCAGCCCGAAGACGTCACAGCCGCATTGCGCAATTGGATGAAGCAGCCGTTTGTGCTGCACTAGGATAATTGCGCGCCGATATCGGCCGCAGAGATCGCCCGCCCTTCCCCCTGAAATTCCCGAGAGAAGGGCGGCGCGTGGTTTTAGGCCGCTGCGTTCTTGTTGGCGGCTTTCTTTGCACCTCTGCGCGGTGTCGCAGTGGCATCGTCCTGGCTCGCGTCGATGAAATCGAGTACCAAGGGGCGGATGTTATTACGCCAGCTGCCCCCTGCAAAAATACCGTAGTGTCCGGCACCGTCTTCGAGGTGGCTGGCTTTTTTTGCGTCTGGCAGACCGGTAAGCAGATCAAGCGCGGCAATACACTGGCCGGGGGCGGAGATATCGTCTTTTGAACCCTCGACGGTCATGACGGAGACTGTTGTGATCTTGCCAATATCGACTGGACGGCCCTTCACTTCGAAGACATTTCGGGCAATCTCGCGCTCTTTGAAAATGCGCTCGACAGTGGAGAGGTAGAACTCCGCCGGCATGTCCATGACGGCCAGATACTCGTCGTAAAATTTGTTGTGCTTGTCATGCTCATGCGAAGATTTACTGGCGACCCGCTGGATCTGTTCGACAAATGCATCCCGGTGGGTGTCGCTGTTCATCGAGATGAACGAGGCAAGCTGCAACAAACCAGGATAGACCTTGCGGCCCACGCCGGCAAACTTGAAGCCGACCTGCTGGATCATCGATTGCTCTAGCTGGCCCATCGTCACGCGGTGGCCGAAATCGGTCACATCCGTCGGCGTTGCGTCCGGATCGATCGGGCCGCCGATCAGCGTCAGTGAGCGCGGCTGCGCGTCAGGCTGCTCTTCGGCGAGATAGGCGGTTGCGGCCAGTGCCAGGGGTGCAGGCTGGCACACGGCGATGACATGGGTGTCGGGACCGAGGTGGCGCATGAACTCGACCAGATAGAGGGTATAGTCCTCCACATCGAATTTACCGGCGCTGACAGGGATATCCCGCGCGTTGTGCCAATCGGTTATATAGACGTCACAATCGGGCAGAAGGCTGATCACGGTCGAACGCAGCAGCGTGGCATAGTGACCGGACATCGGAGCAAACAGCAGCACTTTGCGCTTGGGCTGTTCCATGCCCTGAGGCTCGAAATGGATGAGGTCGCCAAAGGGGCGTTTCAGCGCGCAAGTGATGTTCACCACATGGTCCTGACCATCGGGGCCGACCACGGCGGGGATGTTCCAATCGGGTTTGACCACCATGCGGCCAAATGTACGTTCCGTCACTTCGCCCCAAGCGCCCATCCATTCCAACGCAGGGTTTGGAAACATAGAAAAAGCGGGGTAGGATGCCATGGCAAGCGCTGAAGCGCCGAGCCACTGGTTAGTATTCCGGATGGTTTCCATCAAATCGTAGTTTGCCATAAAGCGCATGATAGGGTTTCCTTGTTCTAGGCCCTCTGCTGGGCACCTCGCCACTCCTCCCCCCTGAAGTCGGGTGACGTTATGCTGCAAGTGCAAAGATAGGAGCTAAAGGTTAAGATGACAACTGAAACAACGGAAAACGCTCCACCTGCCGATGCGTCACTCTCGCGGATGGCGCAGAATCTCAAGAAAGTCGAAGCGCTGACCGACCGGTTGACGCAGGTGATGACCAATCGCCAGACACATCAAAAGACATTGGACGGCCCGAATCAGGAGCTGTTCTCCAAGGCGGCCCAGTCCTATTGGGCCGAAGCGATGCAGAACCCCGCCAAGCTAATGGAACACCAGATGGGCTATTGGTCCAAGACGGTCACCCATTTTATGGAGGCCCAGCAGGCGCTTTCACATGGGGAGCTAAAAGCCCCCGAGGATAAAACCGGCACCGACCGGCGCTTTTCCAATCCGTTGTGGCAGAGTCATCCCTATTTTAATTTTGTTAAACAACAGTACATGATTAACGCCGAGGCGCTGCGGCAGGCCGTTGATGGCGTGACTGACATGGACGATGCGGAAAAGAACCGGCTCAAATACTTCAGCCACCAGATCATCGAGATGATGAGCCCGACCAATTTCCTCGCTACCAATCCCGATGCATTGGAGCGGGCGGTAGCGACCGAGGGCGAAAGCCTGATCAAGGGGCTGGAGAATCTGATTTCCGACCTTGAGGCCAACAACGGCGAGTTGATCGTCAAGCTGGCCGATGAAAGCGCCTTTGAGCTTGGCCGCAATATCGCCACCAGCCCGGGCAAGGTGGTATTTCGCAACCGGATGTTCGAGCTGATCCAATACACGCCCAGCACTGACAAGGTGCATGCGACGCCGCTGTTGGTGTTTCCGCCGTGGATCAACAAGTTTTATATTCTCGACCTGAAAGCCCAGAACAGCTTTGTGAAATACGTCGTAGATCAAGGCTATACGCTGTTCATGGTGTCTTGGGTGAACCCTGATCCCAGCTACCGCGATACCGGCATGGAAGATTATATCGAAGAAGGCTATCTGGCCGCGATCAATGAGGTCAAAGCGATCACCGGCGAAAAGCAGGTTAATGCGGTCGGCTATTGTATTGCCGGCACCACGCTGTCGCTGACGCTATCGCTGCTCAAACAGCGCGGCGATACCTCTATTAAATCGGCGACCTTCTTTACCGCGCTTACAGATTTCTCCGATCAGGGAGAGTTCCAGCCGTTCCTGACCGATGACTTTATCGACGGGATCGAAGCCGAGACCGCCGACAAGGGCGTTTTACCTTCGGTAATTATGGCACGTACGTTCTCGTTTTTGCGGTCCAACGATCTGGTCTATGGGCCTGCGGTGAAAAGCTACATGATGGGAGAGACCCCGCCTGCGTTCGATCTGCTGTACTGGAACGGCGACGGGGCGAACCTGCCTGCCAAAATGGCGATGCAATATTTGCGCGGGCTGTGCCAAAAAAATGAACTGGCCGATGGCGGCTTTGATCTGATGGACCATCATCTGGAGCTTGGCGACATTGACGTACCAATCTGCGCCATTGCCTGTGAGACCGATCACATCGCACCGTGGAAGGATTGTTACCGCGGTGTGCAAAAGATGGGCTCGCAGAGCAAAACCTTCATCATGACCCAGTCAGGTCACATCGCAGGCATTGTGAACCCGCCAAGCAAGGGCAAATATGGCCACTACGTGAATGCCGACCTTGATCTCGACCACACCGACTGGCTGTCAGGGGCAAGCTTTACTGACGGATCATGGTGGCCACGGTGGGAAAAGTGGCTGAAAAAACGCTCCGGCAAGCAGATCGAGGCCCGATTCCCCGGCGATGGCGGGCGCGAAGTATTGAGCGATGCACCCGGTTCCTATGTGGCCAAGAAGGCAAAGCTTTGATTCCATTGGCTCTTGCGCCCTAGAAAAATTTATGCTGCAGCGCAGAAAAAAACCTTGAAATGCCGCACTGCAGCATGTATATCCTGTTCAGAAGCGAAAACAGCGGGATTGGCCCGCACCTAACGCAACAAAGGATATGACAGATGACAAAGACACCTGATATGGCCGCTATGTTCAAAGACGTTATGGGCTCTTTCCCGGTTGATACTTCCGCAATGGAAGGTTCCTTCAAGAACGCCGCGAGCCTGAATGAAAAGCTTTCGGGCGTTGCCCTGACAGCCGCTGAGAAGTCCGCCGAGATCTCCAGCAAATGGACCAAAGACACGCTGACCAAGCTGTCCGAAATGTCGAAAGCCAAGCAAGAGCCTGCAGATTACGCCAAAGCAATGACCGACTTCGCGTCGGCATCGGCTGAAGTTGCTGCCGAGCACATGTCTGCCTTCGCAGAGATCGCCAAAAAAGTTCAAATGGATACCGTTGAACTGATGATGGCTGCCGGTAAAAACATGCAGGACGACGCCAGCAAAGCCGTCAAGAAAGCAACCGACGACGTTTCCGCCGCGACTAAAAAAGCCGCGTCGAAGTAAGGCACTAACCTTACATCATTTCCTCCCTGGTGGATGTAGGGTAGGGCGGGTCCAATAGGGCCCGCCCTTTTTCATGTGGCGCGCTTTGTCACGGCCCCCCATTGTCATGCGGTGTTTCCTTTTGGGAAATGCTGCCCTAGGCTGCAGTGCAGCAAGCCGTTTTCGGGGAGGATTACCGTGGCCGACACTCCAAAACCTTTGTTAATAAAACGCTATGCGTCCAGACGCCTCTATAACACCGAAACCAGCGACTATGTGACGCTGGAGGATATTTCGGGGTTTATCCGCGATGGCCGTGAAGTGCAGATTGTCGACCTGAAGTCGGGCGATGATCTGACGCGCCAGTATCTTTTGCAGATCATTGCCGAACACGAAAGCCGTGGTGAATCGGTGCTGCCTGTGGCCGTGCTCAACGATCTGGTGCGCAGCTATATGTCGGGCGATGTTTCGGTTGTGCCACAGTTCTTGCAAAGCTCGTTTGATATGCTGCGCGACGGTCAGGCGCGGGTGATGGAGAACATGTCATCGATCAACCCGATGGCCAAGATGCCGGGCTTGGGCGTCATGCAGGCGCAGCAAGAAGCCTTTATGAAGGCGATGACCGGCGGCTGGGGCAGCGGCAAAGGGCCGAAACCTGCAACTGCCGAAGCGGCAGCGGAGCCGAACGAAGATCTTGATGCGATCAAAAAGCAATTGGCGGAGCTTCAGGATAAACTATCCAAGCTCAAATAACTTTGGCGACGTTTTCTTAAGTTTCTGAGTGCAAGATAGGCCCTGCCTCAGTCGCGGTTTCATGCGACTGAGGCGGGGCTCTGAGTTTACTTAGCCAAATGAAGCTAGGAGCAGATCAGGCCGCGTGGGCCTTAGTCGCGGTGGCGAGAGCGCCCAACAAGGTCGCGCAGACCTGATCCAACTCGTTTTGCTGCAGTTGCACGGGCAGGCGCACGTCGCAGGCCTTCATCAACATCGCGCGGGTGCGTGGCAGTTCGGGCAGGTCAGTGATAAACTGCCAGTTCCAGAACGCGCGGGCATTGTCGGTGCTTTGGCCAAAGACCTGTACCTTGACGCCCGCTGCATCGCTCGCGAAGGCGAAATCGCGGATCTCGGCGTCGGAGAGGCCGGTGAGGTTGAACTGGATCGAATCCGGGGCGCGGACCTCTCCGGCAAGCGGCGCTGGCACCACGATGTGGGGTGAGGTGCTGAGCTTTGCGGCAACGTAATCGTGGTTGCGCAAGCCGTTTGCAACGCGGCGTGGAAGTTCCGCAAGCTGCGGGCGAATTACCACAGCGGCAAGGTTCGACATCCGCAGATTATACAGCGGTAGCTTGTTCTGGTGTCGCGCAAAGCTGTCTTGCAGCACCGGGTGCTTCTTCCAGTTATGCTCGTAGGCCCCGGACATAATGATCGCGCGCGCGATCAGGTCAGGATCATCGGTGATCATGATCCCGCCTTCGCCCGCATTGATCATCTTGTAGGACTGGAAGGAAAAGCAACCGACCCGCCCGATGGTGCCTATTTTGCGGCCCTGCCACAGTGTGCCAAGCGAATGTGCCGCATCCTCGATCATCGGGATGCCAGCGTTTTCACAAAGAGTAGTGATGGCGTCCATGTCGGAGGTATGGCCGCGCATGTGGCTGATGATCACGCCCTGCACGTCGCCAAGCTTTGCGGCGAAATCATCCAGATCAATGCGGTAATTCTCGCCGACTTCGCAAAGCACCGGCGTACAATTTGCGTGGATCACAGCGGAAGGGACGGCAGCGAAAGTGAAGCCGGGGATCAGCACGCGGGCGTCGCGGGGCAGATCAAGTGCCAGCAGCGACAAGAACAGTGCCGCCGAGCAAGAGGAGACGGCTAGAGCATATTTGCTGCCCATCATTTCGGCGAATTCAGCCTCCAGCAGGGAGACCGGCGCGTCGGTCGCGGCAGTGTAGCGGAAAAGGTCAGCCGATTGCAAAAGCGCGGCCAGATCCGCCATCGCACGTTCGGGAATGGGTTCGGCCTGATGCAGGTTTGGAAGTATCATATTTCATCTTTCCAAATAGTCATTTTCAGAAAGGTAAAACAAATAATGTTGGGCGCCAAGGGGGATCGGTGGTTTCGCAAGTGAAGCTTTTGTGAAGGGCTAGAAACCCAGACGGTCGCGCAGGGAAAACCAGCTCATAGCTAGAACCAGCAGCGGGTTACGCAATGCGGCACCGCCGGGGAAGGCAGGGGTGGGGATCGCTGCCATTGTGTCAAAACCATCGCCATCGCCCTGGATGGCGCGGGCCATGAGGTAACCGGCGTGGGTGGCGGTGCCGACCCCGTGGCCGGAGTAACCCGAGGCCGACAGGATATTGGGGCCCAGACGGGCCAAAAACGGCAGGCGCTTCATCGTGATCGCCAGCGTGCCGCCCCATGCATAGTCGATCTTGACGTCTTTGAGGTTCGGAAACACCACCGACATCGGCTTACGAACCTTGGCGGCAATGTCGGCGGGGAAGCGGTAGCCATAGCTTTCGCCCCCCCCGAACAGCAACCGCCCGTCCTGGCTGAGGCGGAAGTAATTCACCACGAAACGGTCGTCAGCCACAGCGACATCGCGCGGCAGGACATCGGCGATGCGATCCCCCAAGGGTTCGGTCGCGGCGATAAAATTGTTGATCGGCATGACACGCGCAGCGACCTTGCGGTTCAGCGCACCGAGGTAGCCGTTGCAGGCCAGCACCACATGGCGCGCCTCGATCTTGCCAGCGTCGGTATGGACGGTTGTTTTGAGGCCTTCTTCAATGTCATGGGCGGCGGAGGATTCGTAGATGCGCACCCCCGCAGCGGCGGCGGCACGGGCAAGCCCGAGCGCATAATTCAATGGGTGCAGATGTGCCGCGCCCATATCCAGCACCCCGCCGTGGTAGTCGGGCGAGGGGCAGACCGATTGCAGCGCGGCATGGTCCAGCGTTTCGATCTGATCATAGCCATAGCGGCTTTGCAGATGGTGGGCGTAATCGTGCAGATGCGCGACTTCTGATTTGCTGGAGGCGGTCCATGCGACGCCCGGCTTCAGGTGGCAATCTATTTTATGCTCGGCGATCAAAGATTTGACCAACGACTTGGCCTCTTCACCCATCTCCCACAGGCGCAGCGCCGCCGCGTCGCCGAGCATTTTTTCGAGACCCTGTTGGTCTACCCGTTGGCCGCTGCCCAATTGCCCGCCATTGCGGCCTGACGCGCCAAATCCTACGCGCTGTGCCTCAATCAGCACCACGTCGCGCCCCGCTTGCGCCAGATGCAGCGCGGCCGAAAGCCCCGTATAGCCGCCGCCCACCACGCAGACATCGGCCTTTACGGTGCCTTTAAGTGCAGGAAAAGGCGCGAGCGGCGTGGCTGTCGCGGCATACCAGCTATCGGGATATTTGCCGTGCTGGTCGTTGGCGTAAAGCAGGTTCATCGCTCTGCCTTTCAGGGCTAAAAGTGCAGGGTCGGGCCCAAGGTCAGGCTTATACGTTCATCAACAAATGTTCGCGCTCCCAAGGGGAAATAACCTGCAAGAACTCCTCATATTCGGCGCGCTTGACGATCGAATAGACACGGGCGAACTCGGGCCCCAAGATATCATGCAGATCGGTGGCCTGCTCGAACATCTCCAGCGCATCGCCCAGCACCTGCGGAATATCTCCGTCACCGTCATAGGCATCGCCTTGGAACTCGACCTTGGGCTGCTTGGCTTCCATCAGCCCCAGATAGCCGCAGGCGAGGCTGGCAGCGATCCCGAGGTAGGGGTTGCAATCCATGCCAGGGATACGGTTTTCGACACGACGCGAGGCAGGCTTGCTCAAAGGTACACGGATGCCCGTGGTGCGGTTGTCGCGGCCCCATTCGAGGTTAATCGGCGCGGCGTGGTCTTTCACATAGCGGCGGTAGCTGTTCACATAGGGTGCGATCACAGCAAGCGCGTTCGGCATGTGGTTCTGCAAACCGGCGATGAAGTGATAGAAGGCATCGGTCTCGCCGTCTTGTGCGTCCGAGAAGATGCTCTTGCCAGTCTCCACGTCCAGCACCGAATGATGAATGTGCATTGCACTGCCGGGTTCGGTGGCGATCGGTTTGGCCATAAAGGTAGCATAGCAATCGTGGCGCAAAGCGGCTTCGCGGATCAGGCGTTTGAAGTAGAAGACCTCGTCGGCAAGCTTGACTGGATCACCGTGCAGCAGGTTGATCTCCAACTGGCCGGCACCGCCCTCTTGGGTGATGCCGTCAATCTCGAAGCCTTGCGCCTCGGCGAAATCGTAAATGTCATCGATGACGGGGCCGAATTCATCGACCGCAGTCATCGAATAGGCCTGACGTGCGGCGGCGGGGCGGCCCGAGCGGCCCATCATCGGCTTGATCTCATGCGCGGGATCAAGGTTACGGGCGACGAGGAAAAATTCCATCTCCGGCGCAACAACAGGCTCCCACCCTTGGGCGCGGTAGAGGTCGACCACACGCTTAAGCACGTTGCGCGGCGAGTAGGGCACCGGTTCGCCGTCGCGATCATAGGCGTCGTGGATGATCTGTAGTGTCCAGTCGGCGGTCCATGGCGCGGCGGTTGCCGTGCTCATATCCGGGCGCAGGATCATGTCTTTTTCGATAAAGCCATCCGCGCCTGCGGCCTCGCCCCATTCGCCGGTGATAGTTTGGTAAAAAATGCTGTCGGGGAGGTGGAAATACTCCTGCCGGGCGAATTTGCTGGCTGGAACCGCCTTGCCGCGCGCAATGCCAGGCAGGTCGGGGATAATGCATTCCACTTCGTCGAGCCGTCGGCCCTGCAAATACTCCGTTGCTGCTGCAGGTAAGCTATCTGTCCAGTCGGCCATCAGGCCCTCTCTTTCCGGTTCTTCTTTAAAAATTCCGCCATCTCTTTGGCGATGTCGTTGTTGTCGAGCGGCGCGTTCAGCGTCGCCGTTGCGGCTTCGATCTGGTGGTCGGGGACCACGCCCTTGCCACGGGTGCGCAGCAAGCCATCGATAAAATCATGCCCGAATTCCGGGTGCGGCTGGATTGTCCAGATGCGGTTGTCATAAATCAGCCCCGCGTTTGCGCAGAAATGCGACGAGGCGATGACCTCGGCGCCCTCGGGACGCTCGACAACCTGATCCTGATGCCAAGCGTTCAGGGCGACCTTGTGATCGCCCATGTCGTATTCGGTGCGCCCGACAGACCAGCCGCCTGCAAATTTCTCGACCTTACCGCCGAGCGCTTGGGCGATGATCTGGTGGCCGAAACACACGCCAACCATCGGCCGCCCGTCTGCATAGGTGTCGCGAATGAACTCCTCCAGCGGCGGGATCCAGTCGTGAAGCTCATAGGCACCATGTTTGGACCCCGTTATCAACCAGCCGTCCGCCGCAGTGATGCTATCCGGAAACTCGTTGTCCACGACCGAGAATATCTCGAACTCAAAGCCGTGGCCGTCCAGAAGGCGGGTAAACATCTGGCCATAATCGCCAAGGCTTTCCCGAAAGTCATCGGGCGAGTGGCCGGTCTGGAGGATGCCAATTTTCATGGGGTGCACCTGTTTATACGGTATCGAGGTAAATTTCGACCTGCTCTTGCGGGTTCAACTCCTGCATATAATGCACTTCCTGACGCTTCGTCAGTACGAAGTTGCGCACCAGTTCGGGAGCGAAAATCCGTGCGACGTGCTCGCAGGTTTCAAACTTGTCGATCGCCTCGGTCCAGTTGGTGGGAATCTGCGGAAGATCGGCAGCATAGGCGTTGCCGGTGATCGGGGCGGGCGGCTCCTTGCCATCCTCGATACCGTTGATGGCGGCGCCCAGAACGGCGGCCAGCATCAGATAGGGGTTCACGTCACCCCCTGAAACGCGATGCTCGATCCGGCGGGCCTTGTGGCTGCCCGAAGGAATGCGGATCGAGGAGGTGCGGTTTTCATAGGCCCATGAGATGCCTGTGGGCGCGTGTGCGCCGGGCACCATGCGGTCAAAACTGTTCGCATGCGGGCAGAACACCAGCGCCGAGCCGGGCATGGCGTCAATGCAGCCTGCAACCGCGTGGCGCATCACATCGGTGCCTTCGGGGCCGCCATTGTCAAAGACGTTGTCGCCGTTCTTGTCCAGAACCGAGAAGTGGGTGTGCAGACCGGAGCCGGCATAATCCTCGTAGGGCTTGGCCATAAACGAGGCGGCAAAGCCATGCCGCCGCGCCAGACCCTTGACCAGCATCTTGAACAACCATGCATCATCGGCGGCGCGCAGGGCATCATCGCAATGCATCAGGTTAATCTCGAACTGGCCCAGACCGGCTTCGGAAATCGCGGTATCGGCGGGAATGTCCATCTCTTCGCAGGCGTCATAAAGATCGGTGAAGAATTCATCGAACTGGTCAAGCGCACGGATCGACAGAGTCTCGGCGGCTTTGCGGCGCTTGCCAGAGCGCGGCGAGATCGGCACCTGCAACTTGCGGCCCGAATCGTCGATCAGAAAGAACTCAAGCTCGACCGCGCAGACCGGTGTCAGCCCACGCGCCTTAAAACGGTCCAGCACCGCACGCAGGGCGTGGCGCGGATCACCGCCATAGGGGCGCCCGTCCTCATGGAACATCCAGATCGGCAGCAGGGCGGAGGGCGCCTCAAGCCAGGGCATCGGCATGAAGCCCCGCTCGGTCGGTTTCAGCACGCCATCGGCATCGCCGGAATCAAACACCAGCGGGCTGTCGTCGATGTCTTCGCCCCAGATGTCGAGGTTGAGCACGGACATCGGAAAGCGCGTGCCTTCGGTTGTCACCTTGTCGGCAAAGCGGACAGGGATCCGTTTGCCACGGGCCTGACCGTTCAGGTCAGCCGCTGCAACGCGGATGGTGCGGACAGAAGGGTGTTTGCGTAGCCAATTATTCATAACTCACCTGACAGGGCAGTGGGCACGAAATCGGCTTGGCCAGAGTGGCAAAGTGTATTGACGCCCACGCGCCAAATAATTTGATCAAATGTTGGATACTACCGGATCAGATTAATGCGCAAGCGAATTTTGCGACGATTTTCCTGAGGCAGGTGCCGGTTGAGCCGCGCATTGATCATTCCGAAGACCGAAATCACGATAACAGTCAGGATGATGAAATATCCAGCAAGGATCGGATAGGGCACAAAGGGGTTGAAGGTTTTGTCAGCAAAATAGCTGGCGTAATAGAGCGCATCGCCGCGCTGTTGCCATGCGGGGAAACCGCTGAAAAACACTAGTGTCGTGGCGTGGAACAGGAAGATCGCCTCGTTGGTATAGGCGGGCCACGCCAGCCGCAGCGAGGTGGGCCAGATCACCCGCCGGAAACGGTGCCAGCCTGAAAGCCCGTAGGCATCCGCCGCCTCTACATCGCCCTTGGGGATGGATTGCAGCGCGCCGTAAAATATTTCGGCGGAATAGGCGGCTGTGTTGAAGAAAAGCACAATCAGCGCACCCAACCATGCCGCCGTAAAAGGGGCGAAGAATGCGTATTGCGATTTCAGGCTGAGAAACAAGAAGTAGCCAAAGAAGAACTGAATGAACAGCGGCGAGCCACGGAACAAAAAGATGAACCATTCCGAGGGTTTGCGCAGCCAGATATTGCTGCTGGCCTTGCCAAGCCCGAGCGCTGTCGCAAAGGCAAATCCGGTCACCAGGGCGACAATGCCAAAGTAGATGTTCCAGATCATGCCGGAGCCGATCAGGGTAAACTGTTCGCATAGCGTGAAATTGTCTTTAGGCAGCAACCGTTCGCCAATGCCGAGCGAGCGCAGGCCGTAGTCCTGAATGGTTTGAAGGCAGCTCATGCCGCTTTCCTTTGCGCTTCGCCGCCGGTGGTGGCCTGACCGCGGGTCAGACGGTTCATCAGCCGCGCCAGCGCCACTTCGGACGCGCGCGTGAAGCAAAGGTAGAACACCAAGAGCGCCAAAAAATACCACATGCGCCAGTCAGGGTGCGGATAATCGGTGAAGCGGGGGGTTTTCGTGCCGCCCAGTTCGCGGGCCCAATAGACGATATCCTCAACGCCAAGCAAGAACAGCAGCGGTGTGGCTTTGATCAAAATCATCCACAGATTTGACAGGCCGGGCAGGGCGTAGACCCACATCTGCGGCACCATCACACGCCAGAAGGTCTGACGGCGCGACATGCCGTAGGCTTCGGCGGTTTCCAATTGGGCACGGGGCACAGCACGCATGGCGCCAAAAAGTACATTGGCCCCGAAAGCGCCGAAAACGATGGCAAATGTCACGACGGCAAGCGCGAAGCCGTAGGATTCGTGCACCCATTGCGCCGAATTTCCCAAAGGCATCTTGGCGGCCTGACAGACCACGAAATCATTGCCTTGCCGCACCGGCAGGTCCCAATCGGGGCAGAGCACTTTGTGGCGCGCATATTCAATCGCCTGATCCAGCGCGATTACGAAAAACAGGAAAAACGCGATGTCGGGCACGCCCCGCACCAGCGCGATATAGGCTTTGCCGAGCCACGATACCGGCGCGAAATGCGCCCGCGCGGCCATCGCTCCTGCAAAGCCGAAGGCCAGCGCGACGGGCGCTGTCACTGCGAGCAGCAACAAGACCTTAAGGAACGACAGGTAGAACGACATATGCACACCTGTGGTCAGGTAGCAGGCGAACCAGTGCCAGTCGTCCAAGGTCGAGGGATCTGTGCAGAACTCGAAAATAGCGAGGCTCTTTTCAGGCTGTAGGGGAGGTTAACACGAATTGAACGGGAAGGCATATCTGCCCCCCCGCCCAAGGCAATCCGATAGGATCAGTAGGTTTTGGTTTCTTCGCCAAACCACTTTTTCAGCATCGTGTTGAGCGAGCCGTCTTCTTTCATCGCAGTAATCGCGGTGTCGAACTTTTCTTTCAGCTCGGTGTCGCTTTCACGCAGGCCAAGGCCAATGCCACCGCCCAGTGGCACATCATCGCCAACGAACATCAGCTCGCCCGCTGATTCCTCGACGAGTGGCACGAGGTAATCTTTGTCGGCAAACACTGCGTCGGCTTCGCCATTGCGCACAGCGGCGACGGTCTCTTCGGGTGTTGCGAATTCAACCAGCGTTGCGCCGCTTTCAGCGATGTAGCCCGCCTGAATGGTCGACGTCTGCGCCGCAACAACGCCGCCTTTTAGGTCAACGCCGTCGGATGCAGCGGCATAGGCCGAGGCAGTGGGCGGGTAATAGTTCTGGGTGAAGTCGATGACTTCATCACGCTCGTCAGTGATGCTCATGCCTGCCATGATGGTGTCATAGTTGCCGGAAACGAGGTTGGGGATGATGCTGTCCCAGTCGTTCTTGACCCATTCGCAGGTCAGTTCAGCGCGTTTGCACAGCTCATCGCCCAACTCACGCTCGAACCCGTCAACTTCGCCTTTGTCGTTGATGAAGTTGTAGGGAGGGTATGCGCCTTCTGTTCCCATGCGGATTGTTTTGCCGTGGGCGTCTGCCATGGCAAAGCCTGCGGAAAATGTCAGCGCCGCTGTGGCGAGTAGAATCTTTTTCATTGGTCGTCTCCCGTTTATTGGTTTTTTTATTTACGCAGCTTGGGTAGCGGAAAGAAACCCTTGCAGACGTTCTGACTCGGGCGCGCCAAACAGCGTCTCTGGCGGCCCTTGTTCTTCGATCAGCCCTTGATGCAGGAACACGACGTGATCCGATACATCAGCGGCCAATTTCATATCATGTGTAACGATCATCATCGTGCGGCCTTCGCCGGCCAAATCCTTGATGACGCGCACAACTTCCTGCTCCAGCTCGGGGTCGAGCGCGCTTGTCGGTTCGTCGAACAACAAGGCTTCGGGCTCCATGCACAAAGCGCGTGCAATGGCGGCACGCTGCTGTTGGCCACCGGAAAGCTGGGCGGGGTAGGCATCGCATTTATCGCCAATACCGACCTTCTCCAGATATCCGCGCGCGGCCTTTTCAACCTCGGCGCGATCACGGCCCAGAACTGTAAGCGGGGCTTCCATCACATTCTGCAGAATCGACATATGCGCCCACAGATTGAACTGCTGGAATACCATCGACAGGTTGGTGCGAATGCGCAGCACCTGCTTGGCGTCGGCGGGGCGGCGGTGGTGTCCCGTGCCCTTCCACTTAACCGGTTCGCCCTTGAAGATAACATCGCCCTGCTGGCTGTCTTCCAGCAGGTTACAGCACCGCAACAGCGTTGACTTGCCAGAGCCGGACGAACCGATCAACGAGGTGACGTGACCGCGCGGCGCAGAAAGGCTGACGCCCTTGAGGACTTCGAGCGATCCATAGGCTTTGTGCAGGTCGTTGATCTGAATGACCGGAGTTTCAGCGTTCACGAGGGCGGTGTCTCTTTTTTCGTTTCAATGAGGTATAGAGCGGCAATCCGCGCACGAATGCAACGCCCAGTTTGGCCGCAAATACTACAGTCACACGCTGGGGTGGATTAACCGGCGCTGGCGACCCGCTGTCGCGCCATCGCGCTGTCGGTGTCAGAAATGCCGAGCAAGCCGACAACCAGTCGCAAAAGCGCATCTTCTTCGGCGGCACGCTCGCCATCGACCAACACAATCTTCCATAGCGCCTCGATCACGCCCAAACGCTCCTCATACGGAACGGCATCTTTGATCGCGCGGGTGAATTTGACTGTATCTGGCGCCTGCGATTCGAGCGCTTCTGCGTCCTGGCGCAGCTTGCGGGCCTCGGTTTCATCGATGGCGTAGCGGCCCATGATGATCTGGTCGATCCGCTGCACCTCGGTGGCGGAATAATCGTTGTCGGACCGCGCGATACGCACCAAAAGCGCGGTCAACGCGAGGCGGGCATCAAGATCGTGCATCGGGGCGGGGTCGGGCTGGGTCAGCCGTTTGATGAAATCTGCAAACATAGCGGTGATAATATCCTGTCCGGTGCCGAGGCCAATTTCAAAGCCTTTTCAGTGCATTCTCGCGGGCGGCGGCCATGTCTTCGTCGGTCAGACCCAGAGCCATTTCGATCGCCATCAGCTGAATTTCTTCTTGGTCGTCGCGGGCACCATCGGCCAACGCTACCGACCACATCGCATCGCCAAGCGCTTTGCGATCGGCATAGGCGACCTCTTCTCGCATGATGCGGGTGAATTCCGGCGTGCCGGGGGCATCGCGTTCCAGCGCTTCGCAGGTGGCGCGTAGTTTCGCGGCGTCCAGCGGCTTCAGGCCGAAGGTCCGGGAAAGGATCCTGTCGATCTGGCCAACTTCGGCAGCACGGTAATTTTGATCGGCAAAAGCCACCCTGACCAGCAGCGCCCCAAGGGCAAGCTGGGCATTTGGTTGCGGCAAGGGCTTGGGCGCGGGTTTGCGGCGCGGGAACAGACGATTTAACATGCAGTTCATCTAGCTCAGCTTTCGCGGATTGCCAAAGTACAAAGTAGGTTTTTTGGGGCCTGCGCCGTGAAAACTTTGCAAACCATGCCCGCAATGTCACGCACGCGCCCAAAATCAGCGCAACTGCCGCCATTTATTCCTGTCAGGTGAGGCTATTTATGCGCGCTAGGCGAGCGAGGGGCACCAGAGCGCGGTGCCCCTGAAGCTGTTATCCGTCGTAGCCTTCGACGATCATCAAATTACCCTCAGCGACAGGCAAGCGGATGGCCTTGGCGGCCTGATAGGCATCGCTGTCATAGCAGGCAACGGCGTCGGCATAGCTGGCAAATTCAATGACCACAGTACGGCTGTGCAGGGCGCCTTCGCGGGTTTCCTGCTTGCCACCCCGGACCAGAAACTTCGCGCCGTATTCTTTGAACGGTTGCGCATTTGCCGCGCGATACGTGTCATAGACGGCCGCATCTTTGACGTCCATGTTTCCGATCCAATAGCCTTTAGCCATGATTTATCCTTACGTTTTTAAAGCGTTGCAAACTTACCGCCGAGGCGTTTTGCCTCGTCGGCCAATCCATAGGGCGGGTTTATCACAAACATTCCCGAGCCCACCATACCATGGCCGGGCCGCGCTGGCGCAAAGCGGACCTCATGGCTCAAGGCATCCGGATGCGCATCATTGAGCGCGTCGATCATCGGGCGATGCGCGGCGTTGGTGAGGATCGGATACCAAAGTGCAATTACGCCCACATTCCATGCCCGTGCAAGCTTGGTGATGTGGCGCGGAATATCGACATAGTCGGTTTTGATCTCATAGCTGGGGTCGATCAACAACATGCCACGGCGCGGCGTTGGCGGGGTCTGCGCAAAGGCCATCTCGAAGCCGTCGCGCAAGTGGCAGCGCACGGGGTAGGGCGACATCGCCCAATCAAGGGCTGCGTGTTCGGCGGGGTGCAATTCGGCGAGATGGATCTGGTCGGTCGGGCGCAGCAAATGGGCGGCGATGAGCGGCGATCCGGGATAGGCGTTTGCGCCGTGGGCGGCGCGCACTTCCGCCAATACACGGGCAAAAGGATGATCTGGCGCGAACCATTTGGCGACCCTTTCAATACCCTGCTTGGCTTCACCGGTCTTGAGCGCGGCGACATCGGACAAATCATACAGCGCACGGCCCGCATGGGTTTCCATGAAGCTCAGCGGTTTGTCCTTGCGGGTCAGATAGTCAAGCGTCCACGCCAGCAAGCTGTGCTTGTGAACATCAGCCAGGTTTCCGGCGTGGTAAATATGTTGGTAACTCAGCATGATGTCGGGTGTAGCGGATGGCGGGAGGAGCGCAAAGGCCTATCCCGCCAAAGGCTCATACCAGCCGCGACATTTCTTTGGCGGCGCGAACAAAGTCCTTGAACAGCGGATGCGGCGCAAAGGGCTTTGATTTAAGCTCGGGGTGGAACTGGACGCCGATGAACCACGGATGATCCGACCATTCAACAATCTCGGGCAACTTGCCATCAGGCGACATGCCGGAGAAGGTCAGGCCGACTTTTTCAAGTTGCTCTTTGTACGCGATATCAACTTCATAGCGGTGACGGTGACGCTCATCGATGGTGGTGGTGCCGTAGGCCTCGGCCACGCGGGATCCCGGCTTGAGGGTCGCATCATAAGCGCCCAGACGCATGGTGCCGCCCTTGTCGTCACCGACCTTGCGCTCGACCTTGTGATTGCCCTGCACCCATTCCTTCAGGTGATAAACAACCGGCTCAAAACGTTTCTTACCGGACTCGTGATCGAACTCTTCCGATCCGGCGGTTTTCAGACCCGCCACGTTACGCGCCGCTTCGATCACTGCCATTTGCATGCCCAGACAGATGCCCAGATAGGGGACTTTGTGCTCGCGGGCATATTGCGCGGCTTTAATCTTGCCCTCGGTACCGCGCTCGCCAAAGCCGCCCGGCACCAGAATCGCGTGAAAGCCTTCGAGGTGTGAACCGACGTCGCTGGCCTTGTCGAAAACTTCGGCATCAACCCATTCGATCCGCACCTTGACGCGGTTGGCCATGCCACCGTGCGTCAACGCTTCGGCGATGGATTTATACGCATCGCCAAGCTGGGTGTACTTGCCAACGATGGCCACGGTCACTTCGCCTTCGGGGTTGTGAATACGGTCGTATACGTCATGCCAGACGGACAGATCGGGGCGCGGCGCGGGCGAGATATCAAAGGCATCAAGCACTGCCTGATCAAGCCCTTGCGCATGATAGGCCAGTGGCGCTTCATAGATTGATTTCAGATCGTAGGCCGCAACAACGGCTTCCTTGCGGACGTTACAGAACAGCGCGATCTTCTCACGCTCTTTCTCGGGGATCGGATGCTCGGAGCGGCAGACCAGAATGTCGGGTGCAATCCCGATGGACTGCAATTCTTTGACCGAGTGTTGGGTCGGTTTGGTTTTGAGTTCGCCACTGGCCGCCAGATAGGGCAGCAGCGTCAGGTGCATGAAAATGCACTGGCCGCGCGGTTTGTCATGGCTGAACTGGCGGATCGCTTCAAAGAAGGGCAGACCTTCGATGTCACCCACGGTGCCGCCAATCTCGCAGAGCATGAAGTCGACCTCATCTTCGCCAATGGCAAGGAAGTCTTTGATTTCATTGGTTACGTGCGGGATCACCTGAATGGTTTTGCCGAGGTAATCGCCACGGCGCTCTTTCTCCAGAACGGTCGAGTAGACCCGACCTGAGGAGATCGAGTCCGTTTGCCGTGCCGCGACGCCGGTGAAACGCTCGTAATGGCCCAGATCAAGATCGGTCTCGGCGCCGTCATCGGTGACGAAGACTTCGCCATGCTCGAAGGGCGACATCGTGCCGGGATCGACGTTCAGGTAGGGATCAAGCTTACGTAGCCGCACCGAAAACCCTCGCGCCTGCAAAAGCGCGCCAAGTGCGGCAGAGGCCAGACCTTTGCCAAGACTGGAAACCACCCCACCGGTGATAAAAATATAACGTGCCATAGGTTGAGGCCCCCCGGTGTATTTTTCGTTCATGTGCGGCAATAACCGACCTGACGCGCAACGGAAAAACCGCAGCACCACGGGAGTTAAGCCTAGCAGGATTCGCAGGTTTAAGGCAAGGCCGCCCGCAACATGATGTTGCAGAAAATAGCAGTGCCTCAACGTGTTGTGTTTGGCTGTTTAGTCCGCTGCGGGGACCAAAGGCGCCGAGCTGTCGCTGGTCGGTGGCAACAGGCCGTTGCCCTCGGGCAGGGCTGGTGCGCCTTGCTCGTTCAGGGCCGGTGGTGTCGCGCTCAACCGGTCAATTACCGACGATCCGGCGGACTTTTCAGCCGCGATGATGGTCAAAGTAATCGATGTAGCGATAAAGCCAATCGCAAGGATCCAGGTCATTTTACCCAGCGCCGTCGCGGCTGATCTGCCAGAGACTGCACCACCGCCGCCGCCGACGCCCAAGCCGCCGCCTTCGGACCGTTGCATCAGCACAACAGCGATTAAGCCGAGGGCTAGAATAAGATGAATGATCAGGACGACATTTTCCATGCGCGAAGAGCTTTCGATTTTGGCTTGGGGGTATCTAGGCGTCTTTGCCGATGGGGGCAAGGGAGGATCGCGGCTAAACCGGCCTGACGCGGAAACATCTGAATAAATCTAGCTGCGGCGCCCTTCAGGTCAATCCGGATCACGCAAATTCGCAACAGCAGGGCAGACGCGCAATTCAACGGCGCTCACAAAAAGATCGCCGCTTGGGGCGACGATCTTTTTTGAAGCGGTACTCTACCACACCGTGTAAGAGGGCTATCCTGGAATTGAAGTGGATCAGACTCGCTTCGTACCCCTATCATAGCATAGTTTTGGCCTTCTGGGTCATAAAATATTTCGCGCTGTGGCAAGGGTTTGCCGCTTGCAGCGCTGGACATGGCTTCAAGCCTGCGTCACGATCCCGCTTATGCCCCATGATCATGCCGACCACTCACACCCGCACACCCTGTTGCCTTCCGATCCCGCCCTGCGGGTCAAGGCGCTGGAAACCTTGCTGACGCAAAAGGGGCTGATTGATCCCGCAGCGCTGGACGAGATTATCGACACCTATGAGAACCGCATCGGCCCGCGCAATGGGGCGCAGGTGGTCGCAAGGGCATGGAGCGATCCGGCGTTTCGCGAGGCGCTGTTTGAAGATGCCACCGCTGTGGTAACGCAGATGGGCTTCTATGGGCGGCAAGGCGAACACATGGTCGCGGTCGAAAACACCGATGCGGTGCATAATATTGTCGTCTGTACCCTGTGCAGTTGCTATCCGTGGCCGCTGCTCGGCATTCCGCCGGGCTGGTACAAATCCGATGCCTACCGCGCCCGCGTGGTCCGCGAACCCCGCGCGGTTCTGGCCGAGTTCGGCGTAACACTGCCTGCTGAGACCGCCGTGCGCGTGTGGGATTCGACCGCCGAAGTACGCTATCTGGTTATCCCCCAGCGCCCCCCGAATACCGAGACGCTGGATGAAGCCGCTCTCATGGATCTGGTCACGCGTGACAGCATGATCGGCACCGGACTGGCGCGCCAGCCATGACCCGACCACATGACATGGGCGGCCGTTTTGGTGATGGAGCGATTGAGCCCGAAGCTGAAGACATCAAATTCCACGCCGACTGGCATCCGCGCGCTTTGGCCCTGACTTTGGCTGCAGGCGCTCTGGGCCAATGGAATATCGACACCTCGCGCCATGCCCGCGAAGCTCTGGCGCCGCGCGATTATGCAGGGTTCTCATACTATGAGAAATGGCTCGCTGCCCTCGCCGACCTGTTGGTTGCCAAAGACATGGTCACCCCTGCCGAGCTAACAGGGCAAGCTGCACCAGCGCTGAGCCCGCTGACTGATAAGAAATTGCCCAAGGAGCGCGTCGCCGCCATGCTGGCCAAAGGCGGCCCTGCCGACCGGCAGTCCGGTATTCAAGCGCTTTATGCCGAGGGGGATGCGGTGATCACGCGGCCGATCGCGGAAAGTGTCCTCGTGAACGGCGGTCATACCCGCCTGCCGTCCTATGCCGCAGGTGCCCGGGGCCGTATTCTGCGCCGCCATGGCAGCCATGTCCTGCCGGACAGCAATGCGCATGGGCTTGGCGAGGCAGCCGAGCCGCTCTACGCCGTTGCCTTCCCCGCATCGGAGCTCTGGGCACACCCCGAACACCCGAAAGACGAAGTCGTGCTTGATCTGTGGCAAAGCTATCTGGACGCAGCCCCATGACCCGCCCCGAACCGGTGTTCGAAGAGCCATGGCACGCACAGGTTTTCGCCATCACGGTACATCTCAATGAAACCGGCCTCTTCACTTGGCAGCAGTGGGCTGAGCGCTTCGGCGCGACCCTCAAGCGCCACGGCCACCACACCAGGCTCAACGGCGGCAGCGACTACTTCGCCGCGTGGCTTGAAACGCTTGAAACATTGCTCGGCGATACCTCGGTTGCCGATCCCGCCCAGCTTGAAACACTGCGCCATGCGTGGGAGGCGGCGTATCTCAACACACCCCACGGCGCGCCTGTGACGCTTGACGCCCGCGCTGACTAACTGCTGCGCGGCACTTCTCTATTCGTCGACATCATCCATATCTGCCTGACCGGACAGCGCCCGCCGGACATGGCTCCAGCTCAGCCCGATTCCTAGAACAAAGCTCAAAGCTATCAGCGCCAACCAGACGTTAAAGTCTGAATTGCCCAGTTGCAGCACGCCCAGATCATACAAAACCCAAAGCCCCGCCGCGACCACCGCAAGCACCAGAAACATCCCGAAGCCACCGATCGACCGTAGGCTGGCACGCATGTAAATGATGTAGCCGATAAACAGGATCAGCCCCAACAGCACAGCAATCGAGAGGTTGCTGCCGCCATAGCTGCGCACCCATGTCACATAGTTAAATTCCGTCGGATTGAAGGTCGCCGCCAACAGGAAGAACGCAAACACCCAGCGCCAAATGAATCCCATCGCAAATCTTCCTCTCTCTTTTCGACAGGAAATATCCCCGCCGGAGGCCTAAAGTCCATATTCCTTAGCCCACAGCGACACCGCACGCGGTTTATTGCATCATTTCTGCCTGCGGGGGGTTTTTGCAGTTTCGTCTGCGGCCCTGCCTCGCTATACGGGCGCGGGTTGTCTGGAATAGGAAATCATCATGGCCAACGTCGTCGTTGTCGGCGCCCAGTGGGGCGACGAAGGAAAAGGCAAGATAGTCGATTGGCTCAGCGAACGCGCTGATGTCATCGCGCGCTTTCAGGGCGGGCATAACGCCGGCCACACGCTGGTCATTGATGGCGAGGTGTTCAAATTGTCGCTGCTGCCCAGCGGAATCGTGCGGGGCGGCAAGCTTAGCGTGATCGGAAACGGTGTCGTCCTTGACCCGTGGCACCTGCAAAAGGAGATCGCTGGCCTGCGCGGTCAGGGCGTGACCATCACCCCCGAAACGCTGATGATCGCGGAAAATACCCCGCTGATCCTGCCGATCCACGGCGAGCTTGACCGGGCCCGCGAAGCGCAAAGCGAGGTCGCAAAAATCGGCACCACAGGTCGCGGCATCGGTCCGGCCTACGAAGACAAGGTTGGCCGCCGTTCTGTGCGGGTTGCCGATCTGGCCGATGACGCCACCTTGGAGCTGCGGGTTGACCGCGCACTGGTTCACCATGACGCCCTGCGCCGTGGCTTGGGCCTTGAGCCCATTGACCGTGATGCGCTGTTGGCCTCGCTGCGCGCCATTGCACCATCGGTGCTGGAGTATGCCGCGCCGGTCTGGAAAGTGCTGGCCGAACAGCGCCGCGCGGGCAAGCGTATCTTGTTCGAGGGCGCCCAAGGCGCGCTGCTCGATATCGACTTCGGGACCTATCCTTATGTGACATCCTCCAACGTCATCGCAGGTCAGGCCGCGACCGGTACAGGCGTTGGCCCCAACGCAATCGACTTCGTGCTCGGGATCGTCAAAGCCTATACCACCCGCGTCGGCGAAGGCCCGTTTCCGGCCGAGCTTCATGATGCCGATGGTCAGCGCCTGGGTGAGCGGGGCCATGAGTTTGGCACGGTCACTGGGCGCAAGCGGCGTTGCGGCTGGTTCGATGCGGTTCTGGTCCGCCAGACCTGCGCCACCAGCGGCGTGAAAGGTATCGCCTTCACCAAGCTCGATGTGCTGGACGGTTTCGAGACGCTGAAAATCTGCGTAGGCTACGAACTGGATGGCAAGCGGCTCGATTACTTGCCGACAGCTGCCAACAGCCAAGCCCGTTGCAAGCCGATCTATGAAGAGATGCCAGGCTGGTCACAATCGACCGAAGGCGCGCGCTCTTGGGCTGATCTTCCTGCCGAGGCGATCAAATATGTGCGCCGCGTCGAAGAGCTGATCGATTGCCCGGTTGCCTTGTTGTCCACCTCGCCGGAGCGGGAGGATACCATTCTGGTGACCGACCCCTTTGCCGACTGATGGCGCTTAGCTACAAGGCCCGCCGTCGGTGGGCGCTGTTCATCCTGCTGGTCGGCCTGCCGGTCTATATCGTTGCTGTTGTGACGGTGATCGAACTGTTTGAACGGCCTTCTTTCCTTCTCCAGCTTGGCATTTTTGTCGTGCTGGGGATTGTTTGGGCGGTCCCGTTCAAATTCATCTTTCGCGGTATCGGTCAGGCCGATCCTGACGCGCCGCGCGATGATATCTAAAGCCGACTAAGGCGCGATCGTATGGCGCGCGCCTTTCTCAGCGCGGCACATATAAAAACGGCGGCACTTTCAGGTGCCGCCGTTTTTGTTTCTATCCAAAATGGATGAGATCAGCCCGCAGCGCGGTGATCCGGACGAAATCCGATATCCTCGGACACAGTGAACCGACCGCCTTTGATTTTCTCGATCTTGCCAGCCCGCAAAAGCTGACCGAACGAACGCAGACCGTCTTCACGGCTAAAACCTTCATCCGGTCCGGCCTGACGGACTTTCGACATCAGCTGCGGGCGTGAAAACTGCTCACGACCTTCAACAAACGACATATAGGCGGCGGCGGCTTCAAGAAGCTCGGGCAACTTTGTCGCGCCCATTTCGGCTGCGAAATCCGCAAAGCTTTCGCCCTCGATTGTCGGGGCCACATCTTGCACAGCGGCTACACGGCGCGGGCGGATCGGTCCTGCATTGCGCGGGTGGTCCACGTCGATGCGTTGTGCCGCAACCAGCTTGAGCGGGGCAGGGCGTTTGTCGGCGGGACGCTCGGTACGGCTGACGGAGCTGACAGGGCGGCGCGGACGCACCACATCGGCCAGATCGCTGCGGTAGTCGTCGTCGCCTTTGCCATCTTCGGCAGGAGCCCCCATGGCCACGTCGGCCTTCTTCGCGGCAACAGCGGCACGCAGATGCGCAAACGCATTCCGGCGGGTTGCACTTTCAGGCTCGTCCATCTGGTGGTCACTTTCGGCCATCAAACGGGTTACCGCTGTGCTTTGCTCGTCGTCGATTGAAGGCAGAATACTGCGGGCCGGCGTCTCGTCGTCCGAAGCTTCGGCGCTTTGCGCTGCAACTTCATCCGCCTCAACGGCTGCATCTTCCATCTCAATCTGATCTTCGACCTCGGCTTCTTCTTCGTCCGAAGCGAACAGAGCAGCGTCATTCTCGTTTTCGGCAAAGATCGAATCTTCGCCGGAGATCATCACATCTTCCGCTTCGTCTTCGAAATCGCCTAACTCGGCTTCGAGTGCTGCCAGATCGCGGGCCAGATCAGCTTCCTGCTCCGCAGACAGCGTCGACGGACGGTTGCGGCCAGAGGACTGGGGCGCAGGTGCCTCGGGCTTTTCTTCTGCAGTGGCCGTGTCGTCATACTCTTCCAGATTGCCACTTGCGATGGCCGCTTGCAGGTCAACGCGCTTTACCTTGATAACGCGGGCACGCGGCGTGATTTGCAGATCGTCGCTGGCCGTCGCTACCTTCGAAACAGTCTCATCAGCAGAGGCGACCTCGGGGCTGTCACTGACGTCGGCTTTATCTTCAAACATGTTGTCCGATGTCGCGGCGATAAGATCAGCCAGTTCATCTGCACTGTCGTCGGCATCGTTTTCTTCTGCGTCGGCCCCGTCAACTTCAGCAACATCAGCTTCGGAATCGCCCGCTTCAGCATTCAGATCTTCGCTTTCGTCAGCATCGTTGCCCGCTTCAAGGCGGCCAAGGATCGCGGCAATATCGTCTTC
Source organism: Sulfitobacter brevis (assembly GCF_900112755.1). Classification (GTDB taxonomy): domain Bacteria; phylum Pseudomonadota; class Alphaproteobacteria; order Rhodobacterales; family Rhodobacteraceae; genus Sulfitobacter; species Sulfitobacter brevis. The sequence goes on along the minus strand of NZ_FOMW01000007.1, from coordinate 186,518 downwards.
GCCATTTTCTGCGTCATCACCATCGTCGATCCACATATCGGCGGCATCATCCGCTTCCATTGCGTCTTCGATGTCGGCGCGCGCTTCGGTGACTGCATCTGATACCGCTGCTGGTACGTCATCGGCCTGGGCATGCTCATCTTCGTCATAACCGCTGTCATCTTCGACAGCGTCATGCTGGGCGACAACGGCGCGGATGCGCTGAAGCTTGGCGGCAATGCTGTCGTCTTTAGGCGCTGCGACAGGGGCTGGTTCGTCGATTGCAGCCTCGGAGACTGCGTCAGCGACAGGCACATCGTCTTCAATGTCATCTTCGATTTCTTCATCGACGGTCGCGGCTGCGGTGGAGGCTGCAAAGAATGCATCACCTTCAACTTCGGGCGCTTCGGCGATCTCTTCTGCAACTACGGCTTCGGCGAGTTTAGCTTCGACAGGTTGCGCCGGGGCCTCAGCCACGAATGCGGCGTCAGGGGTCGCAGCAGCTTCGGGCACATCCATAAGGACGGCGGCGTCGTCGGCTTGCTCTTCGGCCTTTGGTGCAACCTCGGCGACTGGGGCCGGTGCTGTTTCGGCGGGGGAGGCAACGGGCGCTTGCGCCACATCCTCGGAAACCTGAGGAGCGACTGCAGCGGCTGTCGGTGCCGCGAGCGTGCCTTGTTCAAGTGCAACAGGTGAAGACTGCGCTGCTCGGGGACCATCATCCATCGCACTCAGGTGGATTTTTCCATCGTGGTGGCGCGCCTCGACGCGCCGCGAAATTTCTTTCTGTGCAATCCTTGCCAGCATTTCTGCGTCGGGTTGCGGCGGCTCTGCGCCAAAATATCGGTCATCGGAAGCCAGATCGCGGAAATACTCCGCAATCGCTTTCATGGTCCCGAAGGAATCGTCAAAGCCTTCCAGCGTACACGAGAACGTGCCATAGGAGACCGTCAGGATTTTGTTATTACTCATCATCGGATGCTCGTCCTCTGCGGTTTGCACCTAACCGTTTACCACGTTGTCCAAGTCCAAAGCGGTCCGAAACTGTGCCAGCAAGGGTATCATTTCAAGGCGAGATTGTGATCTGTTTCTCAAAATGACGGTAATTGTCGATGTCTCATAAGATTGTTCACAGCACGGATCCAGTTACTCTCGTTGGCGGGGGGCAGGCGACATCTGCCGATCTTCAAGAAATAGTAGGGTTTGCCCCACAATGTGTCGCGGCGGACGGCGGTGTGGCACTGGCTTTGGCAGCGGGGATCGACCCTGTTGCTGTAATCGGTGACTTCGACTCGATTCCGCAGGACATTCTCGCGCGAATCCCTGCAGAACGCCAGCATCGGGTGGCAGAGCAGGCAACAACCGACTTTGAAAAGGCGCTGACGCGGATCGACGCGCCACTTGTGATCGGCGTCGGCTTTACGGGGGGACGGGTGGATCACCAGCTTGCGGCGTTCCACAGTTTACTGGCGCAGGCGCAGCAGCCCTGCATCTTGCTCGCGGATCACGAGATTGTCCTGCTGGCCCCCCCCCGGATCACCATCCCCTGCGTTGTAGGGGACGTGGTCTCGCTGTTTCCCTTGGTGCAGACGCAAGGCGCCAGCACAGGTTTGGAGTGGCCGATCGACGGGCTGGATTTTGCGGCGGGGACGTTTGTGGGCACCTCAAATCGCGCCACCGGGCCGGTGACCCTGCGGATGGAGCGGGCTGGAATGCTATTGATCGTCTCGCGACGGTTTATTCGGCCGCTTGCTGCGCAGCTGACACTGTCAGGCCGCGCGCAATGGCCCGCTCGCGCAGTATGATATAGAGGCCAGCCCCCATCGTGATCACGATGCCAAGGGCCGCAAGCCCGTTGGGCAGGTCCTGAAACACAACAAAGCCGATCAATGTGGCGATAGGAATTTCGAGGTACTGCATCGGGGCCAGCGTGGCACTGGGCGCATAGCGCAACGACCATGTCATCAAAAGATGTGCGATCGAGCCGAGGGCGCCGATGGCAATCAAGAGCCCCCATTCTGCTGCATTCGGCTGGATAATCTGCAAGGGCGCAAGGTCGAGCCCGTTGCCGATCCACAGCGCGGGCACGACCAAGGCCAGCGCCATAACGCCGCTGACCGCCTGCAGGCCAATCGGATCGGTCTCTCGCGCGATCTTGCGGGTGACCAACATAAAAACAGAGAAGTTCGCCGCGACCAACACGGGCAAGAGCGCGGGCCAGCCGACCTCGGAAAAGCTCGGCTGGACGACCAGAAGCGTGCCGATAAACCCGACAAGGCAGCCGATCATGCGGCGATACCCGACCTCTTCGTGCAAGACGTAATGCCCGAGGATCAGCATGAAAAACGGCATGACAAAAACAATCGCCACCGCGTCGGCCAAGGGTAGATATTTGAGCGCGGTAAACATTGCCGCGATGCCGATGATATGCAGAACGGTGCGGAACCATGTCAGCGCCAGCACCCGCCCGCTCATTCTCCACACGCGGTTTGAACGCCAGACCAGCGGTGCCAGAATGAGGACCTGAACTGCAAAACGGACAAAGATCACTTCGCCCAAAGGGATCGACGCACCCAGCATCTTTGCCACCGCATCCCCCATCGGAGCGACAATACAAAAGCCCATCATAAGGGTGATACCTAGGAGTGGGCGATCGGAAATCATGGAAACAACTGTCCTCTGAGACGGCTTCGTTTAGGCATGTCGGTTGGGTTTAATCAGATGTGGACGGCAAGGTTAGGCAAAGCAAGCGATTGCCATTGGCAAGCTGCGCGGAGGATTCTGTGGGCAGAACGAATAGTTAACCATGATGAATGTCTACGGTGTCCGCAAGACAGTCGAAGAAATTGTAGTCACACAGTTTCACAAGGATTTAGTGCAGTCAACCTTGGGTTGTTTCTCGTTAAGCTAAGGAGTTAAGCTCCAAAACGTATATAAAGAACGAAGGTTGTTAATGGTCGGCGCAGCATCGCGCGGTGACAGGCTTTGGTCCACAAACCGCGATTTAAACCGCGCACCGCGCCTTAGGCAGCAGGGCGGCCGAAGGTTACCCGATTGCGCCCATGCACCTTCGCGGAATAAAGCGCTTTATCGGCCTCCGCCAGCAGCGTCACACCTGAAAGATCATGCGCGTGCCGCGCGGTCGTGAGTTGGTGGCTAATAGCCATGCCAATGCTTACCGTAACATTGATGGCTCCGATGCGCCCCGGAAGCTTGAAGGCATCATGACCGATGGAATTGCAGAGCCTGATCGCGATGGTCTGCGCGGTTTTAGGCGTGGTGCCCGGCATTACAATCATAAATTCCTCGCCGCCAATGCGGGCGACCATATCGACCGCCCTCAGCGCGCCGCGCAACCGCGCTGCTACCTCTATCAAAACAGCATCTCCGGCAGCGTGCCCGTAGTCATCATTAATCCGTTTAAAGTGATCCAGATCCGCAACCATCACGGCATAGGGGCGACCGGTGGTTTGTGCGTGCTCAGCAATCCGGGCCAGATGCGGCATCGCATAGCGCCGGTTGTGCAGTCCGGTCAGTGGATCCGAAATGGCTGCCCTCAAACCTGTCCGAACCGTGGCCCGCAATTGCTCGCCCATGCGCTTGCGCCGCAACATCGCTTTGAGCCGTAGTGCCAACTCAGCCGGGGCAAAACCGTCGGTCATCAGATCATCGGCTCCGAGATCCAGTGCATTCGCGGCCAATGCGGGGTCCGTTTTGGTCTGTAATACCAGTATCCCCGCATGGCGCGTGTGCGGACTGGCCCGCAGTGCGGAGATCAGCCGCAAGGTAGCAGCATCTTTCTCAGGCTCTCCCGGCACCACCAAAACATAGATGTCCGGTGGCGTGCTGGCGTCGCTCCGCTTGCCCGCGTGTTCGGGCAAGGCCTGCGTCAGTTTCAAATGAATCAAGGGCCGCAAGGTGATCGCCCAGGCTTTGAGCTTGCCCAGATCAGGGCCGATCAAACAACAACTGCCCGCCGGACCAAACTCGGCGGCAGGTTCCGACAGCCCCAGGGCGCGGCTTGTATCATCGCGCATGTGCCATTCCAGCGCAGTGTTATGCGCCCTGATCAGGCTGCGTATTCGACCCAGCAATAGCAAATCGTCAATCGGGGTGTGCATGACGTCTTCCGCGCCGGCGGCGAGCGTCGCAATTCTGGTCTCCTCACTGGGGTCTGGACCGATAGCCAGCACCGGCAGGCTCGCGGTTTTAATAGAGGCTGACAATCGGCGGCATAGATCGGCGGCAGAGCCGTCAGGCAAGGTAAGCGATGTGATGATCAAGTCGGGGGGGGATTTGCGCGCAGAAGTAACCGCCTCCGCCAAGGAGGTGGCTTGGATGACCGAATAATAAGCGCAGGCCAGTTTGACCTTGAGCGCAATCCGGTTTGTGGTGATCCCATCTACGATCAGGATTTTGCCTTGCACGACGACACCTTTTTAAAGGATACTTTCTTCTACGCCGTAGTTTTGTCGCTATTGGTTAACAAAGTGTTTCGACGCCTGTGGTGATGGACCTCCAAAATGCGCTCTACGCAAGAATCCGCTGAAACATTGGCCTTGCAAGCGCTGGGCTGGCTTGCCGGAAACGATGATCTCCTGCCTGTGTTCCTGAATGCCACCGGTGCGTCCGAAGATGATCTGCGGGCGCGGATCGGGGATCCAGTGTTTCTCGGTGCGGTGCTAGATTTTTTGATGATGGATGACGCATGGCTGATGGCGTTTTGCGATGATATCAAGGTTCCCTACGACCGGATCATGGTTGCACGCACGGCGTTGCCGGGCGGCGAGCAGGTGAATTGGACATGACCCAAATCAAGGGCCTTCTCTTCGACAAGGACGGCACGCTTTTCGATTTCGCCGCGACTTGGGAGGCTTGGGCGCAGGCGTTCTTACTGCGCCTTGCTGACGGCGACCGCGTAAAAGCCACACAGACTGGCGCGTTGATCGGATTTAATCTGACCACCGGAAAATTTGCGCGCGACAGCATTGTGATTGCGGGCACACCTGATCAAATCGCTGCGGTACTGATGCCGCATTTTCCGAATATTTCAAAGCCGGCGCTCATGGCAGTGCTGAACGCCGAAGCCGCCGCCGCACCACAACGCGAAGCGGTGCCGCTGACCGCACTCTTGAGCGGATTGCGAGATCGCGGGCTCAAGCTCGGGGTTGCGACCAATGATGCAGAGGCCCCTGCACGCGCCCATCTGGCGGCAGCTGGGGTGACCGAACTCTTCGATTTCATTGCCGGATCGGATTCTGGACATGGGGGCAAACCTTCGCCCGGGCAGATGCTGGCATTTGCCGCACAGACGGGGCTTGAGCCCTCAACCATCGCCATGGTCGGGGACAGCACCCATGACTTGCACGCCGGACGCGCCGCGGGAATGACGGCGATTGCTGTGCTGACCGGCCTCGCGGGTCACGATGATCTCGCCCCGCATGCCGATGTCGTCCTACCAGACATTGGCCATCTGCCGCAGTGGCTCGACTCGCTCGGGCGCTAGGCGTCGCTGCGGGCAAAACCGTCAGGTGCACGGAAAGCGACAGATCTCGTCGCGAATGGAAAGGCCAGCCTCGCTGAGTTGAGGCCTCCTGAGAGCCAAGCTTCAGGAGAGTCACATGACCGATGTCCCCCTTCGCAGAACCCGCCATGGCGGCCGCGCCGGTGCCAAGGATCGCCGTGGCACCTCGGTGATCGAGCAAATGCCGTGGAAGCCCCCCGTCAATATCGATCGCCCGACCGAGCCGCTGGACGAGGCAGGCGTCGAAGCGATCCATGATGGCGCGATGCGGATACTTGAAGAGATCGGCATCGAATTCCTGAACCCCGAGGCGCTGGATATCCTGCGCAAGGCAGGCTGTACTGTGGATGGTGAGAACGTCCGCATGGGGCGCGATTTTGTCATGGAGATGATCGCCAAAGCCCCGTCCGAGTTCACCCTGACCCCGCGCAATCTTGACCGAAAGATTACCGTTGGCGGTAAGAACCTGCTGTTTGGCAATGTCTCCTCTCCGCCCAACTATTGGGATATGGCGATCGGTAGGAAGGTCCCCGGCACCCGCGAGATGTGCAAGGATCTGCTGCGGCTGACCCAGTACTTCAACTGCATCCATTTTGCCGGCGGCTATCCGGTCGAGCCTTGCGATATTCATGCCAGCGTCCGGCATCTTGACGTGCTTTATGACAAGCTGACGCTCACCGACAAGGTAATGCATGCCTATTCGCTGGGCCGCGAGCGGGTCGAAGATGTGATGGAGATGGTCCGCATCGCGGGGGGGCTCACCCATGAGGAATTTGACGCGAGCCCGCGCATGTACACCAACATCAACTCTACCTCGCCGCTAAAACATGACTTCCCGATGATGGATGGCTGGATGCGGCTGGCGCGGCGTGGGCAGGGGCTGGTGGTCACGCCGTTCACGCTGGCCGGTGCGATGGCGCCTGTTACCATGTCGGGCGCCGTGGCGCAGTCTTTGGCCGAAGCACTCTGTGCGGTGGTGCTGGCGCAGATCATCCGCCCCGGCTGTCCCTGTGCGATCGGCACATTTACCTCGAACGTTGATATGAAAACCGGCGCACCCGCCTTTGGCACGCCCGAGTATATGCGCGCCACGCAGATGACGGGGCAGTTGGCGCGGTTCTATAACCTTCCGCTGCGGTCTTCCGGGGTCTGTGCCGCGAACGTGCCGGACGGCCAAGCGATGTGGGAAACCTCCAATTCGCTTTGGGCGGCGGTGCAGTCGGGCACCAATATGGTCTATCACGCGGCAGGCTGGCTGGAGGGTGGGCTGATTGCCAGCCCCGAAAAGTTCATTATGGACTGCGAGGTTCTACAGCAAATCCAACGCTATATGGAGCCCGAGATTTGCGCGACAGGCCCCGACGAGATCGCCTTGGATGCGATTAAATCCGTGGGCAGCACGGGGCATTTCTTTGGTATCCAACACACCCAAGACCGCTATACTACCGCATTTTACCAGCCCTTCCTGTCGGACTGGAAGAACTACGAGGGTTGGGAGGTCGCCGGCGGTATCTGGACCGCAGAGCGCGCGCATCACATGTTCAAACAAATCGTCGGCTCATTCGAGTCGCCGGAGATGGATATCGCGATCCGTGACGAGCTGGCTGATTATGTGGCGCGCCGCAAATCCGAAGGCGGTGCCCCAACCGATTTTTGACACCCATTGATCCAATTTAAATTCGCCAACCCGTCGCGATTGCGCCCGCGAGACGACATTTTTTTTGCTCAGAAATCCTTACAATTGAGTTTATTCGGCATTTATTAACCCGCTCAGCCCCATTGTTGCGTGCAATAAATGAGAAAGTGGCAGCTATGCACGGGCTAATCAATCGCAGCATTCAAAGTTATGTATGCGACTGCTATGGGGCGGAGGTTTGGATGTCGGCTGCGCGGGCGGCAGGTTTGGAAACCGCTGATTTCGAAGCAATGCTAACATATGAGGACGAACTCACCCCGCGTATTCTCGACGGTATCGCGCAGGTTCTGGAACGCCCGCGTTCCGAGATTATGGAGGATTTAGGCACCTATCTAGTGTCTCATCCCGATTTTGAACCTGCACGCCGTTTGCTGCGGTTTGGCGGCGTCGATTTTGAGGATTTTCTGCATTCGCTGGACGATCTGCCAGACCGTGCGCGGTTGGCGGTCTCCGATTTGATTTTGCCCCATCTGGAATTGCGCAAACACGCTAAAGGGCAGTTTAGCCTGATCTGTGAGCCGTCAATTGCGGGCTATTCCCATGTGGTGATGGGGGTTCTGCGCGTGATGGCGGATGACTACGGCACACTTGCGATGCTGGAATCCTCCGGTTGCGGCCACGGCATCGAATCGCTCTCGATCCGTGTTGTCGAAGCCTCCTATGCACAGGGCCGCGATTTCCGCCTCGGGGCGCAGGCGGGATGAACATGCAGATAACACCAGAAGCTCTGGATATTCTATGTCCGATGCATTTGCTGATCGGTCCGAGCGGGCAGATCACCCACGCCGGACCGACGATCCAGAAGCTGCGCAGGGCGCGCGCGATCACGGGGCAGCGATTTTTGGACGTCTTCACCATCAACCGCCCGCACACGATGATGAGCGTCTCTGATCTGAGGCGGGCCACGAACGTTAAGCTGCATCTGGAAATGCGCGACCCGCCGAAAACCGCACTTAAAGGTATCATGACGCCGCTCGGTTCTGCTCAGGATGATCTGATCCTCAATCTGTCATTCGGCATCTCGATTCTGGACGGGGTGCGCGATTACCATCTGACAAATGCAGATTTCGCGGCCACTGATCTAGCGATTGAAATGCTTTATCTGATCGAGGCCAAGACCGCTGCGATGGAGGCATCGCGCCGGCTGAACCTGCGTCTGCAGAACGCCAAGGTTACTGCAGAAAAGCAAGCGTTTACCGATACACTAACCGGGCTAAGCAACCGTCGTGCGATGGACGTGGCTTTGATGCGGCTCATTAGTAAGGATGCATCCTTTGCCGTTATGCATGTTGATCTGGATTACTTCAAAGCCGTCAACGACACCTTAGGCCATGCTGCGGGTGATATGGTTTTGCAGACAGTCGCACGCGTGATGGTCGAAGAAACCCGCGAAACGGATACCGTGGCGCGGGTAGGGGGGGACGAGTTTACCCTTATCCTGCCTGGCGTGCGCGATGACGATACACTGCGCCGGATCGGCAATCGCATCATCGAGCGGCTGCAGGAGCCGGTCTATTTTCAAGGCCATGCCTGTCATATCTCCGCAAGTATCGGCACCGTACGCGTGCACGCCGACCAAAGCCGTTCGGCGCAAGATCTGCTTTCCGACGCTGACCTCGCCTTATATGCCTCCAAGCACGCCGGTCGTGCCCGGCACACATTTTACACCCCCGATCTGCGTCGCACCTTTGAAACAGGGGAAGCTAAGAATGATCGGGGGCGTCAACCCGTATAGTTTAGGGGCGCGGGTCACTGTCAGTTCCTAATTTTAAGTGGCGCTAGGCGATCAGGTTTAGAAATGCCAGTAAGCTACCTCCGATAAAAGCCTGACCTTGCGCAGTTTTACCCTCACTTTTTAACTACGGACGCTAAGAAGCAATCCCGAGAGTGGACCCCGCAGCGAAGCTGCCGTATCAGGCTGCTATGAAGGGTCCATTGCACATTTTCCGCCGCGCTTGGCATCATATCGCAGAGGCGCGTCGCGGCGCGCGGTTTGCGGCTGCGTTACAGCATCTGCATGGACCAAAGGCGCTTGATACTGAGGTGGACGATGTAGTGTTAATTGCGCTGGTGCGCGACGGCACTTACTATCTCGATGCGTTCTTTCGCCATTATCGTGCCATGGGCATTCGGCACTTTGTGTTCATCGATAACGGCTCAAGCGATGGCACGATAGAACGTATCAAGCGCGAGAAAGGCACCGTCATCGACCAGTGCAAATTGCCACTGGCACGCTACGAAGATCTGATCCGCCAGTACCCCGCACAGACTTACGGCAAGAATCGCTGGTGTCTTTACGTCGATATGGACGAAATATTCGATTTTGAGGGGCGCACCTCTATCGGTATCAAAGGCTTGGTCAACTATCTGCAGGGTCGCGGCGACACGGCGATGGTCGCCCAGATGTTAGAGATGTTCCCCAAAGGCCCCCTGATCGAGGCGGCCCAAAAACCGTACAAACAAGCCCTCCTCGAGTTTCTGTACTTCGACATCACTGCGGTGCGAAAGCTGGCCTACCATAGCCCGGAAATTCCGTTCACGGCTCTCTTGCAGGGCAATTCCCTGAGCAACCGAAACGTCGAGTTTTTCTTTGATGGCGTGCGCGGCAAGGTCTTTGGCGAGACCTGTTGCCTCACCAAACATCCACTGGTGTTCAACGGCCCCGGTGTCACGCCCGCGCCGCATCCGCATCTGTCGATGGGGGTCCAAGTCGCTGATGTAACGGGTGTGATCAAGCACTACAAATTTGCCGGTGATAGTGGCGCGCGGGATGCAGCGACGCTTGCGAACGGGGACTTGGCCCATGGCGAAGATGCAGCGCGGGCGCAGCTGATGTCCCAGGACCCCGATCTGTCGTTGTTCTCATTGGACGCACGGCGCTGGAACAGGGTGGAGCTGCTTTATCGTGCCGGATTTCTGGTGCGGTCCGATGCCTACTCTGCCTTCGTCGAGGCGCATAAATGACCCTCGCTGCGGTTGTCATAGGTCGCAACGAGGGGGCACGGCTTGAGGCATGCCTTGCCTCATTGGCAACCGAGACTGCTACGATCATCTATGTGGATTCAGGCTCGACAGACGGTTCGGTTTCTGTGGCAAAAGCGGCGGGCGCGGACGTAATTTCCCTTCCGATGGATAAGCCTTTCACCGCCGCACGGGCGCGCAATGCCGGTGCCGCGATGTTGCCTGCGGAAGTCGAGATGATCCAGTTCTTGGATGGTGATTGCACGCTGCGGGCTGGCTGGATTGTCTCGGCGCGTCGCTTTTTGGCCGACAATCCGCAGGTCGCTGTAGTCTGCGGGCGTCGCCGCGAACGCGCGCCTGAGGCCAGCGTTTATAACGGGTTGGTTGACCGTGAATGGGACACTGCCATCGGTGAAACAAAGGCGTGTGGCGGCGATGCTTTAATCCGCGCCGATGCTTTTCGGCAGGCGGGCGGCTACCGCGAGAACCTCATCGCCGGAGAGGAGCCGGAGCTTTGTTTGCGGCTGCGCCAGCTAGGGTGGAAAATCTGGCGGCTGGATGCGGAAATGACGTGGCATGATGCGCAGATTACCCGCTTTTCGCAGTGGTGGCGGCGCAGCAGGCGGGCGGGGCACGCCTTTGCCGAAGGGGCGGCACTGCACGGTGCCGCGCCCGAACATCACTGGGTGCGTGAAACGCAGCGCGCGATTTTGTGGGGGGGCATTCTGCCGGTCAGCCTCATGGTGGCAGCAATCGTAATTTCACCTTGGGCGCTGATTGTATTATTAATCTATCCGCTGCAGGCTGTACGGCTCGCCACCAAAATGGGCTGGACGTGGGGAATTTTTACGGTGCTGGGGAAATTCCCCGAAGCGCTGGGCGTGATCGAGTATCATCTTCGCCGATTGCGCGGCGGCAACTTCCGGATCATTGAATATAAGTAGCTAGCGCTGCCGCCACGCTTGCAGAGTGAGCGCTGGCAATATCGCGAAACATTTAGCATAGCGCGGCACCATCCGCGCGGGGCTTTGAAAAATCCGCCATAGCCATTCTAGCGGCAGTTTGCGCATGAATGCAGGCGCGCGCGTCTGATGGCCTGAGAGAAAATCCAGCCCTGCGCCGATGCTCGCAAATCCGACAGTAGGAGCAAGGGTGCGACCGCGGGCTGCAAACAACTCTTGCTTTGGTGCCCCGAGAGCGATCAGACACAGCCTGGCTCCGCTGGCTGCGACCTCGGCCAGGATTGACGCGGCCTCGGCACCTGAAGGATCAAAGCCCAGCGGCGGAGATTTCACATAGTCGATACGCAAATCGGGCACACGCGTTTGCAAAGCGGCGGCAGCGCCTGCCAGGGCTGCCTCGCTACTGCCCACCAAAGCCACGGATACACCATGCTTTGCCGCCAAGTCGCATAGGGGCAGGATCAGATCGGAGCCGGGTACCAGCTCAACCGACTGCTGCCCCGATAACCGCGTAAGCCAGACCACCGGGCGACCATCCGCGACAATCAAATCATGGGCTTGATATGCGGCGGCAAATTCGGCGTCGAGCGGCAGTTTGGTCAGATGGTCAAGGTTCAGCGTCGCCAATGCAAAACCGTCGCCCGCCGAAAAGCGCTCAGCGAGCGTGCGAAACAATTGGGTGCGGGAGGGGGTATTGATCGCAATTGTGCCCTGCGCCGTGCCAAATTTCACACGCTGTTCCTAGAACCGAAGCGATAGATGCAGCTTGAGGTATTCCCCGCACAGCAGATAAACTGCCAAGTATATAAGACTTTAGAAGTCATTTCGCATCCGCTATTGCCTTGCCTAAGTCGAACCTAGCGGGATGACACCGCCGCCGCCAGATGGTATTTCCTGCCGCTAAAGACCCTAAGTCCCCATTTCAACGCAGGATCGTAATGCCCAACGGGATCGCCTATTTGATGCTGCTGATCTGGCCGATGGTCTCATTGGTCCTGTTTCGCACGCTCCGGCTGGAGCGGGCGCTGATTTGGTCTTTGCTTGGCGGGTATCTGTTTTTGCCGCCCCTGACCGAGTTTAACTTGCCGCTGGTGCCCGCCTTGGACAAGGTCTCAATTCCGAACCTCAGTGTACTTATAATCCTGATGTTCTCAGTGAAGCAAAAGGTTCAGCTCTGGCCCGAAGCCCGAAGTGCTCGGCTATTGGTGACAGGTCTGGTGCTGTCCGCGATCCCGACCGTCATGACCAACGGCGATCCGATCATTTTTGAAGTACTGGAGAATGCCGACCCGATTTTGTTTTTTGTCGATCAACTGCCGGGGCAGTCGGTGCGCGACGTCGGCTCGGTTCTGCTTGCGCAATTGCTCACATTGGTGCCCTTCCTGCTCGCACGGCAGTTCCTGTCTTCCGAGGACGGGCTGCGGGAGATTTTGCTGGCTCTCATGGTGGGGGGATTGATCTATTCAGTGCCGTCGCTGATCGAGATCAGGTTCAGTCCGCAGATAAACGTCTGGGTTTACGGGTTTTTCCAACATTCTTTCGAGCAAATGATGCGCGATGGCGGGTTTCGCCCCATTGTGTTCCTGCCGCACGGGCTGTGGCTGGCGTTGTTTGTCTGTACCGCATTGCTGTCGGCAACGGCGCTGACCCGCATGGCAGCGCCCTTGGATCGTTGGAAGATGGCCGTGGTGATGGCCTACCTCGCGCTCTTGCTGGTGCTGTGCAAAAGCCTTGCTTCGCTAGCCTACGGGGTGGTGCTGACGCCGGTCGTTTTGCTGGTTCCGGCCCGCTGGCAAATCCGGTTGGGGCTGGTCTTTGCTGTGGTGGCTGTGGGCTATCCGATGTTGCGCAATGCAGGATTGGTCCCGCTTGATGCCATTCTCGCTCAGGCCGAGGCGATCAGCGTGGAACGTGCAGAATCTCTGGCGTATCGCTTTAATAACGAAGAACAGTTGTTGGTTCGGGCTGCCGAAAAACCTTGGTTTGGCTGGGGAGGCTGGGGCCGTAGTTTAATCCGAAATAGCGAAACAGGTCAGATCATGTCGGTTCCTGACGGGCGCTGGATCATCGTTTTCGGTACATTCGGCTGGTTGGGGTATATCTGCGAATTCGGGCTTTTAGCGCTGCCGATCTTCCTGATGGCGCGCTACGTCCAGCGCCACAGCGATGCAGCATTGTCGCCAATGGTCGGGCCGTTGGTGCTGATCTTGGGCATCACCATGATCGATATGTTGCTGAATGCAACATTAACGCCGCTGACATGGCTCGTTGCGGGGGCAATATTGGGCCATGCGGAAAAGCTGATGCCGCGCGTGTCTACCGCGCCGCGCCATGCGCTGCGCACCTCGGCGGTGATGACGTCTGGGCCGAAATCTACCGGGAAACGAACCGCTCTCTAACTGTGGTTGATTCCGCCAAAAAGCGCGACATTGTTTCTTAAAGCGCTACAATAACGTCCAGATGGCCTGGTTGTTAATACAGACAGGTCGTTAATCTGCGGGAAGTAGGGCAATCCCCTTTCAAATGCCATGTTTCACGCCCAAACGCCATTCTTTTGCCCGCTTCTTCTGATGAAAGAGGGTAATTATATCAGCAATATTGGGGACCCTGCGATCACATAGCGATGGGCGGGGTGTGGACTTTGAAACTATGACAGCCAAGAAGCCTCTTTTTCAAAGCGATGACATCGCGATTGTCGGGATGTCTGTCAACGTGCCCGGTGCAGACGGGATTGACGCCTATTGGACGAACCTGCGCGATGGGGTGGAATCGATCCGTCGCTTGAGCACAGCTGATTTGCAAAGCGCGGGCGAAAGTGCGGCCACTATGGCGCGCAAGAATTACGTGCCTGCCGCAGCCATGCTCGACGGATATGACACTTTCGACGCCGAGTTCTTTGGGTTTTCACCCAAAGATGCCGCTATCCTTGACCCCCAGCACCGCAAATTTCTTGAGGTCGCTTGGGAGGCAATGGAACAGGCGGGCCACCCACCTGAAACCATCTCCGGCGCGGTCGGTGTCTATGCTGGCTGCGGCATGGGCAGCTATTTCTATTTCAACATCTGCTCCAACCCCGATCTGGTCGAGGATGTCGGCATGTTTTTGCTGCGTCACACCGGCAATGACAAGGATTTCCTCAGCACCCGTGTCAGTCATGTCTTTGACCTGAAGGGCCCGTCGATCAACCTGCAAACTGCATGCTCCACGTCTTTGGTGGCAATTCATTATGCCTGCCAAGCGCTGCGCGCGGGCGAGGTTGACATGGCACTGGCCGGCGGGGTGACGATCGAGTTGCCGCAAGGCCGCGGGTATGAGTTCAAGGAAAATGAAATCCTGTCACCTGACGGGCATTGCCACGCCTTCGACCACCGCGCCCAAGGCACGGTTTTCGGCTCGGGAGCAGGCGCGGTGGCGCTGCGGCGTCTGTCTGATGCGGTTGCAGACGGGGATCATATCTGGGCCGTCATCAAAGGCTCGGCGGTAAATAACGACGGCGCGGCCAAGGCGGGCTATCTGGCCCCTTCGGTTGACGGGCAGACAGCGGCGATTGCGCAGGCGCTGGATGCGGCGGGCGTTGCTGCGCAGAGCATTGGCATGGTCGAATGCCACGGCACTGGCACTTATCTGGGGGACCCGATCGAGGTTGCAGCACTTACCGAAGCTTACCGAGCCGAAACCGAAGCGGTCGATTTCTGCCGCATCGGGTCAGTCAAAACCAACATCGGCCACCTTGATACGGCGGCAGGGGTTGCGGGCTTTGCCAAAGCGGCGCTGTCATTACATCACCGACAAATCCCCCCTTCGCTGGGCTACGAGGCGCCTAATCCGGCGATTGCCTTTGAGGGCAGCCCGTTTCGGGTGAATGCCGCATTGCACGACTGGCCGGCAGGCGACACGCCGCGCCGCGCCGCGATCAATGCGCTTGGCGTCGGGGGCACCAATGCCCATGCCATTCTTGAGGAAGCGCCCGCGCGCGCGCCTTCGGATGAAAGCGACTGGCCGTTTCATGTCTTGTGTATCTCGGGGCGCACCAAGGCAGCACTTGATGCCAATAGCGCAGCCCTTGCCGCGCATCTGCGCGCCCACCCCGAGCAGCCTCTGGCCGACATCGCCCATACTTTGAAAAACGGGCGGCGCGGGTTCGATAAGCGCCGCGTGCTGGTGGCCGAAACCCATGCCGAAGCCGCCGATCTGCTGGAGCATGGCGACACCCGTCACGTATTTACCCATGACCGCTTAGGCGCCCAGCCCGAGGTCGTGTTTATGTTTCCCGGCGGCGGGGCGCAGTTTGCCGGTATGGCGCGCGGCCTTTATGAGACCGAGCCGGTCTTTGCCGAATGGATGGATCGCGGGCTGGACCATCTGGCACCGCAGCTTGATTACGACATTCGTGCCTTGTGGTTACCGGAGGCGGGCGACGCGCCAGCCGCTGATGCGAAGCTGAAGAAACCGTCGGTTCAGCTGCCCCTCATCGCAATTGTGGAATACGCGCTGGCGCAGCTTTGGCTGGGCTGGGGCGTGAAGCCTGCTGCGATGGTCGGCCATTCGATGGGCGAGAACGTTGCGGCCTGTCTTGCGGGCGTGATGAGCTTTGAAAACCTGATTGATCTGGTGCTGTTGCGTGGGCGGCTGTTCGATGACGTGCCCGCGGGCGGAATGCTTAGCATTTCGGCTAGCCTTGACCGGATCACGCCGCTTTTAGGGGCTGATCTTGATATCGCTTCGGTCAATGCGCCGGAACTTATTGCTGTGTCCGGACCGCAAGCGGCACTGGAGGCGATGCAACAGCGCCTTGACGAGGCGGGCATCGACTGGCAGCGGATCGCCATCGACATCGCCGCCCACTCACGGATGTTGGAGCCGATCCTCGCCCGCTACCGCGCCTTTCTTGAAGGTCTTGATCTGCAAGCGCCCGAGCTCGTCTTCATGTCCAACCGCACCGGCGCGCCAATCACCGCCGAACAGGCGACAGACCCCGACTATTGGGTTGGCCAGTTGCGCAGCACGGTAAATTTCGCTGATTGCATCAGCACGCTGGGTGCCACCCGCAAGCCAGTGTTTCTGGAGGTCGGCCCCGGCAGAGCGCTGAACGCTTTGACCCAGATGAACCACAATGTCGGGGCCGGCCAGGTAGTCTCGACCCTGCGCCATCCCGATCACAATGTAGCGGATGATGCCTATTTTATCTCGGTCATCGGGCGGCTTTGGGCCTGCGGCGTGGAGGCTGATTGGTCGCAAATATGGGGCGAGGCGCGGCGCAATCGCGTGGTGCTGCCGACCTACCAGTTCCAGCGCGCCCGCTATTTCATCGAAGCCGGAAAAGCCGCACAAGCCGCGCCGGAAGTGGCGCTCAGCCGTCGCGATGATATGACACAATGGGGCGCGGTGCCGATCTGGCGCCCTGCCTTTGCCGATGTCGATGCAGATATAGAAGGCGCTTTGGCCGCCGCGCCGCTGTCGTGGCTGGTGTTTGCCGATGACGCAGGGCTGTGCACGCCGGTTATCGCGCGGCTAAAGGCAGCGGGTCACCGGGTTATCACGGTTACCGCGGGCGATGCGTTTTCCCGTCAGGGCGATGCCGCCTATCTGCTCGCCGCCGAAGAAGGGCGCAGCGGCTATGACCGTCTGATCGCTGCCTTGGTCGAAGCCGCGGATTTGCCGGACCGGATTGCCCATTTCTGGCTCACCGATGATGCCCATACGCCGCGTCCCGGCTCGTCCCCATTTGACCGTAACGTCGAGCAGGGCTTTTGGAGCCTGACGTGGTTGGCGCAGGCTTTGGCCGACGCAGGCCACGACGCGCCGTTGCATCTGTCGGTCTTTACAACCCGTGCAGCACAACTGCGCAACGAGCCGCTGGCTCATCCTGAAAAGGCGATGATCTCTGGCCCCGTCGGCGTATTTGCGCGCGAGATGCCCAATGTCACATGTGCGCAAATCGATATTGAAGCGCCCGCAGCAAATCCCGCCAAACAAGGCTGGTTCGCCAAAGTTGCCCCGATCGAGGCGGGCCGTGATGATCTAACCGACCGGATCGTTGAGGACCTCTTGGCACAGCCGGCGAATACGGTTGCCGCTTACCGGGGTCCCAAACGGTTCGAGCAAAGCCACCGCGATGTAGCGCTGCCGCCTGCCGATGCGCCCGTCTACCGCGATGGCGGTGTCTATCTGGTCACCGGCGGCTCAGGCGGCATTGGTCAAACAGTTGCAGCCGATATCCTGACGCGGCACAAGGCGACGGTCTTGTTACTGTCGCGCTCTGCTTTGCCGCCCCGCGCGACATGGGAGACCTATCTTGAAAACACGCCCGCATCGAACCGCGCCGCCCGCCAGATCCGCGCGGTTCTGCGCCTCGAAGAGATCGCGCGCCCCTTGGGAGGCAGCGTGGAAACGCTCGCTGCCGATGTCGCCAACCTCGCGCAGATGCGCCGTGTGGTGGAAGATGTCACCGCGCGCCACGGCTCGCTCACAGGTGTGATCCATGCCGCTGGTGTGCTGGACGATGCGCCGCTGTTAGCTAAAACCGATGCAGGTATCGACGCGGTATTGCAGCCCAAGGTTCTGGGCCTGCGGGTGCTGGACCAGTTGCTGCCCGATGGCACGCTTGAGATGATGGTGCTGTTTTCATCGACTTCCACCGCCACACGGTCGGCGGGACAGGTAGATTATGTCGCAGCAAATGCGTGGCTCAATGCTTTTGCCCAGTCACGTGCTGGCGGCAAAACCCGTGTGTGTGCGGTCAACTGGGGCATCTGGGCAGACGTCGGCATGGCCGCCGAAGCGACCCAAAATGGCGCCATCGATACACTGCCAGTGCGTCCGCTTACCGCAGGCTTTTTGCAAGGTGTCACCACCGATACCAATGGCCATCCGGTCTATTTGGCCGAAGTCAGCCAGGACGATTGGGTGCTGGACCAGCACCGTACCAAGGATGACCAGATGGTCATGCCGGGCACTGGTTATATCGAAATGCTGGCCGAGGCCGCGCAGGGGCAGGGCATCGGCGCGGTGACGATCACCGACCTCTATTTCCTGCGGGCCCTGCCAGTGGCAGAGGACGCTAGCCGTCAAATCCAGATCACGCTGACGCCGCAGGGCGACGGGTTTGCTGCTGAAGTGCGCAGCGACTGTATGTTCCAATCCAAGGCGGGTTGGCAGCTGCACGCACAAGCGACGCTCACACCATTGGACGCGCAGCGCCCTGCATCGCTTGACCTGTGCGCAATCTCCGCCCGTTGTGCGCCTGCCTTGGGCGCGGAGGCCGGGGGTCGTTTGTCCTCCCCGCAGGAGGCGCATTTGAACTTTGGTCCGCGCTGGCATGTCTTGCGCGAAATGGCTTTTGGCACCAGCGAGGGGTTGGCAAAGCTATCGCTCCCCGCCGAGGTACAGGGCGATCTTGACGCAGGTCATCTGTTGCATAGTGGCTTGATGGACCTTGCAACCGGCTGGGCGATGGACCTTATCCCGGGTTATGGCGCGGCGCATCTCTGGGTGCCGGTATCATATGGCGAGATCCTTGTGCACGCGCCGCTCCCCGCCAATATCCGCTCGTGGGTGCGCCTTGCGAAAGGCGCGGCAGGCGAGGGATTTGTGAATTTCGATGTAACGCTTACTGACGGTAACGGCACGGTTCTGGTCGAGGTGCGCGATTTCGCAATGAAGCGTCTGGCCGAAGGGTTCAAAGCCACGGCACCGCTAACCGCACAAGAGGTGAATTTTGATTCAAGCGAGACCGACAGCGACACCCGCAGCGCCAGCGAAGAGCGGCTCGCCTATCTGGTCCGCCAAGGGATCCGCAGCGCCGAAGGACCCGAAGCATTGCGCCGTGCGCTCGGCCTCGGGCGGTCTATGGTTATGGTTTCTTCACTGCCCTTGGACGGGCTGATCGCACAGGCCGGACAGACGGCGCAGAATGTTAGCGTACAAGGCCAGACTTTCGAGCGGCCCGATCTCGACGGCACCTATCTTGCCCCGCGCAATTCCATCGAGACACGTCTTGCCGCCATGTGGGAAAGCCTGCTTGGCGTCAGCCCTGTCGGGGTTGAGGACAGCTTTTTCGATCTGGGCGGCCACTCCTTGATCGCTGTTCGGCTCTTTGCCAATGTGAAGCGCGAGTTCAAGGTGGAGTTCCCGATTTCGGTGCTGTTCGAAGCACCGACGATTGCCAAATGTGCTGCAATGATCGCGGCAAAGACCGGCGACACGGGAGAGGATGGCGAGGCAGATGGCACAGCCTCACAGCAAGAACCCCAGCGCCGCTTTGAATTTCTAGTGCCGCTTAACCAGACTCCGCCTGCGCATGCGGCCCCGGTTTTTGTTGTCGCTGGGATGTTTGGTAACGTGCTGAACCTGCGCCACCTTGCCTTGCCGTTCAGTGCCGAGCGGTGCGTTTATGGCGTGCAGGCGCGCGGGTTGATCAGCGATACCGCACCACATGCAACCGTCGCCGAAGCGGCTGCCGATTATCTGGCAGAGATCCGTCTGGTGCAGCCCGAAGGCCCTTATTTGCTCGCAGGCTATTCGGGCGGTGGCATTACTGCTTATGAGATGGCTCAACAATTGCGGGCAGCGGGCCAAGAAGTCGCGAGCCTCGTGCTGCTCGATACGCCGCTGCCTGTGCGCCCCTCGTTGTCGCGCCGTGATAAAGCGTTGATCAAAATTGCAGAAATTCGCACGAAAGGGCCGGGCTATCTGATGGAGTGGGCCCGCAACCGCTGGGACTGGGAAATGCAAAAGCGCGCAGCGGGTCGGGGCGATGTACTTGCGCCCGCTGGGTCCGAGTTCAATAACGTGAAAATCCAGCAGGCCTTCCTGGGTGCGGTAGCAGCCTATGAGACGCACGACTGGGATGGCCCAATCACGCTTTTCCGCCCGCCGCTCGACCAATATTGGCCAGTGTCACAGGGCCAGTGGGTCAGCAGCGAGCGCGAGTATGTCTTTGAGGATAACGACTGGCGTAGATATGCCGCCAACCTGAATGTCATCGAAGTGCCCGGTGACCATGTCACTATGGTGTTGGCACCCAATGTCATTACTTTGGCGCAAGAACTGCGCGAAGTGATTGCGGCGGCGCTCTCCTCGCAAGAAGGCAGCATCGACGACGCAGGATTTAAGGCAGCAGCAGAATGACCATGCAAACCTCTCCCTCGCTTTTGGTCGTTATACTGAATTATCGCACCGCAGCGATGACCCTGCGCGCCGTTGAGGCAGCACTTGCCGATATGCCGCGCGGGGCCGAGTTGATCATCGTAGACAACGCATCAAGCGATGGCTCGGTGGAGGTGCTGCAGCAGGCAATCGCCGATCAGGGCTGGGGGCCGCAGGTGCGGCTTGTCGCCTCCGCCGTGAATGGCGGCTTTGGCGCGGGCAATAACATCGGCATGCGCGCAGGCATGTCCGATGGATCCGAAGCCGATTTCGTTTTTGTCGTGAATTCGGATGCCTTTGTTGATCGCGGATGCATTGAGCATTTGATGGAGCATATGGCGGATCATCCGCGCGCAGGTCTGGCGGGCAGCCATGTGCGGGGCAGTGATGACCTGCCCCACACCACCGCGTTCCGGTTTCCTTCCGTCGCGGGGGAATTCGAGGGCGCGGCGCGGATCGGGGTGGTCTCCCGCGTGCTATCCCATGCGATTGTGGCGCCTGACCTGCCCGAAACCACCACGCGCGTGGATTGGGTTGCCGGAGCCTCGGTGCTGCTGCGCGGCAGTATGCTGCGCGACATCGGATTATTCGACGAAACTTTCTTTTTGTATTTCGAGGAAACCGATCTGTGCAAACGCGCCGCCGTTGCAGGATGGGAATGCTGGTACGTGCCGCAGGCCCGCGCCGTGCACATCGGCTCGGTCTCGACAGGAATGAAAGAATGGCAGCGGATGCCGGAATACTGGTTCAATTCGCGCCAGCATTATTTCACGAAAAACCACGGGGTGCTCTATGCCAAACTGGCATGGGCAGCACGCCTTGCCGGGGGCGGGGTCCACAAGCTGCGCTGCGTGCTTTCGGGCCGCCCGCCGCAAGACCCCCCGCACTTTCTAGGTGATCTGACGCGCCACGGCCTTGGCCTTGCACGCAATGGATCACCGCGCATGTCGCGCCGCACCATCACGGAGGACACCTTATGACTGCCACTTTCAATCCTGCCGCCTTCAGCGCAATTTTGATGGGAGACGAGTCGCTCACCATCGCCTGTGGCAATATGGTCTTGGCGGGCGGTCATACCATCACGGCTGTCGTGACGCTTGATCAGGCGGTGCGCGATTGGGCCTCGGAGCAGGGATTGCGCGTGGAGCGTGAGGCAACAGCGCTCGTGGGATCGGTGCAGGCCGACTGGTTGCTCAGCATCGCGAACCTGCGGCTGATCCGGCAGGCAGTGCTGGCCATCCCGACGCGCGGGGCGATCAACTTTCACGACGGTCCACTGCCGCGCTATGCAGGACTTAATACGCCGGCTTGGGCCATCCTGAATGGCGAGACCCAGCATGGCGTAAGTTGGCATCTGATCGAAGGTGGCGTTGATGAGGGCGACCTTCTGGCGCAAACTCTCGTTGAGATCACGGCGGAGGAAACCGCCCTCAGCATCAACTCGAAATGCTATGCCGCGGGGATGGAGAGCTTTGCGCAGGTGTTGGGGCAGCTTGAAAGCGGCGCACTGGAGCGGATGCCTCAGGGTCTTGAACAGCGCAGCTATTTTGAGCGTGACGCGCGGCCTGCGGGCAACGGGCTGCTCGAATTTACTATGGCCGCCGAGGCGCTGTCTGCTCAGGCGCGGGCGCTAGATTTTGGCGACCATTGGAACCCGCTGGCCCTGCCGATGATCACATTGAACGGCACACTACTGCGCGTTCGCAGTGTCGAGGTCGCGCCGGACGTCGCCGCCGCCAGCGGAGAAATTCTGGCGCTTGAACCTGACGCGATTACCCTTGGCACCGCGACCACTGCCGTGACCTTGCGTGGGCTGACAGCGCTGGGCGGGCAATCGCTGGACGTGACAAAACTAGTGCAGGTCGGTGAGGTGATTGCCACCCCCGCCTTGCCCGAATTGGCGGTCGCTGACGAAGCCTACTGGCGCGGTGCGCTGCAGCAGATGGTGCCGGTGACGGTCCCGCTGGCCCAAACCTCAAACACCGCTGCAGAAATGCGCACCTTGCCGTTGACTATGCCCACGGGCCTTGTCCGCGCCGATTGTGTCGCGGCGATTGGGCTGGCTGCGATCCGGTCGGCTGGGGTGACCGCAGGTGATCTCGCGCTTTTCACAGGATCGCCCGCGCATCCGCTAGTGACCCCGTGGATGCCGTTAAAGGTCGATGCTGCTGCTGAACAACCAGTCATTGATGTGGCCGTCGCGATTTCGGC
The DNA here is from genome assembly GCF_900112755.1 of Sulfitobacter brevis. Lineage (GTDB taxonomy): Bacteria > Pseudomonadota > Alphaproteobacteria > Rhodobacterales > Rhodobacteraceae > Sulfitobacter > Sulfitobacter brevis. The sequence goes on along the minus strand of NZ_FOMW01000007.1, from coordinate 164,038 downwards.
GCAGCTTGACCGCGCCGCCGAGAGTGCCGGATTTGCCCGTGATTTGCTGGCCCGTGATCCGGCGATTGATCCAGCAGCCAAGCCGGATTTTGCGCTTTGCCTTGGCGCGCAACCCTTGGACGGGGCGGCGGTTTCTATTTGTCTCGGTCCGGATAGCATAAGTATCTGGTATGACGCGGCACGGCTCACGGATCAGGCCGCCGGTCTGATTGCTGCGCGCGTGGAGGCGGCGCTTGCCCGCTTTGCCACTGCAGAAATTTGCGCCGAGGTCTGGGCCTTGCCGCAAGATGAAGCACAGCGCCAGATCTCGGACTGGAACGACACGCAAAAGGACTATGATCCGGTCACGATCCATGCCGCTTTCGAGGCACAGGTCGCCCGCACCCCCGATGCCACGGCCTTGGTCTGCGAGGGTGAGAGCCTCAGTTTCAGCGCGTTGAACGCCCGCGCCAACCAGCTTGCGCATCGCCTGCGCGACATGGGGGTGGTGGCTGGCACGCCCGTCGGCTTGCTCTGCGCACGCGGCACCGGAATGCTGGTCGGGACGCTGGGAATTCTTAAGGCGGGGGGCGCATATCTGCCGCTTGATCCAGCCTATCCGGCGGACCGGATTGCCCATTATATCGCCGACAGTGCTGCGCCCGTTATTGTGACCCAAACGGCGTTGGCGGATCAACTGCCTTCCCACGCGTCAAAGGTACTGGAGCTAGACAGTGACCCCCAGCTTGCAGCCGCTTCGCAGGAAAATCCCGCGCCAGTAGCGGCGGCGGATGATCTGGCGTATCTGATCTATACTTCCGGCTCAACCGGAACGCCCAAGGGCGTGATGGTCAGCCACGGTAATGTGGCGAATTTCTTTGCCGGAATGGATGATCGCATTGATCACACCGATGGCGCGGTCTGGCTCGCCGTTACTTCGCTGAGTTTTGATATCTCGGTGCTGGAGCTGTTCTGGACGCTGTCACGCGGGTTCAAACTGGTGCTGGCGGGCGATGACAGCCGCACATTGGTATCGAACGGTCCGGTGGCGAGTGCCGGCAAGCACATCGACTTCAACCTCTTTTACTGGGGCAATGACGATGGGGTCGGCCCTAAGAAATACGAGCTTTTGTTGGAAGGTGCGAAGTTCGCTGACGCCCATGGCTTTAACGCGGTCTGGACCCCGGAGCGGCATTTCCATGCCTTTGGCGGCCCCTATCCAAACCCGTCGGTGACGGGCGCAGCAGTCGCGGCAGTTACGAAAAATATCGACGTGCGCGCAGGTTCCTGCGTGGCGCCGCTGCACCATCCCGCCCGTATCGCCGAAGAATGGGCGGTGATCGACAACCTGACCAACGGGCGCGTCGGGCTGGCAATCGCCAGCGGCTGGCAGCCGGATGATTTTGTGCTGCGGCCTGAAAACACGCCGCCCGAAAACAAGCCCGCGATGTATGCGGCGATTGACCAGTTGCGCAAGCTATGGGCTGGTGAAGCGGTGGAGTTTCCCACCAAGGATGGCACGCCCTTTGCTGTCGTCACCCAGCCGCGCCCTGTGTCAAAGGTGTTGCCGATCTGGGTCACCACTGCGGGCAATCCGCAAACCTGGAAAGAGGCCGGTGAGATTGGCGCGAACGTGCTAACCCACCTGTTAGGCCAGTCGGTGGATGAAGTTGCGGAGAAGATCAAGATTTACCACACAGCCCTGCGTGCCGCGGGCCACGACCCCGCAAATCACAAGGTCACGGTGATGTTGCACACCTATCTGGCCGAGACCCGCGAGGCCGCCGAAGCGGTTGCGCGCGAACCGATGAAAGACTACCTGCGGTCGGCTGCGGGGCTGATCAAGCAATACGCTTGGGCGTTTCCAGCTTTCAAGAAGCCGGAAGGTGCGACCAATCCGTTCGAGATCGACCTCGAGGGTCTGTCGGAAGAGGAAATGGATGCGATCCTCGACTTCGCCTTCCAGCGCTATTTCAACGACAGCGGTATGTTCGGCACGGTGGCTGAAGGGCTGGCGCGCACCGAACAGCTGCGCCGCATCGGCGTGGACGAGATTGCCTGCCTGATCGACTACGGCATTGCCGTAGAGACGGTATTGGCAGGGCTTGAGCCCTTGGCCGAGGTTTTGGCACAGGCCAACCGGAGAGTTGAACTGGCGCAGGATGACTACTCTCTTGCTGCACAGATCATCCGCCACGACGTGACGCATTTGCAATGCACGCCATCAATGGCGCAGATGCTGGCGACCAACGACGAGGCCGCGCAGGCTTTGGCAAAGGTAAAGCACCTGATGGTCGGCGGCGAAGCCTTGCCCGGAACGCTTGTCAGCGCTTTGCAAGCGCGGAGCGGCGCGCAGGTGCAAAACATGTATGGTCCGACCGAGACAACGATTTGGTCGACCACCCATGTGGTGACGGATGCAAAGGCTGACACGACGCCGATTGGCACGCCGATTGTCAATACGCAGGTCTATGTCGTCGACACGAATTTGGCCCCACAACCTATTGGGACAACAGGTGAATTACTGATCGGAGGCGATGGGGTCACCAAAGGATATTTCAAGCGGGATGAAATGACCGCAGACCGTTTTGTCGAAAATCCTTTCGGTACTGGAAAGCTTTACCGGACCGGCGATCTGGCTACTTGGGATGCTGCGGGCGTGCTGCATTTCAAAGGCCGCGTCGATGCGCAGGTAAAAATTCGCGGTCACCGGATCGAGCTGGGAGAGATTGAGGCCCGCTTGGCCGAGATCCAAGGTGTGACCCAAGCTGTTGTGATCGCGCGCGATACGGCTGGAGGTGCGCAACTGGTCGGCTATGTGACTGCGGCAGCGACATTCGACCCCGCGGCCGCCAAGCGTAGCCTTGCCGCACAATTGCCGGAAATTATGGTGCCTGCGCAGCTAGTGGTGTTGGACGCCATGCCGCTGACCCCTAACAAAAAGATCGACCGCAAGGCACTGCCTGCGCCCGAAGCCCGCAAGCCTGCCAGAGCTGCTGCCACCACAGCCCCTGCCAGCCAGACCCAAGCCTCGATTGCCCAAGTCTGGACGGCGCTTTTGGGGGTGGCTGATATTCGCGGCGAGGATAACTTCTTTGCTTTGGGGGGACATTCGCTGCTGGCCGTGCAAGCGCACCGGGATATCCGTGCCGCCCTCGGTGCAGACCGTTTGTCGATCACGGATATCTTCCGTTTTCCCACGCTCGAAACATTGGCGGCGCATCTGGATAAGGCGCAAGGTAAGGCTGTCACCGTGCCTGAGCCCATCCCCGCGACAGAGCCTGCGAAGACGGAAACCATGTCGAAACGCCGCATGATGCGGGCCGGTCGGGCGCGTACGGACAGCTGATGACAAGCCGTGCGTCCGACCCTTGCGCGCAAATGCACGCGCTGACGGCGCAGATGTTGGGGCCAGAGTTTGCCGTGCAGGTCTGTGATCCGCGCGCCGCTCAGCCGATATTGATGCCGCATGAAGATGCGCATCTTGGCCGCGCAACCGCCGCGCGCCGCGCCGAGTTTGCGGCGGGGCGGCATATGGCGCGTCGTGCGCTGGCAACGCTTGGTGGCCCGCAAACCGCCATCCCTGCGGGAGAGGACCGCGCCCCCCAATGGCCCGCAGGCTGGCGCGGCAGTATCTCTCATTCGAACTTGCTCTGTATCGCCGCAGTGACTGCTGCCCCCTATGATCTGGGTGTTGATCTGGAGCCTGACAGCCCGATGGACTCCAATTTAGTTGCTACAATCTGTTCAAATGAGGAAGTGGCGCGGATCGCAGGGCCGGAGAGGCTGGAACGCGCCACCCTAATCTTTGCCGCGAAGGAAGCCGCCTATAAGGCGCAATATCCGCGCACGGGCTTGCTGTTCGGCTTTGACCACCTTGATATCAGCCTAAATCTTGCGGCGCAGCGCTTCACCGCGACCTTTATCAAACCCGCTGGTTGCTTCGCCGTCGGCGACAGCTTGCTTGGATGCTTTGGTCGCGCGGCAGGTCACCTTGTCACCACAGTGGTGATTGGGCAGGGTGGGGTCAAAGGGAGCTGACATGCCGCCACTGACCCGAGGCCTCGCTCTGGCCTGCCTCGCAGCTGCGGGCGCGGGCCTTGCCTACGGGCCGGTCAACCGATTGGTGACGCGGAGGCAGATGCAGGCGCTCTATACCAATCCGCTGACCAAACCAGAGGCGGCGATGCAAGTGTTCCATCTGGGTCATTCGCTGGTCGGGCGTGACATGCCCGCGATGCTGGCACAACTTTGCGGCCCTGCGCATCGCTATCACAGCCAGTTGGGTTGGGGCACCTCGTTGAAACAGCATTGGGAGCCGGGAGCGGTGATCCAAGGCTTCGCGCAGGAAAATGCCCACCCTCATTTCCGCGATGCCCATGAAGCCATCGGTTCGGGGGAGTATGATGCGGTGGTACTCACCGAAATGGTCGAAATCCGCGATGCGATCCGCCATCACGACAGCGCCGAATACCTCACCCGCTGGGCTGCATTGGCGCAGGACGCCAACCCTGAAACCCGCATTTACCTGTATGAGACGTGGCACCACACCAATGATGCCGATGGTTGGATGACCCGTATCGAGCATGATCTGCCTGCCTATTGGCAGGGCGCGGTGAAGTATCCGGCAATGCGTGCCACAGGCGCGCCGATCCATCTGATCCCCGCTGGACAGGTGATGGCTGCGTTTGTGCGTGCGGTGGAGCGTGCAGGCGGGGTTGAAGGGATTAGCAGCCTGCATGACCTTTTCGCGAAAGCGGAAGATGGAATGCCGGACACCATTCATTTTAACGACTTGGGAGCCTATCTCGTGGCATTGACACATTACGCTGTAATCCATCACCGCGATCCCCGAGGTTTGCCTTTTGCTTTGCGCCGCGCTGACGGCACCGCTGCTGTTGCGCCTTCGGCCGCGGCGTCGGCGTTGATGCAGCGCACCGTTTGGCAGGTGGTCACGCAGATGCCCGAAACCGGGGTGGCCGCGTGAACCCGCTTGCCGCTGCCTTTGCCGTTTTAATGGTTGGACACAGCCTGTTCGGTCAAACCGGCCCCGACATGTTGCAAGAAGCTTTGCGCGCTGGACAAGGCGAGGGCACGGTTCAGGCCCAGATCATCAACGGTGCGCCGCTCAGCTATAACTGGGAGCATTCCCATGAGGCCGAAGGGGTCGATGCCCGTGCGGTGTTGCCCTCCGCCGGCATCTCTCACCTGATCCTGACCGAGGCGATACCGCTGGCCAACCACACGCAGTGGTCAGATACCGAGGTCTATGCGCAAGCGTTTTTTGGCCTCGCGGCTTTGGCCAATCCGGACGCCAAGGTCTATCTCCAAGAAACTTGGCACAGCCTGAAAAGCGGCACGGGGGAGGCTGTTGAGCACGATGATAACGCTGGTATCCCGTGGCGGCTGCGGCTCGATCAGGACTTGCCCGCATGGGAGCGCATTGTCGAAGCTGTGGCCGAGGGCAACCGGATCGATACCGCCAGCATTGAACTGATCCCCGCAGGCCAAGCGATGGCGCGGCTCTTTGATGAAATCGGCGCGGGCAGAGTCGCAGAGCTTGCGGATATCTCGGCGCTGTTCAGTGATGATATTCACCTTAATGATCAAGGCCACTACTTCGTTGCGATGGTGCAATACGCGGTGCTGACAGGCGAGGACCCGCAGGGCTTGCCGACGGATTTTAGAAACCGGTGGGGCAAGGCATTTGATACCCCGTCCGAAGATTTGGCGCGGGAGTTGCAGCGTGTCGCTTGGGATGCGGTACGGGCCTATCAGGGTGAGCGGGTCTGGCCGATACCGCCGCCAGCCCCTGTGTCTGGCGCAGATGTGCCCCCAGTTGAAAAGACCGCTGCGGCAGCTGCCAATGCGAACGCCTTGACGCCGGCTCCTGACGCTCCGAAGACCCCCGCGATTGATCTGACGCAGACCCCGCCCGACGCGGTTGCGGGCACCCGCGATGTCGCGATTGGCCTTGCCGGCGTTGCCGACTGGAGCGTTGAACAGCCGTTTCTAGACGTGATGAAGACCGCTCGCCCATGGCTTGGCCATGAACCTTCACGCTTTGGTGGCATGGAAATCGAGGAGCTGGAGGCAGGCGGGTATCTCGATGCCGATGGCTGGCCCGTGAAAATGCCGCGCAGCTTGAGCAGCATCGGCACCTTGATTTTGACCGACATGCCTGCCGAGGCGGTATCGTTAGTGGGGCGCTACCGTCTACGCTTTGAGGGAACGGGCGTGATCGAAGTGGCCGGGAGGGCGAGCGGTGTGCGTTACGGCAAAGGCGAGATCACCTTTGACTATGAACCCGGTCCGGGGAGCGTCGACATCCGTGTTCAGCGCATTAACGTCACTGACCCGCCGCGCAATATTACAGTGGTCAAGGCCGAGAACGCCGAACGCTTTGACGCAGGCGCGCTGTTCAACCCCGATTGGACCCGCCGGATCGGGCAGTTTCGCGCCCTGCGTTTTATGGATTGGATGGCGACAAACGATAGCAGCCAGTCGCGGTGGGAGGATCGCCCCAAACCCGCCGATATGACCTATGCCCGCAAGGGTGTGCCGGTCGAGGTTTTGGTGGCGCTGGCCAATGAGCTTGAAATGGATGCGTGGTTTAATATGCCCCATCTGGCCGATGATGGTTACGCGCGGAGCTTTGCACAGACCGTTGAGGCAAATCTTGATCCGCGCCTGAAAGCCTATGTCGAATTCTCCAACGAGGTTTGGAACTGGCAGTTTGGACAGGCGCGTTGGGCCGATGAGCAGGCCCGCGCGCGCTGGGATGAAAAAAACAAATGGATGCAGTTATATGGGGTGCGCGCCGCCGAAATAGCGCGGCTGTGGTCTGAGGTATTTGGCGAGCATGCCGAGGCCCGATTGATCAATGTGATCGCGACCCAGACCGGCTGGATGGGGTTGGAGGTTGATATCCTTTCCGCGCCGCTGGCCACGGCCGAAGGGACCACCGCACCGGCGAGTGCGTTTGATGCCTATGCGGTCAGTGGTTATTTCGGCGGTGTTCTGGGGCTGGAGGAGCGGCAGGCCACTGTTGCGGGCTGGCTTGCGGAAAGCCTGGCGCAGGCCCGTGCACAGGCCAGCGCCGACGGGTTGGAGGCGGAGGCCGCGACGGCTTACATCGCCGATCACCGATATGACCATGCCACAAAGATCGCCGCGCAGGAGCTACAGGACGGATCGGTCAGCGGAAATACAAGCGATACCCTAACCGATCTGATTGGCCGCGTCTGGCCGTATCATGCTGCTGTGGCGCGGTCACAGGGGCTTGATCTGATCATGTATGAGGGCGGCACGCATGTCGTGGGTCTTGGGCCGATGGTGGATAACCAAGCGCTGACAGACTTCTTCCACCATTTCAATTACACCGCAGAAATGGGTGCCCTTTACGGCACCTTGCTGACCGGATGGCAGGCCATTGGCGGGCAATTGTTTAATGCTTTTTCTGACGTATACGCCCCGACAAAATGGGGCTCTTGGGGGGCGCTGCGCCATCTGGATGACGAAAATCCGCGTTGGGACGCTTTGGTGAATTTCCGATGAGACAAGTCAGCGTGCTGATCCCCGCCCATGATGAGGCCGCTTGGTTGCCCGATTGTCTGGAGGCGATGCTCGCTTCGGAGCCTGTGCCCAATAAGGTGCAGGTCATCGTGATCGCCAATGGCTGCAGCGACAATACCGCTGATATTGCGCGCGGGTTCGCGACGCGGTTCGAGAGTAAGGGGTGGCGCTATACCGTGCTGGATCTGCCCGAAGGCGGTAAGCTGAAAGCTTGGAATGCGGGGGAGTTGTCGGCCATCGGCGATGTGTTGATCTATCTGGACGCTGATGTGCACGTTTCTCCGCCGTTGATCGCGCAAATCGCCGCCGCGCTTGATACCGATTTGCCGCGCTATGCCAGCGGTAGGCCGCGCGTGACCACGGCCCATAGCGCCGTGACGCGGCATTATACGCGGTTCTGGCGCACGACCCCTTTCATGGTCCACGGGGTGCCGGGCTTTGGAGTATTTGCGATGAACCGTGCGGGGCGCACGCGCTGGGGCGCTTGGCCCGATATCATCTCGGACGATACTTTTGCGCGGCTGAACTTCGCCCCCGAAGAACGCCTGTCGGTCTCCGCCACCTATAATTGGCCGATGATCGAAGGCTTTGCGCCCTTGGTACGGGTGCGGCGGCGGCAAGATGTCGGCGTGGCCGAGATCGAAGAGCGGTTCCCCGAGTTAATAACCAACGACGACAGCCACGACCGGACTAAGCCGATCTGGCAACGGGCGCTGCGCGATCCTCTGGCCTTCGGGGTCTTTGCCGCGGTGCGGCTGGCGATTTTCCTGCCGGTGCTGCGCAGTAAGGATCGTTGGGTGCGGGGCCGCTAAACTCGGCCCGTTTTTAGCCGCGCATATGGTCGGCAAGCTTGGCGGCCTCTATCGCCACGTCATGGCGCGCCAACACGCGTTCGCGTGCCGCTGCGCCCATTTTTTCCAACTTTGCCAAGGGCGCTTTAACCAACTTCTCAAGCGCTTGTGCTAAGGCATCTGCATCGCCAGCGGGGACCAACCAGCCCGAGGTGCCATCCTGCACTAATTCAGGCGTGCCCGCGATCAGGGTCGAGATGATGGGGCGGCCGGCGGCCATTGCCTCCATCACCACCATCGGCAGACCTTCGGCAAAGCTTGGCATGACCAGCGCATGCGCATTGTCGAGTTCGGCTTTCACGCGGGCCTCATCGACCCAGCCTGTCAGCGTCACGCGTTCAGCCAGTCTGAGAGATTTGATGCGCGCTTCAATCATTGGGCGCATCTCTCCATCGCCAATCAGCGTCAGATGCAGCGGCGCGGTAGCCTGCGCCAGAGCCTCGATCAGTGCCAACTGGCCCTTCTGTTCAACAAACCGGCCAATCGCGACCACGCGGCGCGGGCCTTTCGGGAACGGTGCGGGCGCAGGAAAACGGGCAGGCTCAATACCGCAATGCACGACCTTAATCCGCGCCCAATCAACCGGGGCGGCCCAGCGGCACAATTGGCTGCGCCCGAACTGGCTGATCGCGACGGTAAAGGCGGCATGGTGGATTTTGGTGCCCAGCGACAAGGCACGCGGACTGTCAAATTCCTCGGGGCCATGCACGGTAAAGGAATAGGGCAGGTCGCCCAGCATATGTGCCAGCATCGCCACGGTGGCGGCGTTGGTGCCAAAATGGGCGTGTAGATGGGTGATGCCTTCGGCGCGGGCGCGTTGGGCGACAAAGCAGGCTTCGGCGAGATAGATCAGATGGCGCAGGCGGCCGACCTCGGATGCTGCCCCCAGACGCCACGCCGCCTGCAAGGTTTCAGCCCATCCAGACGCATCTTGGCGCAGGGTCTCCCAAACGCTGCGGGCCAAAGTCGCACCGCCCTCCGAGAGCACATACTCGGTCTTTGCCGCCTCGCTGAGGTCTTGCGCGTCGACCAATTTTTCGGCGCTGGGGCGCATGGCAAAGCGCAACACCTCATGGCCCTGCGCCTCAAGCGCGCGGATTTCGCGGCGAATAAAGCTCTGCGAGGGTTGCGGATAGGTGTTGAGAATATAGCCGATCTTCACGTTTTGATATCCAAAGCTGGGTTAGAGGTCGGAGCAGCAGGCCGCGCGCTATCTTGGCGGTCGTGAGCGGCTTTGACCACAGGGTTTCGGCCCTGGGCCAAGGTGGGTGTCGCATTGGTGTGTATTTCTTTCGCGGCAAGCCCCCGCATGACCCGCGATCAACCGTTGCGGCTGGTGCCTGCGCGGGCAAGGCGATAACCTGACCCGAACAAGGCAGTGAGGCAGTTTTTCAAAAGTGTTCGCGCGTATGCTCCACCTGCTTGGTGACAATCGTCTGATGGCGCGGGTGGCGCGGTCGGCCTCGTGGATCGTGCTGGGCTACGGCGCCAGTCAGGCGATCCGGTTGGCCTCTAACCTGATCCTGACGCGGTTGCTGTTCCCCGAAGCCTTTGGTCTGATGGCGTTGATAAGCGTTGTCACTGTGGGGCTGACCCTTTTTTCGGACGTGGGCATTGCCCCCTCCATCGCGCAAAGCAAGCGCGGCGATGATCCCGATTTTCTCAATACTGCCTGGACCATTCAGGTCGGGCGCGGCTTTGGGCTGTGGCTTGCCGCCTGTGCACTGGCGTATCCGGTGGCGCTTTTCTATGACCAGACGGAGTTGACGTTATATCTGCCAATGGCGGCGCTTTCGCTGGTGGTGGCGGGGTTTAACCCGACGCGGATCGAAACGGCGCATCGGCATCTGCTGATGGGGCGGTTGATGGCGCTGGATTTGCTGTCGCAGGTCATTGGCATCGCGACGATGGTCGCGCTGGCGCTGGCGTTTCAGTCAGTGGCGGCTTTAGTCGTCGGAGGGGTGATCGGCGCAGTGGCAAAGCTCGCCTTGACGCATCTGTTCCTGCCGGGGCCAAGCAACCGCTTTCGTTGGGAACGCGCCGCCGTGACCGAGCTGGTCCATTTCGGCAAATGGATATTCCTCTCGACAGTGTTTTGGTTCTTTGCCTCGCAGGGCGACAAGGCGGTCTTGGGTAAATTCCTGACCCTCGAAAATTTTGGCATCTATAATATTGGCTATTTTCTAGCCAGCTTCCCGCTGTTGCTTGGGCTCAACGTCACGGGGCGGGTGATGATACCGGTCTACCGAGAGAAAGCCGATCCGCTGCGCCTGTTGCGGATGCGCTATGGGTTGAGCGCTGCGGTCATCGGGTTGTTGATCGTGATGGCATTTGCGGGGCCATGGCTGGTCAGTCATCTTTATGATCCGCGCTTTGCCGAAGCGGGCGCGATCGTGGTGGTTTTATCGGTGGTATTGATGTCGCAAGTGATTGGCATGACCTATGATCAGGCTGCATTGGCCGCCGGAGATTCGCGGCGGTTTTTCGTGTACTCAGCCTTGCGCTCTACCTTGCAGGTTGGCTTGTTGCTGGTTGGCGCGATCACGTTTGGATTGATCGGTGCGCTGATTGGCATGGGCATCGCGTTAGTGCTGGCGCATCTCGTGTTGATCTGGCTGGCACGCGTTCACAAAGTCTGGGATCCACGCCACGATCTCACCTTTGGCGCAATTGGTGCATTGGCTGGGAGTACAGCGCTCTGGCTGCATTGGGATGCGATCGTGGCGATGGCGAGAGCATCGGTTTAATTGGCGGCGCGGTGTTTAGTTGCGCCGCGCCAAACGCGCGGCCCGGCCTTTTTGACCCGCTGCGCGACGTTGCTGCCAGAGCGAAGACACGCGGCGCGGCGCTTTGCTGCTTTTCGCTTCGGGGATTGAGACCACAGGCATGAGCCCTGTTTCACGCTCCATCTGGCGGGCAGTGCGGATCACCGGGCGGCGCAACTCTAGCAACAGCGCCAGCACCAGTGCCGCGAGAACGGAGGCACCGCCGCCCATGATCGCGCGTATCTTGCGGCTCATGGTGATCGGATAGTCCGGCACCTGCGCTTCTTCGATGGTGATTAACCGTTCGCCACGGGCATCGGTTTCGAGCGAAAAGCCGACTTCGGCCTCGTTGCGACGGGCCGAGGTGACGTCAAGCTGGCTTTGCAATTGCGCCATGCGACGTTCGTAATTTGCCAAGGCGCGATCTACCTCGGGGGTCGTCTCGATGCTTTCGGTCAAAGTTGCGCGTCGTTCAGCCAGCAATGCGCGTTGGGTTCTGAGGCTTTCAAGTTGGTCGTCAAGCTCGCGTTCCTGCCGTGTAACGGTTGCTGCGCGTGCGGATCTGTCAATGCCAGTGCGGGCCAGTTCGGTGGTGATAATCTGGCGGTCCAGTTCCAGCAGGGAATCGTTGAGACTGGCCACTTCTGCACGGCGGAAGTTGAGACTGCCTTCGATGGAAAGATCGTTTTCGGCGCGGAAGGTCGCCAGTTCACCTTCAAGATTAGCGATATCACGGCTGAGGTTTTCTTCTTGCCGCAAGAAGAAGTCGAGCGTTTCACGGGTCTGGCTGGTACGTTGTTCTGCGGAGAGGGCGCGGGTACGGTCTGCGATTTCATGCGCCACAGCTTGCGCGCGCACAGCACTGTCCATTTCTGCGGTGATCGTCAGAACCGAGATCGTGCCATCCTCTGAAAAGCCTTCACGGGCCGCCGCGACGCCAGTGATGGTGACGGAACGGCGCAGCAGATCAACTTTTTCCGAGGGGCGCAGAGCGGTTAGATTGTCGTAAAGATCGTATTTCGCGATAATCTCAAGCAAGGTGCTGCGGGCCATCAATTGCTGCTGGATGAGCTGCAAACGTCGCGCAGAAGAGCCCGCGACTGTGGTCGGGGCCAGCGCGCTATCAATTTTTGGCTGTTCGATCTGGATGACTTCGGACGACGAATAGAGATGGGGCTTGGACAGCGCCCAGAGCACCGAGGCGATGCAGCCTGCAAATATGACGAACGCAATCAACACGGCCCGACGGCGGACCATGTCTAAAAAATCATCGAGCGAATAGATTGGACCCATCAGCCTGTCGTTCCCATAGCATTATGCCCATCGCGGTGCGTAGCGCGGTCGATCCGCACCTGTGCCCGACCGTGTTAAGCAGCACAATTTGGTAATAATAGGGCAAGGCCGTTGAATTCAACAGGTTCAAACGATCATCGGATCAGCTGTAATCAGGAATGCTGGAGCGGCGTGCGCGGTTCAGAACTACCCCCAAAAGCGGCACCTGACCTTCGAGCAGCCGCTCACATTCAACCAATTGACGTGCCATCGTCTGGGTTCCGTCCGAGACCAGCAGCACCCCGTCAAGCTGCGGCAGGAAGGCAGAAACGTCATCATGGGCCAGCATCGGCGGCATGTCGTAGATCACCAGATCGGGCGTTAATGCGGCGGTCATCCGATTCAAAGTGTGCGCTGTCGCGGCGCCTTGCAGCACTTCCGCGGGGGAATTGTCGGCAGTGTCGTTCAGGCCCAATGCCAGCGTATCACTGAGGCGCACGAGATGATCTTCAAGTGCCAAACCACCTGACAGGAAGTCGCGCATGTTGTGGCGCGGATGCATGTCAAAGGCATCGGCAAGGCCGGGGTGGCGCAAATTCAAGTCCATTAAAATAGTGCGCGAACCTTCAACTCTGCTGAGCGCCAGCGCAAGATTCACCGCAGTAAAGGTATTGCCGCAGCCGCGCGTCGGCGCAGTCACCGCGATATTGCGCCAGCCGTGTTCCTTTGTCGTCTGCCGCAATCTTGTGCGCAGCAGGTCAAAGGCACGCGCGGTTGCGGTATCGCGGTCAGCATCGGCCACAGGCATCGCCGTGTTACGTGCGCGGTTTGCACCTGGTTCCTCAATGTCGAGGTCCTCCCAGCGGGCGATGCGCTCGGCATGGCTCAGAGGGTCGTCGATGCGCGTCGATCGGCTCCGGATTGCCGGGGCTTCTAGAGCGTTGAAAACGTCCCGTTCGTCGAGCTGAGGGGCATCAAGACGCACGTCGGCTTGATCCAGATGCGCACGCCGTGGCCGAATGCTGTGGCGCATCCCTTCCAAGGTGCTCAGATCGAAAGGCATATCACCCTCGGGTATGTCGGACAGATAGCTGTCTTTCATGGCATCGGCCTTTCGCTTTTTGGAGTTGGGCATTTTGGGCATTGGTGCAGAGTAAACTTTTTTGTTGCGGTCGGGCAGGGGATCATCGGTCAATATCCTGTGCGACGCAGAACCACGCCAACCGTGCGGATCAAAATTGTGAGATCGGTGCCGAAGGTAAGCGACCGTTCATAAGCGGCATCCACTTCGTTGCGATAAGCAAAGCGGCTGTTGTTGCGTGTAGAGATTTGCCACAGTCCGGTGATACCGGGGCGCAGGGCCTCGTAGGCGCGTTTGTCGCCATAAAGCGTCGCTTGGTTCAGCATCATCGGGCGTGGACCGATAAGGCTCATGTCGCCGAGCAGGACGTTGAAAAGCTGCGGTAATTCATCGAGCGATGTCGCGCGCAGCAAGCGGCCGACAGGTGTGACACGTGGGTCGGATTTCAGCTTTTGCATCGAGTCCCACTCCTGACGCAGGGCAGGGTCGGCGGCCAGATAGGTTTCCAGTACCGTGTCAGCATCACGCACCATCGTGCGCAGCTTCAGGATCGAAAACGTCTTGCCGTGACGACCGATGCGGCGCTGGGTATAGAACGCAGCACCGCCCTCCAGCCAAAGCGCGAGGGCAAATAGCGCGACGAGGGGCACAACGATCGGCAGGCTTACCGCAATCAAGGTAAGGTCAAAGGCGCGCTTGAAAAACTGGCGGTATATCCCGTCGCGCGTTTTCGCGGCGCGTGCGGATTTGCGCGCCAAAGCAGCTTCCCAGACAACACTTGGCGCGGGTCTGCGCAGGCCGACGGACGCGCCCATAGGCATTGCAAAGTCCAGATCGGTGGACCTTAGGGACATATCAAACACGCTGTAATCGGGCGCATCCGGAGAAAACTTCTTCATGCTAACCCTCCAAGGGTTTCATCGTAATTCTTAACGCCCCTCGCGCGCAGACCCGCGCCGGAAGGGTACTTGTAACGGCCGCGTAGTGGCCCCGGGTCGATAACAGCGACCCCGCACTTCTAACCTGCTGCTTTTCACGTTAGCGGCAGGCACTTAAATCGCTTCGCAACCTACCCAATCGTATATGGGACTCGCCCAAGGGAGTTACGACCCTGCCCAATTGGTACCACATTTTCGCCTAATTTTACCGAGTTTGTCGGAAACAAACTGTTTCGATCTGTGACCTCGGTGTTTCTCTCGCAACGGGAATTATCACTTTATATTAAGGCATTCGGCAGATTTCGCGGATGTTGACCAGCCGAAAGTCGTCATCGCTCAATCTGGAGTGAGGCGTAAAAAAGGCAATGGTCGCCCGAATGCTGTATTTCGGAACCTTCCTACGCAGGAAGAGCGTTTAGCAAATAAGAGAGTCTGAGGGCTGGCAAACCAAGCCAGCTATTTGTGCCGTAAAGCTACAGTACCAAAGAATAGGGGACGTCATGACCACTGCATCAACCAACCCGCCGCAACCTTCCACATCAGAGAAGACTGCCACCCTTTACCGGATGGTGATGACCGAGCACATGTGCCCCTATGGGTTGAAGTCCAAAGACCTTTTGGAGCGGCGGGGGTTTAAGGTTGAGGATCACCACCTGACCACCCGCGAGGAAACCGAAGCATTCAAGGCCGAGCATAACGTCGAGACTACGCCACAAACCTTTATCGCCGGACAGCGCATCGGTGGGTATGATGACCTGCGGATCCACTTCGAGATCGACAAACCCGAAGCAGAACAGAGCGACACCTCCTATACCCCGGTGATTGCCATCTTTGCGATGGCCCTGTTGATGGCGCTGGCGGTATCTTATGCGGCCTTTGGTACGATCTTTACTCTGCGCGCGTTTGAATGGTTCATCTCGATCTCGATGTGCATTCTGGCAATCCAGAAACTGCAGGACGTGGAGAAGTTCTCCACAATGTTTCTCAACTACGATTTGCTGGCGCAGCGTTGGGTGCCTTACGGTAAAATATATCCCTTCGGTGAGGCACTGGCAGGCGTGCTGATGACGGCGGGGGCGCTGACATGGTTGTCGGCACCGGTGGCGATTGTGATCGGCGGGATCGGTGCGGTGTCTGTGATCAAGGCGGTTTACATCGACAAGCGCGAGCTGAAATGTGCCTGTGTGGGCGGCGACAGCAATGTGCCGCTTGGGTTCATCTCGCTGACCGAGAACGTAATGATGCTCGCGATGGGCATCTGGATGCTGATCCGCTACGTCGGGTGAGTGATGGCACGTGATCGCCCAGTCGGTCCGGCCGACTTGTTATCCTGCCAGCCCTTGCATAGCGTTCGATCGGTGAATGTGAGGGGACAGGTCGTATGAATAGGTGTGTTAGCGTCGCTATAATGGCGCGTGTGGTCGAACATGGCTGAGCGGCAAGGTCCGCTCAGCGGGATGCGCATCGTTGAGATGACGGGCATCGGGCCGGTGCCCTATGCCGCGATGGTGCTAGCTGATATGGGCGCCGACATTATCCGCATTGACCGGCCCGGTGGCTATCCGGCGATTGACCCGACTTTGGATTTCGCGTCGATGGATGCGGCTTCGGTCTTCTACCGTTCGCGCCCTCTGGTTGAGCTAAACCTTAAATCCGCCGCTGGGCGCGAGGTTATGTTTGACTTGATCGGGCAGGCGGATGCCCTGATCGAAGGCTATCGGCCAGGCGCGATGGAAGCTTTGGGGGTTGGACCGGAAGACTGTCTAGAGCATCGCCCTTCATTGGCTTACGTCCGTGTGACCGGATGGGGGCAGGAAGGGGAGATGGCGCGGCAGGCGGGGCATGATCTGAACTATATCGCCCTGTCAGGTGCCTTGTCGCTTTTTGGCCGCGACGGGGTGCCGCCCGTGGCAATCCCGCCGCTTGTGGGAGATATGGCCAGCGGTGCGTTGTTTGGCGTGATCGGTATGTTATCTGCTGTGCTGCACGCCCGAACGACGGGGCAGGGACAGGTGGTGGATGCAAATATCGTCGACGGGTCTGCCAGCCTCTATACTCTCTTAACCGCATTGGCTGCGATGGGGGCGCATAGCGCACCTGCGGGGCAAAACGTGTTGGATGGCGGGCGGCATTACTACCGCACCTATGTTTGCGCGGATGGCGCTTATGTCGCGGTCGGGGCGATTGAACCGGCCTTTCGCCGCGTGCTGCTGGAAAAGCTCGGGCTGTTAGAGGATGCGCGGTTTATCAAAAGCGATATCGCTGATGACCCCTATTGCACCGCGACGCTTGGCGGGATTTTTGCAGCAGAAACACGGCAGCACTGGGCGGCCCTGTTCGCCCAGAGTGATGGTTGCGTCACGCCGGTCTTAAGTCCGCAGGAGGCGCAGGCTGATCCGGTCAATCAGGCGCGTGGTCTGTTTCAAACGGTGGATGGTGTCGTACAAGCGGCACCCGCGCCGCGCTTTTCCCAAACGCCCTCCGCGATCAGCCTATCGGCACGCTGCGCCAGCAAATCAAACCCTGATGCATTGCGGCGATGGGGGATCGCGCCGGAACGGATCTGAGCTCGGGGCGTTTGCAACCTGTAAGCGGACTATTCCAGCGCCGACTTTTTCGCATCCCGATCACCGAACGGCACAGTCGAGGTTTGCCTTATCAGAGCGCTTATTCTAAGCGGTACCCCGCGATTGAATCGCTCCACAGCACGAGGAATTTGCCATGCAAACCCCCTATTACCTCATCGACAAAGCGCGCCTGCTGCGAAATCTCGAAAAGATCGCATGGCTCCGGAATGCCTCGGGGGCGAAATCATTGCTGGCGCTGAAATGCTTTGCGACGTGGTCGGTTTTTGATCTTATGGCCGAATATATGGATGGTTCCACATCTTCATCGCTCTACGAAGTCAAGCTGGGGTATGAGAAATTCGGTGGTGAAACCCACGCCTATTCAGTGGCTTATGCGGAAGATGAAATTGCCGAGGTGCTCGCCAATAGCGACAAGATCATTTTCAATTCGATCGGCCAGCTCGACAGGTTCGAGAGTGTTGCGCAGGACCATGTGCGGGGGTTGCGGGTCAACCCTGGTGTTTCAACCTCGGAGTTTGATCTGGCCGATCCGGCGCGCCCGTTCAGCCGCTTGGGCGAACATGAACCGGCCCAGATCGCGGCAGTGGCGGACCGGATTAGCGGGCTGATGTTCCACAACAACTGCGAGAACGATAACTTCAACCGCTTTGACGAGATGTTAACCCTGATTGAGGATCGTTTCGGCGCAACCCTGCATAAGATGGCATGGGTGAGTCTCGGGGGTGGCATTCACTTTACCGGTCCCGATTATCCGCTCGATAAGCTTGCCGGACGGCTGAAGCGCTTTGCCGAAGACTTCGGCGTGCAAGTCTATCTGGAGCCGGGGGAGGCCACGATCACAGGGGCGGCGACGCTGGAGGTTACGGTGCTGGATACGCTGCACAACGGCAAGAACCTAGCCATTGTCGACAGCTCGATCGAGGCGCATATGCTTGATCTACTGATCTACCGAGAGCCCGCAAAGATCAGCCCCGACACCGGCGCACATGAATGGATGATCTGCGGCAAATCCTGCCTTGCGGGCGATATATTCGGTGAATTCCGGTTTGACGCGCCGCTGACGGCGGGCGACCGGATTTCATTTCAGGACGCTGCCGGTTATACGATGGTCAAGAAAAACTGGTTCAACGGTGTGAAGATGCCCGGCATCGCGATCCGTGAACTGGATGGAACCGTCCGCCTGGTCCGCGACTTTGGCTATGACGATTTCAAAGCCGCCCTGTCTTAATCTCAACAACTATACGAGGTCTTTTGAATACATGAAACGCAATGTTCTAATCATCGGTGCCGGTGGCGTCGCGCAGGTCGTGGCGCATAAATGCGCGCAAAACAATGATGTGCTGGGTGACTTGCATATTGCAAGCCGCACGGTCGCAAAGTGTGAAGCGATCATCGAAAGCGTGCACGAAAAATCCGCGATGAAACAGGACGGCGTTTTTGCGGCCCACGCCGTGGACGCGATGGACAGTGATGCAGTCGAGGCGCTGATCAACACGTTGGGCACCCGGATCGTGATCAACGTGGGCTCGCCCTTTGTGAACATGTCGGTGTTGGAGGCCTGTATCCGCACAGGCGCCGCCTATATCGACACCGCAATTCACGAAGACCCCGCCAAAATCTGCGAAACGCCGCCGTGGTATGGCAACTACGAATGGAAGCGCCGTGCCGATTGTGCGCAGGCCGGGGTGACGGCAATCCTTGGTGCGGGGTTTGATCCGGGCATGGTCAACGCATTTGCCCGCTATGCCGTTGATACGTTTATGGATGATGTCAAATCGATCGACATCGTCGATATTAACGCAGGCGATCACGGTAAGTATTTCTCCACCAACTTTGACCCAGAGATCAACTTTCGCGAGTTTACCGGCACTGTCTACAGTTGGCAGGACGGCGCGTGGCAAGAAAACAAGATGTTCGAAAAGCGTCGCGAGTGGGACCTGCCTGTCGTCGGCAAACAAACCGCCTATATGTCGGGTCACGACGAGGTGCATTCGCTGGCCGCGAACTACCCGCAGGCCGACGTGCGCTTCTGGATGGGCTTTGGCGAGCACTATATCAACGTCTTCACTGTGCTGCAAAATCTGGGTCTGTTGTCCGAACAGCCGGTTTTGACCGCCGAAGGCCTTGAGGTTGTGCCGTTGAAACTGGTGAAAGCCGTGCTCCCTGATCCCTCGACGCTGGCGCCGAATTACACCGGCAAGACCTGCATCGGCGATCTGGTGAAAGGCACCAAAGATGGCAAGGACGTTGAGGTTTTTGTCTACAATGTCGCCGATCACAAAGACGCCTATAACGAAGTAGGCAGTCAGGGGATTTCCTACACTGCAGGCGTGCCCCCCGTGGCGATGGCGATGCTGGTTGCGGATGGCACCTATGACTTGGGCACAATGTTGAACGTTGAAGAGCTTGACCCGAAGCCCTTGTTCACGCTGCTCGATAAGATCGGCCTGCCAACGCGGGTGAAGGACCACAATGGCGATCGTGAGTGGCACAAGGTCTGAATAGGGGCCGGTGCTTTCAGCGCTTCAAATTTTAAAAAGAGCAGGCGCGGAGAGGGATCTCTGCGCCTGCTTAGCTTATGCCTCTGTTGCGCGATTGGCATAATCGGCGTTCAAGCAGCGCTTGTTCCGTTCGTGATTGGGCGAAACCTCGACATTATGCTCTTGCGATCTAAGTAACCTTTTTGATCTAGAGCTGTAAAAACGTTTCCGGATACATTGTGCCAGATTGCAGAGCGATCACTGCTCGGGATAAGCTGGCGTGAAAATTGTCACTAGGCCCTGTGTCGCAGCATGGGGTTGCTGCGCAGGATAGCTAGTATGCAACTCGAAACGGCGATCAAGCCAGAGCCCAGAGTATTAACAGGAACCAAAGGGCTGGATGATGTTCTGGTCGGCGGGCTGACGCCGCACCGGTTGTATCTTGTCGAAGGCACGCCCGGATCGGGGAAAACCACTCTGTCTCTGAGGTTTCTTATGGAGGGACGGGAGGCCGGTGAAAAAGGTCTCTATATCACTCTGTCAGAGACGGTGATGGAACTGCAAGGCGTGGCGCGGTCGCACGGCTGGACGCTGGACGACATTGAGTTGTTCGAAATGCTTTCGGAAGATGAGTTTGGCCCCGAGCACGAGCAATCTCTCCTGCACCCAAGTGAGGTTGAACTGGGTGAAACTGTGCGCAGTGTCATCGAGCTGGTCGAGAAGACCAACCCCACCCGCGTTGTGCTGGACAGCCTGTCAGAGCTGCGGCTTCTGTCACAGAATCCGCTGCGGTATCGTCGGCAAATACTTGCACTGAAACACTTTTTCGCACGCCGAAACTGCACGGTACTTATGCTGGATGACCGCTCCGCCGAGCCGGGTGATCTGCAACTGCATTCCATAGCGCACGGGGTTACCTCGCTGGAACAACTCGCCAATGATTTCGGATCCGAGCGCCGTCGCCTGCGGGTGACTAAAATGCGCGGGCTGAAGTATCACGGCGGCTACCATGATTTTACAATCGAACGCGGCGGTATTTGTGTCTATCCGCGGTTGATCGCAGCCCATCACCATCGCAATTTTTCCGCCGAGCCGGTCACCACGGGATTGACTGAACTGGACGCGATCCTTGGCGATGGTCTCTTTCCCGGCACCAACACATTGTTGAGCGGCCCGGCAGGGGTTGGCAAAACCACCGTTGCCGTGCGCAGCATGATCGCCGCCCTCCGGCGTGGGCAAAAGGCGGCGTATTTTCTGTTTGATGAACGGCTTTCCACTCTGATGATCCGCTCAAAAGCGCTCGACATGGACTTGCAGCCCTTTATCGATTCCGGCGCTTTGGAATTGCGCCAGATTGAT
The DNA here is from genome assembly GCF_900112755.1 of Sulfitobacter brevis. Lineage (GTDB taxonomy): Bacteria > Pseudomonadota > Alphaproteobacteria > Rhodobacterales > Rhodobacteraceae > Sulfitobacter > Sulfitobacter brevis. The sequence continues at coordinate 143,150 of NZ_FOMW01000007.1, read as the reverse complement.
CCTGCGGAACTCTCGCCCGGTGAGTTTGCTGCCGCCGTGCGTCACAGTGTTGAAGTAGATGACGTGGGCGTTGTCGTAATCGACAGCCTCAATGCCTACCTGCACGCCATGCCGAGCGACAATTTCCTTGTGCTGCAGATGCACGAATTGCTCAGCTACCTTGCGCAGCAGGGGGTTTTGTCGCTGATGACACTCGGCCAGCACGGGGTGACGGGCGAGCTACGGTCAGATGTCGATATCAGCTATCTGGCCGATACGGTGATGATGCTGCGGTTCTTTGAAACCGACGGTGAAGTTCGCAAATCAATTGCGGTTATCAAAACGCGGACGTCGGACCACGAGCGAACCATTCGCGAGTTTAAGATTGACGCAAGTGGCATCGTCGTGGGCCAGCCGCTCCGCAACTTTAGCGGCATTCTTTCCGGCTCTCCGGTGTATAACCGCAACCACGGCCAGCTTAGGCCGCTGGATGATGATGGGTCGCCGCAGAAGTGAACGAAATCGTGGTTCAGAGCCTTTCCCAACGCTACGACGTTCAAAACTTAGCCGCTTCTCTTGCCGTCCTTGCGCCGCGTGGGCGCGATGCCGCCGTGGTCAAACAGTTGCTGGCCCGCGAAGCCATCGAGACTGTGGTGGTCGCGTCGCTTGATGGACTGGCCGCAATCATTACCGACGGTATAGGTGCTGTTTTGGTAACCGAAGAAGCGTTAGCTGGCGGGGGAGGGGCGTTACAAATCGCCGTTGGGGAGCAGGCGACATGGTCGGATGTGCCCTTCATTGTGCTTGCCAACGGCGCAATCACGAACCGTTCCGATCAGGCGTCCAACCGCTTGAATGCGCTACAAAACGCGGTGCTGTTATCGCGCCCGCTGCATGCTGAAGAACTGATACGCTCGGTGCGCTCTGCCTTGACGGCGCGAGGGCGGCAACACCAATCGCGCACCCAGATGGAGCAGTTGAGGCTGCGTGAAAAACAACTCCATGAGAGTGAAGCAAAGTTTCATGCCATTGCCGATTTTGTGGATCAGATGATCTGGTCCACAACGCCCGACGGTCTTCATGATTACTTTAATCATCGCTGGTATGAGTTCACCGGAGTGCCTGAAGGATCAACCAACGGTGAGGAGTGGAATGGGGTTTTTCATGCGGATGATCAGGCGCGTGCCTGGGATCGCTGGAACCATAGTCTCGCCACGGGGGAGCCCTACGAGATTGAATATCGGCTACGGCATCGCAGCGGGGAATATCGCTGGGTTCTGGGGCGCGCGCAGGCTGTGCTCGGCGCAAATGGTGAGATTCAACGCTGGTACGGCAGTTGCACTGACATCCACGAGATCAAGATCGCCGAAGAACAGCGCCAATTGATGCTGGCAGAGATGAATCACAGGGTGAAGAACTCGCTCGCCATGGTGCATGCAATGGTCTCTCAAACTCTTCGGCAGGCCGAGAGTTTGGTCGATGCCAAGGCGTCGATTGAATCGCGCATCAGCATGATGTCGCAAGCCCATGACCGGCTTGTGCAATCAACCTGGACCAATACCCATATCCTTGAGGTCGTGCTGGCCGCGCTGGCGCCGCATTCGAACGGTGAGGGGCGTACCACCATCGGCGGGCCGGACTTGCCTATCGGTTCTAAACAAGCGCTGGCACTGACGATGGCGCTGCACGAACTGGCAACAAATGCGATCAAATACGGGGCATGGCTGGGCGAGATCGGGCAGGTCGACGTGAATTGGAAGGTCGAAAACACCGCTGAAGGAGAGATGTTTATCTTCTCATGGATCGAGAGCGACGGCCCGAAGGTGCAAAAGCCCGAGCGGCGCGGATTTGGCAGTCGGATGATTGAACAGGCACTTGCAGGGTATTTTTCGGGCACCGCGGAACTTCGATACGAACCGGACGGTTTGTCCTTTGATCTCAAGGCACCACTGGCGGGTTTGACTGGATGAGATTGCCAACCTAGATTGCTGCAAAACGAGATCGAGTTTATGTTATGACGTCAGATAAATCCGCATTGCCCGCCGTACTTGTGGTCGAAGACGAGCCTTTGATCCGGCTGGAGGCGGTAGACACAATCGAAGATGCCGGCTTTCGAACTTATGATGCGGGGTCGGCGGATGCCGCGCTCAAAATACTCGAAGCGCAGGATGACATCGGCGTCTTGTTTACCGACGTAGACATGCCGGGCTCAATGAATGGGATCAAATTGGCGGGCCTTGTGCGGGAGCGCTGGCCGTCGCTGGCGATTATCATCGCCTCGGGCATTGTTGATGTTGACAAAGCCCAGATGCCCGAAGGGACGCTGTTTTTCCCGAAGCCCTATCCCACGACACGCATTATCGCAGCTCTTCAGGATATTGCGGCAAACCTGCGGAGTTGATCTCGCGGGCGCTCGCAACTTCAGGGAGTGTCAGGCAATCGGGCTTAACCCGACGGGATATGTAGTTTCGCAGTGAACGATCTGATGGGCACCAGCGCTCCCGAATTCTCATCGACATAGGTCGAGAAATTGCTCGCGCTTTGTGGGAATGCGAGCAGCTTTTTAACATAACGCATCCATTTTCACATGGTTTCGGTTGATTGAGCCTTGCCCTATAGCGTAATGCACCTCAGCATTGCGGCGATACCCGCGCGCCTGACCGATCCTGAATGCCCGACGAGCGAGCCCTGAGTAATGATGCAAAATTCTGTTCCCCAACACCCAGAGCTGCAATCGCTTATTGATGCGATGAAAGACGGGGCCGCCATCATCGCAGCAGACGGCACGATTTTATGGGTAAATGATACGTGGCGAAAGTTCGCGGCGGCAAACGAGGGGGACACCGCTGATGAATATGTAGGCGTCAATTACCTCGATGTTTGCCGTCAAAGCTCGGACGCCGGAGACGAGTTGGCGCGGCGGGTTGGCACGGGCATCGGCGGCGTTCTCTCCGGTGGCGAGGAATTTAGCACTGAATATCCCTGCCATTCGCCAACTGAAAAGCGCTGGTTCGAGATTATCGCCAGACCATTTGGATTAAGCGACCAGAAGTATGCACTGATCGCGCATCGCAACGTAACATCGCGCGTAGAAGCAAGTGTTGAAGCCAGCCATGCCGAGCAGAATGTCGAAAACTTAGCGGCCATCGTCGCGACCATGCCGGACGCGGTTATCGCTTTTGATCTCGATGGCAAGATCATCAGTTGGAACGCGGCCGCCTATAAGCTTTATGGCTATGAACGCGATGAAGTGATCGGTGAGAGCATCGAAATCCTTTATCCGCCAAACTGGCCTGCGAAGGTCTCTGACTATATCGCCGACATCATTACCCGCGAATTGCGCAGCTTTGATGTGGTGCGACAGACCAAATATGGTGACAAGCGCACGATTGCGGTGACGGCTGCGCCGATCCGCTCCATCACAGGCGAGATTATCGGCATTTCCAATGTGCACCGCGATGTCACGGACGAACGGGCTGCGGAACAGCGACTGCGCAACGTTTTGGATAACCTCTTTGCCTTTGTCGGTATCCTCGGGCCAGACGGTACGCTGCTGGAGGCCAACCGCGCTCCTTTGGAGGCGGCCAATCTTGTGAACTCCGATGTGATCGGCAAGAAATTCTGGGATACCTATTGGTGGAACCACGCACCCGATGTTCAGGAACGCCTGATACAGGCGTGTAAGGATGCGCTGAAAGGCGAGCTCATCCGCTATGACGAACAGGTGCGAATTGCAGACGGAAGGCTCGTCTGGATTGATTTTCAGGTCGCGCCGCTAAAGGATTTGGATGGCAAAATTGTTAATTTGATCCCTTCCGGCATTGATATCACTGCACGAAAGAAGATGGTTGAGGCGCTCAAAACCTCACATGATACGTTCCAAAATCTCGTCGCAAAGTCACCCTTTGGGATTTACACCGTTGATGAGGACTTTCGCCTCGCCCATGTCAGCGATGGCGCTCGCAGCGTGTTTGAAAATGTAGACCCACTGATTGGGCATGATTTCGAGGCAGCCCTGCGCACGGTTTGGGCCGAGCCGTTCGCCACCGAGGCCATCGGATTGTTTCGCCATACGCTCGCAACGGGGGAGCCCTATCAGGCGCCGTCCTCCACCAAGATTCGGCAGGACACTAGTGAAATTGAATCCTACGATTGGCGGATTGAGCGGATCACTATGCCGGATGGGCGACTAGGCGTTGTCTGTAATTTCTATGATCTTTCTGAACGTCAGCGGTATGAACACCATGTGCGCATGTTGATGCGCGAAGTGAATCACCGCTCGAAAAATCTGCTGACGGTGGTGCTGTCGATGGCCCGCCAAACGGCACGCAACTCGCAGCCTGTGGATTTCGTCGAACGCTTTAGCGAGCGGTTGCGGGGCCTGTCTGCCTCGCAAGATCTGATTGTAAAACGGAACTGGGACGGGGTCGGGGTGCGTGAACTTGTACTGTCGCAAATGAATCATTTGAGTGAGGAAGTGCGGGACAACCGCGTTCAGGTCGACGGGCCCGAAATTATCATCTCGCCTGCGGCGGCGGAGGGGATTGGCATGGCGCTGCATGAACTGGCAACCAATGCACTGAAATATGGTGCACTTTCGGTTGCGGACGGGACGGTTTTGGTGCAATGGAACTTGCAACAGGACGACCAGGAATTTTCTATTGACTGGCGTGAGATGAACGGCCCCGCAGTCAGCCCGCCCGAACGTCGTGGATTTGGTCGGATCGTGATCGAGCGAATGGCGGCGAATTCCGTTGGCGGCAGTGTTGAGTTGGACTATGACCCCACGGGGGTACGGTGGAATCTGACTGCCCCGCTCGACGGGGTCAGAAATAAAGTGAGCGCATTGGCGTAACGATTACTTCCGGAGGTGAAAGAACTTGGGCAATCGCATTATCATCATCGAAGATGAGGTTTTAATCGCGTTGGATATTGAGCAAGCTGTCGCTGACGCGGGATGCGAGGTTGCAGGGTGTGCACGGACGATACCCGAGGCATTGGATTTTCTGCAGAACCAAGATTACGATGGCGCGGTTGTGGATGCAAACCTGAACGGCGATAGCGCCCGACCGGTGATGGAATACCTCGACCGCAATCAAACGCCCTACATAGTCGTCTCCGGCTACACGCGTGACCAGCTGGAGTTTTTATCAGACGAAACGCTGTTGATCGGTAAGCCGTTTAGCATGGGCGAACTTACGTCCTCCATCCGGGGCCGTTTGCGGGCCCCTGTCGCGTAACGCGTGTGCAATTCTCGCTAGAATTCCACCACGGATAACCAAAAGGGCCTGATTATAAATCAGGCCCTTCGTGGTTTTAGACGTCCAGTTTCACTTTGTCTTCGCGGCTCCAGTGACGCGTCGAAACTTTGGCTAGAAGAGCTTTAGCGTCGCTGGAAAGGTCAAAGAAAAAGTCGTCCGGCTTAACCCCAACCTTGTCGAGCAAGGGCTTCGCGTCGGCGGTGTGTCCGATGGCCTTACAATGCGCAAAGGCGTCGGACACGAAGTCGAGTGCGGCTTTCTCACCCGCCAGTTCGCGTGCGCCACTTTCCGACAGGACGATCGCCACGGCGTCAAACATCACCGAAGGCGCGCCGTCTATCTTCTCATCGGCAGGCAGCAGCTTGCCGCCCTCTAGCTTTGCGCCGCCCACCTTTGGCGCGACTACTTTGACCATCACGCCCTGAGCTTTGGCCTGCTCCATCACGGCGTTAACCACATCTGCATCTGATCCGTCCGCGACTAACAACCCGAGCATACGGCCCGCGACAGGGGCCTTGTGCTTGAGGATCGAAAGCGCGTCGGAAGCAGCGAGCTCCACAGGTTTCTTGGCTGCTGCGATTGCATCGGGGAGGTCGATGCCAAGGCCATCTGCTGCGCGCTTTGCCAGATCCTCATCAACATTGCGCAACTGGGCCAGTACCCTTTTCCGCACGTGGTTAAGCTGTACCTTGGAAAGTTCGAACACCAAGGCCGCGACCATGTGGTTTTGCTCAACTTCGGTTTGCGACTTAAAGAACTGTCGCGCTTGACTGAAGTGATCGGCAAAACTTTCTGCCCGCACGCGGCGCTTTCCGTCGCCAACATTCTGCTTATCCAAAATCGACCTGAATCCAGCGTCCGTCGCACGCGGGCCTGCGTCCTCATTGGCTTCATCCAGACTGTTTGGCTCGTAATTTGCCCGCCCCTTGTGGACTTGGGTCTGCATCATCCCGTCGCGTTGGAAGTTGTGCATCGGGCATTTGGGCGCGTTTATCGGAATCTGGTGAAAGTTGGTCGTACCGAGCCGCGATTTTTGGGTGTCGAGGTAGGAAAACAGCCGACCCTGCAGAAGCGGGTCGTTGGAAAACTCAATTCCCGGTACGATGTTGGAGGGCAGGAAGGCGGCCTGTTCGGTTTCGGCAAAGAAGTTATCTGGATAGCGGTCAAGCACCATCCGGCCAATAATTTGAACAGGAATTTCCTCTTCAGGGATCAGCTTGGTGGCATCTAGCACGTCATAGGGTTGCTTGTCGGCCCAAGCCTCATCAAAGACTTGAATGCCAAGTTCCCATTCAGGGTAGTCGCCCGCTTGTATCGCTTCGAACAAATCGCGGCGATGGTAATCGGGATCGGCGCCAGAGATTTTGACTGCCTCGTCCCATGTTGTCGATTGGACGCCAAATTTTGGCTTCCAGTGGAACTTCACCATTTTCGCGTCGCCAGCTTCATTAACCAAGTGGAACGTGTGAACGCCAAACCCCTCCATCATGCGCAAGCTGCGCGGCAGGGTCCGGTCTGACATCGCCCACATGATCATATGCATGCTTTCAGGCATCAGGGAAACGAAGTCCCAGAAGGTGTCATGTGCGGTCGCTGCTTGCGGGAAGCCGCGGTCGGCTTCTGGTTTCACGGCGTGCACGAGGTCGGGAAATTTCATCGCGTCTTGGATGAAGAAGACGGGAATGTTGTTGCCGACCAGATCCCAGTTGCCCTCATCAGTATAGAACTTTACCGCGAAACCACGCACATCGCGGGGGGTATCCTTTGACCCTTTCGATCCGGCCACTGTGGAGAAGCGCGTAAACACAGGGACTTTCGCGCCCTTTTTTTGAAATAGCGAGGCTTTGGTGAGTTCCGGGATCGCCTTGGTACATTCGAAGTAGCCGTGCGCCCCGGTGCCGCGTGCATGCACGATCCGCTCGGGGATCCGCTCGTGATCAAAATGAAAAATCTTTTCGCGCAGAACGAAGTCTTCAAGTAGGGCAGGGCCCCGTTCGCCGGCCTTCAAAGTATTCTGGTTGTCGGAAATAGGCACCCCGTGGTTAGTGGTCAGTGCAGGTCCACCCCGCTGCTGTGTTTCGCCGCCGGAGCCCTGTGGGATCTCTTGGGATGATTTGCCGGATTTTGAGGGTTGTTTTGCCATGATATTCGCACTCCGATTCGGTAGATGATTACAAAAATTTGCGGTTTGTCAGGGGAAGTGAGGGCGCGTTCACGCCAGTCGGCGGCGTCGTCTGATGCCTGCTTCTCGGCTTTTTTTACCGACGCCCCGCGCAATGGCTTCGCCCAACTCGGCACAGGCTGTGATACCCTGCACAAAAGGTTTATCGTGCATCAGGTAGGGGATTGCTGCGAAAGATACGCGGCCTGCAATCGCGGGCGGGGCAATCAAGGTATAGTCGTCTGCGATGTCGGGCACCTCTTGATCGGCTTCCAACAGCCGGTGCCGTAAACTGGCGAAGGGCAGGTCGGCGGTGACCATCGGCTTTTGCCCCCGCGCGTCGATAAATACGTCAAAGACAAGCTTTTGATCGCCTGTGGTGATCGTTGGCTGCGGGGCTTCCGCGTCTAGCTCGTAATCATCACCAAGAGCGGCGACGTGCAGCACTCCTGCGTCACGTAGCGCCAGCAGGCGGCGAATAGATTCTGGCGGCACCGCAGCGTAATTGTCGATGAAAACCCGCTTGAGCCCCGCATCAAACCGCGCACGATCGCCGTCGGAAAATTCCGAAACGGCTTCTTCGACCTGCTCATGCATGCGCAAAATTGCGTAGCGCCAGTGCACAGTACGGTTTTCCGCTTTGTTTCGCTCGACTTCGGCAAGATTTTTGCGGGCCCAGCGAAACGGGTCCACTTCGGCACGAGCAGCGAAATAGGCGTCCGCGAAATCATCAGCTGACAGGTTTTCAAGATCAATCTTGCGGGCGTAGGCCGGGTCTGCTGCGGCCAGTTCTGCACGGAACAGCCCGAAAATGTTGTCTAGCGGCTTTGGTGACTGGCACGCTTCGGTAAGCGTCTGTTCGGTCATAATCTGAAGGTCTTCGTAGGGGATCGGGCAGTAGAAGTCGGCTTCGGGCAGCAACCCGTTGCGCGATACCATGGTGATACGCAGATCAGTGGAATTGGTTTCGAAGGTCAGGCCATCGTCGGCATCGGGTTTGAAGGTACCGTGTTGCGTGGCGACAGCCATCGCGGCATCAATGCCGCTGAGCGAGGTACCCATCACTCCGATATCCCCTGCGGCTATATCCGTGCTGATAAGTCCGCTCCACGGATTGGGAAAATATGATCCGGTGGCGGCGTCATCCTCTGGGAAGCTATGGCCCGTCGCCAAGACAACGTGGTCAAATGTCTCTGCAAGTGGTCCTGCTGCGGTGCTGAGTTTGAACTTCTGCCCCCATTCGCCAATATCGAGCACTTCGGTGTTTTCGTGGATGTTGATGACGTGGCCCGCCGCGCGGCCGTCTTCGATGATTTCCAAAAACTGATCGCGGAAATACTCTCCGAGCAACAAGCGCGGGGTGAAACTACGCTCGGTCAGGCGTTCTGGATCGACGCCATAACTGGTCAATTTGCCTTGAGGCACTGCGCGGAGCCATTCCAGGTAGGTCGTTTTGATCGGCGGAATTTCGATGCTGGCGATGTTGGCAAGCATAGTGCGGCTGCTGGCTTCGGGCGAAAATGGCATGCCCATGCCGGCTGTTTCCGCTTTCTCAAACAGCGATACCTCCAATGGGCTTTTCTGCCGGATCAGATGGGCGAGGGTGTAGACGCCCGTAGGCCCCGACCCGATAATCGCGACTGACAAAACCATTTTATAACTCCAGAAAACTACTCCAGCCTAACGCGGCGGCCTAGCGATGGGTTCCCTCGCCCGGGGTTCGTTGGAGCGGTCAGTTTGGAACGGTTTAGCGCGTTTGTTGCCGCATGAGCTTGATCAGGGTGGAGGCCGGGCCGCCCAAAGCGCTGCTCTGCGGACGTCGCGGCCAAGGAAAGAGATATACAATTGACGGGAACATGGAGGGGCTGGCGTGCCGATAGAGCAGGATTTGCTGTCGCCGATTTTCACATCAAATGGGGGCAGACGATTCTCACACCGGTCGGTGGGATTGTGAGTTGCCAAATTGTGGGTGGAATGTGGCAAAGCTTGGGCAAAGATTGGCGATTTGCCGAGTGCATCGCCGATTAAGATTAAACTATGATGTATTTTTAATTCTAACGCATTGATACATATAAACTTTTTCGTCCTTGTTTAAGGCGGGATAGCTATTCCGGATTTTTGCATCGGGATTTTAGGAGCCAAGTATCAGATCGGGGCTCACCATATTTACACCTCATTTAGATTACATAATCATAACCAAGAAATTGAAATAGAAGGCATAGATACGATGAAACACCGGCGTCACAGTGCAAAGCCCGTATGCCGTTTTCACCGGTTTTGGGGCGATGAAGACGGCAGCTACACGATCGAGTCTGTCATCTGGTTCCCGATCTTTGCGATCCTGCTGACATTCGTTACGAACATATCCATCGTGTTCTTCAACGAGTCCCAGATTTTGCGGGTCATGCAAGACGGCAATCGTGCCTACTCACTCGGGCGGCTTACCAGTGCCGAGGAAGTGCAGACCTATATCAGTAACAATCTGGCCTACCTTCAAGCGGGCATGACCATTGTCACGGAAACGACGGGTGGGTTTGTAACCACAAATCTGAGCGTTCCGGCAACCGATTTGATGCCCCTCAACCTTATGACCAGCGCGTTTGACAGCATTACGATTGCGGTCAATGCCCAACATATAATCGAGTTCTAGTATGAAACAGTCAGACCTCTCCCCTAATCTATCAAAATCCACCAGCTTTATTGAAGATGAAGACGGGACCGCGACACTGCTTGCCCTGTCTTTTCTTCTGGTCTCGATCATGCTGGGCGGCCTTGCGGTTGACTATAACAAAGCGATCTCGGAACGGACGCAGCTGCAGGTGGCAGCAGATACCGCCGCCCATGCCGCGCTTTACACGAGAGAAAAGGAAGAGCCTGCGGCGTCCCGGCAAAAGGCGCTAGAAACCATCGTCCAGATGCTGCCGAGCGAACGGTTCGGCACAGTGGCGCTAAACGATGCCGACGTGACGTTTGGCACGTGGGATGCAACCAATTGGGTTTTCACTTCGGATGTGAACTCGAAAACTGCCGTGCGGGTTCGTGCCGAGATGACCGAGGATCGTGGCAATGCGTCGCGCAATCTGATGATGCATATCTTGGGCCAGCCAAAGTTGAACATTGGCGCAGAGTCAGTCTACTCGACATATTACCCGCCTTGTTTCAGCGAAGGCTTTGTCGCGGACGGGGTTGTGGATATTCAGTCAAACAACTCGTTCTCCGAAGGGTTTTGCATTCATTCCAACCAATACGTGAGCATGAACCAGAACAACTATTTCGAGCCGGGGACCGTGGTGTCGATGCCTGACCTCGACAATCTGGACATGCCAAATTCGGGCTTTGAAAAAAACGAGGGCTTGCAATCAGCGCTGCGTGCGGGCGCCTATCGCCTGCGGCTGCTTAACCAGTTGCCATCCATCATTGACAGCTTTTGGACCGCCGAGCCTGAACATCTGCCGCCCTACATTTATGCAGGATCGCCTTACGATGTGGCGCTTGCGAACCCGGTTGATGACACCGGTAAAAAGATTACAGGGAGCGGTTTGACTCCTTATCACTTCGAAAAAAATGCTGTGAATTACTTGCGCTGTGCGGGCGGTGGTAAGCAAACGCTGAAGGCAGGAACCTACAGCTCGTTCGTCTTTGTCTCGAACTGCGAAATAACATTTGCGAACGGGGTGATCTTGGAGGATGTCGTAATCGCGACGACAAACACTGGAATCAAATCCCTGAGCACGTCTCACATGCAGATCGGCAGAAACGACAACTGTGCGCCGGGCGGTGGGGCCACGCTGATGACACTCGGCGGCTTTAGTGCAGCCTCGTCGCTGGAAGCCTTCAACGGTCAGATCCTTGCGCTAAAAGATATCACCTTTGCAGCGGGTGCGAACGGCATCCAAGGTGTGTCATTCGTCTCCAAGGGCCGGATCGATGGAACCAGCAACATGGAGATGGGGTACTGCCGCAACCACGGCATGGAAAATGCTTATCGCGCCTCTTACTTCCGGATGGTGAACTAAGCCAACCCGATTGACTTGCGATTTCACGGCAGAGCGTTTAGCGCTCTGCCGTTTTGTTTCAGGCTGGGTGCAGCATCTGTTGTCACGTCTTGGTGAACGTCCAGCAGACAACCGGTCTGTTATTGGCTGGATCGTTGACCATGACAGAGCAGACAAAATCAGATCAGGCGCGACACCGGATACTCACCGCAGGGCAGCCACTGTTCGCCACACACGGTTTCGGTCCAGTCGGCCTTGTTAGGGTTCCAAGCGAGTGTGGAGTGCCAAAGGGCTCGTTTTACTGTTATTTCTCAGCAAAAGAGACATTTGGCCAAGCGCTTTGGCAAGATTATATTGATCACTAACTCGCGCGTTTTGAAGCACTAATTGACACTGATAGCATCGCTGCAGAAAAGCTGGATGCGGTCTAGGCGGCTTGACTGGCACAAGCTAGCTCCGAAGGAATCGCCAATCAGCGCTTGGTGGTCAAGCTCGGGTCCGAGGTGGCGGATTTGTCCGATAGCATGCGCGAGACGCTGAACGCTGGCTTCACCCAGTTGGTCGACCGCATCGCCACGCTTTTGGAGCAGGGCAGCGCTGATGGAACTGTCCGCAAATTCCCCGACACGTTGGTGACGGCGCAGATGCTCTATGCCAAATGGCTAGGCGCTGCATTTCTTTCCAAACTGTCCCGCAGCCAGACGCCGCTTGAGCAGGCGCTGGCAGAGACCACTCGAGCCTGAATTGCCGGACGGGATCGGCGGGTCCGAGGCTGTGGGCACGGTTGAGGCTGTGGCCGAGGGCGTCGATGCGGCAATGGTCGGCAAGCGCGTTGCCGTCACGGGGGTTCACGGTGCGTGGGCCGAATTTTTTTCACGGCTTCCGCGAATGGCGTTTTACCCTTGCCTGAGATTGTCTCTGATACGGCTGGTGCCCAGTTGATTGCCATGCCGTTCAGCGCGCTTTCGTTGCTTGAAACGTTGAAGGCGCAAAAAGGCGATTGGATCATTCAAACTGCCTCAAACGGCGCGGTTGGTAAGGTCATGGCAACTTTGGCCAAGGTGCGCGGCATCAACTTGCTAAACCTTGTGCGGCGCGATGAAGCGGTGACCGAGTTGACAGCCCTTGGCATCGATAATGTCCTGCCGACGTCGGACGCCGACTGGAAGCAGAAAGCGCGCGCGTTGATCGGTGATGCTGGCGCGTTTTCGGCGATTGATTCCGTTGGTGGCGACATCAGCGCAAGTCTGGTTGAGTTGTTGGGCGTTGACCGTGAACTTGTGGTGTTTGGTACCGCGACCGGTGCGCCGATGCCGTTTAACTCGGGCGTATTGATTATGAAACACATCACGGTCAAAGGCTTCTGGAGGTCGCGGGTCAGTCAGCAAATGCCTGCCAAACAACGCACGCGTCTGATCACGGAATTGGTGACCTTGGTCGCATCGGGGCTGTTGGTGCTGGAGGACGGCGGCTTGTTTGCGTTGGAGGATGTTTCGTCTGCGATCCAAGCGGCACTGACACCGGCGTGGGCAGGCAAAGTTATGTTGCGTCAATAAACGCGAAGCCCTGGTTACGACACAATCTTGCAGCCCCTGATGATACGTCATGGACTGCATTATTATGTTCAGGTCCAGCTCGGCCCCAAGCACTGTGTTTGTGCACTTTATGATGCAAAAATAAGGGAAATTGTGGTGTAATCTTTGCCGGATATAAACACTTCGGCCAAATAACGGTTGTTGGACTAGCTGCTTCTACATATAGGTGGAAGGAGTGTTTAGTGTGGTGCGCTGCTCAAAATGTCGTCCATTTTTTGTGGGGCGGGGGGAAGCGCGAGTAGGAAAGTATTGCCTTGTTTAGGCGTCTAGAAATTCTTCTTATTTGCATCGCTCTAGCCGTGACGCTGGGGCTCTCATTTGGTGCGAAAAAGGCCGCAGATAGTGCCGCTGAACGGCAGTTCCTGAAGATTGCTTCGACCGGGGCTCAAGACCTTTCCGCCCGGATGTCCTTGTACATGCAGACCTTGAACGGTGCCGCTGCTCTTATCAATGCCTCAGATGAAGTAACCGCGCCCGACTTTGAACGCTACGTTCAAACGCTGGACGTTCAGCGAAACCTGCCAGGCATTAATGGTGTCGGCTTTATCGTGCCGATCCAGCGAGGCGAAGAAGAACAATTGATGCGTGAGGTCGAGCTCAATGGCGGGCAGCGTTTCAACGTGTTTCCAGATACGGACGGGCCAGAGCGGTTTGTCATAAAATACATCTATCCTCGCGGCATCAATAAAGAGGCATTCGGGCTCGATATCTCCTTTGAAGAGGGGCGGAAATGGGCGGCGACGGAGTCGCGCGAGACTGGAGAGGCGCGGCTTACTCCACGCATTCTGCTGGTACAGGACGCAACAAAGCAGCCTGGCTTTTTGTTGCTGCGTCCGGTTTTTGACGCGCCCGCTGGCGCTGCCGAACGCGGCCCGTTTAGGGGCTGGGTTTATGCGCCGTTTATCGGCGTGAACCTGTTGAGCAATCTCTCTGCGGATGAGGGGCGTTTTTATCACCTCAGCGTCTATGATGGGGCAGAGTTGGCGCCGGAAAAACTGATCTACGACAGCAGCCAGCCGGGCGAGGCCTTGGGCCGCTTTGCTGACCTCCACACGATGCAACTCTATGGCCGGACATGGACAATCCAGTTTTCCAGCACCACAGATTTCGATGTCGTTTTCAAGGACAGCTCAGCCTACCTGATCCTTGTGGGCGGTTTGTTATTGACCGCGATGTTGGCTTACCTGCTTAGGAATATGCGTTTGCGCAGCGATGCGCTGACGGAGGTCGCTGCACTGCGCAGCCGCCAAGTCAGCGCGCGTGAAGACGAAAACAGATCGATCATGGAAAATGCGGTCACGCCTGTGTTCATTCTTGATGCCGACAACCGGGTGATTTCGGCCAATCAGGCGGCCGTCGCCTGTTTTGGCTATGACAGTGATCAAGAAATGCTGGGCCAGTTGTTCGAGGCCTTCGTCACCAATGTCGATCTTGAAGAGGGCGTGGCGCGTCACAACGCGACAGGGCGCACCCGTGACGGTGCCCATTTGCAGCTCGACATTCAAAGTAATGGCTGGACAACTTTGAACGACGTCAGCCGTACCACTGTGATTGCCCGCGATATTACAGCCGAAACCAAAGCTGTTGGCGAGATGCAGGAGACCAAGCGCCGGTTTGACATGGCGCTCGACGGGGCCGAGATTGGCATCTTCGAGGTCGATTTGATTACCGGCAGGTCAATCGTGTCTGAAACATGGTGTCAAATCATGGGGATAGACGAAGCCGCTGCCGTTCTAGATACCCAGCAGCTGTTTCTAGCTCGGGTCCATCCAGAAGATTTGCCATCTTTGCTTGCCTCAGACAAAGCTTGCATTGAAGGCAGCAACGACCGCTCGATTTCGGAGTACCGAATGAGTTTTGGAGATGACCGCTGGCGTTGGATGAAATCTGACGCCGTGGTCATTAAGCGCGACAGCGACGGTCGTGCCTTGCGGATGGTTGGCACGCAAACAGACGTGACCGACGTGCACCATGCTCGCAACGCGCTGGAAACCAGTGAGGCGCGTTTCCGCTTGGTCTTGTCCGAAGCCCCGGTTGGCATGGCAATGACCAACGAGCGGGGCGAATTTATTGGCGTCAACGAGGCGCTGGGGGCCCTATGCGGTCGGACACAGGAACAATTGCTATCGGGCTTCCGTTTGCAAGATCTTGTGCCAGCTGAAGACTTGAAACAGATTTACTCGGCAGTTAGCGCGCTGATGGCGGAAGGCTCGACTGACCCGTATCGGGGCGAGCATCGCATCAAGCATTTAAACGGCAGCGAGAGGTGGGGGCTTTTCAACACGTCTTGGGCCTATGACAGAAATGCCAAAGGCAATTTTTTCATCACGCAGATCAACGACATCACCGACCAAAAACATCTGGATCAGATGAAGAGCGAGTTTGTTTCAACAGTCAGCCACGAGTTGCGCACACCGCTTACCTCAATCAAAGGTGCGCTTGGATTGCTCACAGCCTCCGTGAAGGATGAACTGGCGCCCGCCGGCATGCGCTTGCTTGAGATCGCGACCAGCAATGTTGACCGGCTTACTTTGATCGTGAATGATATTCTTGATCTAGAAAAGATATCTTCGGGGAGTATTTCCTATAATAATGAAGATATTAGAGTTCGAGAAATCGTCGAAGCCTCGATCAGGGAGATGTCGCCTTTTGCACTTAAACATAAAACGACATTGCGCTGCGACCTGCCCAATCTGCGGTTAACGATTCACGCAGATCGAGGGCGTATGATGCAGGTCATGGCCAACTTAATTTCAAATGCGTGCAAATACTCGTGGGATAATACCGAAGTTCTCGTGAAAGTGGAGCAAGTTGGCGACCTCGCGGTGTTCTACGTGCAAAACGTCGGACCAGGGGTGCCCGAGAGCTTCAAGGCACAGATATTCAAAGCCTTCTCTCAAGCCGATTCGTCGGACACGCGCGCAAAAGGCGGCACAGGTCTGGGGCTGAATATCTCTAAGCAAATCGTGTTGCGCCATGGCGGCAAGATGGGCTTCGAGAGCAATCCTGACGGGCTGACTATCTTCTGGTTTACGGTGCCCGTCACCATGACCGAAGAGGAAGCAGACGCCGCTCACAATGGTCCTGTCGAGCAGATCGATAGCCGGAAGTTGAAGGTTCTGCATCTTGAGGATGACCCCGATTTCGCCGAAGTGGTGCGGACGGGATTGGAGCATTTCGCGCAGGTCACAAATGTTGCGAGCGTCGCGAAGGCGCGAGAAATCATCGGGAAAGAGACGATCGATATCATAATTCTGGACTGGATGTTACCGGATGGTGACGCGTCGGAGCTTTTGGATGAGATCGAGATAGCCCAACCTCAAGCTAGAATGTTCAGCCTTTCGGCCGACGCGGACCGAAAGCATGACGATCGCATTCTAAAAAATATTGTTAAATCAAAAACTGACTTGTCGAATATTGTCGAGACAATAACGACTTGGCGGGAGCAGGCATCTTGACCGACTGAAGGGAGCGCAGCATGTTTAAAAACAGCGATATTTCTTTTTTGCCCCATTTTTGCCAACTTGATTTGAAATGTACGTAATTGATTAGTGGACCAGCAACGAAGACTGGCTGGCTCCCCTCAACCGATATCATTAGCGAGGCGATTATTGTGTCGCAGTTAGAACATTTTAAAACGACAGTGGGTGGTTTGGCTCTCGGCGCGGTGCTTGCCGGTGGCTGGCACAGTGTCACGACCGCGCTATTAGGTAGCACAAGCGCATTACCCGCGTTCGGGGCCATCGCGCTTGCCAGCGTTGTGCCTATTCTATTGGTTCAAAAATCAGTGCGCCGGAGTGCGAGAAACGCTGAGAGAACGCTTCTGCAAAGATTGGCCGTGCTCGACCTGCATGCAATCGTAAATGTCGTTGATCAGAACAGCATTTTGACGGAGGTCAACGATCACTTATTGAAACTCACGGGCTTTTCGCGCGAGGAATTGATCGGCCAACCAGTGTCGCATCTGTACGACCCTGATGACCATGATTTCACCAACAGCATTCTTGGCGAGATCAAGCAGGGGCGCTCCTGGCAAGGTGAAACGCCGTTACGCCGTGCTGATGGTACTATTTTCTATACCCAAACCACAGTTCTGCCGCTGATGGATGAGAAGGGTAACTGGTGTGGATCTATTTCCGCGCGCACCGATGTAACGCAGCACAAAAAACTACTGGCTGAGCGGGATACGGCCCTGACTTTGCATGAATTGCGCGATGACGTCTGGATCGTCGATGAAAAAACATTGCACTTCCGCTACATGAACCGCACAGCGATGGCGCGATTTGGTTGGAGCGAGAACGAGTATAGCGAGAAATCACTGGTCGATCTGGCGGTCGAGCAGGAAACAGGCCCGATTCTGGACGCTTGCGCCGCGTTGCACCGCACTGGCGAGTTAATTGCACATCACGAGATGTCAGTTCTGGGCTCGCACTTTGACGTGACCATTAAATTGCTGCGCAATAAACGCAGCAGTGGCCGTTTCCTAATTTTGCTCAACGACATTTCGGATCGCCTGGCACAAGAACAGCTGAAGGCCGACTTCATTTCGATGGTAAGCCACGAATTGCGGTCACCGTTGACGTCAATCAAAGGATCGATGGGTTTGCTGCTGTCAGGTGCCGCGGGTGACGTGCCATCAAAAGCGAAAAGCCTATTGGAAATATCCCATCGTAATGCGGACCGATTGGTTCTTATTATTAACGATATTCTCGATCTCGAAAAAATCACAACGGGTCGCATGGAGTTTACCATGTGTGATGTAGATTTAGATGAGCTTGTGAAAGAAGCGATTGCAGCCAGTGCTGTGACGACAAAGAACTTCGGTCAGCGGGTTCTATTCGACGGGGTTCAAGGTAGTGAAGTGATTTATACCGATCCCAATCGTATAATTCAGGTTCTCACTAATCTTATCTCGAATGCGTCGAAATTTTCCCGCCCAAATGGTATTATTCACGTAAGTTGTGTTGAAGGTCCTCGCGGCATGACACTTACAGTGCGTGATGAAGGAGCCGGCATTCCGGCTGAGGATCAGCATAAAGTGTTCAAACGTTTTGCCGATCTTTCAAATTCGGACCGAAGTGGCAAAGGCGGAACGGGGCTTGGGTTGAGCATTTGTAAAGCGATTGTCGAGAGCCTCGGCGGATCGATAGGCTTTGAAAGCCATCCCGGGTCAGGAAGTTCTTTCCATTTCGTACTTCCTTCGGATAAAGATGACCGTGAAAAAGGTAATCATGCAGCCCAGCGTCGTGTTTCGGGCTGAGAAGGATATCATGATCAGATTATTGCACGTTGAAGATGACGCGGACATTCGCGAAATTGCTAAGATGGCGCTCGAGTTGTCCGGTGAATTCGATGTACTCCAGTGCAGCTCGGGCGAAGAAGCACTTGCCACTGTGGTGGGGTTCAAGCCCGACGTTATCCTGCTGGATATGATGATGCCAGGCATGACCGGCCGGCAGACGCTCGAAGAGATCCGCCAGCTTGACGGTCTCAAAGAGACCCCGGCAATTTTCATGACAGCACGTGCCCAGCACGCTGAAATCGAAGAGCTTTTGTCAATCGGGGCGGTTGATGTGATCAGCAAGCCGTTCGATCCGATGTCGCTGGCCGACAGCATAAAGTCCTCGATGTAGGGCCAGCTGCTCCTGCCGATCCTAAACGCAAAGCAAATGTAAAATTCGCTGTAGCCGTTACTCGGTCTACAGCTTTTTTGTATCGCCAAATCCACCACGCAGGCTTGGCCACCATGTCAGGGCCAGCCCCTGAAAACGAAAATGCCCCGCCAGAAGCAATAGCAACGGCAGGGCTGAAAATTTCGCGTTCAAAATTTGTGCCGGGCAGGGTGGCCGCCCAGGCGACTACACCGCCGTGGCCATGCCCGGCTGTGCAACCGGCATGTCATAGGTATCGATCAGGGTTCGGCAATCGGAAATGAACAAATCTAGATGGTGCATCAGCTCGCCAGGACAGATTGCCAAATCGGCATCGGGCCCATCAAGGTGGGCAATAATCTCAATCTCACAGTTGCGCGCGCAAGTCCCAAGCTCGCCAAAGCCTAAAGAACCGGCACTGCCTGCAATCTGGTGCAAGGTGGCCTGTGCGGAAGCAAGGTTGCTGTTCACTTGCTCAACTGTCTCGCCTTCCCATGCATTCAATGCGTGCTGTGCGATGATGCCCTGACGTTCCTCAAGCAGCGTCACGAAGCG
The DNA here is from genome assembly GCF_900112755.1 of Sulfitobacter brevis. Classification (GTDB taxonomy): domain Bacteria; phylum Pseudomonadota; class Alphaproteobacteria; order Rhodobacterales; family Rhodobacteraceae; genus Sulfitobacter; species Sulfitobacter brevis. Next base: position 123,953 of record NZ_FOMW01000007.1, on the reverse strand, counting down.
ATGCTGGATCGCCTCGATCCCGGGCATAAGCGGAGGGTTGTGCATCATCGTCATGCGGATCGTCCTAGGTACCAAAAGTCATTCTGCGCGTTCTCGAAATCCTTGCAGGCCTTTTCGGCGCTGGCATGGGCATGCCCCAGGGCGTCCAATATGGACTGGCCTGATTTCCAGATCAAGCGCACGGCTTCACCGGCGCTGACGCGCGGTTTGAGGCTCGCGCCGTTGTTGTCAAAAAGCTCGGTGCGGGCCAGCGACAGATTGATGCCATCCATCAAACGGGTCATTTCCGGACGCCAGCCGCTTTCGGTGACGCAAACGAATGTGCCGTTACCCGCATAGGCCATCAGATACTGATGGTCGGAAAGGGCGTCGGAGATTACCTCGGCAACGTCCGAGATCAGGCTGTAAAATTCAAATGAGCTTAGCGAGCCGTGGAACTGGCCGACTTCGCGGATCGAAAAGGCAAAGCAGGTCGAGCCGAAGAGCGATCCGCGGCTCAGCTGCTGGACATAGTTTTCCATCGCGGTGAAATCGATCACGTTCTCCACATCGAAGATCGAGATCGGCTCATGCAACTCCACGCCTTTTTCGAGCGGGGTGACCTGCGGACTCAATGTTTTGGTCGCGAAGATTTTGCGGGTCCGTGCCTGACGCGCTTTCACCAGTCCATCGACCAGATTGATCCGCGCTTTTAGCTCCAGCGGATCGAATGGTTTGGTGACATAATCGGTAGCGCCAGCCGCGAAAGCGGCGTCGATATAGCGTTTGTCAGACATCGCAGTGAGCATCAGAATCGGCGTATCCGCATATCGTACGGTTTCACGGATCCGGCCCGCCAGCGTGATGCCATCCATTTTAGGCATCTGGATATCCAGCAAGAAGCAGTCGAACTCGCCGACGGCAGGGTCTTTCAGGCGCTCAAGCGCCTCCATCGCAGACTCTGCCGTAACGACAGTATGCCCTTCCAAAGCGGACACAAATTGGGTGAGCAGTTCGAGAATGATCGGATCATCGTCAACAGCAAGAATTTTCATCACACATCTCTCCAGCTTCGGGTTCTTAGGCAGCGATTGGCGGAGCCCGTTTTGATCAACCTGACGGGGAAAGATGGCGCAATTTGGGCAGATTAAGAAATAATGAACTTTTTTCGGGAAAATTGTGCACGCTTTCTCATGCTTGGCGGGCACCAAACCGGCAAACCGCCGACCCAGCACATGTTGCGCGGCTGGCACGTCTCGCCATTGGCAGTTGTGGTCGCAGGGGGGCTGTCCTATAAGGTCGCCGGATTTTCGCGGTGAAAGGGGCCCCGTTCGGGCGTCATTCCCGCCCTAGCAAGGACCGCCCCGCCATGGCCAATAACGCCCAAAAACTCGATTTCGCGATGAGCGGTTTTCCTGAGTTTACGCCTGAAGTACGCGCGCTTGAACAGGCGTGGCTGGCCAAGCTGGCGCGGGTTTTCGAGAGCTACGGCTACGCGAATATCGAAACTCCTTCGGTTGAGACGGTTGCGACGCTTGCCTCAAAGGGCGAGGATGTCGACAAGGAAATCTACGCGCTGACGCGTCTGGCCGCCGAAGCTGGCAGCACGCCCAAATTCGCGCTTCACTACGACCTGACCGTGCCAACAGCGCGCTATGTGGCCAAACATTATTCCAACCTGACATTCCCTTTCAAACGCTATCAAATGCAACGCGCCTGGCGCGGCGAACGCCCACAGGAAGGCCGTTTCCGCGAGTTTACCCAATGCGATATCGATGTGATCGACAGCGAAACGGTTTCGCATGCCTTTGACGCCGAGATGCTGGAAATGGCCGTTGTGGCGCTCACGGCGCTCGACGTAGGGCCGGTTAAGTTTCAGGTGAGCAACCGGCGGATCATGGACGGGCTTGCGAGCAGTTTGGGGCTCGCCGACGCAACCCGTTTGGCGCGTATCCTTGATAAGGTTGACAAGCTGAGTGGCGAACAACTGGCAGAGCGGCTGAGCACCGAGTTGGCGCTGGACACGCGTGCCATCGACACCTGCATCGCGTTTTGCAAAGTTTACGGCAATGCAGACGCGATCTCTAACGGGTTGGATGCGTTGAAGCTCGACGCCGACGCAATAGGCGAGGGGCGTGACCAGCTCTGTACGCTGCTGGACCGGGTGGAGGCCACGCGTCCCGAAAACTACATCATCGACGGTGATCTCTCGATCTCGCGCGGGTTCGATTACTATACCGGCGTTGTCTATGAGGCGCGGTTCATCGACTTCCCCGATTACCCGTCGATCTGTGCGGGCGGGCGCTATGAAAATCTCGTGAGCTCGTTTATGCGGCGCAAATTGCCCGGGGTCGGAATTTCCATCGGTCTGACGCGTATCTTTACCAAGCTGCTGAAGGAAGGTCTGGTCACCCCGGGGCGCAAAAGCCCAACACAGGTTCTGGTGGCCAATGAAGAAGAAGGCGCGGGCGATACGGCGCATGCGCTTGCGGCACAAATCCGCGCGCTTGGCGTCAATGTCGAGGTTTTGCCAGATGTGGCGCGGCTGGATAAACAACTTAAATATGCCAACGACAAAGGCATTCCCTTCGTCTGGCTGACCCGTGACGGCACTGCGTTTCTTAAAGACATGAGCAATGGCACCCAGTCCGAGATCGACCTGGACAGTTTCGCCAAAAGGTTTGCAGAAAGCTGAAAAAAACTGTGACAAAGCCTATGGACAGCAGCCGGATCAGAGGCTAGACCCATCGGCGCTGAGGCGGCCGTAGCTCAGCTGGTAGAGCCCCTGGTTGTGATCCAGGTGGTCGCGGGTTCGAGCCCCGTCGGTCGCCCCACTTTTCCTCACTCGAAAAATGCACCTGCGGGTGCGGCGTGTTATGTGCGGCATCCAGTATCTGCGGGATATGCATACGGTGACCGGCAGCCGGGGCGCAGAGTAACTCGTTCTGCCGACCCCAGCGGAAAATTATCTTGATATTTGCGCGCAGCGGGCCAAATTCTTGGTTCATCAGCGGCGGGTTTGATCCGATGCCTTGAGTCGGTTGCAGATGCAGCCTGCAGGGATTTCGCATTGGCAAAGGCGCAGGTTGATCGCGAAAAGCTCAGCAACGGGGATCCCCACATGACACATGACATCAATCCGCGCGTCACCAAGATGGCGCAGGACGTAAAGGCGGGTCGTCTCGACCGACGTGAATTTCTGGCGCTTGCATCGATTTTCAGCGTGGCGACTCCGGTGGCATATGGGTTGATCGGCGCGACACCTGCCGCCGCGCAAGAGGAGCCCAAAAAGGGTGGTGTCTTGCGGATCGGTCAGCAGATTCTCGATATCAATGATCCGCGCACCTATGACTGGCCACAAAAATCCAACGTGGCGCGGCAGTTTTGTGAACCGCTGGTGCGCTGGGAGGCGGACGGATCCTTTTCACCGTCACTGCTGGAAAGCTGGGAGGTCAGCGAGGATGCCAAGACCTACACGCTCAAGGTCCGGCAGGATGCGGTTTGGAATAACGGCGACGCCTTCACCGCGGAGGATGTGATTTTCAACATCAAACGCATGGCCGACAGCACAGCCGAAGGCAATTCGATGGCCGCGCGTCTGTCAGCACTGCGCGAAGGCGAGGCGACCGAAGCCGCAGAAGGCGCGATCGAAAAGGTCGATGATTTCACCGTGCGGCTGAACCTCTTCACCCCCGATATCTCGCTGATCCCCTCATTTGGCGACTACCCCGCGCTTTGCGTACACCCCAGCTTTGCTGGCCAGTTGCAGGATGCGCCGATTGGCACGGGCGGGTTTGAACTGGTCTCTTTCGGTGTCGGCGAGAAAGCAGTCCTCAAGCGCCGCGAAGACGGCAAATGGTGGGGTGGCGAGGTTTATCTCGACGGGCTGGAGTTCATTGATCTGGGCAGCGACGATGTGGCCTTTGTCGCCTCTTTCGAGGCCGACGAGATCGACATGAACGACGAAACTACCAACAATATCGAAGAAGTGTTCAATTCTATCGGGTTGGAACGTGCTGTGGCGTTGACCGCAACCACCGCCGTGGCACGGATGAACGTGAATGCCGCCCCCTTCGACAACAAGGAACTACGAAACGCCGTGCAGCTTGCCGTTGATAACTCTATCTGTCTGGAGCTGGCGATCGCGAGCTTGGGCACTGTGGCCGATAACCACCATGTGGCCCCTGTGCACCCTGAATATGCCGAAGTTCCACGGCCGCCGGCCGACCCGCAGCGCGCCAAGGAAGTTCTGGACGCCTCCGGTTTCAGCGGCGAGGTAGAACTGATTTCGATTGATGAAGGCGAGCTGAAAGATCTCGCCGACAGCGTTGCAGCGCAGATGCGCGATGCAGGTTTCAACATTTCGCGGCGCACGCTGCCCGGGGCAACCTTCTGGAATGATTGGACCAAATACCCGTTCTCGACGACTTCATGGGGCGGGCGTCCGTTGGGCGTTCAGGTCTATGCGCTGGCCTATAAGACTGGCGAGGCTTGGAACGAGAGCGGCCACTCCAACCCCGAGTTTGATGCAAAACTTTCCGAAGCGCTGGGGATTTTCGACCCCGAAGAGCGTAAGCCATTGATGGCGGAACTGGAACAAATGCTGCAAGACAGCGGTGTTATCATCCAGCCTTACTGGCGCGAGCTGGCGATGCACCACACGGCTGCTGTGAAGGGTTATGTCCGTCATCCGCTGCGCGAAATGCACCTTGAAAAAGTCTGGGTTGATCGCGACGTCTAATATCACCCTCGTCAAAGGGCCTCGTAAAGCGGGGCCCTTTTTTTCAATCTGTCATGCCCGTTATAGGTGCATATTCCACGTTTTTCCTCAAATTTGCCGTGATCTACTTCTATCAGCTCTCATAAATGCCGGTTCGGACGCGAGGAGCGGAAGATGTTACAACAAGCGATCACCAGACAAGCCGACAGCGATTTTGTCGTCGAGGTGATCAACGATCATGCAGGCTTCTCCGCGCTCCAAACAGCGTGGCAGAACCTTGAGCAGCGCGATCCAGAAGCCACGTTCTTCCTGTCTTGGGCGTGGATGGCGGAGGCTTTCCGAGATACTTTGCACCAATGGAGCGTGATCGTGGTGCGCAGTGCAGCCGCGCCAGAGCATCTTGTCTGCGTCCTGCCGCTCAAAGCTCGCGTGCATTGGAGCACCACGCGCCGTGCGTTCCAGACAGAGCTTCAGGCAGGCGGGAGATTGTTGTGGAGTGAGTACACCGGATTTCTCTGCGATCCGGCGGTGGAGGAGGCGGGGCTGATCGCCGCCGCCAACCAACTGGCGCAAATGCCGTGGGTGCGTTTGTCGTTGCGCTATATCGCGCAAACCCGCCGTTGCCGAATTTTCACGGATGCTTTGGCGGCGCGGGGCGTGTCGATCAAGTTCAAGGACCATATGATCAACCGCGGCGAGACGAACAATCTGCTTTGCCCGCAGGTGGCGCTGCCGCAGGATTTCGACACCTTCATGAAAACCTCGATCAGCCGGAACAAACGCCAGCAGTACAACAGGTTCAAACGCCAATTTCTCGATAGCGGCGACTATAACATCGGAATTTCTGACGCTGGGACGCTGGACGCTGATCTCGATGCTCTGCTCGGTTTATGGAAAGCAAAATGGCGCGCCGAGAAGGGCAGCACAAAGGCCGCGAGCGTGGCCGAAACCTACCGCGGTGTTCTTACCGCCGCCCATCGGGTTGGCGCGTTGATGCTGCCGGTTATCAGGCGCGGGGACCGGCCCCTTGGTGCCTTGGGCCATATCGTTGATCACGACCGCAAGTCGGTGCATTTCATCATCGTTGGCCGCGACGAACTGGCGGACGAGCCCTTCGTTGGCACCGCCTTGCATTTTTTCAGCATTGATTGGGCGGTTAAAAATGGCATGGGCCTTTATGATTTTGGCCATGGCAACGAGCCCTATAAGTACGGCTACGGCACCCAAGACCGCGAAGTGCTTTATTTCGAGGCCCGCCGTACGGCGCCAGCGCAGGAAAATCTGTTGGATCCGCAATGTACTGGCATGGTTTTGCGCCGGATCGAGGCCTTCATTGCCGCGGGCGAAACCGATTTCGCGGCGCGGGGCTGTGCGCAATTGCGCGGCCTGTTCTAAAGCTGGATAGAATCGCTAATTTAGGCAATGGTGGGCCCAGCAACCCTCACCATTTGCCGTGTTTTCTGATCTGCTGCATATTCATCAGGCAGATAATTTGACCACCGGGGAATTTGATCAAAAAATTATTTGAACGCCTTGCCTAATTGCTGATCTTCGGGCTAGCGTGGCTCAAAGCGGGGCAACTCTGCAACCGACAGGGGCAAAATAAATGATCGAAATTGATAAAGTCAGCAAAGCATACGGCGCGGGGAAGTCGCGTTTTATGGCGCTGAATGATGTTTCGGTCACCATTCGAAAGAACGAATTTTTCACCCTTCTCGGCCCGTCGGGCTGTGGCAAAACCACCCTCTTGCGGGTGATTGCGGGCTTTGTTGATCCAACCGAGGGCAGCGTCACGATGGACGGCCAAGACCTGCTGGTTTTGCCGCCTCACCGCCGGCCGGTAAACACGGTTTTCCAAAGCTACGCCCTGTTTCCCCACCTGACCGTTCGCCAGAATATCGCCTTCGGGCTGGAAATGCTGGGCAAACCCAAGGCCGAAATCGCACAGACTGTCGACGAGATGATGGCGCTGGTGCAGATGACCGCAATGGCAGATCGCCAGACTGGGCAAATCTCCGGCGGGCAGCAGCAACGGGTGGCGCTGGCGCGGGCTTTGGCCCCCAAGCCGAAAGTGCTGTTGCTGGACGAGCCTCTCTCGGCGCTGGATTTCAAGCTACGCAAAGACATGCAGATCGAACTCAAACGTCTGCAGACCGAGACAGGTATTACCTTTGTCTTCGTGACCCACGACCAAGAAGAGGCGCTGACGATGTCGGACCGTATCGCGGTGATGAGCGCAGGTTCGATCCGCCAGATCGGCAGCCCGCATGACATCTATGAGCAACCCGCCGAACGCTTTGTCGCGGACTTTATCGGCGATACCAATTTCTTGCCCGTGCAGGTCGGCACCGTGCAGGGCGACATGGCCGAGGTCACGCTGTCATCTGGCAAAACGGTTGCGGCGCGCGCCGTATTAGGCGGGCAGGGCGGGGGCACCACGCTGGCGATCCGCCCCGAACACACGCGACTGGTGCCGCCCGATCAGGGTTTGCTGCAAGGGCGGCTGGAGAACGTGGTCTATTTCGGCACCGACACCCATTATCACGTGGCCATCGGCAAGGACGAAACCATCGTCACCCGTGCCCAGAACCTGCCCGGCAGCGTTGCACAGTTCAAGACAGGCGACACCGTGGGCGTGGATTTTCCGGCAGGCGTCGGCCAAGTGCTGAAGGATTGAAGGAATGAGCGATCTGGCGCAGTCACGCGAAAAGCAGGAACGGCGCAACCGCTGGCTCTTGCTCACACCGGCCCTTGTTATACTGCTGATCGCCGCCTCGGGGCCGTTGCTAATCACGCTGACCTATTCCTTTCTGACACCGGGCGATTATGGCGGGGTGGAGTGGAGATTCTCCACCGAGGCGTGGTTCAACGTCATTTTCCAGCGCGATATTTTCGACGACACGTTGGGCTTTGCCGATGCGCATCTGTCGATCCTGTGGCGCTCGGTCAAGCTGTCGTTGATGACCACCATCGGCGCGGTGATCCTTGGCTTTCCGACCGCCTATTTCATCGCCACACGTCCGCCGCACAGTCGCGATATCTGGATGCTGCTGATCATGATCCCGTTCTGGACCAACCTGCTGATCCGCACCTTTGCGGTGATGGAGTTGATCCGCAACGAAGGCACGGTGAATTCGCTGTTGATCTGGTCGGGGGTAATCGACCAGCCGATCCAGATCCTGTTCACTGAAACTGCGATCATGATCGGCATGCTTTATGTCTATCTGCCGCTGATGGTGCTGCCGCTTTATGCGAGCATGGAGCGGTTGGATTTCAATCTTGTCGAGGCGGGCTATGACCTTTACGCCACCCGCTTTGCCGTGCTGCGCCGGATCATCCTGCCACTGGTCAAGCCGGGGCTGATTGCAGGGTCGATCCTTGTTTTCGTGCCGTCGCTGGGGGCGTACGTGACGCCGCGGGTGATGGGCGGCGGCAAGCAATTGATGCTGGGCAACCTGATTGAATTGCAGTTCGGGCAGGGGCGCAACTGGCCCTTGGGGGCGGCGCTGTCGATCACCCTGTTGGCCATCGTGATGGTCGCGCTGATCTTTTATGTCCGCTCGGCGGGACGCGAGGAGGTGGGGCATGGCTAATTCCGCAAAAGGCTTTGATGTCCGCAAGCAATGGGGCTTCACCACCATCGCGGCGGTCTGTTTCGTGCTGCTTTATCTGCCGGTCGTGCTGCTGGTGGTATATTCCTTCAATGCAGGCACCTCTGTTGCTATTTGGGAGGGGTTTTCGCTCCAATGGTATCGCAGCGCTTGGGACAACCAGCAGGTCCAAGAAGCGACGGTGCGCAGCCTCGTTCTGGCTTTCTGGGCCTCGCTCATCGCGACCTCGGCGGCGGTGCTCGCAGCACTCGCCACAACGCGGGTGCGCCCGTTCAAAGGCTATTCCACCGTCTTTGCCGCGATCAACCAGCCGCTGATGGTGCCCGAGATTGTCACCGCCGTGGCGTTGCTGATCCTCTTTGCGGGGATCAAGGTTCAAACCGGCTACACTGGACTTGGCTATCTGGTGCTCGCGCACTCGGCCTTTTGTATCCCCTTTGCCTATTTGCCGATCCGCGCCCGCCTTCAGGGTATGGACCTGACGCTGGAGCAGGCGGCCTCGGACCTTTACGCAAGCCCGTTTCAAGTGTTTCGTCGCATAACGTTGCCGCAACTCTGGCCCGGCATCCTTGCGGGGGCGATGCTGGCCTTCGTGATCAGCCTTGATGACGTGGTGATCACGGAGTTTGTCAAATCCGCAGGGCAGGATACACTGCCGACCTACATGCTAGGACAGTTGCGGCGCGTCGTAACGCCTGAGGTGAACGCCATCTCGACCGTGCTGCTGGCGATCTCGGTCACGATGGTCATTGCATTTTTCTTTCTCAGCCGTGTCAAAAAATAATACCAACCAAAACCAATAAGGGAGCCTGAAGATGAAGACCTTTCTAACCACAACAGCGCTTGTTGCTGTCGCCTCTGCCGCGCTGGCCGAGGGCGAATTGAACATCTACAACTGGGGCAACTACACCAGCCCCGAGATGATCGAGAAGTTCGAAAAAGAACACGACGTCAAGGTTACGATAACCGACTATGACAGCAATGATACCGCCTTGGCCAAAATCAAGGCTGGCGGCCACGGCTTTGATATCGTTGTCCCTTCCGGCACGTATATCCCGATCTTTGTCGGGGAGAACCTGCTGATGGAGCTTGACCCGTCCGAGCTGTCCAACCACGGCAATATTGATCCGCAGTGGATGGATGTGAAGTTCGATCCGGGCCGCAAATTCTCGGTGCCATGGCAGTGGGGCACGGTCGGTGTGACAGTCAACACCGCCGTCTATGGCGGTGATATTAATGACGCCGCGATCATCCTTGATCCGCCGGAAGAACTGAAAGGCAAGATCAACGTCGTGCCGGAAATGAACGACGTGATGGGCATGGCGATCCACTATGTCGGCGGTGAGACCTGCACAGGCGACAAGGAAGTCCTCAAGAAAGTGCGCGACGTATTGGTCGAGGCCAAGAAAAACTGGTTGTCGATGGATTACGGCAATATCGAGAAATACGCGAAGGGCGACCTCGCCGCTGGCGTGAACTGGAACGGCGCATCAATGCGTGCACGTGACCAGAACGCAGACATTGCCTTTGGCTATCCCAAAACCGGCTATCCGGTTTGGATGGACAATGCTGCGATCCTTGCCGATGCCAAAAACGTCGATAACGCCAAGCTGTTTGTCAACTTCATCATGGAGCCCGAGAACGCCGCGATGCTGTCGGCCTTTGCAAAATACGCCAATGGCATCGCAGGGTCCGAAGAGTTCATGCCCGAGGAGATGAAATCAGCGCCTGAAATCGTGGTGCCTGCTGATCTCAAGTCCGCGGCCTATATTGCGGAAACCTGCCCGCCGGAAGTCTCCAAGATCTATACCCAGATCTGGACTGAACTTCAGAAATAACAGACCCTCGGCGCGGCCTGATTGCGGGCCGCGCCGATCCTCGATCCCCCCACATTGCGGGCTTTACGCCCCTATTCGACAGGTGCGCCCATGGGCCAATTCCCCGATATTCTCATCCACAACGGCCGTTTGATCACCTTTGATGATGCCACGCCGGAGGCCACTGCAATTGCCTTGACCCGAGGTCTTATCACCGCCGTCGGCGGGGCGGAACTGAACGAGACTACAGGCCCCGATACGCAGGTTTTTGACGCCCAAGGTGGCACCGTATTGCCCAGTTTTATCGACAGTCATGTACATCTCTTCGGTGGCTCGGTTGAGTTGAGCTGCCTCGACCTCTATCGTGTTATGGGTCTTGAGGCGCTGACCTCCGCCATTGCGCCCTACGCTGCCGCCAATCCCGACGATAAAATCGTCTTTGCCGTTCAGGCCGATTACGCGATCCTGCATGACGACCGCACGCCAATGCGCCACGAGCTTGACCAAGCCTGCCCCGACCGCCCGTTCGCAATGTTCGCGCCCGATCACCACACCATGTGGGCCAATACCGCCGCTCTTGAAGTGGCGGGCATCCTGCACGGCGCCGCGACTGATGCGGGCAGCATGATCGTGATGGGCGATGACGGGCTGGCCACCGGAGAGTTGCGGGAGCCGGGGGCTTACGCCTATATCCTCAAACACACCCGCCACGGCGGCCGCGATATGGCCGGGCTGGTCACCGGTGCTGATCCGGTGCCGACGCCAACACCCGCCGAGCGTGAAAAAGACAAGGCGGTGATCGCCGCCGGTATGCGCCATTGCGCCGCCCAAGGCATCACCGGCCTGCATTGCATGGATGGCAACCGCTATCAGCTTGAATTGCTGACCGAGATGGAGGCCGAGGGCACGCTGCTCTGCCGCACCGGCGTGCCGTTCCACTTCAAAAGCGCCGATGCGTTGGATCGACTGGATGAGGCGGCGGAATTTGCGACCCAGTATCAGGGCGACATGGTGTTTTCCGGCTATGTCAAAATGTTCATCGACGGGGTGATTGAGGGGCGCACCGCGATGATGCTACAGCCCTATCCCGGCACCGAAGATAACTACGGCGATCCGGTGTTCGAGATTGATCATTTTACGAAAGCCTGCAAGCGCGCCGATGCGATGGGCCTGCAAATTGCGGTCCATTCCATCGGGGATGCAGGTATCCGTGCCACCCTCAACGCCTATCAGGCCGCACGCGAGGCCAATGGCGTGCGCGACAGCCGCCACCGCATCGAGCATCTGGAGTGTATGCACCCAGACGACATCCCGCGCATTGCCGCACTTGATGCCGTCGCCTCGATCCAGCCGGGTCACGCGCCGTTTGGCCATGTGTTCCCGTCCGAAGGGGTGCCGAAATACCTGCACGACCACCAGATTGCGGGCGCCTATGCGTGGCGCCAGATCCGCGAGACCGGCGCGCCGGTGATCTTCTCGACCGATTGGCCGGTGATGGGGGTAGAAGTGATGACCAACATCAAAGCCGCCATCGCGCCGCTGGATATGGGGGCAGGCTGGGCTGACCAAACCCAGACGCTGATGGAAACGCTCGAAAGCTACACTGTCGGCAACGCGTGGGTCGAATTTAACGAAGACCGCAAGGGGCGATTGAAGGCAGGCATGATGGCCGACGTTGTGGTGATGAGCCACGATCTGACGGCGCTGCCGCCGTCAGAGATCACCCAAGCCCGCGCGCAGGTGACGATCTGTGGCGGTCGGGTCACGCACCTCGCGTGACCCGATAAGTTCACAGCATTCGTCCCGCAACTGCATCCAGCTTGGCGACCAGATCAGGGTCGCGGGCGTCCGGTTGGGTCAATATCGCGTATTCCAACGCGCGGTCGCAGCCATGCGGGCAGGGCGCACGGGTCGCGCCCAAAAGTTCAGGTAAGCGGGCCACCATCGTGCGGGCCTTGTCAGCATTGCCCATCAGCGTGGCGATGATCTTGGTTACATCAACTTCGCCGTGATCGGGGTGCCAGCTGTCATAATCGGTGATCATCGCAACAGAGGCGTAGCAAAGCTCCGCCTCGCGGGCGAGCTTGGCCTCTGGCATATTGGTCATACCGATGACATCAGCGCCCCAGCTTTCGCGGTACATCTTTGATTCCGCAAGTGTGCTGAACTGCGGGCCTTCCATCGCCAGATAGGTGCCGCCACGGTGCACCTTGATGTCCGCCGCGCGCGCCGCCGTTTCACAGGCATCGCCAAGCCGTGGGCAGGTTGGATGCGCCACGCTCACATGTGCCACGCAGCCTTCACCAAAAAACGACTTTTCCCGCGCGAAGGTGCGGTCGATGAACTGGTCAACGATCACAAAATCCCCCGGCGCCATTTCCTCGCGGAACGACCCGCAGGCCGAGACCGAGATTACATCCGTGCACCCCAACCGCTTGAGCGCATCGATATTGGCGCGGTAGGGCACGGAGGAGGGCGAATGCACATGCCCGCGCCCATGGCGGGGCAGAAACGCCATCGGCACCCCGTCCAGCGTGCCAGACATGATCGCATCCGAGGGCGCACCCCAAGGAGTTTCAACCGTGACCCATTCGGCATCTTGCAATCCGGCAATATCGTATAGCCCCGATCCGCCGATCACGGCGATCCTTGTCTCTGTCATGTCTATCCCCAGATTTTCGGTGGTCCCGTCAGGTGCGGGCGTCGTTCTGACGCAAAGAGGTCAGAACCCGCGCTTCTCTGCAAGCCCTTGGCAATCACACTGTTGATAGAATGCCCGAGACTTGGGGCTTTCCTGCGATTTCGCCCGTGTCAATTTACCAATCCCTAATCTGACTGCGGCTAGTTTGGCGCTGCGAGGGTTTCCAACCGCAGCAAAACCGACTAGGCAGCGCAGCATTACACCCGACGGTTTGCGGGTATTTCCCTGCACTGCCCTGACAAAGGATGCCACCCATGCGCGCGACGCTTCACGCATTTGCCAAAAATCTTGATGTGACAGATTTGCGCTGGATGCCCGACGAGAAATTTTCAGCCGGTCGGTTGCGGATCGAGCTTCTGTCCGGTTTGACCGTCGCACTGGCCTTGGTGCCCGAAGCGGTGGCTTTTGCCTTTGTTGCGGGGGTGCACCCGCTGGTCGGGCTTTATGCGGCCTTTATCGTCGGGCTGATCACCGCGTTGATCGGCGGGCGGCCCGGGATGATTTCGGGCGCGACGGGCGCTTTGGCCGTGGTCATGGTGGCACTGGTGGCCCAGCACGGGGTTGAATATCTGTTTGCGACCGTGGTGTTGATGGGGCTGATACAGGTCTTTGCTGGTGTCATGCAGTGGGGCAAGTTCATCCGTCTGGTGCCGCATCCGGTGATGCTGGGCTTTGTAAACGGTCTGGCGATTGTGATCTTTCTGGCCCAGATGGGGCAGTTCAAGGTGCCGGGCACGATGGTGGATACCGGCCATGGCATGTCGGGTGGTGAATGGCTGTCAGGCCAGCCACTGATGTTGATGCTGGGTCTGGTCGCCGCAACGATGGCGATTATCTGGGTAATGCCGCGCATCACGCGGTTCATTCCGGCTCCGCTTGCCGGTATCGGGATCGTGGCAGGCGTGGTGATCTTCACAGGCTTGGATGTGCCGCGCGTCGGGGATTTGTCCTCGATTGAGGGCAGCTTTCCGGCATTTCATAACCCCTTTGGCACCGGTACTGGCATTTACGGCACCGCAATGGCACCGCTAACGCTTGAGACCTTCTATATTATTCTGCCCTACGCGGTGATCCTCGCGGCAATCGGGTTGATCGAAAGCCTGCTGACGCTGAACCTCGTCGGTGATTTGACCAACAAGCGCGGCGGTGCCTCGCAAGAATGTATCGCACAGGGCGTCGCCAATACCGTGACCGGTTTCTTTGGCGGCATGGGCGGCTGCGCGATGATCGGTCAGTCGATGATCAACGTGAAGTCCGGCGGGCGCACCCGCATTGCCGGGATTGCGGCGGCGATCTTTCTGCTGCTCTTCATTCTCGTTGGCGCGCCGATGATCGAACAGATTCCGCTGGCCGCGCTGGTGGGCGTGATGTTCATGGTGGTGATCGGGACCTTTGCGTGGAACTCGCTAACCATCCTGCGCAAGGTGCCGCTGACTGATTCATTCGTAATCTTACTGGTCACGGTTGTGACCGTTTACAAAGACCTTGCTGTTGCTGTTGTGGTCGGGGTGATCGTGTCGGCGCTGGCCTATGCGTGGAACAATGCGCGGCGCATCCATGCCACCACCCGTCAATCCGTGCGCGAGGAAGGGGCCAAGGTCTATGAAATCCACGGGCCACTTTTCTTCGGCTCTAGCGACGGCTTCGCCGAGCTTTTTGACATTGAGAATGACCCTGATCAGGTGATCATCGACTTTGCCGACAGCCGTGTGGTTGATCAATCCGCCCTTCAGGCGATTGAGACGATTGCAGGTAAGTACGAGGACGCGGGCAAACAGATCGCCCTGCGCCATCTGAGCCACGATTGCCACCGCTTGCTGACCCGTGCAGGCCACCTGATGGTGGATAGCGATGATGACCCCGATTACGAATTGGCGGTGGATTATTCAGTCCGCACCAACGTTCTGGGCGGCCATTAGAGACGAAAAAAGCGGGGCCAGAATGGCCCCGCTTTTTTCTTGCCGCGCAGCCGGATCAATCGTCGGGGCGGGCCATCTCAAAGACTTCGCGCACGGCGGCGTAATCGCGGTATCCCATCCGCGACAGCGGGATGTATTTGGTGGCATCGAACTTGCCGTCCACGATGCAGTCATCGCGCATATGGATACCCAGCACTTCGCCCATCACGACAAAATTGCTTGGCCCTTCAATCCTGATGATTTGGGTCATTTTGCACTCAAGACTGGCAGGCGCGTTGGCGACGCGCGAACAGGCGATCAATTCGCAGTCGACCTTGTCTAGGCCCGCATATTCAAATTCGTCGGTGCCATGCGGCAGCGTCGCGGACGAGGCGTTCATCGCGTCCTTATGAGCGACTGAACAAACATTCACGCAGAACACGCCGGTCTCACGGATATTGGCAACGTTGTCTTTTGTATCGCCCACATCAGGCTTGGAGCCGGTAGAGGAAAACATTACTTGCGGCGGGTCGTAGGCGGCTCCATTGAAGAAGGAATAGGGCGACAGGTTATCGCGGCCTTGGCCGTCACGGGTCGAAATCCAGCCAATCGGGCGCGGTGTAATCAGCGCGTTGAACGGGTTATGGGGCAGGCCGTGGCCGTCTTGGGGGCGATAGAACATTCATTTCTCCGGTGTTGTTTGAACCATGGCTAGCGCCATGTTAGAGGCAATGCCACAGCAAACCGGGTCGAGGAGCCTGCAACCTTGTATCAGCTTTTCCCCGAGCGCCCTGACGACTATTGGGAAGTCGAGGCTCTGTATGACCTGTGTTTTGCGCCCGGTCGAACGGCGCTGTCGTCTTACCGCTTGCGCGATGGCGTGCCGCCGGTGATGGGGCTGAGCCATGTCGCGCGCGACAGCGATGGCACGCTTGCAGGGGCAATCCGCTATTGGCCTGTGATGATTGATGCGGCACCTGCGCTTCTGCTCGGTCCCGTTGCGGTGCACCCGACACGGCAGGGCGAGGGTTTGGGCGGCGCGCTGATCGACGAAAGCCTCGCACGGGCCGAGCCGCAGGGCTGGGACCGTGTCATGCTGGTCGGTGATGCGCCTTACTACAACCGTTTCGGCTTTACCCTGCTCGAAGGCGTGCTGATGCCGCCGCCTACCAACCCCGAACGGGTTTTGGGCCGCGCGCTCATCGAGGGCGCGTGGGACGGCGTCACAGGCGAAGTCCTGCGCTGGCCGGATTGATTTTTGCGCCGCGAAGCCCACATAATCTTTAGGTCAACAAGAGGTTAGACATGCTGATCGAAAGTAATGTGCCCGCCACCGTCGATGTCGAGGCGCGTCTCAACGAGATTGCGAAGCGCTATAAACAGGCGGGCGGGGTTGGCATCAATGTGCTGAACCTGATTGGCGGTCAGGCAGACGGGTTGATCGACCGCCTGCCCACTGCCGTGCGCCGCAATCTTGAGGCCGCGACCGTCAAGGCGCTGAACGCCGCGATGAAGGCCGCGCACTCCAGCCGAAGCATCGTGCCGGACCAGAAAAGTTGGCTCAACCAAGCGGCCAGTGTTGCAATGGGAGCCGCTGGCGGGGCAGGTGGGCTGCCTACCGCGCTGGCCGAATTGCCCGTCACGACCACCTTGCTGTTGCGGGTTATTCAGGGCGTCGCGGTCGAGCATGGCTTCGATGCTGCTGCCGAGAATGTACAGTTCGACTGCGTGCAGGTCTTTGCCGCTGCTGGTCCCTTGTCGGACGATGACGGGGCCGATCTTGGCTTTCTGTCGGCGCGTCTGGCCATGTCGGGGCGGGCCATGCAGGCGGTGATCAGCAAGGTCGCGCCCAAGCTTGCCGTGGTGCTGGGGCAAAAGCTCGCGGCTCAGGCGGTTCCGGTGTTGGGGGCCGTGGCAGGGGCGGCGACCAACTATGCCTATACCAGCTATTATCAAGACATGGCGCATGTGCATTTCGGCCTGCGCAAGCTGGCGATTGATGCCGATATCCCCCATGCCGAGCTGATCGAGCGGTTGCGTCAGAAGGTCAACCGGGCCGTGGTTAGGTAATCAGCGCCCGATGCTGCCCGGCGCTACTGTGGTGGCCTTCAGGATCGCGTGACAATGCAGGCCGGGCTTAAGGCGCAGCTCGGCCACTGCGCGGGCCGTGACCCGCGCCAACAGTCGGTCGTTGCCTGCCCTCAGCGCAATTGCGGCCCCCGGTCCGTCACCGGGATGCACGGCTTCGATCACAACAGGCAGAATATTCACCGATGACAGCCCATCGGGGCGGTCCAGCGACAGGATCACATCCTGCGCCAGCACCCGTAGCCGGACCCGCGCACCGACGGGGGCCTGCACGCCGGGCAGTTCCAATTGGCCAGCGCTGATCCGCAACGTCGAGAGGCCATCATCGGCATGTTCGAGCACATCAGCTTCAATCACTGCCCCTGCCTCGCGCACACCCAGCAGGGGTACGGCGGCGGGGTCTGACATGACCTCGAAAAGCGGCCCATCTGCACGCACCCGCCCGTCCTGCACCAACACCAGCGTATCAGCAAGCCGCGCAACTTCGTCCACCGCATGGCTGACATAGAGGATCGGCAGGCCCAGCGGTCCGTCGCGCAAACGCTCAAGATAGGGCAGAATTTCTTGCTTCCGCGGCCCATCGAGGCTCGCCAGTGGCTCGTCCATTAGCAAAAGGCGAGGGCGGCTCAGCAGTGCGCGTCCTAGTGCCACTCGTTGTTTTTCCCCACCTGAAAGCGTGTTCGGCGCGCGATTTTGCACATGCTCGAGCCCGAGCAATTTAATAACGTCCGCCAGATCAGGCCCTGCGGCCCCTGAAGGCGCATAGCGCGCACCAAAGGTCAGGTTATCGACAACGCTGAGGTGCGGAAACAGCCGCGCATCTTGAAACACATAGCCAAGCTGCCGTTTCGCGGGCGGCACAAAGATACCGCGCGTCGCGTCAAACAGGGTTTCGCCCTGCAAATGCACATGGCCGCCCTCGGGACGCAGCAGGCCTGCCACCGCATTTATCACCGTGGTTTTACCAGCGCCGGAGCGTCCAAAGAGCGCGGTTATGCCCGCGCCTGCGGTAAAGGCCACGTCCAGCGCGAAATCGCCGAACTGTTGTTTGATATGCAGATCAAGGCTCATGCGCCTGCGATCCTTGCAGCAACGCGGCGGGCCAGCGCTTCGGAGATCACCACTGCCGCAACCGCGACAAGGCAGGCCAGTGCCACCATGAACAGCGCCGCAGACTCGCCCCCTGGAATTTGCAGGGCGGTCCAGATTGCACTGGGCAGGGTCTGGGTCTGGCCGGGAATATTGGCGACAAAGGTGATGGTGGCGCCAAACTCGCCCATCGCCTTGGCAAAGCCCATGACCGCACCCGCAAGGATCCCCGGCGCGATCAGCGGCAGGGTCACGCGGGCGAAAACATGGGTGCGCGGGGCGCCTAAGGTGGCTGCAGCGGCTTCAAGCTTGGGGTCCACTGCTTCGATGGCGAGGCGCATGGCGCGTACCATCAGCGGAAAGCCCATGACAATCGCCGCCAGCACTGCACCAGTCCAGTGAAACGCCAGTTGTAATCCGACCGCTTCCAAAGCGCGGCCTAGCGGTGCGGAACGGCCAAAACTCAGCAGCAGCAGGTAGCCGGTAACGACGGGGGGCAACACCAGCGGCAAATGTACCGCCGCGTTTAAAAGCCATTTGCCGCGAAACGGCACCCGCGCCAGCAACCATGCGACCCAAAGGGCGAGCGGCATCGCGAGCAGGGTTGCCCAGAAAGCCACCCAAAGTGACAAGCCCAATGCCTGCCATGCCGCTGCGTCCGCTGTCACTGTTGCAACGGGGCGAACCCGTGGTCACGCAAAACAGCCTGCGCTTCAGGTGCCAGAATAAACGCGAGCAAGGCTCCACCGGCGGGGCTAAGGGAGGCAGCGGGATACAGGATCGGATCGTGGTGGTCTTCCGGCACGGTATAGATCACCTCGACCGCAGGTTCAGCGGCGGCGTCGGAGGCATAGACAACCCCGAGCGCGGCCTGCGCCCGTGCCACCAATGCCAATGCGGCGCGCACATTATCGGTTTCGGCCAAATGGGGCATTAGCGTGCTCCAGATGCCTGCGGTTTCCAGCCATTGGCGGGCGTAGGTTCCAGCCGGGACTGCGTCGCGCTGGCCCATTGCCAGCCGCCCGCCGCTAAGTCGCGCCAATAGATCGGCAGGATCTTCGAGTGCAGGCGCGCCGACAGGGGCGATCACCACGAGCGTGTTTTGCGCCACAATCTGCGCGTCGGAGAGGTCGGGGAGCGACTGATTTTGCAGCCATGTCATCCAGGTCGAACTGGCCAGAATGACCAGGTCGGCTTGCGCACCAGCGGCCACCTGCCGCGCCATCGTGCCAGAGCCGCCGTAGGAGATCACCACTGGCAGGTCATAGCCCGCACCGATATTATCCAGTGCGCCGCGCAGACTCGCGGCAGCAAAAACGGTCACGGGGGCCTGCTCCGCCTGCAGCGGTGCGGCCAATGTTGTAAATATAGCAAGGAGCGCGAGGATACTTTTCATCCCCACCACTATCCTAGATGCATAAAGCTGCCACAAGGCCCATGCTGTATTCTGACCAAGAGATATTGCGGCTCCTATGTTGAAAGCATAGGAAAATTAAAACCGAACGAGTGCAGGGAAGCACGTGCGGATGATCAAGCAACTGCCGATTTCTGTGAATGGCGCCCGAAAGGGCGAGGTACGGACCCAGTTTGCAGCCCTGTGTTACCGCGTGAAAAAGGGCAAGTTGCGTATATTGCTGGTGACTTCGCGCCGCTCGAAACGCTGGATCGTGCCAAAGGGCTGGCCAATCGACAGCGCCACGCCAGCGGCAACGGCCTTGCAAGAAGCGTGGGAGGAGGCGGGCGTGACCGGCAAATCCACGGGGCTGAGTGTCGGGGTTTATTCTTATTCGAAGGATGTTGGTGGCACCGATGACCTGCCCTGCATCGCGGTTTTGTATCCAGTGGAAGTCAAATCGCTCGCCAAAGTTTTCCCCGAAGCGGGCCAGAGGCGGCGGCGCTGGGTCTCGCGCAAAAAGGCGGCGCGACTGGTCGCCGAGCGTGAGTTGGCGCAGTTGATTTTGGATTTTGACCCGCGGCGCAAAAAGGTCGCCGCATGACCTGCGCCTTGACGGGGCGGCCCAAGGGCCCCATTTCTAAAAGAACATAATCAAAAGGTTGCACGGGTTCGATGATCAGCTATGCGCTCAAATGTGATCAAGGTCACGGGTTTGACAGTTGGTTCCAGTCCGCCGCTGCGTTCGAGGTCTTGGCGCGGGGCGGCCATTTAAGTTGCAGCCAGTGCGGGTCGGGTAAGGTGAGCAAGGCAATCATGGCACCGCGCATTGCCGCTAATGCGAGCAAGCCGGAAACAGCTCCCGCATCGTCAACCGAACCGGTTTTGCGCGGCGCGCCGTCCGACATTGAGAAATCCATCGCCGAATTGCGCCGCAAGGTCGAGGAAAGCGCTGAATATGTCGGTCAGGATTTTACACGGCAGGCCCGTGAAATTCATCTCGGGCAGTCGCCTGAACGCCCTATTTATGGCGAAGCGCGTCCCGATCAGGCGCGGAGCTTGATCGCGGATGGCGTTGCTTTGTTGCCTTTGCCATTCCGTCCGCGGCGCAAGATGTCTTAGTAGAGGGATTCGCTTATGGTGGTAGTCGTCACGGGCGCCAGCCGCGGCATTGGTGCGGCGCTCGCAGCGCAGTACCGCGCGCAGGGCCATGAGGTTGTGGGCACCAGCCGGTCGCCGGAGGCGGAAACCCATCTGGATGTGACGCGCCCTGATAGCCACAACGCGCTGGCGGCCTCACTGGAAGACAGGGCTGTCGAGCTGCTGGTTTGCAATGCGGGGGTTTACCTGGATAAAGGCCATGACCTGAAGAACGGCTATGGCGTGGACCTCTGGGCGCAGACCTTCGCGACCAATGTGACCGGGGTTTTCCTAAGCATTCAGGCGTTGTTGCCGAATCTTGAGCGTGCCGAAGTGCCTAAGATCGCGATTATTTCATCACAGATGGCGTCATCGGCCCGCGCGCCGGGGGGCAGTTATATCTATCGGGCTTCCAAAGCTGCGGTGTTGAACTTGGGTCGCAACTTGGCCGTTGACCTCAAGCCGCGCGGCATTGCGGTGGGGATCTACCATCCGGGCTGGGTGCGCACCGATATGGGCGGCGGCGCGGCTGACATTGGTGTGGAACAGGCCGTGCAGGGCTTGGGCGCGCGAATTGATTATCTGAGCCTTGATACGACGGGATGCTATGAGGCGTGGGACGGGCAGCAGCTGCAGTTTTGAAGGCGGGTGCCATGGGTGGCGTAATTTTCTAATATGTCAGGAATTTCGGGGCGCTGCCCCGTGCGCCGGGATATTTGTGGTCAGAAGATCGGGCTTGCAGCCCTTGCGCTGGCGCGGGCTTGCGCGTAAACCGCGCCCGTATTGAGGCGCGAGGGACTTATGCCAGTTCTGGTGATGAAATTTGGCGGCACTTCGGTGGCCACTTTGGACCGTATCCGCCGTGCGGCGAAGCGGGTCGGCGTTGAGGTGGCGAAGGGCTATGATGTCATCGTCATCGTTTCGGCCATGTCAGGCAAGACCAACGAGTTGGTCGGCTGGGTGAACGAGACTTCGCCGATGTATGATGCCCGCGAATATGATGCCGTGGTGTCGAGCGGTGAGAATGTCACGGCGGGGCTTATGGCGCTGACGTTGCAGGAAATGGATATTCCGGCGCGGTCCTGGCAGGGGTGGCAGGTGCCGGTGCGCACGACTTCCGCCCATGCTTCGGCGCGGATCGAGGAAATTCCGCCTGCCAATATCATGGGCCGTTTTGCCGATGGCATGAAGGTGGCAGTGGTTGCGGGTTTCCAAGGGGTGAGCCCCGAGGGGCGGATCACTACTTTGGGGCGCGGCGGATCGGACACTACAGCAGTGGCGTTTGCGGCAGCGTTTGAGGCTGTGCGATGTGATATCTACACTGATGTGGACGGGGTTTATACCACCGACCCGCGGGTGGAATCCAAGGCACGCAAGCTGGACCGCATTGCTTTTGAGGAAATGTTGGAGCTCGCCTCGCTGGGTGCCAAGGTGTTGCAGACCCGCTCGGTCGAGTTGGCAATGCGCTACAAGGTCAAGCTGCGGGTTTTGTCGAGTTTTGAGGAACAATCGGACGATGCTGGCACGCTCGTCTGTGATGAGGAGGAAATCATGGAATCCAATGTTGTTTCAGGGGTCGCGTTCAGCCGCGACGAGGCCAAGATGACGCTGGTTTCGGTGGCAGACCGTCCCGGCATTGCAGCGGCAATTTTCACTGCGCTCAGCGAGGGTGGTGTCAATGTTGACATGATCGTGCAGAATATCTCCGAAGAGGGTCGCACCGATATGACTTGGTCCTGCCCTGTCGATCAGGTCATGCGCGCCGAAAAATCTGTGGAAAAAGCGCAGTCTGACGGGGTGATTAACTATCACGAACTTATCGCAGACCGTGAGGTTGCTAAGGTGAGCGTCGTCGGGATCGGGATGCGCAGCCACACTGGTGTGGCCGCCAAGATGTTCCAGGTGCTGTCGGGTGAGGGAATCAACATCAAGGTGATTACCACCTCCGAGATCAAGATCAGCGTCTTAATTGACCGCAAATACATGGAATTGGCGGTTCAGGCACTGCATGATGCCTTCGAGTTGCACAAGCCCGCGTAAACCTTTGGCTCCCGAGGCCTGTTTCGTCGATTCCCGTATCGCTCGAAGGCCGCGTCTGGTCTAAGCTTCAAGGGATCGTTATCTGGGGGGCCGCAGCGATATGGCAGAGCGTTTCGAGACGGAAAGCCGCAAGCTTTTGGGGCGGTTGCGCGACGCGATGGCCAGCGATGACGCAGGTCAGGAGCGGCTCGACAAGATCACCCATCTGATCGCGACCTCTATGGGCTGTGAGGTCTGCTCGATCTATCTGTTTCGCGACGAAGACACGCTTGAGCTTTGTGCGACAGAAGGGTTGAACGCGGACGCGGTGCACCAGACGCGCATGAAAATGGGCGAGGGTCTGGTAGGGCGCGTGGCGCGGCGCAAGCGCGTCATCAATACGCCAAATGCTCCGCAGGCGCCCGGTTTTCGCTATATGCCAGAGACCGGCGAGGAGATTTTCTCCAGCTTTTTAGGCGTGCCGGTGCAACGTTTGGGCGAAACCCTTGGCGTTTTGGTCGTGCAGTCGAAAACCGCACGCGAATTTTCTGCGGATGAAGTTTACGCTTTGGAAGTTGTCGCCATGGTATTGGCTGAAATGACCGAGTTGGGGGCCTTTGTCGGCGAGGGGGCTGCACTGGCGGCGCGGCATTCGCAGCCTGTGCTGTTGCGCGGGACCGTTGGTCAGGAAGGCGTAGCAGAGGGCCATGTTTGGCTGCACGAGCCGCGTGTTGTTGTATCAAACCCGATTGCGGATGATCCGGTCCGCGAAGCGGTGCGACTTGAGACTGCTGTTGGGCTTTTGCGCGTCAGCGTTGACCAGATGTTGTCAATGTCAGCGGGCCACAAGGACCAAGAGCAGGTTATCGAGGCCTACCGCATGTTCGCCAACTCCAAGGGCTGGATGCGGCGGATGCAGGACAGCATCGCCAGCGGGTTGAGCGCGGAGGCAGCTGTTGAAAAGGAACAGTCGGTGGCGCGGTCGCGTATGGGGCAGGTGAGCGATGCCTATCTGCGCGAACGGCTCAGCGATCTGGACGATTTGTCGAACCGGTTGCTGCGAACACTTACGGGGCAGGGTAACGATACTGGCGCGGAAATGCCGATTGATCCAATCCTGGTAGCGCGCAATATCGGGCCCGCTGAACTGTTGGACTACGGGCGCAAGCTGAAGGGTATTGTACTGGAGGGCGGCTCCGTCGGGAGCCATGCAGCCATCGTGGCGCGGGCGCTGGCGATCCCGCTGGTGGTACATGCAGGGCAGATTACCACTGATGCGCTAAACGGCGATCACATTATGGTGGACGGTGAACAGGGCATTGTTCACCTGCGCCCCGACGACATGGTGGCCACCGCATTTCGCGATAAGATCGCGATGCAAGCTGCTGCGCAAGAACGCTATACGTCGATCCGGGATCTGCCCGCCCAGGCGAGATGCGGCTCTGTTGTCAGCTTGCAAATGAATGCGGGGCTGATGGCGGATCTGCCTTCGCTGGATGGATCGGGTGCTGATGGTGTGGGCCTGTTCCGCACCGAGTTGCAGTTTCTGGTGCGCAACCAGATGCCAAAACGGTCCGAGCTTTCAGCGCTCTATGCGCGGGTGTTGGATGCAGCACATGGCAAGCGGGTGGTGTTTCGCACGCTGGACATCGGGTCTGACAAAGTGCTGCCTTACATGAAGCCCAACGACGAGCCCAATCCGGCCCTGGGCTGGCGTGCGATCCGCGTAGGATTGGACAAACCCGGCGTTATGCGCATGCAGCTTCAGGCGTTGATCCGTGCCGCAAATGGCCGTTCGCTGACCGTAATGTTCCCCTTTGTTGCGCAGTTCGAGGAATTCCGCGCCGCGCGTGCGGAGGTGGACAAGGCGATGGAGCGGGAGCGGATATTGGGCCACCCATTGCCCGAGAAGCTCGAAATCGGAGCGATGCTGGAAACCCCTAGCCTTGCCTTCGCACCGCAAAAGTTCTTTGAGGAAGTCGAGTTTCTGTCGATCGGCGGCAATGACCTTAAGCAGTTTTTCTTTGCGGCTGACCGCGAGAACGAGCGGGTTCGGCGGCGCTATGACACCCTGAACGTCAGTTTCCTGACCTTCCTCGAAGGCATTGTGAAACGCTGCGAAGAGACAGATACGCCGGTCTCGTTTTGTGGTGAGGATGCGGGCCGCCCAGTCGAAGCACTGTGTTTTGCCGCGATCGGACTGCGGACGCTGTCGATGCGCCCGGCCTCTATCGGGCCGGTGAAAAGCCTTTTGCGGCGCTGCAACCTTGAAGATGTTCGCAAGGTGATAAACGAGGCACGCGATGCGGGCGAAATGTCAGTGCGCA
The DNA here is from genome assembly GCF_900112755.1 of Sulfitobacter brevis. Taxonomy (GTDB): domain Bacteria; phylum Pseudomonadota; class Alphaproteobacteria; order Rhodobacterales; family Rhodobacteraceae; genus Sulfitobacter; species Sulfitobacter brevis. Next base: position 99,171 of record NZ_FOMW01000007.1, on the reverse strand, counting down.
GTGCTGTAATGGAATATGTCCGCAGCCAGCATCAGGTTTAAACACCCTGTGCAACGGCTTGATAGCAGTACACTATATGTCTCGAACAACCCGTATTCGTGGCAAAGCGGTCTGTCACTAAAAGGCCCGACATCGGCGCTTGCCCACGTACTTACAGGCGTAGCGTGGATATTTCAGTCGGGAACACTGACTTCAGGTCAAAGAACACTGAGTCAGCCGTGGCATAGCTGCACAAAGCATCGAAACCGGCGTCGCGAAACTGGCTATGTGCTACGGCGAGGACTACCCCTTCGTAGGTATTTGCCTCCGGTGCTTTGACCAAATCGATGCCGTATTCCGCTTGCGCTTCCTCCGCATCTACCCATGGATCGTGCAAATCTACCTGAACGCCGTATTCCTGCAACTCATGCACCACATCTATCACCCGCGTGTTGCGCAAATCCGGACAGTTCTCTTTAAACGCAAGGCCCAGCACCAGAACCCGCGCGCCTTGCACCTGAATACGTTTTTTCAGCATCGCCTTGATCATTTGGCCCGCCACATAGGCGCCCATGCCATCATTGATCCGCCGCCCCGCAAGAATAACCTGCGGCTGATATCCCAATGCCTCGGCCTTGTGGGTCAGATAATAAGGATCGACGCCAATACAGTGCCCTCCGACAAGACCGGGGCGGAAGGGCAGAAAATTCCATTTGGTCCCCGCCGCTTCGAGCACGGTCTGCGTATCAATCCCCATCTTGTTAAAGATAATCGCAAGTTCGTTTACGAGAGCAATGTTAAGATCGCGTTGCGTATTCTCGATAACTTTCGCCGCCTCAGCGACCTTGATGCTCTGTGCGCGGTAGGTGCCTGCGGTGATGATCTCGCCGTAAAGCGCATCCACCTGCGCGGCCACTTCGGGCGTCGAGCCTGCGGTGACCTTGAGGATATTGGGCAGGCGATGGTCTTTATCGCCGGGATTGATCCGCTCGGGGCTGTAGCCGCAAAAGAAATCGTGATTGAACGTGAGACCGGAGACACGCTCCAACACCGGCACGCAGTCTTCTTCGGTGGCACCGGGGTAGACCGTGCTTTCATAGATAACGATATCGCCCTTTTTAAGCACGCTGCCAACAGTCTCGGAGGCGCGGAGCAAGGGGGTGAGGTCAGGGCGTTTGTGCGCATCAATCGGCGTCGGCACGGTGACGATGTAGATCGTACAGGCCGCAATATCCGCGATATCGGCGGTAAAGCTCAGGTGCTGGGCTGCGGTAAGCTCGTCGCGCGTGGTTTCGCGGGTGCGGTCGTGGCCGGATACGAGCTCCGCGATACGGGTATGGTTGATATCAAACCCCACAGTCTGGCGGCGCTTGCCAAACTCCAGCGCCAGTGGCAGGCCGACATATCCCAACCCGATGATCGCGATTTTCTGATCTTGTGTACCCACGCTCTTACTTCCCGTAATAGTCCCGGAACCACGCGACAAAACGGGCGATACCATCTTTGAAATCGGTTTGCGGGCGATAGCCAGTCAGATTCTGCAGCAACTCGGCATTGGCCCATGTGGCCGGAACATCGCCCTTCTGCATATCCATATAGTTCCGGATCGCCTTTTTCCCGAGGCTTTCTTCAATGGCGTCGATAAAATCCAGCAAGCGAACCTTGTCGGAGTTGCCGATATTGACCACGCGGTAGGGGGCGACGGGCGACAGGCTGTCCCATTCGGGCACGTCTTCACGGCTGGCAGGGCGCACGGGCGGTGTGTCGATCAGCAGGCGGATCGCCTTCACCAGATCGTCAACATAGGTAAAATCGCGGTACATATCGCCATGGTTGTAGATGTCGATCGGGCGGTCATCGAGTATCGCATCCACGAACTTATAAAGCGCCAAATCGGGCCGCCCCCATGTGCCATAGACCGTGAAAAACCGGAACATCGTCGTTGGCAGGTTCCACAGATGGGCGTAGGAATGGCCCATCGCCTCGGTCGCCTTTTTTGTGGCGGCATAGATCGTCAGCGGAGTGTCGGCTTTTTCTGTCTCGACGAAGGGCATCTCTTCGTTGGCGCCGTAAACCGAAGAGGTCGAGGCCATTAGCAGGTGCTTTACCTCCAAACGCCGCGCCGCCTCCATGACATTGAAGGTGCCGACGACGTTGGCGTCGATATAAGCGCGTGGATTTTCAAGACTGTAGCGCACGCCAGCCTGCGCCGCGAGGTGCACGATAATGTCAGGCTGAAAGGCATCGGCAACCCTGTCTACCGCGCCATCCTCCTCAAGCAGCGCCTCGGTCGCGGCGAAGTTCGGGTTTTGCAGCAGCATCGCGTGGCGGCGCTTTTTCAGCGCAACATCGTAGTAATCGCTCATCCCGTCAAAGCCGTGCACCTGAAACCCTTCGGCCAGCAACAGTTTTGCAAGGTGAAATCCGATAAAGCCCGCTGTTCCGGTCACGAGAACTTTTTGCATCAATACGCTCGCTTTTAGCTAAATTTCAGGCCGACACCGCTGTGCTTCAACCGCAATTCTGGCGCCACATGGTAAATGGTTTGGGGGAACACCTAGGAGGGGCGTGGCAAACAAACAAGCCAGCAGCAGATTTCTGTCGAAGACAGATATGCTCGTCAGTCGATGGAGAAAGTTAAACAGCGGTCAAAACTGCGATTTGGAACTGTCTTCAAGGCAAGGGGATAGGTGGAGGCGAGTGGGGGAATCGAACCCCCATACACGGATTTGCAATCCGGCGCGTAACCACTCCGCCAACTCGCCAGCCTTAATTGTGCGCACTGCTAAACGATCCCCCTGTCACCTGCAAGCCCCTGCGGGATGTGAAATGCATTGCAAGCCGTTGCTGAGCGGACAACAATGTGTCACATCTCCCGATAACAGTATCTGAACGGATGAGTTTAGCTGATGACCGATTTTACTTCCCGCCGCATTATGATGGTTGATACGCAGGTTCGCCCGTCGGATGTGACCAAATTTCCGATTATCGATGCGATGCTCAGCGTGCCCCGCGAAGACTTTGTGCCTGCTGCCCAGCGTGAGGCGGCTTATATGGGTGAAAACATCGATCTGGGTGGCGGGCGCGTCGTGTTGGAACCACGGACATTGGCAAAAATGCTCGATGCGCTGGCGATTTCCAACAAGGAACTGGTGCTCGATATCGGTTGTGGCATGGGTTACTCGACCGCTGTGATCGCCCATATGGCCGAGGCCGTGGTCGCTGTGGAAGATGACGAATCCACCGCCGTCGAGGCGCAGGAGGCGCTGGTGGCAAACGGGGCCGACAATGCTTTTGTGCATCAAGGTGCGTTGACCGAGGGTGCGGCCAAACACGGCCCTTATGACGTAATTATCCTGCAAGGCGGTGTGGCCGAGATTCCGGCCCCCTTATTGGCGCAACTCAAGGACGGCGGCCGCGTTGCTGCGCTGTTCATGCAAGGCGCGCTTGGTGAAGTACGGATCGGCCATAAGCGTGGCGAAAAGATCAGCTGGCGCATGGCTTTCAATGCCAGTGCCCCGATCTTGCCCGGGTTCGCGCAGCAGGTAGAATTTCAACTATAAGTCGGCTCTAGCGTGTCGATCGCGCTCTCGAGAACCGGCGGACACGAGGATGTGCGACAATGAACAGGCTCTTCAACTCTGGATCACGACTGGCGGCTGTTGCGATGACAGTCTGGCTGGCGGCCCCGCCGCAGGCACAGGCAGAGACTTTCGCCGATGCCTTGGTGAGCGCCTACAATACATCGGGCCTTTTAGATCAGAACCGCGCCCTATTGCGTGCCGCCGATGAAGATGTCGCTGCTGCGGGCGCTGCGCTCAAGCCAGTAATTGCTTGGTCTGGCGATATCACCAAATCCTTCGGCACCACAGGAACAGCCAGTGGCATATCCGGGATTGGGGCGGACCGGCTGTCTGCGTCCATCGCGCTCACCGCGCAACTGCTGGTCTGGGATTTTGGCGCCAGCCAATACCGGATTGAAGCGACCAAAGAGACAGTGCTGGCCACTCGCAACAATCTGATCGCGGTAGAGCAGAACATCCTGTTGCGCGCTGTCGCCTCCTATATGGGCGTGTTGCAAGCGTCGGAATTTGTCGCACTGCGCAAAAACAACGTGCGCCTGCTCACCCAGGAATTGCGCGCCGCGCGCGACCGTTTCGAAGTCGGTGAAGTCACACGCACTGACGTGGCGCTGGCCGAGGCGCAACTTGCTCAGGCCCGCAGCGGTCTCGCAGGGGCCGAAGGGGATCTATTACGGGCTGTTGAGGAGTATCGCAACGCGGTGGGCCGCAAACCTTCCAGCTTGAGCCAGCCACCACAATTGCCCAGCATTTCAAATAGCCTCGATACCGCCAAGGCGTTGGCAGTGCGGCAACATCCGGCGATTTTGGCCGCGCAGCGGCAGGTCGCTGCGGCGGACCTGCTGGTCAAAGCAGGCGAAGCGGCGATGTACCCGACGGTCTCGGTGAACGGCAGCTACGGGCTTACCGATACGTTTAATTCACAAGCCTATTCACATACCGGCAGCGTCGGTGTCTCGGTTGGGCAGACCCTCTATGGCGGTGGCTCTCTTTCCTCTGGAGTGCGCAAAGGCATGGCCCAGCGGGATGCGCAGCGCGCCAACCTGCATGTGGTCAGCAAGAACATCCAGCAAGAGGTCGGCAACGCCTATGCCAATCTCGCCTCCGCCCGCGCGGTGCTGGAAGCCAGCGACCGCCAGATCCGTGCTGCCCGTGTTGCCTTTAGTGGCGTGCGCGAAGAGGCTACCCTTGGTGCCCGTACAACGCTTGATGTGCTGGACGCAGAGCAATCCTTGCTTGATGCCGAATCTGCCCGCGTGTCGGCACGCGCCAACCTCTATGTCGCGGCCTATGCGGTGCTGGCCTCGACAGGCCAGCTGACCGCAAAGGACCTCAAGTTGCCCGTGCAACTTTATGATCCTGCTGCCTATTACAATCTGGTCAAAGACAGCCCGGCAGTGCTGTCGAAACAGGGGCAGCAACTGGACCGTGTATTGCGGGCTTTGCAAAAGGACTGACAATTTTCACGGGGGCATTGTGAGAATCTTTCCGAAACGCTATACTTGGGCCTGAGGAAAGAGTGGTATTATAACATGTCAAACCCCGTCTCAAATGCCGAGGTAGAAGATGTCCTGTCTTCGATTCGCCGATTGGTGTCCGAAGACAAGCGTCCTATGCAGACGCAAAAGCCCGCGCCGCAAAGCGATCGGTTGGTTTTGACACCGGCGCTGCGCGTGGCAGAAGCGCCATCTTCTGCCGCCCCTGCGCCCGCGCCGCCCAAGCCCGAAAATATTCTGGCGTCGAAAGCTGGCCCTGTAGAGAACGCCCGCGCGAGCGCTGCCCGCGACGACAGCACTGCGGCCTCTCGTACTCCAGATACCGCCTCTTTGCGCCTTACCCCTTCCGACGCGGTGGAGCCATCCGCTCCGCCACCGATGGAGAAGGCGTTTACCAGCCTGCGCGACAAACACCGGCCAGAAGCAAAACGCGGGATTGATCCGTCGCAGGATTACTCCGCCGACCCTTATGATTTTGCCGAAGACGACGCGCAGGATGATCACTCAGCGCCTGCCGACAATGATGGCGGCTCCTTCGATCCGTTTAATTTCGACGACGAAGCGAACGACGATAATACACCCCAAGAAACCCCGACACGGGGCCTGGATGCCCGCGCCGGATGGGATGATGCCGACGAGCTAGATGATCTTGATCAGCCCCAAGATCGGGGCGCCGAGCAGGTGACGTCGGCCACTGCACCACAAGCAAGTTCGCCGCTCAGCGCGAAAATAGCTGCGTTGGAAACCGCTATCGGCAATATCCCTGACCGTTGGGAGCCTGACGCGCTCGGTGCGGATGACTACTCCGGCACCGAAGACGCCGCGATGGCGTGGGAAGACGATATGGAGCGTGACGCCACCGGCGCATGGCTGGATCAACCCGATGTCACGGAGGATGTGGCCGCAGCGCCAGCAGCTTCCACTGCCGAACCGGCGACCCAATCTGCAAGCCCTCCGGACAACGAAGATCGCATGGGCCTCTCTGCCGACGACCAGATCATCGACGAAGAAATGCTGCGTGATCTGGTGAGCGAGATCGTCCGCGCCGAGCTACAAGGTGCCTTGGGCGAACGGATAACCCGCAATGTGCGCAAGCTGGTCCGGCGCGAAATCCACCGCGCCCTGACCGCTCAAGAGCTCGAATAGCGAACACCTCATTTCGAGTAAAAACATCCGGAGGACGGGCCAGGGGAGGGAACTCCCCCGGTCTTTCGCTCTCGCCCGAAATTAGATTTCCTCCGCAAGCTCCAGCAGAAAATCCACGTCCATGAACTGCTCAACGTGGTCGGCCAGCGCGTTCAAAGCATCTTCGACGCCGTCCTCGAACGAAAGCGCCGACTCGACACCAAAACCCGCCAGATAAGCACGGCGAAAGGCGTCAGAGCTAAAAATCCCATGCATATAGCAGCCGGATACGCGGCCATTCCTGCTCGCAGCCCCCTCTCGCAGCCCGTCAAAGCTCAGCCACGCGCCCGCGCAATCAGCGCCCGTTGTCTCACCGATGTGAATTTCGTAGCCCTCAAGCGCAGTGCCGCTGGCGGGGTGCGTGCCGGTTTTGAGCGAAAGATGCTTTAACGGCGCCATGATCGTATCGACCTCCAGATGCCCCAAGCCCTCAACCATGCCCGTCAGTCCCTCCAGCCCATCAGGATCAGACAGCGTCCGCCCGAGCATCTGGTACCCGCCGCAGATGCCGAGAACATGACCGCCGCGCCTGACGTGCGCCGCCAGATCAATGTCCCAGCCCTCCGCGCGAAACGCCGCAAGGTCGGAAATTGTCGCTTTGCTTCCCACCAAGAGCACCAGATCGGCCTCAGCGGGCAGGGGGGTTCCCGGCATAATCATCCTCAGGTCAACCCCGGGTTCGGCAGCAAGCGGATCCAGATCGTCGAAATTGGCAATCCGTGGCAGACGGGGCACAGCGATCACACAGCCCGAACCGCCCGAGCGCGACCTTGCAGGCAGGTCCATGACGTCTTCGGCCGGGAGGCGGTGCGCGCTGTCAAACCACGGGATGACACCGAGGGACGGCCAACCGGTACGGCGCGCGATGTCATCGCGGCCCTTGTCGAACAAGCTGCGATCCCCGCGAAACTTATTTACCGCAAAACCACGGATCAGGGCGTTGTCGTCTTCCTCCAGCACCGCCTGAGTGCCGACGATCTGGGCGATCACCCCGCCACGGTCGATATCTCCCATCAAGATTACCGGCACGCCAGCGGCGCGGGCAAAACCCATATTGGCGATGTCACCAGTGCGCAGATTGGTCTCGGCAGGGCTGCCAGCCCCTTCGACAATGATCAAATCGCAATCGTTTGCCAACCGCTGGAAAGATTGTAGGACAGCCGGCATCAGGGCGGCCTTATTGGCACCAAAAGCCGCCGCCTCCTGATGGCCCGCGACCTGTCCTTGCACGATCACCTGCGCGCCGGTTGCGGATTGTGGTTTTAGCAGTATCGGGTTCATATCCGTATGTGGTTCGACCCCGGCAGCGCGGGCTTGCAGTGCCTGCGCGCGGCCGATCTCACCACCATTTACAGTTACAGCAGCGTTATTTGACATATTCTGCGGCTTGAACGGCCGTACCTGCAGCCCGCGCCGTGCACAGGCCCGCAGCAAACCCGCCACGATCATCGACTTGCCGACATTGCTGCCAGTCCCTTGGATCATAATGGCTTTGGTCACAGGTGGCCCCTCAAATGTTCGAGGCGAAACTGGCGTAAATTGCGCCCAAGGAAAAGAGCCAAGGTGCCGCTTTGGCCAGTTGCTGGTACTGAAATGTGGTTCGGGAATTGCCAGACGTCAGACACAAAAAAGCGCAGCCCCCCAGGGCTGCGCTTTTTTTGTTTCGGCAGCAGTAATGGTTCAGGCGGCTTCGGCCTGCAGTGCTGCGTTGCGACGCTCGGATTCTTCGCGCGACAGGGCGACCGACGTGCGGATACCTTTGCCGACAAAATCCATCAGGCCGGTTACAACACGCTCGTTGGGATCAATGCCAGCACAGCTAAGCACTTCGCGACCATCGCGCGAGCGGGCCCAACGGGCGATCTGCTCAGGACCGTTGCCATACTTTTTGTCATCGGCGATCGCGTCGTCGAGGGCAGCCAGTACAACGGCTGCAAAAAGTTTACGGGCACGGTTGCCTTGTTCGTTATTGAAGGCGGTGCCATCAACGAAATCTTTCATCTCGTCGTCCTTTCTTATTCTTGCTCTTGTCATTTCGGCGTGAAGGCTCTTATGGCCTATCTTCTGCGATTCGGATACCGTTTTATCGCATAGCACCTATGTGACTGTTGCATGACTTGCTGCAGGTGCAGCACTAGATATCGCCTCCTTGCAGGGGGCCATCCCTCCAGATATAGAGCGCAACAACTCTTCATCAACCACACAGGTGGGTTTCATAAATGCCTAAAATTAACGGAAACGAAATTCGTCCCGGCAATGTGCTGGAGCATAACGGTGGCCTGTGGGCAGCGGTAAAGGTCGATCACGTGAAGCCCGGAAAGGGCGGCGCCTTTGCCCAAGTCGAGATGCGCAACCTGCGCAACGGCTCCAAATTGAATGAGCGCTTCCGCTCGGCGGATAAGGTCGAAAAGATCCGCCTTGAGCAGAAAGATCAGCAATTTCTGTATGAAGACAGTGGCATGCTGGTGGTGATGGACACGGACACCTACGAACAGGTCCAGCTTCCTGCCGAGCTTTTGGGCGACCGTCGTCCGTTTTTGCAAGACGGCATGATGATCGTTGTCGAGTATCACAATGACGAAGCGCTGAACGCGTCACTGCCGCAAAAAGTCACCTGCAAGATCATCGAGACCGAGCCGGTTGTGAAGGGGCAGACTGCTGCCAACTCTTTCAAACCCGCGCTGCTTGATTGTGGCGTGCGCGTCTCGGTGCCGCCGTTCGTCGGTCAGGACGAGGACATCATCGTGAATACAGAGACCTTCGAATACGTTGAACGCGCCTAAACGTTCCGTAACGTCACTTCGACCCGAAATTGGCCCCGCGGTTGCTGCGGGGCCTTTTTCGTTAAAATGCCGTATAGATTCGCTGCCCTATCGGGCTTGATCATACTTAGGGCGACCACGTCACCTTGGCAGTTTCGGCCTGCATCGGTCCCGCCGCGCGGTCGAACCGCAGGTAGGCGAGGGCTTGGTCGCCTGCCTGCGTCAGTAAAGTCCCCGCCGCTTTGCCCTCTGCGGTTATCTCGGTGCCCACAGGCGCTTCTCCGTCCATTGCAACGCGCGCCAGTCCTTTGCGCAGGGTCGTCTTGTGCTTCATACGCGCAGTGACCTCTTGCCCGACATAACAGCCCTTGCGGAAATCGACCCCGTTGAGCCGTTCAAACCCGACTTCGAGCGGGAATGTATCGGGGGTCAGTTCGATGCCCGTTTCCGGTACGATATGCGCCACACGCAAGGCATCCCAATTGGTGGTATCCGCTGTGCTGTCCTGCGGCGTGTCGCGCAGCGCCCGCCAGCCCATGCCATCGGTGCGCGGATCTGCAAAGCCGTCCTCGGGGACCGGCCCGGTGCCCCGGTGCAGATGCAGGTCTGTGTCGGCGATCTCGACTTTGGCGCGGAGCTTGTACATGCTCAGCCGCTGCTTGAGCATATCACCCAGCGCGGCAGCGACATCGATCAGGATGCCATCGGGCGCGGGCACTACAAAGAAATCGGCCAGATACTTGCCCTGCGGCGTCAACAAGGCGGCATAGATCGGCCCCTGCGCCAGTTTCGCCATATCGTTGGTGATGAGGCCTTGCAGGAATTCCTCGCTATCGGCGCCAGAGACTTTGAGAATGCGGCGATCGGTCATAATATGTCCTTTCAGATCTGGCCATGACATATAGCCTCACAAGGCACATCAAAAGAGGCAACCATGCGCGCACCGGTCTCAGTGGTTATTCCGACGCTCAACGCGTCAGCTGGTCTGCCCGCCTGTCTGGCCGCTTTGATGGAGGGGGTCGACGCAGGCTTGATCCGCGAGGTGATCATCAGTGACGGCGGGTCCACCGACGCCACAGGCGCAATAGCACAAGCGTGGGGCGCCGAGTGGGTCGAAGGCCCAGCCTCACGCGGGGCGCAAATCGGGCGCGGTTGTGTGGCGGCGCAGGGCGATTGGTTGCTGGTGCTGCATGCAGACACCGTACTGGGGGCAGGGTGGAGCGAAGCTGTGGCGGCACACTTGGGTGCCCCGAAAGCCGCGTGGTTCCGCCTGAGGTTTGATCGCGGCGGCGTGCCTGCGCGGCTGGTAGCAGGCTGGGCCAATTTGCGCAGCCGCTTGGGGTTGCCCTACGGGGATCAGGGTCTGCTGATATCGGCGCAGATGCTCGACGGGTTGGGGGGATATCCCGATCTGCCTTTGATGGAAGACGTCACGCTGGCGCGGGCGCTGCGCGGACAGATGACCGCGCTCGACGCGGTAGCGGTGACCTCGGCAGAAAAGTATCGACAGCAAGGCTGGGTCGGGCGCAGCGGGCGTAACCTGTGGCTGCTGACGCGCTATTTCATCGGTGCATCGCCCGACGTACTGGCCCGAAAATACCGCAAGCGCTGATCCAACGGACGCGCAAGGCGCGACGCTATTTTGATTGGTTCTGTGCGGCGGGTCTGCGTCTATTCAAATCGCCGTTCAGCAGGAAGCATCAGCCAAACAGTCTTTCGCTAATGCGTTGCAACAGGTTTGGTTGGGCGGCGGCTTCGCTGCGTTCCTTGGCGCGCAGGGCGCGGATGCCACGGCTGTCGGTGACGGTCTTGCCGTCCTGAAACTGCAGACGGTAAAGATCGGCATAGATACCGCCACGGGCGAGCAATTCCTCATGTGTGCCTTCATCCATCACACGGCCACGGTCCATCACGACGATCTTGTGGGCGCTGCGGATCGTCGCCAGACGGTGGGCGATGACGATGGTGGTGCGGCCCTCGGACAGACGGTCAAGCGCGTCCTGCACCACCTGCTCCGATTGGGCATCCAAGGCGCTGGTGGCCTCGTCCAGCAACAGGATCGGGGTGTCGCGCAGCAGGGCGCGGGCAATCACCACGCGCTGGCGTTGTCCTCCCGACAGGGCCGAGCCGCGCGGCCCGACACGGGTCTCAAGCCCGTTCTCAAGGTTGGGCAGAAAGTCCGCGACATGGGCGGCTTTCAACACCCGGTCAAGCTCGGCTTCGGTGACATCAGTCCGACCCAGCACGATATTCTCGCGTAGGGTTTCGTCAAATAGCAGCGCCTCTTGGGTTACGACCGAAAACAAGCCGCGCAGTTTGGCGATGGTTAAATCACGGGTGGAGATGCCGCCGATGGTCACATCGCCCGCTTGCGGGTCGATCAAGCGGGTCAGCAGGTTAAATATCGTCGATTTGCCCGCACCCGAGGCGCCGACGAGGGCGGTGGTTTCGCCGGTCTTGGCGGTCAGGCTCAAGCCCTCCAGGACCTTGGCATCGCCGTAGGAAAGCTCAATATCCTTCAAGACGATATCCGTCGAGGCGAGGGGCGTGGTTACGGGGGTCTTGGGATCTTTCAGCTTCACCGGAGCATCCATGAGATCCTTGATCCGCTCAAGCGCTGCGGCGGCCATCTGCCACAAGCCACTGACCCCGCCAAGGCGGCGCAGCGGGCTGAAGGTAAAGCCCATCGCGGTGAAAAAGGTCATGAACTCGCCGATGGTTTTGTCGCCCGAGATAATCTCGGAACCGCCATAAAGGATAACGGCCCCGAACCCGAGGCCCGACATAATATCGATCATACCGGGCAGCGCGGAGTTGCCAAAGGCGGCGCGGACCTCGGTGCGCACAAAAATGCGGGTCAGATCGCGGTATTGGCGGGTTTGATAGGCCTCCAGCGCGTTGAGCTTGATCTGGACGATGCCATGGAACACTTCGTCAAGCCGTGTGGCCAGACTGGCACCCAGATCGCGGGCCTCGCGTGAACGGGCGCGCACAAATCGTTGCGCCAGCGCTGCGGGGAGCACCATGGCGGGCACCCCGACGCAGGCCAGAAGCGCCCAAATGGGGTCAATCGAAATCGCAACACCCAATAGCACGATAAGCCCGATGAAATCGCGCCCCGCGCCGGTGATTACGGCCCGCCAGACATCGCCGACCGCATTCACGTCCGATTGCACGCGCTGGATCAGAAAACCCGGGGGGTGCGATTGGTGGAACGCGCCATCCTGCCGCATCATCCGGTCGAGCAGGTCAAGCCGCATGTCCGCCGCCGTGCGCTGCGCGATCCGGGTCAGCAAGACTTTCTGCGCGACGCCCGCTACTGCCCGCAGCACGAAAATCCCGACCAGTACCAGCCCGACGGTGATCAGCGCATCCTCGTTGCCCGCGACAAACACCTTGTCGAACATCGGCTCCATCAGCCGCGCGAGCGCGCCCAACGTGCTGCCTTCGATGATCATAAAGAACACCGCGACGGCCATCAGCCCTACGTGTTTTTTAAGGTAGTCGCGCCACAGCCAGCCTAGCAGCTGTTTCGAAGTATAGGTTTGGTCGGTCATATGTCGGCCATGGTCCTTTTGGCAGCGCTTGGATTTGGTGTAAGGAAACCGGAGGTTCAGGGCAAGCGGGGCGGCGCATGATGCTGTGTTGACGCAGGCGCAAGGCTGGATAATGTGCACGAAACATTGATCAGAGGCACATCATGACCCAATCCCCCATTCTGGCACAGGGCCGGCCCTATCTCGCGATTCCCGGCCCCTCGGTGATGCCCGATGCCGTGCTGAGCGCGATGCACCGCGCCGCGCCCAATATCTATTCGGGCGAATTGGTCGACATGATGCCCGCCCTGATGACCGATCTGCGCCGCGTCGCCCGCACCGAGCACCATGTCGCGATGTATATCGGCAACGGTCACGCGGCATGGGAAGCGGCGCTGAGCAATATCCTGAATGTCGGCGACAAGGTCTTGGTCCCTGCGACGGGGCGGTTTGGCATCGGTTGGGGCGAAATGGCCACCGGCCTTGGCGCGGATGTCGAAGTGCTCGACTTTGGCCTTTCGGCACCGATGGACATGGACCGGATTGCCGAGCGGCTGCGCGAAGATCGCGATCACAGCATCAAGGCGGTACTTGGCGTGCATGTTGATACCTCGACCTCGGTGCGCAACGATATCGCCTCCCTGCGGAAAGTACTCGATGCGGCGGAACATCCTGCGCTGCTGATGGCCGATTGCATCGCGTCGCTAGGCTGTGACACCTTCGAGATGGATGCATGGGGCGTCGATGTCATGGTGACTGCCTGCCAAAAGGGGCTGATGGTCCCACCCGGCTTGGGCTTTGTGTTTTTCAACGACAAGGCCGAGGCCGCGCGCGCAAAGGTAGCGCGGGTCAGCCGCTATTGGGATTGGTCGCCGCGCGCGCACCCGCAGGAGTTCTATCAATATCACGGTGGCACCGCGCCGACCCATCACATCTACGGTCTGCGGGCATCGCTCGATATGATCCACGCCGAAGGGATCGAGGCGGTCTGGCAACGCCATGCGGTACTGGCCCGTGCGGTCTGGGCGGCATGTGATGCGTGGTCACAACGTGGCAGTTTTGCGATGAATATCGCCGACCCCGCTTATCGCAGCCACGCCGTCACCGCGTTGCGGCTTCAGGCCCCGATGGCAACCGAATTGCGCAATTGGGTCGAGAAGAACCTCGGGCTGACCTTGGGCATCGGTCTAGGTATGGCCGCCCCAACCGATCCGGCCCGTGACGGCTTTTTCCGGCTCGGGCATATGGGGCATGTGAACGGGCAGATGATCATGGGGCTGCTCGGCGGGCTTGAGGCGGGGATGACCGCGCTTGGCGTTGAGCATGGCACCGGCGCACTGGACGCTGCGGCAAAAGTCATCTCTGGCACCGCCTAACGGGTCCTCACGTCGATCCGGTCAATAAGTTTGTGAACGATCCAGCCGGCCAATCCGGCTGCGATCAATCCCCAGATTGCCCAGACCAGAAACAGCATCCAGACAAGATTAACGCCAAACATCGCGATGCAGGCAGGCGTATAGTCAGGCGCGACGTTTTGGCGGTGCGGGCCAAACATCCGGTCTCTCAGAAATCGATCGAGCTTGAATGTAGTGCTGCCGGTTCGGTCGTCAGCTTTTTATCGCGTCGCTGAGTGCGGCGGGCAAAGCCGCGGCGAAGGCATCGAGCTGTTCTGTGGTGCCGCAACTGATCCGGATGCAGCGGTTTTGCGGCGCGACAAATGGCATCCTCACAAAGATGCCCCGCGCCAGCAACCCGTCCAGCACAGCTTTGGCAAATGCACCATCGCGCCCGCAATCGACCGCCACGAAATTCGCCGCCGAGGGAAGCGGCACCAGCCCGTTGTTGCGCGCAATTTGCGCTATCCGGTCACGCGCATCCGCGACCTGATGCTGCACATGGCCCAGCCAGCCCTGGTCGCCCAGAGCGGCCAGAGCGCCAGCTTGCGCCGATCGGTTCATGCCGAAATGGTTGCGCACTTTATGAAAGGCGGTGATCAGTTCTGGCGCGCCGATGGCATAGCCGACCCGCGCCCCCGCCAAACCGTAGGCTTTGGAGAAAGTCCGCAGCCGGATCAGGCGCGGATCATCCAGTGGCACTTCTGGTGAGGTGCCCGCCGGCGCGGTCTCGATATAGGCTTCGTCCAGCACCAGCAGCGTGCCTTGCGGTAAATGCGCCAATGCAGCAGTCAGTGCAGCGCCTTCATGCCAGCTGCCCATCGGGTTGTCGGGATTGGCGAGATAGACCAGTTTTGCATCCACCTCCGCCGCCTTGGCAAACAGCGCCAGCGGGTCTTCGTGATCTGCGCTATAGGGCACTTTGTGCAGCACGCCACCGAAGCCTGCGACATGATAGTTGAACGTCGGATAAGCCCCGTCAGAGGTCACGACCGCGTCGCCATCGCCAACAAATAACCGCACCAGATAGCTCAACAGCCCGTCGATGCCTTCGCCAACGACAATATGCTCCATGGACACACCCAGTCGCTGGGCCAAAGCTTGGCGCAGCTCAAAACTCTCCGGATCGCCATACATCCAGTGGTCAGCCTGCGCGATAGCCTCGATCGCGGCGGGCGAGGGGCCAAAGACATTCTCGTTCGCGCCCAACCGCGCAACAAAGCCGCGCCCCTGCGCACGCTCCTGCGTTTCGGGGCCGACAAAGGGCACCGTGGCGGGTAAGGATTGGGCAAGCGGGGTGAGGCGATATTCTGTCATGCCGGAGTGATAGGACCACATCTGCGCTGCGGCAAGAGCCTAGATAACACCGTTTGGTCAAGATCATCGCGTGAGGGGGCGGTAGGGCGAGGCATCCTCGCTGGCTGCCGAACTGCCGTGACGTAGCACTGGTCTGACCCGCGCTTTTGCAGTGTTATACGAGCAACCCAGCAGGAGACTTCGCAATGGCCCGCCTCACCATCACCTACGAAAACCACATCGCCCATGTCCGCCTCACCCGCGCTGACAAAATGAACGCGGTGGACCAGCAAATGATCGATGCCATCATCGCCGCCGGAAACGAGGTCGCAGCTTCCGACGCCCGCGTTGTCGTCCTTTCTGGGGAGGGGAAATCCTTCTGCGCTGGCATCGATATCACCAGCCTGTCCGGCATGATCGGCAAGGATCCATCAGACCTGCTGATGCCCCGCACTCACGGCGAAGGCACCACCAATCAATGGCAAGAGGTCGCGATGGTCTGGACCCGCGTCGGCGTGCCCGTCATCACGGCGCTGCACGGCGCGGTCTATGGTGCGGGGCTGCAACTCGCACTCGGCGCAGACATCCGGATCGCAGCGCCTGATACCAAAATGGCCGTGATGGAAATGAAATGGGGCATTGTGCCCGACATGGGCGGTATGGTGCTGCTGCCACGACTGGTGCGCAGCGATGTGTTGCGCCGCTTGACCTACACAGCCGAGACGATCCCCGCCGAACAAGCCGAGCGCTGGGGCCTGATCACCGAAATCGCCGCCGATCCGCTGGCCACTGCCATGGCGCTCGCCGCCACCATTGCAGGCAAAAGTCCCTCAGCGATCCGCGCCGCAAAACAGCTCATCGCACTGGCTGAAGTAGAAGACCAAACCACGGTCCTCAACGCAGAATCCCGCATCCAAGCCGATCTCATTGGCAAACCGCATCAAATGGAAGTTATCGCCGCCGAATTCGGCAAACGCCCCGCCGTCTTCGACTGAAAATATCATGGGCGCCGACGAGGGGGCAAAGCCCCCTCGTTATTATCGGGCGAATATCGCCTATTCCATCTCGGCCAATCGCGCCAAGGCCGCATCAAGCTGCGCCGCCTCATCTAGCCGCGCCTCCAGATTGGCTTGCGCCTCGGCAACAACCTCTTCGGGAGCCGACGCGGCAAATTTGGGGTTGTTCAACCGCCCCTGCAATCCGCCGATCTCCTTGCCCAGTTTGTCCCGCGACTTCTGCAAGCGCGATTTCTCTTCGGCAATGTCGATAATTCCGGCCAGCGGCAGGCCAAAGCTCGCCCCCGGAGCGGGGATCGACACGGTGCCCTTGGGGAAAACATCTGCTTTCTCAAGGCTTTCAACCCGCGCCAGCCGTTTGATCATCGTCTCGTTGCGGTCCCAAGCTGCTTGTCCGGCCGCATCCAGTTCGGTCACAATCATTGGCACTTGCAAGCCCGCAGGCACGTGCATCTGCGCGCGGGCCGAGCGGATCGCCTCGATCAAACCAATCACCCAGTTCATCTCGCGGTCGGCTTCAGCATCCAGCAGATCGGCGGTCGCATAGGCTGGCCATTCGGCATGCACCAGCATCGCGTCGCGGCTGGCAGTGGTTTTCCACAGCTCTTCCGTGATGAACGGCATGATCGGGTGCAACATGATAAGGCACTGATCCAAGACCCATTTCATCGTCTGGCGCGTCTCTTCCGCTTCGGGCGCGTCGTCTTGCAACAGCGGCTTGCTGAGCTCGACATACCAGTCGCAAACCTTGCCCCAGACAAAGGCATAAAGCGCGTTCGCGGCATCGTTGAAGCGGTAGTTTCCAAGCGCGCTGTCCAGATCCTCGCGGATGCGCGCCGTCTCACCGACAATCCATTTGTTCAGTGTCGCCTGCGGGGCGGGCATGGTGCTGGCGGTGCCATCAAAGACGCCATTCATCTCGGCAAAGCGGTGCGCGTTCCACAGCTTGGTGCCGAAGTTGCGATAGCCCGCGATCCGCGCGGTCGAGAGCTTCAGGTCGCGGCCCATCGCCGCCATCGAGGTTAGCGTAAAGCGCACCGCATCGGCGCCGTATTCGTCGATCAGCTCCAGCGGGTCCATCACATTGCCGAGCGATTTCGACATCTTCTTGCCCTTCTCGTCGCGCACCAGCGCGTGGACATAGACGGTGTCAAAGGGCCGCTCGCCGACCACGGCGTATTGCATCATCATCATCCGCGCGACCCAGAAGAAGATGATGTCAAAGCCGGTGATCAGCACCGAGGTCGGGAAGTATTTCTGCAGAGCATCGGTGTTTTCCGGCCAGCCCAGCGTCCCGATTGGCCAAAGGCCGGAGGAGAACCAGGTGTCGAGCACATCGGGGTCACGGCGCAGCACTTTGCCGGGAGCCATCGCTTGCGCTTCGGCCTCGGTCGCGGCGCAATATTCCTTGCCGTCGTCATCGAACCAAACCGGGATCTGGTGCCCCCACCACAATTGGCGCGAGATACACCAAGGCTCGATATTCTCCAGCCAATGGAAATAGACCTTCTTGTCCTGCTCGGGCAGGATCGTGACCTCGCCCGAACGCACCGCATCAATGGCGGGGCCGACGATCTTGGCGGTGTCGACGAACCACTGATCGGTCAGCATCGGCTCGATCACCACTTTGGAGCGGTCACCGAAAGGCTGCATGATCTTCTTGTTTTCAACGAAGGGCACGTCGTCGGTGGCAAAACACATGCCGTCGCCACTGTCATCGACCGGACCTGCGACCATCACGGCCAGCCCTTCCGCGGTGATTTCCGCGACGATCTTCTTGCGCGCCTCGAACCGGTCCAGCCCGCGATAGGCGTCGGGTACCAGATTGATCTCGGTCGCGTCTTGCGGTGCGGGTTCGCGGCCCTCGGCGATGGCTTGGGCGCGGGCGGCAGCCTTATCATAGGGCAGCCCGTCGCTGCGCATCGCGCCGCGGGTGTCCATCAATGCATAAAGCGGGATGTTGTTGCGGGTCGCGACGCCGTAGTCGTTAAAGTCATGCGCGCCAGTGATCTTCACCGCGCCGGAGCCGAAATTCTTGTCCGGATATTCGTCAGTGATGATCGGGATCAACCGGCGCTGTGCTTTCGGGCCAACCGGAATTTCGCAGAGTTTTCCAACGATTGAGGCGTAACGTTCATCTGTTGGGTGCACCGCAACCGCGCCGTCGCCCAGCATGGTTTCGGGCCGTGTTGTCGCGATGGCGATATAGTCGCGCTCTTCGCTGAGGATGACATTGCCGTCTTCGTCTTTCTCGACGTAGGTATATGTCGCTCCCCCCGCGAGCGGGTATTTAAAGTGCCACATATGGCCGTCAACTTCGGTGCTTTCGACTTCGAGGTCCGAGATCGCAGTCTCGAAATGCGGGTCCCAGTTGACCAATCGCTTGCCGCGATAGATCAGGCCCTTGTTGTACATCTCGACAAAGACCTTGATGACCGCATCGTGGAAATTGCCTTCTTCACCCTCGGGCGCGTTTGGCGCGCCGGACATGGTGAAGGCGTTGCGCGACCAGTCACAAGAGGCGCCAAGGCGCTTTAGCTGGTCGATGATCGTGTCGCCGGACTGCTGCTTCCACTTCCAGATTTCGGCGGTGAACTCATCGCGGTCCCATTCGCGGCGTGGCGGTTTGCCTTCAGCGGCAAGTTTGCGCTCCACCACCATCTGGGTTGCAATGCCCGCGTGGTCCTGGCCTGGCTGCCACAACGTGTCAAAGCCGCGCATCCGGTGCCAACGGATCAGGATATCCTGCAGGGTGTTGTTAAACGCATGGCCCATGTGCAGCACGCCGGTCACGTTCGGCGGCGGGATCATGATCGAGAATGTCTCGGCGCGCTTGGCGTTGGCGCCTGCCTTAAATGCCCCCGCGTCTTCCCAAGCGGTATAAAGCCGGCTTTCGGCTGCGGCGGCGTCAAATGTCTTTTCGAGGGCCATGGTGATCCATCCTGTCTGCGTCAGGTGCTGATCTAACGAAGGTTCGCGCAAAGGAAAAGGGCAGCACGAAAAGCAAGGGAGCGGGATCAGCCGCGCCGATCCAGCTTGGTGCTGAGGTGGATCAGGCTTTCGGAGCTTTTGACACCGCGTGTATCTACGATCCGGTCAAGGGTTTCATCCAGCTCTTGCGTGGTGCGTGCGGCGATTTCGATCAGAAAATCAAAGCGCCCCGAGGTGGTATGCACCACCAGCACGCCCGAGAGCTGCCGCATTCGCGCCAAGACCGCAGGCGCGCTGCGCGGCTCGATGCTCACCAATGCGGTGGCCCGCAGCGGCGCTTTGGCCGAGGCGCCGAGGATCGCGGTATAGCCGACAATCGCGCCACTACGCTCCAACCGGTCCAGCCGTGCCTGCACCGTTGTGCGCGCTAGGCCCAGATGGCGCGCCAGATCGGCAATTGACTGACGCGCATTTGCCTGAAGCGCTTGGACCAGTTGGCGGTCAGTTTCGTCAATTTGTAGGGTCATATCGCCTAAATGCCTAAAGTTTCCGACATTATGGGCGCTTTGATTGATGAGATCGACAGGTATTTGGCGTTTTCTGTAAGAAAGTAACATGCGAGGCGACGATGCAGCATACCATTCCGATGAACCGCACCATCAGCGACCACCTGATGCGACACCGGCCCGACGCGCCGGTCCTCTATTTTGCGCCTTCGGTGCTTCAGGCCACGGCCCGCAGTTTCATCGACGGGTTTGACGGTTTGGTGACTTATGCGGTCAAGGCCAATGACCGGCCCGAAGTGCTCTCCAACCTTGTGACAGCGGGGATCACTGCATTCGACGTCGCTTCGCCCGCCGAGATGCTTGCTGTGCGTGCCGCAGATGCGACGGCGGTCCTGCACTATAACAATCCGGTCCGCTCAACGGAGGAGATCGCCGCAGGGATCACGGCTGGAGTGGCAAGCTGGTCGGTGGACGACAGTGACGCGCTGCGCAAGCTTGACGCTGTGCCGCGCAGCGCTGAGGTCGCCGTGCGTTTTGCCTTGCCCGTCAAGGGCGCGGCCTATGATTTCGGGGCTAAGTTTGGTGCGACACCGCAGAACGCGGCGGTGCTTTTGCGCGAAGTGGCGCGGATGGGGTTCGTCCCCAGTCTGTGCTTCCACCCTGGTACCCAGTGCGAAGACCCGCGCGCTTGGGCCAGTTATCTGATCGAAGCGTCGCGGATTGCGGCGATTGCGGGTGTGCAGCCGGCACGCATTAACATCGGCGGCGGGTTCGCCGCAGATCGCGGGTTGGGCGCGCCCGATCATGAAGCGGTTTTCAATGCCGTCAAAGCCGCAAAGCTGTCTGCCTTTGGCGCGGCAGGGCCCAAGCTGCTTTGCGAACCCGGTCGGGCGATGGTCGCAGCCTCTTGCGTATTGGCGGCCCGTATCAAAGCCGTGCGTGCGGCAGGTCAGACTGTGTTTTTGAATGATGGCATTTATGGCGGCTTGGTAGACATCCGCGATATGGGCCTGCCCGGTCCAGTGCGGGTACTGGGGCCGAAAGGCCCGCGCCGCAGCACGGCAACCCCGCGTGTCGTGTTTGGCCCGACTTGCGATTCGCTCGACCGTTTGCCAGACGGGTTAATGTTATCGCAAGATGCGGAGGAGGGCGACTATGTGCTTTTCGGCGGCATGGGCGCCTATTCAATTGCGATGAGCACCAAGTTCAACGGCTACGGGCTGCACCAGATCGAAATGGTCTCTGAGCTTTCCTGAGAACACACGGCCCTTTCCAGCCCTCGCGGGCTGGACACCACCTTGCGGAACGCTACTGTCAGCTTCGACAGATTAAGCGTGGCAAGGGCAGAGCAGCATGGAAAAATTCGGGAAAAGCCAATCGGTTAAACGGACCGAGGATGTGAGGTTCCTGACCGGTGAGGGGCGCTATGTCGATGATATTGCACCGCGTGATGCCCTGCACGGCTTTTTCTTTCGCGCGCCTGCCGCCCATGGCGTAATCACAGAGTTGGACGTATCCGACGCCGCCGAGGCTGAAGGCGTGCATCTGGTGCTGACCTGCGCCGACCTTGAAGCCGCTGGTGTGAATATCTCGATGGCGGGGGCCGTGTTGGAAAACCGCGATGGTACCCGCGCAGCCAAGCCGCTGCGCCCGATGCTCGCCAAGGGTAAGGTCCGCTATGTCGGGGAGCCGGTCGCGCTGATCGTCGCGGAAACGCTGGACCAAGCCCGCGATGCCGCCGAGCTGATCATGTTCGAGGCCGATGACTTGCCCGCCAAAGTAGATGTGATGGCGGGCGGCGAGACCTTGCATGATGAGGCGCCGGATAACCGCGCCTTTGATTGGGGGCTGGGAGATGAAGCAGCCACCGACGCGGCTTTTGAGACGGCGGCGCGCACCGTCTCGCTCCAAATAGATGATAACCGCGTGATCGTGAATCCGATGGAGCCGCGCGGCTGCTATGCCGAATGGGACGGCACGCGGATGCATGTCGCCAACAACGGGCAGGGTGTGTGGATTCACAAGGACAACTTGGTCAAAGCCTTCGGGCTTGAGGCCGAGAATGTGCGGGTCACCAACCCCGATGTGGGCGGTGGTTTCGGCATGAAGGCGATGGCGCACCCCGAGTATTTCTCTGTCGCGCAGGCCGCGCGTGCCTTGGGTCGTCCCGTGCGTTGGATGGCCGAACGGACTGAAAGCATGTTGAGCGATAATGGCGGGCGTGACCTGACTTCCCTCGCGGAGTTTGCCTTTGACGCGAACAACAAGATCACCGCCTATCGCGTGCATACCCGCTGCAACCTTGGGGCCTATAACTCGCAGTTCGGCCAGCCGATCCAGACCAAGCTGTTTTCGCGGGTTCTGATGGGCGTCTATGATGTGCAGACCACTTATTTGCGGGTGGAGGGGTTTTACACCAACACCGTGCAGACCGATGCCTACCGCGGCGCTGGCCGCCCTGAGGCGATTTATGTGTTAGAGCGTCTGATGGACCGCGCCGCGCGTGAGTTGGGTATCGATCCGATGGAATTGCGGCGCATCAACTTTATCAAGCCTGACCAGTTTCCCTATATCTCCGCCACTGACGAAACCTATGATGTGGGCGAGTTTGACCGTTTGCTGACCCGTGCCGCCCGGGAGGCCGACAATAAGGGCTTTGCCGTGCGCAAAGCGGCGGATGCCAAACGCGGCCTGCTGCGCGGGCAGGGGATCTGTTACTATATCGAAAGTATTTTGGGCGATCCTTCCGAAGGGGCCAAGGTGGTCTTTGAACAGGATGGCACCGTGACGATCTATGTGGGCACACAGAGCAACGGGCAGGGGCATGAGACTGTTTACGCACAGTTTTTGAGCGACCAGACTGGCATTCCGGCAAGCCAGATAAACGTGGTGCAGGGCGATTCTGATTTGATCGCCCAAGGCGGCGGTACAGGCGGATCGCGCTCGGTCACAACACAAAACACGGCAACACTGGCAACGGTGGCCAAGCTGACGGAAGTTTTCAGCGCGTTTTTGGCCGAAGAGCATGGTGTGGCAGCCAGCGCCGTCAACTTTGATGATGAGCGGTTCCGCGTGGAGGGCACCAACGCGACGCCAACGATGCTAGAAGTCGCCGAAATGGCCCGAGAAAAGGGCCGCGATGATTTGCTCACCCATCACGAACGCGCAACGCTGCCGGGGCGTAGTTTCCCCAATGGCTGTCATATTGCCGAGGTTGTGGTGGACGCGGCAACCGGTGTTGTCACCACCGAAACATACACGGTCGTTGACGATTTTGGTAACCTTATCAACCCGATGCTGGCCGAAGGTCAGGTGCATGGCGGGATTGTTCAAGGGATCGGCCAAGCGGTGCAGGAGCGTGTGGTTTACGACGAAGACGGGCAGTTGTTGACGGCCTCGTTTATGGATTATTCGCTGCCCCGTGCCGCTGATGTGCCAAACTTTGCTTTCCATTCTGAACCTGTGCCCTCGACGGCAAATATCATGGGCATGAAGGGCTGTGGTGAGGCGGGCACCGTTGGGGCTTTGGCGGCGATCTCCAACGCCGTGCAGGACGCGTTGTGGGAGCATGGGGTGCGGCAGGCTGATATGCCATTCACCCCGCATCGGGTATGGGAGTTGTTGAACGGTGCCAAACACGCGGCAGAATAAGAGCCTGCTCGGCCGCCTGTTCGGGCGGATCTGGCGCAGACCCGCGACTGATTTCGGACCGCGGCGGGGTGCGGTTACGCATCTGGTTATTCTGGACGGCACCATGTCTTCGCTTGAGCCCGGCGGCGAAACCAACGCCGGCATCGCCTATAAACTCGCTCGCGAGATGGGCAGCGCCCTTTCGATCTACTATGAGCCGGGTTTGCAATGGCGCACGTGGCGCTCGGCCCGCGATATCGCGACAGGCAGGGGCATCAACCGTCAAATCCGGCGTGCCTACGGCTATCTCGCCTCGCGTTACCGGCCCGGCGATCGGATCTTTCTGATGGGCTATTCGCGCGGTGCCTATGCGGTGCGCAGCCTTGCCGGTGTGATCGATTTGATGGGCCTGCTGCGTGCCGATGTTGCGACCGAGCGGAACGTGCGGGATATCTACCGCTACTACGAGCATGGCTCGGAAAGTGATGCGGCGCAGACGTTTCGGATGGCAAATTGTCACCAGCGGATTGAGATCGAGATGATTGGCGTCTGGGATACTGTCAAATCGCTGGGTTTGAATGCCCCGATGCTATGGCGGCTTTCTGAACAGGCCCATTCCTTCCACAACCACGATATCAGCACGATCGTCAAAAACGGATTTCACGCCTTGGCCATTGACGAAACCCGCGAAGCCTATGCGCCGGTGATGTGGTCTTCGGATGACGCTTTCACCGGACGGCTTGAGCAGGTCTGGTTTGCGGGAACACACGGCGACATCGGCGGGCAGCTTGGCGGGTTTGAACCCGCCCGCCCGCTGGCCAATATCGCGCTGGTCTGGATGCTGGGCTGCGCCGAAGAAGTCGGCTTGCCGCTGCCGAGCGGATGGCGAGACAGGTTTGTGCAAGACCCGCATGCGCCCTCGCAAGGGACATGGCGCGGCTATGGCAAGATTTTCATGACACGGCGCCGGCGCGTGATCGGCGCCGACAGGTCAGAGCGGATGCACGAGACGGTGGCCCCGCGTCAGAATGCAGCGGCAAAAACCGGCTTTCTGCGCAGAATTCAGGCGATGCCTGCGCAAACAGGCCAATCCACTGGCGCGTAAGGCTGTCTGGCGGCGATCAGCCCCGCGCGGTCACGCGATCTTCATGATCAGGCAGGTTGTCGATCCGGTCGCATAGAGCTTGCCGTCCTCGACCCCTCGAATTTCGCCATGCGCCACACCGGTGGAACGGCCTACGTGATCGATCTCTCCAGTGCAGTCGATGTCCATGTCGAGCGGGATCGCGCGCAGGATATTTATTTTGTATTCCAACGTCGTATAGACCGAGCCTAGCGGCACGCGCGTCATCACGGCGCAGGCCATCGCACTATCGAGAAGCGTGCCATACCAGCCGCCATGCACGCTTCCCATTGGGTTGGTCATCTTGAATGACGGTGCCCCGCGAAACACCACTTTGCCTGCATCGACGCTGTGCAAGGCGTAACCCATCGTTGCGCCAATCGGCGGGCCGGGGTTGGTGCCGTCCAATATGCGCTGCATGAATTCGAGACCTGAAAGCTTGACCGCCTCGGCGGGAGTAAGCAGGTCTTGCGGGCTTTGGGCGATACGAGGCATTAAAAAATCTCCGGCAGGGGTGCTGCCGGAGACCGTATTAGAATTGCCGCTGTGAACAAGGTCTTACGCGACGTCTGATAGGGCAACCTTAGGCAGCACACCCAGCGCACGGCAGACATTGCGTGTCAGGTCAGAGCGGTTGAGCGTGTAGAAATGCAGGTTTTCAACGCCTTCATTCATCAGATCGCTGCACAATTCGGTGCAAATTGCCGTAGCGAGCAGATCATGACGGTCGTCACCATCGCGCAGAGCCGCATCAAAGGCTTGATCGACCCAATCAGGAATGAATGCCCCGCAGCGATTCGCGAATTTGCGCGCAGATGTCCAGTTCACAACCGGCAGAATGCCCGGCGTGATCGGCTTGGTGATCCCCGCCTTGTCGCAGGCATCACGGAACCGCAGAAATGTCTCTGGCTCGAAGAAGAACTGCGTGATCGCCTCATCCGCACCGGCTTCAAATTTGCGCTTCAACCAGTCGACATTGGCTTGAACGTCGGTCGATTCCGGATGTGGATCGGGGTAGGCACCAACGCGGATGTTAAACTTGCCAGTTTTGGCCAGCGCCTCGATCAGCTCGCAGCTATCGGCAAAGCCGTCGGGGTGTGGGGTAAAAGTGGCGGCGCCATCGGCTGGATCGCCGCGCAGGGCGACGATGTCTGTCACACCAATTTCCGCAAAGCTTTCAGCGACTTCCAGTGTTTCAGTACGGCTGGCACCGACGCAAGTAAGATGTGCCGCGACGGGAAGGCCAGAGGTGCGGCGCAGCACGTGGGCCGCGTCATGGGTGATATCGCGGGTCGAGCCACCCGCGCCGTAAGTGACCGAAAAGAAGCGCGGGGCCAGCGGTGCCAGTGCCTGAGCCGTATCCCACAGCTTGAAAGCCGCATCAACTGTGCGGGGCGGGAAGACTTCGAAAGAGACATTTGGCGCGGTCATGGATAAGTTCCTCATCATCGGTTGTCCTGCTTGTCTCCTAGATTGCGATGTGAGACAAACTCATAACTTTCATCTTCAACATGAGTTCCACCTCATATGCATATTGAATTCAGACATCTTCGGACCATTCAGGCGATTCATGAGGCGGGCGGGCTGGCGCGGGCCGCCGAACAGATGAATATTACCCAGTCGGCGTTGAGCCATCAGGTGAAGGGTTTGGAGGATCAGGCGGGCGTTGAATTGTTCGTGCGCCGCTCGAAACCGCTGAAACTGTCGCCAGCGGGGCAGCGCTTGCTGAAACTCGCACAACAGGTTTTGCCGCAGATCGAAGCCTTGCAGGCCGAGTTCTCCGGTCTGCGTGCAGGCAGCACGGGGCGGATGCATATCGCCATTGAGTGCCACGCTTGTTTTGAATGGCTATTTCCGGTTTTGGAGCATTTCCGCAAGGCTTGGCCGGATGTGGATGTCGATATCCGCCCCGGTCTGGCGTTCGACGCCTTGCCAGCGCTGCTACGTGAGGAAGTTGATCTTGTGGTGTCGTCGGACCCCGAGGACCTTCCCGGCATCACATTTGTGGAATTGTTCGATTACAAGGCGGTGTTTGTCGCGGCGAGTTCGCATCCTCTGGCGGCGAAACCCTTTGTCGAGGCGGCCGATTTCAGGACGGAGACTTTGATCACCTATCCGGTGGAACGTACGCGGCTGGATGTGTTTAGCCAGTTGCTGATCCCCGCCAAGGTCGAACCCGCCGCGATCCGGCAAGTCGAGTTGACGGCGGTGATCTTGTTGTTGGTCGCTTCCAATCGCGGCGTGTCAGTGCTGCCCGATTGGGTGGTGCGCGAGGTCAAATATTCCTCGGATTACGTCACGCGGCCATTGACCGAGCAGGGCATCACCCGACGTCTTTATGCGGCGGTGCGCAGCGATGATCTGGATAAACCGTTCATGGATCAGCTGCTAAAGCTGGCAGGGCAAGAAGCGCGCAAGCTGCAGCAGGCGTAAGGGGGCGGCTGGCGCCCCCTTGGCAGATTATCCGACCTTAACGATGGCCTTGCCGACATTGCCGCCGGTCAACAGGTCGATGAAGGCTTGCGGCGCATTTTCGAGCCCTTCGGTGATGTCTTCCTGAATGGAGATCTCGCCACTGCCAACCTTGGGGCCGACCTCGGCCAGAAACTCGGGGAAGCGGTTCCAGTGGTTGGAGATGATGAAGCCGTTCACGCTGAGGAAGTTGACAAGAATGGTGCGCCACAGACGCGGGGCTGTCAGCGCTTCGGATTGGGCATTTGCGCCAAGCCCGCCTGCGTTATACCACGCGATCATGCCGCAAATCGGGATGCGGCCATGTGGGTTCATCAGCGGCAGCACTGCGTCCAGCACCTTGCCGCCGACATTTTCGAAGTAGATATCGACGCCGTCAGGGCAGGCGTCCTTAATCGCCGCGCGAAGTGATTTCGCATCGTCATAGGCGCTGTGATCAAGACAGGCATCAAAACCGAAGTGATCGGTCGCAAGTGCGCATTTGTCGGCGCCGCCCGCGATACCCACGGTGCGCAAGCCCAGCGATTTGGCGATCTGCCCGACCATCGAGCCGACAGGACCGGTTGCCGCAGCGACGACGAGGGTCTCGCCTTTCTTCGGACGTCCGAATTCGGTCAGGCCGAGCCATCCGGTAAAGCCGGGCATCCCGAGTGCGCCCAGCGACGTGGTGATCGGCGCGAGGTCGGGATCAACCTTGCGGCAGAGGCTGGCGGGTGCAGCAGCGTGGGTAGCCCATCCAAAGGGGCCGAAAACCTTGTCGCCGGGCGCGAAGTCTTTGCTGTTGGAAACGAGGACCTCGCCGACCGAGCCGCCCTCCATCAGCCCGCCCACGGGTACCGGCTTTGCATAGGACTTCGCATCATCCATCCGGCCGCGCATATAGGGATCAAGCGACATGAACTCGACGCGCACCAGAATTTCGCCCTCGGCGGGCGTGGGCAAGGCTGCGGTTTCGAGCCGGAAGTTATCCGCAGTGGGGGTGCCGTCAGGGCGGCTGGCCAGTACGATGCGTTGCATTTGATCTGTCATATCGGTTCCTTTTAAAGTGGCTGTCGGACGGGACGGAGCGCGCATCTTGCGGGCGCGTTTAACTAAGGTCGGTCAATGCGGCTTGGCCCCCTTGGCATTCGGCGCTGTGCCGCATATACGCAGCGCCTGATCCATCAAAGGACATGCGCAATGATCGGCAGTGCGAATCTCAATATCATGATCAAGGCAGCCCGCAAGGCAGGGCGTGCACTGACCAAGGATTTCCGCGAAGTGGAGAACCTTCAGGTTTCGGTCAAAGGGGCGGGTGATTTCGTCAGCCGTGCCGACATTGGTGCGGAAAAAATTATCAAAGACGAGTTGATGGGCGCGCGTCCGACCTATGGCTGGTTGGCCGAAGAAGGCGGCGGGCAAGAGGGCCAAGACCCCACGCGCCGCTGGATCGTTGATCCGCTGGACGGGACCACCAACTTTCTGCACGGCCTGCCGCACTGGGCGATTTCGATCGGGCTGGAGCATAAAGGCCAAGTCGTTGCCGGTGTAATCTTTGACCCTGCCAAGGACGAGATGTTCTTTGCTGAAAAAGGCTCGGGCGCGTGGATGAACGAGACCCGTTTGCGGGTTTCGGGCCGGTCGCGGATGATCGAATCGATCTTTGCCACCGGGTTGCCATTTGCCGGACGTGCCGACCTGCCGGACACGCTGAAGGATCTGGGGCGATTGCTGCCGGTCTGTGCCGGTGTGCGGCGTTTCGGGGCTGCTTCGCTTGATTTGGCCTATGTGGCTGCGGGTCGATATGAGGGATTCTGGGAGCGTCGGTTGAACGCCTGGGACCTCGCAGCGGGCGTGATCATCGTCAAAGAAGCAGGCGGGTTTGTCGAGCCGATCAACCGCACCGGCGACATTCTGGCCGACGGCGAAGTCGTCTGTTCGAACGAGGCGATCTTTACGAGCTTTGCGAAAGTCATTCGCAACTGACGCGCGTTGCGTGGTTGGATTTGAGTTTACTTTGCCAAATGAAACAGGGGCGCGGGCTGCGTCACCTGTCGGACGGGTGGTTGATGCCATCTGTCCACGGGATCGGTTCATGATCCCAAGGCTGCGCGCCGTGGATACAGCCGAGGTTTATACCTGACTGGCTGGGATCCGCGCGGCGCTGGTGGTGGGTGTAGATGCCACAGGTCTTGCAGAAATAGTGTTTCGCGGTGTGGGTGTTCCAGCTGTAGAGCGTCAGGTTGTCCGCGCCTTTGAGGACTTTCACCGAGGTGGCCAGTGCAGTGACGTTCGCGGCCTGCCGCCGTGCGCAGAATGAACAAGTGCACCGGCTGGGGTTTTTTAGCCCGTTCGGCAGGATTGCCGAGAGTTCGACGGCGCCGCAGTGGCACGAAGCTGTGACGGGGGTGTTCATTTATGGCGTACCTTCGGGATGCGGCTGGGCAGGGCGGGATAGGTGGCTGCCGGATGCGGCGGGTGGCCTTCTGTCTGGCGCCAGAAGCGCGCTCCGCCAAGGCCAAGCCACAGCGGCAAGATCATCAGCAACCCCGCGACAAAGCCTCCAGTATGCGCCCAGTATGCGACGCCGCCGATGTCGGGGTCGGACCCGATACCGCCTAGAAATTGCATCCCGAACCAGACCATCAGGACGATCCAAGCAGGGATCGGGAAGATGCGGAAAAATACGATGAAGATGATCAGGATATCGACCTTGGCCTTGGGGAAAAGCAGCAGGTAGCCACCCATTACGCCAGCAATGGCGCCAGATGCGCCGACCATCGGGACCATCGAATAAGGCGCGGTGATGACCTGCGCCAGCCCTGCGGCAATCCCGCAAAGCAGGTAGAACCCCAAATACCGCAGGTGGCCCAGCTCGTCTTCGACGTTGTCGCCGAAAATCCATAGAAATAGCATGTTACCGGCAAGGTGCATCCAGCCACCATGCAGGAACATCGAGGTGAAAAGCCCCGTAATGCCCTCGCCGGTGCTGATCTGTGCGGGGACCAACGCCCAAGTGTTGTAAAACAGATAGGCGGCGCGGTCGTCGCTGAGCAGGCCGGAATAGCTGACAAAGATCGCGATATTCGCGAGCATCAGCGCGTAGGTCACATAGGGTATGCGCCCTGAAGGGTTATGGTCGCGAATAGGAAACATGCGGCTACGCTCCGCGATTGGCGCGGCGGCGTCAAGACGGGTCGGGCTGGTGCCCGACCCATGAGGGTTTAATCCATCGCGCCAAGAAGCGCCGCGTTGCCGCCAGCGGCGGTTGTGTCAACGCAGACATGCCTTTCGGCGCGGACGCGGGCGGTGTCGGGCAGGCCGCGGATCAGTGGGATAATCAGCCCGTTGCGCTTGGCTAGCGCCATTTCGACAGCGCGGGCCGTGTCGGTGTCGCCCCACCACAGCACGCCGCCATAAGCCGGACCATCGGTCAGATCAGCGGGATTGATCGTGCCTGTCGTCTCTACCGCATGACCGCCCAAGGCCCTGATGGCACGGGCCTGAGCGGCCGCTGTTTCAGCGCCCGGACCCATGCACAGCAGCGCGGGGCGGGGCAGAGTGGTCAGGCGGTTCGATTCGCCCGTAGGGCCCGGCAAAGACAGCGTCTCGGCTGGGGTGGGATCATGGGGTGGCAGCGCAGGCAGTTTGGCTTGTGCCTCGCCCCACGTGGCTTCCGCCACTTCGACATCAGGCTCGGCAAAGCGAGGTAGGTAGTTCGGGCCACCCGCTTTGGGGCCGGTGCCGGACAGGCCTTCGCCGCCGAATGGCTGGCTGCCGACAATCGCGCCAATCTGGTTGCGGTTGACATAGAGGTTGCCCGCCTCCACCCGCTCGCAGACGTGCTGGACGCGGTCGTCGATGCGGGTGTGCAAGCCAAAGGTCAGCCCGTAGCCGGTCGCGTTGATCGCATCGATGACCTTGTCGATTTGCCCACCTTTGAAGGTGGCGATATGCAGTACGGGGCCAAAGATTTCCTTGTCGAGATCGGCAATACCGTCGATCTTGATGATCGTCGGGGCGACAAAGGTACCGTGTTGGGGCGCGGTCAGTTCGGCCATGATGCGGCCCTCGCTGCGCGCGGCCTCAATATGGTCGGTGATGACCTTGCGCGCGGTCTGGTCGATCACTGGTCCGACATCGGTCGACAGGTGCCACGGATCGCCCATATTCAGCGCCTGCATCGCGCCGATCAGCATTTTCACCAGATCTTCGGCGATGTCTTGCTGCACATAGAGGCAGCGCAGGGCCGAGCATCGCTGTCCGGCGGATTGAAAACCGCTTTCAACGATGGATTGAACAACTTGTTCGGGCAGCGCGGTGCTGTCGACGATCATCGCGTTGATGCCGCCGGTTTCCGCGATCAGCGGTGTGCCGGGTGCGCAGTGTTCGGCCATGGCGGCGCGGATGCGCAGCGCAGTGCCCGTGGAGCCGGTAAAGGCCACGCCACCGATCGAAGGATCAGAGGTCAGAGCCGCGCCGATCCTAGCACCACCGGGCAAGAGTTGCAGTGCGGTCTGCGGAACGCCAGCGCGGTGCATCAGCTTTACGGTCAGCGCGGCGACCAGCGGGGTTTGTTCTGCCGGTTTTGCCAATACTGCGTTGCCTGCGGCCAAAGCCGCTGAAACCTGCCCGATGAAAATCGCGAGCGGGAAGTTCCACGGCGAGATGCAGGTAAAGATGCCAGCGGGCGGCATATTGGTCGCCTGAGCGGCATAGTAGTGCAGGAAATCCACGGCTTCGCGCAGCTCGGCTACGCAATCGGGCAACCCCTTGCCAGCTTCGCGGGCCAGCAGTGCGAAAATCTCGCCGTAGTTCTCCTCCAACAGGTCGGCGACCGCGCGCAGGATATCGCTGCGCTCGGACAGCGGCGCGTCCCAGACCTGCGCGGATTTGATTGCTGTGGCGACATCGGCGAGCGATGCGGGGCTGACAGTGCCAACTGCGTCATCGGGGTTGGCAGGGTTGCTCACCTTTAGCGTTTCATCCGGTTGAGCGGCGCCGGCGAGCATCGGTCCGGCCTGCCACTGATGGGTGTGGAAGGGGCTGCGGGCCTCTTCGATCGATGCCAGGGTCGGGGTGTGGGTCAGATCAAACCCCTTGGCATTGGCGCGCAGGGGTTTGAACAATTCCGGTCCGGTCGGGATGTCGGAGGCGACGGCATTCAGCTGGGCAAACGGATCGGCGGCGACCTCTTCGGGGGCCACATCTTCATCGACAATTTGGTTGACGAAGCTGGAGTTGGCGCCGTTTTCAAGCAAGCGCCGCACCAGATAGGCTAGCAGATCGCGGTGCGCACCGACGGGGGCATAGATGCGGCAATGAGTGCCGTGCTGTTTCATCACCAGATTATGCAGGGTCTCGCCCATGCCATGCAGGCGCTGGAACTCGAACTTCTCTTTGTCATCGGACATGTGCAGAATCGCGCTGACCGTATGGGCGTTGTGGGTGGCGAACTGCGGATAGATCCGGTCGGTCATCGACAGCAGCTTGCGGGCGTTGGCGATGTAGGACACGTCCGTCACCGCCTTCTGGGTAAAGACCGGAAAACCATCGATGCCTTTGACTTGGGCACGTTTGATCTCGGTATCCCAATAGGCGCCTTTGACCAGCCGCACCATGATTTTGCGGTCATGGCGTACGGCCATTTCATAAAGGGCGTCGATCACCGATCCGGCACGGGGGCCGTAGGCCTGTACCACGATGCCCAGCCCATCCCAACCCGACAGGGCAGGCTCGGAAAGCACGGTGTCAATCACGTCGAGCGACAGGGCGAGGCGGTCGGCTTCTTCGGCGTCGATGTTCAGGCCCATGCCAGCCGATTTCGCGAGCAGCGCCAAGGCCCGCAGGCGCGGCACAAGATCGCGCATCACTGCCTTTTCCTGCGCAATTTCATAGCGCGGGTGCAGTGCCGAAAGTTTTACCGAAATTCCCGGATTGCGGCGCAAGTCGGCATCGTTGCAGGCGGTGGCGATTGCCGAAATCGCGCGGCTATAGCTCAGGTGATAGCGTTTGGCGTCGGCCTCGGTACGCGCGGCTTCGCCCAGCATATCATAGCTATAGGTGAAGCCCTTTTTCTCCATGCCCTTGGCACGTTCCATCGCGGCGGTGATGTTTTCGCCCAGCACGAACTGGCGGCCCATCTCCTTCATTGCGCGGGTCACAGCGGTTCGGATCACCGGCTCGCCCAAACGTTTGATCGCGGCGCGCAGGTGGCGCACGGGGCCGGGCTGGTCGTCATCCAGCACACGGCCTGTCAGCATCAGCGCCCATGTCGAGGCATTGACGAGGCTGGAGGTCGAGTGGCCCATATGGCGACCCCAGTCGGAGGGAGCGATCTTGTCTTCGATCAGCGCATCGATGGTGTCGGCATCGGGTACACGCAGCAGTGCTTCGGCGAGACACATCAGCGCCACGCCTTCATCGGTGGAAAGACCATATTCGGCCAAAAACACTTCCATCATCCCTGGCGAGGTGGAGTTACGGATCGCACGCACAAGCTCAGCCGCCTCGGCGCTGATCTTGGCGCGATCTTCGGCGCTGAGCTGCGCTGTATCAATCAGGCCCTGAAGCACATCCGTGGTTTCGGCATAGGTGCCGGTATCGATCTGGTGGCGCAGGGAATCGGGGGTATTGGTAAGGCGGGCCATGGGGCAAACTCCGAAAATGATTTGCCAGCATTATCCTATCTCGAAAAGTCGTTTCGCCTTATGATATATCTTCCGCTAGGCGGATGTTCCGATTGTAAGGAAAAATGTTTGAAAAACGATCATTCTGGCATGGATCGCTTTGATATAGCGATTCTCAATGTGTTGGCGGAGGATGGCAGGATCAGTGTGGCTGATCTGGCGCGGCGCATCGGATTGTCCAAATCGCCTACGCAGGCACGGCTGCGGCGGCTGGAGCAGATCGGGGTGATCTTGGGGTATCGCGCTCTGCTAGACCCGATCCGGCTGGGACTGGATCATGTGGCATTCGTCGAGGTCCGGCTCAGCGATACCCGCGATTCTGCCCTGCGTGCTTTTAACGCCGCCGTGGCGCGAGTGCCCGAGATTGAACAGGCGCATATGATCGCAGGACATTTCGATTACCTGCTGAAGGTTCGCACCCGAAATATGGCCGAGTACCGTCAGTTCATGGCCGAGAAAATCTCGACGCTGCCCCATGTCGCCAATACCTCGACCTATGTGGCGATGGAGGCGGTCAAGGAGATCATGCTGGCCGAGGGGGTGTAACTGTGACTGGTCGCAAGGCACCAAGAAAGGGAGCGGCGGCACAAAGGCCAACCGCTCCCTCACAGACGATCTGAAAAAATGCCGAACTTGAGCCGCCAAGAGGGGTTTCTGACCATTTACACCGCCCGCGTCATGGCTATTGTGCGGCCAAGGCCACTGGCCGGTTGCGGGTGTGATGGAATGGTAGACATACCAGACTTAAAATCTGTTGGGGCCTAGCCCCGTGTGGGTTCGAGTCCCACCACCCGCACCAATTCACTTTTATTTATTTAAATATATTAATTGTTTAGGCGTTTATGAGCAATTCGTATCCACCTTTTAACCCACCCGGGATGGCAGCCGTACTTGTCGATTTCGCCTGCCTAAGTGGGGCGGTCAAGGATGTCTTCCTCATGAAGATACCGTGTTCCGACACAGGACGGTGCTTCAGCGACAAACTCGGGGCGATTCATTGTCCGCCGCGCAGGAAAATGTGGTTGCAGAGCCCGAGTGATGCAAGCCCAAGTTCTTCTACCCGACCGCGCACGCCGCTCGGCACGAAAAACGCTTGATCCGCTGGCCCGATCAGGCAATCTTAACGTCGAATGGCAGGACATTTGTGGAATGTCGGTTGAGAGAGGTTACCCATGCCCATTGACCCGCGCTTCATAGCCACTGGTTTCCGCCATCCGCTGGGGGATGGCCTGACCACACCAGCCAATGATGGCGATGGGTATTACGTTGCGTTCGGCTTCAATGAACCAAACGCCGCTATCGGCAATTCGCGCCATCTAGGTGTGGACTGGAACGGCGAAGGAGGGGGCGACAGCGACCTGGGCGAACGTGTGAACGCCATCGGCAATGGCGAGGTTCGGGCGGTTGTAAGCCACCAGGGCGGTGCGACCACGGGCTTCGGGAACTACGTCGTTATCCGGCATCACCTGCCGCAGCAGATCACGCTGAACGGTGAGACGGTAACCTACGTCAACAGTCTTTATGCGCATCTAGACAGCGTGACGGGGCTGACGGTGGGCCAAGCGGTGAGCATGGGCCAGCAGATCGGCACGCTGGGCAAGAGCGGTTTTGCCGATCTCGCGCATCTGCATTTGGAGGTCACGCTGGGCGATGTGCTGCCAACGGTGGATGATGGTTATAATCCTGCTGGGGCACCAGCGGGGTGGGTCGATCCGGTGGCGTTTGTGGAGGCGCACGGGACGCCGCAATTTTCGGATGAGCCGATGAAGGTAGGCAGCGAAATTCTGGTGAACACCACAACTACGGACGATCAGACGTATCCCGCCGCCGCTATGCTAAGCGACGGGCGATTCGTAGTGGTGTGGGATGACAACAGTCAAACCGGTAGCGATATATCGGGCCATGCAATCCGCGCACAGTTGTTCGATGACAATGGCGTTAAAATAGACGGCGAATTTCTCGTCAACAGCACGACGTATGGTGATCAGCGTCTTTCAACCGTGACCACGTTGAACGATGGCCGCTTTGTGGTCGCGTGGGAAGATAAAAGTGGAACGGGTGGCGATACATCAGGATATGCGATCCGCGCGCAGTTATTCGAAGCAAATGGTACCAAAACAGGCAGTGAGTTTCTGGTCAACACTATGACGTATGGAGATCAGCGCTTTCCGTCCATCACCGCGCTGAGTGATGGGCATTTCGTCGCTGCATGGACCGACGTCAGCGAGTTTCGGGGAAGTCGCTCGGTCTGGGATATCCACGCGCAAATGTTCGACGCCAGTGGCACAAAGATAGGTGATGAAATTGTAGTTAACACAAGGACGTATGACTTGCAGCGTGCACCCACGATCACTGGGCTTAACGAGGGGGGCTTTGTGGTAGCTTGGGATGACTGGAATGTAGGGGACGGCGATACATCTGGTGGATCCGTCCGCGCGCAGGTGTTCGACTCACAAGGCGCCAAAGCAGGTAGCGAGTTTCTCGTTAATAGCTCAACGCATGATTGGCAATCCTCCCCTGCCGCCGCCACGCTGAGCGACGGCAGTTTCGTCCTAGCATGGGAAGACAGAAGTCAGACAGGCCCTGATACATCTGGTGGATCCGTACGAGCGCAGATATTTGATGTCAGTGGCCAGAAGAAAGGCGATGAGTTTCTCGTCAATACCACGACGGTATCCCAACAGTCTGATCCGACTATCGCCGCTCTGAGCGACGGCCGCTTTGTGATAGCCTGGCACGACGATAGCCAGTTGGACGGCGAGACATATAGCTTCTCAATCCGCGCGCAGGTGTTCAATGCCGATGGCAACAAGTCAGGAAGCGAACTACTCGTTAACACCACAACGAATAGTGATCAGTTCTGTCCCACCGTCACGGCGTTAGAAAATGGTCGCTTTGTGGTGGCGTGGCACGACTTTAGTCAAACGGGCGGCGATTCATCAGGAACTTCCATCCGCGCGCAGATTTTTGATGCAAGTGGTCTGGTCGGAGCGACACAACCCGATAGCATTCTATGGGGTGAGACAACAACGCACACACTCGCGGTTGCCGGAACGGTTTCAGGTGCCATCGAACAGGATGGTATCAACGGACCGACACCCCATATCGACAAGGACTGGTTTCAGGTCGCCTTGCAGGGGGGTACGGCCTATACCTTCGATGGCTCGGCCAATGTGAGCACTTCAGACAGCCTCGACGCCATTGCGCTGCGACTGTATCTCGACAACTCGACTTCGGTCACCCAACTTGTCGAGGGTGCGATGCCCGGCTTCACGTTCACTGCGCCGGGAACCGGTTCGACGACCTACTACCTCGCAGTCAGTGCCGGTGGAACTGGCGACTGGATGAACGACACAGGTGCCTATCAAGTCAGCCTCACCGCCAACGGGCCCGGTGTTTCCCCAAACCGTTCGCCGATGGCCACGGCCACCAATGCCACTGCAGACGTCGGGACATCAATTGCCCTGACGGACCTGTTCACCTTCCGCGATCTGGACGGGGCAGAGGATATAGCCAGTTTCGTCGTGCAGGACCGCACGCCGGGTGGTGGCCACCTGACCTTCAACGGTGGCGCGCAGGCATCCAACACCTTGTTCGAACGCCCCATCGCGGAACTGTCACAATGGCGGTTCGTTGTCGGCCGGGAGGCCGATCAGATCGGGTTCAACGCAATCGACCAGGCGGGTGCGTTCAATCAGAGCGCCGCCGCAACTGTCACGCCAACGCAGACTGTCACGGTGCCCGCTTCTGCCGAGGATTTGTTTGCTGAAATGGAAGGTGGCAATAAGATCACCACTTTAGCCACGTTTGCATCTGCGGCCTATGAAAAATACAGCCATTCAATGTCTGAGCTAGCGTCTTTAGGCTGGAACTTCCTTAACGGATCGTCTGGCCTCCCAGGATTTACCGACAACTACTATAAAAGCGCAAGCATTCTGGATTCTCTGTCTGGCAAGGGGACCGCGATCGCGGCTGAATCACCGGATGGCAAGTCACTCGTAATCGCATTCAAGGGGACCGACAGTCTTCCGTCTGTCGACGGCCTATTGGATTGGATCAACAACCTTACAGGCATCACGAAGCATTATTCGCTTTTCGACTTGCTGCTCTCGAATCTCGATTTCGCCAGCTACGATAATATTTATGTTACCGGCCACAGTCTTGGTGCCGCAATGGCTCAGCAGTTAATGTTGGATCCGGAATTTGGCTTCTCTGACAATCCTCGCGTCGAGAGTGTCGTCTTTGCAAATCCTGGTTTTGTCCCTGCTTCTGTTTTCGACCCGTTTCAGAACAACAAAGACCGAATGGTCAACATCGCGATCCAAGGAGACCCAGTTGCTGAAATTGGCCAGGTTGGACGCGTGGCTGGCGACAGGTACCTTCTGGATCACTTGCTTCCGGCGAGTGCAGGCTGGCATGGGATGGACTGGTATCTCGCCGGTGCGAGATACATGGACGGGTCTGCCTTTAGTAAATCAATTGAAATGCAGTCAGAAAATGGCGCTCGCGATCTTCAGGAGTTACAAGTTCGGCTGGATTGGCTCGATGGCGACCCATGGATCGGGACCCTGCCATCGAGTTCCGTGGTCACCCCCACAGAGATTATTTTTGGTCCCTACCCAGGGACTACCCAACCTTCGGACACTTGGTCCGTGTCTGTAAGTCCGTCCGTTGCAGGCAGTACGCCGACAGTCATTTACAATGCACCGCAGTACACTAACACCGAACTCTACGTGTCGACGACAAGTGCGGGACAAGTGGCTTTTCAGGATGCTCTTGGAGTTGTTCAATTTCTTGCGGCTGAATATGGATCGGCTGCATTTCAAGCGTCGCCTGGTGCTTCGCTTACCGTTAAAATTGCCAGTTTGGTAGGAACCACCATCTTAGACAATACCGTCTACTTTGAGGGGGGCGGTCGGAATGACTCGGTTGATGCAGCAGAAGCAGAACGGCGGTTGGTTGCACAAGGGGGAGAGGGAAACGATACACTGATCGGCGGTTCGAGCAATGACAAGATCGAAGGCGGCGAGGGCGATGACTTGATCGGGGGTGGTAGCGGTGGTGATATCGTTATGGGTAACGGCGGCCACGATTCGATTTATGGCGGCCTCGGTAATGATTTCATAGCAGGCGGCGAAGACAACGATCTGATTTTTGGCGTTGCCGGTTTGAATACGATCTACACAGGTTGGGGGAGCGACACGGTTCATGGGGGCATCGGCGCGGATGATATCTTCGGTGCGGGCACCGGTACCAATCAGATATTCGGCAACGATGGCGACGACACGATCCGTGCGGGAGATGGGGGCGACTTGATCGGCGGCGGGGCTGGAAACGACACTTTGCTCGGATCAGTCGGCAACGACACGATTTATGGCGGGACCGACAACGACTTAATTGGCGGCGGGGCCGGAAACGACCAGATCTTCGGGTCAGC
The DNA here is from genome assembly GCF_900112755.1 of Sulfitobacter brevis. Classification (GTDB taxonomy): domain Bacteria; phylum Pseudomonadota; class Alphaproteobacteria; order Rhodobacterales; family Rhodobacteraceae; genus Sulfitobacter; species Sulfitobacter brevis. Next base: position 60,159 of record NZ_FOMW01000007.1, on the reverse strand, counting down.
CGGGCTGAACACAATTTACACCGGCCTTGGAAACGATACGGTTCAGGGCGGCACCGGAGCCGACAATATCTTCGGTGCTGGGGACAGCGCCAGCGCCAACGAGATGGCCGGGAATGACGGAAACGACACGATCCGCGCCGGGGCAGGCAATGACACCATCGCAGGCGGTGCTGGGGATGATCAAATTTTTGGAGGCGCGGGCAACAACACGATTTACCTGGGCCTCGGAAACGACTTTGTCGGCGGTGGCGCCGGAAATGATGTGATCGTTGCGGGTGCCGGAACCAATCAGATTTTCGGCGGCCTGGGCAACGATACGGTGTTCGCCGGGTTTGGCCGCGATGTGATCTCGGGCGGCCCGGGCGCGGATGTTTTCGTGTTCAACAGCGTTGCCCAAGCAGGCATCGGCACCGGTCGCGATGTGATCACGGATTTTAAGGTCGGTGCCGACAAGATCAACCTTGATCCGCTGAACCTGACCTTCATTGGTGCGGCTGCATTCAGTGAAGCGGGGCAGGTGGCATATCTGGTAGGCGGATCAACGGGCTTTCTCGTCGGAGACATCGACGGCGACGGCGCCGCTGATTTTGCAATTGAGATTACCGGAGCACCTTCGATAAGCACTGGTGATCTCTTCCTCTGAGGCCCTTGGCCAGAACACCGGGCAGCCGATGGTGGGCCGGATGCTTTCATTCAATCGGAGGCCGATCTAGTTGAATGCATTTGCGGAATAAACAAACACAGAGTACGCTTTTGCGGCTCTCACCTTCGTTAATACGAGATCATCGGGTCGCTAACACAGAAGGCCTGAACATTATCTACGAGGTCAGATGTCTGCCTCCACGGCCCTTAGAGAGAAAGGTCCTTCTGTGATCGATCACCCCTCAAAGAAGGGGCGATAGGGCTCGCCATGTTTAATGATCCCGTGAACTGTGCGGGCCATTCACTGCCCGGCAGGGCATTGCGCAGCAATGTCACGAGAGCGTGGCGGCAATAGCGGTATATGCCTTTCGCCCCAAATGTGTGTTGCGGCGGTCCTTAGCGATGTCGTTTTAAATAACTTGGTCAGAGGCACTAGACGCGAATTTTGACATGCAGGTTGCCGGGATCCCGATTCGGGCTGCTATCCTCAATGGCTTCACCGCACTCGCATTCCGAAAACCGTGGCCGTGCCATAAATCCGTCTGGGGTAGGGGGAACTCAATCTAAAGCATTCTTTGTACGAGAAAGCCATTAAAGATCAATAAACTACAAATCGCAATTCACATCATTGTCCGAATTTCGGTGAGTAGTTCAATTCGAGCAAGACCGCAACCCTGGGTTGAAGTATTGACCAGCTAAGTCAGTCAACCTAGCGTAGAAGCAATGAAGTACTTGTTAGGGGAGTTTTATTCCTACTGAATATTGCACATTCTGGCCCTAATTCGATCTCAATTTTTCAATGCTCAAAATTAAAATTAGGAGACTCTAACAATGACAACTCGTAACATTACAGGCGTTAGCCTGACAATCGGTACATTTGGCACGGCGACAGCAGATACTGTAATGGATGTAGGTGTCGCAAAGCTTTTGGCGGTTACGCCTGATGATGTTATATCGTTCTCATATCAAATCACTCAATTGGTCGACAACGGCACACCGCGTGTCAGCATTGAATTCTTCGATGATTGGACTGTCGCATTAAACGATCTCACCACTGAGGGTCTGAACGCACTTGGGCTCAACACCGAACTCTCAATAGGGCAAGTTAATTGGGGGGCTGGCAACGTCACACAAGTATTGTCTTATGATGTTTTTCGCGATGGTGAAGGTACGAGAATTGCCAACATTTTCCCCCTCTCGGGAACGCCGCTTCCCGATATGCAAAACAACGTACAGGCGCAGGCGTTCATTGATAGTATTTCCACGATTACTCCAATTCCGGCCGACTCACCCTTGGCTGCAGGCCAAGTCATCCCGTTCAGCTCCATAGTTGGTTTGACGGCATTCCAAGAGAACGAGGTCCTTGGTACTTCAGGCGATGACACGCTAGAGGGCACCGATGGCAACGATCTGCTTGTTCCCCTCACGAATTCAAGTGAGGACGTGATCAAAGGGTCAAACGGCTTAGACCTTGTGGACCTTTCGGGATATCAGGTGGGCACAGCTGATTTTTATACGTTTGACTATTCCGGCCTGTCCGCTGGAATTACTGTATTAACAGACTTCGAGACTGGCGAAAGCTCTGTAGACAAAGGGGTGAATGGCGCAGACAGGTTGCTGGATGCCCATCTGGTTATGAATTGGAATTTCGGTGATGGCATTTTTTTCACAGGCACTGATTTTGCAGATGTTTTCAACATCAAGAACCACCCCGACAGCACGTGGACAGGCATCGCTGGCGGCAAAGGGGTGGACACCTTCAACATCGAAAGCGGCACGATTGTGCGTTTGTCGTATCACAGCGGGGCGGTCAGTGGCGTAAACGTGAACCTGCAAACTGGCGTGGTGTCCAATGATGGACATGGCAGTACGGATCAGATCAACGTCACCAGCACGTCAACACGGATCGAAATCGAAGGCACCGCATTTAACGATTTCATTCTTGGCACAGCACGGGACGAACGGTTCATCTTGCGCTGGGGCGATGACACCTTAGACGGTGGCGGCGGGAATGACACGTTGAGGTATGACCGCAGCGGAGTGGACGGCGTCAACGTAAATTTGGCCACGGGCGTGGCAACGGGGACATGGTCGGGTGAAGCTTTCACACATCAAATTTCCAATATCGAAACCGTGAACGGATCACGTGCGGGCAACGACTTTTTAACGGGCGACGGCAATGCCAATCAACTTTTGGCAAGTGACGGGAACGATACGATCAACGGCGGCGGCGGCGATGATACGCTCCAAGGCGGTGGCGGAGATGACAACATCAATGGGGGCGACGGAGTTGATATAGTTCATTTCCGTTTGAACATCGGCGATGCAACCATCACTTATGGCGAAACAGGCAGTGCCACTATTGTGTCGGCTGAGGGTACTGATTTGGTGCGAAACGTTGAATTCCTGTCTTTCTATGACCAAACCATCGATATCGCCAACCTTAACGACACACTGACGGGCACTAGCGGAAATGACACGCTGGAAGGGTTCGCCGGGGACGACTGGTTCATCGGTACACAAGGCAGCGACGTCATTGATGGCGGCTCAGGCAATGATCTTGTGCTCTACGAAGACCTTGCGGGTGGCATTTCGATCAACCTGACAGGGGCCGCCATCGGTAACCTTGCCGCCGGGACCGCGCGTAAAGCGTCCGGTGGAACCGATACATTGATTTCAATCGAAAACCTGCATGGAACAGCAGGGGCCGATACCATTTATATGGGCGCGACGTCTCAGTATGTTTTTGCGCGTTCCGGCAATGACATGCTTTATGGCAATGGTGCCAATATCAACTTTATCGCAGGCAGCGGTGCGGACAGTGTTTTTGGCGGAACTGGCTTTGACACGATGGATTATAGTGATGATGGCTTTGATGGGTTAGGCCGCTTTGATGGGTTAGGCCGCGCGACGGCGGGCGTGCAAGTCACACTATCCGGTGCAGGGACCGGTACTGCAATTGACAACTGGGGTGCCACTGACACCTTTTCGGGTATCGATCAATTTTCAGGCAGTGCGCTGGATGACAGCATGCTGGGAGCCGCTGGGAATGACAGGTTTTACGGCAAAGACGGCGATGACACTTTGTCGGGCGGTGACGGCAACGATGCGTTGTACGGTGAAAATGGCGCGGATAATTTACGTGGCGGTAGTGGCGGCGATTTACTGGCCGGTGGTGCTGGCAATGACTTTGTCGTCGGTGATGATGGGGATGACACGCTTTACCTTGGATTGGGTAATGATGTCGGAGGCGGCGGCGCCGGCAACGACCTGATCTTCGGTGGTGCTGGTTCTAACGCGATTTACGGTGCCGCAGGCGATGATACTGTGCAGGGTGGCTCAGGGACAGACAGCATTTATGGCGGTGGGGCCGGAACAAATCAGCTGTTCGGCAATGCCGGCAACGACATCATTTTCACCGGACAAGGGGGCGATCTGGTCGGCGGCGGCACCGGCAATGATATCGTTCGAGGGGGTCAGGGTGCGGACAGCATTTATGGCTGGACCGGCGACGACAACATTGGTGGGGGCGCAGGCAACGACCTTATCCGCGCCGCTGACGGTGCCGATACAATCTATGGCGGGCTGGGTGACGACAATATTGGCGGTGGTGCTGGCAACGATCTGATCTATGGCTCCGCAGGGGCAAATGTCATTTATGGCGGGGCTGGCTCTGATACCGTCTTAGGCGGTTCCGGCTCTGACAGCATCTATGGCGGAGGTGCCGGAGACAACCAGTTGTTTGGTAACGCAGGCGATGATCAGATTTTCTTGGGCACAGGTAACGACTTTGTCGGTGGAGGTGAAGGCGACGACTTGATCGTGAGCAGCGCAGGCACGAACCGCATCTATGCCGGCGCGGGAAACGATACAGTTCAAGCGGGGGCCGGGCGTGATGTTATGACGGGTGGACCAGGATCGGATGTATTTGTCTTTGGCTCCGTGGCCGCGATTGGCGTGGGTGCCAGGCGCGACGTGATCACTGACTTTGGCGTGGATGATGTGATCGACCTTTCCGCATTGAACACCCAGTTCAACGACAATTCTGGCCTTTTGGGTGGCGGCACATTGTCATTCTATCACTTCGCAGCTGGAGGCTTGCTCATCGGCGACGCCAATGGCAACGGCGTGCCCGATTGGGTGCTGGAGTTGAGCGGTACACCTGCGATCGTGGAAAGCGACTTCATTTTATAATCCACGATTGTTTTGAAAAGTACGAAACGCGCGGCTGTAGATCGGCCGCGCGTTTGTAATTGATCAGGCCTTACATTTCTCGGGTGCCAGAGAAGTTGGCGCTGGGTTCAAAGGGAGCATTTGTAAGCGGTCCTGACCCCAGTGCGAAGCTCCACAAGGGTCTGCTGTACCGTCATGATCGCGGTAAGTTCGTCTTCAGCCGCCCGGATCGGCGTGGCGTCGAATTCCTCGCCATTAATGATCGACTGGGTGTCTTTTGCGCGCAGCGACGAGATACGCCGCTCCTGTTCAATGCGCCGCTGCTCCAAGATTTCAATGGTCGCTGCGCTGGTCTTTGAGTCTTTGGTCATGGTTCAGTCCTTTGTGGGTGTGTCGATAAGATTTTGAGTGTTCATTGCATCGGCGAGAATGAAGGCTACGCGTGGCGCAATCTCGATATTGGAAACATCAATTGTTCGGATTGCTCTACCGTCCTTGCCAGTGAATTCCTGACGATCCGTCAAACCCAGTTCGCGTGAGATCAAATTGGAGTTCAAAAGGCCCGCCGCTGCGCCTTCGAACTTTGAGGTATAAATCACGTCATCAACGGTCTGGCCAAGTTCTCCAGGTTTCTTCGCTGATGTGCAGGTGGAGACAAAGCGCCTTCTGTGTAAATGCCCGCATCTTCGCCGCAGGAACGGGCTGACCATTTGCCAGCACCTTTGCTTCGTAGAGCGGGGTGTCATGCGCCCACTGAAAATAGGCGCAGCACCCCTGCCAGAGGCTCTGCGCATCCGCGTATTCTCGGTTGCGCCCGAAGGTGGACCGCCCCTGCCAAATCGTGTTGCCGGGGAGGAACTTGCCCTCGTCGTCTCTTTCGTTTGTAATAACATTACGTACTGCTTGTAACGGTATAATCTGCGGCCAGCTGCTATCTTCTCAACCGTCCAGTCCGCGCCCTCTGCCGTTGCGTGTCTGCGTACGGGCGCAACCCCACCCAAGCTGCGCCGTAGGGCCGTCACGTTGCCTTACAGGCGCTTGTCTATCGCCGCCTGCACCAACCTCTCCTGTTGCACCTCCAGCATCGCCTCGAAGGCCTGCGTGGATCTGTGCCGCCTCTAGGCTTGCCAGGGTTGCCGGGGGCGAAGGTGTAATCGGGGATGCGGGCTTCCGTATTTGCGCCGCTGTTAAGGTCGTTGATTCTGCTCATGATAAATGCCTTTCCTGAGAAGCTGTGAGGGTCGAGACAAGTCGATCTGCGTCACCACCTCGCGAGGACCAGCTGCGTGCGTGACCACAGCAATAGGCAGTAGCCCAGAGAGCGGGATACACGCTTGATGCGGCGTGGCATGAAGTCGGCCACAGCATTGCGGCGCTGACGCGGGGAGGAGATGTTGGAACCGTCCATTAAGCGCACTCTCCGTAGTGTAGGCCAGAGACAAGGCGGGCTTGGGCTGCGGTCAGGCCATATAGGCGTTCCAAGCGGGCAATCTGGATCTTAAGGGCCATCAGCATGCGGCCCCATTCCCGTTGATCAACTCAACCTTGCTTTTGAGAGTGTAGACGCCAATCTTCGCCCGGTCGGTGGAATGCCCCCAGTGAATTGGTCCACCAATTGGGATATGATCATCCCGTTTTAGGAGGACTAAACGATGGCTGGATAACGAGAAAAGCCAGAAGATATTGTGCTAGAGCTTCGGCGAGTTGAAGTTTTGCAAGGGCAGGGAAAGTCAGTTTCCGAGGCTGTTCGGCAAATTGGCGTTACAATTCGGACCCGCTATCGATGGCGCGGAATTTATCGCCAAGAAGGTAAGGGCTTGGATTGGGGCCGTTGGTGCCAAAACCGCATTCATCGCCCCAGGATCACCATGGGAAAACGGCTACTGTGAGAGTTTCAATTCCCGCTTCCGCGACGAGCTGCTTAACGGCGAGGTATTCTATACGTTACGCGAAGCTCAGATCCTGATCGAGCGTAGGCGGCGCCACTTCAACACAGTCAGACCGCATAGCGCGCTGCGCTACCGCCCGCGTCACAAAGCATGGTGCCGATAGACCAGAGGCTGACCATGCATTAACATTCAAACTGGAACACCCGATGGGGGTACTCCAACATCGCTTCTTGAGACAATTGTACTCTGAAGTCAGAAGTGGCGTCCTTCTGGCCCTTCAAAGTGTCACCGGGGATTGTCCACACGTTGCCGCCTAGCTGATCTTCATGAAGGAATCTTAATGGCCCAGAGCGCACTGCCGTTAGGATCAATAGGCGTAGCGCCAGTTCGGTCAAGGTGCCGCCGTTGAGGCTGTTATAGAACGCTGGCACCTCGAGCCACGGCATTGCCGGAATGTTTGCTGCCTTGTGCCGCTGATTTCCCAAGAGTGCCTTGGCTTTGTCAGTAGCTTGGAGATTCACGTCTAGACCGAGCGCTGCCGCGTCTTTGAGGCAAATGCCAATCCAGTCCATGGCCTTCTGAGCCGGGCTGGCTTAGGTGTGCCAGATTGGGGCCAGTGTCTCCCGGATATTCCGCTGATCAATTTCTACCATCGGCACTTTGCCGAGCTTCGGCAGCACATGCAGTTGTAACGGTGAAAACCATCGGCCTGCTTTGCCATCACTTTTCAATTCTGCCTTGCGGCTTTCGAAGGCATCAGCCGCGATGTCGTTCAGGAGGTGAATGTTGCGGGCGGCGTCGCGCTGTTGGCGTTCAAGCTCTTTGATAGGGTCCAGACCTTGGCGCACCAGCGCTCGGTTTTCCACGGCGTGAACGCGCGCCTCTTTAAGGCTGACGTGTTTGACAGCACCCAACCCCATCTCTCGTCGCCTTTCATGAACTGTTACCCGCTGAAACCATTGCCCACCGCCGTCTGCTCGCATGTGCAGCCAAAGCCCTCCGCCGTCCGAGTATTTGCCCGGCAGGGCTGCTTTCACGCGTGCTGCAGTTAGTTTGTGCAAGCTCCGCATTTTGGTCCACCTCTGTACCCACCCACTATATATGGTATACTTTGGAACGGGCTGGAATAGGGTGAAACATGAATGTCCGTGAAAAAAAGGGTATTTGCGCTGGAAGTGGTACAGGTTGGATTGCGCTGAAACATTACTTAAAAGCGCACCACCCGCACCATTCTACTCCCTATCCCAGCTTAGTCTTCGAAAACAGCCATTCCCAACCAGTCGGCAATCAACGCTGGTTTTTCCTCGCCTTCAATTTCGATGGTCAGACGGTTCTCGCGCAATAGCTGGGTTTCGCTTTTTGCGCTGACCCTCTTTAGGGTGAACCGACCGCGCAGCCTGCTTCCTGCGACGACAGGTTTGAGAAACCGCAGTTTATTCATGCCGTAGTTAATGCCCATCGTTTGTCCGGGCAGCATGCCAAAGCAATCATAAGCAAAGCGGCTTGCCAAAGACAGGGTCAGAAAGCCATGCGCGATACTGCCGCCGAAAGGGGTCTCGGCTTTTGCGCGGGCCGGATCGACGTGGATCCATTGCACGTCGTGGGTTGTCTTTGCGAAATCGTCGATCATTTTCTGATCAACCAGTATCCAGTTCGACACACCAACTTCGGTATCAATCAGTTTTTCGCTCGCGGCGAGGGCGGCCTGCAGGGATGACATAGTTTTTCTCCTTAGCTTGGGTCAGCAGACACGCGCACCATGCGCTTGCCCTTGTTATCGCCGTTTAAAAGGCCAATCAGTGCGGCGGGCGCGTTCTCCAGCCCCTCCACGATGTCTTCGGTCACTTTCAGTTTTCCGGCATCGATCAAGGTTTGCAGCCCGCGGATCGCCTTGGCATCCTGGCTTGCAAAATCCGTCACGATGAAGCCTTCCATTTTGAGGCGTTTTACCACGATGGCACCGGGCAAATTGCGCGGTCCGGTGGGCGCGGTCGATTCGTATTGGCTGATCGCACCACAACAGACGACGCGGCCTTTTTCGTTCATCAGGTTCAAAGCCGTCTCAAGGATTACGCCGCCGACGTTATCGAAATAGATGTCGACGCCGTTGGGACAGGCGCTGCGCAAGGATTTGAACAGACCTTCCGCGCGGTAATCTATGCAGGCATCAAACCCGAAGGTTTTCACCACCCAGTCGCATTTTTCAGGTCCACCGGCGATGCCGACAACCCGGCACCCCATCGCTTTGGCGATCTGCCCGACATAGCCGCCGACAGATCCGGCGGCGGCGGAGACAAGCACCGTCTCGCCCGGTTCAGGTTGGCCAATGGACATCAGCCCGTGATAGGCGGTTTTGCCCGCGACGCCGTAAACGCTCATCAAGTGGGACAGCTGCGGTACGGCAGGCATCTTCATCACTTTGTGCGCGGGGAGGACGATATAGTCCGACCATGTCGCCTCGGCGGAGACGATCTCGCCAACGGCCACGCGTTCGGATTTACTCTCAACGACCTCGCAGATTGCGTAGGTGGGCATTGCGTCACCCTGCTTGACAGCCGCGCGGTATGTCGCGCCCTGCATCCATGAGCGGTTGGCCGCGTCGATGCTCATCAGAATGATCCGCAACAAGACCTCGCCCGCCTGAGAGATGGGCATTGCCGTCTCTGTCAGGTCGAAGTTTTCGGGGGTGAGTGGGCCTTTTGGCAGGGCTGCGACCGTAATCTGGCGGTTTGTCATTTTGGTATCCTTGGCGTTAACGTGGCGAAAATACTTTGGGGATTTATGGATGAGTGACGAGGCAAGGCAGCACAGATACGCGCTTCCGAAAGGGGCGGCGGATTTGATCCTGATACGGCACGGCGAAACGCAAGCCGCCCAGCGTGGCGTGCCCTTCGATATGGTCGAGGGGCAGGGGGATCCAGGGCTGAGGCCGGAGGGCGAAGCGCAGGCCCAAGCCGTTGCGGCGCGTCTGGCCGATCTGGCGATCGGCGCGATTTGGGTGACGACGATGCGGCGCACCCATCAAACGGCGGCACCACTGGCCACATCGCTTAACCTGACGCCGAAGATCGAGAGGGACCTGCGCGAGGTCAATCTCGGAGACTGGGACGGCGGGGAGTACCGTTTTCGCGCGGCAGCCAATGATCCTGCGTTTCTGCGGGCCAAGGACGGGCACGAGTGGGGGGAGATTCCCGGCGCCGAGACCACGGCGCAATTGCACGAGCGCGTCCAGCGCGGCTTGCGCCGCATTGCATCGCTGCACCCAGACCAGATTGTTGCTGTTGTGGTTCATGGTGGCGTCGTCGGGGCCGCGATGGCGATCGCAACAGGCGCGCGGCCCTTTGCTTTTAACGGCGCGGCGAACGGCTCTATCAGCCGGATCGTTGTAGACGGAGACCAGATGGTCGCGCGCGGGTTTAACGATGTGGCGCATCTGGAGAGACTGGGCCTCTAGCCTCGGGCAAGTGGCCCCGTCACCCCCGACACCGGCAGAAGCTCTTCTGCCGGTGTCGGGGGTGATATGGTTCGCATTTGCCAGACGCATCGGCGTTAGGCCACGTCGAGAACGACTTTGCCGAGAACCTTCCGGTCCTGCATTAACTCCAATGCCTCCGCCGCGTTTTCCAACGGGAAACGGGCAGAGATGCGGGGCTTGATTTTGCCTTCGGCGTACATCCGGAACAGATCAGCCATGTTTTCTGCATGGGCCTGAGGTTCGCGGGCAGTATGCGCACCCCAGAACACTCCGACGATCTGGCAGCCTTTGAGCAGGGTCAGATTGAGGGGAATCGATGGGATTCCCGCCGGAAAGCCGACCACGAGGTAGCGGCCTTTCCATGCCAAAGCACGCACTGCCGGCTCTGCGTAGGCTCCGCCGACCGCATCATAAATCACATCGACACCGTCACCGCCCGACAGTTCCTTGATCTTGCCCGAGAACTCTTTTTGCGTTGCGCGGTCGTCCATATCGCGGCTGTAGATCAAGGTCTCGTCTGCGCCCAATTCGCGGCAGAACGCGGCCTTATCCTCAGAAGAAACCGCCGCGATCACGCGTGCACCTGCAGCTTTGCCGAGCTCGATTGCCGCAGCACCGACACCGCCAGCCGCGCCGAGGATCAAAAGCGTTTCGCCTTTGGCGATTTCGGCGCGGTTCTTAAGCGCGTGGTGCGACGTGCCGTAGGTCAAAACCAGACAGGCCGCTTCGTCGTAAGGCATGCCATCGGGGATTTTCATAACCTTGCCCGCTGCCACACAGAGGTGCGTGGCAAAGCCGCCAAATCCTGTCATAGCCAGCACGCGGTCACCGACCGCAAGGCCTTCGACCCCGTCGCCGAGCGCCGCGATCTCGCCCGCAACTTCACCACCCGGGGCAAACGGGCGGGGCGGCTTCATCTGGTATAAATCCTTGATAATCAAGGTGTCGGGAAAGTTCAGGCCCGCAGCATGAACCTTGAGGAGAACCTCGTTTTTGCCGGGCGCCGGTGTGTCCATTTCGGTCAGCTTCAGCGTTTGTGGTCCGCCGGGCTCATGGCTGAGCATTGCTTTCATTGTCTTCATCTCCTCCGCGTTTCTGGCTCGCAGTAGGGTCAGCGCACCAGTGGCTTGTCAATCGAATTTCGAAATGCAATTCTGCTGTGCGGAATGGGCGTCCGCGAAGAGACGCTGATCCGAAATGGGAGGAAGATGAATGAGCACTGGTCAAACGTCCGATGGATTCCGTGCCGAGCTCCGCGAATGGCTTAAGGCGAATTGCCCAGTAGAGATGCGCGATAGCGGCATGTCCGAGGATGCCATCTGCTGGGGCGGGCGCAACTGGAAATTCACAAGTACAGCGCAAGAGCAATGGCTGAACCGCTGTGCCGAGAAGGGTTATACCGTCCCGACTTGGCCCAAGGAATATGGTGGCGCTGGTCTGACCCGTGAACAGGAAAAGATATTCAAGCAGGAGATGGAGCGCATCGGCGCGCGGTCACCGCTGGAGAGCTTTGGCATCTGGATGCTGGGACCGGCCTTGTTGCACTTTGGCAGCCACGACCAGAAGCTGGAGTATCTGCCGCCGATCGCGCGTGGCGAAGTCCGCTGGTGCCAAGGCTACTCCGAGCCGGGTGCGGGCAGTGATCTGGCGAATGTGCAAACCAGAGGCGAGGACAAGGGAGACCACTGGCTGGTCAACGGTCAGAAAATCTGGACGTCCTATGCTGACAAGGCCGACCAGATATTCGCGTTGGTGCGCACGGACCGCGAAGCGCCCAAGCACAAAGGCATCTCGTTTCTGTTAATCGAGATGGCCGAGGGCGGCGTTGAAACCCGTCCGATCAAGATGATCAGCGGCATCTCACCGTTTTGCGAGACCTTTTTTACCGATGTCAAAGTCCCGAAACACCGCATCGTCGGCGAGGAAAATCGCGGCTGGGATGTGGCCAAATATTTGCTGACCCACGAGCGTGAGATGATTTCCGGCGGCGGGGCGGGATTGTCGGGTGGCGGTCGTGCGCTGGGCGCGGTGTTGAACGAAACGCTTGATACGATGGGTGACACGCTGCGCGCTGATGCGATGCGTTGTGAGATTGACGCATTGGCCATTGGCCTGACGCTTGAGCGCTACAAGGATCAGGCCGAAGCAGGGCAGGGTGCGGGCGATGCCTCTGCCATGCTGAAGTACATGGGGACCGAGCTGAACAAACGGCGCCATGAATTAATGATGACCGCAGGCGGCTCGGATGCGCTTGAATGGGACGGACCGGTGGGTAACCGCGCAGGCGACTGGCTGCGCACCAAGGCAAATAGTATCGAAGGGGGCACGAGCGAGGTGATGCTCAGCATCATTTCCCGCCGTGTATTGGGGCTTCCGGCATGAGCAAACTTGTCCTGACAGAAGAAGAAACAATGTTGGCTGATATGGCGCGCGGCTTCCTTGACGGAGCCGCGCCCCTCGGAAAGCTCCGCAAAATGCGCGATGATGGCCAGCGGGGCGATCCCGCCTTGTGGAAGCAGATGGCCGAGATGGGCTGGGCCGGAGTGCTGGTGCCCGAAGACGCGGGCGGGTCCGACATGGGCTTTACCGCGGCCAATGTGATTGCGCAGGAAATGGGCAAGACGCTGGCCGTCTCCCCGTTTATTTCAACTGCCGTCATGGCCGCAACCGCCCTGCGTCAGGTGAGCGACGCGCGGGCGAAACAGGCATTGGCGCGGATTGCCAGCGGCGAGGTCACCTATGCGCTTGCTGTGGACGAAGGGGTCAAGCACGACCCTGATGCCACCCAGATGGCAGCACGTTCAGACGGCAACGGGTTTAGATTGAGCGGCAAAAAGACCTTTGTTGTGGATGGCGCTTTGGCCGACCGGTTGCTGGTACTGGCCCGCACCGCGGATGGCTTGACGCTGTTCGACATTCCTGCCGACCGTTCCGGCATCACGCGCACCGCCTCGAATATGATCGACGACCGCGATGCGGCGCGGATTGATTTTGACGATGTCGAGGCCACGGGCGAGGATGTGCTAGGTCAGGTCGATCACGCGATGGACGTTCTGCGCCCCGCACTTCAGGCCGGTCAGGCCGCCTTGGCCGCCGAGATGACAGGCCTTGCGGCCGGCGCGTTCGGCATGACTGTCGGGTATCTTAAAGAGCGCAAGCAGTTCGGCACAGAGATCGGGCGTTTCCAAGCCCTTCAGCACCGTGCAGCACATCTGTGGAGCGAGACCGAAGTGACGGCCAGCGCCATTCTCAACGCGGGTCGGGTGCTGGATGAGACTCCCGGTGACGCCACGCTTGCGGTGTCGCTGGCCAAGGCACGGGCCACGGCGACGGCAACGCTCGCGGTGCAAGAAGGCGTGCAGATGCACGGCGGGATCGGCATGACCGATGCCTACGATATGGGTTTTTACATGAAACGCGCACGGGTCGCGGCAGAATGGCTGGGTGACTACAGCTATCACGCCGAGCGCGTCGCGGCACTGAGAGGATTTTAAGATGGATATTCAGACGCTGTTCGGGCTGGAGGGCAAGACCGCTCTTGTGACTGGCGGGGCCACGGGGATTGGCCGCATGGCCGCAGAGGCGCTGATGCGCGCAGGTGCCACAGTGCTGATCGCCAGCCGCAAGGGCGACGCCTGCGAAGCCGTAGCGGCAGAACTGAACGCGCTTGGTGCCAGTGGTAAGGTCATCGGTTTTGCCGGTGACGTGGGCACCGAGGACGGGGTCGATGCGCTGGTTGATGCGGTGAAAGAGCGTACAGATACGCTTGATATCCTGATGAATAATGCGGGCATCACCTGGGGGGCACCGATGGGGAGCTTCCCTTTCAAGGCGTGGGAAAAGGTGATGGGGGTCAATGTCGCGGGCCTGTTTGATCTGACGCAGAAACTGCTGCCGATGTTGAAGGCTTCAGGAACCGTCGATGATCCCGCGCGGGTCGTTAACGTCGGATCCGTCATGGGCGAGCGCGAGATGGGCGATGGCGCCTACAGCTACTCCGCGTCGAAAGCGGCAGTGATCCATCTGAGCAAAATCCTTGCCAAGGAATTGGCGGGTGAAGCGATCACGGTGAATGCTTTGGCGCCGGGACCGTTTGTCAGCCGGATGACGGCATTTGCTACCCATGATGAAGACATGCGCAGCAAAGTTGGCAAAGACGTACCGCTTCAGCGGGTGGGCCGCGACGAGGACATCGGCGGCTGCATGCTCTTTCTGTGCGGGCGCGGGGGCGGCTACATCACCGGCGCAGTGATCCCCGTATCGGGTGGCATTAACGTGATGAGCGGCCCCAACATTTTTGAGCAGGCACTGCACTGATGGGTGATATCCGTTTTGACAACCGCGTTGCCATCGTGACCGGTGCTGGCGTTGGTCTTGGGCGCAGTCACGCCTTGGGGTTGGCGCAGCGGGGCGCGAAGGTCGTGATCAACGACCTTGGCGTGGCGCGCGACGGCTCCGGCCAGTCTTCGGACGCAGCGCTTTCTGTTGTGGCCGAGATCGAGGCGATGGGCGGCGAGGCCTTTGCCCATGGTGCGGATGTGTCGGATGAAGACGCGGTGAAGGACATGGTTGCCCAAACCATGGAGCGTTGGGGGCGGATTGATATTGCCGTCAACAACGCCGGTATCCTTATGGACAAGACCTTCGCCAAGATGGAGATGAGCGCCTTTCGCAAGGTGGTCGATGTTCATTTGATCGGCTCTGCAAACGTCTGCCATGCCTGTTGGCCGATTATGCGCGAACAAAAGTATGGCCGCGTGGCGCTAACGACCTCTGCCTCGGGCATGTACGGAAATTTCGGCCAGTCTAACTACGGTGCCGCCAAGGCCGCGATGCTGGGGCTGATGAACGTCCTGCACATGGAAGGCGCGCGCGACAACATCCGTGTAAATACCTTGGCGCCGACCGCTGCGACCCGCATGACGGCCGACCTGCTGCCGCAGACCGCGCAGGAATTGCTCGCGCCGGAAACCATCACACCGGGTCTGCTGTATCTGGTCAGCGAAGATGCGCCCTCTCAAGTTATCTTGGGGGCTGGTGCAGGGAGCTTTGCGCAAACGCGGATTTACGAGACCATCGGCATCACGCTGGAGGACGGCGACAACACCCCTGAGACCGTGGCCGCCCGTTGGTCCGACATCACCGACCCGACGGATCAGGAGCAAATTCCCGATGCCTTCGGCCAGACCAAGAAATATGCCCTCAATGCAGCCAAGGCCCGCGGGCTCAAGCTGGATTGGTAACTAAAACTCATCGGGAGAAACATCATGCGTGACGCCGTCATCGTATCCACCGCCCGCACACCGATCGGCAAGGCCTATCGCGGTGCTTTCAACAACACGACACCGCAGACCCTGAGCGGTCATGCCATCTCACATGCGGTTCAGCGTGCTGGCATTGATCCGGCTCTGATTCAGGACGTGATCTGGGGGTCGGCCCTGCAACAGGGCCATCAGGCAGGCAATATCGCCCGTCAGGCCGCCATCCGCGCGGGGCTGCCGGTGACGGTGGCGGGCATGTCGCTGGATCGCCAATGTGCTTCGGGCATGATGGCAATCGCTACGGGTGCTAAACAGGTGATCACCGACGGTATGGATGTGGTCATTGGTGGCGGCGTTGACAGTATTTCGATGGTCCAAACCCCGGAAATGCGCGTTAAGGCAGACCCGTGGCTCAAAGAAAACAAGCCCGAGATCTATATGTCGATGCTCGAAACAGCGGAGACTGTCGCCCAGCGGTACAACATCAGCCGCGAAGCGCAGGACGAATACGCCGCCCAATCACAGCAGCGCACCCATGAGGCGCAACAGGCAGGCAAATTTGACGATGAGATCGTGGCGCTTTCGACAAAGATGATGGTGCAGAACCGTGAAACCAAGGAAATCACCGAACATGACGTGACCCTTGAGAAGGATGAGGGCAATCGCCCCGGCACCACAGCCGAGATGCTTTCGGGTCTGCAACCGGTGTTCAAAGACGGCATCAACATCAAAGAAGGCAAAACCATCACTGCGGGCAATGCGTCGCAGTTGAGTGACGGGGCTTCGGCGTCGGTCATCATGGAAGCCAAGAAGGCCGAACAACTGGGGCTGGAACCGCTGGGTCGCTACATCGGCGTTATGGCCGCGGGGCTTGAGCCGGATGAGATGGGCATAGGTCCGATCTACGCGGTACCGCCACTGCTCAAGGCGCATGGTTTGACAATGGATGATATCGGTCTTTGGGAGCTGAACGAAGCTTTCGCGGTTCAGGTCCTTTATTCGCGCGACAAACTCGGTATTCCGAATGACATTCTCAACGTCAACGGCGGTGCAATCTCCATCGGCCATCCCTACGGCATGTCCGGTGCCCGTATGGTTGGTCATGCTCTGATCGAAGGTAAACGGCGCGGGGCAAAATACGTCGTCTGCACCATGTGTGTGGGCGGTGGCATGGGCGCTGCCGGCCTGTTCGAGGTCCTTTAACGCGAAACCGGCTGCCGTGGCCCGTGAGGGCTATGGCGGCCGGAACTGTCCTGCTACACCCTGCTAATTGATAAGAGGGGCGCGGCGCTGCCCGCTCTCTCCCCAGCTACTCAAACGCCTGAAAGAAATGCCATGCCTCGCGACGACACCCATCTGCCTCACGCCCTTCGGGGTCTGCGCATCCCGCTGATTGCTTCGCCTCTGTTCATCATTTCGGTGCCAAAGCTTGTGATCGCGCAATGCAAGGCGGGGATTGTCGGGTCGTTTCCGGCGCTCAACGCGCGTGAGGGAGCAGGAGAGCATCCGCTGCTTGATACTTGGCTGACCGAGATCCGCGAAGAACTCGACCGCCATAATCAGGCCAATCCCGACAGCCCAGCCGCGCCCTTTGCCGTGAACCAGATCGTTCACCGCTCGAACGAGCGGCTAGAGCGGGATCTGGAAATTTGCACCAGGCATAAGGTCCCGATCTGGATTACCTCGCTGGGCGCACGGGTCGAGGTGAATGAGGCTGCGCATTCCTGTGGGGGCATCGTGATGCACGACGTCATCAACAACAAATTTGCCCGCAAGGCGATTGAAAAAGGCGCGGACGGGCTGGTCGCGGTGGCTGCAGGTGCGGGCGGCCATGCCGGACAGCAATCCCCCTTTGCGCTGATGCGCGAAATCCGCGAATGGTTTAACGGGCCGGTTGCACTCTCCGGTGCGATTGCCACGGGCGAGAGCCTTCTGGCGGCGCGGGCGGCGGGCGCCGATTTCGGCTATACCGGCTCGCCGTTCATTGCCACCGACGAGGCGAATGCCGATCCGGCTTATAAGGATATGATCGTCGAGAGTGGTGCGGATGATATCGTGTACTCCTCGCTCTTCACTGGCGTCTGGGGCAATTATCTGAAGGGCTCGGTCAAGAATGCAGGCATGGACCCAGACAACCTGCCGACAGCCGATGTATCGTCGATGAATTTTGGGGCAGATCGGGAAAAGCCGAAGGCATGGAAAACCATCTGGGGTTCTGGTCAGGGGATCGGGGCAGTCAAATCTGTTGGACCCGCCAAGGATATCGTTGACCGCATCGCCCGAGAGTATGCGGCTGCGGGTGCAAAGCTCGCGGCAGAATTCTCCTGATGTTCAACAAATTATTAGATCATTCGGGAGGCGTTCTGCATGGCTGAGCTAGTGGTCATCCGGCACGGTCAGGCGGCCTTCGGGCAGGACAACTACGATGTTTTGTCAGACTTGGGGCGTACGCAGGCCCGTGCGGCGGGCACATGGTTGCGCGGGATGGACTGGGTTCCCGACCGTCTGATCTCCGGAACGCTTGAGCGGCAGCGCGATACGCTGACCGAGATGGGCTTTGCCGGAGACATCGAAGAGCACGCCGGACTGAATGAATATGATTTCGGTGACCTGCTGCGTGCACGGTTTGCTGGTGATGTGCCGGATTTGGTGCGTGGGGACCGCAAGACCCATTTCAGAACGCTGCGGGATACTGTCTTTCTATGGCAAGACGATGCAATCGAAGGACCGTCAGAGACATGGGGAGAGTTCACTTCACGCGTCGAAGATGCCCGCCGCTTTGCCACCGATACCGCGTCAAAGCGGGTACTGATGGTGAGTTCGGGCGGTGTGATTGGCCAGCTTGTTGCTGCCTCCTTAGGGGCGCCTGCAAGCCAGATGATGCAGCTTAACCTTCAGATCAAGAACAGCGCGATCACACGTTTTGTCTTCTCCGGCGACTTGTTCTCGCTGAGCGAGTTCAACGCGACACCCCATTTTGCAACGCCCGAAACGGCGGCGTTGCTCAGCTATAGTTGAGGTCAAAAGATGAGTGACACACAAACTCTCGATAAGGCGGCGGTTGCCCGCTATCTGCAAGACAACCTGCCGGGTTTTAAGGGACCGATCGAGGTCACCAAATTTCAAGGCGGGCAATCCAACCCGACTTTCCTGCTGAAAACGCCTGACCACGGATATGTCTTGCGCCGCAAGCCACCGGGCATTCTGCTGAAGTCTGCCCATGCCGTTGACCGAGAATTTCGCGTTCAAAGCGCGCTGGCGGATAGTGATGTGCCGGTCGCCAGGATGCATCTGCTGTGCGAAGACGACAGCGTGATCGGGTCGATGTTTTATATCATGGACCATGTACCGGGCCGAAATTTCAACGAGCCTTCCATGCCGGATGTGTCGGCGGCCGACCGCGGGCGCATCATCGACGAGATGAACCGCGTGCTCGCCGCGCTACATGACGTCGATATCACAAAACGCGGGCTTGCCGACTACGGACCCGAGGGCAACTACCTTGAGCGTCAGGTTGGCCGGTGGAGCAAGCAGTACAAGGCGTCTGAAACCAAAGCTATTCCTGCGATGGATGCTTTGATGAAACGTCTGGCAGAAGAAATGCCTGCTGATGACGGGCAGCGCACGTTGGTCCACGGCGACTACCGGCTCGATAACCTGATCTTTGACGCCAAAACCACGGATTGCCGTGCGGTGCTGGATTGGGAGCTTTCTACGACGGGGCATCCCTTTGCCGACCTCGCAGCGGTGATCATGCAATGGCAGATGCCGGCAGGCCCCGAGGGGCGCGGGATGGCAGGGCTCGACCGTGCCGCCCTCGGCCTGCCATCGGATGAAGATTTCATCGCGCAGTATTGCAAGCGGCGTGGGCTCGGCGGCGTCGATAACTTTGGCTATTTCCTCGGCTTCAACTTTTTCCGTATGGCCGCGATTATCCAAGGGGTGCTAAAGCGCGCGCTTGATGGCAATGCGTCCAACCCCGAGCGGGCGATGAAAGTCGGGCAGTATGTTCCGGTTTTTGCGCAACATGGTCTTGATGCTCTGGAGAGGAAATAACGCATGGAG
This sequence comes from Sulfitobacter brevis, assembly GCF_900112755.1. Taxonomy (GTDB): domain Bacteria; phylum Pseudomonadota; class Alphaproteobacteria; order Rhodobacterales; family Rhodobacteraceae; genus Sulfitobacter; species Sulfitobacter brevis. The sequence continues at coordinate 40,654 of NZ_FOMW01000007.1, read as the reverse complement.
ACGCTCGATCCCGAATTCGCCAGCAAAGACCGGAATTTTGTCACGGCACTTGCCCGTGGACTGGAAATTCTGCGATGCTTTCGGGGCAACGAAGTTTCGCTGACGAACGGCGACTTCGCCGAGCGGACCGGAATGCCAAAAGCGACAATCTCGCGGCTGACCCATACGCTTTGCGCGCTGGATTATCTGGTCGCGGATTTGCGGGCAGGGACCTACCGGTTAAGTTCGGGCGTGTTGCAACTTGGTTTTTCGGCGCTCTCCTCGATGGATATCAGTGACCGCGCTGCACCCGAAATGCGCAGCTTGCGGGACGACGGGCCCAACCCGTTCATTACAATCGCTCTGGGGGAGCAGCACAGAACCGAAGTGGTTTACATCGCGACAGAAACATCCAGCGAGGATGTATCGCTGGTAATCCGTGTCGGTTCGCAGTTGCCCCTGTTCCGCTCCGCAATCGGCAAGGCCATTCTTGTGGGCATGTCTGACGAGCAACGTGACCGCGCGCTGGAGTTTGCGCGTGCGCAAAGCCTTGAAGAAGAGGCCGAGGCCCGGCGTCTGATGCAAGAAGCAATCACCGAGTTCACAGCAGTGGGTTTTTGCACCGGCTACGGCAATTGGCGTGCGGATGTGAACGGCATCGCCGTGCCAATTACCCAGTTTCAGGAAGGTCGTGTTTTCGGCCTGAATGTCGGGGGGCCGGCACATCGGGTTAAACCCAAGCAGCTTGAAGGCGTCTATTCTGATCGACTCATCGCCGCTGCTGCGCGGCTGACGATCAAACCCTGACAAGGGTCGGATTCGGCGTTCGGAGCATTCACGAGATTTTGCGGGCGTCAGTTCCGCTCTGCGGTACAGATCGACGTTTGGTCGATTACCCGCTACGCCGCCAGAATAAAAACTTCAAGATTTCTTCAGACAGCATAACAAATGTTGCGCGTCGGCGGGGAATTCTTTTCATATATTTAAAATTGTTACCCTTCAAAGGCTTATGTTGCGTTCCCGGACCAATTGGTGAGCGGTCTGCCTGCCGATCTGGCTGCTTGCATCCCCAAATGCCGCTTTTTTGATCTCCACCATCATTTGAGTTTACTTGACAGATTCACGGGGTGTGCAAGTCTCCTCTCCAAGGCCCACAAAATCTAAAATAATTCGCAAACAGCGTAGGGCCACATCTCGGGAGGACTTATGAAGAACATCACTAAATTCGGTGCAGTCTCTGCACTTTCACTGATCATCGGTGCCAGCAGCGCTTTTGCGGCCGATATCAAGATCGCTTTCATTGATCCGCTGTCTGGCCCTTTTGCCAGCACGGGCACCAATGGCCTGCACCAGTTCGAATTCGCAGCTGAGTACATGGTGAACGACAAGGGCGGTTTGCTGGATGGCAAGACGATGGAGGTTGTCGGCTTTGACAACAAGATCAGCCCCAAGGAATCGCTCATCCAGCTTCAGGTCGCGATTGACCAAGGCATCCGCTTTATCGTTCAGGGCAACAGCTCCGGCGTTGCGAACGCGCTGACCGAAGCCATCGAAAAGCACAACAAGCGCAACCCTGACAGCCGTGTTCTGTTTTTGAATTACGCCGCCGTCGATCCGGCGCTGACCAACGAAAAGTGCAACTTCTGGCACTTCCGCTTTGACGCCAATGCAGACATCAAAATGGATGCGTTGACCGATGTCATGGTTGAAAACAAAGACATCAAGAAGGTCTATATTATCGGGCAGGACTACTCCTTCGGCAAAGCGGTCTCCGATGCGGCCAATAGAATGCTGAAAGACAAGGCCCCCGAGATCGAGGTCGTCGGTGACGAACTGCACCCGATCGGCAAGGTGAAGGATTTCACGCCCTATGCGCGTAAGGTCGTCTCCTCCGGTGCGGATGCCGTGATCACAGGTAACTGGGGCGCGGATATGCTGGGTCTCGGCAAATCGATCATCGAGAATGGCTTTGAGGGTCCGATTTACACCTACTATGCAGCGGGCTCTGGCATCACGGCGGCATTTGGCGAAAGCGGCAAAGATCGCATCCGCTTGATCTCGCAGGGGTCCATCAACCCGATTGGCTCCGAAGAAGCGCGTGAACTTTATAACGCCTTCCTCAAAAAATATCCCGATGGCAACATCGACCAGAGCCGGATCTTCAACACGATCGGCATGTTGTCACAAGCCATCGAGGAAGCCGGTACTGCTGACGACGTGGTCGCCGTGGCGACAGCGCTCGAAAGCATGGAGTATGAAAGCATGTGGGGCGGTAAGCTCTTTATGCGTCCACAAGATCACCAGTTGATCCAGGATATGCATGTCGGCGTTCATACCAATGACGGTCTTGATTTCGACTATGACCAGTCGGGCTACGGCATCAAGAACGAATCCACTGTCGAAATGGCGTCCATGGACAGCCCCACAACATGCGAAATGAAGCGCCCGTAACCGCTTCCTGACGTAACGCTTGCCCTCCGGTTCCGGAGGGCAAGCTACGCTTTCGTATTTGTACCATTACTCTACCGGAGGGGCCACATGGACCTCATACTCGTCAATCTCATCGACGGGCTCGTTACCGGACTCCTGCTGTTCATGCTGTCTGCCGGTTTGACCCTGATCTTTTCGATGATGGGCGTTCTCAACTTCGCTCATGCCAGTTTTTACATGCTTGGCGCCTATTTCGCCTATCAGATCAGCCTCGCGCTGGGGTTCTGGTTAGGGCTCTTGATCGCGCCCCTGATCGTCGGGGTGATTGGCGCCGGAGTTGAGCGCTACGGGCTGCGGCGCGTCCACCAATACGGGCACGTCCCCGAGCTGATTTTTACCTTTGGTCTGGCCCTGCTGATCGAAGAGTTGGTGCAATTCATCTGGGGCAAGAACCAGATGCCCTATAACGTCCCTGACGTGTTGAACTTCACCGCTTTCTCAATCTCCGGAAACTCGATCCCCGCGTTCAAGGTCTTTATGATCTTTGTATCCGTCGGGATCTTTCTGGGGCTGCTGTTTGTCCTCACCAAAACGCGTGTCGGCATGATCATTCAGGCCGCATTAAGCTATCCGCGCACCGTCGAAGCCTTGGGTCACAATGTGCCGTTGATCTTTATGGGGGTCTTTGGTGTCGGCACGGCGCTTGCGGGTGTAGCAGGGGTGATTGCCGGTCCGGTATTGGGGACCTTCCCGGGCATGGCCTTTGTGCTTGGCTCCATCGTTTTCGTCACAATCGTGATTGGCGGGCTGGGGTCGCTTTGGGGTGCTTTGGTGGCATCGCTGTTGATCGGGTGGATCACGACCTTCGCTAAATCTTACAACATCGAAATGGAGGGCATCCTGAATGCCATCGGCATCGCGACGCCCGAAAATCTTTCTGACAACCCGCTGCGGGATTTCTGGGCGCTGACCAGCCCGCAGATTGCGGACATCCTGCCGTATATCCTGATGGTTCTCATTCTGATTTTCCGCCCACAAGGTCTTTTCGGAAAGCGTGAGTCATGATTGATCCAGTTACAGATGTGAAGGGCGCACGGCCCGATGAGCAAATTACCACAAACCCCGCCGACGCCTCGCAGCGGATGCGGATGCAAACACCGATGATCGCCGTGGCCCCCTGGGTCATTGCAATTCTGGTCCTGCTGTTCTTGCCCTTGGTGTTCACCAATAACTCGGCGCTGACCATCATGAACCAGATGTCGATCACCATCATCTTTGCACTCGCCTACAATATGTTGCTGGGGCAGGCGGGCATGTTGTCCTTCGGCCATGCGGTCTATGCAGGTGTGGGCGGTTTTGCCTGCATGCACATCATGAACATGACGGATTTCTTCGCCAGTATCCCGCTGGTCATATTGCCCATTTTCGGAGGCTTGTTCGGCATGGGGTTGGCAATGATCGTCGGGTCTTTCTCGACGCGTTCTGCCGGCACGGTCTTTGCGATGATCTCGCTGGGTGTCGGCGAACTGATCGCGGCGAGTTCGGTTATCATCGTCGCCTTCTTCGGCGGTGAAGAGGGTGTTTCAGGCGACCGGACCTATGCGCAACCATTCTTTGGCGTCGAATTCCTGCAACAGATCGAGGTGTACTATCTGACGGCGGCTTGGGTCATCGTATCGGCACTGTTGATGTTCCTGTGGAGCCGCACGCCGGTCGGGCGCATGGCGAATGCGGTGCGTGATAATCCCGAGCGCGCAGAGTTCCTTGGCTATTCATCGCGGTGGGTACGCTTTTACAGCTTTGTAGCGTCCGGTTTCTTTGCCGGAATCGCGGGTGGGCTGTTTGCCATCAACTATGAAATTCTGACCGAAGAGAACCTTAACACAACATCTTCGGGCGTGATCCTTCTGGTGACCTTCCTCGGCGGGGTCGGATTTTTCTTTGGTCCGATCATTGGCGCGGTCGTCTTCACGCTGGTCCAGACGGTTCTCAGCCTCCAGACCGAGCTTTGGGCGTTTTATGCGGGCTCGTTGTTTCTGGCGACAGTCATGTTCTTCCCGGGCGGGCTTGCTGGTCTGTTGATGATGCATGTGCCGGTCTTCAAGCTTGGCAAAGCGGGGCATCTGGTGATGCCCTACATCAAGACCCTGATACCGGCAGCGATTGGAGTCTTGGGGTTGGCAGCGCTTGTCGAGATGACGTTCCACTACCGGCATGCCGCAACGGGCGACAATGAAATGACCGTCTTCTGGACGACGTTTGACAGCCACACCTTGCTGCCTTGGCTCATTGCTGGCGCGATCACCATCATCGGTCTGGGCATCGCCCGTGCGACGGCACCTGACCTTAAAGAAGCCTGGAACGAGGCCAACACGGCAGGAGGTGGCGCATGAGTGTTCCGGCGCTTGAGTTGAACGGCCTGAAGAAGAACTTTGGCAAGGCCGAAATCATCCGCGGCATTGATCTGTCTATCGGCAAGGCTGAACGCCATGCGATCATCGGGCCAAACGGAGCGGGGAAATCCACCCTGTTCAACCTGATCACAGCGCGGTTTCCGCCCTCTGCCGGTACGGTGAAGCTGCACGGGGAGGACCTGACGGGATTGCAACCGTTCGAGATTAACCGGCGCGGACTAAGCCGATCTTTCCAGATCACCAATATCTTTCCGAAGATGACCGTCTTTGAAAACGTCCGCTGCGCTCTGCTCTGGGCGCAAGGCTATAAGTACAGCTTCTGGAACTTTGTGAATCGCAGTCGCAAGCTGACCGAAGGCACCGAGGCGATCCTTGAGCAGATCAACCTTGCAAACCGTCGCGATCTTCCTGCGGGCACGCTCAGCTATGCCGAGCAACGCGCCCTCGAGATCGGGATTACCATCGCGGGCGGCGCCAATGTCATCATGCTGGACGAGCCCACGGCCGGGATGAGCCATTCGGAAACCGACTACATTACCGACCTGATCCTGAAGGTCACCGAAGGCAAGACCCTGATCATGGTGGAACATGACATGGGGGTGGTCTTTGGCCTCGCTGATCGGATCAGTGTGCTGGTCTACGGTGAAATCATCGCCACAGGTGCGCCTGAGGCTGTACGCGCCGACCCCAAGGTTCAAGAAGCCTATCTGGGTGCTGCGCTGGAGGCAGAACATTGATCGAAGTTCAAGACATGCACGCCTATTACGGCAAATCCCACATCTTGCAGGGGGTGACGATGAATGTGCAGGAGGGCGAGATTGTCGCCCTTCTGGGCCGCAACGGAGTTGGCCGCTCCACCACCTGCAAAGCGATCATGGGGGAGGTTGAGCCGCATGGTTCGGTCAAGTTCAAGGGACAGGAGATTGCTGGCAAGAAGGCCTATGAAGTGGCGAATATGGGCATCGGATACGTGCCGGAAAATCGCGATATCTTCCCCGGTCTGACAACGCGCCAGAACCTGACGCTGGGCCTGAAACCCGGACAGAAGGATGGCGCCGGACGCTGGTCGATGCAGATGATGTTCGACATGTTCGAAAACCTCGACCGCCGCGCGGATGTCGAAGCCTCGGTCCTGTCGGGGGGCGAACAGCAGATGCTGACGATGTGCCGGACCCTGATGGGCGACCCCGATTTCGTCATGATCGACGAGCCAACCGAGGGGCTGAGCCCGCAGATGGTCCAAAAAGTGGCCGAGGTCCTGAAGGAAATCGCCAAGCGCGGCATCTCGACCTTGCTGGTTGAACAGAAATTGTCGATTGCCATGGATATCGCGGATCGCGTCTATGTTATGGGGCACGGTCAGGTGGTCTTTGAAGGCACCCCCGCCGAGTTGAAGTTGCGCGATGATGTGCGCAAGGAGTGGCTGGAGGTCTGATGTTCGACAACGCGCGGCTGACCCGCATCGCCGACTGGATGCAGGGCTATGTCGACGGACGCCGGTTTGCCAAAGCGTCGGTTCTTATAGCCCATCAGGGGCGTGAGGTTTATTATCACGATTGCGGTCACCGCAATCTGGCAACGCAGACCGCATGGCAGCGAGACACGGTCGCCCGCATCTACTCGATGACCAAACCGGTGACGTCGGTGGCGTTGATGCAACTGGTTGAGCGAGGATTGTTCAATCTCGACACCCCAGTGTCGGAGTTTATTCCCGAGTTTTCCGACATGCACGCGCTTGTGCCGGAGGCCAAATCTCTGGACCAGACCGCCCCCTGTGCGGCGCCGACCCTGCACCAGCTGCTGACACATACATCGGGCCTTAGCTATGCGTTCAATCCGGGCCTTGTGGGGCGCGCCATGATGGAACGTAGAATCGAGTTCAGGCCCAGCCAAGGCAGCTTGGCGGAAATGTGCAGCAAGGCCGCCAGCTTGCCGCTCGCCTTTGCGCCGGGGCGGCGCTGGGAATATTCGGTCGGCATCGACATCATCGGGCGCGTGGTGGAGGTTGTGACAGGCAAAACGCTTGAGCAATATTTCATCCAAGAAATCTTTGAACCGCTTGGCATGACGGAGACGCGTTTTTCGGTGCCGAAGGCTTCAAGCGACCGGTTCGCCGCCTGCTATACGCCACTCGCCGAGGGCGGTTTTACGACGGGGCGCGCGACCCACGGTGCAGATACGCTGAGGTTGATAGACGGCTCCGACGCCAGCCCTTTTCTTGCAGCAACCCTGCAAAGTGGTGGCGGCGGGCTGGTCGGTACCATTGATGACTACCTTAAATTCACCGAGAGCCTGCGCACTGGCGGCGACGGGATTATCGGCCCCAAGACGCTGAAGTTTATGATGCGCAACCATCTGCGCGGCGAGATAGCGGACATGGGCCCCTCCAGTTTTGCCGAACAACCGATGGAGGGCATGGGCTTCGGGATCGGGGGCGCTGTTGTGCTTGATCCGGCGCGGGCGCGTTGCCCCGGACACGTCGGCGATTTCAGCTGGGGTGGCATGGCGTCGACCTTCTTCTGGATTGATCCGGTTGCCGATCTATCGGTGTTGTTTTTCACTCAACTTATTCCCAGCAGCGCCTATCCGGCCCGATCAGAGCTCAAGGCGCTGGTGCACGGAGCGATGACATGAACAAAATCCTGTGGACCCCGACTGCGGAGCGCGCCGGGCAATCAACAATGGCGCAATTCGAGCGTTTCTTGTCGGCAACGCGGGACCTGACCTTCGACGATTACGATGCTCTCTGGGAGTGGAGCGTGACCGATCTTGAAGGGTTCTGGGCGGCGATTTGGGACTTTTTCGATGTACAGGCCAGCCGCCGCTATGACCGGATACTGGGCGAAAGGGCGATGCCCGGCGCCGAGTGGTGCCCCGGCGCGATGCTGAATTATACCGATCAAATTCTGAAAAACGCCCAAGGACGTGAAGACCAGCCTGCCATCATCAGCCAGTCAGAAACCCGTGGCCGCATCGAGCTTAGCTGGGGTGAGTTGCGCGCGCAGGTCGCCTCGGTTGCACATCACCTGCGCGAAATGGGTGTTGAGCAAGGGGACCGTGTCACCGCGATCCTCCCTAATACCGAAACCGCCCTCATCGCGTTTCTGGCGACCGCCAGCATCGGCGCGATCTGGTCGATCTGTGCACCCGATATGGGCCAAGTCGCAGTGCTAGACCGGTTCCGCCAGATCGAGCCTAAAGTGCTGATCGCGCAGGACGGCTATGTGCATGCGGGCAAAACCATCGACCGCCGCGCCTATCTTTCCGACATCAACGCAGGGCTGCCTTCTGTGCAGCATTTCGTGACCTTGAATGTCGTCGGCGATCTGCCTGCGGGGCATCGGGCGTGGGATAGCCTGACCTCAAGCGACCAGCTTTTCGAGAGCACGCAGGTCCCCTTCGATCATCCGCTGTGGATCGTCTATTCCTCCGGCACCACGGGCAATCCAAAACCGATTGTGCATGGCCATGGCGGCGTGGTGCTTGAGGCTGCGAAACAATCCCTGCATCACGATCTGAGCAGCGCAGACCGGTTCTGCTGGTTGACCTCTTCGGGTTGGATCATGTGGAATGCACAGTGGATGGCCTTGGGGCAGGGAGCCACGGTTGCGCTCTTTGATGGCGCGCCGAACCATCCCGATATGCTTGAGGTCTGGCGCTTCGCCGCCCAAGAGAAGCTGACGTTTTTCGGCGCGGGGGCGGCTTTCTTTCTCGGCTGTCTGAAGGCTGGTATCTCACCGCGCGCGGAAGTCGATCTCAGCGCATTGCGGTCCATCGGGGCCACCGGATCCCCGCTGAGCAGTGACGGGTACGACTGGGTGTATCGCCACGTGAAGGAAGACGTCTGGCTGGCGCCGATTTCGGGCGGGACCGATCTGGCGGGCGCGTTCGTTCTGGGCCACCCGGCGATGGCTGTGCGGGCGGGCGAAATGCAGTGCCGGGCGCTTGGAAACGCGGTGCGCGCCTTTGACGGGGCGGGAAATGAGGTTGTTGGCGAAGTTGGGGAGCTGGTCTGCACCGAACCGCTGCCGTCTATGCCCTTGTTCTTTTGGGGCGACGCGGATGGCACGCGCTTGTTTGAGAGTTACTTTGACACCTATCCGGGGGTGTGGCGGCACGGCGACTGGATCGCCATCGACGCCAAGGGCGCGAGCGTGATCTATGGCCGGTCGGATGCCACGATCAACCGGCGCGGGCTGCGCTTGGGCTCGGCGGAGATCTATCAGGCGGTCGAAGGACTAGACGATGTGCTCGACAGCCTTGTTGTAGACCTCGAATTTCTGGGCCGTGAAAGTTTCATGCCGCTGTTTGTTGTTCCCGCGCAGGGGGCCACGCTTGACGATGCCATGAAGGCGCGGATCAACGATGCGATCCGCAAAAACGTCTCGGCCCGGTTCATTCCCAACGAAATCGTGGAAGTAAAAGAAATTCCACGCACTCTTTCAGGAAAGAAACTTGAGGTTCCGGTGAAAAAGCTCATGTTGGGCGGCGACGCGGAGAGGGTCGTGAACCGCGATAGCATGGCCAATCCCGCAAGTTTTGATTTTTTCATCGCCTACGCTGCGGCACGGGTGCCTGCCTGAAGGGCCATTTATGACTACTGCTGCCGACGAGTTGCTTGAGCTTTTGAATATTGAAACGCTTGAGGTTGATCTGTTTCGCGGCGTCGGATCGGGGGGCGAAACCAGCACCCGCATCTTTGGCGGGCATGTCATCGCGCAGGCGTTGATGGCAGCCTACCGGACGGTGGAAGGCCGGCTTTGTCACAGCCTGCACGCATACTTTATCCGCCCCGGTGATCCAACGGTGCCGGTGATTTATCAGGTAGACCGCGCCCGCGATGGCGGCAGCTTTACCACGCGGCGGGTGGTAGCGATCCAGCATGGCAAACAAATCCTCAATCTGTCCGCCTCATTCCAAGTCGACGAAGAGGGGTGGGATCATCAGCATCCTATGCCAAAGGTCGGGGGTCCGGAGGAGTGGCCGACCCGCACCGATTTACGAGACAGCAACGTTGACAGAATCCCCGAAAAATACCGTGAGGATTTCCTGCGCGAGCGCCCGATAGAATTGCGCGAGGTCGCCCCGCGCGATTTCTTTACGCCCGATAAAACTGACGACCGTAACCATTTATGGTTCCGGATGGAGGCGGCAAAGGGGCAGGGCCCCCAGATGCAGCATTGCCTGCTGGCCTATGCCTCCGACATGAACTTGCTGGGGTCTTCACTGCGGCCGCATGGGGTTACGTGGTTTCAGGGCACACTGATGAGCGCCAGTCTGGATCATGCGATGTGGTTTCATGGGGCCATCGATTTCTCTGACTGGCATCTTTACGATCTGGACGCGCCATGGACGGGCAAAGCGCGCGGGTTTAACCGGGGCTCGATCTTCTCGGCGGACGGGAGATTGGTAGCGAGTACAGCTCAAGAAGGGCTCGTGCGCCCTATCAAACCCAAAGCCACGTCGTAGAGGCGAGCCTTTTCATCCAGGCGTTCGCGGCAGGCAGTCCGTCAAATATGCCAGACTGCCCGCCGGGTTTTGCGTATTAACCGAAAACGAAAAAGCAAAGTTTGTTGTTGTCGGGATCGCGCACATAGGCCCCATAAAAGCGGTCAGGAATGCGCTGACCGGGCTTGCCGTCGTCTGTTGCACCCACTTCGATGGCGCGCGCGTACATCTGATCCACGTCTTCTTTGCTGTCTGCTGAAAACGCGATCATCGCCCCGTTGCCGGCGGTCGGTGCATTGCCATCATAGGGTTCGCACATCGCGAGCATGGGCTTGTCGCGCCCCGAGGACAGAAAAGCGATGCGCCCGCTGTCAATGACGACTTTTGCGCCCTTGGATTCAAACAAATCGGTATAGAATTTCTTGGCGCGTCCCATGTCTGAAACGCCGATGGTTGCATAGCCGATCATTGCGGCCTCCTTAATCTTTGATGGGAGGGAAAGCAGGCGGCCCCTCTGAGCCCGCCTGTAGAATTTGTCAGAACTGGCCGAAGCGGCGGTTCAGCTTTCGCATACCGCCGATCCAGCGGTCATAGTTCTCGGTCTTGTTGCGCATATAGCCCATGACTTCGGGATGCGGCAGCACCAAAAAGGTTTCGTCCCTGATGGTCTGCACACAGGCGTCGGCAACAGGGCCGGGTTCCATCATGCCATCAATCGCGGCGACGTGGTCCTCATGGCCGCGGGTCATCTTGGTCCGAACAGCCTGCGGGCAGAGCACGCTGACCTTAATGCCCTGATCGCCATAGGTCAGTGACAGCCATTCCGCCAACCCTACGGCGGCGTGCTTGGTGACGCCGTAAGGTGCCGACCCGACCTGATTGAGTAGCCCCGCAGCGGAGGCAGTATTCAGCAGATAGCCGCCGCCCCGAGCTGCCATTTTGGGCACCAGATGACGCGCAGCCCAGACATGCGACATCACGTTGATGTCCCAGATCCGCTGCCAATCGTCGTCCTCGACCTCAACCCCGCCCGCGATCGAGATACCGGCATTCGAACAGAACAGGTCAATCGGGCCGGTCTCGGCCTCGACCTTGTCGATCATGGTAGTGATCTGGTCTTTGATCCGCACGTCCACTTGATGCGCCGTACCGCCCATCATCTTGGCGGTTTCCTCGGCACCTGCCATGTCGCGGTCAACACAAGCGATATGGCGCGCGCCTTCTTCGGCAAACCGCAGACACATGGCGCGGCCGATGCCAGAGGCCGCACCTGTGACGACGATGATTTTATCCTTCAGTTCCATAGCATCATGTCCACATATTGGAGCCGCCACAGACGGTGAGCGCCTGTCCGGTCATGTACTTGGACGCATCGGACGCCAGATAAACGGCAAGACCGGCAAAATCCTCCGGCTCGCCCAGACGCCGCAGGGGAATTTCTTCCATGATGCGCTTTTCGACCTCCGGATTGTCCCAAAGCTCGCGGGCAAACTCGGTCTTTACCAAACCGGGGCAAATCGCGTTGAAACGAATACCCTTGGGTCCGAATTCAGCCGCCAGATTGCGACACAGGCCAATCAGCGCAAGCTTTGACATGCCGTAGGTCCCCAGCATCACAGATGGCTTGAACGCCCCGATGGAGGAGGTGAACGCCATCGAACCCGAGCCTTTTTCGATCATGTCGGGGGCCACCATCTGGGCGAGCCAGAGGTTCGACTTCACGTTGGCGTTCATGGTTTTGTCATAGGCGTCATCGGGGATTTCCGAGGTCTTCCCGTAGTAGGGATTTACACCCGCATTGCCGATCACGACGTCGATCTTGCCAGCTTTTTCGTGGGTGCGGCTCACCAGTTCCTGCAACTGCTCCTTGTGGCCGACGTTGCACGAAACAGCATAGGCGCGGCCTTTGCCGAGGGCGTTAATCCCCTCGGCGGCTGCGTCCAGCTGGTCCTGCTTGCGGGCGGAAATCACAACGGTGGCCCCATGTTCGGCAAGTGCTGTCGCCATTGCCAGCCCCATGCCTTTTGAGGCACCGGTAAGCAGAGCGACCTTTCCCGTCAGGTCAAACAGACTCATACGCCGCCCCGTGTGCGGCCCGTGGCGATTTCCTTGCGGGCACGGTTGGTGCGGGCATTCGAGGACTGGTAATCCTTGACCTCGGCGCGGGCGATAACATGGTGGTGCACCTCATCCGGACCATCCGCATAGCGCAAGGTGCGTTGCTGGGTGTACATATTGGACAGCGGCGACCACTGGCTGATCCCTGTCGCACCATGGACCTGCATCGCTTCGTCGATAATGTTGCAGACCTTTTCGGGCACCATCGCCTTGATCATGCTGACCCAGATACGGGCTTCTTTGTTGCCGAGCGTATCCATCGCCTTGGCCGCCTTCAGCACCATCAGCCGCATCGCCTCAATCTCGATCTTCGCGCGGGAGATTGTCTCCATGTTCTTGCCGAGATCGATGATTTTCTTGCCAAATGCCTCGCGGGAAAGACCGCGTTCGATCATCAGATCCAAGGCCTTTTCTGCCGACCCGATGGAGCGCATGCAATGGTGGATGCGGCCAGGTCCAAGGCGTACCTGACTGATTTCAAAACCCCGGCCTTCGCCCCAAAGCATGTTCCCCTCTGGCACGCGGACGTTGGTGAATTTGATGTGCATATGGCCGTGGGGCGCGTCGTCATGGCCGAAGACATGCATCGGGCCGACGATTTCGACACCGGGGGTGTCGATGGGCACCAGGATCTGGCTTTGCTGGCGAAACGGCTCGGCGTCGGGCGAGGTTTTGACCATCGTGATCATGATCTTGCACCGCGGATCGCCCGCACCGGAGATGTAATATTTCTCGCCGTTTATGACCCACTCGCCATTTTCGAGCACAGCGGATGTGCTGATGTTCTTGGCGTCCGAAGATGCCATGTCGGGCTCGGTCATCGCAAAGGCGGAGCGGATTTCGCCGCGCAGCAGAGGCTTGAGCCATTTTTCTTTCTGCTCAGGCGTGCCGATCCGTTCAAGCACTTCCATGTTGCCAGTATCAGGCGCCGAACAGTTCAGCGTTTCAGGGGCCAACGGGCTTTTGCCAAGTTCAGCTGCGATATAGGCGTAATCGAGGTTGGACAGACCTTCGCCGGTTTCGGCGTTTGGCAAGAAGAAGTTCCACAGTCCGGCATCGCGGGCTTTTTGTTTGGCGCCTTCCAATAGTTCAAGCTGGCCCGGGGCATGGGACCAACGATCGGCGCGGCCTTCGCCCAACCGGTAATACTCTTCGGTGATCGGATCGACGTTCTCACGGATGTGTTTAATCACCGCCTCCAACAGCGGCTTGGCCTTGTCGGACATGGCCAGATTGTTCATTTCCATCGGTGTCTTATTTTCATCAAGCATCAAGTGCCTCCTTTGCAGTATTCTTCGGACCCTTCATTAGAAGGGCAGGTGTTAGTGGGCAGCTTTGGTCACGGCGACGGGGGCTGCCGATCGGTTATCTGTTGACCCAATTGGGTTTACGTTTTTCAACAAAGGCGTTTACGCCCTCCTTGAAATCTTCTGTTTTGCTAAGGTCTGCGATGACCTCGCGGGAATATCCAATGCTGCCCGCCATGCCGTCTTCGCGTGCCATTTGGTTGAGGACGCGTTTGGTGGCTTTCACCGCCGAGGGGGAGACCGAGCACAGTTCCTGTGCTTTGGCCATGGCCCGGTCCATCAGTTCCGCATGCGGCACCACTTCATTGACGCAGCCCAACTCCAGCGCTTCCTGCGCCGTGATTGTCCGGCCCGTGAACAACATCTCCTGTGCGGCGAGACGGCCAATATAGCGTGACAACCGCTGCACGCCTGAGGCTGCAGCAAAGAACCCGACCTTAACTTCCGGCAGTGCGAACTTTGCGTTGTCCGATGCGATCAGGATGTCACAGCTTAACGCAGTCTCAAAACCGCCACCCATCGCGAAACCGTTCACAGCGGCGATGATCGGCTTTTCCAGATCAAAGCGCGAGGAGAGCCCCGCGAAACCGCTTGCCGGAGTGCCGCGCTTGTTGCCGCCGGTCGCTGTGGCTTTTAGATCATTCCCCGCCGAAAAAGCCTTGTCACCCGCACCGGTCAGCACAGCAACCCAGAGGTCATCATCAGCGGCGAAGTCGTCCCAGCATTGGGCCATCTCGTGGTGCATGTCCGAATGCACAGCGTTATAGACCTCTGGTCGGTTCATGGTGACCTTAAGAATATGGCCCTGCTTTTCGGTAACAATATAGTCAAAGCTCATACCTTCAGCTCTCCGGTGTTAATCTCGGTGAATTTGCCACCTTCGGCGGCGAGTTTGCGTAGCAGTCCGGCGGGGGCGAACTCGGGATCATCGGCGCCCAACTTCTCCATTCTGTCCAGCACCGCCTGCGCGCCGACCATGTCGCCATAGAACATCGGACCGCCCTTGTCTGCGGGCCAGCCATAGCCGTTCAGCCAGACCACATCGATGTCAGTGGGGCGCTGTGCCTTATTTTCTTCGAGAATTTTCAAGGCCTCGTTGATCATCGGATAGATGCAGATTTCAATGATTTCATCCTGGCTCATACGCGACGCATCGGCACCGGTAATGTCCTTGATGATCTTGGTGGTGACATCGGATGGTATGGGGCGCCGCGCGTCATCGTAATCATAGAAACCCGCTTGAGTCTTCTGACCGCGCCGGTCCAGCTCGCAAAGCGCATCGCGGATCGGATTATCGGTCGTGGCACCTTTCGACCAGCCGATATCAAGGCCAGCAAGGTCGCTCATCTGAAAAGGGCCCATCTTGAACCCGAAAGCATTCAGCGCCGCGTCCACGTCCCACGGCATCAAACCTTTTTGCAGCAGCTTGTTTGCCTGTTTCTGACGCGCAAACAGCATGCGATTGCCGACAAAACCCGGGCAAACGCCGACCAGCACGGCGACTTTGCCGATGGTTCCCGCGAGATCCATACAGGTTGCGACCACATCATCTGCGGTGTGCTTTGCACGTACAATCTCAAGCAATTTCATTACGTTGGCGGGAGAGAAGAAGTGCAGGCCGATCACGTCTTCCGGACGGCTTGTCATGCCTGCGATCTCGTCGATATTCAGAGCCGAGGTGTTGGTCGCGAGGATCGCACCTTTCTTCACCACCTTGTCGAGCTCGGTGAAGATCGTGCGCTTGAGATCCATATTCTCGAACACGGCCTCGATCACCAGATCGCAATCGGCCAGATCCGCCAGTGAAAGCCGACCGTCAAACCGGTCCATCCGCGCTTCGACTTCGTCTTGCGAAAAGCGCCCCTTATCGGCGGAGCGCTGGTAGTTGCCGCGAACCACTTTCAGACCACGGTCGAGGGCCTCTTGTGCCGTCTCGACAATTTTCACCTGATAACCGGCTGAGGCGAAGTTCATCGCAATGCCGCCGCCCATCGTTCCGGCACCGATAATGCCAACGGTTTTGATCTCGCGGCGCGGGGTTTCGGCGTCCAGCCCGGGAACATTCCAAGCGGCTTTGCCCGCTTGCGCGTGGTACGCGGCGATTTGGTCTTCGGTTGGTGTCATGTCGTTTCCTCGTGCTTTTCCAGACAGACCTTGCGCAATCCGCGCCGGTCTATTTTATCGGTCGCTCCGCGCAGAAGCGGGGTATGTTGGGTCCATAAAAATTGCGGCTGTTTGAAACCTGCAAGCTGACCTTCAAGCGCTTGTGCCACCTGCGCACAGGTAAGCGTGCAGCCATCACGCAACTGAACAACGGCGCCGACAACTTCGCCCAGACGCAGGTCCGGAACAGAGAATGCGCAGGCCTCTCGTACCTCGGGCAGTCGGTGCAAAGCGCCCTCGACATCAAGGCAGGCGATGTTTTCACCGCCGCGGATGATGATGTTTTTCTTTCGGTCAAGAATGGTAACGTAGCCCTCTTGGTCGATCTTTGCCAGATCGCCGGTGCGCAGCCACCCGTCCTGCAAAACCTCGTCGGTTTCGTTTGGTTTATTCAGATAGCAGCGCATATTTGCGGGGCTTTTGACCGTAATTTCACCCAACTCGCCAATTGGCACCTCGCGGCCCGCGTCATCCAGCAAGCGCAGTTCTTGCAAAGGCGGGTGGAGCTTGCCCGCACTTTCGGGACGCTTGAGATAGTCGTCGCCGATCATGCCGATCCCCAGCGCGTTGGTTTCGGTCATGCCCCAGCCTGTAGCGATTCCGGCGTTTGGAAAGGCTTTGGCCAGTTCAGCTACCTGCGCGCCGGGCCGCTTGGCCCCGCCGGAGCCGAGATAGTCGAGCGTATGCAGCGTGGTGCCCTGCGCGGCTGCCGCCTGCATCAGTTCGGCCGACTGTGTCGGCACGCCCAAGAAACGCGTGATTTTCTCTCCTTCGATCAGCCTTACGGCCTCCTCGGCATCCCACTTGCGCATCAAGGTAATATGCGCGCCAGCCGCCAAGCTGAGCAGGAACAGCGGGTGGGTCGCAGTGACGTGGAACAAGGGTGTGACCACAAGCGCTGAAGGGCGCGGGGCAGGCGGGGCATCAGGCGCGGGCGGGGTGACGAGCGGAGCCATCACCGCCATCATCAACCAGCTGAACACCGCATTTACCGCGCCGCGGTGGGTTTGGACGACGCCCTTGGGATGCCCTGTGGTCCCCGAAGAATACATCACTGCGAAATCATCGTCGGTGTCGATGGAGACCTCGGGAGGCTGGTCAGAAAAGGCGCTATCGCGCATCGCTGAATAGCTCTGTGACGCCTGCGCTTCGCCGTCGCGCACGCCGACAACGGTCAGGTTCAAGGGGGTGACAAGCGAGGCTAATCTCTCGGCGCGGGGGCCGTCGGCAAATACCAGGCGGGCGCCACTGTCACGCAGCGCATATTCCAGTTCGCTGGTGGTCCACCATGCGTTGACGAAAACGACCGTGGCTCCGGTGGCCGAAATAGCCAGTACGAGCGTTAACAGCTCAGGGTAGTTGCGCATTGCAATGGCAACGCGGTCGCCCTTGCCGACGCTGAAAGCGGACTGCATCGCCTGCGCCATCCGGTTCACTTCGGAACAGAATTCGCCATAAGTCCAGCGCTCGCCTTCATAGAGCAAATAGTCGAGCGCACCTCCGCCATGTTGGGCGCGGCCTGCGGCCATTAGGGCGGGCACCGTCGCGGGTATATTCTTGAAGGTTTTGAACGTTGTGCCGCGGATGACTGCGGGAGCCACGGCAAAAGTGGGATTGGTGGCAACGACATGCGCGGCGGCTTCAGCCGGTGTCATTGCTGCCGAGATCGGCTGGCCTTCTGTGACTGTCATGGCGACCCTCCCAAGTCTGCTAAGCCGCGCATCTCCTCCTCGAGGAAGCGGGCACGACTCTCCCTCAGGAGATAGACTAGGGATAAAATTCGGGACTGCCAATCCCGCATGACGGAACTATGTTTCGCAAAATGCCGTGCTTGGCACTCATCGGCTTACGGGCACCCTTAGATGACAACGTCAAGTTGGTCCTCTGAGGATGCCCGCGCCAATTCTATCAGTCGAAGCCCACAAAAGTTGCGACATCATTCACGTCGCGGCGGGTCGACACCACTGCGTTGGCCGAGAAATCCTCATCCGGCCAGCCAAGGGCCACGCAGGTCATGATAACCTCGTCCTCGGGGATCTGTGCATGTTCACGGACAACCGGGCTTTGCATGATGCCTTGGCCGTTTATCACGCAGCCCAGACCACGCGCCCAAGCCGCCAGTACAAGTCCGTAAGTCACCGCGCCAAGGTCAAAGTGCGCGATGGTGCCGCCATCGAGTGATTTGTCGAACGTCACGACAATGGAAACCGGCGCATCAAATTGCCGGAAACCGCGCATCACCCAATCCTGACGCATTTCCTTATCGTCGCGCGCAATGCCCATTGCGGCAAAAAGCTGTTTCGCGATTTCAACCTGACGGTCACGGTGCGGTCCGGCGTAGGCCCCGTGGTCGGTAATTTCGCGCACAGGCGGCACGCCACTGAGCATCCGGCTGGAATTGCCCTCGCGCACTTTTTCAAGCGGGGCGCCTGTCAGAACATGAAAATGCCAGGGCTGTGTGTTCATCGACGACGGCGCGCGATTTGCCAGAGCAATAATTTCTTCGATGATTTCCTTGGGCACCGGCTTGTCTTGAAAGCCCCTTATGCTGCGGCGCGATGCCATTGCGTCGTCGATGTTCATCAAAGTTCGCTCCTCAAAATGCGTGCGTAGAATCATTATTGAAATCTACTGCCGTGGGTTGCAAGGGTGTGACGGACTGAACTGGGAGGATTGTTCATGCAAGATTGGCCCGCGACTATTTTAGATCAGATCGCCACCGAAACACATTTCGACAGGGCAGATATCAAATGCTTTTCGCTCCGGCCATCGGATTTGAACGCGATGGTGCGTCAGGCAGTCGCCCGCAATCCAAATGGTGAAGCACTGGTATGCGATGATATTCGACTAACCTATCACCAGCTTGATGCACAGATTGATGCGATCGCTGCCGGGCTTGCGGAGATGGGCGTCACCAAAGGCGATCGGGTGGCGCTTCTGCTGTCAAATGGTCCTGAATTTTTGGTGGTTCTGCTTGCGAGCCTACGGATCGGCGCTGTTGCTGTCCCGATTAACGTGCGCGAACAAACGCCTGAGTTAAAAGAGATTTTGAATGATAGCGGTGCCTCCGTGCTGTTTCACGACGCTGGTATTGCACAAAAGCTGCCTTCCCAATCTGATCTGCCCGCGCTGCAAAACCGGTTCAGTGTTGGCGGCACCTCGGCAGGGTCGCAGGACTATGAAACGCTTGCGGCTTCCGACTTTGCGCTGGTGCCTGTAAGCGTCGAGGAGGAGGAAACCGCAGTTATTCTCTATACGTCAGGCACCACAGGGCGTCCCAAAGGGGCGATGCTGACCCATCTGAATATCATCCACTCTGCGATGCATTTCGAGCTTTGCATGGAGCTTGGAGCGGGCGAGCGGTCCTTATTGGCGGTGCCTGCCTCCCATGTGACCGGGTTGGTGGCGACGCTTTTCACGATGCTGCGCACGGCGGGGTGCAGCGTGATCATGCGCGCGTTCAAGGCCGATGAATTTTTGGCCCTCGCCGCGCGCGAGAAGGTTACGCAGACGTTGATGGTGCCAGCGATGTACAATCTGTTTTTGCTGCGCTGCGAGGTCGCGGACTATGACCTGTCGTATTGGCGGATTGGTGGCTATGGCGGTGCCCCGATGGCGCAATCGACGATAGAGGAACTCAGTGAGAAACTGCCTGATCTGGTCTTGGTCAATGCTTACGGATCGACCGAACTGACCTCACCGGCGACGATTTTGCCCTTGGGTCTTGGGGCCACGCGATCCGATAGTATTGGCATTGCCGTGCCTTGCGCAGAGATCAGAGTTGTCAATGCCCAAGGTCGCGATGTCGGCTCGGATGAACATGGCGAGTTGTGGATTAAAGGGCCAATGGTCGTGCCCGGCTACTGGAACAATCCCGAAAAGACAGCGCAAGAATTTCACAACGGTTTCTGGAAAAGTGGTGACATTGGATCACGCGACATTCACGGGTTTGTCCGCCTTCATGACCGCAGCAAAGATATGATTATCCGCGGGGGCTATAACATTTACAGCGCCGAGGTCGAGAATACGTTGACGGCGCATATCGACGTCATTGAATGCGCGGCGATCGGCCAGCCTGATCCGGTGTTGGGGGAAAAACTGCATGTTTTCGTACACACCAACAACCCAGCGTTTGATGTCGCAGCGGTAAAAGCGCATTGTGCGGCGCATCTGGCCGACTATAAAACGCCCGATTTCGTGACGTTTAGCGCCGATCCGCTGCCGCGCAACGCGAATGGCAAAATTGTCAAAAAGACGCTGCGCGAAATGGTTTAAGCCAGTAAACCTTTGATGATGGTCGCGGCGAGGGTGTCGGCGATGCGCATCTGGTCCGCACGACTTTGCTCGGGGCGGACCCGGTACCAATCCACCAGAGAATTAAGAGCGCCCATGATCGCACGCCCTGCGATGGCGACGTCGGGCACGGACAGCGTGCCGTCGTCCACACCTTGCTGCAATACTTCGCGGTACAAGTTCTCGTAATCGTTGCGACGGGTTATCAACTCGTTCAAAACCGTCCGGTTCTCTTTGATTTCATGCCCGTGCAGATAGCTGTTTACACCTTGGCGAATGCTGCGCTGGAAGGGGAGAGTCTCCATCATCACCCGCCCATGCGCCATTGCCATCGCCAGCAGCTTCTCGTTGGCGGGCAGGGGTTCGCTGACCAGTGGCAGGACCGCATCAAAGCAAAACTGCATGGCTTGGAAATGGACGGCGAAAATGATCTCATCCTTAGATCCGAAGTGGTGATACACCCGCCCCTTGGTCGCGCCTAGCTCACGCGCCACGTGATCCATCGTTGCCCTCTCGATCCCGTATTTCATAAAGCAAAGGGCCGCAGCCTCGATGATCTGCTGTCGACTTTCCGTTTTTCGCGGGGTCAATTTTGGGTCTCTCGCATTCATGGGGTCTCCATCTCATGGTCTCGAACACTGCGTCTTGCGGACCTGTCACCGCGCCGCAGGCGGCTCGATCTCCATTGTTCAAGAGTTCCGTTACGGAAATCAAGAAGGGTTCGCCCGAAGCGCCTTGACACTCCCGCTGACACGTTGATCTATAAACATACCGAAGGGAATGTTTTTTGCCGAAGTGTCTTTGGGAGGGACGGGGCGAGCGACGCGGGAGACGATCCTGCAGTCTGTTTTGCCCAATGAGAGTACCACTGCCACGGCGTCGGCATTCTTGACGATTAACGCTCGGGAGGAGCAGATATGAAGCACACAATAAAGTCGAATACACTCGCCGTCGCCGCACTTGGGGTGGCTGTGGCCACCGCATCACCGCTGGCGGCCAAAGAGAACCTGAACTTTGCCTACGGGTACCCGAACACCTCTGCAATCGGGATCGCGGTTGACGAGTATGCCGCCGCTGTGGCGGAGCGATCCGACGGCGAAATCGACATCAAGGGCTTTGCAATGTCACTGCTCAGCCTGCCCGAAACCAGCCCTGGTGTTCGGGATGGTCTGGCCGACGTCGGCTTTGTGCTCACGCCGTATTACGCCGCCGAGTACAGCACTAACCTTTTCCTGCACGAGATGAACCTGCTGATCAATCTGGCGGAAAATCCCACAGGTAAGGAGCCGTTGGCCTTCACCGGCGCGATGCTGGAATACACGTTCAACGACTGCCCCGAATGTATGGCGGAATTTAAGGCGCAGAACCAAGTTTATACGGGCGGCGGCGTGACCCCGCTTTACAACCTGCTCTGCAAGGACGTGAAAATCACCTCCGTAGAAGAGCTTAAGGGCAAGCGCCTGCGGGCTGGCGGGGCTGGTTTCGTCCGTTTTGCAGAACAGTTCGGTGCTCAGGGCGTGCGTCTCCCGGTGAACGAAGTTTACGAAGCCCTGGATCAGGGCATCCTTGATTGCGCAATGCTCAGCGCGCCGGAATTGACAAACTACAACCTCCACGAGGTCGTGACAGATATCACGCTCGGTGTGCCCGGTGGTGCTTTTGCAGGCGTCGCATCGGCGAACATCAACGCTGATCGCTGGAAGGCGATGAGCACCGAAGATCGTCAAACCTTGCTCTGGGGTGGCAGCAATATCACCGCTGGTGTCACATGGGGCTTCTACGAGGACGACGCCAAGGCGATCCAGAATGCCAAGGACAAGGGCATCAATATTTTCCAGCCTGAACCTGAACTGACAACCGCTGTAAAAGAGTTTGTTAATCAGGATCTTGAGACTGTTTCGGCTCTGTTCAAAGAAACCTACGGTGTAGATCGCGCGGCAGAAATCGCGGCTGATTTCCCAGCATTGCTGGAAAAATGGTATGGTCTGGTTGCAGATATCGAGAACAAAGAACAGCTGCAGCAACTCTACTGGGATCAGGTGATCTCCAAGGTAGATGCCGCCACTTACGGGCAGTAAATCTAGTTTCGGGGCACCCATCTGATGTGGTGCCCCGTTTTTTTACCGTTGAAAGGGGCCCCCGTATGAAACCCATCGGCAAAGTAATATCTTGGATCAACACCGGCGCTTCTGGCATCGCGGGCATCCTTGTTCTGCTCATGGTGGCCCATGTCTCGGCAGATGTGGCGATGCGCTATGTCTTTGAAAAGCCGCTTGATTCCACCATCCTTTACGTCTCGGCGTTTTACATGGTTGCCATCGCGTTTTTACCGCTTGGCCTTGTGGAAGAGCGCAACAGCCATATCGCGGTCGAGCTCATGGTCGAGAATTTTCCCGATAAGCTGCAGGCATTCCTGCTGTTTATCGCAACCCTGATCACGGCCAGTGTCACCGCTGGCGTGGCGGTGCGCACAGGGCAGGAGGCGCTCGCGAAATACCTGACCGGTGCCTATTCCATCGAGTCCGGTGGCAAGGTCATTACCTGGCCCACCTATTTCTTTCTCCCCATTGGTTTTGGCATGATGTCCCTTGTTTCGACCTGGAAAGTGATCGCCCTGATAACCGGCAAGGAAAGCGGCTTAAGCGGGCTGGTCATAGAAGACCCCTATTTTACGAAAGAAGAGCCGAATGTCTGACCTTGAAATTGCCGGACTGTTTATCGGCGCGCTTTTCTTTCTGATCCTGATGCGGATCCCGATCGGGGTCTCTCTGATCGCCGTGTCATTCGGCGGATTGTGGTCGATGTTCAACTGGAACATCGCTTGGGGATCTTTAGGCATTGTGCCTTATAACTTTGCCAACAGCTGGGTTCTTAGCTCGATCCCTGCTTTCCTGCTGATGGGCTTTATTTGCTATCACACACGCCTCACCCAAGGCTTGTTTAGCGCTGCACAGGTCTGGCTTTCCGGCCTGCCCGGCGGGCTTGCAATTGCATCGGTATTTGGCTGCGCCGGCTTTGCGGCAGTCACCGGGTCGTCGGTCGCGTGCTCTGCTGCGATGGGCAAGATCGCAGTGCCGGAAATGATGCGCAATCGCTACAGCGCTGAATTGGCCACTGGCACCGTTGCCGCCGCCGGTACCATCGGTGCGCTCATTCCGCCGTCAATCCTGATGATCCTCTACGGTATTATCGCCCGCCAATCAGTCAGCCAGCTGTTTCTAGGCGGTCTTGTTGTCGGTGTGATCACGCTTTTGGCCTATGTGCTGCTCATCATTGTACGGGTAAAATTGAATCCCAACCTTGCGCCGCCTGTTGAGGGCAACAAAGCTTCGCGGTCGGAAAAGATCAAAGCATTGGGGCAAACCTGGCCGGTGTTGCTGATCGTAATCGGCGTATTTGCGGGTCTTTTTGGCGGTGCGTTCACCCCGACAGAGGCTGGCGCCATCGGCGCTTTGCTGTCGATGATGGTGGCGGCACTTTACCGGACGCTGACCTTCAAGGCGGTGCGCATGGCACTGGTCGAAACCATCACAACCACGGCCGCCCTATTGATCATCGCCGTCGGCGCGAGCCTTTTGACGCGCTTTCTGGCGTTGTCGGGCATTGGCGATGCGCTGTCGTCTTCGATCCTTGCGTTCGGGGTTTCGCCTGTGTTGATCATGTTCGGGGTCGTGCTCGTCTACCTCGTGCTGGGCATGATGTTGGAACCAGTCGGGGCGATGCTTTTGACACTGCCCATTGTCATGCCACTGGTTGAGGAAACCGGTTACAGCCTGCTGTGGTTCGGGGTCGTACTGGTGAAGCTGCTTGAGATCGGGATGATTACGCCCCCGATGGGCATGAACGTGTTCGTTATCAAAGGTGTGGTGGGGAATATGGCGTCCCTCACAACGATCTTCCGCGGCGTGTTCTGGTTTGTCGTCGTCGATCTGGTAATCGTCGCCATGCTCATTGCCTTCCCTGATATTGTGCTGTTCTTGCCGAATTGGGCGGGCTGATGGACGCACAGCTATTGCCTATCACGGAACCGCGGTGAGTGACCGGGAGCGCTTAGGCGCTCCCGGTTTTCAGACGCAGAGCGCTGGATCGAAGCCAGTTCAGGGTGATCCAAGTCCTGTCATGAACACATCATATCGGGTGGATTTCCCGCAGATCTGATGCGTACAGGGCCGGATGCCGACCATCGGATCCGCTTTGGCAGGCCACTTCAACACCACCCGGTTTCGCGCAAGCCCGAGCGCCAGACGCACCAGATCAGCCGCATCCTCATCATCGCCAACAATCTCGCGCACCTGCCGCAACTCCAGCTTCACCAGTGCGGAGTTTTTGCGGGGCGGATGCATGGGGTCAATTAATATTGCCTCGGCGGTAAGCGTGGGGAGGAGATCCTTGGCATCCCCTTTCAGCAGCGTCATGCGGTCGATAATCTCCCGCAGCGGGCCATCTTCTTGTGCCGCGCGTTCCATACCTTGCGCCAACAACGCATGCATCTTTTCTGAACGTTCGATCAAAGTGACCTGCGCGCCAAGCGACGCCAGCAAGAACGCATCCCGGCCCAACCCGGCAGTCGCATCAATAATCGTCGGGGTCTTGCCGGCACGCAGCCCCATTGCTTTGGGAAGGTCCTGGCCGCGCCCGCCGCCAAACCGCAGTCGGTGCGCGACAGCGCCCTTCACAAAATCTACGCGTAATTCGGTCGGAGTATTCTTCAATTCTTACTAACTTTCGTCGTCATTTGGGCCTCGAACTCTCGCAATGCACCGGGGGGCTTCCCGGCGCGGGCCTTGTTCCTTTACACCCGAAAATAAGCCAAAATACACAGATTATCGGCGCGGTTGTCAAAACCCGGATGGGGGTGGCTGGTCGCCAGTCGCAAACGTTGCAATGCGCGGCTTTTTGCCGAATAAACCCGCAAACCTATGTCCAGAGACATATAATACCCGATCTCCAGCTGTAAACCGGCATTCAAGGTAGTCTCGGATTGCACCGCAGGCCGCAATATCGCTAGATAGTGCCAAGGTCTGGCACGAGGGACGGCCCGCGTGCATCGACTTCATTCGGACTGCGGAATACCGCAGCGTGCTGGTGTGGGTAGGGGAGCGTTACGTGACGCAGGCAAAGCAGACGAAATTCGGGTTCGGGCGACCGGCGCAGTCCTTGGCAGTGGTGCTGGCGACTTGTCTGACCGGCGCCGCCTTTGCGCTGCCGGTCTCAGTCACGGGCATTGAGCGCGACAGCGACCTTTATCTGGATGTTACGGGCGGGTCACTGCTGTTTGAGCAATCGGCAGAAGATGCCACCCCCACATCACAAGAGATCGTCGCGGCAGCCCAAGCCGATTATGCGCGGCTGTTGGCGATCCTCTATGACAAGGGTTACTTCGGCCCTGTGATCAACATCACGCTCGACGGGGTGGAGGCCGCATCGCTGCCGCCGGTACAGCCGCCGCTGCAGGTTTCACGCGCTGTGATCACCATCACGCCGGGGCCGCAGTTCCGCTTTGGCACTGCACGGATCGCTCCGGTCGCGCCGGGGACCGAACTTCCCGAAGGCTTTGCGAGCGGCAAGACCGCGAGCTTGGGTGTTTTGAAAAATACCGTGTCTGCGGGAATCACCGGTTGGCGCGAGCAGGGGCATGCCAAGGCCGAGCTTGACCGTCAGGAACTGACCGCGCGGCACAAGGAGGCCATTCTCTCGGCTGATCTGACGCTCGCGCCGGGACCGCAATTGCGC
Organism: Sulfitobacter brevis; assembly: GCF_900112755.1. GTDB lineage: Bacteria > Pseudomonadota > Alphaproteobacteria > Rhodobacterales > Rhodobacteraceae > Sulfitobacter > Sulfitobacter brevis. The sequence goes on along the minus strand of NZ_FOMW01000007.1, from coordinate 14,769 downwards.
TTTGGGCCGCTGGGCGTCACCGGCAATAGCGCCGTGCGTACCGAGCGGATTGTCGAAATCGCCGGTTTGCCGCAGGGCACTGTTTTTGACCCCAAGCAATTGAAACTGGCGCAAGCGCGTCTGCGGCGTACGGGCGCGTTTAATGCGGTTGCCTTGATCGAGGCGGAGCGCATCGGTCCTGACCTCACGCTGCCGATCACCGCGCAGGTCACCGAAACCCTGCCGCGCCGCATTGGTGCTGGCGCCGAGCTTTCGACGACCGAAGGGCTGACGCTGAGCACATACTGGCTGCACCGTAACCTGTTGGGCGGCGCCGAGCGTTTGCGCCTGGAAGCCGAAGTCTCTGGCATCGGGGGCGATACCGGCGGGACCGATTACCGTCTGGCCGCGCGGTTCGACCGTCCGGCGACCTTTAACGCTGATACTGATTTCTATGCACTGGCCGAGATCGAGCAGCTTGACGAGGTTAACTTTTTCTCGCGGCAATTCGACCTTGAGGCCGGTGTTAAACGGATCGCAAGCGAAGAACGTACCTATACTTTGGGGCTGGGGCTGCGCACCGCCGAGACGCGCGATGCGTTTGGCACCAGCCGCTATACCTTGTTGACCCTGCCGCTGAGTGCCGAGTTTGATTATCGTGACAAGGAATTGGACGCGACGAGCGGCTATTACGCCAAGGCCGGTCTGACGCCGTTTCTGGCGCTCGACGGGGCGGACAACGGTTTGCGCAGCTATGTCGACCTGCGCGGCTATCGCACCTTCGGGACCGTGCGTCCGGTGACCTTTGCGCTGCGCGGGCAGTTAGGCTCGGTCTATGGCCCCAGCCTTGAAGACGCACCTGCTGACTACCTGTTCTATTCTGGCGGCGGCGGCTCTGTGCGCGGCCAGCCGTATCAAAGCCTCGGGGTTGATTTGGGCGGCGGCAATGTCGTCGGTGGGCGCAGCTTTCTGGGTATCTCTGCCGAGGCCCGCCTGAAGGTCACCGACAATATCGGCGTCGTCGGGTTTGTCGATGGTGGCTATGTCGGCCGCGAAGAGTTCTATGACGGCTCGGGCACATGGCAATCGGGCGCGGGCTTGGGCCTGCGTTATGCAACAGGGATCGGACCGATCCGCCTTGATCTGGCTGTGCCGACGTCCGGCCCCGAAACCGACGAGAACTTTCAAGTGTATATTGGTATCGGGCAGTCATTCTAATGGGTTTTCTTCGTCATTTTTTCGCCGCCACTCTCGTGTTGCTTTTCGGGCTGACTGCCGCCAGCGCGCAGGATGATGATAAAAGCTTTCTGACCCGTAAAATTCAGGATGCTCTGAGCGGGGGCGGGCGCACCGTTGATATTGTAGGGTTCTCCGGCGCGCTCAGTTCTGCCGCGTCCTTCGACAGAATGACGATTGCCGATAAGGATGGCATCTGGCTGACGCTGGAGGATGTGGTGCTGGATTGGAATCGTTCAGCGCTACTGCGCGGGCGGTTGGAGGTTCAAAGCCTGACTGCTGCGCGCCTTGATTTGCCGCGCCTGCCCATCGTGGAAAGCACCGCCCTGCCGGACGCCGAGGCCAAGCCCTTCGCGCTGCCGGAGCTTCCGGTTTCGATTGAAGTCGCCGATTTTTCCGTCGCCGAGATTAACCTTGGCGCGCCTCTGTTGGGGGAGGAAGCGCAGCTTTCTGTGAAAGCGAATGCGCGGTTGACCGATCAGGTCGGGATCGTGGATTTCACCGCCGAACGCACTGATGGCAAGCAAGGTGTGTTTGCGATCAAGGCCGATTTTAACCGCAATGACAGTGTATTGGACCTGCTACTTAATCTCACCGAAGAAAAGGAAGGCATCGCGGCTCGGCTGTTGAACCTGCCGGGCCAGCCCTCTGTCGAGATGTCGGTGAAGGGCAACGGACCACTTGATGATTTCAGGACGGATGTAACCATTGCAACCGACGGTCAGGAGCGGCTTGCCGGAGAGATTACCCTTGGTGCGCAGGGCGGGGTTGGCGGCGCACCGGACCGCCGGATTCAGGCAGATATCGGTGGCGATATCACTGCACTGCTGGCCCCGCGCTACCGTGAATTTTTCGGCGAGAATGTACGTCTCACTACGGATGCGTTGATCGAAAGCCGTGGCAGCATTGATGTCAGCAGCTTTACCCTCGAGGCGCAAGCGGCCTCGCTCAAGGGTACGGTCAAACTGAACTCCGACAAATGGCCAACGTTGATCGATATTTCTGGCAGCATCGCCAGTCCCGATGGCACGCCGATCCTGCTGCCCGTCTCGGGCGAGAACGGCACAACCGTCGAGCGGGTCGATCTGCGGATCGACTATAACGCCAACGATGGCGAAGTATTCGATGCGGATTTCGACATTACAGCCCTCAACACTTCAGGTCTGGCGATTGCGCGCACCAAGCTCGCGATGGATGGCACCTTACAGGGCAATCTCGGCTCGGTCGGCCAGTTTCTCGGCGATCTGAAATTTTCGGCGACAGGGCTGGAGCTGACCAATGCCGCCAGCGCCGAAGCCATCGGATCCGAGATTACCGGCAAGGCCAATATCAACTATATCGAAGGCTCGCCGGTGCGGATCAGCGATCTGGACCTGACGGGCGCAGACTACGGGCTGACCGGCAAAGCAGTGATCAACGGGTTTGAAACCGGTTTCCTGTCGCGCATTGATATGGCGCTAAAGGCCAGCGATCTCAGCCGTTTCTCTGCGCTTGCTGGTCGCGATCTGGCGGGGCAGGCGGCCTTGGCCCTCAAAGGCTCAGCGACCCCGCTCAGCGGCGCATTTGATCTGGTCGCTGCCGGCACCACTCAAGACATCAAGCTGGGGATCGAACAGGCAGACGCGGTGCTCACGGGGCTGACCCAGCTGAGCATGGCGGCAGAGCGCAATGAGAACGGCACATTTCTGCGTGAAGTGAGCTTGGAAAATGACGCCCTTAGCTTTGCGGGTGGGGCCGAATTGCGCACCGATGACAGTCAGGTTGAGGCGACAGCCACCCTTAAGGATGTGTCCTTGGTGCTGCCGCAATACGAAGGTCCGATTACGGTCACCGGTAAAGCGCTGCAAGACATCCGGGGCTGGAGCGTCGATGTGGTGACGGACGGGCCGTACGGTGCCGCGATTGGCGTCAAGGGTCTGGTGACAGGTCCGAACGCCGCAATCTCCTTCAACGCAGAAGTACCACAGGTCGAGAGCTTCGCACCCGACACGCCGTTGACCGGCCCCTTGGCAGCCAAAGGGACTTTGCGCCAGACCCCGGATGGTTGGCTGCTTGATACCGACGCCAGTGGTCCGTTTGATGCGACGGCCTCGGTTGACGGTCTGATTACGCCGATGCTCGATATCAATTTCGACGTCTCCTTGCCGGAGGTCAACGCGCTGGTCCCGCAAGTCAACGGCCCGCTAAAAGCCACTGGCACGCTGAAGCAAACCGACGCGGGCTTAGTCATTGATACACAAGCCAGCGGCCCTTACGCCGCTCAGGCCGCGATCAAAGGCGCGTTGACGCCGATGCTCGATATCAATTTTGATGTTTCCTTGCCTGAGGTCAACGCGTTGGTCCCGCAAGTCAACGGCCCGCTGAAAGCCACCGGCACGCTGAAGCAAACCGACGCGGGCTTTGTCGTTGATACACAAGCCAGCGGCCCTTACGCCACCCAAGCCGCGATCAAGGGCGCGTTGACGCCGATGCTCAACATCAGCTTTGATGTAGCGCTGCCCGATGTGAACCCGCTTGTGCCGCAAGTGAATGGCCCCTTGAAAGCCACCGGCACCCTGCGGCAGACCGAACTGGGCTTATTCATCGATACCAATGCGACTGGCCCCTACGGCGCCCGCGCGATGGTCGAAGGGCTCGCTACGGGTCCGGAAATGTCGCTGACCTTTGATGTCGCGGTGCCGGATGTGAACCCGCTGGTGCCAAGCGTGTCGGGTCCGTTTGCGGCGAAAGGTGTGTTGCGCCAGACCGAAGCGGGCATATTTGTAGATACCAATGCCTCCGGCCCTTATGCGGCCCGCGCTTCGGTGCAAGGTGTGGTGACAGGTGACAATGCTGATATCGATTTTAATCTTACCGTGCCCAATATCGGCGCGTTGGTTGACAACATCAGCGGCCCGCTCACGGTCACGGGCAATGCCAAACGCGAGGCGGGCGGCTTCCGGATCGACACCAATGCCGTTGGCCCTGCGGGCACCAACGCGGCGATCGCCGGACTGGTCAATCAAGACGGCACCTTGAACCTCGATATCAACGGCAGCGCCCCTTTGGGTCTGAGCGGTCCGTTCATTGCGCCGCGTGATCTGCAAGGGCAGGCGGCTTTTGATCTTAAACTCAACGGGCCGGCAGCGCTCAGTTCACTCAGCGGCACCATCCGCACCACAAACGCCACCCTCAGCGCACCGACTTTGCGCGTAGCTCTGCGCAATATCGCCGCCAATATCACCTTGGGCAACAACCGCGCCAATCTTGATGTGAGCGCCGAAGCGGTGTCAGGGGGTCGTGTACGCATTGGCGGTGGCGTCACCCTAACGCCTGCCTTGCCTGCCGACATCGAGATTGCCTTGCAAGACCTCGTTCTGATCGATCCGAAACTCTACCGCACCTCGCTCTCTGGTGCGCTGCGGCTCTCCGGCCCGCTGAGCGGCGGTGCCCAGATTGCAGGCCAGATCAATGTCGGCGAGACCGAAGTTAACGTCCCCTCAACCGGCCTGACCAGCATCGGGGACATTCCGCAAATCACCCATCTGGGTGAAGGCGGCAAGGTCGTCGCGACCCGCGCCAAAGCCGATTTGGAAGACGACGCGGCTGGCGTTGACCCAACCGATGCCCCCTCTGGCCCCGGCTTCGGGCTGAACATTCGCATCAATGCACCTAACCGTATCTTCGTACGCGGCCGTGGCCTTGACGCAGAACTCGGCGGCGCAATGACGATTACGGGCAGCACCAACCGGATCATCTCTGCCGGTCGGTTCGAGTTGGTGCGGGGCCGGTTGGACATCTTGGGCAAACGGTTTGATCTGGTCGAAGGCTCGATCCAGTTCCAAGGTGACCTGATCCCCTATCTGCGCTTTGTGACTGCCACTGACACGGATACCGGCGAAGTGCGCGTCATCGTGCAAGGCCCCGCCAATGAACCGGAAGTCTCGTTTGAATCCACACCTGAGTCGCCACAGGACGAAGTGCTCGCCCAGCTTCTGTTTGGCCGCAATATCGCCGATATTTCAGCATTCCAAGCGCTCCAGCTTGCCAGTGCGGTTGCCACCTTGGCAGGGCGTGGCGGCGGCGGCATCATCTCCAACCTGCGCGAAGGCTTCGGACTGGATGATTTCGACGTCACCACCACGGATGACGGGGCGACAGCGCTGCGGGTCGGCAAGTACCTGTCCGAGAATGTCTATACCGACGTGACTGCCGCCTCGGACGGCACCGCCGAGATATCGCTGAACCTCGACATTACCACAAACCTCAAAGGCAAAGCGACTTTGGGGTCCGAAGGCGACAGCAGCATCGGTATCTTCTTTGAGAAAGATTACTAGGCCAGACCGGAGCGCGGTTTACTCCGTGCTCTCGGCACTGAACTGGCCGTAGCGGCCCTGATCAAACATCAGCCCCGCGCCGTGGCCCTCAACCTCTGCGGCATGTTTTACATGCCCCAATATCAGCGAATGATCCCCCGCTGGATGCACGGCGTAGGTCTCGCAATGGAAACTGGCCAGACATCCTTTGAGGGTCGGCGTACCTAAGGGGCAAGAGACCCAGTCGAACGCCTCGAATCCATGGCCATTGCCAGCAAAGTGATCTGCCAGTGCCTGCTGGTCTGCGCCCAATACATGGATGCTGAAATACTGCGCGGTCACAAAGGCATCATGGCGTTTGGATGCCGTAGCGGGCGACCAAAGGACCAGCGGCGGATCAAGCGAGACGGAGGAAAAAGAATTTGCCGTCATCCCCAGCGGGCCATCCGGGGTAAGCGTCGTGACGACGGTCACGCCGGTGCCGTAGCGGCCAAAAGCCCGCCGAAGCGCCTGCGCAGTACTGCTGTCTGGAGTAAAAAATTGCATCACATTCCTCTAGACGCACGATGCCGCCAATTTGTCCAGAACAGCCTGTGAAACTACCCGACCGAAGCCTGTTACTGACATTAATCTATACATTCAACCACGATGCCTCAATCACCAACCCTGCTCTTTTTTTCCCATTAATATCCCGACGGTCTGGGGGCAGCGGTCCCATCGGCTTGTGCCATACCCAACTGTCAGCGATCTGCTCGCGCCCGCAAACTTCCGCTTGGTCGCGCCAAAGTGCAGGAACATTAACCCGCCGCGGATGTTGTCCCCGTGAAGAGAGGCATCGCTTTGCAATCACGCAAACCGCTGGCTGTCTGACGGGGCTGTGTTCGCAATCGGCGGGCGTGGCACCCAAGGCACCCGAATGCCACAAAGCTAAAAAACAGGACAGGCGCATTCCCGCGCCGGAAAGTGACACTCATGACCCATATTCGTAAATTCGCCCTCGGCGCCGCTGCGTTGATGACTTCTGCGACACTCGGCACGTCTGCCTTTGCTGTCGGTGACAATGAAACCGTCGATCACGCAGAAATCGGCTCGTTGAGCTGTGACGTCGGTGACGGCACTGGTTTCATCGTCGGTTCAACCCGCGAGTTGACCTGTACGTTTAATCCCATCGAGGAAGGTCTGGCAGACGAAGTTTATGTCGGCGAAATCAACCGTTGGGGCGTGGATATCGGCAAAACCCAAAACGGTCAGATGTCTTGGTTGGTCCTCGCGCCGACCGAAGCTGAATATTCCGAAGGCGGTCTGAACGGCAGCTACAAAGGTATTTCTGCCGAGGCGACATTGTTTGTTGGCGCCGGTGCTAACTTGATGGTTGGCGGCTCCGAAGACACCCTGGCGCTACAGCCTCTGAGTGTGAACACTCAGACAGGCGTGAACTTCGCCATTGGCGTCGGGGAAATTAACCTTCAGCGTGTCGCCCAGTAATTCGGGTAACATTCTAATTAGAAAGAGCGGCCAACTGGCCGCTCTTTTTTTGCCCATGAACTCTCTGCATGGCGATTAACGGTTCATCCGGTTCGCAATTAATTCATCCACCACCGACGGATCAGCCAGCGTCGAGGTGTCGCCAAGCGCGCCGAAATCATTCTCGGCAATCTTGCGCAAAACCCGCCGCATGATTTTGCCCGAGCGCGTTTTCGGCAGGCCCGGTGCCCATTGGATCATATCAGGCGACGCAATCGGCCCAATCTCGGTGCGCACCCAGTTGCGCAATTCGGTACGCAGAGCATCCGAGGGCTCCTCGCCGTTCATCAACGTGACATAACAATAGATGCCTTGGCCCTTGATGTCGTGTGAATAGCCGACAACGGCTGCTTCGGCGACTTTGTCATGCGCGACCAAGGCGCTTTCGACCTCGGCAGTGCCCATGCGGTGACCCGATACGTTGATCACATCATCAACCCGTCCGGTGATCCAGTAATCCCCGTCCGCGTCGCGCTTGCAGCCGTCGCCGGTGAAGTAATAGTCTTTGTAATCGCTGAAGTAGGTTTGCTCAAAGCGGGCGTGATCGCCCCAAACCGTGCGCATCTGGCCGGGCCAGCTATCGGCGATGCAAAGCACTCCCTCGGCAGGGTTGGTCGTGATCTCCTCGCCGGTCGTGGGTTCCAGAACCACAGGCTTGATACCAAAGAATGGCTTCATCGCCGCACCCGGTTTGGTGGCATGGGCACCGGGCAGGGGGGTCATCAGGTGGCCACCGGTTTCGGTCTGCCACCATGTATCGACAATCGGGCAGCGCCCGCCGCCGATGACTTCATTATACCAATTCCACGCCTCGGGGTTAATCGGCTCGCCCACGGTGCCGAGGATGCGCAGGCTGCTCAGATCGGCCTTCTCGGCGAACTCGCGGCCTTGACCCATCAGCGCCCTGATCGCAGTGGGCGCGGTGTAGAACTGATTGACTTTATGCTTTTCGCAGACCTGCCAAAACCGTGAGGCATCGGGATAGGTCGGCACCCCTTCAAACATCAGCGTCGTTGCGCCATTGGCCAGCGGGCCATAGACGATATAGCTGTGGCCGGTGACCCAACCCACATCCGCCGTGCACCAGTAGATATCGCCATCGTGGTAATCGAAGGTGATCTCATGGGTCATCGCAGCATAGACCAAATAACCGCCCGTGCTGTGCACCACGCCCTTCGGCAGACCAGTCGAGCCGGAAGTGTACAAGATGAACAGCGGATCTTCGGCATTCATCGGCTCTGGCGCGCAGGTGGTGGCGGCATTTTTGGCAAGGGCGGTGTAATCGCGGTCGCGCGCATCGTCCCATGCGACGTCGCCACCGGTGCGGCGCACGACAAGGCATTTCACGCTGGCATCGCAGTTCTTCAGCGCCTTATCGGCATTTGCCTTGAGTGGGGTCGCTTTGCCGCCACGCGGGGCGAAATCGGCGGTGATCACGACTTTGGCTTCGGAGCCATTAACACGCGCCGCGAGGGCATCCGGCGAAAACCCAGCAAAAACAATGGAGTGTATCGCGCCGATCCGTGCGCAGGCCAGCATCGCATAGGCCGCTTCGGGGATCATCGGCATATAGATGATAACGCGGTCGCCTTTGGTGACACCAAGATCGCGTAGAATATTGGCCATCCGGCAGGTTTCAGCGTGCAGTTCTTTATAGGTGATGTGCTTAGCCGCTTCGTCAGGGCTGTCGGGCTCCCAGATTATTGCGGTCTGATCACCGCGCTTTTCGAGGTGGCGGTCGATGCAATTGGCGCTGACGTTTAACTCGCCATCGGCGTACCAGTTGATCTTGACGTTGCCCAAAGTGAAATCGACATCCCTTACCTGTGTGAAGGGCTTCATCCAGTCGACCCGCTTGCCTTGCTCGCGCCAAAACCCTTCAGGATCGCTCATCGACGCACTGTACATGCGCTCATAGGCTGCGGCGTCTACATGCGCTTTGGCTTCGGCATCTGCGGATGGTGGATAGATTTTTGCTTCGGCATGAGACATTCGAGTTCCTCCCTCGGTAAATCGTCTAAAAGCTGTCAGCCGCGACATCGTGCATTGGCTGGCTGCCTCTCCCCTTTGCGTGATCATAACGCGCCGGCAAAGGAAGGGAACTGGCAACTGAAAAGCCGTGATTTCGCTGTAAACTATTTTCTATACTTCCAATGGATGCTGTCAATGTTCATGCTGAGACTATCTGATTGCATCAGTTTACAAGGGAAAAATCTGTAAAGTACGATTTAGGGGTGCTGTGTAAATTCTTCGGGTGACGATGATGTTTGCAATCAAATCCAGCCTTTTGAAGTTGCATCCATCGGACTAAATTAGAGCGGCGCTTCGGCGAATTTTTCAATTGATCCATTAATGCCGTGTTGCCGCGGCGCAGGATTTTCCTGCAGATCGTCACAGGGCTGTGTCGGCTAAGATGAAATCCGGATCACGTCGAGTGAGCCTCAACCACAAGGCGAAGGTGGTGTTTTTCGCATTGGCGAGCCGCGCGGGATGAGATCGCGTTAAGGCAGAAAACCATCTTTGGTCTGTCCGAGGGCTTGGCAAAAGCAGCCCATGCGGGATACCTTATGCGGCAAGCGGACCTCTGAATGGTCCGCACCAAGGGAGAAATATTCATGAACACCTATCTGAGTGGCGCAGCCGTCTGCGCCCTAAGCTTTGCATTTGTCACTCAAGCCGCTGCCACCGAATGGAACGCTTCCGTCTGGGGTAAGCGTCGCGCGTTTACCGAGCACGTTGAGAAAATCGCCGAGCTGGTCTCGGAAAAGACCAATGGCGAGTTCACCATCAACATCAGCTATGGCGGTCTGGGCAAGAACACCGACAACCTCGATGGCATCTCAATCGGTGCGTTCGAAATGGCCCAGTTCTGTGCCGGCTATCATGCCGATAAGAACCGCGCGATCACCGTGCTGGAACTGCCGTTCCTCGGCGTTGCCGACCTCAAAGAAGAAGTTGCCGTCAGCCGTGCCGTCTATGCCCACCCTGCGGTGGCTAAAGAGATGGAACAGTGGAACGCCAAGATGCTGATGACTTCGCCCATGCCGCAGTACAACCTCGTTGGTACCGGCGAGCCGCGCGACACGCTGGCGAAAATGGAAGGCATGCGCGTTCGCGCGACAGGCGGATTGGGCGAGGCCTTCAAAGCTGTTGGCGGCGTTCCGACATCGGTGACCTCTGCCGAAGCGTATAACGCGATGGAATCTGGTGTCGTTGACACGGTGGCCTTTGCCCAGCACGCACACCTGAGCTTTGGCACCATCAACAAAGCAGATTGGTGGACAGCAAACCTGAACCCCGGCACCGTAAACTGCCCTGTTGTGGTAAACATTGACGCCTATGATGCGCTAAGCGATGCCGAGCGTGAAGCACTGGACGGTTCGGTCGATGAGGCACTTGATCACTATCTGGCCAACTACGGCGAGCTGCTGAAAAAGTGGGACTCGATCCTTGAAGAAAAAGGCGTTCAGAAGGTCGAATTCTCGCCCGAAGTGATCGCCGAGTTCAAAGCCAAGGCTGCTGATCCGGCACGTGAAGCATGGATCAAGGACATGGAAGCCCAAGGCATTCCAGGTCAGGAACTTTACGATCTGGTTGTCGACACACTAGAAAAGACCCGCGCCTCTAACTAAGACGCGCGAATGCGGGGCCGTGTCCTATGGATACGGCCCTTTTTATTATCCGATTGTTAAAGGAGTTGTCGCATGGCCGGATCATCCGCTGTGATCGAAGACGACAGCCTGCTGAGCCGCCTCGACAGGCAGTTGTTGCGGGTTGAAACCGTATTTGCCCTGATCTCGGGGATCGCGGTTTTCATGCTGATGGTGTTGGCGGTCTGGTCTGTCGGGGGGCGCAAGTTCTTTGCCTCGCCGCTCGCCGGATATGTTGACTGGATCGAGGCCGCGATGCCGTTTATCGCGATCATGGGCATCTCCTATACCCAGCGCAACGGCGGGCATGTACGAATGGACATCCTGATCGGGCAGCTCAAGGGCCGTTTGCTCTGGGCCGCCGAGTTGCTCTCGGTGGTATTGATCCTGGTGCTGATCCTAGCGCTGATCTGGGGATCATGGGCGCATTTTGATCGCAGCTTTGATTTCTCATCGCCCCTGTGGAGCCGCGACAGCTCGATCGATATCGGGCTGCCGATCTGGCCGAGCAAGCTGTTGGTGCCTGTGGCATTTTCCGTGATCGCCCTGCGTCTGTGTTTGCAGATTTGGGGATATGGCCGCGCGATGGTGCTGGGGCTGGAGCATCCGGTTGCCGTGCCGCTGGTACAATCTGCCGCCGAACAGGCGATGGCAGAAGCTGAACATTTGGATGGACGTGATTGATGGAACCCATTGAAATTGGCCTTTGGGTCTCGGGCGGAATGTTGTTGTTGGTGGTGCTGGGCATGCGGGTGGCTTTCGCTGCCGCGATGGCGGGCCTCATCGGGTTGATCTGGATATTCTGGGCCAAAAAGGGCATGGAATGGGACCAGCTTGGCTGGGCGATGACGGTCGCGATCAAGACCGCAGGGCAGGTGCCGCACTCCAAAGTCTCAAGCCAGACTTTGTCGCTGATCCCGACCTTCATTCTGATTGGCTTTCTCGCCTACTATGCTGGCCTGACCCGCGCGCTCTTTGAAGCGGCGAAACGCTGGTTTGCATGGGTGCCGGGCGGGTTGGCCGTGTCGACTGTGTTCGCCACGGCGGGCTTTGCGGCTGTTTCGGGTGCTTCGGTCGCCACGGCGGCGGTATTTGCGCGCATTGCGATCCCCGAAATGCTCAAGATCGGCTATAACAAGCAGTTTGCTGCGGGTGTTGTCGCGGCTGGTGGGACCTTGGCGTCGCTGATCCCGCCCTCTGCCATCCTCGTGATCTATGCGATCATCGTAGAGCAGGACGTCGGCAAGCTGTTGTTGGCAGGTTTCATTCCGGGTGCGTTCTCGGCGCTGGTTTATGCGGCGTTGATTATCGGGATTGCGATGATCTGGAAGAACGTTGGCCCTCCGGTTTCGGGCTACACATGGGGGCAGCGCTTTGCTTCGTTGCCTGCCGCTCTGCCGATTGTGGCGGTGGTCGTGATCATCATCTTCTTCGTCTATAACCCGTTTGGCGATGCGTGGGGCACGCCGACCGAGGGCGGGGCTGTGGGCGCGTTTATCGTGTTCCTTATGGCGCTGTTCCGCGGGATGCGGTGGAACGAGCTGAAAGACGCGCTGCTGGAGACTGCAAAGCTGACCGTGATGATCTTTACCATCATCTGGGGTGTGCTGATCTATGTGCGGTTTCTGGGTTTTGCCGAATTGCCAGCGGCCTTTGCCGAATGGATTTCGTCGCTTGAGACATCACCGATGCTGATCCTGATCTGCATTCTGCTGGCCTATGCCGTTTTGGGCATGTTCATGGATGCCATCGGGATGCTGTTGCTGACCTTGCCGGTAGTCTACCCTGCGGTGATGGCGCTCAACGGCGGCGAATTCGTCTCGGCTGCCGATAGCAGCTTTGGCATGTCCGGCCCGATGTGCGCGATCTGGTTTGGTATCTTGGTGGTGAAGATGGCGGAGTTCTGTTTGATCACACCGCCCATCGGCCTGAACTGCTTTGTTGTTGCGGGTGTACGTCCCGACCTGAGCGTTCAGGACGTATTCCGGGGCGTGATGCCGTTCTTCGTTGCTGACGCGGTAACCATCGGTTTATTGGTGGCCTTCCCCGGCATCGTACTATGGCTGCCTTCACTGGCAGGCTAAAATCAGGCCCGAGCGGGTTCTTCCTGCTCGGGCGCTTCGTCCGTCACAACCGGATCTTCGCCCGAGAGGAAGTTACCGATTGTGTAAAGCGGCTCAAAGTTCTCGCAGATCACCTTGAAGACCACGAGAAACGGGACGGCGACCAGAGCGCCCGGGATCCCCCAGAGCCAACCCCACAAAACCACAGTCAGAAACACCGCGACGGTGTTCATCGCAAGACGGCGGCCCACCAACCACGGCGTGATGAACTGGCCTTCGACCCCCGTCAAAATCTGGTAGCCAATCGGGGCCAGCAGCGCGTAGCCAAGCGTATCGAAATGGGCAATGGAATAGGCGCCTACCAGAACCGCTCCAATCACACCGCCGATATATGGCAGGAAGTTGAGCAAGAAAGCTGCAATCCCGAAGATGTAACCGCCGGGCAACCCGAGGATGGTCAGATATATCCCGACAGCCACACCCAGCCCCGCGTTGATCAAGGTAATCGTCAGTAAGTAGCGAGAAACGCGTTTTTCAACATCGTACACCGTGCTGAGCGCGCGCTTTTTGCCGGTCAATGTCGGGAAGGCCTGCACGATTTTGAGATAAAAGAGCGGGCCAGACGACAACAGGAAAAGCGCGAGGATCATCGCCACAGCAAAGGTGGCGCCAAAACTTGTCACGGTATCGAATGCGGTGTCCAGCAGGGTGGGCTGCTTCACCACGACTTCGGGCGCTGACTTCTCGCTCGCCGCCATCTTCTCGACCTCGTCGGTCATGGCGCGGACGTTCTCCACGGCATTCGACATGCCGCGCAGCTTTTCCTGTATCTCGGTTCCCATGCGGGGAATCTCATCGCTCCAGACCGCGACTGTGCCAGCCGAGGCAGCAACGATCGCAAGGACCAAGACACCCGTCGCTGTGATCAACATAATCGCTGAAACAACGTGTGGAACACCGGCGCGGTACAGCCCGCGCGATACGGGGCTAAGCGTCAGAGCGAGCAAAAAGCCCAGAACGACGGGGAGCAAAAGCTCTTTGGCGAAGTAGGCCGTGACAAACAGGGCAACTAAGACCAGAAATTGCAGCGAATGGCGGATAGATTTGACGTCGTCCAAGCGCGTACTCCGGTTCTTATGTTGAGTGTCCATGTCCTCTAACGCGGTGCTCGGCAAAAGGTTCATGGCATTGCAGCAAGCGAACCAACTATTTGCAAACGGTCGGGCCGGGAGTGGATTGGGACTGTCGCAAAGCTTTGTGTTGGGAGTGGGTGGAGGACGTGCTGTGTCGAGCCCAAGGGCAGCATGTTTCACGGGCTCGTAGCTTGGTCCGACACGCTGCTCGCAGCGGCCTGCACTTCTAGGTGCTTTACTACACCATACATCACCAAACACCTCCGCCTTGATAATTAGAGACAGGGATGCGGGAAAGGGTTGGGGAGCTGATAGGCGACGCGGAAGCGAGGGTGAGCCCGTCACTAGGAGGTTTGAGCATAGAGGGCAGGCAGTCCGAACTCAGAACAGCTGGCAAGGTTGGGGAGGGGCAGGGGGCATCCAGCCCGAAAGCGCTGTTTTATGAGGATAAGCGGAGAAAACTCGCAAATCTGCAGAAAGTTCGCATTTTCCGAAAAAAGGGGTTGCGGGTGTTTGGCAGTAACTCTAGAAGCCCCCTTACCGGACGAGCAGAGACGCTCCGACGGGGCGCTGGACGGGTTAGACGGAAGCTGCGAAGCGGAGGTTTGGTTCGGAAGGTGGAGAATAAAATCAGAGGTATTCGAGGCGGGGCGCGCTGAAAGTTACGGCGCATCTTGGTTTCTTTTGTCTCTACGCTCTTTGAAAATTTGATATCTGAAGAGATATGTGGGCGGTTTGGTTCATTCGATGGATCAACCTCTTCATATCGCGCTACTAGCGAGGCACATTTTGTGTTGAGCGATGATGTAGTGTCAGCTTCACTGTTTGGACGGCTTCTGGTTACTTTGGTAACTGAAAGCACAACAAACAGAAAAGACGCCTGTGATGT
>NZ_FOMW01000014.1 GCF_900112755.1 Sulfitobacter brevis | reverse complement strand
CCCTCTCGATGGAGTCTTCTGGGATGGGAGACGGGGATCCTGGGCAATTCGATAGGCGGTTGCCCGGCTCATCCCCGCCTTCGCGGCGGCGGTCTCGATAGGGTGATCTTGTCTTAGCTTCATGAGAAATCTCGTCTGATGATCGGTTACATGGCGCCCCGGCACAAAAGTGGTTCTCCAGTGTTGAAAACCACCAGCGTAGCGGGCCGACCTCGATCACAAACCCCAAAATCGGGGCGCAGCGGCGGGTGTGTGCCTCCGGTCGGGCTACGCCCTCCCTTCAGCACACACCCGCCGCGACGTCTCATCCTGATTGACGCTGAGTCTCATCCAGTTTGTCGCGCTGCACCCGAGGCAAGAGCGGCAAGAGAATAGTTAGGAATTCCTCGTGGCACAGGATTGCGTCGTCTTCTGCATGGTTGATCGTGTAGAGGATCTGCTCTGGTGAGAGCCGGATGTTCACCGTGTGCAGCGTTGCACCAATCATCGGAATGGCAAAGAAACACTCAAGATATCGGGGAGTATCCCAATCCATCACCGCGACAGTGCTGCCAGCACAAAGCCCATACGAGGTAAGAACGCTTGCAAGACGGGAAATCCGTTCGTGGAATTGCCGATATGTCCGCGCTTGGCCCAGCCCATCAAGGATGATTTGATCCGGGTTGCGCCCGGCCGGCGCCTGAAGGATTTGCCGGATGTTCAGGGAAAAGTGCGGATGCATAGGTCTCTCCTTTTATCTTCACCACAATAGTGGCGAAAAGGCCAACTTACACATAACAAAAAAAGGGTCTCAGCTTCGTTTTCTGCTATCCTTTCGTCGCTGGCTGAACGAAGCTTATGAGAAAATGTGCAATTTTAAACTTGAACAAGGGGTAGCAACCTATGGGACATCAAATTCCGCCACTTCCGTGGCTGCGTGCGTTCGAAGCTTCGGCGCGGCACCTAAGCTTCACGAATGCCGCAAGCGAACTGAACTTGACACAGGCAGCAATTTCCAAGCAGGTAAAGCTGCTAGAGCACTACTTCGGTGAGCCGCTTTTCGAACGCCTGCCGCGTAGTTTGATACTTACCAAAGCCGGGGCGGCCTATCAGCCCAAGGCGAATGATGTTTTCGAGCGGCTTGCCGCCGGCACTTTGGAAGTGTTCGGAGGGCGTCGCATGGGAATTCTGTCGGTCCGCGCACCAGTCGGATTTGCCACCACCTGGCTTGCCGCACGTTTGGTTCGCTTTCTGGCCGCCCATCCTAAGATTCAGGTCCGCATCGTCTCATCCGTATGGGCAGAAGACTATGACAGCGAAACGTTTGATTTGGATATCCGATATGGCTTTGGTAAATGGACCGGTTTCGATGCAGACCGGCTGACCTTGGAAAAATTGATTCCGATGTGTTTGCCCGAAGTCGCGGCGGGCATGTCATCACCCGACGATCTTGCAAAAGAGCGGCTTCTGCACGTTCTAGGTTATCAGGAAGGATGGGCGGCCTGGCTGACCGCTGCGGGGACCGCGCATGTTGATGCTGGATCCGGGCTATGGTTTGATACAACTCCGATGGTGCTGGAAGTTGCGGCCCAAGGTGGTGGCGTGGCGCTCGGCCGATCCTCCATGTTGGAACGCGAGATTACCTCAGGGCGTTTAGTGCCAGCATTTGATCTGGCCTTAGCGATCGAAGAAGGGTTCTTCTTGGTTGCACCTGAAAAAGGCGCACGTCACCCTGATGCGGCCATCTTTCGGGACTGGCTACGGGCCGAAGCCAAGATATCGGAAATCCTTTGATTACCGCGCCCGCAGACGGACCCCTGCATCCAGCCGGATAACTTCGCCGTTCAACATTGGATTCCGGATCATCGACAGACAAAGATCGGCGAAATCCTCTGGCGCGCCAAAACGGCGGGGAAAGATGGCATCGTTAGTGATAGCTTCGACCATTTCTGGCGGTACGTCTGCAGCCATCGGCGTGTGAAACAAGCCCGGCGCAATCGCCAGAACCCGCACGCCCTTGGCTGCAAATTCACGTGCGGCTTGAATTGTCATCGCCGCAATCGCCCCTTTTGCAGCTACATAGGCCCCTTGGCCGATCTGCCCCTCATAAGCGGTGATCGAGGCGGTGTTGACGATAACACCACGCGCTTCGTCCGGGTCAAGTGGCGCCAGCGCCATCATCCGGGCTGCAGCCTTGCTCATCACACTGACCGTGCCGAGAAGGTTGACGTCGATCACTTGGGCAAAGCGCGTCATGTCAACAGGTCCGTCGCGACCGACCAGCCTCATCGACCCGGGGATGCCTGCGCAATTGACCACGATACGGGCCACGCCATGCGCCGTTTCGGCCGTATCCAAAGCCGCAATGACTGATGCTTCATCCGCCACATTGCAGGCTACAGGCAGGATGCCGGGGCTGGGACTACCCGGTTGCAGATCAAGAGCCGCTACGCGAACCCCAACCTGAGCTAAGGCCTGCGCTGTTGCAAGACCAAGACCTGAAGCCCCACCTGTCACAAGGGCCGCGTGGCCCGCGAAGTCACGCATGTTCCCCCCGTGCGGCCAGCAATCGGTTCAGCCAGTCTGGATCCATCTCGGGGACCGAGGATAAAAGAAGGTTTGTATAGGCTTCTTGCGGAGCCGAAAAAAGTGCGGCTTTCGGCCCCCTTTCGACTACGGCGCCATTCTGCATCACCACCACTTCATCGGCGATGGATTTCACCGTGGCGAGATCATGGGTGATGAACATAAAGGCAAGGTTCAATTCCCTTTGGAGCCGATCAAGCAGTTTAAGAATGCCCTCTTGCACGATCTGATCCAGAGCGGAGGTAACCTCGTCACAAATGATCAGTTGCGGTTCGGCAGCCAAAGCGCGAGCAATGCCGATGCGCTGTTTCTGCCCGCCCGAAAGCTCACCGGGGAACCGATCAATATATTTATCAGGCTCCAGTTCGATCAGCGTCAGAAGATCACGAATACGGGCCTCCAGTGCTTTTCCCTTTAGGCCCAGATACATTTCGGCTGGACGGCCAATCAGCTCGCGCAGACGTAGCTTTGGGTTCAGCGCGGTGTCGGCCATCTGATAAATCATCTGACATTGGCGCAACTCGTCACGTGAGCGAGCCTTGAAGCTAGAAGGCAGCGGCTTGCCACCCATCAAGACCTCGCCCTGACGCGGTGACAACAGGCCCGTTATGACCCGAGCTGTCGTGGATTTCCCCGATCCGCTTTCACCCACCACGGCAACTGTGCGGCCCGCGTGGATGTCAAAGCTGATATCTTTCAGCACATCGACCGCACCATAGCCCGCCGTCACGTTGCGGACCGAAACGACGGGCGTACCGGTTGCCTGCGGTTGTGCCGCTCGTGCAAAACTGCGAACCGCCCAGAGACTTTTGGTATAGTCTTGCTTCGGCGCCGCCAGCATGGAACGGGTATCTGCCTCCTCCACCTCATCGCCGCGCAGCAGAACCTTGATGCGATCGGCCATCTGGGCCACCACTGCAAGATCATGAGTGATGTAGATCGCAGCCGTCCCAAACTGCCGGACGATGTCGCGGATCGCGGCCAGCACCTCAATCTGGGTGGTCACGTCAAGCGCGGTGGTTGGCTCGTCAAAAATGATGAGATCAGGGCGACACGCCATCGCCATGGCCGTCATCGCCCGCTGCAACTGCCCACCCGATACCTGATGCGGATAACGAAAGCCGATATCTTCAGGATTGGGCAGTCGCATGCGACGGTAAAGTTCAACCGCATCGGATTCTGCATTTTTGCGCGGCATGACCCCATGAACAACAGGGCCTTCGCAATACTGGTCTATCAGTTTGTGCGAGGGGTTGAAGCTGGCTGCAGCGGATTGGGCAACATAAGCGATGCGCTTGCCACGCAGGCCGCGCCGCTGCGCCTCGGGTGCCTGGCGCAAGTCGATGCCGTCAAAGTCAATTGTCCCACCAGAGATGCGACAGCCGTCACGGGCAAAGCCCATTGCAGCAAGGCCGAGCGTGGACTTGCCGGCGCCGGATTCTCCGATCAAGCCCAGTACCTCGCCCTTGTGGAGAGTCAAATCCACACCTTTGACAATCGGGTGCCAAGCATCGCCCGAACGGCCTTCAATCTGCAAACCCTTGATGGTGAGAAGCACCTGTTTTTCCATCATCCTACTCCTTCAAGCCGCTTGCGCGGTGCAGTTGCCAGTCCACAACGAAGTTTACTGCCACTGTTAGCAGTGCAATAGCCCCCGCCGGAAGCAATGGGGTAACGTCACCAAAGGCGATCAATGTCGCATTTTCGCGCACCATGCTCCCCCAATCTGCCGTGGGCGGCTTAATGCCCAGACCAAGGAAAGACAGCGCCGAAATGGCAAGAAATACAAAGCAGAAACGCAGCCCGAATTCAGCCACCAGAGGCGCCATGGCATTGGGCAGAATCTCGCGTCGGATAAGGCGCCAGTTGTTCTCGCCCCGCAGACGGGCGGCCTCGATATAGTCCATCACCACAATGTCTTGGGCAACTGAACGCGCCAGCCTATAGACCCGCGTCGCATCGACGGCGGCGATGACAAGGATCAGTGTCAACACCGAAGTACCAAAGATGGTGAGCAGAAGGAGCGAGAAAATCAGCGCCGGAATGGCCATCAGCGCATCAACGAAGCGCGACATCCAGTTGTCCACCCAGCCACCCACGAGCGCCGCCCAGATGCCAAGAACCGACCCTACGACAAAAGCCAGAATCGTGGTAGCAAAAGCAATACCCACGGTGTTGCGGGCACCGTAAACAAGGCGGGTAAGCATGTCACGGCCGAGCTTGTCTGTGCCAAGATAGTGCGGCGCGGCCCAAGGCAGATATTGCGCGCCTACGACCTCGCCCTCTCCAAACGGAGCTATGACAGGGCCCAGAAGAGAAACCAGCACGTAAACCAGGATGATCGCGATGCCAAATGATGCCGTCAACGGCATGTCACGGAATGTTGGTTTTTGATGATCGGGGGCAAGCGTTCGAAATGCAGCCCGGGCGCTGATCCCAATTGCAAAGAACAGGGCAAGGCCAACGATCAAGGAAAGAAATATCGTCATATCCCTACCTCCGATGCATTAGTCGCGGATTGGTGATGGTCGACATCACATCTGCGATCAGGTTCAAGAGAACGTAAGCTGTGGCAAAAATCAGGGCGATGGCCTGAACCACTGCGATGTCTCGGTTGGTCACGGCATCGACCATCAGCTGACCCAGCCCAGGATAGACAAAGACCACCTCGACGATGACGACCCCGGTAATGAGATAGGCGAGGTTCAGTGCCACGACGTTGATGATCGGGGCCAGCGCATTCGGCACCGCATGGCGCAGTACAACACGTAAGGGGGACATTCCTTTCAGTCGGGCCATCTCGATATATGGACTGGCCAGCAGGTTGATAATGGCCGCCCGCGTCATCCGCATCATGTGGGCAGTGACGACAAGCGTCAGTGTCAGCGCGGGCAGGAATGACATGTATAGCCGGTCACCAAAGGTGGTTGATCCGGTAATCCGCACCATCGAAGGGAAGATGCCGGTTTGTGCCAGCCACAAGACAAGAATGTAGGCCACAAAGAACTCGGGGAACGAAATCGAGGTAAGCGCTAAAGCATTTGATGCACGATCAAAGATCGAGTTGCGCCATAGGGCCGCCAAGATGCCAAGAACCAACGACAGTGGAATCGCAAGGGCAGCGGCATATAGCGCGAGAAACATGGTATTACCAAGCCGGGCACCAACCAGTTCGGCAATCGGCTTTTGCGTGGCCATCGACACGCCGAAGTCGCCCTGTAAGACACCCATCAACCACTTCAAGTAGCGCAGCGGTGCCGGATCATTGAGGCCAAGCTGTTCGCGTAATGCAGCCAGTGTTTCTTCGGTTGCAGACTGGCCCAACAACTCGCGCGCCAGATCGCCCGGCAACAATTCTGTCGCACCAAAAATCACCAATGAAATTACGAAAAGAGTTAGTATGCCCAAAAGCAGCCTGCGCCCGATCATACGCCAAATATCAGCCATCTTTCCCCCCGATTTCAGTTCACACCCAGCGGCCTTTACGCCGGCTTGGATTATGCTTTCGAACGACTCTGCCAGGCATTGCCAAGCAGAGTCCGATTTTCAAGTTAGAACGATCAGGCGAACCACCAACGCTCTACGCAGCGGAAGCCGTCGAGGTTCCAGTTATTTGAAACCTTTTCAGGTGTCGCGATCGCGTTCGACAACGCCATCACGTAGTTATTGTACATTGGAATAATGGTCGAGCCTTCGAAGGACACTATCCGCTGCATTTCCTGGTACATTTCGCGCCGCTTCGCTTCGTCAAGCTCGGACCGTGCGGCGACTAGCAAGCCGTCGAACTTTTCGTTGGACCAAAAGGTTTCATTCCAGGATGCGCCCGTCTGATAGGCCGTCGTGAACATCTGATCCTCCACCGGACGACCACCCCAGTAGGAGGCGACGAACGGCTTTTTCATCCAGACGTTGTCCCAATAGCCATCGTCTGGCTCCCGGTCCACGGTGATTTTGATGCCCGCAGCAGCCGCTTTCTCGCTCATCAAGACGGCTGCATCGACTGCGCCCGAGAAGGCGGCATTGGCGGCCGAAATTGTGACCTCCAGCGTGTCCATTCCGGCTTCTTTGAGGTGGAATTTGGCCTTGTCGGGGTCGTAGGTCTTGGCCTCCATCTCGGCGTAGTAATAGCGGCTGGCAGGGCCAATCGGGTTGTCATTTGAGACCGAACCGTGGCCAGCGAGGATCTTGTCCACCAGTTCCTGCCGATCAAAGGAGTATTTCAGTGCCAGACGAACGTTGTTATCATTGAATGGGGCCGCGCGGCTATCCATCGGGAAAACGTAATGCGCATTGCCTGATATCGACAGGATCTTGGCAACGCCCCGGCTTTCCAAAAGCCCGATCGTGGCCGGATCGACCTGATCGATCGTATCCACTTCGCCGGTCATCAGCGCATTCAGTCGCGCCGCCGGATCAAGGATCGTCAAAAGCACGATCTGGTCGAAATGGGCGCGGTCCGACTTCCAGTAGTTCGGATTGCGGTTCAGCGTGGCCTGAATGCCAGCCTCATAGCTGTCCACCATGTAACCGCCGCAACCGTCAGCGGATGTAACGTCGATTTTGCCATCGGTCCCCGGCATAATTGCGAGGTGATAGTCTGACATCAGATAGGGGAAGTCGGCATTTGGTGCATTGATCGTAATAACAACGTTAGGGCCATCAACCTTGATATCAGTCACGGCATCAAAATAGGGCTTTGCCGCCGAGGTCGAAGCATCGCCACGATGGTGGTTCAGCGAGGCCACAACATCATCGGGTGTAAGCGTCTTGCCGGAATGGAAGGTCACGCCTTCGCGGATCTTGAAAACCCAAGTCATCCCGTCCGCAGAGGTCCAGCTTTCCGCTATTTCCGGAGCCAAATTTCCATCGGCCCCAATCTCGATCAGTTGGTTGTGACGCGCCGCAGCATAGGTCTGGGCGTAAAGATTATCCCAAAGGCCGGGGTCGTAACTGTCTGTCGAGGACCCATGGCCAATCCCGACGCGGAACACGCCGCCCTTCTTCGGTTCCGACTGGGCCATTGCCATACCGGCTGGCAATATTAAGCTCGCCGTCGTCATCGCGATCCCGCTCTTTAGTAGGCCGCGTCGGGACATTCCGCGCGGAAGCATGGGGCTATTCATAATTTTTCTCCTTTGTGATAAAGCGCCCCGTAGGCGCTAGGCTTAAACGTTTCGAGTGCGGCCTCCGTGTAGATGGACCGGTCAAGCCAGTTAGGGCTGATCTCCACTCCCCAGCCGGGTGCATCCGAGACCGTCACGTGGCCATCCACGACTTCAAAGGGGCGACCGAGGAACAAGTCGCGCTGCCACGGATAGTAGTCGTCCCCCTCGATTGACAGTTCGAGGTATTTGCCAGCGTTTGGGATCGCAGCCATCAAGTGCATGGTGCAAATCGTGACCAACGAAAGATTGGCGGCATGGGGTGTGCAGGTCACGCCTGCGGCAGCCGCAAGGCCGGCGACCTCTAGGGTGCGCGACAAACCGCCCATATACATGACGTCAGGCTGAACGATGTCGACCGCACGCATGTCGATAATGCGCTTCCATGTCACCATGTCCCAGTCCTGCTCTCCCCCCGTCACGTCAATATCGAGTGCCGCAGTCACCGCCCGGGTAGCTTCAATATCCCAGTAGGCAACCGGTTCTTCAAAATGGCTAATACCATGTTCTTCAAGCACCCGCCCAACGGCGATGGCGCGCGGCACGGAAAAACCTGAATTGGCATCCACTAACTTCTCGATGCCGTCGCCCAGGGCGCGCGACAGCAGCGGGATGATCTCTTCCGTCCGTCCGGGCCATTCATCGACGTCATCACCGCATTCTGCACCGATCCGCCACTTTGCCGCCGTGAACCCCTGCTCGGCGCATAGCCGAACCAGCCGTTCAGCTTCATGCGTCGGGGAAATATCGCGCTTCATCGAGCTTGCATATGCCCGAACCGGTCCGGGGGAGCCACCGATCAGACTGGCGACCGGCTTGCCAACGCGCCGTCCAGCCATGTCCCACAATGCCGTGTCCAAGCCGGCAAGCGCGCGTGCGCGATAGCTGCCAGGGTATTTGTGTTCACGCCGTTCAATAAGATGGATCAAAGCGCCGATGTTGCTGCTGTCGGCACCAAGCGCCCAAGGCACGATCTGTCGATGAAAGACCTGCGCCGTTATGTCCGCATTATAGGTCGACGTCTGGCCCCAACCAAATACGCCATCTTCTGCCGTGACACGTACAAAGCAGACAAATTCGTTATGAAACGTCTCAAGTCGGACAATGCGGTTCATTTGGCCTCTTAACGGCTTACGGCCTGTTTGACCGCAACCACACCATCCCGCTGTCGTGGAAACAGGACAAACAACCAAAAGATAGCCTTAGGGCAAACAGAAGTTATTCTTCATTTGAGGTGTGTTTGTGTTTTCCTGTCTCAACCCTGTCGCGGACATCAGCTTGCGCTGATGGAACTTGAACACGCTCACCACGCAGTTCAAGCTTTGACAAATTCGTCTCCATAATTGTCTCTCGTTTTTCTTGACGCCGCAAAGCGCACTCATTTTACCCAAACACCCTGCTCAGCCAGTACGGCGGTGACCTCGGTGGTGTCCAGTATTTGCATGCTACAACCTTTCTCCACCGCCAAAGACACCGCAACACCACAGGCTTGCCCCATTGCAATACATTGCGGCATCCCCCTTACTGAGGCAAAGGCCACAGGGTCGGCCGAGATAAGCCGCCCTGCGAACAACAGGTTTGCGATTTTGCGAGGTATGAGTGACCTGAAGGGGATCGTATAATAGTCGCCCTGCTGCACAGCTGCATCATGGGTCATCTCAGCGGTATCACGCATCACGTCGTCTATCGGGTTGTCACAGGCCACAATCCCATCCGCAAACTTGGTGCCAATGGCAATGTCTTCGCCCGTAATACGGTAGACGGCTTCCAACTTGCGGGTTTCACGCACACCAACCGTGGGACCAACCGCCCACATTTGCGCCGTTTCAAAACCTGACACACGATCGACCAGAAAACGCGCGACCTGATGACACCTGCGGCGGCCCTCTTGTGTGGCGCGTGTCACAGCATCCGAGTCCGTTCCGTCAACGCCTCTGATGGTGACAGTGTTGCAAAACACACTGTTCGCTTGAAACCCCTGCATCAGATAAAGCTTATGCAAATCAGGGTGAAGCAGGCCATCGGCGATCCCTTGCGCCGCCAGCTGCTGAAAATAAGGGTCAGCACCTGCAAAGACCTTCTCACAATCGGCGCCGATCATATGAAAGGACAGGGTTACGGCCATCATGTTGCCCTGCGCGTCCCCTAGCGAGAACGGCACACCAGACTTGGCCGAAATATCGCCATCGCCTGAGCAATCGATCACCATTTTTGGCACCAAAGTAAATGTACCGCGCCGATCCGCGCAGTCGATGCTTGCAATCAAGTCGCCCTGCATGTTGGGGTTCAAAGCAAAGCTGTTCAGATGAAGAATGACACCCGCCTCCGAGAGCATCTCCAACATCACAAGGGTAGCGGCCTCATGATCATAGAGCACTTCTAGACCGAAATTCTCCAGCGCGCAGGCACGCACCTCAGCCGCTGGCGGGGTCATCTGTGCAAGCCTGTCGGTCAGTTCCGAAAAAATCCCACCGATGGTACGACCCTGAGGATAGCCCCCGCCCCACGGCATCCCTGGACAGAACGCCATTACGCCACCGACCTTGGGGCCAGCCTCAACAAGGCGCACAGACAGACCCGCGCGCGCGGCGGCAATTGCCGCCCCAAACCCAGCGGTTCCGCCACCAATGACTGCGACGTCGCAATCCAGCCGCCGTTGATTGGCGTTGATAATTCTACTGGTCAATTTATCCGAACTCCCTGACTCACCAGCCCGGCCTGCACTTCGGCCATATTTACTTCGCTAACGTCACAACCCGTGCGCACAGCAAGGGCGGCTGCAACGCCAGCGCCCTGCCCCGCCACGGCACAACACGCCATGTTGCGCGTTGCGGCATGAGCCACGCGATCACCGCCAATTGCCCGCCCTGCAACCAGCAACCCCTTAACGCCTTTGGGAAGCATCGAGCGATAAGGGATCTGCATGTAACGACCTGTTGTCGGGATAATCAGAATGCCGTAACCGTCGATGAATTCAGGGTAGATGCCGATGGTGTCGTCAAAGCGGCCCTGATTGCGGACATCGTTTTCTGTCATGTTATAGACCGCATCAATTTTGCGCGTGTCGCGGATACCGATCGACATACCAAAATTCCGCAACCGCACGCCGCTGCAACCGG
The DNA here is from genome assembly GCF_900112755.1 of Sulfitobacter brevis. Taxonomy (GTDB): domain Bacteria; phylum Pseudomonadota; class Alphaproteobacteria; order Rhodobacterales; family Rhodobacteraceae; genus Sulfitobacter; species Sulfitobacter brevis. Next base: position 74,532 of record NZ_FOMW01000014.1, on the reverse strand, counting down.
GCATATATTGGCGCAGTGCCTCAATCGCCAGCATAGCCTGCTTGCGACCCTCGATCTCGCCTTTGGTCATGCTGTCGGGGTCCGTGCCGTCAACCCCTGCTAGATGCACGAGGTTCATATAGGTCAGCTCGCCCGTATCATGCATCGCACCCCAAGTCCCCGCGATAGTGTTCAGATGCTTGGGGATAAGTCCGTCCTCGATTGCTTTTGCAAAGGGCTTTTTCAGGAAGGGAGAGAACATGTCATCTTCTTTTCCGTCTGTCTCAACCGTCCATTCGCCAGTGGACCAATCTTTGTAAGTTTGCGGATCGCTCTGCACCTCGGCCATGAACGCGGACTTGTTCACACCCGCAAGATGGAACATCACACTGGCCGCTTGCATGTCCTCTGGCGACGTCATGTGCGTCGCCGCACCCGCGCGATATGCAACATCGGCGTCACCTGTCGCGTCTATGACTACTTTGGCCAAAATTGCTTCGCGGCCCGCTTTGGATTCAACAATGATGCCGGTAATGCGGTCGCCATCCATCACAGGGGCCACAAACTGCCGGTGCAACATGCCATGAATGCCGGCCTCTTCGACAAGACGGTCTGCAACGAGCTTGAAACCTTCGCTGTCGATCTCATAGCTGAGAGACTGGCTCTCGGGTACTGCAGCACCCATGGCTTTGGCGCGCTCTTCAAACTCGCGCCCGATACCGTTGGCCTCGACGGTAGCTTCGTGGCGATACCACGCGAAACCCTCGACACCCACCACAGTAATGTTGCCGCCAAAGCAGCCGAACCTTTCGACAAGGCACACATCAACTCCTGCCCGCGCGGCAGCTAGTGCTGCGGAAAGTCCGCCTGGACCCGAGCCGACAACAAGAACATCAGTTCGATGAATGACGGTCGTTTGCCGTGCTGCTTCGGTTATCGCTTCCATTCTTCCTCACTGAAAAAATACCTTGCCCTATCACATCATTCTTCTTCGATAACTTTACGCGCAACCCGAAAACACTCCAGCGCCTGCGGCACGCCGCAATAGATTCCTATGACGTGGATGATCGCACGGATCTCATCGGTAGAAACACCATTGGTAATAGCGCCGCGGCAATGGATTTCCCATTCCGTCATTTTGCCCAAGGCACCAATCATTGACAGGTTCATCATCGAGCGGGTCTTTGCGTCAATCACATCGTCGCCCCAACCAAACCCCCAGCACCATGCTGTCATCGCTTCTTGGAAAGGCCGGCTGAAATCGTCAGCGGCGGCGAGGTTCTTCTCGACGTATTCGGCCCCAAGCGTGGCTTTACGTTGCTCCAGTCCCTTCAAGAACAGGTTTTCGTCAAATGCACTCATGGCTTCACCCTCGGTTTTTTCTGCTTCAATCCAGCTTTACCTATCACATACCTGTCGCATGACCTCGGCAACCTGCGCCATATAGGCGTCGTCATAGCCAGCGTCATTCTGCAACACACTCAAAAACGCGCAAGACGTCCCAGATTGCATGTCGACCATCAGGAACTGCCCGCCATATCCAGCATGGCCAAGAAACCGGCCATCCGTCATCATGTGGTTTGAATAGCGCAGCCATTCCTTTGGCGCGGCCAAGCTTGGCGCTGCACGGGTCAGACTGCCGGACAGGAAAGATACATTGGCAAACGGAGTGCCGTGGATGTCACACCCTTGACGCGCAAACAGCTGACCAAATCGCGCGAGATCCCGCGCACTTAGGCATCCGCCGCCCGAAAATGCAGGAAAGCCATCTGGGCTGAGGCTGATATGAAACCCGCCTTCATACCCTGCCGCATCTGCAATATCCTCGATATGCTGGGCCAATGGTTTCGGCGAGACGGCCGCAGCAATCCGGGTCAGCACATCCGTGTTGGCAGATTTATACTCCGCCTGAAGTCTATCTTTGTCTGGCTTGAACCCGGTGATCGCATTGGTGAATGCCACCAGACTGGTCTCGGCCACCTTCCCTTTTGGCAGCCGCCAGCCCAGTGCGATCTCTTCGGTGTAGCAATCCGAATTGGGGTCGGAATAATCCTCAGAAAAATCATTGGTGACGGCCATATCAAGCAGCGCCTGAACCGACGCATCTGAATAGCCTGTTCCAATATCAGGTAGGTATTCTGCGACCTTGGCATCAAGCGCCAGAAGCCCTTGATCAATCAGTTGCCCGATGATGAGGTGGATATGTAGTTTGGTTATCGATTGAATCGAATGTGGAGCTGTGAGCGAAAAGTCCTCTGCAGCAACTTCCATGACGATCCTGCCATCCTGAATGCAGCATATGGCGGAAAAAGCGGGATGGGTCATGAGATTGCGCAAGCTGGGAATGCCGCCAAAATCGGACAGCGGCGCGGTATCCAACAGCATCACGTTGCGCGCACGCACCATCAGCGTGCGGCGGAACAAATGGTGTGCATTGTGAAATCCGTGCCGCCGATGCGCAGGTTGGTTCCAACGCTGTTTGTTGTCTTCACCAACGGTCAGATCAGGGTTCGGAACGATACGTTCAGGCCTCATACACCTACCGCCTGATGCACAAGCACATCAACCGCGCAGATGCGATCTGGGTAGACAAACAGAGGGTTGATCTCGATTTCGGCGATCTCGTCAGCCTCCTCAATGAACGTGCAGCATAGACGGTGAATTTGATCCGCGATCTTGTTCAAGTCAGCCTTCACACGCCCTCGAAAACCAGACAAAAGGCCTGCAACCCGCAGCGATTGCAGCGCATCCGCAATGTCGAGCGGTGATGCCGGCAAAAGCAACGTGACTACATCGCCAACCAACTCAACCAGAACACCACCACTGCCCAGCACCAATGCCGCCCCGAATTGCGGATCGCGGCGCAGGGTCACGACCAACTCCGCCAAGGGCGGTGGCGACATCTCTTCTACCAAAAACAAATCGCTGACTGCTTGTGGGCTATAAGCCTTCACATCGACGCTCATCTGAGCGGCAGCAGCCGAAAGCGCATCACTGCCCACAAGGTTCAAAGCGACAGCGCCCGCATCGGTCTTATGGGCCAATTGCGGGCTCATCATCTTGAGCACCACAGGGTAACCTACCTCCTCGGCCGCAAGGCACACTCGTTGCCCAGTGACCGCACGGCCGTGAGGTACCGCAATTCCGTGCTTTGACAACCAGAGCTTGCCCTTATCTTCGGTTAACATCGTCGTAACCCCGATGACCCTATTGGGCAAAAGTGGCAGCGGCTCTTTGAGAGAGATGCATTCGCGCGCTCGCGACCACAGGACCGCCTGCGCAATGGCGTTCAATGTCTCATGTATGCCCTGCATCGGCGCAATGCCTTCGGCAACCAGAAGCTCGCGTGTCGCAGCATCCATGTTCTCCGGCAAAGTCGCGCAGATCGCTGCGGGCACTCCGTGTTCCTTCGCAGCACGCGCAAAGGCCGCAGCGTCTTGTTGGTAATAGTGCTTGGATGCATCCAAACCTGGTGCCGGATAATCCTGAACCAGCACTGCGGTATCCGCAGTTGTCGCTGCCATCGTCTTGGCAAATACGGGATAGGTCTGTTCCCCCTGCCCCCAGATGGGTGTTGTGTAGTCGAGCGGGTTCGACACAGTGGCAATATCGGGCAACAGTGCGGCAAGCTGGGCATGTTGAGCGGAGTCAATTTGCGGAAAGCTAAGGCCGATTTTTTCGGAGTGATCCGCCAACATCGTCGCGCCGCCACCAGAACAGGTAAACCCTACAACGCCTACCCCTTTGGGTGCGCCTGCAACGCATAGGAACTTGAGCGTTTCCAGAAACTGCGAAGGGTTGGTGACGCTGATCACTCCCGTGCGCGCAAACAGCGCCTCATAGAGTTCGACAGCGCCAGATAAGGACCCTGTGTGGCTGACCGTCAACTCAGAACCGATCGCTGAGCTTCCGGTTTTCAAGGCAACGACGGGGATGCCTTTGGAAAGTGCTCTCAATGCTGCGCGCTCAAACCGCGCGACATCCTGCAACCCTTCGATATGCAAGCCAATGGCACGCACCGCAGGATCATCAATAAAGACTTCTAGGAAGTCTTCTTGTCCCAACACAGCCTGATTGCCCGCCGATACCATATACGCCAACGGCAAGGATCGTTGGCTCATTGTGATGTCGGATGAAAACATGCCCGATTGCGTGATGATCGCAGCGCCATACCCTGGAGACCAGCCGCCATGCTCGAACGACCAAAGGGCGGCATTGTCGATGTAGTTGATCACCCCATAGCAATTGGGGCCAATCAGCGCCATATCGCCCGTTGCTTCGATCAGGGCTCGTTCGGCGTCAGCATTCCCCGCCTCCTTGAAGCCCGCAGAAAAGCAAACCACCCCACCTGCGCCCATCTTCGCAAGGTCTTGGATCGCCTTGACTACACCCTCGGCAGGAATTGCGAGATATACCGCGTCAGGCGGTTCGGGCAGCTCGGCAACTGAGCCTACACAAGGCAGGCCCTCCATTTCCCGCCGCTTCGGATTGACCGCCCACATTTGTCCGCTAAACCCACGACGACGGGCCTCAACAATCGCGATTTCTGCGTAGCGTCCGCCAATAAACGCGATGTGGCGCGGTTTGAGAAGGCGCTGAAGGTTAGCGCGGCGTTGCGGTGTCATGCACCCAAAGGCCGCAGTATGGAGCGCGTGATGATGTGGCGCTGTATCTCCGAGGTGCCGTCCCAGATCCGCTCAAGCCGACTATCGCGCCAAAAACGCTGAATCGGCATCTCTTCCATCAGACCCATGCCGCCAAAAATCTGCACTGCATCATCGGCAATCTTGTTCAGTGTCTCGGAGCAGAACACTTTGACCATCGCGGCGTCCGCATCAGACATCACACCCTTTTCTGCACGCGCAACCGCATCGCGGACCAGCAATTCAGCGGCACGTAAATTCATCGCACCATCCGCAAGGCGGAACCCCGTTGCCTGAAAGGTCCCGATTGGCTTGCCAAATTGTTTGCGGGTTGCCGCCCAATCGGTCGCCATATTGAGAATACGCTCCGCTTTTCCGCAGCACGTTGCTCCGACCCAGATGCGTCCCATACCCAACCACTTGCCAGATAACTCCAGCCCGCGACCCTCTTCGCCCAAGACCTGCTCTGGTCCAAGTCGCACATTATCAAAGTGCAGCTCGAACGTCTTGTAACCGCGGTAACTGACGCAACGGGTCCCTTCTCGACAGTCAAACCCAGGGGAACCAACATCTACAAGAAATGCCGTGACCCGCTTACGCGGACCACGCGGCGTTTCATCCTCGCCGGTGGCGGCAAAGACGATGGCAAAATCCGGCATACAGGGGCCGGAGATGAAATGTTTTGACCCGTTTAGAATCCAGTCATCCCCATCGCGCCGTGCGTTGGTCTTCATGCCCATCACATCAGACCCTGCATCAGGTTCAGTCAGAGCAAACAATTCGCGCTTTTCGCCGCGCACTGCGGGCAGAAGATAGCGCTCGCGTTGATCGCCTTCGCAGGCCATGAGCAATTCCGTCGGTCGCGCAGCCCAGCTTTGCAACGCGTGGCTGGTCGTGCCGTATTCCCGCTCAATCAACGACATTGGCCCGTACCCCAGTCCCCCACCACCAACCTCTTCGGGCAAGTTGCAAGCGTAAAGGCCCAATTCTTTGGACTTGGCCTCGATCTGGCGACCGATTTCTTCTGGAACATAGCCCAAACGGTCGACTTCTTCCTCATGAGGAAACATCTCTGTCTCGACAAACCGACGGACGGTGTTGACCAAAAGATCTGTTTCGTGGTTCGTTTCCATGTTCATGGCAGCCTCGCTCAAGATACGGTTTTCTTTGTATTTCTGCGCGAACTAATCACGAAGATGACAAAGGCAATAAAGGTGATCGCAATTAACACCACGGCGGCAGCGGCCACTGTTGGATCTGTATTTTCACGAATGCCATTCCACATTCGACGCGGCAATGTGTAGACGCTGAATTTGGAGATAAACAGCGTGACCACAATTTCATCCCAGCTAAGGATGAAGGCGAACAAGGCTCCCGCAAAAACCCCCGGTTTGATAGACGGCAAGATAACACGTCGCATCGTCGTCCAGTTAGACGCACCAAGGTTCTTGGAGGCTTGTTCCAGCTTGGGATCGAAGGTGGCGAGCGACGCACTGACGGTAATCAAAACCATTGGTGCGGCAAGGATCGTATGGGCAAGGATCAATCCCGCGTAGCTGTCTAACAGGCCTAGTGGGATCCACAGCCGATAAAACGCCATGGCCGAGATGATCTGCGGAATGATCAAGGGCAAAAGCAGGAACGCGCGCACAAGTTCGCTATATTTCGACGACACACGCCAAAGACCAATGGCGCAGAGGGTGCCCAGAATGGTCGCGATCAAGGATGTCGAAACAGCAATGACGGCACTCTGGAAAAAACTCGACAGCCATTCCTCACTGGTGAAAAGCATCTCGAAATGCCGCAGCGAAAGCTCGCCTTTTGGCATCGACAGGAAACGCTTTGGCGTGAGTGACACGGGGATCGCGATCAGTGCAGGCGTGACCAAGAATAGCAGCAGCACCCATGCGCCGACCCTGTTGAAATGCGAGAATAATCCAGACTTCATCGCGCCGCTCCGCCGAAAACTGTGCTTAGCTTCATGAACCGCGACATTATCCAAAGCATCGCGAGCACACCAAACAGCATCAGCGCAGCCAGCATTGCAGCGGTCCCCCACTTCAATGTGACCAGCAGTTGGACCGAAATGTATTCCGCCACCATCAGCACCTTGCCACCGCCCAAAACGGCAGGTGTGACGTAGAAACCAAGGCTGAGGATGAATACCAGTAAAGTCGAGGCCACCAACCCCGGCAGCGTGAGCGGCAGATAGATGCGCCAGAACGTCTGTGTGCCGGTTGCTCCCAGATTGCGCGAAGCATCCATCACGCGCTTGTCCAATGCCTCCATTGACACAAGCAGCGGCAATACCGCGTAGGGGATCATGTAATGCACCATCCCGATCAACACGCCCAATTCGTTGCGCATGAACGCGATTGGCTCTGCTATCAGCCCGATGTCTTGGAGCGCTCCATTCACCAGCCCATTACGCCCCAGCAGCATCAGCCACGAAAACGTGCGCACCAGAATGGATATCCAGAACGACAACAGCAAGAGCGTCAGCATGTAGTTCTTTTGTTTTTGGTGGCAGTGCACCATGGCGTAGGCGATGGAATAGCCCAACGTCACGCTAAAGATCGTCGTGATGATGCAAATCCGAACCGTGGTCCAGATGATCCGAACCAGCGCATCGCTTTCACCTAGCTTGGCATAGTTACCGAACCCCGGTTCAGGGTCGGTCACACTGAGCCACAAGATGTTCAGGATCGGGCTGAGATACAGGGTTGCAACCAATATCAAAAGCGGCGCGATGATGAACCATCCAGGATGGATATGTTTGCGCAATGCTTGCATCATGTTTCCGATAAAAATTGGGCCGCCCTGCTTACAATACAGGGCGGCCGCTATGAACCTAGCTGATCGCTTCGAGGAAGGCGTTTACTGCATCGCCGCCATTCTCGCCCCACCATGTCGGATCATTATAAACGATCTTGTCGATGTTCATGGCCGAGGTGATCGCATAGTGCTGTTGATCCTCTGGGATCTCGCCGAATGCGGCCGGATTGGACGGCGTCATGCCAAGGCACTCGAGCAAGGCAAGCTGCGCAGGCACCTCCTGAGCAGTTGCGATAAACTGCATCGCTGCGGCACCCGCAGGATTGCCTTTGGGCACGATATAGGCCCCCGGCATAGCAAGCGCTTGATTGTTCACCAGCTTGTAACGCCCATCCGTATCAGTCTCGATGTTACGCCCACGGTTTTGCCAGATCATCCCCATAGAGACTTCGCCATTAACGCACATCGAATGCGCCTCGGAACCTGAACCCCAATAAAGGCTGTCGTCCTTGATGGATTTGATCTTGGCCAAGGCACGATCCATGTCGAGCGGATACAGCGCATCACCGGCAACACCGTCCGCCATCAAAGCCGCTTCAAGCGAACCGTTGGCCCATTTGTAAAGCGATCGCATGCCCGGGAATTTGGCTGTATCAAAGAAATCGGCCCAGCTTTGTGGCGGGTTGTCGCCAAATGCTTCGGTGTCATAAACAAAGGCATAGCCATAGAGAATGACAGACACCCCGTACTCCAGCGCATAACCGGGCAGTGTTTTTTCTTTCGATACGACTGAATAATCGATCGGCTCAAGATGTCCCGTTGGGCCAAGCGATACCGCATTAAACAGATCAGCATCTGCCACATCGGCTGTCACGTTGCCACTGTCGACCATCTCTTTGATTTTGCCTTCCAGCGGACCAGAGGTGTCAAATTTGACGCCTTTGCCCGTTGATGCTGTAAACGCGTCCCCAATGGCAGAGCCGTGGCATTCCACCGACTGCCCACCCCAGTTCCACATCACGACTTCATCTGCGGCAGCCTGTGCATCACCGGCCATGACCGAACTCATCGCAACGCCTGACGCACCACACAGTGCCAAAAACGTCCGGCGATCCATCCGCCCGTCCTTGTAGGCATGCGCACTGTCGGTCAGCATCTCTTTCATAAACTGTTTGTCTTGCATTTCGTCCTCCTATTGGTTCCTGGCATTTGCCAGCTTGCTTATTTTTGACGCCTTCGCGGCGTTCTTCCTAAATTTTCTTATGTTTCTCTGAGTTCGACAGCCGCTTCATCGTTCCAGAGCAAATCGACATCGGCCCCTTCACTCAGCATTTCTTGATTGCGCCACACGTCGATATCGACTTCGATTTCGTCGCCCGCACTGGTGTCAACGATGATCCGCTGCATCGAGCCGAAGTAGGTGATCGAGCGGATAACCCCGCTTGCGCGTGCACCCTCGTTTCCTTGGCCCGCGCGCAAATCGATCTTTTCAGGCCTCAAAGCAAAGGTCTTGCCCGCCTGATGTACAAAATTCGACTTGCCCAGAAAGCCCGCAGCAAACTTCGTTGCGGGCCGTTCATAAAGCACTGTCGGGGTACCAACCTGTTCGATGGCACCATCGCGCATAATAACAATGCGGTCAGACATCGACAGCGCTTCTTCCTGATCGTGCGTCACGTAAATAAAGGTCGTGCCAACACGCTTGTGAATGTCCTTGAGCTGCTCCTGCACCTCGACACGCAGCTTTTTGTCCAATGCCCCAAGTGGTTCATCAAGCAACAGCACAGGCGGGGCGAAACACAACGCACGCGCCAAGGCGACACGTTGCTGCTGCCCGCCCGACAACTGCGTGGGCTTGCGTTCAGCAAAATCCTGAAGCTGCACAAGTTCCAGCATCTCGTCGACACGGGTCCTGATCTCGGATGCGGGGCGTTTTCGCACGCTTAGGGCATAGCCAATATTGTCACGAACCGACATATGCGGGAACAACGCATAGCCCTGAAACACCATGCCAAAGTTGCGCTTTTCTGCCGGAATATTGGTGATCGAACTGCCATCCAATGCGATATCCCCGTGGGAAATATCCAAAAAACCCGCGATCATCATCAGCAAAGTCGTTTTGCCCGACCCCGACGGGCCCAGTAGGGTCAGAAACTCGCCCTTTTGGATCTCCAGATTGATGCCATCGACCGCTTTGAAGCTCCCAAAGAGCTTGGAGACGTCGCGGATCTGCAGACTGCCGGTGGGTGCGGTATCAAGCATCTGCGCCCCGCAGGTTCAACTTGTTACGTGCCTCTTGCGGGGTGATAACCCGCCCGCCCATACGTTCGATAATCTCACGGGCGCGCGTCACTAGTTGCGCATTCGTCGCAAGGACACCGCGATCAAGATAGATGTTGTCCTCAAGTCCGACACGCACGTTGCCGCCCAAAGCAACAGCGGCGGCGGCCATAGGCATCTGGCCCCGGCTAATACCAAAACTGGCCCAGCTGGCACCTTGAGGCAGTTGCGCCTTCATCGCGGCCATCGTCTCTACCGTCTGATCCGCACCCCATTGGATCCCGAGGCAAAGCTGGAACATCGGTGGCGCATCAATCAGCCCTTCCTCGACCATCGCTTTGGCGAAACGAATGTGGCCCAGATCAAACACTTCCATCTCTGGCTTAACTCCCCACTCCTGCACTAACGCTGCCATCTTTCGCAGTGTGGGCGGTGTGGAAATATAGATCATATCGGTGTCTGAGAAGTTCAGTGTTCCACAGTCGAGCGAGCAAATTTCGGGCAAGCATTCTTTCACATGTGCAAGACGCTCTTCGGGGCCGATCATATCCGTTCCCGGCCCCGGCATTGCAGGATTGGAGGCGTCGGAAATCCAATCTCCTCCCATGCCTGCCGTCAGGTTGATGACCACATCCGTCTCACTGTCGCGAACCCGATCTACGATTTCCTTGAACAGTGCCGGATCGCGTGACCCTTGGCCCGTTTCGGGATCACGAGCGTGAATATGCACTGCTGAAGCACCTGCCTTGGCCGCTTCAATCGCAGCCGCTGCAATCTCTTTTGGCGTCACGGGAACATGGGGGCTTTTTCCAGTCGTATCCCCTGCCCCGGTTACTGCACATGTCAGAACAACATCGTAATTCATCCGAAATCTCCCCATTTCCAGTCCAGATTGGCGCGGAAAACGGTGAGAAGTTTATCGATAAATCGCCAAGATTTGTGTAATGTTGGCGAAAAATGGGACTGCACGAAATGCAAATTGATATTGCTTCTCCAACAAAACGCGCACCGACACATGCGATTTTTGTTGTCGTGCCGCGCTTCAATCTAACCACGATGATCACGATGATCGAAACCATGAGAATTGCGAACTACCTATCCAGTGAAGTGGTGTTTTCTTGGGATATAGTATCGTTTGACGGCCCTCGCATTTCGGCCAGCAACGGTATGAATACGCAGGTAAATCATGACATCACAGCCACGCATCCCGCCGATTTTGTCTTTGTTCTAGGGAGCTGGGGAACCGAAGTTTATGACAACAGAAGACTGACATCTTGGCTGCGCAAAGAAGCCCGCGCTGGCAGACGCATCGCTGCTGTTGAGCTGGGTTGCTACGTGGTTGCGAGAGCCGGGCTGTTGGATGGAAAAATGGCGACAACACATTTTTCCTGGCTTAGCGGCTTTCGCGAATCATTTCCCCAAGTGGAGGCAATCGAACAGGTATATACAATTGATGGTAAGATCATGACGTGTTCGGGCGGGCTGGCTGGCGTCGATCTAATGTTGCATTTGATTGACGAGGTTCTTGGAAGCGGCATGTCTGGAGAGGTTTCCGATCAGATGCTGTACCCGGCGATCAGGACCGCTACGACGGAGCAGCGCCGAACAATGGGTCGCAGCAAAGAAGAGATGTTACCGCTTGTGCGGCGCGCCATGTCGATCATCGAGCAAAACATTGAAGAGCCACTTAGCATCCCGGAAATTGCCGAAATCCTCGACGTCTCCCAACGCCAGCTTGAACGCCAGTTCAGCCGTCACGTAGGGTGCACAGTTGTTCAATTTGGACTTCTGCGCCGCGTGGAGAACGCTCGAATTTTGCTGATTTCCACGCAGATGAGCGTTCGGGAAATTGCAACCGCATCGGGGTTCAACACCTTGTCGCACTTTTCATATTCCTTCGGAAAGCTGTTCGGGCGGCGGCCCTCGGAGTATCGCGAAGCATGGCCTGAAAACGAACCTGCACCGAGCTGGACTGGCACGCTTTCAGATTTTGTTGATGCGCTGGAACGCAAGCGTCAACAGAAGCTAGGTGGCAAGAAGCTCTAAGTTTCCTGCCTTGCCGCTTTCAGCGCATTTAGAACCCCCACAATTTCCCGATCACGTTGCGCAGCCATATCTTCAAAGTGACGGCTCCCCGCGACCTCATTGCAGCCATCCACCATGCGGTCACGCAACTCTTTGGTCAACTCGGGGGCCTCCAGACGGGTCCAAGGCAGTTTTAACGCGGGGCCGAATTGATCAAGATTTGTGGCCATACCCCCTGCACCACAAGCCACATGAAAGGCCATGCACTGCCCTTGGCTTACCATGCGCGGGGCCGGACCGTTCATCAGCGCAATATCGATATCTTCAGGCGTTGCTTCACCGTTAGCCACCATATGCAACGCTTCGCGCCACAGCGCTTCTTGCAATCGGGTTGCAACAAAACCAGGAATTTCCTTTTTCATCATCAGCGGTGCTTTGCCCGCAATCTTGTAGAACTCACCTGCCCAAGCGACGGCCTCGGGAGCGGTTTTCTTGCCGCCAACAATCTCGACCAGCGGCAACAGGTAAGGCGGGTTAAAAGGGTGCCCTATGACCGTGCGCTCTGGTGTCGGGCAATCGGCCTGAATGTCGCTCATCATCAGGCCCGAGGTTGACGATCCAATTACAACGGAAGGCGGCAAAATCGCGCCCATCCGAGCATAGAGCGCTTGTTTGATTACCAACCGCTCCGGCCCGCTTTCTTGCACGAATTCCGCTACGGCGAGCGCATCTTCAAGATCAGTAGAAATCTGCAACCTGTCCAAGGATGCGCCGGGGGAAAGACCAAGATCGGTCAAGCTGATCCACGCCGTGTTGAGGATCGACATGAATGCATCTGTCTCGGAGGCGTCATGCAGATAGGCCGTGACATCATAGCCACGGGCAAGGAAATGCGCGGTCCATCCGGCACCGATCGGTCCAGCACCGATACTGGTGACGCGGGTAATACTCTCAGGATTTGGATACATCATTCGCCTCTGAAATTAGGTTCGCGTTTTTCAACAAAGGCGGCAACACCTTCCTTTGCATCTTCAGATTTCAGCATCTTGCGGTAGGTCGGCATCGGGTCTGTGCGCATTTTGTGGAAGGCTTGTTCCAGTGGGATACACTCGATTTCACGCTGCACTTCCTTGACCGTCTGCATCGCAAGAGGCGCAGACCATGCAATGGACGCGGCCCATTCCCGTGCGGCATCCATCAGCTGTTCCTTGGGAACTACTTTGTTGACCAGACCGTAATGCGCCGCCTCGGTCGCGCTCATCCGGCGGCCCAACAGGAACATCTCCATCGCAATGTTATGCGGAATCCTCCGCGGCAACCGCTGCAACGCACCTGCATCCGGTACGATCCCCAAAGGCATTTCAGGCAGGCCAAATTCGACATGATCGGCGGCAATGAGCAAATCGCATCCCATCGCCATCTCAAAACCCCCGCCAATCGCCAGCCCGTTGATTGCTGCAATAACCGGTTTGTTCAGCGCCCAGTTTTCGGTCAGCCCGGTGAAACCGCCAAAGCCGTATTCGTCCGCTTCCCACCAGTTATCCAGGCTCATCTCGCCATCATTCAACGCTTTGAGGTCCCAGCCCGCCGAGAAAATTTTATCGCCGCCACCGGTCAGGATGGCGCAGCGCAAGTCCTTATCTTCATGCAGCTCTTGAAACGCAGCAGCCAGCGCTTGAGAAGTTGCGACATCAATCGCATTCACCTTGCCCCGTTCCAAGGTTACCTCAAGCACGTGTCCATCGCGGCGGGTTGTTACACCTGTCGACATCAGGGTCTCTCCTTATCTGAATTCCGGCATGACTTCTTTGCAGAACATCCGAAGTGATCGCTGTTGCGCTTTGTGGTTTAGGCCCATCGAGGCGTAATAAATGTATTCATTCACGCCCAACGCCTGATATCTTTTCAGCTTTTGAATGACTGTGTCAGGAGATCCGAACATCAGGTTTTCTTCGAGCATTTCGGGATCGTATTGTTCCCGGCCTGCCAATTCATCCAACGGAATGGACGCAGGAAAGCCGTTGACAACATCGCCCGAATTGCGAAACAGGTTCTCAAACTGGCTAAGCAGCCGACGAATAGCATCCAAGGCCTCTTGCCGGTCAGCGTCATTGTCATAGAGACACGCATGCCGCATTAACGCGAATCTCGGAATCCAACCGTTGTCAGCTTTTGCAATCGCTTCATCCAGTTGTTGTTTGTAAAGTTCCGCTTCGGCAAAGGGCCGTGTCAACGGCCAACAATTCACATGGCAGCGTTCACGCATCGCATAATCATAGGTGATAGGAGAACGCGCGGAGACCCAGACTGGAACATTATCCTGCACCGGTTTGGGCACCGACGTAGCCGTGGGAAACTGCCAGAATTCGCCGTCATGCGCCACGTCGCCTTGCCAAAGAGCGCGGATAACAGGCAGCATTTCCTGCATGTAGCGCCACGCGTCCGATTGCTTGAGGCCCGGTTTCATTCGGTCGAACTCGCGCTGATACGCCCCTGACCCGATGCCGAACTCAAGCCGCCCGCCACTGATCAAGTCGACAAACGCCGCCTCACCCGCAAGGTTGATAGGATGCCAATACGCCGCTGTCGCTACCGCCGTTCCCAGCCGAATGTTGCTGGTTTCCTTCGCCCACCATGTCAAAATTTGCAGCGGGTTGGGCGCAATGGTCATTTCAAGCGCATGATGCTCTGCAGACCAGACAATATCGAAACCGCCTTCTTCAGCGATCTGCACCATCTCAAGCGTGTGACGGGCGACATCGTTCATATCAAGACTGTCGTCGATACGTTCCAAGTTTATGGCCAATTGAAACTTCATTCTAAGGCTCCTTTCTCATGTATTTTGGTAAGGCCGAGCGTCCGCTTTCCGAAAGCTCTGTCACCGCATCACAAACGGATTGGCCATCGGCTCATCCGAAGTATTTATCCAGATCGTCTTGGGGCGGGTGTAATCATAAATTGCCTGAAACCCGCTTTCACGCCCATAGCCCGACCCTTTGACCCCACCAAACTCGGCTATTGGCGATACCACGCGGTAGGTGTTTACCCAGACGATTCCTGCCTGCACAGAATTTGCCATCCGCAACGAACGCGCGGAATTTTGCGTGAAAATCCCCGCGGCTAGCCCATGTTCGGAATCGTTGGCAAGTGCGAGTACCTCTTCCTCGGTCTTGAAGCGCTGTACTGACAAGACCGGCCCAAACAGTTCGGTATCCACAATGCGCAAATCCTGACGCGGGCATTCGATGATTGTCGGCTCAAAGAACAACCCCCCCATGCCTTCGGGCTGTTTGCCTCCCGCCAGAACAGCGGCTCCTTGCTCTTGTGCATAGGCCACTTCGCGCTGGATGTTCTCCAGCTGACCGACGGTGCAAAGCGGGCCCATCTGTGTATCATCCGCCAGCGGATCACCAAGCACGATCTGCCGCGTCAGTGCCGTCATCCGTTCCAGAAACTCATCCGCTATATCTTCATGGAGATATAGCCGCGAACCCGCGACACAACTTTGCCCCGTTGCGCCAAAAATCCCTGCAATCGAAGCATTCACAGCGCTCTCGATGTTCGCATCGTCGAACACGATGAAAGGCGATTTGCCGCCCAACTCAAGCGACACTTCGGCAAAGTTACGTTTGACGTTTTCCAGCACATGTCGCGCAGCGTTAGGTCCGCCCGTAAACGACACCCGCGCGACTAAAGGATGACCGGTTAGCGCGCGTCCACAAGGCTCTCCGTGGCCCGTTACGATATTAACGACACCGGGCGGGATGCCAGCCAATTCGATAAGCTTGCCAAACTCCAACATCGCGGCGCTGGCGTGCTCCGACGCTTTCAGCACCACAGTATTACCCGCAGCCAAAGCTGGCCCCAGCTTTACGGCAACCAGAAACAACTGCGAATTCCATGGCACAACGGCGGCCACCACACCAAGCGGCTCGCGTTTGGTAAAAACAAACATGTCAGGCTTGTCGATCGGCAACGTCTCACCGCTGACCTTGTCCGCGCAGCCCGCAAAAAAGTGAAAGAACTCAGCTATGTATTTAGCCTGCCAGCGCGTTTCCTTGAGCATCTTTCCGGTATCGACGGATTCAGTACGGCCTAACACCTCGGAGTGCTCCGCCAGCAAATCGCCTAGCTTGCGCAAGTGTTTGCCGCGTTCTGTCGGCGTGAGCTTGGACCATGGTCCTTTGGTAAAGGCGTGATGCGCAGTCTCAACGGCACGGTTAACATCGGCTTCTGTCGCTTCGGGAACGCGGCTCCAGATTTGACCTGTTGTTGGGTTCACACTGTCGAAAGTGCCACCGTCAGATGCATCTACCCATGCACCGTCAATCAACATTTGATAGCTCTTGATGTCGGCCATATGCACGTTCCTCCCTTGCCTGATTCCTATTCTTGGCGGCTTTCTCGAATAGCATGCCCGAAAAATCGACTTACGCTGTCGAAAAATCTGCAATCCTTTCTACACGAACACGGCAACCTGCCAGCAAGGGAGGCATGACCATGGTTCAGAAAAAGCAAGTTCTTGGTGGCCCGATTGAAATCGGCGGGCGTGTTTTGACGCTGTCTCGTGCGATCCGCGCTGGCGATTTTGTCTTTCTAACCGGTCAGATTCCGATGCGGGACGGCACGCCAATGACGGACGGCTCCATCGAGGATCAAACCCGTGCGGTGCTTGATGACATCACCGAAACGCTGGCGCTGGCAGACTGCACCCGCGACGACGTGGTCAAAGCGATGGTCTGGCTGCGGGAACGATCCGATTTCCCTGGGTTCAACGAAATCTACGGGCAATATTTCCCGGCTGAACCGCCTACACGCTCCGCTGTTGTCTCTGACTTGCTGGTTGACGCCCGCGTCGAGGTTGAGGTCATGGCTTATCGTCCTCTCGAAGGCGAAGCTTGATGACTAAAGCACCGGATGGCACAGAGTTCGACATCACAGGCCCCAAGGGCGCGCCTGTGGTCGTCTTGATCCACGGCCTTGGGTTGAACAAAGAGTGCTGGCAATGGACAACCCCTGCGCTGACGGACAGCTTCCGCGTTCTTAGCTACGATCTTTTTGGACATGGTATGTCCAAAGCGCCGCCGCGAATGCCAGACCTCTCTTTGTTTTCACAGCAACTGGCGGATCTGCTGGATCATTGCGATATTGCGCGCGCAACAATTGTTGGGTTTTCGCTTGGTGGCATGATCGCCCGACGGTTTGCACAGGATGCACCGCAAAAGACACGCGCCTTGGGCATCCTGCATTCGCCCCATAAACGCAGTGATGCAGCCCAAGCAGCAATCTTGAAGCGTGTAGATCAAGCCCGCGAGATGGGGCCCACATCGACAGTCGAAGCCGCGCTTGAAAGATGGTTTACCGATGCTTTTCGCGTCGCCAATCCAGACATTATGGAAACGGTACGTGGCTGGGTGACAGCCAACGAGAAACCGATCTATCACACGATCTACCGCGTTTTGGCCGAGGGGATTGACGAGATCGTTGCGCCAAACCCACCAATCAACTGCCCGGCGCTCGTTATCACCGGCGACGAGGACTACGGCAACGGGCCGGAAATGGCCCACGCTATCGCTGCCGAAATTACAGGCGCCAAAACGCTGGTACTATCGGGATTGAGACACATGGCACTAGCCGAAGCCCCTGAGGCCTTAAACGTGCCGCTTCGGAAGTTTCTTGATGCATTGGAAGCGTCTGAATGAGCACGCAGATCCTCAAAGGGCTGCGGGTGTTAGACCTCAGCCGCATGCTATCTGGCCCATATTGCACTATGCATCTTGCCGATCACGGCGCTGAGGTGATCAAGATTGAAGGCGCTGACGGTGACACCAGCCGCGGCAATGGGCCATTCAGCGATGACGATCCATCACAAGATTGGGCGGGCTATTTCATCAGTCTGAACCGCGGCAAGAAAAGCA
The DNA here is from genome assembly GCF_900112755.1 of Sulfitobacter brevis. GTDB lineage: Bacteria > Pseudomonadota > Alphaproteobacteria > Rhodobacterales > Rhodobacteraceae > Sulfitobacter > Sulfitobacter brevis. The sequence goes on along the minus strand of NZ_FOMW01000014.1, from coordinate 56,912 downwards.
TCCAATTGGACCTAAAGTCTCCAGACGGAAAAGCAAATTTCCGCAAACTCGCGGCGACAGCAGACGTAATTGTCGAAAACTTCCGACCAGGCGTGATGGAGCGTCTGGGTCTTGCCTATGAGACCCTCGCTGCGGACAACCCCAAACTGGTCTATGCTGCGATCCGCGGTTTTGGCGATCCGCGCACGGGCCAAAGCCCCTATTCAGATTGGCCGTCGTATGATGTCGTCGCCCAAGCGATGGGAGGCTTAATGGCCATGACAGGGCCAGATGCGGCAACCCCGACCAAGACCGGCCCCGGTGTTGGCGATATCTTTGCCGGCATGATGATGGCCTTTGGTATCATGGCAGCACTTCGTGAGGCCGAAGCGACAGGCAAGGGCCAGTTTGTTGATGTCGCGATGTATGATGCGATGATCTCATTGTGTGAACGAATGGTCTATTTGCACGACATGACGGGCAATGTGCCTGGGCCAGAGGGCAACGGGCATCCGTTCCTTGCGCCATTCGGACTGTTTCCCGCCAAGGATGGTCACATTGCTTTGGGCATTGTTGATGACACGTTCTGGCAGCGGTTGGCCAACCTGATGGGCCTGCCCGCTTTGCAGGAAGATCCCCGCTTTGCCTCCCGCGCCGCACGTGCAGAGAACTCAACCAAGCTGAATTCGATCGTCGCAGATTGGAGCAATGCACATACCAAAGCAGAACTGACCGCCTTGCTGGGCGGCGAAGTGCCTTACGGGCCGCTCAACACCATTGCTGACATAGTAAATGATCCGCATGTGATCGCCCGCGGTATGTTGTCCACAATCCAAGGTCCCGACCCGCTCCAAAAGCCATGGACAGTTGCCGCTAACCCGCTGCGCTTTGGCGCGTATGGCAATAGCCCACTTGCCTCGCCCCCCGCACTTGGTGCCGACAATGATCTGCTGAACACACTTGTTACACCTAATGAAATGGACGCGGATGCCAAACGCGCCCTGCGCAATGCCTTCGGCAGTTTTGCCACAGGCGTGACCGTCGTGACAACACGTCAGGCTGATGGAACACCGCGCGGATTTACCGCCAACTCATTTACATCTGTCTCGCTTGATCCACCCCTGCTCTTGGTCTGCATCGCAAAATCAGCACAGTCTTGCGAAGCGTTCGAGCAATCCGAGCATTTCGCCATTAACATTCTAGCCGATACACAAAAGGAAATTTCGGGACTGTTCGCCTCTCAATCAAGCGAGAAGTTCAACATTGCGAAATGGAGCGCCAATGCGCAAAATATGCCTCTTATCGAAGGTTCTTTGACAAACTTCGGTTGTGCACGTGAGAGGCTGGTCGATGCCGGAGATCATCTGATCCTGATCGGACGTGTCCTCAATTTCGAAACACACGAGGGGGCGCCTCTGGGCTACTACAAAGGTGCCTATTTTGATGTTGGGCTGGACACCGCGCTGGCAGATGCTGCCGCGAAGACAATGGGCGTGTCGTTAGGCGCAGTGCTGGCCCGTGGCGAGCATGTCTTGTTGCTTGAAAACGCGAAGGGCGAATTATCGGTTCCAACACCACCACCCGAGGCTAATACTGTTGATGGGCTAGTCGGTCATTTGAAGGGCCTTGGTCTGACACCCGCCCTCGATCATCTTTATGCCATTTATCAAAACACCCAAAGTGGGCAACAGCGGTTGATCTATCACGGCGTAGTTGATGGCGATCCGCCGGAAAACATGCGGTATTTCAACCTGTGCACCCTCCCCTTTGACCGAATTATGGACGATGCCGAGCGCTCAATGTTGCAACGATATGCGCGGGAAAACCGGCATGGAACCTTTGGCATCTATCACGGAACTGAGGTGAAAGGCGTCGTACATACGCTCGCCGGACACCAAGAATATCACATTTGACAGGAGAAAAACATGCTTCCCGAATTACGAAAAGTTGTCACGTTTGACGAAGACATCCACTCCGAAGGTGGCCGTGCCTCAGACCCCGTTCTGCGCATGATCGGGGTCGCTGCAGTTGTGGCGAACCCTTGGGCTGGCCGTGGATTTGTCGAAGACCTTTCCCCCGAAATCAAACGAATGGCTCCCGTCTTGGGCAAACTGTTGTCAGACCGGCTGATCACTCTGGCAGGCTCCGGCGACGCGATTGAGGCTTATGGAAAGGCATGCATCGCAGGCACCAGCTGCGAGGTAGAGCATGCGTCAGCACTGATCCACACATTGCAATTCGGCAATTTCTACCGCGAGGCCGTTGGCGCAAAAAGCTATCTTGGATTTACAAACACACGCGGCCCAGCAAACACGCAGATCCAAATTCCTCTAATGGATAAACATGACACAGGGCGCCGTTCGCATTATTTGACCGTCCAGTTTTCGATCTATGACGCTCCTGCAGTTGATGAACTCGTCGTGGCACTTGGCGCAGCAACACGCGGCCGTCCACATCACCGGATTGGGGATCGGTACTCTGATCTTGAAGCTATGGGGCGAGATGTGGACAATCCCGCAGGAGTTTAGCACCATAAAATGGTCCCGCTGTTCTGATCAGATTGGTTTCATACCACCTTCTGGGTTCTTTCCCTTTCGAAGAAGGCTTCGTCCGCGTTCTCTTGGCGAGAACGGTATGTGGCCCCTCGGAGAGGGCCCAATTTAGAAGATGCGGCACAATGTACCAACTGAAGCGATCGACAAAAAGTGGATTTTAGTGAGGTTCGCAGCATTCAAATGGTATCGGGCTGGCTGCAGCTTGCACGCACGACCAGATATGCCCGCGACAGCTGATTCTACAACCCCAACAACTCCTCGACGACATCCTCACGCATATCCAGCGTTTGCTCCCAAGCCTTCGGCACATCTGCCTCGCGCTCCAGCGCCTCCGGCACAGGCTGCTGTTCCATCTCAACCCCTTCAGCCATGACCCGCATCCCCCGCGCCTCGCGCCGTTCTGCACGATCTCGCGCTGCACGCCGGCGGATGGCCCCCAGTATCATTCGCCCCCTGCGCTCTGTCCTCGTCATTCCCAACACCCCACGGCCCAACGCCTTCCACGCTTGGCGGATAAGGAAACGGCTTATCCTTCTGTTTGGCGTCCATCGCCTTAAAGAGCGGATCATCGTAGTACTTGATGCGCTGCGCTTTGATCGGATGCTGCGGCGACGCAAGAATAATCACCTCGTCCGGATCCATCAGCCGAGCTTCAGTTTCAGAGAGCAACGGCCGCTCCTCAAACCGCGCCGATGTCGACGTCGCACCCAGTAGCCCCTTATTGCGCCCGTACATCCGGGTCACCGCTTCCCGCGTCGTGCTACCAACAGCCGCCGACACCTCCTTCACCGTCCGCTGATCGCGCGGCGTGATGTAAAGCTTCAGCCCTGCCCCGTTTTCCAAACTTTCACGGCCTTCGGGTCCATAGATCCGATCCAGCGAAGCCAGGGACTGCGCGATCATCGCAACCCTGCCCCCGTAACTCGCCAGCGAGTGGATGGCGCGCTCAAGATACGGCATTGCCCCCATTTGCTGGAATTCATCAATCATCATCATGACTGGCCACGGCTCATCCGGTCCTGGCTCTTTGAGACGGATGGACGCAATCAGATCCGCAAACATCAGGCGCAAGAGCGGTGCCAGTGTTGCGATGTGATCCTCTGACACGGCGATGTAGAGCGACTGCGGTTTCTTGCGAAACGTTGCAAAATCGAAATCGCTGCCTTGGGTCGCTGATCGTACCGCCGGATTATCCCACTGCTTCAGACCCGCCGTCATCAGCGCCTGAATATTCGAGGTTAGCAATCGAGAAGATGCGCTGGCCGCGTTGGTCCAAAGTTCGCGCAGAATGGCTTCTTCGGCCTCATCTGCATAGGTTTTGTACTGTGCGTTCTTATATTCACCACCCGCGACGATCTTGTTCACCTCGCCAAGGTTTGCCGTCCCGCGCTGGATCGCTAGCAGACAGGCCGCGACAAAGATCGACTTGCCCGCCTCCGAGAACGTATCCAACGTCTTGTTGTCCTTATCGAGGAACAGATCGGCCAGGATGCTGACTTCCGTAAACCGCTGCGCAAAGGTTGGTGCTTTGGCGATGCGCGACAGTGGATTGTAGCGGTGCGTGGCATTGGACCAGTCAAACGGGCTGAACCGATAAACCTCGTCGCCATTGAGCGCACGCAAGCGGGAGGTTTTCTCAAAGTTCTCACCTTTGACATCAAGGACAACCACAGACCCCGCGAAGGCCATCAAGTTCGGGATGACGAAACCCACACCCTTACCAGCCCGCGTTGGCGCCACCATCATCACATGCGGGATGGCTGCCGAAGAAATAAACTCGCCCTTTGACTTTGGCAGCCCAAGCTTGCCACAGACAAATCCCTCCCCCGGCTTATGCAGCATGTCGTTCTTCATCAGCTCGGGTTTGGTCTGCCAATGGGCCGAACCATAGTCATCCCGTTCCTTCTTCCAGGTCCAAGCAAGTGCGAGACCACCTAGGCCAATAGAGCCAAAGCCAACCGCACCGTAGGCCACTTTGAACGCTTCGGGGTGTGCCGCGCGCAATCCCGCGCTGGCGTTCCAAACCGCCAGCATGTCAAAATTGCCAAACCCCGTGCGCAACGCCAATGCCAAATAGAAGCTGGCGACAATGGTCCCGAGGATCGCGCCGCAGATTGCGCCAAAAGGCAGGGCGGCCCAAAGAGGAAATGCTTTGTTCATCTGTTCATCCTCGCTCTAGAATTCCATCTCATCGTCGAGACCACGATCGCGCCCGAGATCTTTGCCCAAAGCTTGCGCCTCTTGCTGCCCTTTTAGCTGCGCCACCTCCGTGGCCTTGTCCTGCTGCAGACTGGATGCGCGATCGGTGAAGACTTGGTCACCGGTTTCTTCAAAGGTCATTTCCAAGAATTCTTGTGTGACGGTGATCTGATCGATCTTGTTGGGCAGCACGGCATCAAGGACTTCGTAATTGCCGCGCCGCAGCTCGGACAAACCTTCCTCGCCAAGTTCTTTGAACAGCTCAGCCTGCAAGGTGCGCTCGACCGTCTCTTCCTGGACTTCCGACAACTGGCCATCGCGCAGCATATCCGCCAGATCCTGTAGATAGGTATTTGGCGCGCGATCATCCTCATCGATCAAAGGCAGATCCGCCGCTTCTTCCTCTGCAAGGCTGAGTCCAATTGCGACACCCAATTCTTTGGCCCGCTCGGTCAGGGCTTCCATAACCCCGTCCACACGCTCCAAGGCCCCATCAAGCTGTTCATCATTCGCGCTATCAACCGTCAGCCCGTCTTTGCTGAGGACAGCATTCATGTCACGTTCAACCCAGTCCTGCGCCATGCCGTAATTCTTTGTGCCGCCTGCGGTGATCCGCGCCACCAGCTCATTGCTGTCCATGCCCACGCCGTCCGCCTGCGCGAGAACATCTTTCAGGGCGTCATCATTGCCTGATTGCAGCGCTGCGATCAGCACCTCGTTTCCGGCACCGGGCGGATAGGGTTCTTCGAGCTGCTTGCCAAACCGCGCCCGCAGCTCTGGATCGGGCACCATCTGTGACAGATCCGCAATGACGGGTGCCGCCTTGGCCTCGAATGCCGCGCGCTCGGTCACGTCAAGCTCCTCGGCTTTCAGCCGCAACGCCTCAATTGTGCGCTCAGAATAGTCGATGGCATCACCGACGGTTTTGATGTCTTTCATATCGATCTCTCCTTCGGTGAATTTCCAAGGTGTGCCTGTGCCAAGGTTGGCAGCCATGCCACGCACGGCGCGGGCCAGATGGCGCTGGTCCATGCGGTCCAGCAGGTCGGCAAACTCTGTGTAGTCTTTGGCAAAGCCCACGACCTGAGCCTGCGCGACCGCAGACTCCTCAGCCGTCATGATGATCTCGCGCGGCAGGCGCGCTTCTTCTTTGGCGCGGTAGATTTCAGCGAGGCCTGCGGGTTTCTCAAAGATACCCCGCTCAAGCCGTGTGGTAGCATCGAGCATGACGCCGTAGCCCTCCGCGATCTCAGCCTGCTTTTCGCGCATCAGCTGTGGCGACATCACGCCTTCGGCCCAGCAAGAAAACCATGTGCCTTGATCGAGCCCGCGATTGTTCAGAATGATGTGGGCATGTTTGTGCGCGCGATCGTCATGCACGGCGAGAACGTAATCCCACTGATCGCCGTATTCGCCGCTCTCGAAGAAATGCTCTGTCCAGTCCATCGCGATGTCACGGACCTGATCGACGGTCACATCGGTCGGAAACGACAACAACATGTGCGAGGTGAACCCAAGCTTGGTCGATCCGCGCCAGGTCTCAGACCAAGCCTCGATGATATCGGACTTCTGATCTTCGGACAGCACCGCGTCGTCTGTCAGCGCATTGGTCATGGTCGAATAGGTGTAGACGGCTTTGTCATTGATATAGGCAAGCTGATTACCAAGTGCGCTTTGCGTCTTGCAGCCCCCTGCCCTGATCCGCTTGAACACGGCCGCACGGCTCTGACCACTGGCAGCCTTTGCGACGTTGCGCGCCGACATCGATCCAACACGCGCGAAGCTGCGCCCTTGCCGCCGACCGGCGATGCGCGCATCAATCCGCGCCGCCGCTTTGCCTCGGATACGCTCATCCTCCCAGAGCTTGCCCATGACGGAACTGTAGAGGGCAAGCGGATCAGCCATTGGAGGTGTTCCAATCGATAACCGCTCTGCCCGCTTGCAGCGCAGCCCCTCCATGCGGAGCCGAGGCCGCCGGTGCCCGAGCTGCGTCGTGGTCGCCCTTCCCCGCCACCGATCGCAGCCCAGATGCCACGCGCGCAAGCTCTGCTGGGTGAGCCAGCAAGGCTACATCCCCTTCTTCCTTTAACGGCCAATCCTGCTTGCGCCGGACCTGCGCCGCGTCTTTCATTTGGCCAAGCTCACGGCGCATGCACTGCGCCAGATCAAGCAGTGAGACGAGCAAAGCACGATCCTCAGATGACACAGACACCTTGCCGCGATGCACCGCTTTTGCGAGCACCAACCCAGCATCACTGACATCCTTGGCTTGCCGCCAACTGGCACAGAATTCAGCGACCAAATCACGCGGTACATCAAGGAAGCCACACCGCCCACGCAGCACTGCATTGAGGGCTTGGGAACGGTTGGCAAAACCACGTGTCTGCCATTCTGCATCAAAGGCTTCGAGCTCGGATGCTGAGGCGCGGAAACTGACCCGCTCAGAGGGATCACGCACAGCCAGACCTTCGCCCTGCTCTTCCTTGGCAAGCCGCGTCACATGCCTGCGAGAGACGCCGTAAGCCTCGGACAACACCTTTGGGGTTTCACCTGCATGGTATCGCCGCGCCAGTTCAATGCGCTGCTCCAGCTTGAGGCGTTTTGGTCTTCCTGTCTTCATTACAAGCGTACCTCGTTACATCCAAAATCAAATATCCGACGGCGCGTGCGAGGCAGCGTTTGCTTGCAAGCGCGCCTCAAAGTGGTGGCGGATTCACTGTTGCGTGGCACGCTCTCAGACCCCTCGGACAAATGTCGCAGACAAGTGGCATATCCTGCCAACGTCCTTCTCTTCTCCTTCCTTTGTATATCAATAATATATATTGCGCAATTTATCTTTTTGCATGGGATTGAATTCTATGCACTTCACGCCGCCTGCCAAAACCCACAGAGAGCATCAGACCCATTCTGGCAGAGCTTGTTCGCCGCCCGCGTAAAGCGAGCGCGAGCCATCACCTACAAAGCAACACGCAAGGATTTGCGCCGCGCAAGGCGCATCAAGTGATCAACATGACAACAGCAAGAAAGCTGACGCCCGACCGCGTCGGTGTCAGCTTCTGCAACTGCCTGTCAGGGCCCTCCGAGAGGAGGTCACCCTCCCCTGCGGATCACTCAATCCGCAGGGGTATCTGGCTCAATGAGCCAGATCCTGAGAGCGCAAATCCGCGCAGCGATCTTGTGCGATCAGAGCCTCGGTTGCGAGGCTGTCGATGACTTCGGGATGGTCACCCTCTTCAAAGGCTGAGAGGTAGGTTTCAAATGCCATGTCAGCTTGCAGTTCTGCGAGGTCGAGGGATTGTTCGTATGTCATGTTGTGATCCTTTCCATTGATCGTCGTTGGACGGATCGTGAAAAAGACCGGCGGCATCAGAGCGGGCTGCACCCAATTTGGGGCGCAATGAAATGGAGCACGTAAAGGGCGATGTTTGTTGGGCGCGATGCACCGCAGCGCGCAAGGCGCTAGCCGTCCAGAAACCTTGCCCAAGCGTTGCGGGCCGCTCGCCTCCGGGCTAGCGATCTGATGGGCCAACAGGTCGATGGGAAGGGGCACAATGCGGTGATAAATCGAACGTCGTCCACCAGTTTACCTGCATGCGACAGAGGACAGTATCACGCGCTCAATTGCGAATTCGCTGCAAGCTACACGTCAGCCAATCCGCTACAAGAAACCGAACAGCAGCTTCAAAGCCACAAGATCAGGCTCGGTTCAATTGGTCCTCGAGAGCCTCAATCGACGCCAAGATTGCATCAAAGGGTGGAGCTTCACCGACGATCATCGTGTCGGTGTTTTGCCGTAGCCACCCACACGCTCAGCCAAGTGTGCAACTGATACGAGCGAAGCGTTCAAACCTTCCATGCTCAAGCCTGATCAACCTCGGCCGCATCAGACAATGGCCCACGCACAATATCCTGCATCCAGATTGGCATGGCTGACAAGCCGCCCTTCAGATCATCCAACAGTGCCAGACCCGTTTCTTTATCTGCAAGCTTGCGGCGTACTGCGCTCTGAGCAGCCGCCTTTTCTGCGTCGCTCGACATGACGTCATGAAGCCAGTGCAACGCTTGCACCAGATACATGCCCGGTCGACCTGACCAATACAGCCGACTTGGTGCCGCTTGTTTGAAGACGATCTTTTGATTACCCAGAGTGACTGGCTTTAACCGCGCATCTACGAGCACCTCGATTTTGGCAGGTACAGCGTTCGTGAGGCCAAGCATATTCGCAGCTGTCATACCATCGATCAACCAGCGAACTTGATCGCGACGCGCGATCGCGTCGATGACGGCGCGGTAATCTGGTACGGTAGGTTTGCCTGTCAGCACATTCTGGGACGGCTTGTCGTAAAGCCCGCGCTGAATGCGGCGCAGCTGGCCGGACGTGACCATACGTTGCAGCGCTTTGTCGACGGCAGCACGACTGCCAATGTCAACAAAATCAGCCGGGGTCCACACTTGTCGCGGCGAATCTTCGATGCGCATGCAAAGGCGGTTTGGCAGAGTTTTCGATTGTGCGGGTCCTATCATGTCCGAAATATACCACAAAATTCAGACATAGGCGAGTTCGAACGAACAGGCCGCGCTCAACTACGATTGCCGGTCGAAAGCGGTAAATCTGATCAGCTACGTCTGCTCCACAATGCCACAGCTGGTGCAATTGGCTGACATCGCGGCTTACCTAGCATCCTGTTATCTGAATCAAAGCAAGCCGCTCCGAAGTTGGCTTATAGGTGCGGCTTGCAACCTTACCCTTTAGGGTTTGGGTCACCGCAACGCTCGCACTGCACACAGAATTACGGGTCGCTGACAGTCGCCTGTCTGATCACTTTTTAGCGTGCTTGGAGACAATAATCAAACATCACTTCAGCCATTCAGCTACTGCGTACCAAACAGAAATGCACTGGCATATTGGCCATTTCTTCCACACTGGCAGTGCTCACTGTGGTGAGGATAACGTAACCAGACCGCCGAAGCGGTCTGGCTTGTTTGTTAAGCCGCCTCTTTTGGGCCCCAAGGGATGATGGCCTGCAGGGACATGTCATCCTGGCTTGCGGCTTTGCCAAGGTTGGCGTTGAAGGCGTGATCGCGGACCGTCAGGGTGAAGTAATCAGAGCCGGTATCTTTGTTCTGCTTCTTCCAGATGCCACCGCATTCGACCAATTTGCCGCGAGGGGAGCGGCCAAGAACGCGGTGCGTCGGTGCCATAGGGTTGCTGCTGGCGATGGGTTCGACTGTGATGTCGAGGTCGAAATTCAGGGTTGAAATGGACCCTACGCCTTTTGCTGTTTCGATGTCTTCGCTTGTGAATTTGATGCAGTTCGTGGTCATTGCTTTTCTCCTTGTTTGCGTTGCAATGATGGTCACTTTGCAGCTGGCTAAGACCCTTACACACCGAAGGCGAAGCGCAGCGGAGAGGGGCAGGCGCCGCTCTTTTTGTTTCGCGAGGAATGGCCCACCTCTTTTCTTTGGTGGGACAGGGGAAAAAGATCGGGGACAACCTTTGTGGATGGGGCGACAGCTGCGACCAGCATTATCGAGCAACTCAACACATCAGGAGAAAGCCCATGGCCACGTCGCTGAATGTGAACGGTCGCCAAAGAAACTTCCAGAAGGCAGCTGCGATTTCAATCTGAATGACAAAAGTCGCCGCCAAAACAAGCCATCATTGCTAGTCCTGATCATGGCACAGCACGCTCCCCCTGCCCTCCCGTCATATTACATCCTGGCGAGATCGGGGTATCTTGGTGCAATACAAAGACCTGCTTTCGTTCATTCATGATATTTGCGCGCTGTCAAAACACTGACCGACTTTTGATCTGCGCCGCCTCCAGTTTGGCTTTAGGTCAAAATTTCCGCGGCCCGAAAAAGGGACCTTTGAGTCAGAGGTTTCATGGCTCGCTCGTCCATTTATCTGTACATAAAGCTCCACTGCGTTCAGATTACTGGACCAAAACTTGACTCAGCACCACATGAATTGTATTCGTTCATTATATTGGACATAAGACCCCTCATGTCCATCTAGCTGAACAATGGCGGTGTCACATGAAGCGCAAGAGAAGCTACTCACGGGTAACCAAGCAGGCTTTATCAGTCTTCGGCAAGCTGATCCGCGTCGGCCGCACGACACGCGGCATGACAGCACAAGACCTTGCAGATCGCGCAAACATTAGCCGCACGACATTGCACAACATCGAGAAAGGGGCTCCCGGCCCTGAAATCGGCACGGTCTTCGAGGTCGCAGCGCTTGTTGGCGTAAGGTTGTTTGATGCTGATGACAGCACGCTGACGGTCCAGAACGCCCGTCTTGATGAGAAGCTAACACTCCTGCCAAAGAGCGTCCGTGTGTCCAAGCAGGAGATCGACGATGACTTCTAAACTTGCTCAGGCCTCAGAAGCATTTGTTTGGATATGGTTGCCCGGAAACGCAGAGCCTGTTGTCGCGGGCCGTCTCACACAAGACGCGGACCGGTTCATCTTCAATTACGGTGCTAGCTACCTCGACCGCACCGATGCAATGCCGATCTACGCGCCCGAACTGCCCCTGCGTCGCGGCATTATCGAGCCCGAGGCCGGACTTTCAATGGCCAGCTGCATTCGCGACGGCTCACCAGACGCTTGGGGCCGGCGTGTCATCATCAATCGTCTGGTGGGCGCAAAGGCCAGCGCGCCAGAGGTTGGCAACATCAGCGAAATTTCCTACCTGCTTGCCTCCGGTTCTGACCGCATTGGTGCCCTCGATTTCCAAGCCTCTGCGACAGACTATGTTCCCCGCCACAAATCCGAAGCGACATACGAGGAACTTATCGAGGCCGCCAGCCTCATTGAGAAAGGCGTTCCACTCACACCTGGCCTTGATCAAGCTCTTAACCACGGCACGTCAATCGGTGGCGCACGTCCGAAAGCGCTCATCGACCGCGGTGATTGCAAGATGATCGCCAAATTCTCGGCGAGTGGAGACCTTTATAGCGTCGTAAAGGCCGAGTTCATCGCGATGAGACTGGCAGCCGCTTGCGGCCTGGACGCAGCCCCTGTCTCGATGATTAACGCGGGCGGTAAAGACGTGCTGTTGATCGAACGCTTTGACCGCACCCGCTCAGGCGGGGATTGGCATCGCAAAGCGATGGTATCTGCGCTGACAATTTTGGGGCTGGATGAAATGATGGCGCGCTACGCTTCTTACGAAGATCTGGCCGAAATTATTCGCCACCGGTTCACCAAGCCCAAAGAGACGCTCCGGGAACTCTTTGGCCGGATCTGTTTTAACGTGCTTTGCGGCAATACGGATGACCATGCTCGTAACCACGCGGCCTTTTGGGATGGCAAGATGCTCACGCTCTCCCCAGCCTATGACATTTGTCCGCAGGGCCGCACGGGAAATGAAGCGACGCAGGCGATGCTGATCAAGGGCGACAACCGGATGAGCACTTTGGCCAGCAGCATTGCCGCAGCCCCTGACTTCTTGCTCACGGACGAAGAGGCCGTCGACATCATCACACAGCAGATTATTACAATCGCCGGCGAATGGGACGCTGTCTGTGACTTGGCGAACCTAAGCGCGACCGACAAAGCTCTGTTTGGGGGGCGGCAATTTCTGAATCCGTACAGCATCGAAGGTTTGAGTTCGGATCATGGTGCACTGACCAATCAATTTGAGGGCGCGCGAGGGCAGTTGTTAGCTTAGTCAGGGGCCATTTCGATAGGTATTTGGCATTTACAGCAAGCGAAACCAGCCGTTCGTATATTCCGCAGCGAATGCTACAGAAGAGCCGATAGTGTTGAAAAACTCCGTTTTTGGCTCCAATTGGTGAAATTGCTTGCCGTACAGGCCGACCAGCTTTTGGTGGCGAGGGGTTCGGACAAGTTGGCCTTTCACCACTCATTTGTCAGCTCTCGCCGCCTCTGGAACGATCTCATCTGACTTCTTGGCTTGACGGGCTTTTGCCCGAAAATTACGGAAGCTGAATTTCCGAGTTTTTCAACACAATCCGCCCATTGCGGAAGCGACAATATTTTGCTGCGAGCGAGCGCAGCACGGCTTATGCTGACTTCGTGCTGTTTTTCATGTCGCATTGCGGCATTAGAAGCGGTCATAGCGCTTTCCAGACTAACTCGAGCATAAAGACCCTAACAGGACCAATCTAAGACGTCGTTTTTGCCAACCACTCTTTGCCTTTCAACATGGCATTCCAATAGACCCAAGGTAGCACCGATTTCTTCAGGAACCATGCGGCGCGCCTTGGCTTTGTGCTGTCCCACGGAAAACTCGGCATGAGTTTTCCACCATAACCGAACTCTGCCAGAATGATCTTACCGTGTTCGACCGTAAGCGGGCACGATCCGTATCCATCATAGGCTTGCGGCATCGCGGCGTTCTTCATCTGTGCGATCAGGTTGGCAGCCACGATGGGTGCTTGTTTGCGCGCGGCCGCGGCGGTTTTGGCATTCGGGGTAGAGGTCACGTCACCAAGGCCAAAGACATTCAGGGCGACTGTGCTTTGCAGCGTTGCCTGATCAACGGCCATCCAGCCGCCGGCGTTGGCCAAAGGACTGTTCTTGATAAAGTCCGGCGCGCATTGGGGCGGACAGACATGTAGCATATCAAATTTGCGCTCTACCAACTGCGGATCTTCGCCTTCTTTGGTCACCATGAAGGTTGCTGTCTGATTGGGGCCGTCGACCTTTACCAGATTGTACCCAAAGTCGAGATTGATGCCGTAGCGGTCTACGTATTCCATCAACGGAGGCACATAATCCGCGCAACCAAACAGGACCGGCCCCGCATTGCAGAATGACACATTGATGTCTTTGATTTTACCCGCCTTTGTCCAGTTGGAGCACGACAAATACATGGCTTTTTGCGGCGCGCCTGCGCATTTGATGGGCATAGGTGGTTGGGTGAAAATCGCTTCTTTCCCACGCATTTCCTGAACCAGATCCCATGTGTAAGGCGCAAGATCATACCGGTAGTTCGAGGTCACGCCGTTCTTACCAAGTGCCGCTTCCAATCCCTCAATCGCGGCCCAATCAAGCTTGAGCCCCGCCGCAACCACAAGATACTCATAGGTGAGCGTCTCGCCATCCTCGAGTGTGACAGTGTTCGCATCTGGCTGAAACGACGCAACCGCCCCTGTGATGTGGGTCACGTAGGACGGCATGACACTTGCTGTGGATCGTGCGGTTTCTTCTTTTTTGAAGATGCCTGCACCAACCATGGTCCAACCGGGCTGATAGTAATGGGTCGGTGAGGGTTCGATGATTGCGATGTTCAGCGACGCGTCCCGTTTGTGTAGGCTGGCTGCCGTTGCAATCCCGGCAGCCCCGCCGCCTACGATGAGAATTTGATGATTTGCCATGATGATATGGGCCTCCCAACCCTTGCTCTGACGAGCCTTAAAGTTTGTTGATTGGCACCTTCAGGTAAACGTCCCCATCCGTATCAGGCGCGGGCATTTTTCCGGCATTCATGTTCACCTGAATGGACGGAATGATAAGTTTCGGCATTGCCAATTGCGTATCCCGCTTGGTGCGAAAATCAACAAACTCTTCTTCGGATTTACCACCGCCGACATGAACATTTGTTGCCTTTTGTTCCGCGACAGTCGTTTGCCAACAGAACGTATCGCGCGTTTTGGTTTTGTAATCGTGGCACAAAAACAAGCGCGTCTCGTCGGGCAGTGCTAAAATGCGTTGGATCGAAGCATAAAGATCGGTTGCAGACCCGCCCGGGAAATCCGCACGCGCGGTACCAAAATCGGGCATGAATAATGTGTCACCGATAAATGCAGCATCGCCGATGACGTAGGTTACGCAGGCAGGCGTATGCCCCGGCGTATGCATCACCGTGACATCAAGATTACCGATGGCAAAGACATCTCCGTGCGCGAACAATCGGTCGAACTGGCTGCCGTCCATCTCGAACTCGGTGCCCGCGTTGAAGATTTTACCAAAGACCTTTTGCACTGCCGCTATATTGGCTCCAATCGCAATTTTGCCCCCAAGTTTTTCGGCCAGATAAGGGGCTGCTGACAGATGGTCCGCGTGCACGTGGGTCTCTAATATCCAAGCGACCTGCCAGCCATTTCGCGTGATCTCATCGATCAGCATATCGGCGTGGGTCGTATGGGTGCGGCCTGCCGCGGCGTCGAAATCCAGAATGGAATCGATAATCGCCACGGCGTTTGAGGCTGGATCCTTAACAATATGACAGGCCGCATTCGTGGCCTCGTCAAAGAACGTGCAAACCTCGGGGACGGTCTGACGCATATTCTAGAACTCCACAACGGCGCGGATCGATTTGCCTTCGTGCATCAAGTCGAACCCGTGATTGATGTCCTCAAGCTTCAATTTATGGGTGATCATTGGGTCAATCTCGATCTTGCCGTCCATGTACCAATCCACAATTTTGGGCACGTCTGTGCGACCGCGCGCGCCGCCAAAGGCCGTGCCGCGCCAGCTTCGCCCTGTGACCAGTTGGAACGGTCGCGTGCTGATTTCTGCGCCAGCGGGGGCAACGCCGATGATGATGCTTTCGCCCCAGCCCTTGTGCGCACATTCCAGTGCCGTGCGCATGACGCTCACGTTGCCGGTGGCATCAAACGTGTAGTCCGCACCGCCGCCTGTGAGTTCGACCAGATGCGCAACCAGATCACCGTCAACTTTGGACGGGTTCACGAAATCGGTCATGCCGAACCGCGTTGCCATCTCGACCTTGCCTTCGTTCAGATCAACGCCGACGATCTGGTCGGCACCCGCAAGACGTAAACCCTGGATCACATTTAACCCGATACCACCAAGTCCAAAAACCACGCCAGTTGATCCGATTTCGACCTTGGCGGTGTTGATCACCGCCCCAATGCCTGTCGTCACACCGCAACCGATATAGCAAATCTTATCGAACGGCGCGTCCTTGCGCACTTTCGCGAGGGCTATCTCAGGAACAACAGTGTGGTTAGCAAAAGTGGAACAACCCATGTAATGGTGAATTGGTGTCCCATCGAGCATCGAAAACCGTGTGGAGCCATCGGGCAAAAGCCCGGCACCTTGGGTGCTGCGGATTTTCTGGCACAGGTTGGTTTTCGGGTTCAGGCAATATTCGCATTCGCGACATTCCGGCGTGTAAAGCGGGATGACGTGATCGCCAACTTCCAGCGAAGTCACGCCTTCGCCGATTTCGATGACAATGCCAGCGCCTTCATGGCCCAGAATAGCGGGGAAGATACCCTCGGGGTCGTCACCGGAGCGGGTGAATTCATCCGTATGGCACAGGCCAGTCGCTTTAATCTCGACCAGCACCTCGCCTTTGCGCGGCCCATCAAGGTTCACTTCCATGATTTCAAGTGGTTTTCCTGCTGCAACAGCAACGGCGGCACGGGTGCGCATGGGCGTCTCCTAAAAATTTACTTGATCTTTCATCTGATTCACTCTCATTCTGTGAGAAGTTGTCTCACAATACAAGAGCGCACATTTAAATGCATCTCGAACGTCTCATCAGTCTGCTCGAAATTATTGCTGTGATCGGCCGCCCTGTTTCTGCGACTGAAGTGCAGGCCGCAAGCGGGTTGCCAAAGCCGACGTGTTACCGATTGGTGCAAACGTTGCACGAGCAAGGTCTGATCGAAGACCCCAATGAAGACGGGCGCTATGTGATCGGTGAGAGGTTGATCCGCATCGCGCTTTTGGGCAAATCTGATGTTGATGTGCGCCGTGTGGCGGCCCCTTTGCTAAAGGGTGCGGCGGCGACGTTTAACGAAACCGTGTTTCTGGCGCGGTTTCGCGACAGCAAGGTCGAAATTATCCACGTCGAAACCCCAGAAGACCCAGCCCGTGCCTTTATTCATCCGGGCATCGGAGAACGTCCACTACACGCCTGCTCATGCTCCAAGGCAATTGCGGCTTTTGCAGAAACAGAATTCCAAGACACGATCATGCAAGGCAGCCTTCAGGCCTACACCGATCACACCAAAACCACGCGCGACGATCTGCTAGCTGAATTTGACGTGATCCGCAGTCAGGGTTTCGCCGATTGCGATCAGGAAATTGACGTCGGCATCTCAAGTGTCGCGGCCCCTATTACCATAGGAAACATCGGGGCCACGTTTAGCGTTGGTGCCGTCGGGCCGGTCCGTCGATTTGGCACAGAGTATAGACAGAATATTGGCCGTGAGCTGATCTTGCTTGCTACTAAGATCAGTGGTGCCATCCAACTTTGCAACGTTGGCGAGGTTTGAGGAGACCGCACCTGCGCTTGTTTCGAACCCCATGGAGGTGGGGATAACCCTAGGGAGGAAGACCAATGAACAAACCGATGAAACCGGATCCAACGTTTCACGCATCAGCCAAGCTCGCGATGGAAGCTCCACCGGAGAACTTCGCCTTTACGGTGATGCTGGGCAAAGACGCGGACCAGCATGACGGGATTGCGGTGATCGATCTGCGAAAAGGTTCAGAAACCTATGGTGAGATTGTTCACACCGTCATGACCGAAACGACAGGCGACGAATTTCATCACTTTGGCTGGAACGCATGTTCATCGTCGCTGTCGCCCCTGTCAGGTCACGCGTTCCTTGAACGCCGCTATCTGATCGTTCCGGGCATCCGGTCTTCGCGCATCTTTATTTTTGACGTAAAAGACCCGCTAAAGGCGCATATCCACAAAATTATCGAGCCCGAAGAGGTATTCGCTAAAACCGGCTATTCGCGCCCCCATACGATCCACTGCGGACCCGAGGGCATCTATGTGTCGACCCTTGGTGGTGGCGGAAAGGACGGGACAGACGGCCCTCCTGGCATTTTCATCATGGATTGCGAGACGTTCGAGATTATCGGCCGCTACGAGATGGACCGCGGTGCACAAGACAAGCACTATGATTTCTGGTGGAACCTGCCGCAGGACTATATGGTCAGCTCCGAATGGGGTCTCCCGCCGCAATATGAGAACGGCGTCGTCGCCGAAGATTTGCTATCCAACAAATACGGCCACTCGATCCACTTCTGGGACCTGCGCGCGCGCAAGAACATCCAAACGATGGACTTTGGTGAAAACTATCAGATGGCATTGGAAATTCGACCGGCCCATGATCCGTCCAAATCCTACGGGTTCTGTGGCGTGGTGGTGGACACAACCAATCTGCAAGGTGCGATCTTTACCTGGTGGCGGGATGACAACGGTGTGTGGCAGTCCAAAAAGACGATCACGATCGACCCGCGCCCGGAAGACCCTGAAAACCTGCCTGATTTGCTAAAAGGTTTTGGCGCAGTGCCGCCACTGGTCACAGACATCGATCTCAGCCTCGATGACAAATACCTCTATGTGGCCTGCTGGGGTTTGGGCGAGATGCATCAATACGATGTGTCCGACCCGATGAACCCTTTTCTGAACGGCAAAGTGCAATTGGGCGGCATCGCCACCGAGCACAAGCATCCCAACGGCAAGGATTTCATCTATGGCCCGCAAATGGTCGAGATCAGCCGTGACGGCAAGCGCGTCTACTGGACGAACTCGCTATACAGCACATGGGACAACCAGTTCTATCCACATCAAGAAGGCGGCCAGATGGTCATGGCGAATGTTGGCGAGGATGGCAGTTTTGCGCTTGATCCCGACTTCTACATCGATTTTCCCAAGAACACCCGCGCCCACCAGATACGTCTGGAAGGTGGGGACTGTTCAACTGACAGCTTCTGCTATCCGTCAGTATAATTGATGGAAGACATGACATTGACGGCCCTTTGGTGGGCCGTCATTTTTTCAGGCGTATACCACGGCGTTAATCCGGGAATGGGATGGCCTCTGGCTGTCTCAGCCGCACTGTTTGAACGTAAGAAGTCTGCGATTGCCAAAGCCCTGGCGATGCTTGCCACTGGGCATTTTTTGGCAATGATCGTCATCCTGCTGCCGTTCTCGATGATGTTTTTTCTGATCGACAACGAACGCGAAATCCGCATCGGCGCAGGCGTGCTGGTAATCGCGATGGGGCTCTATCTTTTTATAAACCGCCGTCATCCGAAAATCCTTGCCCGAGTGCATCCGGCCAAGCTGGGTCTGTGGTCGTTTCTGGCCGCCACTGCGCATGGCGCGGGACTGATGTTGGTCCCTATTTATCTTGGCATTTGCGGACTGTTAGTACCTGGTGAAAGCATATCGGGGACTGGTCACGCCGCGGCACAAGCGCTGATGACCAACAATGTGATGACAGCCTTTCTAGTGGCCGCAACCCATACCTTTGCTATGACCTTTGCGGGCGCAGCGATTGCGATCTTTGTCTATGCTTGGTTCGGTTTGAAATTCATTTCGAAAAGCTGGTTTAATCTTGATCTGGTTTGGGCACTGAGCCTCATCATCGTTGGTGCGTTTGGCATATATTCTGCCTTTTCAGGTCATCAATGATGCGCAATGACCGCTTTAGCGAAGTCCATTGCATTGCTGAAAAATTGCACTGCTGCGTCAGCGATAGCCGCGACTGCACAAGTCCGGTTTGTCCGCCTCTTTCCCTTTCGTTGCGACTGCCCCGAACGGCCAGTGTACGGTTACAGTAAGCAACCTTCAAATTTTGCTTCAATCGACATTGGGTCGGCTAAAGTGGTAGGCAACCGCATGATTAAGTTCCGTGACATTGCTGATGACGATCCAGTACTCGATCATTCACGCATGTATTTCAGCCGCTTAGCTGGATTGGATTTCTAGAGGAAACACCTGACGGCAATAGGGTGTCAGATCGCACCTATTGGAAGACCCCGCTTTGGCAGGCCTGTCTGCGACTTGAAACCGACGAAATGGAGCACGTGCCATATCGCCATTGAAATCAATACTAGCTTGGTTGGTCACCAAATTCGAAGACCCCCTACCCGCTAACTATTGGTCTGCCCTGGCCCATATCAGAGACCTGATTTCTGTAACAGATTGCATCTGTGAGGCACCACCATTTGCTCATTAGATATTCGATCCGCTAAGCCTGGCATAAAAACTACGCTCTAGTTCGACACCCGCGTTAGCCGAACTCAACACCGATCAGGTCGTCAGGCGCCAGGCGGTATCTAATGACGTTGCCCTCGTGCAGGCCGCTTAACTGATGCCCAACATAGTCAATGACAGCGGCCCTGTCCGCTTCAGGGATGCCGCCTTGTTCCGCCATCTCCAAAACCTCATCAGGGCGAAAGGCCTTGAACTCCAGAACGCATCGCCGCACCGCCGCACGCACAAAATCACGATAAGCCAGTGCAGCCTTTTCAGGTTGCTCTACCTCGGCCCGCAAGATCCGATATTTCTCGGCCGAAGCTAAATAGGACTCGACATAGACGTCGCGCAGGAGAGCTATGTTGTTCAGCTCGTAAACGCCGATCAGCCCATCAATGTAATCGCCGTCATTCATTGTGGTGAAAGACATTGGCGCAAGGTCAGACTTCAGAAGGGGGATATTGGAAGCCACGCGAGAGGTCCGCTTGTTCACATCGGCGAATGCCTGCAAATAAGGAATGTGAACCAAGAGGAAAAAAGACTGCTCAAACGGATCTGTTATCTGCCCAACTTTCGCGGCCACGATATCGAATTCTTCTGCAATCGTCACAACATCATCAAGTGGTCGGTAGTTTGAATGGGATATGCCAACTGCCATAGTCCTAAGGCGGCCAGACATAGCAGGATCGGCCAGCAGACCGTCAGACAAGAGCGCGTGAATGGCGAACAAGTCCGTACGGCCAAGCCCAATTTTATCTAGATTGTCGACAACGTACTGGATGGCTTCTTTGTGGTTCAGGATCATCAAAGCTTCTTTGCGATCCTTGCCCGCAACTTCTTCACCAAAGCGGATCAACCGCTCTGTCTGCAAGATGTCATAGGTGTTCCCCTCCATACGGGAAGAGGCCCAGCTGAGATCGACAAGGAGTTGCTCAAGAATGCGTCGCGCATAGGTCCCGGCGGGCATATCCCTGCCCCGTGGCTGACCCGCCTCCAGAAGCCGCTTTCTGTCGGCCTCCGACAAATACCAAGTTTTCCCCGGCACATAGGCATCAAGGAATTCCTTGCGGTAAAAGACGGGCGGGCGCTGATTGTAGGGAGTGGCCAAATGCACGCGCACCACTGCAGATCCTGCGATGGTATAGCGGGTCGCGCGACCCTTCCCGAAAACTTCCAAACGCCCGCTCTCGACAAGGCGCTTCAGAGCCCGCCAAATGGTTGTTTCTCCGGCATTCGGAGTCGTGCCTTTTCGGATTGCCTCACGGCCTGCGCTTGGGTGCGCAGCAATGAAATCGAGGATAGCTTGGTCTGTGAGGGCCATGAAACGAAAGCCTGCGAAAATGAAACGATTATCGTCAGCAATATATAGGTATTGCGTCGCTATCAAGTTTACGTTTTACCATATATGAAACGATTAAGGTGATTGGATGCAGTTGAGTGGTGCAATCTGCCGCGTGAAACGATTAAGCCATTGAGAACGAACATCTATTACTGAAGAAAGTTGAATCGGTTCAGCAAGTATGAAACGCAAGTTGAACAAATTGCGAAGCAAATAGTACAAATACCAGAACGAAATCATGCAATCGGTGCTATTTTGACCTCGGTTTCTTTAGCAATGTACGCCAATCAAGGCTCTTGTTGGATAGGTCCTGGCATAATTTGAAGGCGTAACCACGGTGATTGTTGATCGTCTCGGTGCGCTCCAATAGATACCCTAGGATCATGAAACTGAGAGCCGGACCAAGGTCCTTAATCGAGAACCAGGTGTTCCCAAGGTTGAGATGGCCCGCAAGTTCATCCATTAAGCGACGGCAGTCTTCTTGGTTCTTAGCAAACCTGAGTTCTGTGCAAAGCCTTGGGTAGGCGCGTTCCATCTGATTTTGACCTACTTCAATCTGAAAAGAAGTTTCTTCTTTAACATACTGAGTCTTGGAAGTCTCTTTATGCCCCTCAATTTCGGGGGCAGCGCCCCTCAAATCATCTGGTTCTGCACAGGTTATCTTCGAGATTTCCACAGTGATTTCATCCAGAAGATCGCTCAAAGCTTGCTTGTCTGGCTGGCGTCTCAAAAGGTTGCGTGCCTTTGATAGGAGGCTCTCGTCCCAATTGGCGGGCATGAGATGTGCTTTGAGGTTGCTTAGGGCTGCCGAGCACATGTCTCTGAGACGTCCCAGTTCGTTTTGATGATCCTGGTGGCCTTGGGCCATGCGCATGAACTCAGGGTAACGCTCTGCGAGTGGCAAGAGTGACAGGCCTGTTGCAAGAACAATGCTGCCGTGGCGGTCTCGGCGCGCCCAGCGTTTGCCATTGCCGCTCGATCGCCGCGTCAGCAGGCCCAAGGACACCAGTTTCGCAATGTGGCGCTCAACGGTTTGGATGCTAACATGAGCGCGTTTTGCGAGGGAGGCATTTGATGCAAAGCAAATATGCCCGTCGTCGCGCGTGGCATCGACTTGATCTACACGTAGGAAAGAGATCATTGCTCTGAGAAGAGAGATGGACGTGCCTTTCAAGCCAAGGGGTTCCCGGATGTCTTCGATTGTTTTGAGGAGTTGCCATTTGTTTTGGGCAATACCTCCCTGCCCCGTCGCTTTGCGCGACGAGCGTGCCCCAGCAGGAGCCATTCCTTGAATTGTTCTCATAATTTGCCTGTAGGCAAAGATTTCCCGTTCGCCCAAGAGCGTTTTTTGTTGCTTAGCGAATCGGTGGCTGCTACGTTTCAGGTGTCTAATCTGAGAAGCGTAGAAATGCGTTACAGCCCTCGAAGCTTCGGTTTCGGGGGTTTCTCTTTGCTTACGTCCTCCTTTGTTGCTCTAGCCTCTGGTGTCATCCGCAGGGTTTACAGCTGTAAACTCCTGGTAGGATTTCTTGATGATGTCCTCGAGCTCACGGTCGAGCCACTCAGCGAAAGCTGCGTTCTCTCCTGCCCGTTTGATAGACATCGCAATTGTTGCGCGTCCCGATTTGATGGTGACGCCTGGGACCGGTGTTGCCTCCCTGCCCTCGCTTGGACGCGCGCCGCGCCGCGTAATCTCCCTCATAAGCTGCTCAAGGCGGTCATCTGACGACAGCTCGGCATTCAACTTTGACAGGATTGCGAAGGATGATGATGCATTGACCTTCTTGGATGCGAAGGCTTCGGCCAGGGCAGTCCACTTTGGCCGACCCGACTTTGGAGCGGCTCCAATTTGATCACCAACGTCGTCAGGAATATTGTCGGTGACCTTGGTCAGGTGCGAAAGCCCTGACGCGGAAAGACTGAGAACCTGTCGGACGGTTTTGGTGTTGTGGCCTGCTACTTGAATGACAGCGGCGAACCGCGCCTTCTCATAAAACGACAAGTTACGGCGCGCGGCATTCTCGAGGCCCTTGGCGAGAAGCGCTGTGGCGTCATCTAGATCTTGTACGTTGGCGCGCACCTTCCGGCCAAGCTCTCGGCAGGCCCGCAATCTTCTGCGGCCGTAGATGATTTCAAACCGGCCCTCGGGCCCTGCCCTTCGCACCAAGATTGGAACTTGCTGGCCGCCGTCCTTGATGCTGGATTTGAGGGTTTCAAAGCCGTCGCCGTCATCTTCAGAGTTTACAGCTGTAAACCCATCTAGGCGGTCTTTTGGGCCCCAGTCATCAATGAGTGATGGATCCAGTTCGCGAATGGCAGACAGCGACCCTTGCAGCGCCCCTAAGGCGGGTGCTGTGGTTTTTGTGGTCCGATCTTTGGGCTGCGGGCTGGAATTTGCAATTGTCTTGGCAATGCCGCTTAAATCCTGAAGTGATTTACGTGCCATCAGCTACGCCCCCATGCTTGGTGAATCATTGCTTCAACTTCGCTGCCAACAGCATCCATCGATTGTTTGGCGCGGTCATAGGTCGCCCGTGTCATCTCAGAGCGGACAACTTCGTAGATTGATTGTTTGAGCATCGTGGCATCGCTGATCGCGGTGCTCTTGAGCGCCGTGGCCGCCATGACGCGATCCATAAAGAGCGCGCGCATGAACGAGGTCAATTGTTGAGATGGCACGTCTGTTGGCTCGTCGCGTGTGATGAGAAACTTGAAGTGATCATATTGGAGCTCAGCACCTGCATCCTCGATGACGCCCATGTAGGCACCGGCAAGCTCGAGAAATTGCGCAGTAGATGACACATCGAGCATTGAAGGTGTGAGGGGGACGATCAGGGACGTCGCTGCGGCCATGCCGGAGATCGTCAGAAAGCCCAGCTGTGGAGGGCTGTCCATCAAGACAATGTCGTACTGATCCTCAACCTGGGCCAATGCATTGCGAATGCGCAGGAAGAAGGGCTGGTCAGGATTCGAGTTTACCGCTGATTCAGTCTCGAATTCAGACAGGAGAAGGCGGGACGGGGCCAGTGACAGCCCCGGAAAATATGTGGGCATGATCACGTCAGAAAACGGCACTGGATCATCGTAGCGGATGGCGTCATAAACGGTCATGCCATCAAACTCGATCTCTGGATTGATGCCGCACATAGACGTCAGAGACCCTTGCGGGTCCAGGTCAACGACAAGCACCTTATAGCCATGAAGTGCCAGATAATGGGCCAGGTGAATGGTCGATGTACTTTTGCTGCTGCCGCCTTTGAAATTCATTAACTGCCAGACTTGCAGTCGCTCACCTTCCATGCGGCCAGGGACGTATCTGCCCTTTGTTCGAGACACTTTTTCAAGGATTTGGCGGGCTTCCCACAGCTCATGGGCGCTGTAGTAGCGGCGGCCTGCGCGGATGTCTTTTGGCTCCGGGATCGTGCCTTCGCCGTGGACCTTACGCATGAACTGGCCGGACACGCCGAGCAATTCGGCGGCTTCTGGAGCCGAGAAGGGGCGCAGTGATTTTGTGTTGTCGGGCGCGAATGCGGAGAGTAGATGTTCGCGGATGGCGCGGTTTAGCCGCTCGGAAATATCCGTTGCTAACTCTGATGGTCGGTCTGTTATACTCGGTGTCGCGGGAATCATCTGGTTGCCCCAATTTGCTCAATGTGGCCTTTTTCGCGCCACTTGGGGATAAAAGGTGTGATTCACCTCTCTAAGTCAACGATTTTCTCACATTTAGTGTCTATTGCAGCGCAACACGCAAGATAAGACACTACGGACTATCGATCATAACGGTAGAAGTTTACAGCTGTAAACTCATCAGAGAGCGTCATTCGCTTGATTGGCGATTGGGTTTGTTTGCCGATATGGGTCGGGCAAAAGACCAATGTCACAAATTTTCAGACAACTGAACGGCAGCTTGCGATAGAGATTCCGCGCGAATAGCGCCATGCCTTGAATGTTGGGGGCTGTTCCCTGCGGTTTCAGCTCAACTTTGCGAGATTGGATTCTGCGTCCTTGGGTGGTCTTAGGGCAAGGCCAGCAGGTTGCGCCATAGATTAACGAATGTGACCTGCCAACGCGACTAAAGAAGTTTGCGGCTGCCAGCGAAGCAAGACACCTACGCCGTCACGCCACGCAACGCTACACCCCAATCCTCTTCACTCGGATTCCCAGCTTGTGCGCTTTATCAACGATATTCTCGGTGATCCCCGACCCTGGCGTTGCGATCAAACCCTGAGGCAGAATTTCCAACATCTTGTCGTTGCGCTTGAATGGTGCCGCTTTGCCGTGGCTTTTCCAATCGGGCTTGAAGACCACTTGCGTCACGCCACGTGCATCTGCCCATCGCGCTGCGATCATCTCGGCTCCTTTGGGCGTCCCTCCGTGCAGCAGAACCATATCAGGGTATTTTTGATGCGTGGCATCAAGGACAGACCAGATGAGATCGTAGGCTTGATAGTCCCCACCTGAGAAGGCGATACGGGTGCCTTCAGGGCAATGCACTTCGATCTCTTTGCGCCGCTTGGCCGAAAGAAAGGCCCGACTGTCCACCACGGCTGATGTCAGACCTCTGTGCGAAACCTTCGATCCGGTGCGGGGCATCCAAGGCGACCCGGTCGCTGCGGAAAAGTGTTCACAAGCCAGATCTCGCATCTGCTCGAAGGCGTCGCGGTGGTCCCAGAGCTTCAACCCAATCATTTGCAGGCGCTCCAGCTCGACCGAGGCAACCTCTGAGCCGTCTTGAATGGTCAAGCTTTCGCGAACCTCGCATTCATTGTCATCAAGGCGTCTTTGCAGATGGGTCAGGCGGCGATGAAAAAGGGAGGTGAGGGACCAGAGCATTTCTTCGAGATTGTCTTCCAACTGGCTGTCGTCGAGCAGGCTGACGGTGGTGTCAAAGAGCGTCGCCATGGCGAGTTCGACCTGATCTGGCTGGGGCAGGGGGCGATGATCGGTTTCATCTGGTCCGGGCTTTGCGCCATGTAGGGCGAGGTGGTCGAGGATTGCGGACGTGAGGCCGCTGTCTTCGGGGTTTGTTTTGTCTTGAAGGGGCATGGTCTTGTTCCTCTGTTTGATCTGACCCGATTTGGATGGGGCGATAACAGGGCCGACGGCGACCGGACCGCATCCTTTGGGATCGCAGCGCAGCGAAGAATGCGGCCACGGCAGAAAATTGACCCGCGAGGAATGCCCCGCCTTTTTTCTTGGCGGGGCAGGGGAATTTTAAGTTGGGGGCGCATTGCGGTTTGGGCGAGGAGCACTCAGCTCCGACCCGTTGGCCCATCGCTCCCCTTATCCAAACGTGATCAGATTAAACCTCTTGGAACGCCTGCCACTGGAAGCGATCGAACCCGATGTTCAGGTCATCTTCTCAATCCGAAGAACCTTCCTTTTACATGGCCAAGAGCAAAGTGCGGCGAAGCGTATCCTTGCCAAAAGCCAACAGATCTTCGTTGAAATCGCCAAGCTTTGGCACGAGACATCGACACTCTATGCCGACTGTGCCCAGTTTGGCAGACAGAATGTGTGCGGCCCGTTCCCCTGCCGCATCGTCGTCGCGCGCAATCCAGATGCGCTTGATACCTGACGGTGGCATGAAAAGGCCAAGATGCGTGGCTGTCAGACAAGACGCGAGGTTGAACTCTGGGAGGGATGTGCCAACTGACAGTGTGTTCTCCAGACCTTCGCCGACGATCAGATCATCGGGATCTGAAGCAGACCAAAACCGAACAGCGTTGCCATGGAGCTGGCCCAGTATCCGTTTGGGGCTGCTCAGGTCGGCAATGCGACCCGTGTTCGGGTCGAGATACGTCCGGGCGCATCCCGTGATGTTGCCCTGATTGTCCGTGATCTTTGCCAGAAGGGCAGGGGCGTACCTTGGCTGATCTGAATCTGTGTCCGCGCCACGAAAATATACCCGAGGGTGGTACTGCAAGGCTGGCCCAAAGCGTGCGATGCCGCGCTGGTGCAGATACGCGGCGGCCGCGGTGCCCAAGACAGGCTTGCCAGCGGCAAAGAGCCGGCGTGCAGACACCATTCGCGTGGTGTTGGATGCCGCAGGGCTTTTCAAGGTCCGACTTGGCGCGGGGTTCGCAGAGATGGGTGCATTGCCCAAAAAATGTTGAGCCTCGGTGATGGTTTCCTTGAGAGAGGTTGATCCCAGTTTGGCATGCAACAGATCGATGAGATCGCCAAATTCACCAGTGGCATAATCTGTCCATCGACCGGCTTTACGACCGTCTTGTGCCTGCAAACGGATGACAAGACTGCGACCTGCTGCCCCAGACGTGTCGCCAACCTGCCAATAATCGCCCTGACGGCAGCCTTCTGAGAAATAGGCGCGGCAGAAACTCTCTGCACGCGCCCCAAGATCTGCTGAAATCTCAGCAACCGAGACATCCCTCGTCATTGCACCGCGCCACTCATGGTTGTGCCAACGGGGAAGCGCAACAGGAGGGACGCCAAAACATCAGGTGCCTCTGAAGGCAGAAACACACGCGTCTTCCACTGGATCACTTCGGTAAAGCAGCCCATGGTTTTCAACTCGGCGAGTATCGCACCAGTGGCACCGGTTAATTCAAGCCGTGGCTGACCCATGACAAGCGAGCGACGCAGTTGGAACCCGGTTACAAGACTGAGCGTGGCACGGGTCTCCATAACAGCGCGTAGGACGTCGTCTGGTTCCATTTGGATGTCCGTATCAAGCCCAAGCCGCGCATAAACGTTGATCAGCTGTTCTTGCGAGACCAAGCGGCCAATCGCGCGCTCGCCATCTTCGGTCTGCAGGCGGTAAATCCGCATATTGTCGGCGGGCAATCGATCCCAGATCGGCAGGAGGAGGCCGCAGATCAGCGTGATTTTGGAAGTCGTGAACTCCGGGACGGCGTCGACCTCAGCCTGCCAAAGCTGCTCAAAGGTGGTATCATCGACTTCCTGCCAGTTTGATTTGGCGAACTCACCGAGCTCGAACAAATCATAGGTCATTGGACGAAGTAATTTGATGCGCCGGATCGGGACACCATCCTCGTCCATGTAGGCGGGCGCATTGGTCATCAGACCCGCGCGCTTGGACGCGGCGTTCCAATAGAGCTTCGCATCGGACATCGAAGCGCAAATAGATTTCACTTTGGTGAGCGTCAGCGGCGCGTTGCGATCAGTCCGCTCCACTGTCAGCGCTGTGGCCGTGGCTCCCGTCGCTTCATGCTCAAAAATGACTTTGCGGTCTGTAATCACAAACCGCTCAGCCCGCAGGGTTTCGAGACCAACATCAAGTGTACCTGCCTGACGCGCATCTTCGATGATCGCGGCCAGAAATTCACCAAAAGCGTCAAAGATTGCGTCCTGCATGCTGATCTTCAACGCAAGACAGCGGTTGAGGAACTGCTGGATGGGCGGCAAGACCTCCTTCATGCAGCCATCGGCATCATCAAGGGTCAGATCCGTCATCTCCTGAAATCGCGCATAGGAGCAGGCATCGATCTTACCTGCGCGCAGTTTGTAGAAAAACTGACGCAGTGCCGCGCGCGCATAGGGGCTTTCAAGATTGTCCTCAGCGCGGAACATGTTCTGCCCGCCGGTCTCACGTTGGCCCTTAGTGATCGCACCAAGCGTGTCGAGACGACGGGCGATCGTCGACAAGAACCGCTTTTCGCCTTTGACGTTTGTGGCAACGGGGCGAAACAGCGGCGGCTGCGCTTGGTTGGTTCTGTTGGTGCGTCCAAGACCCTGAATGGCGTTATCGGCCTTCCAACCGGGCTCCAGCAGATAGTGCACACGCAAGCGCTGGTTCTTCGCTCCAAGATCCGCATGGTAGGAACGCCCCGTGCCACCTGCATCTGAGAAGACCAGAATGCGCTTGGTATCATCCATGAAGGCTTGGGTTTCGCCGAGATTGGAGGAGGCGGGTCTATTCTCGACCTTCAGGCGCCCCTCAGACGTCCGCACAATCCGGCGCTTGCGCCCCGTGACCTCTGCCACCACATCACCGCTGAAATGCCAGAGGATCTGATCCAGCGCACCTTGCACGGGTGCCAACGCCCCAAGGTGTTCGATGAGGCCATCGCGCCGCTGCTCGGCCTCACGGCAGATGATCGGCGTACCACCTGCATCGACCGCAGGGCGAGATCGCAGATCACCATTCTCGTCAGTGTAGGGCTCAAACAGCTGCGTCGGGAAGGAATGCGCCAGATAATCCATCACATATTCCCTCGGAGTAATGTCGACTTGCAGATCGTGCCACTCAGAAGGGGGGATTTCATCAAGACGGCGTTCCATCAACGCTTCACTGGTTGAGACGACCTGCACGACTGCTGCATGACCTGCAGCGAGATCCGCCTCAATGGCTTTGATCAGCGACGGACATTTCATGGCCGTGATTAAGTGATTGAAAAACCTTTGCTTATTGCTCTCAAAGGCTGATCGCGCTGCGGATTTCGCTTGCGGGTTCAATGTGCCACCCTCTGATGAGATACCCGATGCTTCAAGCGCTGCTTCAAGATTGTTGTGAATAATCTGAAACGCGTCGGCATAACTGTCATAGATTGCGACCTGCGCTGGCGTCAGGTCATGAACAAGCATGTCGTATTCCACACCGGCATAGGACAGCGACCGCGCGAGATAGAGCCCGAGGGCTTTAAGGTCGCGCGAAATCATCTCCATGGCTGCAATGCCACCAGCTTCCATTGATGACACAAATTCGGCTTGAGTCACGAAAGGGAAGTCACCCGTGCCCCAAAGGCCAAGTCGGGACGCATACGCAAGATTGCCGACAACTGTCGCGCCAGTGGCTGAGACATAGAGGATGCGTGCATCGGGAACGGCGTTTTGCAATGCAAGTCCCGCAAGACCTTGTTGTGACGCCTTCTTGTCGCCACGTGCGGACTTTTCACCAGCGGCATTCGCCATCGCGTGGCTTTCATCAAATGCGATGACGCCGTCAAAGCCTTCACCTAGCCATGTGACCACTTGATCAAGGCGAGAGGCTTTGCCTTCACGCTCGGCGGAACGCAGCGTGGCATAGGTGACAAAGAGGATGCCCTCAGTCAGTCGGATGTCGCCGCCTTGGCGAAACTTTGACAGCGGGACGATATCGCTCTCCCGCCCACCTAACGCCATCCAGTCGCGTCTGGCGTCCTCAATAAGCTTGTCGCTCTTGGAGACCCAGACAGCACGTTTCCGGCCGCGCAGCCAGTTGTCGACAATGATGCCCGCGACTTGCCGTCCTTTGCCACAGCCGGTGCCATCCCCGAGGAACCAACCTTTGCGCAGACGAAAGGCCCCTTCATCAGTTTCAGCCGCTGCAACAAGCTGCCCTGCGATCTCGCCTGGCTTGAACCAGCCCTTAAGATGACTGGCATGGGCATGGCCGGCGCAAATGACACTCTCAAGCTGCGGTGCAGACAGAACGCCGTCACGTGTCAGTGCTGTGGGGAGGAGGGGTTGATAGGTTGGCAGCGGCGGCGGTACAGACGCCATAGCAGCTGACTGCACCAGTGATGTTGGGTGGGTTGCAGCACCTGCAATCTGGAAGGCTTGCAACGTGTAATCCTCATAAACTGCGTCTTGCAAAGTGCCTTGAGGGTCTGTCCAGTCCTTTGGTTCATATACAAGCGGACAGGCATCAACGCTGTCGAAGGGATGCTTGGCGCGCTCTGCAGCGAGGTCACGGCTTTCTTGGCGGGCAGCATCGCGCAGTGCATGTAGATTGAGCCGCGTCGCAGGTTTTGGTGCGATCTGACTCGCGTTGGTGGGGCAGGGGGGCACGCCATCGGCACGGCCCGGGCAATGGGCCAAAACAGCAGCCAACAGATTACCGGTGGTTTCGCACAGCGGATGATAGACGTCCTCGACGTTAACCATTGCCACGTTGTCGCCAGCGCGTTTCTTGTCGATGACAGTCAGCCGCGTATCGATGCTCGTGCCGTGCCGCGCGAAGACTTTTCCAGCAATGGCTGCCGAAAAGACCACGTTCGCGACTTCACCGATGCTTCTAAAGGTCGACTGATGACTCTTGGTTTTTGAGGCGAAGCTTTCGCCCGTGATCACCACGAGCCGTCCAAAAGGCGCAAGCCGTGCCAAGGCCGATAGAACGTGCTGACTGGTTGCTTTGCGGAACTTGCGATCAACATGTTGGGCGGCCGAGAAGGGCGGGTTCATGACGATGACAGAAGGTATGATCGCGCGATCAAGCCTGTCGTCGATGGACGCAGCATCGTGTCCAGAAACCGGAGCAGCTGCAAAGAGCGCACGCAAAATACCACGCCGTGTCTCAGCCAGTTCGTTGAGGGCGATGTCCGCGCCAGCAATCTGTCCGTATACGGCAAGCATGCCCGTTCCCGCCGACGGCTCCAGAACGAGGTCAGATGCGCGAAACCCTGCGGCCTCAGCAACAATCGCCGCGAGGGGCAGGGGGGTTGAGAATTGCTGCAGACGGACGCTGTCTTCCGAGCGTCGCGTGTGGGAGGGCGCAAGCGAGGACAGGCGTTCGATCATGCTAAGAAACTGTGCAGGTGATGCGGCCTGCTTTCGCATCAATGCGCCATAGCGCGTGATCATCATGATTTGCGCGATCTCGACAGCATCGTAGGCGTCTTTCCAAACCCAAGCGCCGCTTGTGTCACTTGCACCAAAAGCGCCTTCCATTGCTGCGCGAAGCGTCTTGGCATCGATCGGTTTGCCAGTTTCAAAACAGGGGAAAAGCATTGATGCAGCATGAACGAGAAGCTCTGCAAAATTTGGTTGAAGGTTTGCTGCCGGATCAGCGGTTTCGAGTTGAGTGGCAAGTGCTGCCGTTTTGGGGTGAGCATTCATGGGCGGTCTCCAAGTTGAGGATTATCCCCAACCCGTGCGCTCTCTCTCGCCCGGGAGGGGTCATCCCTCCCGTCCTGTCTCTTGCTCTTTTTTAGCTTTTGGCGCCAACCTAGACCATATTCATGGTCGGCTGCCCCTGTCAGAAGTATCACCAGGGCAGATTCAGTCATCTGCACCGGCTAATTTCTTGTTAGTTAAGAATTTGGTGGCGCACTATTTGCGCGCTGCACCTATATCTCTAAGAAAATATTTGTAGTATTGAAGTTATCGGCTTCGGTTGTGTTACTTATCTCTTGGAGTCGGATTAATTGGATCAACTAAACAATTTCCACGATGCAGTATTAAAAGAACTGATTCAGGAAAACGCTGACAGCGGTGTTTCCCTCGACGAGGCATTTTTTGAGCGCATGACTGGCCTTCTCGAGTACGAAGGTGAGATCGCGACAAGTGACCGAATAGGGTTTTCTGGTCAAAATTCAGGGAAGACTGTCCGGATAGATGGTATGGGTGGTGATCCGCGTGAATCTGACGGTGTCCTAAGCGTTATAATTTGCGATTTCTACGAGGATCGCGACCCGGTCAAAATCAACGCGCAGGCTGCAAAAAAGGCCTTTAGTCACCTAATCAATTTTGTTGCAGCTTCCCGTAGAACGGCCTTCCGTGATGAACTTATAGATGGAAGTTCCGAAGCAGGGGCGGCAAAAGCAATTTCATCTGCTTGGTCGTCAATCGTCAAGATAAAGCTCATTCTAGTTACAAATGCTATTTACAGCGCACGAACAGACGCTGTTCTTGCTGGAAATATTACTGATATCCCAGTTACCTACAATATTTGGGACCTTAACCGGTTCCAACGTTACGAGACCTCTGGACAGACAAGGGAAAAGCTAGAGGTCAATTTCAAAGACGACTTTGGTGCGAGCATTCCTGCTCTTGCAGCGTCAAGCACCGGGGTGTAACAACAGCCTAGTCGATCAATCTGGCACTACGATACCGGAAACTGCACTTCAAGGCGTGCTTTCGGGCCTTGCTATTGATGATTACCGAAAGCTGCTTTGCCTCGACGATGCCACGATAGAGGGTGGTGGTGACGAGATTGCAAACAGCAAAGGTGATATCGGGCGGCTGCTGTTTTCAGCCGCTGCTGGTGTAAGCGATTTGTCCGAAGTCCTAGATACGGTGGATAAACGCTGCGGCGATCTCTACAAAAAAGGTGGTAGTAAGTCTGTCTTTGCCCAACTTAAGCGCGATTTGGACGATGTCACGGCACAAATCAGGGAAACGGATATCAGCGTCTCTGACTACCGCCAACGAAAGCAGACCTTGGAAGATGCTGAAGCCTTGGAGAAAAAGGTGCGGGAAGAGCGCCGAGACAAATTAACCTCGCAAGCTAGCCTGGAGGCAATTGCCAAAGCTTTTCCAGTGTCGACTAAGATTGCGGAACTGGCGCATGAATTGGATCCTTTGCAGCATTTCCCGATCTATTTGGACATAGATCCGGAAGAACTCGTCGAACTTTCGAAACGTCGTGTCCTGCTCGAAGCTGAGCAGAAACGTCTCAGTGACTTGATCGACGAAAAGACAGAAGGTCGCGACGCAATCGTGTCGCAACCGAAGATGGTTAAAAATCTTAAAAAACTCGATGATTTGCGCAAGCTTAGAGATAGGTGCGGAACCGCCGCGACCGATCTTCCGCGGAGGAAAGTCCAACGGGATGAGGTTATCGAGGACATGAAACGGAGCCTCGTCGATATTGGGTTGAAGTCCGTGGATGTGCCCGATCAATTTGTCTTTGATCTAACTTATCTGCGGGAACTTGAGCTGAAATTTCAGGCTGTTTCCGATGCTGAGGCAGAGCTTCGTACAGCAGAGGAAGAGGAAGAAAACGCCCTTAGAAACTTTGAGGCGGCTGGAGAGACACTTTCCGGTCTGCCCGAAGAGACTGGAGATGTTCAGGATATACAGAAGATTTTAGATCTTCAAAATGCGTCTCGCATCGTCACAGAAGCTACCAAGGCAATAGAAGCGCTGAGGCTGGTGCAACAGTCTGCGCGCACGGCTCTTCCGCCACTTTCTCTCGACGGGAAAAAATTTGAATCCGTGCCTGAGTTGCCACTGAGTTCCGAAGACGCATCAACTTTGGCGCGCGACATTGAATTCGCAAAGGGTGCCGTCAGCCGGGCTGAAGATGAATTTGCCAGTACGGAAGAAGCCGCGGAACAGCTTGTGTCTCGTATAGATGCCTTAGAAGATTCGGGTGCATTTATCACAGATGATGAGGCGATTGCGTTGCGCAGCAAGCGGGACAGCCTCTGGAATGAGCATCTCGGCGACCTGTCCAAACCTTCGGCGGACTTGTTCGAGACCGCCATGCGCGTGGACGACGCAAAGGGCATCGCTCGTCATAGCCAAGCCAAGGAACTAGCTGAGGTCAGACAACTCAAAGTCGCACTGGCTGAAGCAAACAGCAAATCCCGGGCGAAGAAGTCCGCGATTGAGACGGCTACCAGTCGCTTAGATTCTCTGCAATCCGGATTGCTGAGGCATCTATCTGCCGCTGGATTGAAACTTGATCTATCACCAACCGGCTTCACCGATTGGGTGCGTAAGGTAGAAGCAGCACGCGAGCAGGCGATTGCCGCAGAGAACGAACAAGTCACAGTCGCACCGGTTCTTGAGGCGGCTGAACGGTTGAGAAAAGAACTTGCCAGGGCACTAAATGCTCCCGAAGCAACACTTGACGCTTTGGTCTCCATGGCAAGCAAGATAGCGGCAGAGCGTGAAAAGACGAAAATCGAGCGGAAGGCGGCGCAACGGACCGTAGATGATACGGAGATGGAGCATTCAAAAAGGGCAAAAAGAAAGCGGGACGCGGCAGGAGCGCGAGATGAGGCGAAAACGGCATGGGCCAAGGCACTGGAAGACGCGTTTGACGATGCTGGCAAAGTCATTCTGTTTCCCCAGGCATTCGAGATTTTTCGGGAAATACGTGAACTTAATGAAAAACTGCTTGGCTTACAGCGCCAAATAAACGGCATGGAAACTGATCAGAAGGCGTTGAAAATTGCCTTAGTTTCGGTGATCCCAAATGATCCAGATCTGGCTGACATGCCAACGATAGACGCTTATGATGCCCTAGTATCGAAATCTGAAGCCGCAATCAAATCCGACGGTATGCGTGAAGAACTATCCAGCGAGATCGACACCGCTGAAAGCAATCGTCAGTCTGCCCAAGGTGATCTAGACAACGTCGATGCGCAGGTAGGACTTGCAGCGGCGATATTCCATACCGCCATACCAACCGGCACAGTAGAAGAGCTTCGAAAAGCTGTTCTGCAAGGAAGGCGTGCGGTCGAATTGCGTGATGAGATTGCCCGTTTGTCGAGCGAACTGTGTTCATTGCTCAATGTTCCATCCAAGTCAGACGCCAAAGATTTACTTGAGGGAGAATCTTTGCTTGAGGTTCAGGCTTCGATACTTGAGGTCGAACGGGATCTCATCGGTCTAGAAGAAAACTTGACACCAGCCATCGAGAATAGAACTCGTGCGAAGTCTGATCTTGATTCAATTACTGGTGATTCAGATGTCGCAATGCTTGTTGCTCGTCGGCAGACAATCGAACTCGAGATGGAAAGCGTGATCCGTGATTTTCTCAAATTGAGAATTGGGCATCTAATGGCTGATCAAGCTATTCGCCGTTACCGGGACAAACATCGTAGCGGTATGATGGAAGCGGCCGAAGCCGCCTTCACGGAGCTTACGAAGGGAGCGTATAGTGGCCTTACCACGCAAATTGAAGGTACAAATGAAACCCTCGTTGCTATCCAATCTTCGGACGGTGCAGCCAAACAAGCTCATGCGATGTCGAAAGGAACACGTTTTCAGCTTTACCTCGCTCTGCGGGCTGCGGCATACGAGCAGATGGCAGCAAATGGTACCGTTCTCCCCTTTTTCTGCGACGACGTATTTGAGACGTTTGATGAAGATCGCACGCGCGCTGCCTGCGGACTGATGCGCCGGATTGGCCAAATGGGACAAGCCGTATATTTGACGCATCATCGACACGTTGTCGAAATCGCGAAAGACGTATGCGGTGATGATGTCCGCATTCACGAAATATGACTTATCCAATCTTGAGAATAAGGATGCTTAACAATGTCGGATCGATTTAGCTCCTTTGAAGAGCTTAGCAAAGAGTATGCTAAAGGAGTGGATTTTTCGATTAGATCTCGACCGGTCGAAGGCAGTAACTTACTCGTGATGGCACCACATGGCGGGAAGATCGAACCGCTTACTTCTGAGCTAGCGGCGCGAGTGGCAGGCGCTAATCATAGCTTGTATTTGTTTGAGGGCTGCATGAAGTCCAAGAATAGAGACTTGCATATCACGTCACATGCTTTTTTTGAGCCTGCACTTGATTCATTGTTGAACGAGCATCGCAGGGCAATGGCATTTCATGGCCGACGTGATGACGGAGACTTGGAGACCATCTTCTTGGGTGGTTTAGATAAGGCGCTGATCTCAAGTATTTCTACTGCGTTGCGTGATGTTGGCTTCGAGGTGAGCTCAGAGGGTCATAAGTTTCCAGGTTCTCATCGAACAAATACGTGCAATCGTTGTTCTTCAGGAAAGGGCGTCCAATTCGAATTGCCAACATCGCTCCGAAATATGCTCAAAGCTGACCAAGGTTTACTTGAAGTTCTTGTCATAGCGATACGCGATGTGATGGAAACTGAACTCAAGTAGGCGAGAGTCTCAAATTTAGAGTCTCACTATTAGGGTTTTTTACAGTTGCTTTCGGCCGAAAACCTTTTTGCATAAAATTCAATATGCTGCGTTTAACCTTTGAAGCGCAAATACCCACTGGCATGCTATATATTTAACATAAACCTTATTATGCGATACAAGAACAAAAAATGAACACTTGCTCTACTCCGTTCAACTTTGCTAACTGAACACTAAGCACCCGCCCCCCAAAATGACGTCTTCTGCCCATGGGTCTGTTTCAAGCCATCGAGATAAGCCTCATGCGTTTCGAATTGTGCAAAGTCGTCAATTCTAACCGCGAGGTTCTTGCACTCGCGTAAGTGACGCGCTGCATGGCGGTAACGTTTGACCCGCGAATTCTGTAGCGCAAAATCGATCAGGCCGCGTTTCAAAAGTGTGGCAGCCAGTGGATGGCGATCTTCGAGGGCATCGGACGCCGGCCCCAAAAGCTCATAATGATGTCCATCAATTTCGGCGGCACGGTTTGTTATCAGAACTGCAGCCTGTTCAATCGCGGGCCAAGTTATCAGAAAATGGAGTGATGTTGTGAAACTCTCAAAACCTAGCGCGTGTTCCATGGCGCGGGTCTCGGCTTCAATATCTTCGAAATCTGGCAGCCCGCCAAGCCATGCGCGCAGATGACCTGGATTGAGGCTGCGAGCATAACACGTCCACATAAAGTCCCGCGCCGCTTCGGTTTGTCCCATCGCTTGCATCACGCTGATCCGTGTCGCTTCCCACTCATAGGGTATCCATCCGCGATCTTTCTCGTCTGGCGCATTTATGGCGACCCATGCGTCCTCAATCCGCCCTGCTTCGAGAAGACGACGCGCAATTTCTGCCGCAACCTGTGGTGCTTTCCGTGCCTGATCACTTTGTTGAGCAATGTAGGCGTCTGCATCTCCTTCGACATCGGCAATCTGTTCGAGCGCCATGCGCAGCGCGTAGTTGTCCGACAGATTAAATTCCGAAGTGGCAATCCCCGCCTTGAGGCGCTGCAAACCCTCAGAACCCAGGATTGGCGCAAGGCCTGATATCAAAGTTGGATAATGCCCGTAATCATCATCAGCCAGGGCCTCAAGCAATTGATCCGCAAGTGCGAGCGGATCAGGCGCGGCAACCTCGGCCAGATCGATCAGGTCTTCACAGGCTTCGTGAAAAACTGACTGCACCTTGCCTGTACTGTCATCGCAACGTTCATAGATTCCATTCGCAAGGGCCACGAACCGCCAGATCAGATCAAACGCCTCTGCTGGATCGAGTGACCCAACCTGGGTAACGATGGCGCGTCTTTGCATATCCAGATCGGCTGCAAAAGCGTTGCGACCTTGCCAGTCAATGAACGACTGCGACCTAGCGATTGTTCCCAGCCGCTTGCGGATCTCACGCGCTACATCGTCTGAGCCAGCTTCGCTCGCCAGCTCGAGCCTAAGGCGCCGCTTGGCCCCTGCATTGCCTTTGGCTAACTCAAGAACAAGGTCGGCCAAACGATCTGCGCCAAGGGCCGCAAGGTTTTTTGCATTTAATGTGGTCTTCGATGTCATGTAGAAATTTTAGATCAATAAGCTGGTTAAATGCCAGTCCCCTGCTGCCAAATTTACCCAAGACCTTGTCGCCAACGTAGATTTGGGAAGCTGCCTTTCGCTGCGCGCAGTATCAACTGACACAACGCGGGACGAAGCCGCCTTTTGCTGGTGCAGCGAGTGCTGACGCAGTATTTCCTCGCAAGTGCAGCGACTCACATTCTGCAGCGCAGAAGATCTCACCGAACCAGCCATTCAGTTTGGGCATTAAACGACAATTTCAAAACGACCTTTTTGCTGCGCGCTGGCTCAACAATCAGTTCACGGGACAGAGTCGCCTTTCGCGTACGCAGAGGATGCAGGTTCAGAGAGACTATGCAAGCGCAGCGTCAGATGTTCGGGGCGCAGCAGACCTTCCCGGACCGGTCGATCGAATACATCGAAGTTCGCTGGATTCAAACCGACTTTTTGCTGCATTTTGTGCCAAGGACCGCCTTTGAAAATTCAATCGGTTGACAGTCACTGCGTCTGTCGTCGGAGGTCGGTCACGCTATTGCGCTCTTGATGTCAAGGCTGCGGCTAATGCAGTCATCTTCGTTTTGGCGGATTGTCTCTCAGCGCTTTTGCCAAAAAGGGTCTCGACGACCCGTTCGATCTGCGCCGTCGCCTCTTGCCGGTTTAAACCACCTATCTGCAAGCCGCAACGCAGCCAAAGGCCGTCA
This sequence comes from Sulfitobacter brevis, assembly GCF_900112755.1. Classification (GTDB taxonomy): domain Bacteria; phylum Pseudomonadota; class Alphaproteobacteria; order Rhodobacterales; family Rhodobacteraceae; genus Sulfitobacter; species Sulfitobacter brevis. The sequence goes on along the minus strand of NZ_FOMW01000014.1, from coordinate 18,078 downwards.
ATTAGCAGACTGATCGTTTCGGCTCCGCTATCGGCGGCTGTCCGGTCGATGCCGGTGGCCAAAAGGGCGGTGAATAGATTGCAGTGAAGTCTGCTGTAAATAACCGTCTGGATCCTTTGAAACTGCGCGACGTGGGGCACTTCTGCACACATTGCTATCCAACCATGGGCGATTTCCGGCTGAAAAGTTGTTGGTGAAAAGTTCGCTTCGATGATCGCGTAAAATCTCTCCCACGGGGTCGTTGCAATGTTCATCATCGCAACCGCTTCTTTTCGGAGCGTCGCGTTGGATTGCCGAAGAGCTGTCTCGATCAGGTTTTGCTTGTTCGAGAAATAATGCAGCACACTAGCCTTCGATGCACCCGTGTGATCGGCAACCCGTTGCAAGGTCGTGCCTTGCATACCGTGAAGGGCCAGCACTTCAAATGCTGCATGTGCGAATTCTTCGCGTCGAATGTGCGCGATGCTGCGTCTTCCCATATCAGGCCCTCCGGAGACCAGCAGTATAATTTATTGACTCGGCGGTCAATTGAACCGTAGGGTCTATTTATTGACCAATGGGTCAATCTACTATTCATGGGAGAATTTGATAATGACTGGAAAACTGATATTCACAACGACTGCGCTGGTGCTGTGCGCCCATCAGGCCACAGCGAACTGCGACACAGTACGGATGGCAGAGCCTGGATGGACTGATTTGGCATTAACGACAGGGGTTGCCAGCGTGGTGTTGGAAGGCTTGGGCTATACCGCGGAGAGCGACGTTCTGGGCATTCCTGTAATCTACGAATCCATGGTTGGCGGCGATCTTGACGTTTTCCTTGGCTATTGGGACCCGGCGATGGAGAGCTATTTTCAGGCATATCGCGAATCCGGCAACATCGAGACCGTTCACCAAAACCTTGAGGGTGCAAAGTTTACCTTTGCTGTGCCGAAATATGTTTATGACGCCGGTGTCACTGATTTCGCCGACCTGGCCTCCCATGCCGATAAGTTCGGCAGTCAGATGTACGGGATCGAGCCGGGATCGAATGACGTCATGCTCGGGATTGTGGAAGCTGACGCTTTTGGGCTGAGCGGCTGGAAAGTCGTGGAAAGCTCGGAGCAAGGAATGCTGGCTCAGGTCAAGCGTAACGCCCGCAGTGAAGAGTGGATTGTTTTTCTTGGCTGGGCTCCGCATCCGATGAACACAGCGTTCGACATTGAATATCTGACTGGCGGCGACGATCATTATGGCCCCAACTTTGGCGGGGCAACCGTCCATACGCAGGTGCGCAAGGGCTATCTTGAGGAATGTCCCAACGTCGGTAGGCTCCTGACCCAGATGACCTTTGATGTGCCTATGGAAAGCGCGGGTATGGCCTATATCCTCGACGATGGGGACGATCCGAAAGAGGCTGGTGCCCGTCTGCTGAGAGAGCAACCGCAATACCTTGAGGCTTGGCTTGACGGCGTCGAGGCAAGAGACGGTGGCAACGGTTTGGACGCCGTTCGCGCGCATCTGGGCGAATAGGCTTCAAGGAGGGAAGATGGGAATGCATCCAACCATCCAAAGAGTGTGTCCCATCCATATCGAGGCACACGGCGACATAAAAGCGCCGTGTGTCGTGCTGGTCTTGGGGCTGGGTATGCAGGTGGTTGAGTGGCCGACCGGCTTTATCAAGAAATTATCAGAGCAGTTTTATGTGGTCTGTATCGAAAACCGCGATATGGGCCGGTCGGGACGATGCGGACCTGACATGGAACCCGAGCTTGCGCGTTTTTTGGTCGATAAGCCACGCAGCGATGATGCGAAGATCCCTTATACCTTGTTTGACATGCGCGATGACGTGTTGCGCGCTGTCGACCGCCTTGGGGTGGAGAAATTTGCAATCGTCGGTTTTTCAATGGGTGGGATGATCGCTCAGTTGGTTGCCGCGCAACCAGGTCAACGCGTCACGGCATTTGCACAGATTTGCAGCTCTGGTGGCGAGGCATCGGCACCATTTTCGCCCGATGCCTATGCACGACTTCTTGCCGTGACACAGGTCGGCAACAGCAAGGCAGAGCTGATTGAAATGCTTGCACGTGATCTAATCTGGTTCTTGGCACCTTCGCGCCTATCCAAGGATGAGGCAAAAGACCTTGCTGCGATGATGTTGGAAACAGGGTTCACACCGGGTGGCTACGCACGACAACTATTGGCAATACAATGTTCCGGCGACCGCAGCGATGACCTGCGCAGCATTCAGGCACCGGCCATCATCATCGGCGCAAGACAGGACAGATGCCTGAGTCTGGATGGGTCGAACCGGGCTTTTGAGCTTATACCGCACGCAGAATTCAAAGTGTTCGATGGCATGGGACACAGTCTTGAACCAGCGGCGCTCGACTATCTGACATCATGGCTTTGCAATGTAGCGACAGCAGTGGCTCAAAAAGATAACCGGAGGACAGACCATGGAATGGCTTGAGGCAAACAAGATCCCGATTGGAGCTTGGGCGGAACGCTTTGTGGACTGGCTCACCGATAGTTACTATTGGGCTTTTGACAGCCTGTCCGACGTGTTGGAGGCCGTAATTCTTGCAATCCTCTGGCTTCTGCAGGCTCCAAATGTGTTTGTCGTTGTCGCAGCGATTACCTTGCTCGCCTGGGTATCCCGGCGTTCTATCGGCTTTACGGTGTTTACATTGCTTGGTCTGCTCCTGATCATCAATCAGGGATATTGGGTAGAAACCACAGAAACACTCGCCCTCGTTATTGCGGCGGCGACAGTTTGTATGGGTCTGGGCGTACCGCTAGGGATAGCGGCGGCGCACCGTCCGTGGCTCTACAAAGCAATGGAACCTGTTTTGGACCTCATGCAGACGATCCCAACGTTTGTCTACTTGATCCCTGCATTGATCCTCTTTGGTCTTGGCATGGTTCCGGGGCTGATCGCGACGGTAATCTTTGCCCTTCCCGCACCAATCCGGCTAACCCAGCTTGGTATTACGTCAACGCCAACAGCGCTGATAGAGGCAGGCAAATCCTTTGGATCCACCCCAATGCAACTGTTATGGAAGGTTGAGCTGCCCTATGCCCTGCCGCAGATCATGGCGGGGCTGACCCAGACCATCATGTTATCATTGTCGATGGTGGTGATTGCAGCATTGGTGGGAGCAGATGGCTTGGGCGTCCCGACCCTGCGTGCACTCAATTCAGTCAACATCGCGCAAGGATTTGAGGTTGGCATTACCATCGTCCTTGTCGCCATCATCTCAGATCGCATGTTCAGACGGCGGGGGGCGTAACAATGTCTGATACAATGGTTCAGTTCGACAACGTCAACATCGTGTTTGGGAAAAGGCCCGCTGAAGCCTTGCCCCTTATGGACGAAGGCCTATCCCGTGCCGAGATACAAGAGCGGACCGGACAAGTGTTGGGTGTTCACAATTGCTCGCTCGACGTTAAAAACGGTGAAATCCTCGTCTTGATGGGGTTATCAGGCTCTGGCAAGTCGACGCTCTTGCGCGCCGTCAACGGGCTGAATCCGGTGGTGCGCGGTAAGGTAAAGGTCAATTCAGGCGACGGTATGGTGGATGTCGTGGGCGCATCAGCCCGCGCACTGCGCAGGCTTCGCATCGAGCGTGTCGCCATGGTGTTTCAGCAGTTCGGACTGCTGCCATGGCGGACAGTGATCGATAATGTGGCATATGGGCTGGAGGTGGCGGGTGTTGCTGCACCCGAACGCTATGCCCGCGCCCGCGCGCAGCTCGATTTGGTGAATCTGTCAGAATGGACAGATCACAAGGTTGACGAATTGTCCGGGGGTATGCAGCAACGCGTGGGACTTGCGCGCGCCTTCGCAACCGACGCCCCGATCCTGTTAATGGACGAGCCGTTTTCCGCACTTGACCCCCTGATCCGTAACAAGCTTCAGGACGAGCTTCTTGAATTGCAAAAGAAACTGGGGCGCACGATCATATTCGTCAGTCACGATCTTGATGAAGCGCTTAAAATCGGGACGCGCATCGCAATCATGGAAGGTGGGCGAATTATACAATGTGCCGAGCCGCAAGATATCGTTCTGAATCCTGCGACGCCCTACGTTGCCGAATTCGTGGCACATATGAACCCGCTGAATGTGCTGCGTGCAATAGAGATCATGATCCCGCCAAATCAGCAGATCGCCGCTGATGCTCGCACGATACCTGATATAACACCGCTTCGGGACATCATTGCGATGTTGTTGGATGACTTGAGTGATATTGTGGTCACCGGTAAAAACGGTCCAGTTGGTCTGATCGACACGAAGGCCGCACTTTCCTGTTTGCTTCGGACCCAACAAATTTAACGGTCTATTTGGCGAGGCAGCGAATTGAAGCGTCTCGCCAAAAACCTGGTTCACTGGTCTTGGAGAGACGCCCGAAACGTTGACAAAAAGCGCTGTGCTTCGCGCCATCCCTGGATCAGTTATAGTGCAGGACGCATTAAAATATCGATCGGTGAGTGTAATTATAACTGCATCGCTTGGCTTCTTCCAGAAGCACAGCGGAACAACTGCACACATCTGGCGAAAGACCGCTTCCACTTTTGCGCTGCGGCGGCGAGTTCGCGGCAGCGCAGCAGGTTCTCTTGCTACGAGCGCATGCAACACAAAAATCGAATTCACAGTCTGGGCTCTTCAGACACCTTCGCCGCAACACGGTCGAATGGCTGCTATCCAACCTACTTAGGATTCCAAACCTTCCGGCAATGGCCCCCTTTTGAGCAAAAAACCCGAATGTCTTGGTCGCGTGTATTGGCCGCAGTCTACCCCGCCGCGCGACCAAGAACTTCTTCGGCCCACTGGTTTAGGCTTTTGCCAGACAGCTCTGCCGCGAGGGCCGCCTTGCGATGAACTTCCGGATCGACACGGAACATGACCTGACCCGAGAATGCCTTTTGCGGCTCTTTGCCAATCTTTGCGCAAGTCTCAACGTAATCCTCTACTGCCTCCTGAAAGGCATCCCGCAACGCCTCAACCGTGTCAGCATGAAAGCCGACACCATCGCTGATACCGGCGAGACGTCCTGTGAAAATGCCGTCTTCATCATCATACTCGATGCGGGCCGAGTAGCCTTTGTAGGTCATGGTATTGGTCATGGCGTTATTCCGATCCGTTCCAAAAATGCGCGGGCGGCGCGCACCTGATAGCGTTTGGCTTCCTTGGCAGGGTGTGGACGATGGAACGTCTCGACCTCGCCATCCTTTTCGAACCGCACTCGTGAACCGCGCCCTTCGATAACCTGCGCACCAGCTGCGACAAGCAATCGCTCAATCGCTGACCATTCGACTGTTCCCGACACTGGGTCGGTAAAGACAACGGCCAGAACCTTGCGGTGTTTACTATTCATGAGGTTATATAGATCATGCTTGCACATATTGCAAGCAAGTTGCTCCCTTGGGTATGAGCGGGTTTCTCATGACGCGCCGCACGAAACGTCGAAACAACAGAATCTGTAGTATACTCCGTCGCACTATTTACCAAAATCAAGCCATTGATCTCTCATGGATTTACGAGATCGCGTTGGTGCAAATTTAAGAAAACTAAGGCGGCTTCAATCCCTTAGCCAAGAGGCCCTGTCGCTCAAGGCAGGACTTGAACGAGGCTATGTTGGCCGACTGGAACGCTCACAATACTATACCTCTATGGCGACCGTGCAAAAGCTTGCTTTCGCGCTCGATGTGGACCCAATCGAGTTAATCGAGCCGGTTCTGATAACCCTCGGTAAAACGTCAAGAATCACCGATCATGAAACCTTCGACGAACAAAAAGGTCCTATTGGAACAAAGCTGCTTGCTGCGCCTTTTCAAGAAGGGTTTGAGAACCGGCGAGGTGACCTTACTCTCGTCCTGATCGACTATCTCTGGAATGATGGATCAACTGTTCGCCGCTGGCTAGTCGATCCGAAGAAGGTAAAACAATCGGCCGTTGTCCTGAAACCTTGTGGAGAACTTTGAAAAACTGGCTCTCAGTACGAAAACCAGTCTGAATGGCCCATGTTGCCTTCGTAGTCGCCATATTCTACCATGATATCGCGCGAGTAAAAGTTCCCGAATCCACGCCCAATGGGCAGCAAAATTGTCTGGCCGCTCTCGGAAACAAATGAGCTCGGCCAACGGCTGTGAGACCCATAAACCCGCGCGATGTAGCGGCAGGTTCTGTTTTCGCGGTCACAAGACCGAATACTCCAGTCCCACTGCCTTGGATCATCACGCGGCGTGTATGATCGACCTGTGAACCAAATCACATGGGTACGGTTGAGCCATTCATACTCTGGCAACGCCGTATCAACCTCCCCTTCCCCGCCCGGGCCACCAAGTTCAACGGGTACTGCGGCGAAGGTGCAAATCCCAAATGGCGGTCTACTGGGCCACGGCGTAATGCGCCGGATCATCGTCTGATATGCCCGCGCGCAGACTGCGCTCGGAGGAAATCCACCCGCCATACAGAGCATAATCGCACAATCAATATCGTAGGCCTGCGCTTTCTGAGGTGTACTGAACATGGCTAAAATACCAAAAAATGCTGACAAAATAAGTTGTTTCATGAAAGTCTCCTTTACTGGATTTCATCCATGTTTCAGCATTTTGTATTTTTCTGCAATATATCATATTGACTCAATGTGTCTTTCCGCTTGTACTGGGGCGGACTAGAAGGGCTCTCAGGGGGAGAGTCCAAATGCCGATAGCGCGCAATCAAATCTTGATCACACTTGATGGGGTCAAAGACCTTCAAAAGAGGGAAGTTGCGTTCCGCTGCCGGTATGAACTCGTGGGGTTCACGGACGATGGCAAACCGCGCTACCAGTGCATCTACCTCCGTGACGGTGAGCCTGAAGCCATTCTTGTGTCCACACGCATCACACCGCTCGGCCCGGAAGCGCGGTATTTCAACATCTGGCCGGGGCTCTTCAAACACCATCTTGAATTTGGCGACGGGCGCGATCTGCGCTTTGATGCTGACTACGGCATTGCCTTTGAGGGCAACGGCTGACGTTTTAGCGTTTCGCGCTGACGGATCGGCCACGGCGTCTGGCTGGACGTTTCACGGAACACGGCCGAACTGGGCCAGTTCCGATGACGCCGTCGAGGGTCAGCCCATCGTAGTGGCACGCCTTGCGCCCACTGCTGGAGCCACCTCCCAAGTTCTTGCACTCATTCGTCAGACGGCCAGCCGCCACCAAGACAATTGGGCCGTTGCCAGAGCAGGCCTTTCTACTCGGGACTGGCACATTCTGTTTCAGGCGATGATTGAAGCGGAGAGCAGCTACAATCCAACCGCTATCAGCCCAAAAGGCGCTTATGGTTTGGGTCAGTTGATGCCAGCTACTGCACGTGAGCTTGGTGTGGACCCCCGCGACATCTCCCAGAATCTCGACGGCGCGGCACGGTACCTGCTGGCACAACTCGCAGAGTTTCGCAGCGTTGATCTTGCTTTGGCTGCCTATAACGCAGGCCCGCATCGTGTCGTGCAATATGCAGGCGTCCCGCCATTTGCAGAAACGCGAGGCTACATCGCGCGTATCCACAACATTCGTGAACGGCTGTTGGGTGGATCATCACCAACGCCTTCAATTCGTGTGGCCAGCACTGCGCCGACACGCGCGCCCGTCATTATCGACCTGAACTGATCAAGGACATTTTCATGCCAAGACACCACTCACGATACTTGCCACTGATGACCGCAACCCTGGCGCTTGTTGCTTCCCCTGCCTTCGCGCAAGACTTGTCGCCCATCGTTACAATGCTTGAATCTGTTGAGGCGGCCATGACAGGCCCGATTGGCGTTGCCGTGTCTACGCTCGCGGTCATCGGCACCGGCTTTATGTGTATGATGGGACGGCTGAACTGGGGGTGGTTCGCTTCCGTGATCATCGGCATCGTACTGATCTTCTCGGCCGGCACCATCGTTGATGGGTTCACCTGAACCGATGGCAGAACGTTCCCCCCTTTTCCTCGGCCTCGCACGGCCACCCAAATACCTAGGGCTCCCTGTGGGATACTTGGTGATGTTGGCCATGGGGGTCGTTCTGCCGTTTATCTGGACGAAATCCCTGATCTTTTTCCTGATCGGGATCATCGCCTACCCCGTTCTTTGGTTTGTCGCGGACAAGGAACCTCATTTCTTTGAGGTGCTACGCATCTCTTTCGGCACTGTGCGTTCCACCAAAAACCGCGCGCATCATGGGGGTGACAGCTTTGGCGCTTGATGGTGGAACTCTGAGCAGCATCGGCCCGGCGGTGCATGAAGCAGGCGGAACAGACTTTGCCCGTGAAAGCTACCTTGCAGAGCACCTGCCCTATTTTGCATTGGCGACGGACGATGTAATGGTGCTGCGAGAGGGCGATCTCCTCGCGACGCTCCGCCTTGATGGCTTGAACCCCATGACCACCGAGGACGATCGCCTTGATGCACTCAAGCGCGCGGTTGCCGCGATCGTGGCCCAAACCGGGAACGCGTTCGGTTTCTACATTCACCGTGTTTCTGTGCCACAAGACTTGGACCTGAAGCCCGTCGAGGGCGATACCTTCGCGTCCCATGTTGATGCCCGATGGGCAGCTCATATCAAAGGCCTGCGCCCCTCCAAACGGCAGATGTATCTCAGCGTCATTCGCCGTCCCAATCTCGCGGCCCGCATCCCGTTCTTGCGCGCACTCGCCCGCAAAGCCTGGGTGAAAGACCGCGCAGCGCGTGTCCAAGAGCTCAATGAAGTCATGGGTTTCTTTGCGGTGGCCCTGTCGTCTGCAAACCCCGTTCGTTTGACAAAGACGGGCGGTGAATGGCTGGGGTATTTGAACACACTTAACGCGGGCAGTTTTTCACCCATCGCCTTTGGTCAAAGCCCCCTGCCCCTTTCCCATACTATCAGCGATTGCCGCGCGACGTTTGATGGTGATGTGATGACAATTACTTGCGCCACAACGGGTGCTGTCAAATATGGGGCGCTCTTTAGCATTAAGACCTATCCCGCGCTGACAGACGTGACTTTGCTTGATGCGTTGGATCTGCCTCTCGATATCGTGCTGACCAATTCTTTCAGCCCGATCCCGAACAACATCATGGCCGAGCGCATCCAGCGCATCATCAGACAGATGCATGCGTCAGATGATGCGGCGGTATCTCTGCGCGACCAGCTGGCCTTGGCCGCAGACGATCAAGAAGCTGGACGTATCGCGTTTGGCGACCACCACCTTTCTATCGCCGTCTATGCCCCTGACCGTGACACGCTGGAACGCGCCGCGGCCCAGATCAAACGGGTCGGCCAAGAAATCATGGCTGTCATCGTGCGCGAGAATATGGCCCTCAAAGCCACCTATTTTGCACAGAGCCCGGGCAACTTTGGCTACCGCGCCCGCAAGACGCCAATCTCTTCAACCAACTTTGCTGATTTTGCAGCCCTTCACGGCAGCGTTGAAGGGCGCAGCAACGCCGAAAGCCCATGGGGCCAGAGCATTGCGGTTCTGCCAACGGTCGGGACATCAGGCTATCGCTTCAATTTCCACGAGGCGGGTGCTGCCGGCAAAGAACCGACGGTCGGTCACACGCTTGTATTAGGCCGGACAGGGACTGGCAAAACACTCACCACAGCTTTTCTGACGGCCCAAGCGCAACGGATCGGCGCGCGCCTGTTCTTCTTTGACAAAGATCGCGGCTTGGAAATGGCAGTCCGAGCTTTGGGTGGTCGCTACAATGAAATCCGCGCAGGCGTGCCGACGGGCCTCAACCCGCTCGCCTCGGAAATCGACGAACGCGGGCGCGCTTGGTTGTCTGATTGGTTGGCGACCTTGCTGACGCGCAGTGGTGCCCTTTCGGGAGAGCAATCCCGCCATATCCAAGGTGCTGTGACACAGAACGCGGATGCGGGCGCAGCTCTACAACGCTTTGCCAGCTTTAAGACACTGTTCCAGTCCCTAGATGATGATGGTGAACTACAATCCCGCGTCGCAGAATGGGCGCCGGGCGGTCGGTTTGGCTGGGTGTTTGATGAACCCGATCGCGGGCAACGCCTCGATCTCTCCGGCGACATCGTCGGGTTTGATATGACAGAGATCCTCGACATGACAACCGAGCGCATGGCGGTGCTTTCCTACATTTTCCGTCAAATCGAACGCGTAGTTGAGGACCGCCGCCCCACCATCATCGTCTTGGACGAAGCGTGGAAACTGCTTGATGACCCCTATTTCGCCACACGTCTGGAAAACTGGCTCGTGACCCTGCGCAAAATGAACTGCGTCGTGATCATGATGACGCAATATCCCAGCCAGCTGCGCGACAGCCGTGTTGGTAAAACCATTGTTGAAACTGTCCCAACGCAGATTCTGTTCCCTAACGACCGCGCCACAGTTGCTGATTACGACTTCCTGCGCGTGAACGCCAAAGAAGCCGCATTGCTCGTCCAACCGACAATTGGCCAACGCATCGCGCTGGTGCGCTCCGCAGGCGACAGCGTCTTTGTCGATGCTGATCTTTCTGCCCTTGGCGACTTGCTGCCAATTCTTGGCGGCGGTGCCACGGGTGAGGCTCGCGTGCCAGCCGACTGGCGCTCAAATCCTGATTTTTGGAGATCCCAATGAAACACTTCCCTCTTATGTTCGTCGTAGCTGCGGTGCCGCTGCTATCGGCGTGCGAGCAATACACCGAGAAAACGTCGCCCTGCTTTGGTCGCAATGGTGAGCCTGTGGTGACACGCGCAACGCTATCCTTCGCGGCGGCAGCAATAGTTTCAGACGAAAGCAGCAAAGACTGCACTTTCGAAGCCCTGCCGCGCCCAGAATGATCCGCGCCGTCATTATATCTGCAGGGCTTTGCCTCTGCCTGCATGCAACCTCGGGCTTCGCCCAAGGTGTACCAACGCAAGACAATGCCGCGATCGGACAAACCATCGCGCGCGTGACCGCATTGGTTCAGGACTTGGGCACCCAAGGCAACAAAGAAGCCGAGCGTTCTTCCATCGCCGACGTACAAGCAGATCAGCTGCGCACGCTTGAAGCCATTTCTGCCGCGATGACCGGTCCAGGGTTTGATATCAGCGCCCTTGAAGGTAACGCTGATTTTGGTGTCGCCTCGGTCTACCCCAACTCCGATACAAGCCCGATGAACAGCCGTCTCTTTGGTGAGGGGCGCGAAACCGTCGAGATGATGATTGTGCGGGTTGCAGGCGAATATGCCGGTGCGCCGGGCGTGGCGCGGGCTGGCCTTTCCGCCACGCAATGGCGCTGCCTGTTTCAGGCCCTGATCAAACAAGAAAGCCGCTTCAATATCACCGCTGAAAGCCATGTTGGTGCTTATGGTCTAACCCAACTCATGCCCGGGACAGCGTCAGACATGGGCGTAAATCCTTATGACCCAATGGACAACTTGCGTGGTGGCGCGCGCTACATCACGACCCAGCTGAACCGGTTTGGCAACATTCCTCATGCGCTCGCCGCCTATAACGCAGGCCCCGGACGCGTGATTGAGTATGGCGGTGTGCCGCCCTTCACAGAGACCCAAGGCTACGTGCGCAATATCTCTAAGTTTTACAACGAATACCTCGCCGTTGTGGGCGGCGCAGACGCGCTCGGCACATTGTCATCCTCAGACTTTGCCCTCGCTGAATATGCCAACATCTCGGATGCAGGGGTCTATTATGCGGCAAGCAGCCACGCCACGACGATGCAGGTCATCAACCGCCTGCGCGCGATCATTCTGCAGATCGATGCGCAACCGAATGCCAAAGCCGCGTGGGAGCTCAACACCTACGCCAAAACTGAAATCGCCCGCATTCTAAATCTACGCGTCAGGCTGATGGCAGCCAACCAACAGCGCGAAGCGGCCCATGCCCAGCATCTGGTCGCGGACCGCCTATCCGAGCGTGAATTCATGCAAATGGGAGTGCCAAATTGAAACAGCTTCTTCTTTCGGTCGCGGCGATAGCCGCCCTCGGCCTATCCACCCCCGCCCGCGCACAAGGCGTTCCGACGTTTGACGGTTCACAACTTGGCCAGCTAGTCGCGCAGCTTGAGCACATGGCGGAAGACCTGAATGTGCAGCTGCAACAGCTAGCCACCATGCGGCTGGAACTTGAGACGCAGCTTTCCCAGCTTCTTAACTTGGAGGCCCAGCTGACCTCTCTTATCGAAGGCAGCGGGCTGAGCGATCTCTTTGCATCGGTTGAAGAATTCCGCGCCTTGCGGGGCAAACTTGTTGGCCCGTTAAATACAGCACGCTCACTGGCGAGCGGAGATTTTCTGAGTGGCTTTAATCCCGGCGCGGAACTTGAAGCATCGGTAGAACGTGTACTGTCTGGAAGTGGGTTCACACCTGAGACCTTGAGCACCCTTTCGGCATCGCCGCAACCTGCTGACAACCGCATCGCGACGTCCGCAGGCGCCAGCGCCATGTTGTCGGTGGCCGCCCAAGAAAGCCATGCTGAGGCTGGTCAAAGTCTAGAACGGCTCGAGACGATGGTTGGCCTCATCGACGATCAGGACGGATTGAAAGCGGCCGTTGATTTGAACACGCGGGTCACTGTCGAACTTGGGATCATCCTGACCCAAATCTGGCGCTTGGAAGCCGCGCAAGGCGTCAGTGCGGGACAGCTTGGTGTTGTTGATGCAGCTACCTTGGCTGACGAGCGGCGGTTTAGATCCATGGCGGTGGACCCATGATGAAGGATGCCCCAAATGCGCTCCGCACGGTCTTTGCAACGCTTCTCATTGTGCTGCCTCTGTCCGCTTCTGCTGAAACACCGGGCTCAACATCCGGTGAGCCAAAGCCATTTAGCTGGATGGCCATTGCTCCTGATGCTGGGGAGGCCTGCCGCGTTCCGCGTCCTCCAGCAGATCTTGCGGAAACCGCTTATCTGCGCAACGGGTATCGGGCTATTCTGCGCATCCTTGTCGCCGAGCGGCACCTTAAAGCCGAGACCTGTGACTGCCTCTTGGGCGAATTCACATGGGGCATGGCTCTCGCAGAACTGCCGCGTTTTCAGACGTCGGACAACCCGCGCCTCCCGTTCAAAGTCCTCGACCTCTATGCCATGGCTGATGCGCTCGAGGCCGAGCACGCCGAGGGTTGTTCCGAGTAGATGGGGATCATTAGTGATATCCTCGACCAAGTCGATGCGGCTGTCGACAGCGTCGCACAAGATGGCTTCATCTCGTCGGCTGCGGCAGTGGGCAATGTCATCACATCAGGTGCAGTCCTGCTGCTGATTTTGCTGGGCATCAATGTTGTGATGCAACTCAAGCCCATGACCTTTGGCAGCGCATTTGCGTTTGGGATCAAAATCTCACTGGTCGCCATCTTTGCGCAGAGTTGGGATAATTTTAGCGTCATCTACGGGATTGTAACGCAAGTGCCGGACTCCGTCGGCGCATCCATTCTCGCCCTCACAGGATCCGGCGATGAGGCTGGCGTCTATGAGAGCCTCGACAACATGGTGGCCCGCATTACCGCTTACGGCGACACGATTGGCGATCAAGCAGGCTGGGTCTTCGGCGCTGTGCTCGGCGCGATCTTCTTTGTTCTCTCAGCACTCTTCGCAGCCGTTACTGCCGGGATCATCGCATTCGCCAAAATAGTCTTCGCACTGATGATCGTAATTGCGCCGTTCATGATCATCACATCGCTCTTCAAACCAACCCAATCCCTCTTTGAGGCTTGGAGCCGCGCAACCATTGGCTATGCTTTGATGCCCGTCGCCGCTGCAGGTGCTGCTGGTATCATCGTAGCAATCGCAGAAGCCATTGGCGATGCCTCCGCCGATCCCGTCGATGTCGAAACCGTCAGCCTTATCCTGCCATTCTTGGTCATTCTGCTGCTGAGCGCCGGGATTATGGCGTCCGTCCCCTACATCGCCTCCAACCTTACGGGCGTGATGGGCATCGCCTCCAACGCTGTTGGGCTAACTGGGCTGGCACGCCGCGGCATCGTTAACACAAGCGATTACGGCACGGGCAGTGCCACGCGCCTTGCAACGGGCAAATCACCGCAAGAACTCCAGCAAGCCGTGAACAGCGGCGTTGTCAAAACCGGCGAAGCGATCCGGCGAACGCCCGCCTCAGCCCTCAACACCGTCAAATCCTTCCGCACCTCGTAATGAAAGACCAACACCGAAAATGAAAAGCCAATCGAGCCAAGACCAAAGCGACGCCTTTGCAGTGGATTTTATCTACGGCCCGCGCCGTCGCGAACGCTTTGCATATTTTGTGGCGGCAGCTGGTGTTCTGGTCGGGTTGGCAGGAATTGTCGCTGGTGCAAGCTTGTTTCCCCTGAAATCAATCGAGACATTCGTGGTCGTTGTCGACAAAGAAACCGGCCAAATGGATCGCGTTGCAGCTGTCCAAGCGCTGTCGTTATCCGAGAGCGATGCCATTATTCAGGCCAACCTTGTGGCTTATGTGGATGACCGTGAGACCTATGATCTGACCGACGGTGAGCAACGGATCAATTCCGTTCTTGAGCGCTCGGACGGCGATGCTGCACGTACCCTGCGCGATCTTTGGACCTCGTCCAACGAAGACTATCCGATCGCCGTTTATGGCCGCGACGCCGTGATCGAAGTTGTGATCAAATCTGTAAACCAGATCGAACCTGGCGTCGCCCAGATCCGCTTTACCCGCACCCTACGCCGCGCGCGCGACACCCGCACCATTACACGAAGCTACGTGGCCACTGTTGGCTATGCCTTTGAACCTGAAACACGCCAGCGCCTGCAAGACGTCTGGGCCAACCCCTTGGGCTTCGTGGTCACCTCATACCGCGTCGACGCCGAGACTTTGGAGAACTGATCCCTTGAATATCGCTGCCCGTTTGATTTGTGCTGCCGCTTTGCTATCGGCATCCCCTGCTCTATCCGAAGCCGTGCCACGCAGTGGGTCGCTCGACAACCGCGTGCGCACCGCGACTTATGTTGAAAACCAAGTCTTCGTGATTGAAACGGACCTGCGCCATTCAACGACCATCCACCTTGGGCAAGGCGAACGGTTTGACGCCGTCATTGTCGGCGACACCGAGAGTTTCCAAGTCGATCCGATCCCAGAGCTTGGCAATGTCCTGACCATCAAGCCGCATGTGCAAGGTGCCTCAACCAACATGACAGTAATCACCAACCGCCGGACCTATTCCTTCCATCTGCGCGAAGGGGCCATTCCGGGTCGCTCAGGCATGTTTTTCGAGGTGCGGTTTCGCTATCCAGAGGATGAACGTCGCGCGGCAGCGGCCAACACCCAACCCAAGGGCTTTGAGGCGCCGCGCAACTACAGCTACCGCGTTGCGGGTGAAGCGGATTTCCGTCCAACCCATATCTACGACGACGGGCGGTACACTTACTTCGCCTTCCCTGAAAACGGACGCCAACCCGCAGTCTTCAAGGCTGATGATCAAGGCCGCGAGCGCACCGTAAACTGGACACAACAAGGCAAAATTGTGCGCGTACTTGGCGTGAACCAGTTCTGGACTCTGCGTATTGGCGAAGAGGCCATCTGCGCTTTGCGCGATGACAGCGCAATTTATGTGAGCAACTGATCATGGCTGATGAAAACACACCCGACCTGCAGGACCGCCTCAGCACATTCAGCCAGAAGGGCAAACCCAAACGCCGTGGCGGTAATATCGGTGTTGGGGCTTTGGCGATCGCCCTTGCGCTTGGCGGCGGTGGTGCGGCCTTCTTTCTGGCAACTAATCTGCAAGAAGGAACAGACGGCCTAGAAACGTCTGATGTTGAGACCTTCCAGGACCAACGTACCGGAAATGGTGGTCGGTTGGAATTCCCGCCGGATGAAGTGGAACAGCGGGTCAATGATGCATTGATCGCGGTTGAAGAGGCCCTCGATGTGCCAGCCCCTGCCCCAACAACAGCAGAACCCAGCGCCGCGGTGCTTGAAGAGATCGCAAAGCTGAGAGAAGCGCTGGCTGCAAGCCAGTCTGCCCGCAACGCTGAAATCCAAGAAGCCGTGTCTGATCTGCGAGAAGCGTTTCAAGTTCAGACCGATGCGCTTGAAGCGTCGATTGCGGCCAAAGACACCGAGTTGCAAAACGCGCAGCGGCAGAACGATGCACGGTTGTCTGGACTACAAGCGATGTTGGACGCCGAACGCGCGCAGCGCGAAGGGCTTGAGGCAGAAATGGCGCGCGATGGATTGATAGCTGATCAAAGGTTGCTCGAAGAACGCCAGCGTCAGGAGGACGAACAACGTCAGCGTGAAGTGGAACGGGTGGCGCAAGAATTACTGACCGCACAGATCGTTTCGCCTTCTGTAGTCTATACAGACGGTCCGCGGGCCACATCCACTGGCGGTACAAATCCAAATGCTGCTGTGGCAGGAGCGGATGGGCCAGCCCTTTCTGAAAACGAGCAATACTTACGACAAGGTGCGCGACCTTTAGAAGTCCAAGAAGCATCCCAGCTGGCCTTCCCAGAGCGAACGCTGTCACAAGGCTCTGTCATCCAAGCCGCCCTGCAAACAGCAATCAACAGCGACCTGCCGGGCTCTGTTGTGGCGGTTGTGTCTGAACCGGTGCCTGCGTTTTCTGGCGATCAGATATTGATCCCGCGTGGCTCGCGCCTTTTTGGCCAATATCGTTCTGGCATTGAATTGAACCAAAAACGCATCCTGATCCTTTGGACACGCGTTCTGACCCCAGACGGGACGTCCATTGAAATCGCGTCCGTCGGCGGTGACCAGCTTGGACGCTCTGGGTTAACTGGGATCGTCGACACCAAGTTCACTGAACGCTTTGGAGGCGCGGCGCTCATCTCGCTCATTGGTGCTGCACCCGCTATCGCCGCAAACAGTACCGACAATGAGACAGCCAGCGAAGTCCTTCAGGGGGTTTCCGGAGATCTGGAAGACGCTGTAGGATCTGTTATCGCTGAGCAGGTCTCGATCTCGCCCACTATTTATATCGATCAAGGTGCATCCGTGACCGTCCTCGTCGACCGCGATGTGGTGATCTATTGAGCCAACCTCCACTGCCTGCGTCTTACCTAGAGCGATATCTTGAGCCGTTTCGCGATTTGCTGATACGCGACGATGTCGTCGAAATCGCAATCAATCCCGATGGCAAAGTGTGGATCGAAGCCGCAGGTGACGCGGCAATGCGACATGAAGGTCAAACCATTGATCGCGCCACGGCATTTAATATGGCACAGACAATCGTCGGTGATGCCAATGCCCGCGTGTCAGAGAAAAACCCGCTGGTGTCTGGCAAAGTTGAATATGCAGGCCGGCCGCTGAGAGTTCAGGTCGCAGTTCCACCTGCCATCGAACAGGGCGCTTCGATTACGATCCGTCTGTTCGCCACGGCGGGCGTGCAGGGGTACAAACCGTCATATCTTTTTGGCAAAGCTGTCTCGCTGGATCAACTGAGGGCTGAAAAGATGAAGGACATTGCCAGCCAAGCTGAAGAGAATCTTGAAGCCTCGTTAGAGGCCTTAGTTCATCAACGGCTCAATGTATTGATCAGTGGTGGCACGTCGACAGGGAAGACCACATTTGCCCGACATCTGCTTACTCATGTCGATGATGGCGAACGACTGATCACGATTGAAGATGCGTTTGAACTGTTCCCTAGCCAACCCAATACGGTAGCCCTATTGGCAAGTCGCAGCACTGGATCACAGAGAAACTCTCAAGCGCTTCTGCAAGCGTCGTTGCGGATGCGCCCGGATCGGATCGTCGTTGGGGAACTGCGCGGGGACGAAGCCTTGACCTATCTTGAAGCAATTAACACCGGCCATGGAGGGTCGGTTTCAACCATCCATGCGGAAACTGCGGAGTTTATAGCGCGACAATCTGGGTGAGACGGCGGCGACAATCATGATGAGATTCTATGTCGCGGCATCTGTGACGATATCATCGTTATTGCCGTCGGCAAGATTTTCTTCGTCTGTTGTTTGTCGCTCCGCGTCAATCAGCGGTGTGTTGTTGATTGTCGCGTATGTGGCAGGCCTGCCTCGCTTGCGTTTGGCTTCGAGCGCGGATCGCCGCCGGTAGCTCTCGACATTCATTTCGAAGATGGTCGCATGATGAACAAGCCTGTCGACGGCCGCGAGTGTCATGGCGGGATCGGGGAAGACCCTGTTC
>NZ_FOMW01000029.1 GCF_900112755.1 Sulfitobacter brevis | reverse complement strand
GCATCAAGCCTTGGGTCTGCCGCAGTGGCTGCTTGAAAACCATGCCTAGCGTCAGGCAAAGCTCGATCGCCAAATCCGAATATAAAGCCTGACCACCAGGCGTCGTTCGCGGTGGTGCTGACCACAACGCAAGCGCGTCCTCGCTGACCCAGACCGTCAGATCACCACGTCCTCGCAGGCCTTCGTCGTACTCTGCCCAGTTGGTCACCCGTTGCTTCTGTTTCGGTATTTTGTCACGATGATCAGCGTTGAACTTGTGCGGCATCTAAAGCATCCTCAACAGACCAGGCCACAACCGATATCAGTCGAGAGAGGCTCCGTGCAACAAGGCCGTATCAAGCCGGGCGTCATCGAAGCCTTCGCCGATATAGCGGCCTGTCGCAAGGATCAGCCGTTCCTCATTTTCGTCAACACTTAGCGCCGCCTGCGCGACCTTCCGTTCCTTGGCGGACATGCCACCACGCAACACGACGATGTTCTTTGCAAATCTGGAGAACCTTTGCTGAAAATATTCAAGATGATCCTTGCGCTCGGTCAGCACGATCGGGGAGCGTTTGGCCTCAAGCGATTTCAGCACGTCATCGAAGATTAGATCGTTTCGAGCACGGTCCTCCGCCAAGGCGGAATATATCGCTGGCATGGACGGGCGTTCGGCCATGGCCAGATCCTCTGGCAGTCGGAACCTCGTATGACGTTCACGAGCCCGATGGTGAATGCCGCTTTCAGCAGCTTGCGATTTGGCGCTTACCCGATGGCGCACCGGGCCACACTGCATGAAGATGATCGGATGATGTCCGTCTTTTCGAGCGACTGTCGCAGACAAACCTGCGACATAGCGCGCCTTCGTTCTCCGAGCGACAAGTTCAAAACTCGCGGCGGACAGATGATGACATTCATCGACAACAAGGTGACCGTAGTCGCCGACGATGTCGTCCACCTCGCCTTTGCGGACCAAACTCTGGATTAGTGCCACATCGATTACACCGGTGGGTTTGCGTTTTCCGGCACCGATCGTGCCGATCTGCTTCGGATCAATCTGCAAAAAGGACCCCAGACGCTCGACCCATTGGTTCAGCAATTCACGGCGGTGGACCAGGACCAGCGCATTGCGGGCACGGTGCGCAATCAGAGCCGAGGCCACGACAGTCTTGCCAAAAGCGGTCGTGGCGGCAAGCACGCCGTTGTCGTGCTCTATCAATGCATTAAATGCTCGCGACTGCTGTTGGCGGAGTTCGCCACGGAAACGGACCGTCTCCAGCAAGGCGGTGCCGTCTTCACGCAGATCGTCGAGATCCACGCTCGCACCCTGATCGGACAGGAGCCCGACCACTTCATCAAAACAGCCACGTGGCAGTGCTACATGCCGGGGATGCAGCTCGGCACAGGACACAATTCGAGGCTTCCCGAATGTCGGCAGCCGCATTGCCTGTGCTCGATAGAACTCGGGGTTCTGGAACGCGGCCAGCCGCACCAGTTGAGCAATCATGGCCGAAGGCAGTTCGGATCGGTCGATATAGATTTGATCGGCAATCGTCACTTTTATGCTCCGCGGGATAGGCACATCGAGGCGTCGCGGCGTGCTGCGCCGTGACGGGGGCATTTTCCAAGGTTCGTCAGCCTGTTCGTCGTCCACCGGCATGCGCACGCCCAGCACCTGTCCGGAAAGCTCCGCAGCTGCGACGAGGTTGGCCACCGCTTCTGCCGAGAATCTCGGCAAGGAGGACAAATAGGCCCACTGGTCGTCGTATGGCCGCAAGTTCCCGTCGACAAAGACGCTGTTGCCAGCCTTACGCGCGTTGTTCTGGAGTGGCAGCGCGATCAGGTTTCCAAAGCCGCCAAGCGGCATGATATCCTGATTTGGGAACAGGCGGTCATAAGAGGCGAAGCCGATTTCTGGCCACCTTTCCATCGTCTCCGTGATCAGGACCGATCCAAGCTGGCGTGCAAGGCGGGCCGAGACCGGTTCGGAGAAGAAGATCCAGACATGCCCACCGTTGCCAGATCTTGACCGTTCCAATCCTGCAGGGACTTGTTTCGCCCGGCAGGTTTCGAGCAACGCATTGGCGTCTTCCGCCCAGGATGCCTTGTCAAAATCCGCCGCCAAGAACCAGCATGTATCTCCGGGCAGCAGTGGATAGACACCAGCGACAAAATCTCCATTGCCGCCACGCAGGTGCTTTTCGATGACCTTTTCGTCAGGCGGGATGAACTTCTGATGTGGGCATGCGCCGCATTTGACCTTCGGCTTCTCGCAAATGCCTTTTACCCATTCATTGGCACAAGCCGGTGAATATCCAGAACGGCCGGTCTTCTTGTTGTCCCATCGCACCGGAAACACGTCGGGCCGACCGGCGAACATGCGACGAAATAAGTCTACTTTCTCACGCGATGACGAGGTGTTCGTGACCGGTGCATTCTCGAAGGAACGTTGCTTCGCGGTTGGAACATGTTCCGAGGTGAGCATAACCTCGAGGGCCTTCACCTCACGCTGAAGGTCACTCCGCTCAGCGTCCAAATTGGCCAGACGCGCTCGAGCACGTGTCAAATCCGCCTCTATGTCGCTCTTGTCTGCCACCCGCGATTTCCACCCATTCCCCTCTGTCACACCAAGCATAACGCGCAGAAAGCAAAGGTGTAAGCAGGTCCGCGCGGCCGTCGGTGCGGCTGCCAAGGGGAGAGTTAGAGGGGGAGTTCATGGAGGATGTCCTTCTGAGGTTTAGAGCAGAGGCATCATAATTATCCAAAGCGGAGAATGGAAAATGAACCAGCAAAACAACAACTTGAACCACCACGCTCAGCATAACGTGGGCACGGCATATTATGTGCTCGGTTATCTCGAACAGGCCTTTCCGATCCATACCCAGAATCTCGTTGAGATTGACGGCAATATCGTCGCTGAACCGCTGCGGGATGAGACAGGGGCGTTGGTCGTCTCCCGCGAAGCCTTAGCATTGCGGGATGAGGCCATGATGGACCTGATGGCGCTGGCCCCGATCCCAGCGGCGCTGGATCAAATCCTTTGGGCATTCGGGGATGAGGCGGTGGCTGAAGTGACGGGGCGGTCTATTCGCCCGCTCAAATCAAGCAATGGCGCGCTCTTCATCGAAAAGCGCGCGGCCAGCAGCAATTCGTCTGAGACCCAAGCTTTTATGGATGGAGAAAAGAATATCCTGATCTTCTCGGATGCCGGGGGAACAGGGCGGTCCTATCACGCAGCGCAAACGGCCAAAAACCAGAAGCGCCGCCGCCACTACCTGTTGGAACCCGGCTGGCGGGCAGATGCGGCGATCCAAGGGCTTGGGCGCACGCATCGCTCTGCCCAGGTCAGTGCGCCGTTTTTTCGGGTCTGCACCTCGGATGTGCATGGCGAGAAACGCTTCACATCGACGATCAGCAAGCGGCTCGATCAGCTTGGGGCGCTGACCAAGGGACAACGCGAGACGGGGTCGCAGGGCATGTTCCGCGAAGAAGACAACCTTGAAAGTCCAATCGCGCGGTCCGCGCTGCGCGGTTACTACGCCGACCTTGCTGCGGGGCGTGCGGAGGCGATGGGTTATGAAACCTTCGCCGATTGGACGGCGTTGCGTCTGATCGACAAAGACGGTGTGCTGCTGGAGGAGCTGCCCCCGATCCAACGGTTCCTCAACCGGGTGCTGGCGCTGCCGATCCATATGCAAAACGCGCTCTTCGCGGAGTTCATGCAGCGCATCGCGGATCAAACCGAGCGGGCACGGGACGCGGGCACGCTGGATCTTGGGGTGGAAACGCTGCGGGGCGAGACGATCAAGCAGATCTCGGCGGAGGATCTTTGGACCTGTCCGCAATCTGGGGCTGTGACACGCATCATCGGGTTGGAAGTGACGGATCCCGTTCATATAGCGCCCGCAGAGGCCGCCCTTGGCAACAACTATGACAAAATCTCGATGGTCAATCGGGCGTTGGGGCGGGCAGGGTTGATCTCAAAACGCACTATGCAGATGTATGATGAAGACTTCGTCACTCTTATGCGCAAAGTGGTGCGCCCATCTGGGAAATCCTATCTCGAAGAGAGCAAGTTCGGAGCCTCGGCTTGGGAGACAATCGACCAAACTGAGTTCATCCTGCTATGGGATGATGAGGCTGATGGCTTGCCCAAAACCACGACGACAAAGCTCTACCTGCTGACAGGTCTCTTGCTGCCAATCTGGAAGACCATTCCGACAAGCAACGAGCGCATCTATCGCGTCACGCCCGAAGGCTGCGCCAGCATGATCGGACGCACGCTGAGCGAGGAGGGGGCCGCAGCCCTGCGGGCACGGTTTATGGCAGGGACGCCAGAAACACCGAGTGAGATGCTGACGGCTGCCCTTGGCACGACAGCACCTGTCGATCTGGGGCGCGGCCTGACGCTGACGCGCCGCCGCGTTGCGGGTGATGTGCGTCTCGAAATCAACGGGGCAGACAAGGGCACGATTGACGGTCTGAAGGCCTTGGGGTGTTTCACCGAAATCATTGCCTTCCAGCTGCGGGTCTTTGTTCCGCATGGGGTAGGTGTGGATGCGGAAGCGATCCTGATCCGGATCGTGGGGAATGGAGCAGTGCAGCCGAGCGATCGGGCAGCCTAAAGAGAAAGCCTACTTCTGGTCGGGTGTGCGGGATTGGGTTTAATCAGGTGCCGATTTACAGCGGTGCCGTGTGCCTCGATCCCGTTCTCATCCTAAAAAACCTTTGATGAACCTTGTACCATCTCTGGAACGGGCGTCGTGAAACAACCCCCAACGAAAGGAACAGACCATGACAGATACAAACACCGACTTCGCCAGCACAATGGAAGAATGGGCAGCAGAGCGAGGTGCTCAAAACATGGAAACCCGCGCCGCGCTGCTTGTACAACTGCGTGCGCTTGGTGTCACCGAAGTGACGGCAGAATACGAAGGCTACGGCGATTCCGGCAATGTCGAAGACATTACCTTACAGCCGAGTGGCATTGCGTTGCCTTCTGAACTTTCCAGCCAGCTTGACGACTTCGCCTGGGCGTTTGCCTATCAGCAGCATCCCGGGTTCGAGAACAACGAGGGCGGCTATGGCACGCTGGCCTGGGACCTTACCAAGGACAGCATCGACCTCGATCATGCCGACCGCTTCGTTGAAAGCACCCACAGCTATCACGCGGGGCTTTGAAATGGCGCATCCCCTGCATCACGCCGAAAGCTCGGCGCGAAAATTCGGTGGCGACCCCACGGACTATCAAGTCATTCATGATTGGTTCGATGCCTCAAAGGCGCATATGGCGGTCTTTACGCACCGCGCCTTGCGGCACCACACCCAAGGTATTTTTGAGGCTGAGCGGGAATTTGGTCTGACGATCACAAATTCTGCAGGACGCGTTATTCCGGTCCGTTGGATCGGGGAGCAGCACGTGAAGGAAGACTGTCAGGGCCGCATCCCGAGCATGGCCGACTGGTTCCGGCGCATTCAACCCGAGGGCTGGATGGCCAACGGTCATATTGATCTTATGCAAGTCGAACCCGGCAATGATCCGCGCGCAGATTGGATCGCAGACGTCACTGCCGGAAAGGCGATCCTCGGATTTAGGGATTGGATGGACGCACGCACCTCCCATCGCTAAATTAAATCTTACCCGAACCCACCATTTTCTCACCGCCTCCAAGACATCGCTGTTTCGGAGGTTTTTTTGCGCCGATCAAGGAGAACCCCATGAACATCGAAGACATCAAAACCTCAGTAGATGCGGGCAAGACCGTGCATTGGGCGAACACAGGCTACGTCGTGCGCAAGGACCGGCTTGGCCAATATCTGATCGTTTATCTTCCCAATGGCAGCGCGATCGGTTTGACCAATCGCGCCGGAACACAGCTCAATGGTGCAGAAAGTGAGTTCTTCATCGCTGATTGTGAGGTCCCCTTGCGGGGCATCACTGCGACGGTCAGTCAGAAGAAGAGGGAGGGTGATGTATGCGGCACTGTTCCAAGACACTCAAGCCGAGGGCGTGGGCGGTGAAAACTGGAGAAAGTTGAAAGCAGGCTTTCTGTTTTGTGATCCCACAAGGGGTCGAAAAGCAATCTCGCGTGCGCTGGCCAGAGGCCCAGTCCAAGGCCAGCCACCGATAACCCAAGAAGGATAAGACCCATGTTCGCAGGAACCCTTACCAAAAACGCCGACACCGCAGCCGCTGTCTTCGCCGGCACAATCCACAACACCAAGTTCGATATCGCGATCCAGCTGGAAACCCGCGCAAAGATGTCGGACCGCAGCCCAGACTATGACGTCACGGCGGTCAATAAATCCGGCCGCAAGGTCCGCATCGGCACGGCCTGGAGCGAGACCGGCAATACCAGCGGCAATCCCTACATCTCGATGCAACTAGACGTGGGTCTTGGCCCGTTCCGCGTCAACGCGGTACAGACGCAAGAAGCGCGCAAAGCCAAGAGCGAAGACTTCGAGATCATCCCACTGGTCTCAAACGGGACGATGAAGTCAGGTTCGATCTCGGGCGAATTGACCGCAATGGATGCCGATAACGCATTCACCGGCTACATCGCCAATATGATGTTCGATCTCGACTTCATGCTCATCGAAAACGACTACAAGACGGAAGAGACACACCCGGATTACCGGATCGAAGTCAGTTCTCCGAAAGGCAATCCGATCCGCGTCGGTTCCGCCTGGATGGCGAAAAGCACTCGGACTGGCAATGATTACCTGTCACTGCTGATCAACACGCCCGACGGTGATTTGCGCGTGAATGCAGTGCAAAACGAAGAGCAGCGGGGCGGGCAAACGTTCTCGATCATTCCGTTCGTGCAGAGCGGAGATCAACAGCCAGACGCAAACGGTGGGTTGTCGTTGGTCGCATAACAGAAGCAGTCAGCACATAGTTTAGAGCGATTTGGGGAGCCGCGGTGACGTGGCTCCCCTTTTTTGTCTGTTTGGTTCAAAGGACCGCTGGATGGCAATCCGTGCTCGTTCCACGCCGCGCAGAACCTTTATAAGGCCTCTATTCCGAGAACGCGCGTCGCGCCGCTGCAAGCTTTACCCAATGTCGACCCCCAAAGGCAGCGAGGGCAAGATAAATCGTCTGGTTAGGAATGTCTGGCTTGAATACGATGGTCAGTCGATTTCCGGTCCCACCGTGGCGCACCAACCAACCCTCAAGGTTTCCGCTGAGGCGTAGACCAGATGCGGGGTTATTTGCGATTGCTTCTAGCAAAGCATCGATCTCGTCTAACCGTCGATACGCGGCTCCAGTATCGCCCTGGGTCACCTCAACAATGTGATTGGCGATGCCAATAATGTCCCGCTCGAAGAACGGGTGCTGGATAAAACGCATTAGCTCTTATGTGTCATCGCGGCCAAATGTGCACGCGCGCTTGCAGAGATGTCCGATGCGGTCCCGACTGGCTCCCATTGATCCAGTGGCAGCGACAAGCGCCGTTCCAGTTCCGCTTCAAGCACGGCCCGTTCCTGCGCACGCTCGGCTTTGGCTTTTGCCAATTCGCCTGAGACTGCTGCGCTCATGTTGGGATATTCTCCGGTTTCCACCAGTTCCTTGGCGAAAGTGTAGGCGGTGTCGGTAAAGCTGACGGTCTGCTTTTGAACGCTCATAAGACTCTCCTCGGTATTCCATTAGACTACCACGCCTTGAGTGTTTGGCAATGCCTGTCTGATTGACAACCTGAGTAAACAATCCAAGCCTGACGGCCTCCCCCGCTCGGCTTCGCGTGTCGCAGGTGAGAACGGCCCTGCGGTCCGTCGCGCATGCGGCCATGCGGCCTTACCGCGGTGGCGCACTGTGTGTCCCGGTTTGCCCGTTTCGCGAGCACGGCGGCGCTCGGCCACGCCTGCGGTCTTCTCTTTGGTCTGTTTTGCTGTGCAAAACGATCCCGCCGCTGCGTCCGCCTGCGTGTCCGGCCCCACCGCTTGCCTGCTCGCGTCGGGCAAACCTGGCATCAAAACACACACACATGAGTATGGAAGCATATCCTCCGGATGGCCCCCAAATCAGCCCGCCTCAAGGATCGCAAAACTTTTCGGAGAGGGCAGTGCGCGTGGGGAGGTTCGTCTCGCGCGTGAGGGCGCGCCTGTTTTGAGTTTGGCGCTTCGAAAACTTTTGCGCCCAGCAAGCTGGCGGCTGCGCCGTCCCTGACCCGAACAGATTCGGTGAACCAGAAATCGGCCATGCCCCCACAATCACGTGGTGGTCATCAAACTCAAACATCTGGAGATGAACACATGGCCTACGATCAAGCGACGACATATGAGACAATTGAACTCTTCGGCCTGACGGAGAAAGACGCAAAGCTACCGATCCCGCAGGATGACATCCTGAAAGACTGCATCATCCGTGAAGCCTTCGAGACCCTGCTCGGACAGTTGCGGGGTACTGGACTTGAGGGAGAAATCGAACCAATCGCCCACGGGTTGGCGACAATCCTGCAGCGCCGCAAGGTTGCCCTCGGCAAGGAAGTTGATCGCACAGCCGACAAGATTGGCGCACTTGCAAAATGCCACGACGGATCAGAAATCGCCGAGACGGCTCTGGAAGACGCACAAGCGCGCTTCGTGCAGCTCCGCGAGATCGTCGACGCCATCGAGACGATGGGGGAGGCTGCGGCGGAATGCTACGAGGTCGAGACTGGGAACGCGTTTATTCCAGCATCAGGGTCGCGGGCAAGCGTTCGCGCGC
Organism: Sulfitobacter brevis; assembly: GCF_900112755.1. Classification (GTDB taxonomy): domain Bacteria; phylum Pseudomonadota; class Alphaproteobacteria; order Rhodobacterales; family Rhodobacteraceae; genus Sulfitobacter; species Sulfitobacter brevis. The sequence goes on along the minus strand of NZ_FOMW01000029.1, from coordinate 7,367 downwards.
AAGAGACGGGTGCCGTCTTCGAGGCCAAGCAGCTTCTGGAGCAGCATGATCGTGAGACTGCGGCGAAGTCCAAAGTCGAGGGGGTGCCTCTGATTGTCTCGGGAGCAACCGACTGGACCGACATCGACGTCATCTTCCGGACACTTGATAAGGTTCGGGACCGCATCAAGCAGAACCGCAATCAGGATATCTTCATCTGCCACAAAGGTGGCAAGCATGGCGCGGAGATGATCGCAGCCCGGTGGGCACGCGCGCGGGGCATCAGCCAAGCACGCTTCGATCCGCGCTGGTCCGCACACGGACGTGCGGCTCCGTTCAAGTGCAACGATGAGATGCTGGACGATAAGTTCGCCGCGACTGGTGTTGTCCTCTTCGGGGGCAACGGGGTTGCCTTGAACCTCGGGCAGAAAGCTGAGGCGAAAGGACTGACGGTGATGCGGGTCTCTGATCCCGCGAAGACGCCGGGCGAGGCATAAATCAGGATAGGTCACCTTCGGGTGGCCTATTCGTCATTCTCAAGGGGCACTGTGTCTGCATCATCTTGCGATGGTTGAGTGAAGACATGGAGCATACGTTTGGAGGCATGTAGCGGTTTGATGGTTTTGCTCTGCTGGAAAAGGAAGCTGCATGTGCTCACGCGATTGCGGCCATGCAGTCGATCATGCCTAGCAATTTACTATTTTGATAGGTATGAGTATGCCAAGCAAAATTTGGAAATGATAGGCATGACCCCCCTCAGCAGCATCGCAACGAGCGCATATACTGATCTGGTACGGCTCTTGAAGGATGACGCACTGTCTGGCGTCGAAGGCAAACCGACTTTGAAACAGCGCGGCGACAAAGGCTATTGGTATGCTGCGCGCCGTGTTGGCACGGAGATGCGGTTCGTCTACATCGGCGAAGATACCGAGGAGACGCGTGCGCGTATCGAGGGTATCGAGGAATTGCGCGCCACTGCGAAAGAGCGGCGATCCGAGCGATCGCGGCTTGTCCGGCTCTTGCGCGCGGAAGGCATGACACCGACCGACCGTGCGACGGGCTCTATTCTGTCTGCCATGGCGGCTGCTGGGACATTTCGGTTGGGCGGCACCATTGTCGGGACGAATGCGTTTCGTCTCTATGAAGGTGAACTCGGCATACGTCTGCCCTTGGACGGAATGGCCAACACGGGCGACATCGACATTGCTCAATTCGAGAAGCTCAGCATTGCATTAGAGGATCAGGTCGACCCGAGCCTGGCCAAGACCTTCTCGGCGTTGAAGTTTGCTCCCTTGCCAGCGCTTGACCAAGGCCGGACATGGCGATGGGCACAGGGCGGCAGTGGCCAGTTGGTGGAATTCCTCACACCCGCCTTTGGCAATGAGTCCATTCGCGACTTGCCAGCACTTGGTGTTAACGCGCAGGCTTTGAACTATCTCAACTTCCTGATCGCTGAACCGATCCATGCAGCGGCGATCTATCGATCTGGCATTCTGGTGCAAGTGCCGCGGCCGGAAAAATATGCGATCCACAAGCTAATCATTGCAGATCGACGGCGTGACGGGACAGGCAGCCTCAAGTCCTCAAAAGACCGAGAGCAGGCGGCGTTTCTCATTGAAGCGATGGCTGAAGATCGACCCGATGATTTGGCCAGAGCTTACGGCGCAGCACTAGAGGTTGGCCCACGTTGGCGCGAACGTATTGGCAATTCTCTGGACCGCATGCACGGTACGCGAGACATTCTTGACAGCATCAGCACGTGATCACTTCCCAAACAAGTGTCGCAGGACAGCAACCCATCTCGGCGGGATAGTGTGGGGTTTGACGACTTGAACATCACCAGCTCGTGGACCCCAGGTTCAAAGGTCTGCTTGTCGCTTTAGAAAACTCTGTCAGCCGTTGCGCGCAGCAGACCCATTTCTTCGACACGTTACATCAAAACGAACCCGGCCTTCATCTCAATCGAGATCAACGAGACCTATGGCGACTTCGATGTGGGCGCGTACATTTGGGTCTCTTCTTTTTGCTCATTGATGTGGATCGCACGGGGTCGGACAGGTCGTTCCCGCAGCTCACGCTCCGGCAAGCACAAATACGGCTTCCACGCCTGTGGCGCGGACCCTCCGCATTTGCGCTTGCGACCTGTCCTCGGGCCCCGTGCCAAAAAATCCCCATCGCAAAAAGGAGAGACCCAAATGACCAACCATTACGTCGCAACAGTTCCCGTCAAATACACCGATAACGAAGGCCAGGAGCGCACCCGTTTCCAACGTGTCGGGGCCATGTTCCGCAACACCCGCAGCGGGGACGGCTCGGAGTTCTTCAGCCTCAAGCTCGACTTTCCCGTCGGGATCCAAGAGCTGGTGATGTTCCCGCCAAGTTCAAAGGAACCCCAAGAGTAAATCCTCCATGAGGAGGGGCCGCTGTAAAGCGGCCCTATCTCTGTTCCAGAGATCGCTGTGCGGTCAGTTGAGACCCCTGCCTTTGGCAGCGGTCACGGTTCCGAATGACAGGACTGCAGGGCAGTCCTGATGGTTTTTGTTGGAGTTGAAAGTTTGCGGTGACAGAGCCGCCAGCCAGCCTCAAGGGGGCCATCCCCAAAAACCTATCAGCGCTGCCTTCCCGGTTTTTGCGGCAGAGAATTGGCTTGCCAATTCTGGCCTCCCTTGACCCTGTCTGTCAGCCCCGTCGGTTGAGGATGTGCCTCACCCCTTCGGCTCGGCCCGAACATTACATGTTCAAACAGACCCTCAGGTGCGGACACTGTTTAAGGCCGCCAGTGTTGGTGGCTGGGCTGAGGTTGGTTGGCGCCCTTTGGGCGCGGCCTCGCACCTTTGGTGCCCGGCGTTAAACGGAATACAAGGCTGCCTGCGCCCTCAATTTACGTTAGTATATTATTGACAAATTAGTATAGTTTCGTATGGTGGGTGCAGCCTTGTATGAAGGTGGCAGGAAATAGGGGGTCTTTCTTCGCATGTCTCGCTCAAAACGTCTCACCAATGCGCAACGCATGGAGATCGTGCGCGAAGCTGCGAACGGGGTATCCACGTCCGTGCTTGCAGAGCGGTTCGGGGTGACGCCGCGGGCGGTGCAATACACGGTGAAGAGTGACGAAGAAAGGCAGCGCGATACGGCGGTTCCGGTCCTGGCGGTGAGTGTGAAAGTGACCCCTGAAGAGATGGCAGGGTTCGATGCGGTGCTGGCGTCAGCAGGGATTGAGACGCGCTCGGAAGGGCTGCGCCGATTGATGCAAGCAGCGGGTGGCACGTTTGTGGCGGACGTCCAACTGGCGGCAGAAATGGCGCGCTATCGCGCCTCCCTCAACGAGGTTGGAAACGGTGTCGCCCAGATTGCCAAGCAGATGCAGAGGGCCAATCGGAACGGGCATGGGACAGAGGGAGGCACAAGTGCCGAGTTCTCGGATTTGAGGCTCGCACAGATGCGCGGGTTGGCGCGGTTTATCCTGGACAGTGCAGACGAGATTGACCTGCTTGTGCGGCGTCGTCGGGACGCGATGCAGCTGACCGCAACGGCCGCTCTGAGGGAGTTTGCGCATGCGGCTGAATGATGCCGGACGGGCTGCCGTTGCGGTTGATGCTGTTACGGGCGAGGTGTTTCGGGATGGCTGGAGCCGGATCCGTGGCTCGATGCAGGGCCTGCATGTCTCCAAACAAAAGCAGATGGTGCGCGCCGCTGCGGGGCATCGGGCAGCTGTGTTCAAAGCGATCCGCGGCGGCGGGACAAACAACAAATCCGAGCTTGCGAACCAGCTCGGATATCTCACCACCAAGTCCACCCATATCGTCGACAGCAGCGGGTTTCTGGATGGCAAATCCAAGCTTGATCGGGGCGAGATCAAAGACCTTACGGAGCGCTTTGCGAAGCGCTGGAGCGCGGGGTTCAAACCCAAGCTTGGACAAACCACACATCTGCTGATGTCCTTCCCGATTGGCACGCGCGGGGAGGATGTGCGTGACATCGCCACGGATGTGGCGGAGCGGTTCTTCCAGAATGATCAAGGGCACTTCGATTACATCATTGCGGTGCATGAGGACCGCGATCACCCGCATGCGCATCTTGTTCTGAACCGCCGCTCGCAAGAGGGCGAGTTCTTCTATTTGGCGCGCAATCACCGGTTCAACTATGACGACTTCCGCCTGGCCATGGTGGAAGAGGCGGAGACCTACGGCGTGCGGCTGGAAGCCACGCGGCGGGTGGATCGCGGCGAGGTGCATTACCCACCGAAAACTCGTGAGGTCTATGCGGCCAAGGAAGAGGGCAGGGTGCCCCAAGAGCGGGAACGCGTTGGCAAGGATTTGACCCGGACGCTGGCAGAGATCGCGAATACCAAGATCGTGTTCCATTCGTTGTCAGCAGAAGCGTCATCCGAGAACCGCGAAGACATTGCCGAGGTGTTGTTCCGTGCAGGTGAGGTTCTTGCGCGGGGCGGGCAGGTCGAAAAACTAGGAGGTGTCTACATGGCCGAGGACGAGACGTTCGAGGATCTGCGTAGCCGTTACGCGGAAAAAGTCGCAAACATCACAGATTTGATCGCGGCAAAGCCGGACGCGGAGCGGCCAGCGCTGGAGAAAACCCTCAACACAATTCAAGCGCGGGTGCAGCATATGCAGCCGCTGGGGTTGCGGTCCAATTCCCTCTCGGAGGTTCCGTCAGAGGGTGGGGTCTATTCCGAGGCCAACATTCAGGAAAGCCAGTTGGAGCGCTTGTCTGAACCGCGGGTGCGCGCCCGCGTCGATGCGGCGCTGCGCGGCACTGGGATCAGCACGTCTGAAGTTGTGGCACGCATGGAGGCCGGGGCACAGAACGCGGCGCTGGAGCATCAATGGATTGCGGACGATCTGTCCAAAGTGGCCGTGGCTAAAGATTTGAACCTTGAGCGCCGTGTTGATCTGGAGCAGGCACGGGATATTCTCAATGATGTGCATGTGCAGCTCGGGACCATGTTGGAGCGCGAAGGCGTGCTGCGTCGTGACGGGGTCATTGAAGAAACCCGCGAGGTGCAGGCGCATGTCACGGAGGACCAGATCGAAACCACCGCCAATGATGTTCGCTTGGAAACGCGGATTGAGGATCGGGACGAAGCGGTCATCGAAAGCCGCGCCGTTGAGCGTCTGGAAGAAGAGCAGCGGAATTATCTGCGTGAGCATCCGGAACTGATTTCCGGCCCGACAGATGTCATCCGTATGGATGAAGAGGGAAGGGCTATTATTGTGGATCAGGCGGCAGCAGACAGGATCATGCGTGAGGTTGAGGCGGCGCGCATGGCTGCGCATAGCGGCACGCCGATCTCAGTGTCAGTGGCGCGCGATTTGCAGGCCCGGTATCCAGACACGCCCGAACAACTGGCCGAAGGTCTCGGCGACACTTACGAACGGGTCTATGAAGCGCGCGGCGCGGAACGCGAGGCAACGCTGATTGAAACGCCTGAACTGTCCCGTGTTCTTGCCCATGAGCGAGCAGGGGAGTTGTCGTCGCCCTTTGAGGCGGAGACCGATCGCGAGGCCTTCCGTACTGAGGTGGCGCGGGTTCTGGAGGCGGCGCAGCTGGATCGCCTGAACAACGGCGACAGTGACGTTTTGGAAAACGTCATCGAAGACCGTCTCGACCGGCTTTACGCTGCGAAGGTCTATCTCCAATCAGATGCGGCGACTGCAAACTCGGACGCGTTACGCCAGGTTGTCGATGAGTTGGCAGACGTAGAAGTCGAGAAGCATCGCGTAGCGGACGTGGATGGCGAGACGGAGCGGGGTCAGGTCCATTGAGCGGGTCCATGGGCAGGGCGCGCGTCGCGATTGGGGTGGTTCTGGTCACCTTAGTCACGGGTGCGATGGGTTACACCATCGCCTCGGCAGTGCTGACCTTCAAGGCACTTGGGTTTAGCGCCGATATCGACTTTGGTTACATTGCGCAAAACTATCTCTGGATCAGAGACAGACGGCCCGATGACTTCCAACTGATCAACCTGATCATCGGCGCCTGTGCGGCCGCAGGGTTGATGATGAGCCTTGCCATGTCAGGTTCTGCCCTCACGCGCTTTGGTCAAACGCACTGGCAAAGGCGGGCAGAGATGAAGGTCAATGGGTTTTTTGGCAAGCCAGGCACGGGGTTTATTCTGGGGAAACTGGGCAGCCCGAAGTCTCGCGCCCGTTTCATTACCTCAAAGGTGTTTCCGCATGCGCTGATCGTGGCCCCCACCGGGCGCGGTAAAACTACCGGCTTTGTGATCCCGAACTTGCTGACATGGCAAGGGTCGGCGGTCACGCTGGATGTGAAGGGCGAGTGTTTTGAAGCCACATCGCGTCATCGTGCGGCGCAAGGCGATAAGGTCTACCGCTTTGCGCCCACGGATTGGGAAGGCAAGCGCACCCATCGCTACAACCCGCTTCTGCGAATCTATGAGCTGGAAGACCCCGCGCGCCAGCAGATGGAGTTGCAGTTGCTCGCGACCTTGTTTTTGCAAAGCGACAATGATCGCGTTCAGGGCCTTTTGAAGGGTGGTATTGATCTCTTCGTGGCTGCAGGCTTGCTGGCCTTCCAGCGCAAGAAGCCGACCTTGGGCGAGATTTACCGGATCTCGGCCTCGGGCGGCAACAAGCAGAAAGAATATGTGGCACGGGGCCATGAGATTGATAACAAGGCCGCCAAGCTGATATTCACACGGCTGGCCTCAACCAACAATGACACGCTGACGTCTTATGTCTCTCTGTTGATGACTTCGGGTCTGGATCAATGGCAGAACCCCGCAATTGACGAGGCAACGCAGGTTTCGGATTTTGACTTCCGAACGATCCGCAAAAAGCCGTTCACGGTTTATCTCGTGGTTCAGCCTCTGATGGTGAAACCGCTCGCGCCGCTGATCCGGTTGTTTTTCTCGGATCTTCTTTCGGCCATGCAAGACAAGGAACCAGGCAAAGACGAGCCTTGGCCGGTGATGATTATGCTCGATGAGTTCAACCGCCTCGGCAAAATGCCGATTGTCGTCGAGAGCATTGAAACTCTGCGGGCCTATCGTGGGCACTTAGCGATCGTCACGCAAACCATCCCCGCCCTTGATGAAATCTATGGAGAAAACACCCGCCGTGCACTTCAGGGCAATGCGGGTGTTAAGCTCTACCTCACCCCTTCAGATGAAAAGACAATTGAGGAGTTGAGCAAGGCGGTGGGTAAAACCACGAAGACGGTCATTACTCGGTCCAGATCTATTGGCAAGAACCCGTTCGAAGGGGCCTTGTTGCACGGAGCCTCTCTCGACTGATATCGGTTGTGGCCTGGTCTGTTGAGGATGCTTTAGATGCCGCACAAGTTCAACGCTGATCATCGTGACAAAATACCGAAACAGAAGCAACGGGTGACCAACTGGGCAGAGT
>NZ_FOMW01000017.1 GCF_900112755.1 Sulfitobacter brevis | reverse complement strand
GTCGCAGCTGAGTGCGGTCTGAACTACTCCCATTCTGGCTGCATCAAACTTCTGGCCCGACTGGGCTTTGAGTACCGCAAGCCCAAGCCCCTGCCACGCGTGGCATCAGCGGAAAAACAGGCCGCTTTCATCGCATTTTACGAACGCCTGATGCGTGAGTTGCCAGCAGATGAAGCCGTCTACTTCGCCGATGCGGTGCATCCGGAATACCAGACCAAGCCTGCGTTTGGCTGGGTGAAGGTCGGATCAAATCCAGCGGTTCTCAGCACGGCAGGGCGCGGTCGTGTGAACATTCATGGGGCTGTAAACCTCGAAACCTTCGATGCACCCTTTGTCGAGCCCACAACCGTTGATGGGGTCAGTGCAGCACAGCTTCTGACCAAGATCGAAGCGCGCAACCCTGACAAGCGCATCATTCATGTCATCTGGGACAACGCGGCCTACCACAAAGGCCCCGATGTCAGAGCCTTCCTCGCCAGGGCAGCTTGCCGTATCCATCTGATCCAGCTGCCGCCTTACTGCCCTCATCTCAATCCAATTGAGCGGCTTTGGGCCGTCTTGCATCAATACGTTACCCACAATCGCTACTACCCAAGTCAAAAGCAGTTCGCCGACGCCATCCTTGCATTCATGCGTGAAACCATCCCGCAGGAATGGACGAAGTTCCGCGACAAGGTCTCAGACAACTTCCGCGTCATAACCCACGAAAACTTTCGGGTTTTGAAGTAGAGGCGGTATAAGGAACTAATTAGCCGGTTCGACGACTATGATTTTGTTCTCGTTGATATGGGTCCTTCATTAGGCGCACTTAATCGCTCGATCCTTCTTGGAGTAAATCAGTTCCTCATGCCACTTTCTGTGGATATTTTCAGCATGATGGCCGTCGAGAATATTATTAAGTCTTTAAAATCATGGAAGGCTGCTCTCGGCGATTCTATTGAGAAACATATGACGCAGGAAGGCGAATATTTCGAAATTCAGGGTCAGAAAGTCGAATGGAATCTGGGCTTCTGTGGGTTTGTAGTACAGCAATATAAGGCGAAAAGTTCAGGCGGACAAAGGCAGGCAGTTGCCGCTTTTGAGAGAATAATTCAGAAGCAGAAGCAAGAGCTGGAAGTACTCTGCGGGTTCTTTAATGAGTCCTCTTCTGATGTAGATCTCGGTGAGATACCGACGCTCAGCAGTGTTGTTCCACTTTCCCAGCAAGCACATGCCCCAATTTTTGAGCTTGCGTCCAAGGATGGTGTTGTAGGTTCTCAATATACACGCGTTTCAGAGGCTGCTACATTTTTTCATCGAATATCTGAGAACCTTTTGCAGCGAGTAGACCAATGATCGATTGGCCTCAAGAATTAATTGAATCAATTGCGCGCCGCCGGTGCGTTATAATGATTGGATCTGGCGTATCCAGAAACTCCACCAATGCCGAAGGACGTCGTCCAGCTACCTGGGAGGGCTTCCTACGCGCTCAGTTATCAAAGTTCACTGATGATGGACTGGTTGAATCCCTCATAGACCGAAAGGATTTTCTAAGCGCATGTGAAATTATCAAAGAAAAGATCACTGCAGATGCGTTCGCAGATAGCGTTCAAGACGAATACCAGAATGCGGGATATCGCCCTGCTGATATCCACAAGCATATTTATAACCTAGATGCTTCTGTTGTGGCCACTCCAAATTTCGATAGAATTTATGATTCTTACGCGACCACGGTGTCAGATGGGACGGTGATTGTTCGATCACACGCAAGTAATGATATAGCGAACTATCTATACGGCGGGAAATATCGGCTGCTCCTAAAAACCCATGGCACTGCTGATGAACCAACCAATATTATCTTTACACGACGCGACTATGCGGAGGCGAGGACAAAGTACGTCCTATTCTATGAGATCTTAAAATCATTGGCACTTACGCATACTTTTCTTTTTATTGGCTGCGGAGTCGATGATCCCGACGTTCGGATGCTTTTTGAGGATATCCAATTTGCACATGGTCGGTTCCCCCATCACTTCATGACGCTCCCTTCAGGCGAAAACCATGTCGATATCTTGAGAATTTGCACGCGTGACATGAGGATTAGGTTTCTTGAATACTCAGGTGACGATGGTCATAGTGAGCTGACTCGCTCAGTGGAAGAGCTTGCCGATTTAGTAGAACGATATCGAAGTGATCAGCTCTGCGAGACACAGAGATGGTAGTTATTGAATAGCCATGGCGTGAATGAGCGACTGGAAGGGGTAGTTCATTTACACGAGTTCAAGTTTAAAAATTCGACCGTTCATTTTGGTTGGTGGGTATTGCCTTGGCCAATTCCGGCTTGCGCCAGTCTGAAAATATAAACCTATCGAATCCCGATGATAAGAATCTGTACTAATAAGGATTGGATCATATTGAATTGGATATTAGGCTGCGTCAGCGAGGCTTTCCGTCAATGAAAATGTTCTCGCTTATTTTGCTACCGCTTGGTGCCATACGAACCCCGCTTTTAGGGTTTGCACGCAAGTAGTGTGCCACCTCTGTAAGTGTAGAACACCATTCAGGTTCTACATTGGATCCAAACGGATGACATTTGTATTTTCCCGACCTAAAGAGCTTCGGCACCCCAATCACTACGCCGCTCTTAATCTGTTCAATCTTCAATGGCTTGGCCCTACTGTCAAAGTGAAGTCCTCAAGCAGTTATCCACCACAGTGGAATACCGACTGCAAGGTTCCATCCTGTCCTTGCGATGTCAATCGGAGGCGGTCTTGTTGCCCGTTTTTGCGTCCTTGAGCAGCCCCACGCGAGTTGTCCAAAACGAACGTTTGTACATGTCGGTCCACGGGTCATCAAGACGATGGCTTCAAATCCGGTTGGAACAAGATCTTTAATGTGTATCCTGAAACGCATTAACTTCTGCAGCGTAGTGATGTGTCGGAGACACGCATAGCGGATCTTTGTGCGAAACCTATACACACACGAATCCAAATGGGTAAGATAACGGTTCTTCTCCGTGTGGGGGCACCATTTCATTCATGTAATATACTGATTTATATCAGCAAAAGCCACTTATGGTCTTTGTACATCCCCCTAATTATACACCTTTTAGTCGTCGCTACCTGCTACGCTAGGCGGATAAATTGTATCGGCCAGTCTACCCGCTTCACGGCCCAACTCGTTTACAAGTTTGCGCAGCGCACCCACTCGCTAACAATCGGCACTAACGTACGATCCTGCCCGTTACCGGACCAGACCCCTTTGTCGGCAATACCTTCCGCTTGAAGCCGGTCAAGCAGCGCAGGGGTTACGAGAACGACCCCGACACGCAATTTCGCTTACGAAAAACTGCCAGTTGCGACTTCAATCAGCCTCAAATCGCCCTCCGACCGTGATAATATTCGACATGACCGCTCTCCTTTTTGTGGATCACTGCAGACCCACCTTGGCACATCGATGCCGCCGGAGGGCGGTTACATCGTTAAAGCCAACTCTGGCACGATCCGGTTCTTTTTTCTTTGGCTCCCTCGCCCCCTTCTGGGCGAAAAGCACAGCGCAATAATGATATAACCATCTGAAAAATAACAAATAACTATCATATTTCTGATATTCGCACAATTGTGCTATACTTTAGATATCCGTTATTTACCGAGTTTGTTTGGTCTTTTTTTTGCACCAAGGCAGCGCGTGAACGGCTGCTTTTGCTGCCAATGGTAGGATATTTTCAATGCCTGTATATTCAGCCGCTTCTGGCGACCCATTCGTTATCAACACAACTCAAACTGGACGACAAAGTGATCCTGATATCGCTGTTTTGTCGAACGGCAACTATGTCATCGTCTGGAATTCGCCCGGACAGGATGATCCCAATGCTTTCAGTGACGGCGTCTTTGGACGCGTATTCACCGCAAATGGCCTACCGCTGGGGGATGAGTTTCAGGTCAATGACGTAACCGACAACTTCCAGCGCGCCGCGCAGGTGGTCGCAGGTAACAACGGAGGTTTTACTGTCTTTTGGGAGAGTTTCGTTGCTGATAACAGGGGCGGCATTGTGGGACGCAGCTTTGCCTCAGATGGCAGTGCCGCAGGTGCCGAATTTGCCGTCAACACAACCACGAACAGCATTCAACGCAGTGTTGTCGCCACGGTTCTGAATAATGGCTCCATCGCCACCGCTTGGGAATCGCAAGGCCAGGACGGGAGTCAGGGTGGTATCGCGGCCCGCATCACTGGGACTGGCGGCGGCGGCGAGGATGATTTTATTGTCAACACCACATTGCCCTTAAACCAAACGGCACCTGCGATAGCAGCATTGGCAGATGGTTCGTTTGTTGTCAGTTGGACGGGCGAACTGCCGCGCGTCGGTGCAACGCCACAGTTCGAAACCTATGCCCAACGCGTTAGCGCAGCTGGGGCACTGATTGGCGACGAAATTCTTGTCAACACGACCAGCATTGGGGGCCAGTTTAATAGCGATATCGCAGCTGTGGCGGGCGGTGGGTTCATTGTCACTTGGCAGAGCAATTTTCTGACCAACCGGGCGATCAATGCCCAACTGTATGACCAAAACGGTGCGCCTGTGGGCGGCGAGGTTCTGGTGAACACCCATGGCAGCCCTGCAACGGACGCGCCCTCTGTGATTGGCACGCCGGATGGAGGATACCTGATCAGTTGGCGGTCAGGCGGTGTTCATACCAATCCCGATTTGCCAGGCGGGCATTACGCGCAACGTTTTGATGCGGGCGGAAACCGGGTCAGCGAGGAATTTCGTATATCGACCCAAATTAACGGCAACCCAGCCCAGGCGCGCCTTGCTGTGACCATTACGGGTGACATAATTGCGACATGGCAACATGGCGGGCCTGCCGGGGACGGCAACGGCGGTATAAGAGCGCAGTCGATCGTGACAGCGGGTGAGGTCACCGGCACCAATGAAGCGGATTTCTTGCGCGGTGCGCATCTGGGCGACCGGATTGAAGGTTTGGCCGGAAACGACACCATCTATGGGTTTGACGGTCCCGATACCATATTTGGCGATGCTGGCGATGATCTGATTTTCACCGGCAGTGGTGGAAATTTTGTCGGCGGCGGATCTGGCAACGACGTTATCCGAGGCGGGTCTGGCAACGACACCATCTATGGCGGTGTTGGAAGCAACGATGTCAGTGGCGGTGCTGGGAACGACCTTCTGCGCATGTCTACCGGGGCCGACACTGTTTACGGCGGGCTTGGCGATGACAACATCGGAGGCGGCGCGGGCAATGATCTGATCATCGATGGCGCGGGAACCAACATCATCTACGGTGGTGCGGGCAGCGACACGGTACAGGGTGGTTCGGGCACGGATTCGATTTATGGTGGCGGCAACGGGGCCAACCGCCTGTTTGGCAACGCCGGTAACGACCTGGTTGTTGGCGGTGCGGGTAATGATTTGATCGGCGGCGGTGTGGGCAATGACGCGCTTTATGGATCGACAGGCAACGATACAATCTATGCCGGGGACGGCAATGATTTCATTGGTGCTGGCGCTGGGAATGACGCAATTATTGCAGGTGTCGGCAGTAATCGGATTTATGGCGGAGCGGGCAATGACACCGTCTATGCGGGCGTGGGCCGGGACGTGATCACCGGAGGACCCGGTGTTGATCATTTCGTGTTCAACTCGGCAGCGCAGATTGGCCTTGGTGCCGGTCGCGACGTGATCACGGACTTCACCAGCGGCGTTGACAAGATCAATCTTGACCTGCTTGACGCCCAGTTCAACGGCGCGTCTGGCCTGATCGGAAACGGACAGTCCTCGTTTTATTACTACGCAGCTAGTGGCTTGTTAATTGGTGATTCTGATGGCGATGGCTCGGCGGATTGGGCGCTGGAAATGAGCGGCGCACCGTCTGTCGCGGTGGATGATTTTATTCTCTGATCAACCAACAGTCCCGACGCGACCTTTTGGGCTCTTCGCTGTTGAATGGCCCTCCAACTGACACAGTATTGTCACCGAGATTTGACTCGCTCCATCGTCGTGCATTCTTTGTCATGATGTGGTCTCCCCTCGTTTTTCTTTCGTTATCGCTGGGCTGGCTAAAACCATTGCAGCCCTTGCCTATGGGGAGGGTCAGAAATGACAGCCCTGCGGGTTTCAACGTTATCGGAACCCCTCCGCACAGAAATGGCTCGCCTGAAAGGGGCGGGCCACCACCTCTTGCCGTTGGGTGGTGTGGATGGGAATGCGCCGCTGTTGCGCGCATGGGCTGGCCCCGGCCTAACCTTGGGCAGGATCTTGGCCCCCATGCATCGGACTGGCTCTACAACTTACGGCGTGCGGCTGGATGGCTTGGCGGTAATCGACTGCGATGAGGATGACAGCGCACTCGTTGCGCAGATGGAAGCGCGGTTTGGTCAAAGCCCTGTCCACGTCAAAACACCACGCGGGCGGCATCTGTATTATCTTGCGGGCGGCGTGATGCCGAACCTACGCAGCGAAGGCTTGCCCGTGGATATCAAGACCGGGCCGCGCAGCTATGTGGTGGGTCCGCACTCACTGCGCCCTGATGGCGGCTTCTATGAGCCAGTGAAGGGTTTGCTGGGGAAAGATGCCCTGAACCCCCTGCCCGTCCCTGCAAGCCCGGTGTCTGACCCGATCCTGACCGGGCATCGTCATGTAGAACTTGTGAAGGAGGCCATGCGGATGGTGGAACTGGTGAACGATGCCGCTGAACTGCAAGCAAACTTTGCAGGCATCCGTGACGATTGGTGCGTTGATCCTGCAACAATGCCAGATAGTGAACTCTCAGGCATTGCCGGATGGGCTTGGAAGTATCGCTTGGAAAACCGCATTTATCGGGGCCGTGACAGCGCCTTCCCAGTACAACGGCGCGCCTTAGACGCCCTGCGCAGCCAAGCTATTGGCACAGATGCTATCGCGCTGCTGGTGCTGCTGGAGGATCAGCACGGACACCACCCCGGAAAACGCTTCCCATTGGACTTTGATGCCATGCGGAAGGCGGGGCTGCTGAACCTTTCCAAACTCCGACTACGCGCCGCACGCCGCACGCCGCACGCTGGAGGGCGCTGGGCTGTTGCGGCTGGTGGGTCGGCATCGCGCCGGATCAGTGCGTCAAACCTTTGTCCTTACAAGGTCGCATCCGGGCAGAGGCGGCGCGGTGGATGTGCAACCCATGCATAAGGCTCGCTCGGACGGGGTGGCAGGGGAAGTAAGGGGAAGGGGCTAGTATTACTTATGACGCTTAATTTCAGACCTACAAATTCAACGGAGGCAAAAAAGCCATCACAACCAAACCCGAAAAACAAAAGGTGCTGTCAACAATCCCCAAGGCGCAACAGGACCGTATCAAAGCAGTCGCTAAAAAACAGGCCGCAAGCGCAGATGGTCCGCCGATGAAATCCAATATCATGGATGGGGTGCTGCAAGTCAGTTTCACCCATGCAGAAAGATCAGATAAATAACCCGCCTCTGCATTGCGATTAAGTTAAGTTGGACGGCTAAACATGCCAGCACCTGACCCGAACGGGGTTTATATCTCAGAGCGTGCCGAAGGCCGGATTACAGTCACCCATGAGGGTTATCTATGGAGCAATGGCAGCCACGACCGTTTTAAGCGGGCGGTGACAATTCTCAGGCGGCTCCATTTCGGCTCATGGCAGTGTGATTGGTGTTAGGAGGCTCTGCAAACATGGCGCAGAGCTGATGCCATGTATTGCTGTGAAGGATGTCGCAAGCGAGCAGCGCGTCAGAGGCGGCTGTGGAGAGGATAACTTTCCAAATGGTTTCGGCAAAATCCGGAGGTGAGACATGGGCGGAATAGGTAGCGGACGGCACTGGCAGTTTGGGGCAGACGCAACGGAAGGCTATCGTTCGATTGACGTGCGGTGGCTGAAACGCGAGGGGCTTCTGTCCTCAGGGGTATGCCGTCACATTACGTGGTCCCGTGGCGGCGAGTTACAGGCTCGATTAATGTCAGGTCCGAATCCGGTCGCGCGATCCTGAACTATCGCCAGCGGGATCGAGGCGGAGAATGGCAGGACGAAAGCTATCCAGTCCATCTCGATACCACGCCCTGCCACATGGGTGGTGAGCGGCATTGGTTCCTCTGCCCTGTCCGTGGGTGCGGTCGCCGCGTTGCTGTACTCTATGGCGGTGCAATCTTCGCGTGCCGCCATTGCTATCGGCTGGCCTATCCTTCTCAGCGTGAAAAGCCGGGGGATCGAGCGGCCCGAAAAGCTGATAGGGTCAGGGATAGGCTAGGCTGGGAAGCTGGAATATTGAACGGCTCGGAGCCTTGGAACAGGCCCAAGGGGATGCATCAAGCCACCTTTGATCGTTTACGCTGGAAACATGACCGTTTTGTAAATCGTGCTTTGGTGGGATTAGCTGAGCAATTTAGTTTTGATCTAGAAGTCAAACACCGTTTCTAAAATAGGCTGATTTAGAGGTGTGCGAAGTTGGCACGAAATCGGGGCTCTCTGTTTGCATATCCGGACAAAGGTTGCGCCGCTGATTTAATATTGACGTTCATTTGCTTGAAAGCGGACACTCCCCCAAGAATATTGAAAGGGGCATTTCATGGGCGAACTGAAAGTGCGTTTTCTGCCTGAGGGTGGGTTCGACAAGAACGGAGCATTCATCGAATACGAGGACGATGCACCGAACGGTGACGAAAAGGAGTATCAGCGGCAGTCCTATCTGACGCTCGACCTTGCCTGCAATGACTTACACGTTGGCACGCACTTCTCTGTATTGAACGAGACTGAGGAACAACCGGAGCGCACCGCCAGTAGAGCGATCAGGGCAAAGGGCGTGGTCCAGCCAGCGCGATGGGGAAGGTTCTCGCTATCGCGGATGGGTGAACGGCAGAATATCCATGAAGTCGATGTGCGGATACGAGAGAACAAGCACGGCGAAGCCGCGATGATGTCCGGATTATTCATTGAAGGTGACCTCGACATCGAGAGCGAGGATTCCTTCTTTTTGCAAATCGAGATGCACTCAGACAGGTTTGCTCCGCTTCTAAAAGAACTGGCCGCACCAGGTGCTAAGCTACGATTGTCCGTCGATGTTGAGCGGTTCAGAAACTTCTATGCCGAGTGGTCCCCCTCCATCAGCGAAGGGCGGGTGATCAAGTTCCTCAAAAGCAAGCGAGACGTTGAGAACGCCGACGAGATACCGGAAGATTTCTGGCGGACCCCGGAGTTCCAGCGTGAGTTGGTATCCAACCTAGACGATCCGCCTGTAAGGATCAGCGTTGGGCGTCCCCTGCAACCTCTATCTCTCGCCCCCTCCACCGCAGAGGACGAAGAGGATGACTGTGACAAAGATGTTGGCGCGCCTTTATCGAGCTTCCAACCGATGCCCGCGCCAGTCCCTAATCCTATCCCGGCGCTCGAAGAGCTATCTAAGCGTTTGCGGCGCGGGGCGTTCTGGATCAGTCTCTGGTTGGCCCTGATCTTCGCAATCCTGCTCCTGCAGGCATGATCGGGCAAAACGCCCCGATAAACGGTGGCGATGTGGTCTGGCCGCTTTACCATGCAATCAAATACTATAAGACCAAAGGTCCAAGCGGTTTTTCTATGTTGGGTATTATGTGGGGTAATCCCTCAAAATCACCAATTTATACAGTGATTTCAAGGGGTAATGGCGGAGACGAAGGGATTCGAACCCTCGAACGCTTGCACGTTACTCCCTTAGCAGGGGAGCGCCTTCGACCACTCGGCCACGTCTCCGTCGCCCCGTTTAGAGAGGGTGAGCTCAGGAAACAAGATCAAAATGGTCCAAAATGCAGCTATCTTGAAAAATCTATGGTGCTGGACCCTAAGACCAATCTGCATGTAGTTTGGTCGCCGCCTAACGCAGCGCGTTTTTCACGATTGGACTACCAGGACATTGAGATTTTGTAGCTGTAGTTTATCAGCCTACCATCCAAGAGAGCAGGCACTATGATCCTGCCTGAGACCTCGATCTTCGATGTTCGGACAGATAAATCAAGGGCATCTGTACACTCCCGAACCATCCGAATTTTTCTCAGGAATTTTGCAGCGCGCACTGGGTATGATCCCGTCTTCCTCAACCCAACTCGAAATGATCCCTGAGATTCATTCATGGAGCAAAGGCACCTGGCAGTAGGCTTCATCCCAATCTGCAGCGCCAGCGCCTTACAAACCACCCAACACGAACTCGTCCAAGTCTGAACCAAAGATCGATCTCACAACGCGATCCCTTAATGCGGGCTCAACGAAACAACGGGTAGGCTGGCGGGAAAATCTCGTCGACCGGCGGATGCCCCCATGTTCGTTCGGGATACTTCTTTCGCAATCCCTCGAACTGGATCTGGGCACGGCTACGGGCCTCAGCCATGTCCATCCCCGCCACCTGCCCTTCGCGCATCGAGAGCCGTCCGTTTACAAAAACCGCCTTGGTGACGCGCCCTGACGCCCCGAGGACCAGCGTGCGGATCGGATCAACTTGCGGGGCCATCATCGGGTCCGACATGTCGAAAATTGCAATGTCGGCCTTCGCACCTTTCTGAAGCCGCCCCAAATCGGATCGCCCGAGTACATTGGCACCGCCAAGAGTGGCCGCGTCAAAGAGGTGTTCGGGCGCTGTCTCGGTCTGGCTGTCCCCCGCCATCCGCGCCATCATCACACCGACAGCCATGTTCAAAACCATATCAGGTGGCGCTGTATCGGTGCCCATACCAATGTTGATGCCCATGCGCCGCAGCTTGCCAAAGGATCTAAGCATCGCGCCGGAGCGACCGAAGACCAACGGACAATGCGCGACCGTCACACCGTGATCGCGGTAAAGCGCGAGGTCCGCGTCGGTTGCAAAAGTGGCATGTGGCGCGATCAGGCGCTCGTTCAATGCGTCAAAGCTGGCGAGCCATTGCGGGGCCGTTGCGCCATGCAGAGATTGAACCGTATTCCGCTCCATCTCCCCCTGTGCCATGTGCAGCCGCACCGGAATATCCAGATCCCGCGACGCAGCCATCGTGCGCGTCAAAAGCGCCTCTGTGCAGGTTTCCACGCGGTCGGGCGCCAGCATGCCCTGCACCAGACCGTCAAACCGTCCCGCCTGTGCCTTTACAAAAGCGATCCCGTCGTCCAGCCCAACCAAACCGCGCGCCTCGTCAAAGCGCGGCTCCAGTACACCGGGAGCGGTGCAGACGATGCCGCCAGCGCGGTACGCGGGGCCGAGCCAGACCCGCAGACCCAACTCCCCCGCCGCCTCTGCAGCCGCTTCGAATTCCGCGACAGTTTCGCCCCATTCACGGTAAAACAGTGAGGCAATTGGCAAAGCGGAGGTGATGCCGTTGCACAGAAGTTGCGCAAAGCTAAACCGCTTTTGGAAGGCGAGTTCATCCGGCGAGTACATCTCATAGGGGCCGCGCTCGACATAGCCTTTCGGCCAGACACGGCCCTTGGCCCACGCGGGCCCGCAATCGACCCCCAGCGTCGTGGTGTCGAGGTCCGATAGTGCATCAAGGTCGATCAGGCCCGGCGAGATCAGTACATTGCCTAGATCAATCCGCCGCGCGACGTCGCCCTCGAACTTGGGGCCTACATAAATGATGCGATCCCGCTCGAAGACCAATTCGCCATTCTCCAGCAGGCGATGGCCGTCCTCCTGATGCGCGACGATCCAGCGCGCCGTGAGCAGCGTGCGCCCGTCCGGCTGGGCACCAAGTGTGAGATTTTCAAGCATCACGGCGCCTCCATCACAGGCTTACCGGCGCGTCCGGTGATCCGGCCCGCTTTCACAGTCAGCGCGACAGGTCCGCCCGTCGCGACTGCCTCCGCCAGAGTGCTGCCTGAAACCAGTGCCAGATCGGCATTGCAGCCGACCTCGACGCCATGCCCTGAAACACCCATCACGGCGGCACCTCCGGTCGAGCAGATGCCCAGCACCAGTGCCAGATCGGCGTCAGAGCGCAGATTGTTCTTTTGGGCCACGATGCGCGCGCGATCCAGCATGTCGGGGCGGTTCCACGGGTTCCATGTGTCAAGCACCCCGTCGCACCCTGCCCCCATGCGGATGCCCGCGCCCAGCACACGCTTTACCGCAGGAACCGCACTTGAAGGCGCACCCGTGGTCAGGATTGGCACATCAAGGTCGGCCAAAGCGGCCAGCAAAGCTTCGGTCCGGTTCCAGTCCGGCATACCGAGGCAAAAGGCGTGGCTGATGGCGACCCTGCCCTTCATCCCCAACGCCCGCGTGCGCTCAAGGATCAACTCCATTGAGAACGCTCCAAGTTCCCCTGCCTCGTGCAGGTGGATATCAATGCCTTTGCCGTGTTTCTCAGCCAAAGCAAAAATCGTATCCAGATGGCCCTTCGGGTCGTGGTCGATCCCGCAAGGATCCAGCCCGCCGACCAGATCGCCGCCCATCGCCATCGCTTCGTCCAAAAGCTCTGCCGTGCCGCGGCGGACCATCAGGCCCGATTGCGGGAAGGCAACAATTTCGATCTCGACCACATCGCGCAGGGCCTCGCGGGTCCGCAGCACGCCCTCCATCGCGCCAAGGCCGTTTTGGGTATCCACGTCGACATGGCTGCGAATATGAGTAACGCCGTTGCCCGCAAGCGCCAGCGCGTGACGCATCGATTGCTGATGCGGATCGTGCCTATCAGCTGTGCGCGCAGCGCGTTCATTGTCGATCATCGAACGCAGGTCGGTGCCGACAGTGTTTTGATACCACCCCATGCCCATCATCGTCTTGTCCAGATGGGTATGCGCCTCAACGAGGCCCGGAATCGCAATCGCGCCCTGTGCGTCTTCAACATGCATGTCGGGCGCTTCGATACCTGCGGCAATCTCCACGATGCGACCCTTGCGGATTAACATGTCGGTCTGCGCAGCGCCCATCGGGCGCAGGTTGCGGATAAGAAGGTCTGTCATGCTGCCTCCGGGGCAAAGCCCCCTGTTTTGATGCGGGGCCATGCGTAGCCACCAAGTTTTGAAGTGCGGTAACCCATGCCGATCAAGGCTTCGGCCTGTCGCACGGCTGCAGTCACGCCATCAATCACCGGAACGCCGGTTTCTGCGGTCAACCGCTCACACATCTCCGCCATGCCAGCACAGCCGAGCACCACAACTTCGGCACTATCATGGTCACGCGCGGCGCAAACCTCGGCGGCCAGCAGCGCGTAGGACCCATCGGGGTCCTCCTCTAACGTCAGAACAGGCAAATCAATCGCACGCACGCGGCGACAGCGCCGTGCGGCCCCATAGCTATCAACCAAGTCCTCAATAATCGGGACCGATCGACCCAGTGTGGTGACAACCGAAAACCGCACCGAGAGTGTCATTGCGACCTGAACGGCAGCCTGACAAATCCCGATGACTGGCGCGGCTGCGACCTCGCGTGCCGCTGAAAGGCCTGGGTCATCAAAACAGGCGATCACATGCGCCCCCGCGCCGCGCGCTTCGGCGGCACGGATCTCGGCGAGCATCGCGGGAATGGAAAGCGCCTCGTCAGCATAGCCTTCGATCGAAACAGGCGTGCCTCTGGCGGTCACGAGATCGATCACGGTGTCCGCGCTTGCAGCACGCCGTGCCGCCCGCCCGATCTGCGCTGTCATGGAAATAGTCGAGTTGGGATTAATGACATGCACGCGCATCATTTCGCCTTTTCTTGCCGCGGGGACAGTTGCGCGGCTTCCCAAGAGGCTGCCTCGTCTGGTTTTTTCAGCTCGAACTGCTGGTCTGCAATGATGTAATTATCAGCATGCAAACGCGCGATGGGCTGGTAGACCTGCGCATCGACATAGCGCCCTTGCGGATCGAGACAGTCGTTGCGCACGGTCATTTCCACCACCTCGCCCAGCACGATAGCGCGGCGCGGAAAATCGATAATCCGCTCGACGCGGCATTCCATCGCGCAGGGTGTGCGAAGCAGATATGACGCGTCGATCTGGCGGCAGGCTTCGGTATCGAGCCCTGCAAACTTCGGCTCGTCCACATCGCGGGAGAAATTCACTCCGCAAAGGATCATTGCGTCGGCGATCTCCATATCGACCATGTTGACACAAAACTCCTGCGTGCGTCGAATATTCACCAGCGTGTCTTTCTCCTCTCCGTCACCGCGGGTCTGGATGCCCAGAATGACAATCGGCGGATCCTGTGAGAAGACGTTGAAAAAGCTCATCGGCGCGGCATTGGAGTGGCCTTCCTCCGACCGTGTGGTCACCAGCGCAATCGGGCGCGGGCCGACAAAATTAGTCAGTAAACGGTAGCGGTCTTCGGGGGGCAGTTGGGTGAAATCAAAGTCCATTAACTGGCCTTTCTTTGGGGAGGCACATCAGCTCGGCCTTCTTCTACCGCATGGCAGCGCACATGTGTCGCACCTCTAGCCAAAAATCTTGGCGTTTCAGTCCGGCAGCGATCGTTCGCCAAGGGGCATCGGGGGTTGAAATGGCAGCCCATCGGCGGCGTGACAGGGTTGGGCACCTCGCCTGCAGGGCGGTCCATATCACGGTGCGCCATGGTGATATCAGGCACGGTTTCGAGCAGGAGCCGCGTATAGGGATGCTGGGGGTCGGCAAAGATCTGATCCGCTGGCGCAAGTTCGACCAGACGCCCCAGATACATCACGCCAATGTAGTCAGAGATATAGTTCACTACTGCCAGGTCGTGACTGATGAACAGATAGGTCAGGCCTAGCTCGCGCTGCAACGCGCGCATCAGGTTTAAAATCTGCGCCTGCACAGAGACATCCAGCGCCGAGGTCGGCTCGTCGCAGACCAGAAACTCCGGCTTGGTCGAGATCGCCCGCGCAATCGAAATCCGCTGCCGCTGGCCGCCAGAAAACTCATGCGGAAACTTCTCGCCATCTGCCGCTGAAAGGCCGACGAATTCCAACAGGCGGTCGACTTCCTTGCGCCGCGACGCGGGATCGGGATAGGTGCCAAAGCTCTTCATCGGCTCACCAATAATGCGCGCCACACGCCAGCGCGGATTGAGGCTGGCATAGGGGTCTTGGAAGATCATCTGCATGCGGCGCCGCACATCCGGTGGCTGACCGGCAGAAGTGCCGGCAAGCTCATGACCGTCGAGCTGAATACTCCCGTTCGAGGGGTGCGTCAGGCCCATCAGCAGCTTTGCCACAGTGGATT
This sequence comes from Sulfitobacter brevis, assembly GCF_900112755.1. Lineage (GTDB taxonomy): Bacteria > Pseudomonadota > Alphaproteobacteria > Rhodobacterales > Rhodobacteraceae > Sulfitobacter > Sulfitobacter brevis. The sequence goes on along the minus strand of NZ_FOMW01000017.1, from coordinate 45,922 downwards.
TGCCACAGCCGGATTCCCCCACGAGGCTGAGCGTCGTGCCGCGTTCGATGGAAAAATCGACCCCATCCACCGCATGGACGTATTTGCGCGCGCTGCCCGACATGAGGCGGTTCAGGAACGGTTGGGACAGATCGAATGACTTTTTCAGTCCCGAGACCTTTAAAAGCGGAGTGCTCATGCGGGGACCTCCTCGGCCAGATGGCAGGCGACCGATTTCGTCGCAGTACCGGTTGATTCAGGGCGGCGCTGGGTGCAAACCTCGATCCGGTGGGGGCACCGCGGGCTGAAAGCACAGCCCTCGGGGCGGGCATTGGGGCGCGGCATCGCGCCTTCGATCTGGGCCAAGACATCAGGCCGAGGACCGATGCGCGGGATGGAGGCCATCAGACCCGTGGTATAGGGATGCTTCGGGGCCGTCAGCACCTCGGTCACCGTGCCGATCTCGACGATCCGGCCTGCATACATCACCGCCACACGGTCCGCAGTTTCGGCGATCACGCCCATATCGTGGGTCACCAACACCACCGCCACGCCGGTTTCGCGCGCCAGCTTGCGCAGCAGCGCGATGATCTGGGCCTGTACGCTGACATCCAACGCTGTAGTTGGCTCATCCGCGATCACCAGCCGTGGCTCGGCACAAAGCGCGAGAGCAATCACCACCCGCTGCCGCATACCGCCCGAGTATTGGTGCGGATAGGTGTCGATGCGCGCTTCCGGTGCCGGAATACCGACGCGGCGCAGCCAGTCGATCGCCCGCTCCCGCGCTTGGGCCTTAGGCAGTTTCAGATGGGTCTGGATCGTTTCGATCAACTGTTCGCCCACGGTCAGCACCGGATTAAGGCTGGTCAGCGGATCTTGGAAGATCGCGCCAATTTTACGACCCCTGATGCGGCGCATCTCTTCGGCGCTGAGGTTGTCGATGCGGCGATCTTCAAGATGGATCTGGCCTTTGGTGATGCGGCCCGGCGGTTCGATCAACCCGATAATCGCAGCACCGGTCATCGACTTCCCTGCCCCGCTTTCGCCGACCATGCCCAAGATCTCACCCGGCGCTACTGAAAGTGTCACATCCTCAATCGCGTTCACCGAGCCACTGCGGCCCGGAAAGGCGACGGTCAGGTTTTCGACGGTCAATAATGTCATTGTTTCTACCTCAGTTTCGGGTTCAGGGCGTCGCGCAGCCAGTCACCCAGAAGGTTGACCGCGAGGACGAGGATGACCAGGACGGCGGAGGGGAAAATCACCACCCACCACACACCGGAGAAGAGATACTCATTCCCGATCCGGATGAGCGTGCCAAGCGACGGCTGGGTTGCGGGCATGCCCACACCGAGGAAGGAAAGCGTCGCTTCGGTCAGGACCGCCATGCCAAGGTTAATTGTGGCGATTACCAACACCGGTCCCAGCACGTTGGGCAGAATGTGATGGATCATGATGTTCAGCCCCGACACGCCATTGATCCGCGCCGCTTGCACATATTCCTTTTGCCGCTCCACCATCGTCGAGCCGCGCACGGTTCGGGCATATTGCACCCAGTTGGTCAGCCCGATCGCGAGGATCATCACCCAGATCGCCGCATCAGCGTGACGCTCAGGCGGCAAAACACCGCGGGCGATGCCGTTCACCAAAAGAGCGACAAGGATCGCAGGAAAGCTCAGCAGAATATCGGCCACCCGCATGATTGCGCCATCGACCATCCCGCCGAGAAACCCACCCAGCAGCCCCAGCGAAATCCCCAAAGCGGCAGCCAGTGCGACACTGGCAAACCCGACGATCAGCGACAGGCGCAGCCCGTAAAGGATAGAGGAGTAAAGATCGCGCGCTTGCTGGTCGGTGCCCAGAAGATAACGCGGATCGCCGCCCGCCACCCAGCTCGGCGGCAATTCACTATCAAGCAAGAAGAGCTGCGAGATGTCGTAGGGGTTTTGCGTCGCCAGATAAGGCGCCAGCAGGGCTGCGGCGAAAAGCACGATCAGCAGCAGGCTGGAGATGCGCGCCACCCAAGACTTGCGAAAGCTCCAAGCGATGTCGCTCTCGTAGGCGCGGTTTAAAGTTGCAGATATCATATCTTCCCCCGGATCAATGCGCGGAACGTGCGCTGTCAACACGCAGGCGCGGGTCAAGCACTGCGTAAAGCAGGTCGACGGTGGTGTTGATGATGACGAAAATCAGGCTGACCAGCACTAGGTAGGCGGCCATCACCGGCACATCGCCAAAGCTTACGGCTTGGATGAAAAGTGCACCCATGCCGGGCCACTGGAACACAGTTTCGGTGACAATGGCGAAGGCGATCAGCCCGCCAAGCTGCAAGCCAAAGATCGTGATCACGGGGATCAGCGTATTCTTCAGTGCGTGGCGAAAATGAATCGAGCGGTTGGTCAAGCCCCGGGCCTTGGCGAACTTGATGTAATCGGTGCGCAGCACCTCAACCATCTCGGCCCGTACCAGTCGCATGATGAGCGTAAGCTGAAACAGGCAGAGCATGACCGAGGGCAAAATCAGCGCCTTAAGGCCCGAAATGGTCAGAAACCCTGTAGACCACCATCCGATATCGATAACGCCACCACGTCCGAAGGAAGGCAACCAGCCCAGCCAGACCGAGAAAATGAGGATGAGCAGAATACCGGTGACGAAGGTCGGCAGCGAAATCCCGACGAGGGAGAGGAACTGCAAGCTCTGCGCCGACAAGCTATTGGGCCTGAGCGCAGTCAGGATGCCAAGCGGGATGCCGAGGACCAATGAAAGCCCCGCAGCCACCAACACAAGCTCTGCCGTGGCGGGAAAACGCTCGGAAAGAAGCGTCGAAACCGGCCGCGCGTTGCGCCATCACAGGCCGAAATCGCCGGTCGTGGCACGGGCGACAAAGCGGCCATATTGCACCCAGATCGGCTGATCGAGACCGAGGCGTTCGCGCACGGCGTCGCGCTCTTCGGTGGTCGCGTTCTCGGCGACCAGTGAATTCACCGGATCGCCCATGAAGCGGAACATCATAAACGCAATCAAAGCGACGGCGAGCATGACGAAAACCGATTGGATGATACGGCGGATGAGAAAGCCGAGCATGGTGAATTCCTCTCTAGGGCTTATGGTCCGTCAGCGGAGCCGGAGATATGTCACCCCCGGCTCCATATTAGGTCACTTGGTGACGTTCGCGTACCAGAGGCGCACCAGATCATCGGCAGCCTGCGGGATTTCCACGGTGTCGCGCGCGGCCCAAGACAGCGGCTGCTGGTGCAGCGGCAGCCATGGCACATCGGCCTTGGCCAGCATCAACGCTTCCTGCATCATTTCCAGACGCTTAGCCTCGTCGACTTCGACGGCAACCGCATGGGTCAACGCGTCAACCTTGGCGTTGGAATAGCCCGCTGGCGTGAACGTGCCATACTCACCGCCCGGTGAGGCCAGCATCGCCGACAGGACCGAGAAACCGTCGAGCATCGGGAGTGTCGCCCAACCCAGCATGAAGACATCAACCTGACGGTTGTCGACTTTTTGGAAGTGCATCTGGCGCGGTTCGGTCACCAGACGCGGCTCGAAACCGGCCTGCGCCATCATCGCCGCCATCGCCTGACAGATTGCCTCGTCGTTAACGTAGCGGTCGTTCGGGCAGTTCAGGTTAAAGGCGAAACCTTCAGGATACCCGGCCTCGGCAAGCAGGGCCTTGGCCTTTTCGGGGTCATAGGCAAGGCGCGCGTCCATCGCATCGGAATAGCCCTTCACGGCGGGGGCAATCAGCGAGCCGGTCACGCGGGATTTGCCGCGCATGATACGGTCGCGGATCAGGTCCATGTTGATGGAGTGGTACAGCGCCTGACGCACCTTAACGTCCTTGAGCGGATTGCCCTCAACGTTGCCGTCAATCAGGCTGTCACCCATGTTGATGCCCATCATGATGCTGCGCAAACCGGGGTTTTGCAGCATTTTGACACCCTCGGTCGCCTCGATACGGTTCGCGTCCTGCAACGGCGCGGGCTCGATCAAATCAATCTCGCCGGAGAGCAATGCTGCCACGCGGGTGGCGTCTGACCCAATCGGAGAATGCTCGATCCGTGTCAGGTTGTGCTGCGGCGTGTCCCACCAGCCCTCGTTGACCACCAACACGTTCAGCGCATCGGGGCGGCGGCTTTCCAGAGCAAACGGGCCGGTGCCGTTGGCATTATTGGTGGTGTAGCCTTCTTCGCCTTGGCTGGCATCGATGACGGGCACGGAGTTGTGCTCCTCCAGCCAGCCCTTATCCATGATGAAGATGTTGGAAAGGTAGTTATTGAGCAGCGGTGTCGGCCCTTCAAGGATCACATCTACAGTCAGGTCATCGACGATCTCGACGGCCTTCAATCCGGGCAGGTTGCCACGCAGCGGCGACTTCGGATCGACTGCCCGCATCAGCGAAACCTGCACATCATCCGCGCCAAAGCTCTGACCGCCTTGGTAGGTCACGCCTTCGCGCAGCTTGAACCGTACCCGTGTCGGCTCGATGACTTCCCAGCCTGTCGCCAAAGCCGGTTCGATCTTCATATCCGCATCATAGCGCACCAGCGGCTCATAGATGTGGTGGGTGAAAATATTGGTGAAACTGTCGGTACTGGCATGTGGGTCGAGCCCGTAAACATCCCGCGCTGTGGCATAGCGCAGGGTTTCGGCACTGGCCCCAGCCGCGACGAGTGTCACAGCAGTGGCGGTCATCATGAGGTGACGAAGCATTGGCAAATCTCCCGTTGGTTGTTCGCGGTCCTCTGCGGAAATCAAGCAGGGCCGCGATACCCACATTGCAAACACAAGCGACATAAATTGTCTACAATTATTTATTCTTGTGTAAACATCATTGTTGACCTACTTTCTTGTTATACTGGAAATTGCCTGTAAGGTCGGGAGGATACCAAGCATGAATTCAATGGAAACAAGCGCAGACACACCGCAAATGGATGTCTACAATCGCATCTGGCTGTCGATTGCGGAGCGCAAGTTGAAGCCCGGCACCCGCCTAAAAGAAGAGCAACTGGCCGAGATATTCTCGGTGAGTCGCGCCCGTGTCCGCCAGGCGCTGTCCGCTTTGGAGCACGATGGGCTGGTGACCTTGGTACCGCATCGGGGGGCTTTCGTGTCGCAACCCTCGACCGAGGAAGCCCGCGATATCTTCTTTGCACGCAGAACGATTGAGACCAGCCTCGTGGCGCGGCTTTGTGCCGCCGCCACTGCTGACGATCTCGCGCGGATGCATGCCCATGTTGAAGAAGAACGCGCCGCGCGCGCAGCGGGCGATACCAAAGCGACGATCCTGTTGTCAGGCGGGTTCCACCTTTTGATCGGGGAGCTTGCGGGCTCCCCCTACCTTTGGGAAGTGCTGCGCGATCTGGTGTCGCGCACCTCTCTCATCATGGCGATGTACCAGACCCGCAGTCAGGCCGATTGCGGCCCTGATGAGCATGCCGAGGTTTTAGAGGCCATCCGTAACGCCGATGCGGCGCGGGCGCAGCACCTGATGGACCATCACCTCGACCACCTCGAAGGCAAGCTTGATCTGGACGACACCACCGAGGAAACCAACGACTTGCGGGATATCCTGTCATGACAGCGCCCCATGATATTCTAATCCATTGCGCCAGCATCATCACCGTGGATCCCGAGCGGCGGGTGATTGAGCCAGGCTGGATCGCGGTAGACGGCAATCTGATTGCTGCCATCGGCACCGGCACGCCCCCTGCTGCGAAACGGGTGATCGACAAAGCGGGCCTAATCGCCCTGCCCGGTTTGATCGACGCGCATTCGCATTCGGGCCATGGCCTTGTGCGCGCAGCAGGCGACGCAGACGGCGACCTATGGTTTCAAATCTGTGAGGAAATTTACGCAGGTGTCGCCACGCCGGACTTTTGGCGGGCCGAAGCGCGGTTGGCCCAGATGGAGCGACTGATGGGCGGTGTCACCACGGCAGTTTCGCTGCTGGGCGGTGGCGCGGATATCATGCGGACCGACACGCCAGACGCCGGTGACGCCCATTGCGACGCAACGGTCCAAGCCGGTTTGCGCACCATCATGGCCGTCGGTCCGGGGCGCTTGCCGTTTCCCAAACATTTTGGCCCTGATCGCCGCCCCGTTAGCTTTGACGAACAAATGGAGGTCTGCGCCGAGCTGATTGATCGCCACGATGATCTACTCGGCCGTCGCACAGGCGTTGCGTTAATTTTACCGGTCTATGCGCAAGACCATATGGCGGACCACGGGCCAGAAATCCGCCGAATGGCGACCGCGATGCGCGCATTGCAGGACAGCACTGGCACGCTCTTGACGCAAGACGGCCATCGTGGCGGCACCATCGCACTGGCGCGGGAGTTGGGGTTGTTGTCGCCAAAGGCCGCACTTGGTCACAGCGTCGACCTCATCCCCGCAGATTTTGAAGCCCTGCGCGCTACCGGTGCAACAATCATTCACAATCCGTCAGCGATCATGTCGATTATCGGCAGATGCCCCGTGCCCGAACTGCTGGAGGCTGGCGTCACTGTCTGTCTCGGCTCGGACGCTGGCGCGCCGGATCGCGGATTTGATATGTTCCGTCACATGGCACAGGCAATGCATTATCACCGTCGGCACTTCCGCGACCCCGCTGTGTTGCCGGATGGAAAAGCACTGGAGCTTTGCACCATTGATGCCGCCCGCGCCCTTGGAGTCGCTAATGAAATCGGGTCGCTGGAGGTCGGAAAGCGGGCTGACATCGTTCTGCTGGATGGCCGCAAACCGCATCTGTGGCCGCCTGTCATGGCGCTCAACCGGATCACCCATTTTGCCAATGCCGCCGATGTGGATACAGTGTTGGTGGATGGCCGCGTGCTGATGGAAAAGCGTCACGTTCCGCACTTGGATCTTGAGGAGATTCTCACGGAAGCCGAAGCCGAAGCTGATCGGGTTTTCACAGCATGTGGACGGATGGATGCACGCGTTGAAACCGCTAACTCATGGAAGCAGGCACGACGTGTGACTGGCGCATACCGTGCCGCAGGCTCTGACGAGTAAAGACACTCTGAGGGTTTTACCTCCGGCGAAAATTTCCTAAGAAAGTTCCGCCGGAGATGGATTTTCAGCTGCGCAGCCGTTCGACAATGCTCTGGGCAGTGACCACGCCGACGATCGCCCCATTGGCTGAAACGCTGATCCCTTCGGGGGTGCTGCTGACTTGATCAATAAGATCGCGCACAGGCGTTTCGGCAGCAACCGAAGGCCCTGTCGCAGTGCTTGACGCCTGCATCACATCACGCGCTGTCAGCACGCCGAGCGGGTTCATATTGGCCACAAAATCAGCGACATAATCCGACGCCGGGTTAGAGAAGATATCGCGCGGCGTGCCAATTTGAACAATGCGCGCGCCTTCCATGATTGCAATGCGACCGCCTAGCTTGAACGCTTCGTCCAGATCGTGGCTCACGAAAATAATCGTGCGCTTCAACTCGCGTTGCAGATCAAGCAGCTCGTCTTGCAGGCGGGTGCGGATCAACGGGTCAAGCGCTGAAAACGGCTCGTCCATCAGCAATATCGGCGCTTCGGTGGCAAAGGCACGGGCAAGACCCACACGCTGCTGCATCCCACCCGACAGCTCGCCGACTTTGCGATCGGCCCAGTCTTTGAGCCCCACCAACGCCAGCTGCTTTTTGGCACGCTCCATACGCTCGCCCTTTGGCACGCCGCTCAGCTCCAGCCCCAGCGCCACATTGTCGAGCACGGTGCGCCACGGCAGCAAACCGAACTGCTGAAACACCATCGACACACATTCGCGCCGGACCTTGCGCAGGGTCTGCGGGTTACACTCCTGCACATTGGCGGACCAGTCGCCATCATGGACCGTCACGTGGCCACGCGCGACAGGGTTGAGCCCGTTGACCGCCCGCAGCAACGTGGACTTGCCCGACCCCGAGAGCCCCATCAGCACCAGAATTTCACCCTCGGCCACATCGAGCGAGCAATCATGCACGCCCAAAATCTGGCCGGTGGCTTCTTCGATCTCGCTGCGGCTTTGGCCCGCATCCATCAAGGGCAACGCCTTGGCGGGACGGTCGCCAAAGACGATTGAGACATTGTTGAATGAAACTGCTGTACTCATTTGCCACCCACCCGCAACATCCGGTCGAGCATGATTGCCACGACAACAATAATCAGACCGCTCTCAAACCCGAGGCCCGTATTTACCTGATTGAGCGCTCGAACCACCGGCACCCCAAGGCCATCGGCCCCGACAAGGGCGGCGATCACCACCATCGACAGCGACAACATAATGGTCTGGTTCAGGCCGGTCATGATCTGCGGCAGCGCATAGGGCAGCTCGATTTTCCAAAGGGTCTGATGCGGTTTGGCACCAAATGCCTGCGCGGCTTCAAGCAAGGGCCGCGGGGTGGAAGCAATACCGAGCTGGGTCAGCCGGATTGGCGCGGGCAGCACAAAGATCACCGTTGCGATCAAACCTGGCACCATGCCGATGCCGAAAAACACGATCGCAGGGATCAGATAGACAAAGGTCGGCAATGTTTGCATCAGGTCGAGGACAGGGCGCATGAACTTATAGAGCCTTGGCCGGTGTGCCGCAGCGATACCGATCGGCACGCCTACGCCCATACAAACCACACAGGCCGACAACACCAGCGTCAGGCTTTCGGTAGTTTCTTCCCAATAGTCCTGATTAATAATGAACAAAAATCCGATCACCACAAAAGCGACTGTCTTCCAGTTGCGCTGAATGAGCCATGTCAGCCCGGCAAAAACCGCAATGACGATAAGCGGATGCGGCGTTTGCAGCACCCAGAGGATCGCGTCGATCAGCCGTTCCATCAAGTCGGCCAAGCCGTCAAAAAAGAACTCTCCGTTGATCTGGAGCCAGTCAAACACAGTTTCTGCCACATCGCCGATGGGCAGCTTGTTTTCGGTCAGCCAGTTCATGCGACCCCCTATGAAATGTCAAATGCAGATAAAACATACCCGCCCGCGATGTTTCGGGGGCGGGTAATTCGTTAGGTAACCTGTCGGTTACTGCAGCGCGGCTTTCGCGGCTTCAAGGGCGTCGGCACCCTCAAGAGTGGTGACACCAGCAAGCCAAGTATCAAGAACTTGTGGGTTTTTCTTGATCCATGCGGCGGCGGCATCGTTAGGCTTTTCGCCGTCATCAAGGATGGCGCCCATGATCTCGTTCTCCATCGCCAGCGTGAATTCCATATTGGTCAGGAGCTTGCCCACGTTGGGACACTCTTCGACATAACCCGCGCGGGTGTTGGTATAAACTGTTGCTCCACCAAGATCAGGACCAAAGAAATCATCGCCGCCCTGCAGGTAGGTCAGTTCGAAGTTCGCATTCATAGGATGCGGCTCCCAGCCCAAAAAGACCACTGGCTCGCCTTTGCGGGTCGCGCGCTCGACCTGAGCCAGCATCCCCTGCTCGGAGCTTTCGACAACCTCGAACTCTTTGAGATCAAAGGCGTTGTCATCAATCATCGACTGGATCAGGCGGTTGCCGTCATTGCCGGGCTCGATGCCGTATATCTTACCTTCAAGTTCATCGGCTTTGGTTGCGATGGCGTCAAAGCTGGTGATGCCCATATCAGCGGCGACCTTGTTAACGGCCAAAGTATACTTGGCTCCTTCAAGGTTGGCGCGCACGGTATCAACAGTGCCGGCGTCACGGTAGGGCGCGATATCGCCTTCCATTGTGGGCATCCAGTTGCCGAGGAAAACGTCGATGTCGCCCGCCGCAAGCGACGTATAGGTAACCGGAACGGCAAGGATCTTCACGTCTGCCTCATAGCCCAAGGCATCAAGCAGCACGCTGGCCGCGGCCGTGGTGGCGGTGATGTCGGTCCAACCCACGTCAGAGAAGGTCACTTTTTCACAGCCTTCGGCGTAGGCAGCGGTGCCCATTGTAAGGGCCAGAGCGGTCGTCGCAAACAAGCGTGTCATAACAGATAATCTCCCCGAGAGTTTTTTATTGATTTGCGAGCCAATAAAACGGCATTCACCCCCGCTTTGCAACACGATTCGTTGTCAGCCTAAGGAGTGGCGTCTTTTAGGAGGGGACGCCTCTACAGCTATTTAATCGTGAAAAAAGCAATTCCAGCCAGCAGATCCTACCCTTCTAACAGTGCGCTAGAGGAGCGTGGTTTTTGCCGCGCCCCTAGTTGCGCAGCCCGAATGCCAGATCAATCGCCCGCATTGTGCCATCCCCATAATCGCCATCAATTGCACTCTCGTAAAACCCGTGCTTTGCCAAAAGTTCTTGCAGTGCCTTGCGCGTCTCTACAGTAAATATCGCAGGATCTTCGCGGAGAAGCGTATAAACTTCCTGCGCGCCAAGCCTCAGTGCGCGATAGAGATACCGCGCGGCATCCTGCGGCCCTTTGCCCTTGATATTGCCGTCATTTATCAATGCGGCATAGCGAAACAGCGCGTGTGGATGTCCCGCCTCGGCGGCACGTTCAAAATAAACCAGACTGCGCGCTTGGTCCGGCCCGATGTTCAAGCCACCCTGAGAATATAGAAATCCAAGATCATTGAGGGCGGGAGGATACTCCTGTTCGGCAGCGGCGCGGTACAATTCCATCGCGCGATCACTATCCTGCACCACGCCGAGCCCCCGCTCGTAAAGTTGCGCGAGTTCAAACTGCGCTTCCACAGACCCATCTGCCGCAGCACGTTGCAAAAGATCCGCAGCCTCCTCTGGTGCATATCGCGGATCGTCTGGGGCGAGTTTGACATAGGCCGATGCCAGCATCGCGCGGACATCGCCAGCCTCGGCCATCTCCGCATATTTCGCTGCCTGCCCGTCTTCTAAAGCCGCCCAAGCCGCGCGACGATCCGCAGTTGGAGAGTCAGAACTGCCGCCTTCACCGCCAGAAGCAAAGGACGGATGCGCAAAGAAACTGCCGTATACCTTCGGGGTTTGCATGTTGTCTGACGCCTCAACCACCGCCGCGATTACTTTTTTGACGGCCAGTGCAGCTTCGAGATCGGTCGTTGTGAGATTATCAACAAGAGCTTGCAAAAAGTAGCTGTGTTTCCCAGCGCTCTTCAAAATCGGCTCCCCGTCTTTCGACGCAAACATAACCATCGTACCGAGCGGCGGCGTCGCTGGCGCAAGGCCATCGGAGCGAAAAACCTCCCGACTTTCGCCTTCCGAGGCTTTTGCCTCCAAAGCTGCCATACCGCCCAAGGGTAGACAGCAATCCAGCAAGATCAGCCGACCCCTGCGGGCACCGGCCACCGCGTCTTGCAATTGCCCTAACGTAACCCCCGTTTTCTCGACGTCTTCTGGCGAACCAATCTTTGCGTCCACCGGAAAAAAGACATTCTCACCTGCCACATCTGCGCCATGACCTGCATAATAGATTAAGGCAAAATCTGCGGTCTCGGATCTAAAGGCGAAATCGTCCAATGCGGTTCGTAAATCCGTCCCGTCACTGTTGTGCAAAGTGACCGTGTCAAACCCAGCGGCGGTTAAGGCTTGCGCTACATTTCGAGCGTCTTCGGAGTCGGTTTGCACGGATTCGAGCGTTTCATACGCCTGGTTTCCGATGACCAGCGCCATCTTTTCCTGCGCAGATGCGAAGAGAGGCAGCAAGCACAAGAGAATTGGAAAGATCAGGCGCATAAAGTGCTCCTTGAACTGAAATTACAGGTTAAAGTCTACACTTAGCCCAATGAACCGCTCGGACCACTTCATACAAAGCCAGTCACAGGCTCCGAAATACTAGCCCAAGAGAGACGGTGGGCATCCCTGTCAGAGCGTAGCGCACTACAACCAAGTATGTTTAGAAACTCTGTAAAATTTCTTAAGAAAATGGCTTGTTCAGCGGGCCGACTGCATCGCCCACCATTCACGGGATCTTGGCTGCCGGCTTCGGCAAGCCGGATGTTTAAATTATCCAGAAATATCTACCATAATACCCACAGTTCTAGTTGCCGTCGTTTTCTCTGCAACCCGGGAAATTTTAGCTTGATACCAATACAACCTACAGTTAGAAGCTCTCGCGAGCGTCGTCCTTATTTTTTAGGTAATTACGTCTGGGCAACGGCCGCCGCTCTACGAGCTTAACATTACGAATTTCTATTAATGTCCATTTTTTTCTTTTATCATAGAAGCTTATCAATCTGAGACTGTCAGAAAGGGAAATCATTTCCGCATCCCGTAAAGCAGGTCAGTCACCAGTTATAGGCAAAATCCAGACCACAGGACAAAGAATGTCTTATTTGATTTTATTATTCTCGTCCGGTCAAAATTCATTCTGACGGTTCCCGAAACTTCAACTTCGAAGCTTTCAGAAGTATTTAGAAGTCTGGATTTTCCGCCTCCTCCCTGCCCTTCGAAAATTTCTGCACCTCACCAGCCGGCTTACGGCTTTATAGTCAGAGAATTTACGGTATGCGAAGGTATACTGTCGACCTTGCAGGATAGATTGGATATGGGAGGGTAAATCCCGCCCTATGGAGTGTCCTATGTCCGATATCATCTACACCAAAGTCGACGAAGCACCGGAGCTTGCCTCCGCGTCCTTCCTGCCGATCATCCAGAAATTCGCCGCCGCTGCAGGCGTGTCCGTCGGCACCAAGGATATCAGCCTTGCTGCCCGCATTCTGGCCACCTTTCCGGAGCACCTCAGCGCGGCACAGCGCCAGTCGGATGACCTCGCCGATTTAGGGCGTCTTGTGAAAACGCCCGATGCAAATGTCATCAAATTGCCGAATATCTCCGCCTCGGTGCCGCAGCTTGTAGCCGCAGTCAAAGAGCTTCAGGCTCAGGGTTTTGCCCTGCCCGATTACCCCGAAGCACCCGAGACTGCCGATGAAAAAGCAATCCGTGCTAAATATGATGGCATAAAAGGCTCAGCCGTGAACCCGGTTTTGCGCGAAGGCAACTCGGATCGTCGCGCGGCCAAGGCCGTGAAAAGCTTTGCCCAGAAGAATCCGCATCGCATGGGCGATTGGGCGGCCGACAGCAAAACCCACGTCTCGGCGATGTCGGGGGGTGATTTCTTCTCCAACGAAGTTTCTGCCACGCTGTCAAAAGACGCCACTGCCAAGATCGTTCTGGTCACCAATGCGGGCGAAACAGTGCTGAAAGACGGGATTTCCTACCCCGCCGGCACCGTCGTTGATGCCACCTTCATGAGCGTTGCTGCACTCCAGACCTTCTTGGCTGACGAAATCGCCAAAACCAAAGTTGAAGGCACCCTGTTTTCGCTGCACATGAAGGCCACAATGATGAAGGTCTCGGACCCGATCATCTTTGGCCACGCAGTCAAAGCCTACCTCGCGCCGGTTTTTGAAAAACACGGTGAGGCGATGCGCGAACTGGGCGTAAATGCCAATTCCGGTCTGGGCGACCTGCTGGCCCGCGTGAAAGGCAACGCCGAAATCGTCGCTGACATTGACGCTTGCATGGCGGCCCGCCCACCGATGTATATGGTCGACTCAGATAAGGGTATCACCAACCTGCATGTCTCCTCGGATGTCATCATCGACGCCTCGATGCCTGCGCTTATCCGTGCGGGCGGCAAAGGCTGGGGGCCAGATGGCAAAGAATCCGATACCAACTGCGTCATTCCAGACAATTCTTATGCGCCTGTGTATGACGAAACCGTAAACTTTTTCAAAGAAAACGGTAAGTTGAATCCGGCCACTGCAGGCACAGTGCAAAACGTCGGCCTGATGGCGCAGAAGGCAGAGGAATACGGCTCGCACCCAACCACTTTCGAGATTGCCGAAGCTGGCACCGTTAAGATGATCCTCGACGATGGCACCGTGCTGCATGAGCATAACGTCGAAGCAGGCGACATCTGGCGCTCGGCCTCGACCCGCAAGGCGCCTATCGAAGACTGGGTGAACCTTGCGATCGACCGTCAAAAAGCCGAAGGCTGCAGCGCGATCTTCTGGCTGGACGCGAGCCGTGCCCACGACGCCGAACTTATCGCCTACGTGAAGCCGATCCTCGAAGCAAAAGGCGTTGCCGACAAATTCGAGATCATGGCCCCGCGTGAAGCGACCCGCGCCTCGTTGGAGACGATCACCAAGGGCGACAACACCATCGCCATCACCGGCAACGTGCTGCGCGATTACCTCACTGATCTGTTCCCGATCCTCGAACTGGCGACCTCGGCCAAGATGTTGTCGATCGTCAAACTGATGAACGGCGGCGGCTTGTTTGAAACCGGTGCGGGCGGTTCAGCCCCAAAGCACGTCCAGCAGCTTGAAAAAGAGAACCACCTGCGCTGGGACAGCTTGGGCGAATTCTGCGCACTTGGCGAAAGCCTGACCTTCCTGGCGGACGCCAAGGGCAATGAAAAAGCCCGTGTTCTGGGTGAAGCGGTTGATGCCGCGACCCAAGGGATCTTGGATAACGACCATTCACCTTCCCGCAAGGTCGGCGAGCCTGACAACCGCAACAGCCACTATTGGTTTGCCCGCTATTGGGCCGATGCGTTGGCAGCGCAGTCGAAAGATGCCGAGTTGGCCGCGCACTTTGCCCCGATTGCAAAAGAGTTGGCCGCTAGCGAAAGTAAAATCCTTGCTGAACTGGCCGAAGTTCAAGGGGATGCCGTCGATTTGGGCGGTTATTTCCGCACGAATGCCGCGAAAACTGCGTCCGTCATGCGGCCTTCCGCGACTTTGAACGCGATCATCGGTTGATCCGGTAACGTACCAATCGGGGCCGCTGTTTTATGAAACAGTGGCCCTTTTTGCGTTAACAGACCCATGATCAACGCTAAATCAGGCGTCAAGGCTCTTTGAGAGACTTCGCGCGCTGCGGGCCAACGTGCAGGTACTCGCCAAGGAAGATGGCGATATCCTCGCAATCAAAATACGCATGAAACCACCATACTTTTATTCCCTCCCGCATGGACAATTTAGGCGGCTGCAATAAGTACTTCTGTCAAACCGGCACCGCTTTTCGGCACATGGGGTACTGTCCCGTCGAAACTCTACCAAAGCACCGTGTCGTCAGACAAAGGACCGACGGAATGAGCTCGACAGTGCCGGATGCGCTTATCAGATACATGCAAAATGCGCCGATCGCGCTGGCCTTGGGGGCCATCGGTACGCCTGACGAGCCCTTGGTAAGCGTCAATGATGCTTTCTGCCGGCTGACCGGTTACGCGGAATCTGATGTCGTCGGAAAAAACTGCCGCTTTTTGCAGCCTGAAACCGAGGATACGAAAGACGCCCGCGCGCAGATGCGGGCTTTTCTGGACGATCCATCGGTGAATGCCGGCCGCTTCGAAGTGCCCAATATGCGCGCCGATGGGAGCCGCTTTGACAATTTTGTGTTTATGTCACGATTAAAAAATCAAACCGGCGAAGGGTCGTTCATCTTCGCCTCCCAATTCGATCTCTCTGCTGCAAATAGCTATAGTGAACTTAAAACCTATGATCACCAATTGGGCAAAAGCATCGAAGACGTGACCGATTTTGGCAAGAACTTCGGCCTGATGATGCGCCAATCCGCCGAGCTTTTATCACAATCGGCGGCAACTATCGCAGGTATCCGACTGCATGGATAACCAAACTGCCACACCCGAGCCCGAGACCCCGATCTCGCGCGATCCTTCCACGCCGGTTATCGGTATTGGTGCGTCCGCTGGCGGGTTGGAGGCACTGCGTGCGTTCCTAGAACCAGCGCGGCTGCCCACCGGCATGGCCTATGTCATCGTCCAGCATCTTGATCCGAACCACGAAAGCATGTTGGCCGACCTTCTAGGGCGGCAAACCTCGCTCAACGTGCGACAGGCCGAAGACGGCGAGACCGTGCTGCCGGATCATGTCTATATCATTCCCCCTGGGCACGGGCTGGTGATCCGCAATTGTAAACTGGCGCTAGAGCCGTTCGTGCAACCGCGCGGGCTGCGCCGTCCCATTGATGATTTCTTCATGTCTCTGGCGGATGATCTGGGCGCGATGTCCGCCTGTGTGATCCTTTCGGGCACGGGCGCGGATGGCACGCTGGGCCTGCGTGCGATTAAGGAACACGGCGGGTTGGCTTTGGTGCAGGAACCCAAGTCCGCCCGATACGACGGCATGCCGCTTTCGGCTGTGTCCACAGGCATGGTCGACTTCGTGCTAGCGCCGGAAAACATGCTGGACCGGCTGCGCGACTATTTTGGCCGCGCGATTGATGATAAGGGATCCGTCGTTGGCGACAGCGAGCAGATTGACGCCATTTGCCGAACCCTACGCAAACACGTCGGTAACGACTTCACCGGTTATAAACACACCACGCTTGCGCGTCGCATCCAGCGCCGCATGCAGGTGCTACAGTTGACCGACGCTGGCGCCTATCGCAAGAGGGTGCGCGACGACGCGAATGAGGCCGCAGCCTTGCAACGCGACCTGCTGATCAACGTCACCCGCTTCTTCCGCGACCCTGAATACTTCGAGGCACTGCGCGAAAGTGTGATCGTGCCACTGGTAGAACGGGCCAACCCGCATCAGGAAATTCGCGTTTGGGTGCCGGGCTGCTCCAGCGGCGAAGAAGCGTATACCCTTGCGATGATCCTTAACGAAGAAGCGCTGCGCCAGAACGCCTCCCTGCGGATCAATATTTTCGCCTCCGACATCGACGAACAGATGCTGGAAATTGCGCGTGAAGGCCGCTATCTGGCCTCCTCGCTGATGGATATCCCCGAAGACCTGCGCGAACGTTATACCATCCAGCATGGCGACCATTTCCGTATTTCGCCCGGTGTGCGCGACATGGTGCGGTTTTCCTCCCATAGCGTGATCAAGGACCCACCGTTCTCACGCCTTTCGCTCGTTTGTTGTCGCAATCTGTTCATCTATTTCGGCGACGGATTGCAATCAGCCGTCCTGCCGATTTTCCACTATGCGCTTCAGCCAAAAGGGTTTTTGTTTCTCGGCCCGTCCGAGACGATTGGCCGTGCCGATGATCTGTTCACCCCGATCAACCACCGCGCCCGAATATTTTCCCGCATAGACAGCACCCCCCGCTATCCGATCCAGCTGCCGTCGATCTCTGACCGGCAACTGCGCGGACGGCGCGCCGAGACGCCGGCACAGCGCGACCAAAGCACAACTCGAAACCTCGCGCTGGAACGGCTGGCCGAGCGTTATGCGATGCCGGGCGTGGTGCTGGACCGGAACGGAAACCTGATCGAGATTTACGGCAGGCTAGGGCGTTACTTTGAATTCTCGGCAGGCTCCAACCATTCAGCCTCCCGTGCCGCACGGCCGGGCCTGCGCGAAGTACTGCTACCGCTGATGCGCCAGGCCTGCGAAAGCCGCCAGCGGATGATCGCGCGCGACGTCGTGGTGCGGGCCGAATTCGGTCGTCAGAAGATTAACGTCGTGGCCGATCCGCTGGCCGATGATACGGTGCTGATGGTCTTCCGAGATGTTGATGGTTTCGAGGCCGAGCAGGACGATGATCTGATGGATCTCGGCCCCGCAAACGGTCAGGTCGAAATGTTGGAGGGCGAGTTGCAACACACCCGCCGCCAGCTGCGCGACAAGACCGAAGAGCTGGAGACCGCGAACGAGGAGCTCAAAAGCTCGAACGAAGAAATGATGTCGATGAACGAGGAGCTTCAATCGACAAACGAAGAGCTTTCGACCGTTAACGATGAGTCGAAGGAGAAGGTCGACCAGCTGAGCGTCGCCAACGATGATCTGAAAAACTTTTTTGAATCCACACAGCTCCCCGTTGTTGTGCTGGACAATGATCTGCGGCTGCGCAGCTTTACCGACGCGGCGCTCGAGATTTTCCCGTTCCAACGCGGCGATCACGGGCGGCCACTCAACCAAGTCACCAGCCTGCTGTCCAGCGACGCGCATCTGGCCGCAGCCGCCCGCGTGATCAAAGACAACAGCCTTGAGCGGTTGCCGATGTCACAGTCCGATGGCTCGCGGCAATGGATGCTAATCGTGCATCCCTATCTTGTGCGCAGCGGCGCTCAGGAAGGCGTTACGATGGTCTTTACCGACATCACCGAGATGACCTCATTGCAGGCCGAGCTTGATCAGGAGCGCGAACAGTTGGAGCTTGCCGTGCAATTGGCTGGCATCGGTATCTGGGAGTACCAACCGGAACTAAACCGCGCCGTGATTGATGAGGGGCAAGCCAAGTTACTCGGCATACCAGAGGCAGGTGGCCACCCTGAAGCCCTGCTATACGAACGTGTTATTGAAAAAGACCGCGAAAATCTGCGCCGCAGCCTTGAGGAGTGCATAGCTGAGGAAAAAGAGGTCACTGTCGAGTTTCGCGTCCCGCGCGGCCCACACGAACGGCCCCGCTGGCTGCGCACCTTGGCCCGCCCTATTGTCGGCGATGGCCCGACGCGGATCCTTGGCGTCAGCTTTGACGTGACCGCAGACCGTTATCTGGCCGAGAACCGCGAATTGATGATCGGTGAGATGAATCACCGCGTCAAAAACCTCTTTGCGGTGATCAGCGCGATGGTTTCAACCATGTCGCGCAAGGCCACCAGCACCAAGCAACTGGCAGACGACCTTCGCGATAATATCTCCAGCCTCGGACGGGCCCACGCGCTAACCAATCGTCCCGATATTAACGAGGGGATCACGCTTGAGGACTTGTTGAGCGCCATCCTCAAACCGTTTCTGACCCAGTTCGAAATTGAAATTAGCGGCCCGGAAGTGCAGCTTCAGCAGGCCGATGTAACACCGCTGGCATTGATCCTGCATGAATGGTCCACCAATGCGGTGAAATACGGCGCGTTGAGCGAGAATGCCGGAAATTTGCATATCTCATGGACGGGGTCGCGTGAGGGCGGTTGTGAACTGACATGGCGCGAGGTCCTGACGTCTGCGCCTGACCCCGCGACGAACACGGCAGGTTTCGGATCACATCTTTTGCAGATTGCGGCACGTCAATTGCAGGCAGAACTGGACAACGCGCTTTCGGGCAACATCTTTCAATGGACACTAAAATTGTCTGGACGTGAAGAAAGTTAAGTAAATGGTAAAAATTCTATTGGTAGAAGACGAGCTTCTGGTCGGGCTCGATATCAAGGATACATTCGAGGATGCGGGGCATGAGGTGGATGGCCCTTATCCGACTGTCGCCGAAGCCTTGAGAGTTGCCCAAGCCAACCCGCCGGAGCTTGGCTTTCTGGATGTGCGTCTGGCAGATGGCGTGGTCGATCCACTGGCTAAATGGCTGTCAGACCATGCCATTCCGCTGGTCTTTCATTCTGGCCATGCAGGGGCTTATAACTATGGCAGCGATTACCCCCATGCCGCGTTTTGTGAAAAACCTTCAACACCAAATGAATTGCTGGCGATCGTGGAGCAACAGGCACGCGATAAATAGCGCGCGACAATAAGCGGCGCGCGGACCCTGCCCGCGCGCCCCGATCTCAAATCTTCGCAGGCTCGACCACGGTAAGATGACCCGCGTCCCAAAGCGCCGGACAAACCTCCGCCTCGGCATGGCCGTTGCGGATGCGGCGACAAGGGCCGACAGGAATATCCGTAGCCATCAACACCAGGTCGGTCATCATTGCCGCCGTCTGCGGTGCGAGCGTTGCGTGAATACCATCCAGCGAAGCGCCGACATCGCAGGGCGTGAACACGCTTGCCCCGCCAACTCCGGTATCGGTTGCGATCTGGCCGAACGGCACACCGACGGCCCCCAAAACGCAAACCACCGTCTGAAGCTCGATCGCGCGGGCACGGGCACAGCTGAAAACCCGATTATAGCCGGTAATCATATCGGTCTTTGCCGGAATGATCACCAAATCAAGGTCGAGCATCCCTAACCGCGACCAAAGGCTGGTGAACTCGCTGTCCAGACAAATGATCATTGCAATCCGCAGGCCGTTCCATTCGATCACATTGATCGTTTCACCGTGGACCGTGATGCCCCCCGCGCCGTGCTCTTCAAGCGGGGTCAGGCTCAGCTTATCCTGCGCATGCCGCGACCCATCTGGCGTCAGCAACCACGCACGGTTGAGATAGGTCATCACCCCGTCACGTTCACCTGCGGCAAAGGGGATCGTCCCCGGCAGGATCGATACGCCGTATTGCGCTGACATGCCCGCAATCGCGTCAAGGGCGATTTGGCCACATTCGTAGAGCCAACCCATCGTGTTCGCGGTGGGCAAATCGGCAGGGGCAAAGCTTAACCACTGCGCACAGGCAAACTCGGGCAACACCAACATCTGCGCCCCACGCTGCGCTGTTTGCGCAACCCGCGCCTCTAATCCTGCCAGCCATGTGTTGAGGTCCGGCACCACCGGCTCAAGATTGGCAGCCCATAGATCAATCGATACATATTCCATTATTTTTCCAGCCCAGATGCGGTTCAGTTCCACTATCTAAAGCGCGGGAGCCATCTGAACAGGGTAAGGGCACCAATCTCTCGCCCGTGCCCCGCCTCAGCGCGTCACTTGAACGCCGCTTCCAGCCGCTCGATGCTCTTTGCGGTGATGCCAACGGCGGGGGGAATCTCCACGTTTTCCCAGCTTCGCTTGGCAACCGTTTCCAAAGTAAACGCAGCAGCACTTTTGATGTCAGCAAGCTCTTCCCACGACACAGGCACGGCGACGGGCGCATTTTGGCGTGCGCGGAGGGAAAATGGTGCAATCGCCGTTGCGCCGCGTTCGTTGCGTAGCCAATCAATGAAGATGCGCCCCTTGCGTTTGGCCTTGGACATCTGGGTCGTATAGCGATCAGGTGCCCTGCTGGCGACAAGCTGGGAGAAAACATGGGCATAGAGCTTGACCGTATCCCAGCCTGAAACGCGGCGCAGCGGCACCACGACATGCACCCCTTTCCCGCCTGACAACAACGGCCATGATGGCAGCCCGAGGCCTTGCAATGTATCGCGAATGTCTACTGCCGCCTCTTTCACCGCGTCAAACCCCAGCCCCTCGTCGGGGTCGAGATCAAAAACCATACGGTCAGGCCGCTCCAGCCGGTCCCGCCTACTGCCCCAGATATGAAATTCGATTGTGCCCATTTGGGCTGCTGCGACCAAGCCAGCGGCATCTGCTACAAACATATAGGGCTCGGCCTTGCCATCGCTTTGGGTGATGTCGATCACCTTCAAGCCTTCGGGAAAGCCTTTGCCCGCATGTTTCTGAAAGAACTGCTGTCCCTTCAAACCTTCCGGCAGCCGCAGCAATGACAGCGGCCGGTCTGCGGCGGCGTGCAGAATGCGCTCAGCGGTACGTTCGTAATATTGCGCGACTTGCAGTTTGGTATAGGCGGCGCCGGGGAACACCAGCCGTTCGGGCGAGGAAATGCCAATCCCCGCAACCAACGGGCGGTCCTCAGGCACCACATCGTTATCAAGCGTCACAGCGCGGGCGGGTTTGTCGGCGCGCAGCCCGTGAAATACCGCATGACGCAACCGCCCTTCCGAGGTGCGCTCGGCGTAGGAGATCTCGGCCACAAGGCGCGGGGTGATCCAAGTGATCCCGCGAGCCTCTGCCGGAGTGATGTCCACAGGCGCTGTTTTGCAGACCAACGGGCGCATTGCAGCCGCCAAATCCGCCATCTGATCGTCGTTAAAGCCGGTGCCGACTTTACCCAGATAGGACCACCCTTTGCCCTCGCGCACGCCCAAAGCAAGCGATGCAAAGGGACGCCCGCGTTTGTCGCTTTCCTGCCAGCCAAGGATCACAAATTCGTCCCTGCGTTGGCACTTAATTTTGCGCCAAGACGTGCTGCGTTTACTTTGATAGGCCGCATCCAAGCGTTTAGCGATGATGCCCTCGCCGCCTGACGCGCAAATCGTGTCGAAGGTTTCGGCAGCATCCTGCACAATGACGGGGGAAAGCTGTGCAGGCCCGAGCAGCGGCAGCGGCTTCCATATTTTTTCAAGCAGGGCGCGGCGATCGGTCAGCGGCCTGCTGGTCACATCGGACCCGTCGCACGACAGCAGATCGAATCCATAAAACCGGAAAGGCCCGCCTGCCTTAATCGCCTGCTGCAGACCAGAAAAGCCGGTGACACCGGCCCCCGCGACGATCTCACCGTCGATCAGGGCGTTCTCACAGTCGAGTTCATCGAAGGCGGGCAAGAGGCTGTCAAATTGCTCCGTCCAGTCTTTGCCGTTGCGAGTAAACACACGCGCCCCCCCCGCTCCCAGAGCGACTTGCGCGCGGTAGCCGTCAAACTTCACCTCATGCCACCACCCCTCCCCCTCGACCATCTCGTCCGAAAGGGTCGCGAGCTGTGGTTTGGCAAAACTCGGCCGCTTCCCTGAGTGGAGCACAACCGAGGCTTTCTCTCCTGATATTTCAACTTTTGTGCGGTTAGACAAAACCGACCGGCGATAATGCGTGACAGGATCACGGGCACCAGCGGCGTCATCATCGGCTTTGGTCATCAACCAGTTCTCGCGCTTTCCCTCGGACTTCATCCGCACCAGATGCCAATCCCCTGCCAGTCGCGCGCCATGCAGCCGCATGTGCAGATGCCCTTTCGCAAGCCCTTTTTCGACCGGAATGAGCGGCTCCCAATGGCCGATATCCCACAACATTACGATGCCCGCCCCGTAGTTACCCTTGGGTATCGTGCCCTCGAAAGTGAGGTAGGAAAGCGGATGGTCCTCTGTGCGCACAGCAAGGCGTTTCTCGCCTGTATCATAGGACGGCCCGCGCGTGACGGCCCAAGAAAGTAGTACCCCGTCCCATTCCAGCCGCAGGTCGAAATGCAGGCGGGTTGCTGCGTGCTTTTGCATCGAATAGCGCAGCGCCAGATGGCCCGCGCCAGTACTATCCGACGGCTCCGGTGTGCGGTCGAAATCCCGCATCTCGTTATAGCGGTCGAGGCAGCCCATCAGGCCGACTTTTTAGTGCCTGCGGCGCGAGGCTTGGCCTTTTTAGCGCTCGCCTTTTTCGCACCGTCTTTCTTTAGGCTTTCTTTCAGAGCAGACATCAGATCGACCACATTCTCGGCCGAGGGCGCATCGTCGTCCCCTGCCCGCGCCCGCGGGGTCTTCTTGGATTTGCGTTTCTGGTCGATCAGGTCCCGCAGGGCTGCATCGTAGTGATCCGTAAACGCGGCAGCGTCGAATTTGCCAGTCTTGCGATCAATCAGCTGCGTCGCGACCTCCAACAGATCCGCATCCGCAGGATCATCCTCGATCTGCGAAAAGAGCGGATCAGCCTCCTTAATCTCATCTGCATAATGCAGCGTTTCGAGCAAGATACCGTCGCCACAGGGACGCAAGGCACACAGATGCTCCCTGCCCCGCATGGTCAGCTGCCCCAGACCGACCTTATTGGCCTGCCGCAGCGCATCGCGCACAACGCGGTAGGCATCCTCGGCCAGATCATCGGTCGGCACGACGTAATAGGGTCGGTCATAATAGAGGGGGGGGATTTCCGTGAGACCGACAAACTGCACCAGTTCCAGCGTCTTTTTGGTCTCAAGCTTGATCGCGTCGACCTCGTCCTTTTCCAAAAGTAGATACTCGTCATTCTCGAGTTCATAACCCTTCAGAATATCCTCGGCCTTCACCGGACCGATCCCCGGCACGGATTTCTCATAGCGCACCCGCTTGCCGGAAGGACCATGGATTTGGCGGAAACTGACCCGAGCCCCCGTCTTGGTGGCCGAGTGGATTTCTACAGGAATCGAAACAAGGGAAAGCCGTATCTGACCGGTCCAGACCGCGCGGGATGCCATAACATATCTCCTTAATAATGTAGGACAACGCGCGGCACCTGCTTTGGTTCAAGCGTCATAATGAACCGCCGTCTGACCGCTCCGTCTGTCCCTGCACGGACCAACAAATTGCCTCAAAAAGTTGACAAAACCATTAGTTGTCTTACTGTGGACTTTCGCAACTTTTAGCTGAGAAGGTCAATCGACCGAGCGGAAGTTGGCACAATATCACAAAATGGAGTGTATCGAGTGGGCGCATATCTGGTCACGTTCAACGCGAACCGTAAGCAGGATTCCGATAACCTTGATGCCATAATGGAGAGTCTGGAAGCCGTTGCGATCGGCGAATGTTTGTGGGGGATCGAGCTGGCCACAGATGTTGACGATGTCTGTGGCTGGCTACAAACCCAACTGGGTATTGAAGATGAGGTGGTTGTGATTAAGCTGCGGCCCCGTTTGGAGCAAAGTACCCAAAATATCTCGGCCCGTGCTACGCGCTGGTTGGACCGTGTCTTGAATATTAAGGGCAACGCGGCAAAGTTGGAGCTGGTGCCTTAGGCATGACCGGGATTGCCGTGCATTGATGGGCTCCCTGCCCCTCCCAAGCCAGTAAACTATGGCTTCCCCATTCATTTCTGTGGACGGCCCCCGTGATACGGCAATTAATTTTCTAAATGGTGCTGTCAGACAAATGCGAACCAGTCTCTGTTCTCCAGCGATCTCAATATTTTAGGCTGCGCAGAGGCCGCGCCACTCGGCAAGAGCGGCGGCGCGGTTCAGCTTGAAATTTGATCGGCTGTAGAGGTGGCGCTCCGCATTAAAATGGTTGTGAACTGAGGCATGGACGGCGACGAATTTTTGCAAGGTTCGCATCCGCCTAAAGCGAAGCATGGCCCGCTCTCTTCGTCTAAATGGCTGGTGTGAATTCTCGGCTCGATTGTTGAGCCAGCGGCCAGTTTCTTGTTTGTCCACATTGCCGATGACCTTCAGCGCCGCGCCATAGGAACGCAGCATGTCGGTGACGAAAATATGTGGGCGGCCATGGCGTTTGATTGTTTTTCTTAGGAATTTCAAAGCTGCCTTGCGATCACGGCGCTTTGTGACAAAGCTTTCCAAGACTTCCCCTTCGTGATCCACGGCCCGCCAGAGGTAGTGCGTCTCGCCGTTGATCTTCACAAACACCTCGTCCAAGTGCCATTGCCAATTTGAATATGCGCGCATCTGGCTGACTCTTTTCTTGCGGACCTCAGCAGCAAACAGCGGGCCAAACCTGTTCCACCAAAAACGAACCGTCTCGTGGCTGATATCGATGCCGCGTTCGTGCAAAATATCTTCAACATTGCGAAGCGAAAGCGGAAACCGAACATACATCATAACCGCCAGTCGGATGATCTCGGGGCTCGTCTTGAAATATCGGAAGGGGCTGTGCTTTGTCATCCCGCGACGCTAAATGCTCGCCCTACCCGCCTCAACAAGTTTTCTTCTGACAGAGCCATTCTGCATGCTCATCTCCGCATACATCTTCTTGAGGCGGCGGTTCTGCTCGGCCATGTCCTTCATCTCTACGATGAGCGACGCGTCCATACCGCCAAATTTGGCCCGCCATTTGTAAAAGCTGGCACTGCTCATCCCATGCTCCCGGCAAAGCTCAGAGACCGGCACACCGCCCTCCGCCTGCTTCAACACAGCCATGATCTGCGCATCGCTAAATCGTCCGTTCTTCATCGTAAATCTCCTCAGATATCTTGCCGAGAAAATTCTACTTTTGAACACCACTAATTTTAGGGGGGATTACCGAAGACGCTGCGTTGATGCGCCAGATCTTCAAACTGTTCCTGGAAGGCGACGGCTTGCGGGGGCCCATGGGCATTAAAGCAATCGTAAATTGGCTAAACGAGCGTGGTTACCGAACCCGTAGTGGGAAAAAATGGGGTATAGGAACGTTGCATCGAATGCTACGGGACCCAGTATATTCGGGCACCTTTATATTCCACAGCTCCCAAAACGGCGGTGCTGATATCTCTGTTCCGGCTCCGGAGATACTACACAAAGCTGAGTTTGAAGCCGTCCAGCAACTTTTGACGAAGCGAAACCCCCAGAGAACACCGCCCCGAGTCGTCACTGGCCCCGTCTTACTCACAGGCTTGGCGAAATGCCCACATTGCACAAGCGCGATGACCATGCGCACCGGTAAAGGCGGATCGTACAAATACTATGCGTGCTCAAACAGAATGAGAACAGGTCCGACAAGCTGTGTTGGTCGAAGCGTTCCGATGTATGACTTTGATGCGCTAATAATGCAGGAAGCAACGAAGGCGTTTGTTTCCGTGGGAGCGATCAAGAACATTCTTGCGCCATTGGCCGCGCAGAGCCAGCAGTCCTGGCAGGATATCGAAGCAATCCTTAATGAACGTGAATCAGAAGTGCTTGTCGCTAAGCGAGTAATCGATAATTTATACCAACTGGTTCAAAACGGCTTGGTGGATATAGTCGATCCCGACTTTAAAAAGCGGTTCTCAGATGCTAAGGTGAATTTCGATCAGTCTTGTAGGCAACGTGATCAAGTTGCGGCCGAATTACTACCTAAGGACAAGGTCGACCATACAAAAATCTCAGATTATGTAAGTTTGCTCTCCGAAGCTTTCCAAGGCAACGCCATACATATGAAAAAGGGTCACCTACGTGCGCTCGTAGATGAAATTATAGTAGGCGAAGAAACAATAACCATCTCCGGTCGTCGGTCTAATTTCGAGAATGCTATCAAGAACGGGCGTGTAGCACTTTCTTCGGTGCCCACTTTTGTTCGTGTATGGCGGTCGGAAGGGGATTCGAACTAGAGCGCCCCCTTTT
This sequence comes from Sulfitobacter brevis, assembly GCF_900112755.1. GTDB lineage: Bacteria > Pseudomonadota > Alphaproteobacteria > Rhodobacterales > Rhodobacteraceae > Sulfitobacter > Sulfitobacter brevis. The sequence goes on along the minus strand of NZ_FOMW01000017.1, from coordinate 19,459 downwards.
CCTTACAGAATGTAGAAACTGACCTAAAGCTCAAAGCCCCAACCTCACCTTTCCCCTTGCATTTCAACATGTTCGGAGCATTGCTTGTCTACCGCTCGCGCCGGGCGGTGGCAGAGAGTTATTTGACCGCTGCCGACATTTCAGGGAGCCTTTTATATGCGCACTAGCCAGACCCATCCTTTACAGATCGCCACAGTACAGCCCGCAACGGGCAGCGGGCGGATCGGCATTACCTTCTGTCCTGGAAAAGTCCAGCCCGGTGCGATGTCAGGCAGTTGGAACCGTGACCTCGGGATTGATCTTGATGCCATCGCCGATTGGGGCGCCGTTGCGGTTGTTACATTGGTGGAAGATCACGAGCTGGTCACGCTCAAGGTGCCTGCGATGGGCAACGAAGTCCGTGCGCGTCATATGGACTGGTTTCACCTTCCGATCCCGGATGTCTCTGTGCCCGACGCCACGTTCGAGCAGCAATGGGATGTTGTCGCTCCCGACCTAATGCACCGGCTCCGCTCCGGATTCGACGTTCTGGTCCATTGCAAAGGCGGGCTGGGCCGCGCGGGCACGGCGGCGGCGCGGTTAGTGATCGGCATGGGCGTGGCACCGGAGGAAGCCGTCAAAGCCGTGCGCGCGGTCCGTCCCGGCGCCATCGAGACCAGCGCCCAACTTGCCCATGTAATGGCGCAACGTGTAGTGCCTGAAACCACCCCCGACACCTCGGCGGTTGCAATCCGGGACCGCGCAGTGGGCGCGCTTCTCGGCCTCGCGGTTGGCGATGCGGTGGGCACCACGCTCGAGTTTAAGGCCCGCGACACCTACGCTGCCCTCACGGACATGGTGGGTGGCGGTCCCTTCGGCTTGAAGCCGGGTCATTGGACTGACGACACAGCAATGGCCTTGGCACTGGCTGACAGCCTGCAGCAGGATCCGGCCCTCGACGCGCGCGACCTGATAAATCGCTTTGTCGACTGGCACGCACAGGGCACCTATTCCTGCACCGGACGCTGTTTCGACATTGGCATCACCACACGTCAGGCACTGGCGCGGTGGCAGACGACGGGCGATCCGTTTGCAGGCTCAACCGATCCGATGAGTGCTGGCAATGGCAGCCTGATGCGGCTCGCTCCGGTCGCCATCCGGCATTTCAACAACCGGCCGATGCTGCGCGATGTCGCCGCACGACAAAGCCTCACCACCCATGCGGCCCTGGAAGCAGTGGAGGCCTGCGTGGCCTATGCCGAGGTACTGGCAGACGCGATAGCGGGCGCGCGGCCATCAGACGCCCTGCGCGCTCATCACGAAGGCTACGCGGGCAAGATCGACAGCATTCTGCATGGCTCTTGGCGCGGCAAGTCGCGCAAGGACATCCGCGCCTCCGGCTATGTCGCACATTCACTTGAAGCCTCGCTGTGGTCCGTCGGGCGTACCGGCACCTATCACGCCGCAGTGCTGCTCGCGGCCAACCTTGGCGAAGACGCGGATACCACCGGGGCCATCACTGGCCAACTGGCCGGTGCACTTTACGGTGTGAAAGGAATTCCAGAGGAGTGGCGTAAAAGGCTCGCTTGGGGCGACCGGCTGTCAGAGGCGGCGGACGCCCTGGTTACACAAGCCGTACGCTGCTGAGCAATCAAAACGCGCGCTGCCGCTTTAAGACAGTGCGTTTTCGACCTCATCCAGTCTGGCCTGCACTTCAGAACGCAGTTTTTTGAACGCTTTGCGACCCGACGCCGATTTTTCGGCAGCGATCATTTCGGCGAGCTGCGCAAGATAGGCCCGCAGAACTTCAGCGTGAGCTCGCAGCGTTGCGAATTGCTTCCTTTCTTCCTCAGTATAGAGGCCACGCACTGACACGGTGCCTGTTTCGGGATTGATCAAGATATCATCGGGATGTGGAACCAGTTCCGGTTCGTTTTCAAGACCGAGCCGCGCACGCCGCGCGAGCTCCAGTTCCCCACTCGCTTTGGCTTCCATCATGCTCTTGATAAATTCAGCCTCAAGAGCTTGATCCGCGGAACTGATCTGAGCCATTTGCCGGAGGATCAGCTCCTGTGCTCGTGCTCTACCCCTGATCGCATCAGCAAACGTGCGGCGCACTGTCGCTTGCATCATGGTCAGGCTACCCTCTTGTTGCCCTGGAACCTGCCGTCCTGCCTCGCGCAAGAAGTCATCGCGGAACCCCCACCCTTGCAGATCAACTGGCTTGTTCTTTGATCCGCGCGGGCGGCCGTTCGGATTGCCCGATCTGCCTTTCGCAAACTGCGTATGCGAGGGAGGTTTACCATAGCCAACCTTGTAGCTTTTGGCCCGTTTGTCGCTCGGATCGTCTTTACCATGGTCCATCATACTTCACTCCGCGGCCAACCGCAGACGACCTGTTCCGCCTGGTCCCCGGTATAGGCCTCCCAACGCGCGAGAATGGTATCGCAATAGCTCGGGTCCAATTCGGCGAGGTAGGCGCGACGGCCAGTCTTGCTGGCAGCGATGAGGGTGGAGCCGGAGCCGCCAAACAGATCCAGTACGATATCGCCGCGCGCCGAGACATCCCGGATTGCATCCATGATCATCTGTACAGGTTTCACCGTGGGATGCAGTGTCAGCTCATCCATGCGACTGGTCTTACGGGTGTTGACGCCGCGATACTGCCAGACGTTTGTGCGGTAGCGACCATGCTGGCCCAACTCGAAGGTGTTCACATGCGGCGTTGTGCCGTGTTTGAAGGCAAAGATCAGTTCGTGCCGCGAGCGGTAGAACGTCCCCATGCCGCCGTTATCTTTCACCCAGACGATCAGGTTCTTCAGGCTATGATATACCTCGGCGCCCGCCGCCAACATCTCCGACATGTGCCGCCAATCCATGCAGATGAAGTGGATTGACCCATCATGACTGTAGTCGCGCAAATTGCGCATTGCAGAGGTGAGAAAGGTAACGAACTCTTCTTCGGACATTTCCCCGGCCGCCATCGCGAACTCCCGGTGCTTGGTCTTGCCAGAATTGCCTACGTGACCTTCAATGGGCACGTTGTACGGGGGATCCGTGAACACCATCCGCGCCTTGGCGCCCTCCATCAGCAAGCGCACCACCTCCCCCTTCAAAGTATTGCCGCAGATCAGGCGGTGATTGCCCATCTGCCAGACGTCCCCCGCTTTGACCCGCTGCGGGATTTTTGTGGGGATTACGTCATCTTCGGGATCGCCTGGCTCTTCCGGCACCAGCCCCTCGACCATGCGGTCGATGTCGGCGGAGGAAAATCCGATCACGCCAATATCGAAGTTCAGGTCTTCCATGGTCAGCAGATCAGCCAATTCGCTGGCCAGCAGATCCTCGTCCCACCCGGCATTCAAGGCGAGCTTGTTGTCAGCAAGGATATAGGCCCGCGTCTGAGCTTCCGTCAGGTTGGCGATCTGAAGGCAGGGCACGGTTTCCATGCCGAGCAGAAGGGCTGCCCGGACCCTGCCATGGCCAGCCAAGATCATGTTCTTTGCATTGACCAGGATAGGATTGGTAAAGCCAAACTCTTCAATGCTGTCAGCGATCTGTTTGATCTGCGCTTTCGAATGGGTTCGCGCGTTGCGCTTGTAAGGCTGCAGGTCGTGGGGAGGATGATGTTCAATCTTTTCTTGCATGGGGCACCCCTCATGTTGGCCCTGGCCCGCGCATCTGCGTGCTGCCAGGAGCAGTTAACGTTAAATGATTTGAGAACCGGGCTTGAGTGGGTGCGGACCAAAAGCAGATTTCGGGCCGGGAAGAGGCGCTACCGGTAGATGTTTTGAGTGTCCGCTCAGACAGCGATAAGAGGTTATCGCCACTTGCTTTTAACAAGAACATATTAGCAACCGAGGGGGCTTCGAACAACCAGAATTGAGCGCTTTTGGGCCGCAATCGAGGTCGACTTCAAGCATGGTTCAGGGCAAAGTATCACCAGCCTGATATTCTCAGGCTCGGGTCGGTACGAGGGTCTCCAGATGGTGGCCCGTCAACACCGGAGCCCAACCTTGACTCACAATGAAGTCGAATCACTTCCGCCAATTTCGAACGTCCGATCCCTCCCACGTGAGGCGCTCCTAGCGCTCTGGATCGAGCTTCATGGCACCCCGCCACCCGCTCGTTTGAGCCAGACATTTCTGCGCAGGTTCATCGCGTTTGATCTGCAGGCTTGTACCAAAGGTCCCCTGCCACAATCTGCCAAATCCCAACTCGCCAAACTTGCGGCTGGGAAGACCAGCGCCGCCAAGCCGGTCCTCAAGTCTCGCGGGCGCTATCTGCGCGAGTGGAACGGCGTGACCCATGTTGTGGACGTCACGGACCAAGGCCATCTCTACAAGGGAGAGACCTATCAGTCGCTCTCGGCGGTCGCCCGCGCCATCACCGGGGCGCATTGGTCCGGGCCTCGATTTTTTGGTGCCCCGCGGGGCACCTCGGAAACCCATAGTCCAGTCCGCCGGAGGGCAAAATGAGCGCGCTCCCGCACATCCGCTGCGCGGTCTATACCCGCAAATCCTCCGACGACGGCCTAAATCAGGAGTTCAATTCCCTAGACGCGCAGTTTGAGGCCTGCGCTGCCTATATTGCAAGCCAGCGCCACGAAGGCTGGCGCCTCTTACCTGCACGTTATGACGACGGAGGCCTATCGGGCGGCACCTTGGAGCGCCCGGCGCTGCAACGATTGATGGCAGACATCGATGCCGGACAGATCGGCATGATCGTGGTCTACAAAATAGACCGACTGACCCGCTCGCTGGCAGATTTTGCCAAGCTCGTCGAGCGGCTCGACGCCGCAGGCTGCTCTTTTGTCTCAGTAACCCAGGCCTTCAACACCTCCTCTTCGATGGGGCGGCTGACACTGAACGTACTTCTCTCATTTGCGCAATTCGAACGTGAAGTCACCGCCGAGCGTATCCGCGACAAGATCGCTGCTTCCAAAAAGAAGGGGCTTTGGATGGGAGGTACCGTGCCCCTCGGCTATGACCCGCACCCCGATCCCCTAGTGAGGGAGCTTGTTGTTAACGAAGCCGAAGCGCCCACCGTCCGAACGGTGTTTCAACTCTACACGGAACTGAAGTCCTTGCGGGGTGTCGAGGATCGCGCAAAAGCGCTTGGGCTTATCTCCAAACCGCGTACTGCGCCAAACGGCGAGACCACTGGAGGCCAGCCGCTGTCGCGCGGCCAACTCCATTATCTACTCAGCAACCCGATCTACCGCGGTCAGATCCGGCACAAAAACAAAATCTATGCGGGGTTACACCCCGCAATCATCGATGCACCGCTTTGGGACAGCGTGCAGTCAAGCCTGCAAGAGGCAAGCCAACGCCCCCGCGGTCGCAGGTCATCAACTGACAGTTCCGCGTCCTGCCCCGCTGCAACGTCTGCCGCCGCACTGATTGGCATGGTGCGTGACGAGACTGGGGATCGCCTAACCCCGTCCCACACGCTTCGACGCGGTCGCAGGTTTTGCTACTATGTTTCGAACCGATTAATCTCCGGCGGGATAGACACAACCGGCTGGCGTCTGCCCGCTGCTGGGTTCGAACACGCGGTGCTTACGATCTTGATCCGCCATCTGAAGACAGCCGCAAAATCCCAAACTGTGCTGACGACACCTGAGGCATCGACCGCTGCTCTGCTCTCGAACCGCATCACAGCGCTGATTGAACACCTGAAGGCCAAGGGCGCACTCGCTTTGCCGAAAATATTGCTCTCGGTTATTGTTTGCCCAAAGGCGGTACACCTGACCCTGTCTTCGGACAGCCTCACGGATTGGTTGAGCATTGCCCCCGGCGACTACGCCGAAGAGTTTCTCTCTTTCACCGCCCCGCTGACCATTCGCCGTCGAGGCGTGGAGACGCGGATTGCGACTGGTGAGGTGATACCTGCCCCCGATGCCACGCTCCTGCGCGTCCTCGCCCAAGCCCACGTCTGGACGGAGCGGCTCAGAACCGGAACACCACTGGCCGAAGTTGCAGCCCAAGCGGGCCATTCGACGTCCTACATTCGAACCCGTGCCCCGCTTGCTTTTCTCTCGCCCACGATCCAAAAACACATCCTGGCCGGCACCCATCCCATCGACTTGAGCTTAGCGCGTCTGATCCGCAGCAAGATCCCCCTCTGCTGGCGTGAGCAAGAGCGCACCTTCGGCTTCTCGGAAGCTTGAAACACAGATCCCTGTTCTACAGCACCTAAATCCCAGATAAGCGCCCTTTGTTTCCCTGATCGGGTATTTGAAATTCCCTGTTATGAATAGCAGGGAATTCTACGCTAAGGTCTTATGAACGCGGGCCTATCTCCCCTCTGAAAGCCGATCGCTCGTCCAAAACGAAAGGTATTCCCTGTAAATGGAAAGCGCGCGCCGCAAATCTAGCCCTTCACCGCGAAGCGAACCGAGGCAGCGGGGCTACAGAGACTGGCTGGGAATACAGGCGCGAAAGCGCGGCAACGTTGCGTCTCTGCTTCGCAAATCGCAACGCAAGCGACTGTAATTACCCATCAATTACAGCTCGAATGCGAAGCACATAGGAGAGACTAGGGTGGGTGGCGGAGGCTCAGGGATTCGAACCCTGGGGACGCTCTCACGCCCGTCGGTTTTCAAGACCGGTGCAATCGACCACTCTGCCAAACCTCCGCAATGATGCTCTCCTAATGCGCTAGTTTTGATTCGGCAAACCCACAATTGACTTGCACTTCACCGCATGTTCGGCTTGGGGAATATTGCCGATTGGCGAACGCCAGCCTTTTCAGGGTACACCTTGCAGGTTAGAGTGCGCCAAAGACCCTCTCAAAGGGGGCTCGGACGTGCCAGCGATCTGGCCAGAAATACGGGCCCCGACGGGTCGGCAGGCAAGGACGACAAATGATAAGCAGGCTCTCCCACCGCATGCGCGCCCCGCACCGGCGCTTTTCCTTATTGGCAGGCACAGTGCTTGCCGTCGGATTGCTGACCGGCTGCGACGACACCGGATTGGGGTTTTCGATGCCCAAGGGCAAGGCCAGCACGGCTGGTGCCACGCAATCGACCAAATTGGTTGAGCGCGATGTCGAGGCGCCCGATGTCTTCTCGGTCACCGATCAGGGTTTGTGGGATGGCCGTCCGTCGCTTGGTGGCGTCTGGGTTGCACATCCTGATGTGACCGACCCCGAGCGGGTGATCATCCGCAACGAGGCCAACGGCAAATTCGTGATCGGTGCGTTGTTCCGCCGTGAACGCGATCTGCCCGGACCAAAACTGCAAATCTCCTCTGATGCCGCCGCGGCATTAAGCATTCTCGCGGGAGCCCCCGCGCCGCTGAATGTCACCGCCCTGCGCCGCGAAGAATCCGAAACGCCTGTAGCTGAAGAAGCTCCTGTGCCCGAGATTGAAGCCGACGGCGCGCTACCTGCACCCGCCGGTGTGACTGAAACCGCGCTGGCTCCGGCAGCGGGCGGCGAAATCGCCGCCACTGCCCTGCCCGCTTCCGTGGCGGCGCCTGCTGCGCCGAAACCACCAGCCACTGCCCCACGGCCTTCTGCCTCCAAGCTTGGCAAACCGTTTGTCCAGCTGGGGATTTTCAGCGTCGAGGCTAATGCCAACCGGACAGCCAAGCAGATGACTGGTGCGGGCATGGTGCCCACTGTCAAACGGTCGGAGATCAATGGCAAGCCATTCTGGCGCGTTGTGGTGGGGCCTGCATCCTCCCAATCCGAACTTGATACATTGATCAAGAAAATCAAAGCGGAAGGCTTCTCTGACGCCTATGCCGTCAATAACTAAATCTAGCAAAAGGAACATGCTGCCGATGATCCGACATCTCGCTGCCAGCTTCGCGCTGCTCCTTCTGGCCCTGCCCGTTCAGGCCTTCGAAACCCGCGCAACTGCGGCTTTTGTGATTGACCAAACTACCGGCACTGTGTTGCTAAACAAAAATGCCGACGAGCCGCTGCCGCCCGCCTCGATGTCCAAGCTCATGACGCTCTACATGGCGTTTGAGGCGGTCGAACGCGGTAAGCAGAACGGCGGTCTTGATCTGGTCGAGGAGCTGCCGGTCTCGCAGCATGCGATGTCTTACGGCGGCTCCACGATGTTTCTGGACACCACCGACCGCGTCAAGGTCGAAGACCTGCTGCGCGGCATTATCGTGCTGTCGGGCAATGACGCCTGCGCGGTAATCGCCGAGGCGCTGAGCCCCGATGGCACCGAATACGGTTTCGCCCGTTTGATGACCCAACGTGCGCAGCAGATGGGCATGACCAATTCGACCTTCGCCAATTCTAACGGTTGGCCACAGGCAGGACATCTGATGTCAGTGCGTGATCTGGGACTGTTGGCCAACCGGATCATCACCGATTTCCCGCAGTTCTATCCGCTCTTTGCCGAGCGCGAGTTCATGTTTGATGGCCGCGCGCCGCAGAACAAAACCAACCGCAACCCGCTGCTCGGCCTTGGCATCGGCGCGGACGGGTTAAAAACCGGCCACACGACAGAGGCTGGTTACGGGTTGGTCGGCTCGGCCAAGCAGGGCGACCGCCGGGTGATTTTCGTGCTGTCCGGACTGGATAGCGCCGCTACCCGCGCACAGGAATCCGAAGCCATCGTCAATTGGGCATTCCGCCAGTTCACCCAGCGTTCGCTGGGCGACGCGGGTGCACGTATTGCCGAAGCCCCCGTCTCGCTCGGAACCGCGCAGACTGTCGGGCTTGAGTTGAAAGAAGACCTCTCGGTGCTCGCCCCTGTGGCTGCTGGCGGTCAGGCTGTTCAGGCCGAAGTGATCTATAAAGGTCCGTTTCAGGCGCCCGTTACCAAAGGCGACCAGTTGGGCGAACTGGTTCTGACCCGCGAAGGATTGCCAGAAATGCGTGTGCCGCTGGTCGCGTCAAATTCCGTTGCGCCGGGTGGGTTCATGGTCAAGGTCACCGCTGCTGCGATGCATCTGCTCCAGCGTTTGAACGCAGGACCACAGGAAGCCTCGTGACATCTAAGACAGCGGGCACAGGCCTCTTTATCAGTTTCGAGGGCATCGACGGCTCGGGTAAATCTACCCAAGCGCGTTTGCTGGCGGATCATCTACGCGGTTTAGGCCGTGACGTGGTGCTGACCCGCGAACCCGGCGGTTCCGCAGGTGCCGAAGAAATTCGCGCCTTGGTGTTGCAGGGCGATCCCGACCGCTGGTCTGCCGAAACCGAAATCCTTTTGTTCACCGCCGCCCGCCGCGACCATCTGGAGCGTACCATCCGACCGGCTCTGGCCGCTGGCAAAGTGGTCATCTGCGACCGTTTCGCGGATTCCACACGAATGTATCAGGGTCTCAGCCGTGGCGATTTGCGTGCCGTCGTTGACGACCTGCACCGCCTGATGATCGGGGTTGAGCCCGACCTGACCATCCTTATTGACATGGACCCCAGCCGGGGATTGTCCCGCGCTTTGGCCCGGAACGGCACCGAAGAGCGGTTCGAGGATTTTGGAGAAGATCTACAAGCCGCGATGCGGGCCGGATTTCTGGCTCTGGCGGAGGAATTCCCCGAACGTTTTGTGGTGATTGATGGCGATCAGGAGATCGAGTGCGTCGCGGCCGAATTGCATCGCGTTGTTTTGCCCCGCTTGAAACTTGGCAACTCGCAGCCTGATAAAACATAAATCGTGCTGGCTTGTCGCGCCAAACCCCTTACCTCCGCCCCCATCCGTGCTAAACGGCTTGCATGACAGATGAAGCCCCCCAACCCGACCGTTTGGAAGGTGCCCAGCACCCGCGCGATACAGCGCATTTGATCGGTCAATCGCAGGCCGAAGCGGCCTTCGTCGATGCGTTCAATTCTGGCAAACAGCACCATGCCTGGATGCTCTGCGGCCCGCGCGGCGTTGGCAAGGCAACGCTGGCATGGCGCATTGCGCGGTTCTTGCTGGCAACACCGGATGCAGAAGCAGGCGGCATGTTTGACAGCCCCGCCCCGGACAGCCTCAACATTTCTGCGGATCACCCCGTTGCGCGGCGTATCGCCGCGGGCGGTGAGGGCAGCCTTAAAGTCGTCACCCGCACTGTCGATCCAAAAACAAAACGTCTGCGCAAACAGATCGTGGTGGATGACATCCGCGCGCTCAACGGCTTTTTTCAGATGTCCTCCGCCGATGGTGGCAGGCGCGTGGTCATCATTGATGATGCCGATGAAATGAACGTGAACGCCGCCAATGCGCTTTTGAAAATGCTCGAAGAGCCGCCCGCCCGCGCCACGCTCTTGCTGCTGAGCCATCAGCCTTCAGGCCTGTTGCCCACCATCCGCTCCCGCTGCCGGACCCTGCGGCTTGGCACACTTGGCCCTGACCAGATGGCGCAAGCGCTTGCGGCCTCCGGTGTCGAGATCAAAGGCAATACCGCCGCCTTGGCCGAGCTTTCCGGCGGCTCGGTCGGCGGTGCGCTGCGTCTGTCACTGATGGGTGGGCTGGAGCTTTACGCCGAACTGGTAGCGCTCGCCGGCACCCTGCCCCGTATGGACCGCGCCCGCGCAATCAAGCTGGCCGAAGCTGCCGCTCAACGCGGTGCTGAGACCAAGCTCAACCTGTTGTTCTCGCTCGTCGATCTTTTGCTGGTCCGCATCGCACGCACCGGTGCCACCGGCGCGCCCCCCGCGATTGAGGCCGCCCCGCATGAGGCCGAAATTCTGCGCCGCCTGTCACCCGATGCCGCGCAAGCCCGCCGCTGGGCCGAAACAGCGCAAGAGATTTCATCGCGGGCACAACATGGGCTTGCAGTGAACCTTGACCCTGCCGCACTGGTCCTAGATACCCTGCTAAAGATGGGCGAATGCGCGCCCCGCTGAACAAACCGGAATAAGAATGACCGACAGCCAGCCGCAAATACCCCAGATCACCGACAGCCACTGCCACCTCGATTTCCCTGATTTTGACGGCGAGCTTGATGATATCCTCGCCCGCGCCGCCGCAGCAGGCGTTACCCGCATGGTCACGATATGCACCAAAATGGCCAATCTGCCACGCGTGCAGGCCATCGCCGAAGCCAATGCGCCGGTGTTTTTCGCAGCAGGTATCCACCCGATGTCCGTCGCCGAAAGCCCGCTCATCGGGATTGACGAGCTGATCGAGATCACCAAACATCCCAAGATGGTCGGCATCGGCGAAACCGGCCTCGATTATCATTACACCGCCGAGAGCGCCGAGGTGCAGAAAACGTCGCTGCACACCCATATCGACGCTGCCCGCCAGACCGGCCTGCCCCTGATCATCCACGCCCGCGACGCCGACGAAGATATGGCCCGCATTCTGACCGAAGAACATCGCAAAGGCGCCTATTCTTGCGTGATGCATTGCTTCTCCTCCTCGCCCGAGCTTGCCAAAGCTGCGCTGGATCTGGGTTTTTATCTCAGCATGTCCGGCATCACCGCTTTCCCTAAATCCCAAGGCTTGCGCGACATCTTTGCTGCCGCACCGCTTGACCGGATCTTGGTCGAAACCGACGCCCCCTACCTCGCGCCCCCACCGCGCCGTGGTAAACGCAACGAACCCGCCTATTCCGCCCACACCGCACGCCGCGCCGCTGAAACCTTCGAGATGGACTACGCTGATTTCGCAGCCCAGACGCAGGCCAACTTTGAGCGGCTGTTTGCCAAGGCAGCAGCATGGAAAGCGCCAAGCTGATGGCTGAAATGCGCCTCACCATCCTCGGCTGTGGATCCTCCGGTGGCGTGCCGCGCCTCGGCGGCCACTGGGGTGCCTGTGACCCCAACAACCCGCGCAACGCCCGCCGCCGCTGCTCGTTACTGGTTGAGCGGGTCAGCGAAAATGGTAGGACGACCGTACTTATTGACACCTCGCCAGACATGCGCAGCCAGCTCTTGGATGCAAATGTCGGCCAGCTTGACGCGGTACTCTATACCCATGCGCATGCCGATCACGTCCACGGGATAGATGATCTGCGCATGATCGTCATCAACATGCGGGCGCGCTTGCCTGTCTGGGCTGACACCCCGACAAGCGCCGCGCTGATTGAGCGTTTCGGCTATGCGTTCGAGACACCCGAAGGGTCGATGTACCCGCCCATCCTGAACCTGCACGCCATACAGGGCGACGTGCATATTGAAGGCGCTGGCGGCACGCTCACCTTCACGCCGTTCACGGTCGATCACGGCAGTATCAGCGCGCTCGGCTTTCGCATCGGCGGCGTGGCCTACCTCCCCGACGTCTCCACCATTCCCGACGCAGCCCTGAAGCATCTTGAAAACCTAGACTGCTGGATCGTCGACGCCCTGCGCCGCACACCGCATCCAACCCACAGCCACCTTGAGCGCACCTTGGGGTGGATAGACACCCTAGCGCCGAAAACCGCCGTGCTGACCAACATGCACAATGATCTCGACTACGCCGCTGTCGCCGCCGAAACCCCCGACCACATCCAGCCGGCCTATGACGGAATGGTCCTGAGCTTCCCGCTCCCCTGAGCTTCATTTGGCCCAGTAATCTCCACGGGGGTCCGGGGGGTGTGAAACCCCCGCTCCTGCCGTAAGCCCCCCCACGCAAAGGCCCATTTCCGTGCAAACCCTGCTAGACGTCATCCTGCCGGTTTTTCTGGTCATCGGCTTTGGATATGTGGCGGTCTGGCGCGGTCTCTTCCCGCTCTCCGGTATCGACGGGGTGATGAAATTCACCCAGAACTTCGCGATCCCCTGCCTGCTGTTCCAGGCCATTGCACATATCGACCTTTCCGCCTCGTTTGACCCCCGCCTGCTGCTCAGCTTTTACGCAGGAGCCGCAATCTGCTTTGCGGGCGGTATCCTCGGCGCGCGGTATTTCTTCAAACGCGACTGGGAAGACAGCGTCGCCATCGGCTTTTGCTGCCTCTTTTCCAACTCCGTACTGCTTGGCCTGCCCATCACCGAGCGCGCCTATGGCCCCGCCGCGCTCGCTGGCAACTATGCGATTTTGTCATTCCATGCGCCGTTCTGCTACGGGCTTGGGATCACCACGATGGAGTTTGTGCGCAATCGGGGCCAGTCCACTGTCACGCTGGTAAAGAACGTCACCCGCGCAATGTTCAACAACGCTTTGGTAATCGGCATCCTTGCCGGTTTCGCCGTCAACCTTTCCGGCCTGCCGATCCCCGGTGCGTTTGAGGATGCACTGTCGCTGGTTGTGCGGGCCGCCCTGCCCGCCGCGCTTTTTGCGCTTGGCGGCGTGCTGTTCCAATATCGCCCCGAAGGCGACATGAAGGCCATCGCCATGGTCTGCGCTTTTGCGCTGATGGTGCACCCCGCGCTGGTCTGGACCTTTGGCACAGCGCTGGAACTACCGCGCGACGCCTTCCGCTCCGGTGTGTTGACCGCCGCCATGGCACCGGGGTTCAATGCCTATATTTTCGCCAATATGTATGGCCGCGCGCGCCGCGTCGCAGCGAGTTCTGTGCTGATTGCCACAGGCAGCTCACTGTTCTCGGTCTGGCTGTGGTTGACGCTGATCCCGTAATGCGGCGCTAGCGCCCCATCAGGCTTGGCAGCCACGTGCCCAAGGCGGGCATCCACACGATTAATGCCAAGACGAACAGCTTGATCAATAAGAATGGCATCACCGCGCTGTAAATCTGCCGCATCCCGATCTCCGGCGGAGCCACACCGCGCATGACAAACAACAGCAACCCAAAAGGCGGCGTCAGCAACCCGATTTCCATCGTCAGCAGGTAGACCACGCCGAGGACCAGATCATTGATTTGCATCGCATCAGCCAGCGGCACAAACACCGGCACCGTCACCATCAGCATCGAAACCTGATCGATAAAGCACCCCAAGAACAGCAGGATCGCGATCATCCCCAGCAGCACCATCAGTGGTGTTGGCTCGATCGTGTTGATCGCGCTGATTAACCCGTTGGTCGCGCCGGAAAAGGACAGCACCTGCGCAAAGGTCTGGCTGGCGGCGATTATGAACAGGATCATCACAGCCAGTTTAAGCGTCTCCATCAGCGCCGCAGCCAGCTTGGCCCAGCTTAGCGCGCGGTAGCCAGCGCCGATCAAAATCGCAGCCACACAGCCCAGTGCTGCGCTTTCCGTCGGGGTCGCGATTCCCATCAAAAGCGAGCCGATGACGACGGCAAAGAGCAGCGACAGTGGCAGCACATAAATAACGAAAGGTGTCCAGCGTTCGCGCCGCGTCATATCGGGCAGCACTTCGGTTGGCGCGACTGACGGGTCAAGAATGCTGCGCCCGACGACATAGACAACAAAGAGAACCGCCAGCAGCAAGGCGGGCACCACGCCTGCAATCAATAGTCCCGAAATAGAAATTCCCGCCAGCGAGCCCACCAGCACCGCTAGCGCCGAAGGCGGGATCAACATCGCAATTGCTCCAGACGCCATGATCGGCCCCATCGCCATCGACGGATGATAGCCACGCTTGAGCATGCCCGGCAGCAGGGTTGATCCCAGCATCGCGGTATTGGCAATGGTCGAGCCGGAGAGCGCGGCAAAGATCGTGCCGCCAAAGATCGTGACGACCGACATCCGCCCCGGTATCTTGGTTACTACCCGCTCGATCGCATCAATCGCGCGGTGTGCGACACCGGTCTGGAACAGGATTTCTCCCATCAGAATAAACAGCGGTATCGGCGCCAGTTGGAAGTTCGCGACAGAGTTGCTGGCATTGCGGGCAAGCTGCAAAATTCCGCGCTCGCCGCCCAGCACCACATAGGCACCCACCGTGGTCACGGCGATGAAGGCAAAAGCCACCGGCAGCCCGATCAGCAACAAGACTGCCAACCCGCCCAGCATGAGCGTCAGAGTCAGTACCCAATCCATCGTTACAATCCGCTCAATTTGAGGTCATCGACCGGCGGCTGCACCAATCGGCGCAAAAACACGATCACACAGAGCGCCATCGACAAGGGCACAAACGACAGCATCCACCATTCCGGTATGACAAAGGAGGTCCGGATCATCGAGCCGCGCCCCATCGAGGCCAGCACTGCCTGAAGGCCATACCACCCCAAGACCCCCGCCGAGGCGGCGCCAATAATCGAGACCAGATGTCCCAGTATCTGCCGAATGTTCGGAGGTGCCGCGGCGGTGATCAGGTCGACCTTTACGTGGCCGTTATTCGACAACACCCAAGGTGCCCCGAGAAAAGTAGCCACCATTAGGGCATATTGGATCGCGTCCAGTGCCCCGTAAATTCCCGGCAAGCCAAAGTTGCGAGTGATGACGTTGATAGTGATCAATACCGTGATCGCCGCCAGGATACCGGCAGCGATCACGGCTAATAGCCAGAGCAAGCTGTCAAATGTTCGTGTCAGCATGAAATCCTGCCCTGTCTTTCAAGTTAATGCCAGTCTCACTTCACCAGACAGGCGCGGAACTCAGCCGCCAGCGGGGCGTCGATGCTTTCCACATGGGCCCAACCGGCATCGCGCGCGGTGCTCAGCCATTTCTCGGCATCCGCATCGCTCAAGGTGATCGTCTCAATGCCCGCGTCGGCCTGCTTGGCATATTCCTCGACATTCCGATCAGCATTAAGTGCGTTGGTTTCCTCGACCCAGGTCGCGCCTTCCTCAAGCTTTGCGCGCTGCTCATCGCTCAGCCCGTTCCACACATCAAGGTTCACAAGGAAGTTGACGTCCACATTGTAAAAGCTTGGATCGACACGGTATTTCGTTTGCTCGTCCCAGCCCAGATCAAGGATGCCCTGACTTGGCCAGCCGTATCCGTCAATTGCCCCACGCTCCAGCGCGCTGTAAACTTCGCCCGGCGCAGTGCGCACAAGGTTCGCGCCAAGCGCCGAAAACATCGCCTGATAAACCGGCGTCGTGCGGATGGTCAGCCCCGACAGGTCTGGCCCGTCGATGGGTTTGGTCAGATAGAGATGAAAGCCGATTCCGTCCCCCGCATGGGCGAGGTATTTCACGTTCATCTGTTCCTGATGCACGCGGTCGAGCACCTCATAACAGCCATTCTCACGCTGTTCCTGAACAGTATTCTCTGCCAGATGGATCACATCGCCCGTTGGCACCAGATTGGGATAGAACGCCGATGTCACATTGGCCATATCAACCACACCAGACTGCACCGCATTGCCGACTTCAAACGGTGGCACAGCTTCGGGCCCGCCGATCACGTCAATCTGGACGATACCTTTGCCGTTTTCATTGACCCAGTTGGTAAAAGCCTCGAATTCGCGGGTGAAAGTGGTGCCAAGGTTAAAGGCACTCACGGCGCGCAGGGTGACTTCCTCTGCGATGGCCGCGTTGCTGCCAATCGTCGCGATGGTCGCAGCTATAATAGTCGATTTAATGTACATTTCGTTCCTCCCCAGGAAAACCAGCCCGCGCCTTAAGCGCCAGATCAAGTTTATATGTATATGCATGCAACGCTAGGGCCGTTGACAATCAACGTCAACAGCTTGTGCAGGTTGGTGCAAGATAATGCTAAGACGAGGGGGCGAGTTAAATTAAACAGCACCTAATAATTCCCACTTAAAAAAAGGACTTACGTCAGATACCTGAATTAAAAGTTGAACTTCCCACTCTTCCCGCGGGATATCCCTGACCAGATTTGCAATGATATTGGAAATTCACCAAAGGCGGCCCAGTATCGGGCTGCAGTGCGATGTTGCACCAAGATGACAGCGCCCGGCGCGTCAAAGTTGGTACGGGTGAGAGGAACAGTGTAGCAGTAGCAACATGTAGCATAAGCGAAATGTGCCTATATTTTGTTTCACCAGAAACATTCGACTGTAGCAGGGTGTTGCAACTTGTATCATTCCAGCGCGCCTCAAATGGGGGGCTGGATGGGGGGCCGATGGGGGGCGCATGGCAATTCAAAACAAGCTGACGGCGGTGGCAATCAAGGCTGCTAAGGCGGGCGAGAAGATGCAAGACGGCGGCGGGCTGATCTTCGAGCGCACAGCCAACGGCGGCAAGTGGACGTTCAGATACTCGCTCAATGGGAGGCGATGGGCCTCGGCGCGATGCCGGACGTGTCACTGGCAGACGCGCGAAGGTCGCGGGCGCAGTGGGCCGCTGTCCTGCTCAATGGGCTGGACCCGATAACTGGGCGCCAGAAGATAAAGGACGCCGAAGCTGATGCTGCGAGCCAGCACGATCCGACCTACGCAGAAATGGCAGAGGTGACTTTTGAGGCGCGAAAGGCGCGGCTGCGCAACGATGGAGCGCGCCTGCGGTGGTTCTCGCCCATCCTGCTGCATGTGATACCCAAAATCGGTCATATCCGCGTCTCAGCGCTCCACCAGCGCGATATTCACAACGCCCTTGCTCCGATATGGCGAACTAAGCATGAAACGGCTGATAAGGCGCTCTACCGCACCAAGATGGTCATAACCCACGCGCGGCTTATCGGCCACGACGTCGACCCCTTCATCTGTGACGCCGCCCGGCATATGCTCGGCTACCATGATCACATCGAAACCCCGATTGCCGCGACGGCTTGGGAGGACGTGCCGCGTCTCTATGAGGTTCTGTCACGCAAGCCTTACCCCTCGCACCTTGCGCTGCGCTGGACGATCCTGACCGCAACAAGGGGCCATTCCACGCGGGGCGCGATGTTCAGCGAGATTGACGGCGATGTGTGGACGGTCCCTGCGGAGCGAATGAAAGGCCTCAAGGGTCGTGTCCAGCCGTTCAGGGTGCCTCTTTCCGATGCTGCGATGGACGTGTTGGCAGAGTGCAAAGCCAACGCCCGTGGCGATTACCTGTTTCCAAGCCCACGGGTCAAATACGTGTCGGTTCAGGCGTTGACGAAGGTTCTGAATAACATGGGGGAAGCGGGACGGCCGCACGGGTTCAGGACGTCATTCAGGACTTGGGTGCAGGACACAAACGCGGCAACTTATGATGTGACTGAAACATCGCTGGCCCACATCATCGGCAATAAGGTCGAGCGCAGCTACGCTCGATCTGATCTTCTCGACCAGCGCCGGATACTGATGCAGAAATGGGCCGGATACGTCACCAATGCCAGCGGCAATGTCGTGAAGCTGCGCGGTTAATTGCTTAGGCGATTCCAGCGACTGCTCTCAGTCGCTTAAAATCGTGAAATAGCTTCGAAACGTCAGTTCGAAACCGAAATAGAAGCCCTCGCACCAACCGTTTCCGTTTGTGGCCGCTAGGCGTTTGGCACATGGCCCGCAAAAGCTTTGGCGCAGTAATAGCGTAGCGGTGCAAAACCCTAAGACACAATGAAAGCGATAATACTCTCAGAAAGTAACTGGCCGCAACTCAGGTGTTACATGTTGCAACAATGACCATAACAGCGATAATAGCTATATGGATGCATAACAAACTAGTTTTATGAAAGAGCTTTGATGCGCGTTAAGATTGCAGAATTGAGAAAAAAGTGGGGTGTTAGTCAGAGTGACCTTGCTGAACTTATCGGAGTATCCCGGCCTTACCTCGCACAAATAGAAAATGGGACGAGGAGCTTGTCAGTAGTTAGACAAAGCGCCATCGCCAAGGCGTTGGAGATCGACCCATCAGATCTAATTGACTTCGACGCGCCCGACCAGGACGACGAAAAATATCTCATTCAGTCGTTCAGAAGATTGAAGCCGGAACAGAGAAAAGAATGGCTAGACTTAGCACGCGTGGCCACAGGCATCGCTCAGGATAAAAATGATTAGGTGAACCCTTTGGGAACACCTCGACCTGCCATCTCTAGATTTCCAAGGAGATGACGTGGTGAAAAGCAATGCAGTCTCTACGGAGAGTATCTGGATATTTCTGCCTTCAACGGTATGGCTAAGGATTGCTTAGAATGCCTCCTAGGTGTTTGAAGCGTTTGGATTTCCATTGGATTCCAGCCTTGCTCGATAAACAGTGATGCAGCTGCGTGCCGAAGCGCATGAATGCCAAACTTTGATTGACCTTGGTCATCCACAATGCCGTTGTCTACCAACATCGGCTTGAAAACACGATTATATATATTTGAGTAATTCTGCACCTTGCCAACTGAATTTGGAAAGACCAAGCCGATTGAGCTGTCCGGTGCTTGATCTTTCCATGCTACCGAAATCTTGGACACTGTTGGTGCCATAGGGATGCTCCGCACCCCTGCCCTGCTCTTCGGTGCACCAATTTCGCAGTATTCGTCCGCGCGTTGATCGACACGGATGACTTTGCTCTGAAAATCTACGTTATCCCACGTGAGCCCACGCAGCTCGGAAATGCGCATGCCGGTGAAGATGGCTTTGATGATGTAACCGCCCTCCGGCGGCATCGATGTGCCAAGGTGGGTCTGCAATGATCCACAAAAAGGAGAGCGGTCATGTCGGATATTATCACGGTCGGACTCGATTTGGCGAAGAATGTATTCCAAGTGCATGGAGCTGACGGCGCAGGCCACGCGGTTTTGCGCAAGAAGTTACGGCGGACGCAGGTTCTGGCGTTTTTCAGCCAACTTCCGCGATGCTTGGTTGCTATGGAAGCGTGCGGCGGCGCGCATTTCTGGGGCCGTGAGATTGGCAAGTTGGGCCACGAAGTGCGTCT
>NZ_FOMW01000065.1 GCF_900112755.1 Sulfitobacter brevis | reverse complement strand
CCTCCGGTCGGGCTACGCCCTCCCTTCAGCACACACCCGCCGCGACGTCTCATCCTGATTGACGCTGAGTCTCATCCAGTTTGTCGCGCTGCACAATATCGCCTCCCAAGACAAAACGCAGCTATATAGCGCGGGGTTTCATGGCATTCTAGCCGTCCTTGAAGCAATCGGTCCTACGGGACCAAATATACCTAACGTTCTCTCGAACTTGAAGTCCGGTTTTGGCGCACTTGCCGGAACTACAGACGACGCCCCAGGAAATCGAGCGTGGGTTTGGGCTTTCAAGACACTTAGTTGCGCAGCCAGCGAAGTTCTCAGAGCTGAGCGAATTAAAGCCCCGTTATCTGCGAAAAAGGACGAAGCGGTTCAGCAGTTCTTGTCCGCCGCGGTGCAATTCGATGGAGCTGAACTTGAAAGCCTTACGCTGCTGAATCCCAGTCTATCAACTCTGTTTAACAAAGCGCGCGCAGCTTTGGGTCCGATGATCCTAAAAGCGACAACGGGTATGGATCTGGAGGTGACTACATTAGACGAGCGTTTCAGTCGGGCGCTGCGCACCGGTTCAAACCGCACCCTTTGCGAAGATCCTGAATATTTTAGAACTCTTGAAGACGGATTAACAGGTCTGGCTGGCGAAAGCGCTAGGCGCGACGGACATTGGGCCCGCCATGCCCATTGGATTTCCCACCAATTCACTGACGCGCCAACCTTCTCTCCGGATGAGGATGAAATCATCCCACTAGAATCCGTTTATTTACCATCGCGCTGCTTTTGGCACGACACCATTAAAATTGAGGACGAGGATGGCGAAGAAAAGTGGCAAACCTATGCACACGTGGCGGACCTACATAAAACAGCCGTAGACTGGCTTTCTTGCGACGCTCAGCATGATCCGCTTTGTGTTGTCACAGGAGGTCCCGGAAGCGGCAAGTCCTCATTTGCACGAGCCTTCGCGCATGAAGTGATCCAAGGCGGTACTTTTCGCGTGCTTTTTATTCAACTCCAACACATGACCCTTTCAGGGTCTCTTCACGATGATATCGTACGGTATGTTGACCGCCGCGACACCGCAACTGGCAAGCATGGCAGCCCCGGCATAGCAGGAAACCCATTCGATTGGCGCAAAACCGATGAAAAGCCCGTTTTGATGATATTTGATGGACTGGACGAGCTTTCAACCAAAGAAGAAGACGGCGAGCGTAATGCTCGGGAACTGCTGCTTGCTCTTAAGCTATTGCTTTCACCTTTGAATGCAGATGGAACACCCATACGTGCCATGGTTTTAGGGCGTAATTTGGCCTGCCAAGGTGCAATGGAAACGGCTAATATACCATTAAATACGATGCTCAACATAGCACCTATTGCGGAGATGACTTCAGCGACCTGCTCAATGT
This sequence comes from Sulfitobacter brevis, assembly GCF_900112755.1. GTDB lineage: Bacteria > Pseudomonadota > Alphaproteobacteria > Rhodobacterales > Rhodobacteraceae > Sulfitobacter > Sulfitobacter brevis. The sequence goes on along the minus strand of NZ_FOMW01000065.1, from coordinate 196 downwards.
CGTCAAAGAATGTTAAAGAAGTCAAAGACCCCGACAGCTTGATGGCTCTCGATCAGCGAGCGGAGTATTGGCGGAAATGGGCTACTCTTAAATGGTTTGACCGGCTTTGTTGATGGCGTGGATGCCCCCACCTACCGGCATCGTAATGTGCCACTTTGATGTTTCAGAAAGCATCACTCAAAGGGAGAGCATCCAT
>NZ_FOMW01000021.1 GCF_900112755.1 Sulfitobacter brevis | reverse complement strand
GAGAGTGTCCGATCTTCTGTGTATGAGTAATTTGGCCCATGCTTCATTAACGAAGGAGCATGACGACAATGACGATATCCAAGGAAGTTTTAGACGAGCTGCTGAGCGGCGTTGAGAACGCGGACGATTTACTGGGCGATCAGGGCTTGATGAAAGAGCTGAAGGTGCGCCTGATGGAACGGATGCTTGGCGCTGAACTGACCGAGCATTTAGGCTATGAGCCTGACACCCAGCCCACAAACCAACAGAGCAACCGCCGCAATGGCACGTCGCGCAAGACGTTGAAGGGCAATGATGGGGCGCTGCCGATTGATGTCCCGCGCGACCGTGATGGCAGTTTTGAACCGGAACTGATCAAGAAGGGTCAAACCCGGATCGACGGTATGGATGACAAGATCATTGGCCTCTATGCAGCCGGATTATCGACCCGCGACATCCGCGCCCATCTCGAAGAGGTCTACGGGCTGAAGGTGTCTGCCGATCTTGTCAGCCGCGTCACAGATGCCGTTCTGGCGGAAGTATCAGACTGGCAGAACCGGGCTCTGGAGCCGATGTATCCCATTGTTTTCCTTGATGCTCTTCGGGTCAAAATCCGCGATGCGGAAAGCCGTCAGGTCAAGAACAAAGCCGTTTACGTAGCCCTGGGCGTCACTCCTGAGGGCGAACGTGAGGTTCTGGGGCTATGGGTTGCCAATAATGAAGGGGCAAAATTCTGGCTCTCGGTGATGAACAATTTGCGCAACCGGGGCGTCGAAGACATCCTGATCGCCGTTGTGGACGGCCTCAAGGGCTTTCCAGATGCCATCAATGCCGCATTCCCTGAGACCACAGTCCAAACCTGCATTGTCCACCTCGTGCGCCATTCCCTGAACTTCTGCGGATGGAAAGATCGCAAGAACGTCGCAAAAGACCTCAAGCGGATTTATCAAGCCACGGATGACACCGAGGCGGAGAAAGCCCTTGCTGATTTTGAGGCCGAATGGGGCCAAAAGTACCCGTCAATCGCTCCAAGCTGGCGACGCGCGTGGCAAGAAGTCATCCCGTTCTTCGCCTTCCCACCAGCAGTGCGCAAAATCATCTACACGACAAATGCGATTGAAAGCCTGAACCGCGTCATCCGAAAAACCACCAAAACGCGCGGTAGCTTTCCCACTGATGATGCTGCGACAAAGCTGATCTATCTGGCCATCCGCAGTTTTGAGAAGACAGGCAGGGCCGTCAGAGAATGGGTTGCTGCCCGCAATCAGTTCGCTATCCTATACCCAGAACGGTTCAACAAATGAGCCGCCAAACTCGCATGGGCTAAGCCTCATACACAGAGTTTCGGATACTCCCCAGTCTTTCGAGAGTCTCTGATCCGACAATATACGTCGAACTTCTTGTCGTAGGGGTGCCTCGCCATAGCGTAAAGATATGAATCTGCTACCTGTAACATAGAGTTGCTCTTGGGCTTATATTCTATGCCTGAAAGCGTCTCCGCGAACTCAGCTTGGGTAAGCGGGCCATATTTGTCTGAGCGCTCCTCGTTGAACCCAAGCCCGTTAGCCTTCAAGCTCGCAAAATATCCTACAATTATCTGGTTGATCCCAGCATCCTGCTCAAAAATGACATTTAATTTACAACCATCTTTTCGCGCAATTTTCGCGGCCCTCTCCACGGAAATATCAAACGCGCTGCGGCACAAAAGCCAACGATCTGGGTTATCTTGTAGATAACCTCGCGCCACGTATCCGGGGCGATCAATGATGCACGAAAGACCAATTACAGGCACAGTTGCGAGCAAAGTCTTGTACTCTCCCCAAAATTTGTGCCGCCTCTCTTCGGGAATTCTGCCAAGCCAAGCAAATTTTTTATGATTTGAGAGCATATCGGTCATATGGAAAGGTGCGGTCACATTCCATTTGTCGGCAAATTCCTGCCGTTTGTCCTTGCATTCTTGGATATCTTCGCTTTTTACCATTATCCCGCCAATACCGAACCAATCTCTATGCTCTCTGTGCAGATCTGGTTTCTGATCAGGATTCCGGTTTCCAGTTTCATCAATGTAGTAGTTATAATAGGCCATTCGTTCTCAACTATTATTATGCTTGATTTGAAATAAGGTAAAAGCCTGCTTTCGTCGACTTATTTAAGCGGCCTGATGTCAAAAACACTTCCAGTTACGCAATAAAGCGCGCTGGCTAACAATTTTGCTCGCACGAACAAGGGTGTATTCGACCACATAATGACAACATTGGATCAGAGCTGTAACAGAGAAGCAGTTCATGAGTTTGCTATATGTCGGCGACAAACGCACCCGATTTAACTGCTATTACCAGTAGAGGGCACCCGCCCGCGCCACCCCCATCAACCTTGGGAATAAGCTTCTTCAGATGGGTTGTGGATGCACCATACTTGTTCCCAATATTACGCGGCTTGAATATATCAGCCTGCAAACCAGAGTCGCGAGTGACGATAATCCCGACACTTATTGCACCGAGAGTGTGAAGCATGCGGAAATTGTTGAGATCGCGATCAAAGAATTCGGTCTTGTTGTTCCATTCGATGTCGAGCGCGATCCGCCCCTTAACGCAATCAATCTTATGGGTGGGGGTCGCGTAGGTTACACCATCAATCATCGTGGCCGTATCAAATCCCTTTTCCGCCCAGCCCCGCTTGTATAGGGCTCCGTCGAGGTATCCTGAGACAAGTGACTTCCCTCCGCCGCCTCGCATTATGCTACTTTCCCTGAGCTCAAACGCGTCTAAGACTTCACATAAGTCTTCAAACTGTTCAGAGAACTCTCCCTTCAAGATGGCCAAGGCATGACGCCATTCTAGGATGCCGTACTTGTCGGAAAATCCTGCTGGGAAATAACTGTACGGGTCCATACTAGCCTTCACTCAATTTCAATTCTTGCTCAAACTGTGCAACGAAGTCGAGCAAGCTAACACCGCAGCACAGCGCGATCTCTCTGACTTCAATCAATGTCAACTTCCGCTGTCCAGCCTCATATTTCGAGACATAGCTTTGGGGATGCCCAAGCTTTTGGGAAAGCTGCGTTTGCGTTAGCTGCGCAGTCACCCTGATACCAATCAGTATCTCCCGTTGAATTGCGTTCTGTGCGTCTTGCTGATCGGTAGCCATTTTTCCACTTGACCCGGAGACCCCATCTTCCATACAAAACACTATCCCGTTTTAGGATAATATTTATATCGGAGTGCGAAGCTTTGCTCACAACTGTCCAAGGCTTAGACTGCCTGAAAGCGCGGGAATACCCAAGCCTTATTAAGTACATGGGGTCTAAGTCTAAGATCATGGGTTTTGTACTTAGTGGCATCAATCACGTGCGCGACGACCGCCCTATATGCGATTTGTTCTCAGGCAGCGGCTCTTTGGCTGGTGCGATTGGGCAACAGGCCACCGTGGTGTCAAACGACATTCAGGCCTACTCTGGTTTGCTCGCTGACACATACAACAGATCACATCGGGATCAATCGACCCCTAGCGCAGATCACCTATTGGGTCTCGCTGGTGAGATCCTAGGACACCGCAAGCGTATGTTGGTAGTAGACTACGATAGCGATATGCCTTTCGCAGTCTTCAACAAACACGAAGAACGTCAGCGTGAGCTTTTAAACAAATCCTTCGATTACAGATGGCACCTCTTCGCAAAGAACTATTCAGGGACTTGGTGGAGCTATGAGCAATGCCTCTGGATTGATGCGCTAAGAGAGGTTGCTGAAGGCTACCGGTCCAAGCCGATCTATCCCGCCATAATGTCTTCGCTGATGTTCGCAATGGCATACGCTAGCCAAGGTACAGGGCATTATGCTCAGTATCGAGATGCCAAAACAAATTCGTCGCATAAGGACATCCTGATCTATCGAAAGCGCTCAATTGGTCAGTATTTCCAGCGGAAGTACAACGACGTGTTGAACTACATCCCTGATCGGCCTGTGGTCATGACACATCAATCCACTGCCCTCGACTTTAAGGACTGCCTGAGTAACTTTGGGGGAGGCACAGTCTATGCTGACCCTCCGTATTGCTTCGTGCATTACAGCCGCTTCTATCATGCATTGGAAACGCTGGTTTTATATGACTTCCCAAAGCTTCAAGTCCAAAGGGGTAAAGTCGTCAAAGGGCGATACCGCGAGGAGCGTCATCAGTCGCCATTCTGCATTCAGTCCCAAGTTCGCGGCGCATTTGAAGACCTTTTTGATGGTGTCAGGACGAGCAACTCGTCCCTTGTGCTCAGCTATTCAAACACTGGGATGATTTCCTTGGACGAGCTTCTGACTATTGGTAAGAAAGTCCTGCCAAATAGGAAAATAGAAGTCATCACTACCGATCATGAGCACATGACAATGGGGCGAAGAGAGGATCGGCAACGCAGTGTAAAGGAGGGGTTACTTCTGGCGCAGGCGTAGGAGGAAATGCATTCTTCCTTCCTCCAATTCTAAACCGGACCCCAAGCGGTTTGAAACTCGGAATTTAGGGTTGCCGCAGGTTGCCCTCCCCTGGACCCTTCTCACCGGCAATTACATTACGCCCGAGATCGCCAAGATCGAAGTTCTCTGTGCCAGATGGGTCAGCGACTCGGCGCGATAACACATCTGAAGCAAACGCACTGCACCGAGCCCTGTTAAAGTGCCCTTTAACTCGGCGACTGTTCAGACTGCGAGCGTTCGGAGAAGCGTTAGTATTTGCGCTTGCTGAGCTTTGACCTCTGCGACTTCCTGCACTAGCTGATTCAGCAGTTCCACTGTCGGATCCCCTTCCCGACCCCCCTCCTCCGGCAGCGGCTCGTCTAACGCGTTGAAGATCTTTTTCACCGTCTCGTAGGTCGAGACGAGAAACTCCTGCTCTTGGTTTGTGAGGTTGCTCTTCTTGGGATTTCGAACCCGTTTTTGTGTTTCTGACATTAGATTTCCTTTCTAAAATTGCTTCGTGTAATGCGTTGCGCGGTAGCCGTGACAAGCGATCTAGAGAGCCAAGGTCGATCTGCCCTGCAAAGACCCTATAGACCCCAGCTTTCTTGCCAGGATGAACTTCGAGACCCAAATCTTCGATGCCTTGAAGGAATGTCTGCATGTCACCACCGGCTGCGAGCCTAAGCAGGTCTTTCTTCACTAAAGTTAGGTTCAGCTTGTCGCGATAATCCACGCCAGTTTTCTTAGAAATGACATCAAGCTTGCGATTTACTGTTTGATGTTCAGCCGTCGAATAAGCTGCATATGCGCGATACTCGAGCCAGTCTTCACGTTTCTTGCCAGCTGCAACGTTGGCTTCTTCCATCGCTGCCTGATATCGCGACAGTTCCAACTCAGGGCGTTCTTTTGTGAGTTGGGTGTAAACTTCTTTGTTGAACCGACCTAGCACGATCTCGTGACTGAAACGCAGCTCTGCAATACGTGCCAGCTTCTCGTCCCGGATTTTGGTGTGCTTATTGTCTAGGACCCGGCCGTTGTCTGTGCTGACTTCCGGGCACGTCAGGTGATAGTGCCATTCGTAACCCTGTAGCGCCTTGCTGTGGTGAGGCTGCTCATCCTGAGCGCGTTGTTTCTTGTGCGCGACAACACAGATCGCGTCTTGCGAGCACTTCGGCACATTGTACTCTCGGACGAACTCGCCGATCAGTTTTGTCAGCTGCGCTGTACTCAATTCTTGGCCGGGCGATAGGATGACATGGCGGACACCGTATGTACGGCCACACATCTGAGCTGACTGGCCCATGATCAAAATGTCTTCTTTGCAGCCCTTCAGCCATTTGACTTCTTCATTCTCTCCTGGATTGCCGACGTAATTCGCAATAGCGCGCGTCTTGCCAGATGGCACTCTGACAGATTTCTGGATCACGCCGCGTCATCCTCGTCGTCCACCAGGTCTCCAGTGATTGCGTTCTTAACAATTGCCATCGTGATCGCGAGCTTATCCAATTTAGACATTAGCTCACGGTACAGAAACGGATCGATGTCGCCGGCTTTTCGAGCAGTGTTGATGTCGCGCATGGCTTGATTGAAGTTGTTGCCGACCCTGTTAATAGCTGCCAGAAATTCCAACCCCCGCAAAATTTGAGCGGACGGCCTACGGTTGTTGCCACGCTTACGTTTGACAGATGGTGAGGCACCGGAATGCTCAAACTCTGAGATGAGGAGATCCCGGATCACGGTCGCATTGCTTACGCTTAGAAGGCGGCCGCGGTTCACAACAAAATCGTAGGTCTCAGCATCCATCCTCACCAGAACTGAGTCCTGCAGCCTACGCTTGTTGCTTCCCTGGCCCTTTTTTGTAGTCATCTTCTTACAACTTTCTTACGTATGCATACAAAATGCATTTACTTGCATGCACTTACATCGTCAGACAGTATGAAAACATTCACACATGCATGATCATGCAAGCTCGACTTTGGGGGTCCACGGGGGTGTAGCCCCCTGGTCAGTATGTGCGTGACGCGGGATGGGCAGAGCCCATTCGCGGATACGGACACAACTGGCTACAGATAGGACCCTCACATTCCCAGATTGCGATCTCAAAACAAAAAGCAAGCTTTGGGCTGTCAGAAGATTAATAAACGGCGCCCAAAACCTTCCTCTTAGACAGCGCTTGGAGGGGGGCTGACGAGAAGTAACTATCGAGGAGGACACCCTCCAAGCCTCCAACCTTCAGGCTCTTCAGGAAGCGATTGACAGGGGCATGCGGGGCACAATTTGCATCAAGCCACCGATTTTCCCATTTGCAGATTTCAACAAAAGAAAGCTGCAACCATGGCAAGGATCATTCCTGCAAAACCACGAGGCACCCCAAAGCAACAAGAGTTCATCACAGAACTCCAATCCTACCTCAGTGATGAATTCATCGTCTTTCAGAACGCACTGATCGACGGCGTCTATCTGATCGGCGCCCCAGGACGACGATGGAGGATCCTGCCGTATTTCGAAGATGGTCGAGATTACATTTGCTCTACCGGCGAAGTTATCACTGCCAGTGGTAATGTAGACTCAAAGGTTTTGCTCAAAGAAGCATTCGCCACAGCAAAAGAATTGGGCATCAAAGATCCGATCTGCGAGCACCTTTACATTAATTGGAAAGAAGATTGCTCAAATTTGTTGAGTAGTACTGGATCTGACCTACTCGACGAGATCGAAGTAACCGATGAGATGCATAAGATTTTCTGTGTTTCAGAACCGGCCTCAGTGACCGCCGCAGACATCAACAATGTGCTTCAAACCGCCTCAAAACTTGCATCAGAGTATATTCCTGGCCACATCACCAAAGCGCAATCTGACTGGCGCAAGAAGCTAGGTGAGCAGAAAGTAGAAGCAGAGGTAGTGGACGTAAGCGGTCCGATCTCACAATTCGTGCTTGGAGACTTCATTAACGATGATAACGACGAGTTGGATTTCGGCGATATCTTCGGGAATGATCGGACGGACTTAGGATTGCCAAGATCGCTACTTCGAGACCTTTTTGAGGATATGAATGAACTCATTCTGTCTGCAATAGACGATGTCACGATAAAAGAAGATGATGGCATCTCAGATGAACTCAGACCGTTGTACATGCTGCTAGCGCGCACAACGCATGTTTTATCACTTCTTAAAAGTGGTGATAGTTAAACTGCTGCCCCATTCAGATCCCTTCTTATACTATAAGACAAGTATAAAATCCTGCCTCCGGCGAGGTATAATATTTACAGCCACAAACCGATACACCCTCATTTATGAATGTGAGGGTGTATTTTAGAGCGAACGGAGCCATGCGAACGCAGAATAAGACTCCACACCTGTCAGAGGCTGGATGACGAGCTCTGACAGGCTTTCTAAGCGCTGTTCGCGTTATGATGACGTCACACTCGCTATCGAGCCTGATACCACCTTTAAACAGCCACGAGAGGCGCCCTGGAGGCCGCATGACGGTTGATGGGGCGCCCTCAGTACACTTGATGTGCTGAATGATACTTACTCGATGCAGCTCACTCATCATAAGCAGCCCCTCTTATACTATAAGACAAGTATAAAATCCTGCCTCCGGCGAGGTATAATATTTACAGCCACAAACCGATACACCCTCACAAACACCTTTGACGAATCAGAGGATCGTCAAAGGTGTTTCAAAATGCGCTGAACTTTAGACGGTGTCATGTTCAACTCTTTTGCTGCTGCGCGAATAGACCAGTTTTGACTGTCCATTTTGTTGCGCAGAGCATGTGCTTCCCGCTTCGCAGTTGAAGCGATCTCTTCGCGCGAACGCGGAGTAGTCGTCTGCTGACGCTGTGATGCTGCTCTGTTGCGACGCCGCTCACGACGCAGATCCGGGGCAATCAATATTCTTAGATCAGCAGCGCGCATTTCCTCTTCAGAAATGTTCAAATACTTGATCATTGTTTTGACAGAATAGCGATAAAGCAGTGATTTTTGACTGGGATCGTAGTATTTTAGACATAATGATGCCGGATCGATGCCGTCGGCTTGAGCTTGCAGCAGCTTCACCTGCTGATCCGCCCTTTGTATGACCGTTGACATATATGACATCGCTTCGTCTTCACTCAGACCTATCGACTTACCTTGTTTCTTAATCTCTTTTATGAGAACTGGGATCGCATTGATGTGTGCAAAGCTGGACATACGAATGAGTAGCCACTTGTCACGCATGCCATCATCAATTGCACGATTTGCACCCCACCTCAGCTCACGCAACTTATCGAGATCTTCAACAATTGTGTGCTCTCTACTGCGTTGTCCGCGGTGTTTCTTCCTTGCAGATCGTGCAGCTCTGAATTTTAGATTCTCGCGCGCCCAGATCTTGCCTTGCACTTCGTATTTTTCTTGAGCAATCGCGAGATACTGTTCGCGACAGATCGGAAGGATTTTATCAGAAAGTTCGTCTATATCGTAGCGCATTATTTCGCCGGTTGCAGTCTTGTTGACGTAAAGCGGGTAAGCTACTTCAAGAGATTTACTATTTACTGTGCCCGCCACACGTAAGACTCTTGCTATATCGACGACAGCAGGATCGGGCTGAAAATCTCTGAAAATATCCATCAATTCGTTCATCATGAGCTTCCATCGAGCTAAAACACAGCCTTTCGTACTATTCACTTTATGATGTTTATCTAACAGCCAGACTGGGCTGATGCCGCGTCCAGTGAACATTATGTATGTCGGACGCGGCTTGTCGAGCAAATCACACGACGATAAAAATGCCGCTGCGATTTGTCGATGATCTAAGTCATGATTATATAAGTTATCAAAGTCGAGCCACAGCGCGCTCACGTGATGCGCGTTAGACTGGTCGCGCTTGTAACGCATTACTTGCGTCAAAAGTTTTTCTGGAACGCCGACCTCTTTTTCTTTTTTTCTCAAATTGATTTGCGGACCAAAATAAAGTGGATTGCCGAATTCGGACATCGACACGTACACGTCTTTCTGCCCTGCTAAGCTGTCGAGATAACTCATCATCACGAAATCAGGATCATCACCAGATAGACGCCGAGTCTGAAAACTCCGCGGTCTCCAAGCGCGTCCTTCCTTCACGTTTTTCCGAATTGAAGGATACTCAGCTATCCACGCCTCGATCTCTTCTTCCGTCAGGCCTGCAATGTGAGACTCAAAGTTCCGCTCAATAGAGAAGAAATTATTCTTATCAGGCGACTGGCCGTGCAGAAGCTCAATGTGTTCGACGGGATCCCAGCGTTCTGGCTCACAGTATACTTGTCGATAATACTCTAAGTAGTTTGGAAGCGTTTCACACTCGATCCACAGCTTGATCGTGTTAGAGGGAAACGAATGTAGTTGATGAGTAGTCTTACGATTTAGCTGTGACACCCGGAGCCAGCGTCTTTCTGGCCTGCCGCTTCTACTCTGGTTAGAGTGCGCGCACGTGGTAATAGCAAAATTGCTAAAGCGGAATTTGGACTATTATTTTTGTTATAATTGTACATACTCGGTTCCTGCCTTGCGATAATATCTCTAGCAGCAGCCATGCAGCAGAAAGAAACTATCTCGGATGAGATCACCCGTTTTTTGCAAATATGTTTGCAGTCTGAGTAATACAACAAAGCCCCGGTTTGGATCGTTAAGAACTTATTAAAGATGGCAGAATATTCTGTGAGAAACTATTAACGACACAACAACTAGGAAAGAAAATGGGTTGCTAAATGCGATAAGCATCGTATATAAAATATGTATCGCGGCTCAGCTTGGAGCAGTCGCGAAAAAGGACTGTAAGGAATCTGCTCGGTTTCACTACAGTTGCAGCAGCCAAAAAAACGTGGAGCTCGGCAGAGAAATCTGTCGAGTTTTCGCATTTTTGAGGAGTAACATTCGTAACTCTGCCTTCCGCGGCCGTCGGACAATGCGCTGTGACTGTAATCGAGGTGATTGTTATAGATGTAGACCCACACTTGTCTCACACCGGCACAGACGCCAGACTCAGCCCTCAGATTCGGTGGGACCGCAAAATATGGTGTCTAACATGGTCAAAAAGCCACAAACACCACCCTGACATAGGGTGCACACCTCCCCTGCCCTTCTCAGCACGAAATATGAATTCTTATAAAATTCAGATGGTTAGAAAGCTGAAATGAGTTGGGCCTTTAAGTAACCCGATAATTATTCAGAAAGTGCTTGCTCTAACATGCCATTTTGGGGAACAAATGGCATCAATAGAACAGGACCGAAAAGGTCGAGTGGCAGGAGAGAGCAGATGACCTAGCCCCAGACGAACGAAAGCCGCACAGCGTCAACTGTACGGCTTCCTAAGTAAAATTGCTGTTCTGCAAATCTAGTGATGTGGATTTCAGAATAGCGCCACACCCCCACTGTCGCAAGCAATAGTTGACACTATTTTTGCGAGATCGGAGAAATTATGTCCGCTGCGCTGAATTTAGACACTAACAAGGGTTTTCTCGCCCTCCCGCCAGCACTTCTTGAGCTCGAAATGACCCCCGGCGCGTTTCGGGTTCTTTCATATCTATGCAATTTGGCCGACAAGAAGGGATGGTCTTGGCCGACCCTTAAGCAGATTGGCGCTAAGATGAAGCGCGGTAACGCGGCGATCAGTGGATATATCGAAGAGTTGCGAGACCTTGGTCTGATTACAACCGAGACCCAAACTATGGCGAGCGGGTACAACTATCGCCTCAAGTATTTCGTCACTTTTTGGAGTGCTTGGATCACGACGCTTAAAGAAAGATCGACAAAGGGGAAATCTAGCGCGAAGGCCCCTACCCTAGTTCGACAGACTGAACGCAGCGTTTGCTCTAGTGAACGCCTTACTTCGTATAAACACAAAATACATGAAACACACACTTCTGTGCCGGACACTTCGGATCGTTCATCCAAGCCTGGCCCAGTCACAGCCGCGGCAGACGTGGTGGTGGAGAAGATTTACTTAGAATGGCTGGAGTGCACGCGTGGCGCACCATTCGGACAATTCTCTAAGCCCGTCTCAGAAGATCTAGTAATGCGCACCGAAGCTATCTTGCAGAGCCACGCCATTGTGCGCGACGAACAGGTTCCAAGGGCAGTTATGTCCGAGACCCTGAGCGCGACTTGGCAGGGTCTCGGCGTTGAATGTCCTGCAGAGACACTGAATGCCCAAGTTCAATGCCTTTCGACGCGCAACTTCTCGCAGCTAGGTTTAGATACTCTCACGGCGAATATTCGCGATATCTGGAAGCACTTTTGGAAGTACCCGCCCGCTCCTCGGCAGTTTGAGGAGCTAGTTAGTGCGGCGTCTGGGACAATTCCGCAACAAAGCCGGCTCAGAGTAATAAAATCTAACTTGAAAAGCTGGAGATCGAAGAAACAGCTGTTGGTCAGCTCTCCAGCATGTTGTATTCTGGCGTAAAGTAGATCGAAAGGAACAGGCAGATGTCAGAGGCCTTAGCAGTACCAGATGCCAGTGTAGCTGATCCAGTCATAGAAAGGCAAAGCACCCTCCAGTTTGTCGATAAAATTTCGATGGCGATGGGCCAACTCGACACTAGAGTTCATCGCGACGAGACACTCAGCAAGCGGGTCACGCGAAGGTTTTCCAAAAATGAAGTGGCATCGTTCATGGGGATTCAGACCCAAACGCTGGTTGATAAAGGAAATAGCGATGACGACCTTCCCGCCGGCCAGCGTATCGGCAGAGAGACGACTTATTCTCCTTCTGATATGATGCAGATGCGTGGCATGCTAGGCTCGAGATCGACACGGAGGCGGGAATATATTCATTGGCGGCAGCCTGAGGATCCACTCACTGTAGTTGCCTTCGGTTCTCAGAAAGGTGGCACCGGGAAAAGTCTGTCCGCAGCACACTTCGCTCAGTATCTGAGCTTGGCTTATGGCCTGAGAGTCGGAGTGATCGACGCAGATCCACAGGCGACTGCCAGCCTCTATTTCGCCGATGAAACTACCAAGCTCTTTGATGAGGCGACGCTAACTCTCGCGGACTTTATGGGCGTGGGAGAGCCGGGTGCGCAAAGCAGTGCACCTCGGACACCGGAAGAACTTGATGCGATCTGGCAGCAAACAGCCTGGCCAGGCATCCGACTCATTCCTGGAGGTGCTAACATCCTTAACGGTGACGTTGCGCTTTATCTGAAAGCGCGCTCGAACAAGAAACCATATCGCACTCTTAAAGATGCCATTGACCTTTGGGATCGGTCTTATCCACCAAAAACTGTCCTGAAAGATCTGCGTAACAAGGATGGGTCATTCAACCAAGAAGCATATGAAAATGCTCTCGGTGAGACGCTGGACGTTATCGTTATCGATCAGCAGCCTTCTATCACACTGATGCAATTGAACTGTGTCGTCGCAGCGGACACCTTAATCATTCCGATCACTTTGAAAGGCTTCGATCTGTCCACATTGACTACATACGTAAACTCTCTCGGAGAGTATCTCGCTGTGGTGTGTAGTGCAGAAAAGCAGCTCGAAGTGGGCCGAGGCGGCCATATTGTGCTGCCAACTATCGTTCAGTCTGCAAATGATCGCGACATTGCACAAATCTCTGACTTGCATCTCTGGGCCCCAGGCGGGATCAGCAAGGTGTGGTACGCTCGCTCGGATGCGATTGCAAATGCAGCTGAAGAATACATGTCGATCTATGAGTATACCCCACCAACCAACCGTCGTGCGTCAGCAAAAAGCTTCATGACGAATGCTAATGCTGTAAATGACTACCTCGTCGGCCGTGTTCTTCCCAGCCTGCCAAGTCGTGGGTTCGGAGAAACCTTTGTCAAAGAATTTTGGGGGTAACCGATGGCACGTTTCAAGCCAGCTAAACCAACGGCAGAAGAAGTAGCAGCGGTTGCCGAGGCTGAAAAACCTGTGAAAAGACCCTCCAGCGGCATCATGAATGGCCCAGCGGGAGGAACAATCGAATTCTTAGTTGAGAATCTCTCGGAAGAAGCTGAGATGCTTCGGGCCAATGCTGTTCGCGGAGTTCTTGAAGGGCGCGTCGCTCTCGAGCTCGATCCTCACCAGCTTATCGATGAAGTCGACACTGACCGCCTCGACGCTCTTGGGGGCGCTAAGGATTTCGATAGTCTTGTGCAGAACATCAAAGAGCGCGGGCAGCGGCAGCCCATCCGGGTTAGGCCCGCTGATGCAAATTGGAAGCCAAACGCAGAGAATCCAACACTCACCACCGATACATTTGTCGTCCAAAGCGGCCGGCGGCGTCTCGCTGCATGTCGCATGCTGGGTATTAAAGTTTTAGCATTGGTTTCTACCAATTCGACTACGGAAAATCTAACAGTTGAGGACTTGGTTGAGCGATTTACTGAGAACACTGTGCGCGCCAATTTGACGCCTTGGGAACAAATGTTAAGTATCGGAGAGATTGCTAGCAGCTTTCCTGCGAAGACAACACAGGCATATATCGCGGAACAGATCGGTGTTAATCGTTCTGCAGTCAACCAGGGCAGCAAGTGCTACAAAAACAAAGCCGATCTCGAAGCTTTATCTAAGGATATCGCGGAAGCATCAGTTGAAGAAATCCGTCGCTTGATCTCCCTGCTAGAAAAAGACGCTGAAAAGACGCCGGCAAGGATCAAAATGTCCAGGCGGGCAAATCACGTGACTGTCGCTCGTGAGGGCCAGAGGCTCAATCTGTCGACCGGATTTTCACTCCAAGCATCCCAAGACGGCCAGTTACAAGTTCTGAAAGATGGCGACAAAGCCGCTAGTAAAGCAGACATCATTGCAATGATGGATCTGATCGAGGAAGCACTGTCGAAAGCTAAGATCAAGCCGAAGAAGTAAGTGTTACGGCCGTAACACTTTTGGCAGGCTTTTGAAAAATAAGAGAAAAGCGAGAACCTCTGTTCTGAGGTGCTCGCTTTCATACATTTTCAGACACGATGTATGCATAGTGCATATGCGTGTAAGAATGCTCAGACACGATGTAAGAGTGTTCTTACATCAGGCTCTTTTTGATCAAGAAATCGCGCATCGCTTCATCAAGAGCATCGACTACGCTGACACCGGCGTCATTCGTGTGCTCGTAAAAAAGGTTCAGCATTGAAGTTTCTACACGTGTGCTAAAGCTGTCTCTTGTCACACGCTGTTTGCGCACTTTTCGAACCTTCTCCGGAGCCGCTGATGCAGGGCGTGGCGCAGGCTTAGGAGCTGGGGCAGGGGCCTCGGCTGTGTCAGTGCCACGGCCCCAATCGAGGTTTCCGTTGACCGCGGGGGCCAGGCTTCTGCGTTGTTTTGTAGACATTACGCTACCTCCATTTTGTAGTCGGGCATGATTGCCTGAACGATTTCTAAGACTTCCTCAGCGAATTCGGCTGCGTTTTGCATCGCACCCATTGGGTTTGATCCCATCTCCGTCTTTGGCAGATCGACGAGATCGCCACCAAAATCTGTCAAAGCATTGAATGCTGCGCGCTCAGCGATTGATGTGTGCATGAGCTGCACGTTGAGCTCTTGATATCGTTCACGAAGTGCTTTGACTGCTCTTGTCTCGATATGACGCGTCCGCGTGAGCACTACGGCGGCTGGGATGACCCGGCGTGCCTTACGACCTTCGCTAGCCACCATCGCCAACGTCAGGACGCCGGCTTCGCCGTCCATAGCGCTTCCTTGCACTGGAATTATGACCAAATCGCTAGCGCCAACGGCATTTGCAGTAGCTAGGTTCCCAGTGCCCTCCGAATCTACGATGACAAAATCGACACGCTCAGCTGCATCCATCGCTACGACCGCGACGTCTTCTGCTTTCACCCCACCGATGACCTGAATGTTTGCGGGTCGACCGTCGAGCTCACCCCACTTGTAACTCCACATCAGTGGATCCGCGTCCACAATGACGACGGATAGCCCTTTTCGAGCCAGCTCGCAGGCCAGAGTAATGGAAGTAGTTGTCTTCCCGCAGCCACCTTTTGGGCTTGCAACACTAATAATTGGCATAAAATATCCTTGTGAACACACGCACATACACTTTGTATGCACTTGTAAGAATATAGATGCGAACGTATGAAAATGTGATTAAATGCATGTAGTTACATATGTATGCATTTAAGAAGTTCTTAAGAATTCAGAATGGGTAGGGCAGGGGAGTGCTGTCTGGTTTCAGATTTGAAATCAGACGTTTCATGCGCGAAACATGCCCGTTTCACTGATGAAACATTACTGTTTCAGCAGGGCAGGGGTGTCGTCGATAATCACGAGTTGACGGATATGTCGGTGCAGGTTAACGATGCTTTATGACCTACGCACGCACGCACACACATCTGAGCACCCGAATACCCGTTTAGTTATTAAACGGCTTCGGGAGTGCGCTGGTGCGGGTGAAGGCCTTATAATCCTTTTGCAGTAGATTACTGTTGATCCGGCGGTTCAATTCCGCCCATTCCTACCAAAACGACCATGTTGACTGAGAAACACTGCAAAGGCTATGTGCGCTTTATGAAAACGACGATCATCATTTCCTACATCTGGTGGCTGACCTTCTAAAAAGGCGGCCTGTTTTCACATGACATTTTGGCTGCCGCAGGGCGGCCTTTTTTGTGCGTAATGTTTCTGCGGTAGCCTCATTCTAAGGGGATATCACGATGACTAAAACTATTGTTTTGACTGGGGACCGGACGACTGGATCACTGCATATTGGTCACTATGTAGGATCGCTTAGGAACCGCCTGAAGCTGCAAGACACCCATGTACAGTATCTGCTGCTTGCTGACACCCAAGCGCTCACAGATAACGCGCACAATACAGCAAAAGTGCGCGACAGTGTGCTGGAAGTTGCTCTCGACTATCTTGCTGTCGGCATTGATCCTTTAAAGACGACGATCTGTTTGCAGTCACATCTTCCAGCTCTTGCCGAGCTGTCGATGTTGTATCTGAATTTCGTGACTGTTGCTCGATTAGAGCGGAATCCGACTATTAAGACCGAGATTGAAGCGCGCGGTTTCGGCCGTGCTATTCCCGCGGGATTCTTGTGCTATCCTGCTGCTCAAGCAGCAGACATTACTGCATTCCAAGCAACTGTTGTGCCAGTAGGTGAAGATCAGGCGCCGCTTATCGAGCAAACAAATGAAATCGTAAGGAGGATTAATGCGGAGGCGGGCTATGAAGTGTTGCCAGTAGCACAAGCTTTGATTCCCGCATCGGGCAGGCTCATGGGGATCGATGGTAAGGCAAAGATGTCAAAATCTGGCGGCAACGCGATCCAGCTTTCCGCAAGCCCAGATGAAATCGCGGCTGCTGTGCATGCGATGTTCACGGATCCAAATCATCTGAAGGTAAGTGATCCGGGTCGTGTAGAAGGAAATGTAGTGTTCGCTTATCTCGATGCTTTTGATGACGATGTGATCGCGGTCGAGGAGTTGAAAACGCAATACAGAAATGGGGGGCTGGGAGATAGCAAGATCAAGGCTAGGCTTGATGATATCCTTCAAGACCTCATCGCGCCCATCCGAAGCCGTCGCGCCGAGCTGGCGCAGGATCCTGGCTATGTTCTCGATGTAATTAGGACGGGCACAGCTAAAGCGCGCGAAGTAACTGAAGCAACCAAGCATGAGGTTATGCGAGAGCTCGGATTGTTCAGATTATAAGTTTGCGTACAAACAGTTCGTTTTCGAGCGCTAAAAACGAACTGTCTGTACGCATTGAGTGAACAAAGAGTTCAGAAAATACGCTAGAAAACGAACAAATCTTCAGAAACCCCTTATTTATATAGCGATGCACTTCGAATGCGGTGGCGTAATACATCAAGAGCAGGCCGCTTTCTGATGTTAACATGTGGCCAGCCTCGTTGCCGACCCACTTTGTGATGATCGACGTCGTTCTGGTTCTTAAATAATACGAGATAGCGTATTATTTAAGAATGATGTGAAGAGACATGTCATCTTATTCACAGCTTAGTCAGATCTCGACCTGCCAATTCTGCGCGCAAGGTGATGCCGTCGAGGTGTTCACGCGCAACATAGACAATGTCGATCCCTCGAAATTGTATCTCGCAAAGGGGAACTTGGGATGATCGGCGCAGTCTGGGTGGAGTGTCGACGATATCAGGCATGCCGGGCGCCGCTGGGATTATAGAGATCGTGGGGTAGGTGTGCCGTATCCTGTTTCGATCTTCGAACATCACGGAAAGTTGGTGCTTAGCACCTGTCCTTTGGCGAATTGCAATTCGGTCGATTTCGCGCCTTTCTAGGAAATCTTCTAACGCTGTTACTTCAGCCTCGGCAGTCGTGGTGTCGATATTCTGTCTAGCTTGGAGATAGCTTCTCGCTGCGCTGATGTAGCTTGCAGTCAGCCAGGTCTTCGATGTCCAAGCATCAGTCACAGTGTACTGAATATGAGAGGCGAGGGGCACTTCAGAGCTGGTCAGAGCCGTCAAGTCGCCCTCGGTAATCTGGACCAGCGCATCTGGTCCAACGATCACAGGCAGTGCGGCAATGCGCGAGCCAGCAGCTTTTGTAGACGGACCGTCGATGACTTGCGCATCGAGGTTAGCGATGACGTCATTCGAGGCGCCTACTAGTTCTTCAATTTCCGCAGCGCCGGCGGAGATGTTGCGACCAGTCACTACGACGCGCCTGGCTGCACCGCCGGTGAGGCCAAAGTAGAAGACAAGGTCATCGCCGGCGAGGGATCTTAGAAATCGATGTTCGGCCCACCACATTTTTACTTTAGCGAGATGCAGCTCGTTCTGATGCTCGTCGTGCATGACCTCACCGGTAAGCGGATTCAGCTTGCCAGGAGGGTTAGCAAGCGGCAGAAATTTGTCGCGCGATATGCTGAACTCACTGAAGTGCATCTGAGGATCCTTAAATAATACGTTATATAGTATTACTGTATGAAGGTTTCACTAGCATTAAAGACGTCCAGCTAACGAGTCCGCACCGCAGAAAAAACCGTGCCGGTATAATAATTCTACTGGCACGGTAGGGAGAAGTAGGGGCGTCAGGGCAGGGGCAGTGTTGACATGTATACATGTCAACACTCACAGTTACGGCTTCATCATACTCGTGACATTTGATGCCTCATCACTATCAATCTCCGCGGATTTTGCAGGGGTGAGCTTCTCGACAGCCTTCCTCAGACTCTCGACTTGAACAGAAAGTTTCTCGACGTCCTGGCGCGCGTCGCGAGCGGTAGACTTCTCTTCAGCCAAAGCTGCCTGAGCAGCCGTAGCGGATTTGGCATGGGCGTCTCGATCTCGCGTAACATCTGTAAGTGCTGACTTTGTAGATGTAAGTTCATTGTTAACAGCTGCCAGGGCGGCGTCACGTGCTTTCAGATCTGCTTGCAGTGCAGTGACTTTTGCTTCTACGGCAGCTAGTGCGTCTGTATAAGAAGCTTTGTTATTCGCAAGTGCAGTGCTGTAGCCTTCCTTCGCATCAGTCAGAGCTGCAGCATGCTTTGCCTCACCGTCTGCAAGTGTCTGAAGTTGATCATTCTTCAAAGCCGTTAGTGCGGCCGCATGTGCAGCTTCCGTCTCATCGAGACGCTTTGCATGATCTTTATAGAGAGCTTCGACTTGCTGGGTGAGAGCGTCAGCTTTGCCAACTGCTTGGTCTCGCTCTGCGCGCAATCTGGTGATCTCAGCAGTTGAGGCTGCCGCATCTTCAGCCTGAGTACTTTTTAACTCTGCGAGTTCTGCTTCAAGTTCACTGACAGCTTCTCCCGCGTCGTCCCGCTCAGACGTCAAGCCGTCGATCTGGTTCTTCATGCCTGCGCGCTCGCCGGAAAAGGCAGCTTCTGCTTTAGATCTAACTTTATTGTACAAGTCATCAGCCAGATCAGTAAAAAGGAGCAGAATGTCTGCTGGGGCTTGCTCCGCGACAGTGATCTCTTCAGTCACCGCGCGATAAAGTTCGGCGATAGCATTATAGTTGCCACCGACGAGCTTGTAGATCGCTCTAACTGTGACTTTCTTTCCTTCATCTTCCAGATGCTTGATAGCTGCTCTGACGTTCTTTTCTGTTGCTTGACCCACGATATGCCCCTTTTGGTAACAATGATAACGATTAATAACGTTATTTCTGTTATCAACATAGGCCTTCTGTCAGAATCCGTCAATATAAATCGATATTTAACACCCTTATAGACACAAGTTCTTAACCGCCTTGGTGTTGAAAAAGCGTTATCATTGACTTATATTTTTGATAACACATTTGGGGTATGACATGAAACACTTAGAACGCAATAACATCGAGCAAGAGGTGTCCGCAGGCACGAGCTGGTCAGAGACAGACACAGACACGTCACTATCCCAGGACGATCTTGACAAGATTGTCGAGCTGGAATGGCAACTTCGGAGAAGTTGGGATTTGGCGTGGGAGCGCAATGATATCAGAGTAGATGCTTTGATCGCACATCCATCTTTTGCACACTTGCGTCGCGTGCACGCAGACGATCTTCTGCGCAGCAAGCAACATAGCGCTGCTGATGAGCTACTGATCCACAAGTGGGTCGAGGGGTACTCTTATCTCGCGCTAATAGCGCTTGCTGGCACAGAGATGGATGACGATATCTTCAATGGGAGCGAATGAACGAGACTTGGATTCGTCATTAACGTGTATTACGCACCCGCTCGCGAACTGATCAAGCTGGGCCTGTGGGAGATTCCATTATTTAAATAATACGTTATCTAGTATTATTGAAATAATGGCTAGCTGCCCTTCTAGAAAGGCGGACTACCTGCCGTCTATACCGGAGTGTCCAGCCGCGGCCCTGCTGGCGATGTTGTGTATCCGAGCTCACTGCTGATTTTATAGACCGAAGTCCGACTAATCCCCACTTCCCGCGCGATCTGGCTGACTGGGAGGCCCATCTCGAGGCGCCGCTTCACGTCATCCCGGCTGATCGCTGGTCCCCGGCCTTTGTACTTGCCGGCAACCTTGGCTTTCGCGATGCCTTCTCGCTGACGCTTTCTGATAATAGAGCGTTCGAACTGTGCAAATGATCCGAGCAGATGCATCTGCAGCGTGGCGATTGGATCATCCTGATCAGCGTCGCCGGAGAACACTAGATTTTCAGAAATGAAGTGGATGCTGGCACCAGCCTCATGGATCTGCTTGATGATGTCGAGCAGGTCACTCATCGAGCGTGCAAGCCTGTCGATACTCCAAACATGCACTTCGTCACCCTGCCAGACGAAATCGAGCATCTTCTCCAGCTCAGGCCGCTTCCTCGTCCCAGCTGATAGCTTCTCTTCAAAAACTCGGTCGCAAAATCCGAGATCTTGGCGATCTAGATTCTGATCTTCACTCGAGACCCTGCGATAGCCGATTTTTCTGCTCATGTTTCTTATCCCGCAAACTATAACTCTAGATATATAATGAACTCTGTTAAAACTAGATTAAAAGAACCCTTATTGAACAAATATTCAGAATCCGGCAAATGTTCAGCTAGGCTCCACCCTATTCTGTCATGGCCAAGTATCGGCCGACTTATGGCGGGAAGTGTCACGGAGCGTTAATGCGCGTCTAGCGGCTCGTGGTACTTTAAACCTGATGGCCCATCACCAGCTACACCGGCCGAGGTGCCATCGTTAAATTGCTGAAGCGGTGTGCTTCGGGGAGACTAAGTTGAGCAGAGTTAAGATTTATGCAATAATTGTCGGCAAACTTCGGCGGTCTGCGCCATCGCGTCAGCAAGCATCGCAAAAACAAGAGCATTTGTGTCTGCGGCTCGTGAGATTAAGGTACTTTTTTTGTCGTCGAAGATTTATACTGAAAACTAGGAGATTACGGATGAGGCTATTATATAAAACAATCGCTGTAGCTGGCCTGACGAGCATTGTTTCTGCACCTGTTTTCGCGGCAGCGCACATGAGCTGTGCTGATTTTAAAGCTTTGACGCCGGATGTGCAGGCTGAAGTCGCTTCTTTGGCGATTGCCGAATTTGAGCTCGGTTCGACCAGCGGCGGCGAACCAAAAGCTGTAGAAGCGACAGGCGGAAATGAAGCTGATGCCAACATGTGGATAAAGTTGGCAGACGACGAAACCTTAGAAGCTTTCAAGGCTGTCTGCGATCAAAATTTAGATGCCATGCTGTCCGAAGCTGCTGCCCGCATAAACACCATTAAGTAGACTTAAAAGATGATTTCGCTCAATGGATGTCATAGGGCACCTATCGAGCCTTTAAAATTTCTGCTGGCTATTAGAGAGGCTCATCAAAGCTGGTCGAGCTGGAGATCATCATTAAAAACTCTTACTGGAACACCAAGCACCTCGGTCACGCTGTTGCCAGGCGTCGCGGCATCAACTTGGATAACTCACCCGACCTGCTGGAGTATATCTCGCGACTTGTATGGCCCCACACCATTCTTACGGGCGAATACTGGTGATCAAGAAAGCGATGAAAGCACCTCAGCGTACTTTTCTGCCCCTTCCGGCATCTGTGGCGGCCGATGCAACCTTGGCGCCGCTGATTATGCTCATAGCGCGCTAACGCTTGAGCGAGTTTCGCATGCAGACGTCCAACAAGCTCAGGGGTTAGTACCCCAAACACCGTTACGAAACGGATTACATTAGCAGCCGGGGACAACTTCACCTCGACCTCTTGATCGGATCGTTCCTGGGTTTCGATTGATGGTCTTCGTCCAAGCCCTAAATGGCCGCCAAAGCCCAATAATGAGGGGAGGAACTTTAATATGCGTTGCAACAATGGGATGATCGATTTTGTCGATGTTGCAACCGTCAAATCGGCTGGTGACAGGGCGCTTTCATATTGGGCCTATGCGGCAAATAAGAACACACTGGCCCCTGAAAGTTAACCCGATATTAGGGGGCAAATCACCTCCCCAATACGCCTAAACACCTTTGAAAGTCTGCCATAGCTTTGACTTATTGTCCGTCTGCACCATGTTTGTAAATGACGCGGGACAGTCAGTAATTCGTGCCGCTACGGGGGATATAAGTTGTATGGATCGTGGTGAGATTGAAACGTTGATTACTCGTGTTGCTTTAAACGACAGTGCTGCTTTTGATTTGCTCTATGATAATGTGTCTTCTAAATTATTCGGCGTGTGTTTGCGCGTGCTGGAAACATCGGTTGAAGCCGAAGATGCTTTGCAAGATACTTTCGTCAAAATTTGGCTTCATGCGGATCGATACAAAGTAAACGGCCTTAGCCCGATGACGTGGTTGATAACTATCGCACGCAACACCTCTCTTGACCGATTGCGGGCTCGCAAGAGAGGTCATCAAGACACTGTCCCCTTAATTTATGAAATAGCGGCCAAGGGTCCCGGCCAGGAGCAATCCCTCGTAAACGCCGCTGAGTTGAAGCATCTATCGGACTGTCTAGATCGACTGGAAGACGATTGCGGATCCGCCATACGGGGTGTCTACTTGGACAATCATACTTATGCCGTAATGGCCGACCGTTTCAACATACCGATCAACACCATGCGCACCCGTTTGCGCCGTAGTCTCATCAAATTGCGCAGATGCATGGAGGATACGGGCCTCCACCCGCATTAGATTAATTTGGGTGGGGATCGATAGAATCTCAGACATCTATCTGCAGTCACTGGGAAATAGCTTGGCGATGCCATCTGTAACGTTCACGTGTGGACGGGAACCATCAAACTAATCCCAGAGTTAGTAGGAGATGTAGTCAATCGCACTGGAGCGAAAAATGAATACCGTTTTTAAATCCCTCACAATCGCTGCCATCATGGGCACCGTGTCCGCCCCTGCCTTCGCCGACGCACACATGAGCGCCTCGATGAGCTGCGCTGAATTTAAAGCCCTGGACAGCGAAGACATGATGACAGTTGCCACTATGGCGATTGCCGAAGTCAGTAGTGGCGCTGATGGTCAGAGCCTTGAAGGCGAAGCTATGGCAGTTGAAGCCACAGGTGGCACCACAACTGAAGCCGAAGCGACTGATAGCACTGCCGCAGCAGGCAGCATCAGCGATGGCGAGCCAAAAGCTGTTGAAGCAACTGGTGGTAACGAAGTTGCATCAAATATGGATGCTGAAACCATGACCGAAGAAGACCTCGAAGCATTCATCACTGTCTGCGACCAAAACCTCGACGCGATGGTATCCGAAGCTGCTGCCGGTCTCGACGGGACCAAGTAATCGAACGACCCGTTCGTAACGAAAAAAAGGGGCACCATTTGGTACCCCTTTTTTGTGTCGTAATGTTAGGGCTGGACTCGCCTTAGCGAAGCTGAATCGCGCATCTGAGTTTAGTATCCGAAATTGGAGCAAGTTGCAGCGAAGGTCTGCAATATGCCCTTCGTGAAGGCTGCCGCTTCCGCCCTTAGCTTCTATTTGTACGCGGCCGGTTTAACGACCATTTTAAGCTGTGACTTCAACGGGTGGTCGCAAAGTTTTGTTCTTCTGGGAAAATGGGGTGTTTGGCATGAAGTTTCGTCAACGGTTATTATATACTTTTCAACAAGAGTCAGAGACGTGAGATCGATGGCTGACATGAAAGTCACTAGGATGATTTGGGCGGCGATTTGACCATACGCCGCAATAGATTTTGTCTTATTTGGCGAGAACGTTGGACATTCGGCCACCTTATCGTGCTCGGTCCTGTTTTGCGCTGATGCTGATTGAACGCGACGGAATCTCAAGTGGTCGGACTGCTGAAAAGCCTGGGTCCGGCAGGCATCGCAGATGGGCGAAGATTTTTATATCACTTGGCCGTGAAGCACGCTTAAGTTGGAACGTTCGCTCGTCCCTGACGGTTAATTATGGAAATAGACCGATACAGGACATCCTTATGAAACTCCTCCACACCTTCACGACATCTGCACTTGTTGCCGTCGTTCCCGCCTTTGGTTTCGCGCAAGATACCACTGCACCAACCACCGATATCCCATCTGTTGTGCTCGAACAGACAACGCAGGCCTTTATTGACAGCCTGAAAGGTTCAACTCCAATCAACCAGCTTCCTTACGACGAGGCCCGTCAGGTGTTGATCGACACACAGACCAAGGGCGACGTCGCCATGCCCGACGCTGACGTGAAGGAAATGATGCTGAATGTCGGCCCCACGGGCGAGGTTAAGGTCTATTCCGTGCGTCCTGCAGGCACCGAAGGCGAGACACTGCCGGGAGTGGTTTATTATCACGGCGGTGGTTGGGTATTGGGCAATTTCACCACCCATGAACGTCTGATGCGCGATCTGGCAACACAAGCGAACGCCGCTATGGTATTCGTAGAATACAGCCCCGCGCCGGAGCAGCAGCATCCGGTCCAGTTGGACCAGGACTACGACGTTCTTAAATACGTTGCGGAAAATGCAGCGGAGTTTGGGATCGATCCAAACCAGCTTGCAATTGCGGGCGATTCAGTCGGCGGCCAAATGGTGGCAGTGACGGCAGTGCGCGCCAAGACTGATGGCCCGGCGCTGGATTCGATGGTCTTGTTCTATCCGGTGACGACGGCGGACCTGACCAGCCATTCCTATGAGCTGTTCGCTGACGGCCCGTGGCTGAGCAAAGCGAGCATGGAGTGGTTCTGGGAAGCCTATCTCCCCGAAGGCACTGACAGTTCCGATCCGATGATATCCCCGCTGAACTACAGCGGCGAAGAACTCGCGAACTTGCCGCCAGCGCTGGTCATTACCGATGCAAACGATGTGCTGCGGGACGAAGGCGAGGCCTTTGCTTCGAAATTGACGCTTGCTGGCGTCAAGATGCGTATTCCGGTGCATCCGGCCGGTCATTCCGACAACATCCGGCCACCTAAACCGGTGTATCCGGCCGCCCTTGTTTAGCGGCTGCGAGGCCTGAGTTTTTAGTTAACCGTTTTGGGCGCTTTCGTCACCTGTTTTGAGTTTGGTTTTTCGCATGCTCTGGCCGTCGAGTTCGACGCGATATGCGTTGTGTACGAGACGGTCGAGAATGGCATCTGCGAAGGTAGGTTCACCGATCACGTCATGCCAGGCGTCGATGGGCAATTGGCTGGTGATCAGCGTTGATCCGGCTTCATATCTGTCTT
>NZ_FOMW01000016.1 GCF_900112755.1 Sulfitobacter brevis | reverse complement strand
TCTGATCACCGCCAATCAGCCGTTCGGCGAATGGAACAGGGTCTTCCCCGATCCCGCCATGACACTCGCGGCCGTCGACAGGCTTGTTCATCATGCGACCATCTTCGA
Organism: Sulfitobacter brevis; assembly: GCF_900112755.1. Classification (GTDB taxonomy): domain Bacteria; phylum Pseudomonadota; class Alphaproteobacteria; order Rhodobacterales; family Rhodobacteraceae; genus Sulfitobacter; species Sulfitobacter brevis. Next base: position 69,189 of record NZ_FOMW01000016.1, on the reverse strand, counting down.
AATGAATGTCGAGAGCTACCGGCGGCGATCCGCGCTCGAAGCCAAACGCAAGCGAGGCAGGCCTGCCACATACGCGACAATCAACAACACACCGCTGATTGACGCGGAGCGACAAACAACAGACGAAGAAAATCTTGCCGACGGCAATAACGATGATATCGTCACAGATGCCGCGACATAGAATCTCATCATGATTGTCGCCGCCGTCTCACCCAGATTGTCGCGCTATAGAAAAGGTCTTGAAAGCTACGGTCCGACCATCATAGCCCGCGATACGCGACGCGGTTATCGGACCTGCCAATCGTTCGTTAGATCGTAAACTGCGCGCCACGAAATCAGCGGTTTTTTTACTACTTTGGTAGAGATGAGCTTTGGACGATCAGCCCTCGCTACCCCAGGCGCAAGCGATCATCGAACTGATGTCCAACGTTCAAAATCGAGGGTTTGTTGAACGCTTCGGAATGTCGTTTGGGTCGATCGAGCAGCCCGTTTAATCAACCAGACCATCAATGCGCTATGTAAATTCAGAATGAACATCTCACCTTGTGACCGATATTCTATACTGGCGCGACCGATGCCAAAGGGCAAACCCATAACAACCATCGAAATGCTGTTTGAAAGCCATGCGAAAATTGGTCGATGACAAGGAAGTTGATCTGGACGAGCCGATGTCAGACCCGGCGCAAATGTATCGGCCAATCAGAATGGCCTGATATTTGTCGAAACCTCATCAGCTTCCACATACCATATTTATGAAAATCGAAATCCAAACGCGAGACTTTCAGTTGCACCATGGACCACAGCGCCCATTTCACATCCGCAAGCGCCTTATGGATAGTGATACGCGATACGGTTTCCGGGCGGACAGCGCCGAAGTACTCTTCAATCAGTTCCAACTCCTGCGCGGGGGTAAAAAACATTTCTCCGAACCATATCCCAAGGTCATAGCAGCGATCATTCATCGATGCATATTCGTAGTCGATAAGCATAACTGACTTATCGTCACCAATCATAAAGTTACCCGGCATGGGGTCATTGAAGCTGGGAACCAGATCCAGACCCGATGCATGCAATGCCTCCCTGGCCATTTGAGTGTTCATAATCACCCAGTCCGCATCCTTGAAGCGGGGCGCCCCAAGATCCTTGACCTGTTTGGTATGCTCATCGATCATGTCGAAAATAGTTTTCGTCAAGCCAAGCTCGGGCATGGCATGAAGCGTCCGGTAAACCTTAATCACGGCTTTACGTATAGTGATATCGGCGAAGTCAGTATTGGTCGATGCCCGCCTGTCCGGCAAAAAATCGTTTATCTCAATACCCTTGCTGGCAAGATCATCATATACGCGAGGCCCGAATCCCGCCGCGGCAGCCTTTTTTGATGCATCCATCGCCGCGACCCTGTCGATGAACATTTCAGTCCCATTGCCCGGAATCTTGACAAACCAGTCACCATCGCCCGCCGTATCCTGTACACGCCAGTTCTCGTTGGATATGCCTCCGGAAACTGGGCCATAGACCAATTTGCCGCATTGCTGAAAAAGCGCAGCTTCGCGGATCGCCTGTTCTATCGTATTTTCGACGGGAGTTGTTGCGCTCCCCAGAGGTTTCATATTCATGCTGCCTCTCCTGATAGTCTGATTTTCTCTTCAAATTGCGGATGCATCAGGCCCATACGCACCCGGATCAGCCGCCATTCGCCATATTTGAGCCACTCCACGCCGCCCCTTTGCGATGTCTTCGCATGGAGGCGAGCCCAGAGCCCATGTAGAAGGTCGTCCACATAGGACCAAAGTCTGGCACGCGAAAAACCTACCTCGTCGAAGCTGCCCACATAGGCCGCGTAACCCGCCCGCATGTCCCGTTCCATATTCGTGACTTCTGCCAAAAGGCAGCCGACGTCATAGAGCGGGTCGTTCATCCCTGCGCGATCGTAATCGATCAGCATGACGGCCCCATCCGGCCCAATCATCAAGTTCGACGATGATCCGTCATTTCTGCACGGCGCCAGTGTGCCGGTTTCCAGCATTGGCTCGATCTGTCCGATCAACCTTCGCAGCCACGCGATATCGTCGGGCAGCCCTGCTTTCTCGCGTTTGAGTTCTGCGATCAGGTCATCGATCTGGACGAATGGGTTGAACCGAGCCTCCAAAGGATCCGTAGAATGCAAAGTCTTTAAAGCCGACATCGCCGACGACACCAGCGTCGGATCCTGCAGGCGGGCCTGATTGGCGGTGCTCCATTCGTCGGCAAGACCATGCATCGCGATGCCCCCTGACGATGCGTCGTGCCAGATCACTTCGGGGCCGGCACCGACCCGCCCCGCCTGTGACGCCAGAGCCATGGCAGCCTTCAGGTCGAATCCGAGCATCATTTCGGGATGCATCCGTTTAATAAATGCGCCTTGAGCCATTACCGAGCGGCTTTCGAGGGCTTTATAGCTGGGCGAGGCAAGCGCTTCGGGGCCAGCAACACCACTCACAAGCGACAGTCCTGCTGCTGCAACCGTCTCGGCCATCATGTTATCGTCTACCAGTCGGCTCATGCGGTTTCTCCTGCATCGTCGAGCGAGCCGTGTGCGGCATCGATGCGCGCGATCATCTGAAGCAGAACGTTCGCGCCTGCGACTAAATCGTCGCTGGCGGTAAATTCATCATAGCGATGAATGACACCGTTGACCGACGGCACTGCGACGACGATTGACGGTATTATTGCATTCAAGGCCACGCCATCATGACCGGCGATCGTGTCCAGCTGCATCCTCTGGAGGCCGAGATCATCGGCTGCGCGCTCGCATAGAGCGACCAGACGGGCATCGAATTTTCCGGCTGGTCGGCGCTCGACCGACACTATTTCGGCGCCTACCGAAGCACGGGCCGCCAAAGCAGGAAGCGATGATCGCAACTCGGCCTCCGCCCATTTCAGTACGTCCAACTCGGGCGCACGCAACTCGGCAAAGAGCACGGCTTTGCCGGGAACGATGTTCGGCGAGTTGGGGAACACATCCAATCGGGCGACCGAAGTATAAAGCGTGTCGGTCGCGTCGTTGGTTAACTCTTTTACCTTGGCAATGATGTAGGCTGCGCCAAGGACGGCGTCGTGCCGGTCCTCCATTGGCGTTGGTCCTGTATGGTTCTGTTCTCCAGTCACTTCGATCCGCACCTTGGATGCGCCCCAATGCCGCACGAACGGGGCGATCTTGGCACCCGACGCTTCCATCTTGTCATCGCCCTCAATATGAAATTCGATAAAGCAATCGGGTTGTGGGGGCGTGTCCGATCCCATGTATCCCGTGCGCTGCAGTTCGGCCTCAACCGACAAGCCGGTCATATCGGTGCGCGAAAGTGCAAAATCCCTGTCGACGGTACCCGCGTAGACGGACGAGCCCAAAAGCGATGGCTGAAAGCGCGCGCCCTCCTCGTTCATCCAATCGGCTACCACGAAGTTGCACCGCGGCCTCTCTCCCGTATGCTTGGCGCTATCGCGCCAGCTTTCAACCGCAGCGAGCGCCGCGGTCACGCCATAAGCGCCATCAAATCGTCCGCCATGGGGCTGACTGTCAAGATGTGAGCCTACCATCACCAGCGGTGCATCAGGTCCGGCCAGATCGATCTGACCGAATACGTTTCCGATGTTGTCGATCAGAACACGATATCCCCGTTTCCGAAATTCCGTGCACAGCCAGTCACGCGCGGCCTTGTGCGCATCGGTTAGGGCAGGGCGATGGACGCCACCATCGCCAGTCGCGCCAAACTCGGAGACCTTTTCCATCAATTCCTTGAAAAGTTCAGCGTTTATACGCAAGGGTCCATCAGACTTTATCATCGGTCAGCTCTTTCATTCGTTCGAGTCAGTCGTTTAGGAAACATGCTGCCAACGCGTGATCGCCACGCAAAACGAGAGACGGATTTTCCATCCTGCATCTGTCGAACGCATGCGGGCAACGGTTGGCAAAAGCGCACCCCTTGGGCAAGTCGATCGGGCTCGGAGGCTCACCTTCCAGAAGGCAGTCTTCAGGGCTATAGCGGCGCTTTTCCAATGTAGGTGCTGCCGACAGAAGGGCGCGACTGTAGGGGTGGCCCGGATCAAAGAAAAGCCGCTCGTTCGGTGCGACTTCGACCGTCTCGCCCAGATACATAACCGCAATGCGCGAGCAGACCTGACGCACCATGGTAAGGTCATGCGAAATGAAGATGTAGGTAAATCCGTGCTCTTCCTGAAGCCGCTGAAACAGTTCAAGCAGCTTTGCCTGTTCTGTCTGGTCGAGCGCCGACAGCGTCTCGTCCATGATCAGAAGTTCAGGCTCCAGAATCATCGCTCGGCCCACGTTCAGCCGCTGGCGTTGTCCGGCAGACAGCCCGGTGGGCAGACGGTCATATATGTTATTAGGAAGTCCGACTTCTGCCATTATAGCGCGGGCCCTTTCGCGCCGCTCGGCACGGTTGCCGATCTTGTGGATGATCAAGGGCTCTTCCAGAATGGAGCCGATCGAGGATTGTGGCGGCAGTGAGCCATAAGGATCTTGCAAAACCAGCTGAAATTTACGGCGCAACTGCCTCAGCCGCTTGGGGGTAGCCTGCCCAACATTTTCGCCCTTGAAGTGGATCGTGCCCGCGTCTGGCCTTTCCAGCCCGGTCAGTAGTCGCATCAAGGAGGATTTGCCGCAGCCAGACTCTCCAACGATGCCGAAATTGTCGCCGGGAAACACATCGAATTCAACATTGCGCACCGCCTGCACCAGCGCACGACCACTTTTGCCGTGCGTCTCGTAGTGCTTGGCGACGCCATGTACCGACATGATGGCTTGCTGCTTGCGCGTTGCAGGCGCGGCCTCTTCGCTCTTTCCCTCAGCCCAGAGCGTTGGCAACTCGCGGATCAGGTCCTTGGTATATGCGTGCTGAGGACGGGCGATCAACTCGCCGGGCACTTGACGCTCGACGACCTTGCCCTCATGCAGCACCATCACCTCGTCAGCAGCTTCGCAAGCGACCGGCAAGGACGAACAGATGAACAGGATGGCTGTTGAAAACTCGGAATTGAGCTCGCGCATCAGCTTGAGAATTTGAGCCGCAACAGTCACATCCAGTGGCTGCGTGATATTGTCGGCAATCAGAAGTGCCGGGTCGGAAATCAAGGCATCGACGATCATCGCACGCTGCATCATGCCACCGGAATATTGGAATGGATATTCGTGAAATCGGCGCTCGGGGGCGGGAATCTTGACAGCCCCGAGCAGAGCAATCGCTTTGTCGTGGGCGTCCGATTTAGAAATGTCGGGCCTGACGGCGCGCAGTTTTTCCACCAACTGCGCGCCAACGATCATCGTGGGGTCCAGCGCGCCCGCCGGATTGCCGCCGATATATGCAATCTCTCGCCCCGAAAGACTTTTGGCAAACTTGGGATCTGCGATCAAATCCTCGCCGCGGAAGTGCACCGAGCCGCCAGTCACCCTTAACGGTGGCGGCAGCCAACTTGCCAAGGTGCGCGCAAGAACGGTCTTACCCGACCCGCTCTCACCGATGACCGACAGGATCTGGCGGGGGTTCAGATCAAAGCTGATGCCGTCGAGGATCGTGCGACTTGTCCCATCCGTCTCGGCTTTGACCGTCAGGTCACGGACGCTGAGCAAGGCTTCTGCGGTTCGCAAGTTATCAAGCGCCATATCAAGCCCCTCCGTAAATTGCGTTTCGGGCCCGCTCAAGCGAAGCGCCCATTAGATTTATGGATGTCAGCGTTAGAACAAGGAAAATGCCTGGCATCGTCGCGATCCACCAAGCATTGATGAGGTACTTGCGACCGTCCGCGATGATGTTCCCGAATGTTGGGGTAGGGGGCTGCACGCCCAATCCGAGAAAGCCCAAAACCGATTCAAAGATCATCATGCGCGCGATATCCAGCACCGCCACAAAGGCGATCGGCGGCAATACCAGAGGCAGGATGAGTGTGAACATGATCCGCCAATCCGTCGCGCCAAGAACCTGCGCTCCTCTGACATATTCCTTCTTGCGCTCGGACATCACCGTTGATCGCATGATTCGCGCGTAGACTGGCCAGCCCGCCAACCCCAAGACGATTATAATCGAGGGAATGGTCGGCCGTGATACACCCAGAATGGTAATCGCGAGGATAATCATCGGAATTGAGAGCTGCGCATCCGTCAGGCGCATCAGAACAGTGTCGACCTTGCCCCCGAAATAGCCGGCGAAGAGGCCGATCATTGCACCCACACAGACCATCAGGATCGTGGTCGAGACTCCGATCAGCAGCGAATACCGCAAACCGACCAGCGATCTCGACAACATGTCGCGCCCCAATTGGTCAGTGCCCAGAGGGTTCGCCCACGTCCACCCTTCCCCGATGAAAAGTGGCGGCGCCAGCTTTCCGCGGATATCCATCTTGAGCGGGTCGATACCGGAGAGCCAAGGATAAAAAATAGCCAGTAACAGCAAAATGATAAAGACGACCATCCCGATCTTGAATTCAATTGAGGCGAACGCCTGCGACCAGATCCGCGCCGCAATTTTGCGCTCGCGCTTTGGCGCGCTGACGTCCAGTGTCGTGTTGACGGTGCTCATTAGTAATCCAATCTCGGATCAATGGCTGTCGCACAAAGATCTACAACGATGTTGATAAGGACGAATGCGGCAGCGGTCACGATTGCAATACCTTGTATCAAAGGGAAATCGCGCTGCATGACTGCATTGATCGTCAGTCGTCCCAGCCCTGGGTAATCAAAGATGAATTCGATAACCAGCACCCCGCCCAAAAGCATCGAAAACTGAACCCCCAAAAGGTTCAGAAGCGGGATCGCGGAATTCTTGAGGGCGTGCCGGAAAATGATCTGATTGCGCGTCAGGCCACGCACAGCTGCGATATCTATGAAATTTTGACCCATGACGTTCGCCACCGACACCGTCAGCGTCCGGATGATGAAAGGCGCGATTTCAACCGAAAGAACAAGGGCAGGTAGGATGGTGTAGGCGAAACCGTTATAGCCTATGGCTGGGAGTAGATTAAGCTTTACCGACAAGAGCAGCGCGAGGACAATACCAAGCCAGAAATTCGGAAGGCTGATGAAAACAGAAGATAAATAGAGCGCCAATCGATCAGGCCACTTACCTGGCCTGAGGCCGCCAGCGACGCCGATGGGAATGGCAACGATCAAGGCAAACACCATTGCAAGCAGCGCCAGCTGTAGCGTCATTGGCGCCGTTTGCGCGATGAGGTCCCAAACCTCGGCGCGGGCCGCACGCGTGTTGTCATCAAAGCTTGCGCCGCCAACAGCCGCACCGTTGGCAGGTCTCACGAAACTTTGGCCCAGATCGCCCTGAGCCACACCGCCGATATAGCGACCGAATTGCTGGTAGATTGGGTCGCGCAAGCCCATTTCCAATGCGATTTTCTCGATCAGGGCCTCGGGCGCCATGCCGCCCGCCATCAAGCGCACAGGGTCACCGGGCACGACGCGCAGTAGCGTAAAGATCAGCGCAGACACTAAGAACACGATCAAAGCGCCTTGCAAAAGTCTTCTAACCAGGAATCTGACGACGAACATCGGCACCTCTGAATAAGTTTGGAGTAGTGCGACCGGGACGAAGGCCACCTGCGGCAGCCTCCGTCTGTGACTGTTCAGCCGATGGTCGTGGAGGCTGCGTCCATGGTGCCATCGGGATAGATAAACAACCCTTCGACATCGGCGCGTAGGCCATGCATCAGGACCGATGTGAACAGGCTGTAGGCCGGAACCTTCTCCGCCAGCAGAGGCATGAGATTGGTCTGCAGACTTTCCTTGCGCGCCTCCAGAGAAGGTGCATCGCGCTCGGCGTCCAGCGCCGCATCGATTTCGGGATCGACGATCCCGCAGATGCGCTTGGACGAGGAATGGAAATGCGTCCTGAGAACCAGATCAGGCTCGGGCGACGCACTGGTCCATCCACAGTCGATCATGTGGCCTGGGCCACCACCTGGTCGGTCGTAGAGACGCTCGTTCCAAGCGGCCACTTCCATTACGTTCAGCTTTACGGGGAATCCCTGCTCCTGAAGAAGCGCCGTGATCACCTCGCCGTATTCCTTGGTCTTGGGGTAGAAGCCGACGGACGTGATGTATTCCAGCTCGGGCAGGCCCTCGCCTTTGGGATACCCAGCCTCGGCCAAGAGACGCTGGCACTCCTCAGGATCGTACTCTGGGTAATTCTCGAGATCGATGTAGCCAAACTTGATCGGCGATACGAAATTCGAAGAAGGCTCTCCGGCCGTGCCCATGATCTGGTTGATCAGGTCGCGGTCTATCGCATGACAAGCGGCCTTGCGCAGCAGAGGATTGTCGAAAGGCGGCTTTGAGCAACGGAACCACAGATACTTGTTCTCAACGGACACAGCACGGTTCAGCTTGATGTCGGGCTCCTTTTCCAGCGTTTCGACCTGCTCGGGCTCGAGCCGCTCGATGACGTCGGCCTGACCGTTCAACAAGGACAGCATACGCGTCGTTGCATCACCAACGAATGCGTAGGTCACGCCAGGAACTGACGGGGCACCGCGATAGTAACCCTCAAACGCCTCCATGACCGTGTCGTTGCCGCGCTGCTCGACGAATCTGAAAGGTCCGGTGCCGTTCAGGCGCTGGGACAGCGGGCCGTTCGGGCCGCCCTCGATGTCCTTAGCCGACATGATCGGCAGATAGGATGCAAGAAAGATGAACATCCCCGCGCCATACCCCCCCTTGGTCGTGTCAATCAGCACCGTGTAGTCATCGGGCGTGGTAACTTCGAAGCTGTCTGCCATGCCTGGATAAACCTGGCGCGAGCGTTCCGGCTGTGCGCCGTATTCGAAAGTCGCTTTGACATCCTTGGCAGTAAAGGGCTCACCATCGTGAAAGGTCACACCCTCGCGCAGCTTGATCTCGAGATGCGTCGCGTCGATTTGCTCGATACTCGTCGCCAGCTCGTATACAACCTCATCCGGTTTCTCTGGCATCATGGGATGGCGTGTTAGGAAGCCCATGACAAAGCCTTCGATGTTAAACTGCGACAGCGTGGTATGCGCCATCGGATCCCAGTTGCCGGTGATGTTTTCAGCTGACAAGCACATCAATGGGCGCGCATCCTGCGCATATGCCGAACTGAAGAAGAAATCGGGATTTATTCGGGCCGCGCCGAATGTCGCTCCCGCTGCAACGCCGTATCCAAGGAATTTCCTTCTGTCCATTTTATCTTTCTCCATGTTGGTGGACCGCATTTATTGGTCCCTTTGATTACTTTGTTATTGCGCGGTCTTCATGCCGCCTCGTTCGCCTGCAACTGGTGAAAATGGTCCAACATCTGCGCGTGCAACTCAGGTGTTGCAGCCGCGAGCACGTCTCCGTTTGAGCCGATGCCCAGAGGCATACCGTGCCAGTCCGTAATGACCCCGCCCGCGCCGCGCACGATCTGCACAACCGGGAGGTAGTCGTAGGGCTCGAGGCCCGTCTCTACAACAAGATCGCAAAGGCCAGATGCAAGCATTCCATAATTATAGCAATCACCGCCATAACGGATGAGCCTCGCCTGCTCTTTCAACGCCTTAAAAACGCCGTGCTTTTTTGGGCCGGCAAAGAGAAACGGATCCGTGGTGTAGACGAAAGCAGCCGACAGATCCCGACAATCACTTGTCGTGCAGGGGCTTCCGTTAAGCGTGCTCGGCTCACCCCGCAGGCCGGACCACCGCTCTCCTGTTGCCGGCATGTCTATTTGCCCCAAGCACGGTTCTCCGCCCTGCAATAGGGCCATAAGCCCGCCAAAAAGCGGGTGGCCGGTTATGAAGCTCTTGGTTCCATCTATAGGGTCAATCACCCAAACATACGGGCTGTCCAAATTCATGGGCGCCTCTTCCTCGCCATAAATTCCGTGATCGGGGTAGGCTTGGATTATGCGGCTGCGCAGCAACGCCTCGACCTCCCGATCAACTGCAGTCACAGGGCTTTCGTCCGCCTTCAGCTCTACCGTGAGGGGTTTGCGGAAATATCGAAGCGCCATGCGCCCTGCTTCATCGGCCACCTCACTCGAGAACCGCAAAGCATCGGAAAGGTTTATCATGTCAGACGCCCTTGCAATTGAAGTTGTAGGTTTAGACTACGAGCCAATAAGTTCAAAATACCACACAAAAATGCACATAAGTGCAAAATGTGCCAATCGCTTTATTTTTATGCAGTATTCTCGACACTTGCTCGGGACTTAGTCACATCTTAGTTTCGAAATGTGGCGATTTCAGTGGATTTCTTAGAATCATGTGGCAAATATTGCCGCAGCTCGTCATCGAACCTCAGAAGAAAACCGAACCTGACCGGAGGAACTGGCATGTGGTCGCATGAGCGCCAAGCGAAGATACTTGAGAGCCTTGGCCGCGACGGTAAAGTCCAAGCCCGAACCTTGGCCAACATGTTTGACGTCTCACGAGAGACGATCAGACGGGACCTGATGGAACTGGAGGGCCGAGGTGGCCTCTTGCGGGTACATGGCGGAGCGTTAAGTACCAGCGACAACGTTCATCCGGAGCCAGCCTTCGCGGATCGCTTGGAAATTTATACGGATGTCAAATACCACATCGGTCGCAAGGCGTGCGAGTTGATTTCGCCTTCATCCACAGTCTTCATTGACGCCGGAACAACCACATTGGCTTTTGCGAAATCGCTGATTGGCATCAGTGGCATACGTATCATCACGAACAGTATCGAAATCGCAAGGCTTGGCGCCTCTTCTGGAAATTGCGAAATACTCTTATTGGGCGGGAAGCCCCATCAAGAGGTGCCTGCGACCTACGGGGAGCTTACTCTTTCCGAGATCGACCGCTTTCTCGCAGATTTTGCAATCGTCGCTCCCGTCGCCTTTCACATCACTCGCGGCGCAACCAGTTATGAATTGCACGAAGCTGAGGTCGCGCGCAAAATGATGCGACGTGCCGAAAGCTGTATCATGCTTTGTCACTCTGAAAAGTTGGGAAAAGAGAGCCGGGTTGCGATATGTCGAGCCGACGAAGTCGATCACTTGGTCACTGATGCCGGAGAAGGGTCGGATATGAGACTGCCGCGGGGGACCGTCCACATTGCTGGAGGCTAAAGCAGATTAACTGAATGATGCTGTATAACGCGTCCCGCCTTTAACCTGAGAAATCCACTGTCCGAAAAGTAGGGCCTGCTTTACCCTCAATCGTTCCTGCTTTGTTCTACCTCTTAATAACACACTCCACTGTCAAGCATAACTTGCCGGTCAGGCACCTGTGCGCCGAAAAAGTCCGGGCAATTATAGGGTATCAAACAAACCTTTTTGGAGATTCTTTTTGCGGACCCATCTCCCTCCTGCAAACCACAGGAGAGACTATGAAACACGGCCCAGCACGCTCAAATCTACAGAGCATTACAAAAACTGATCTCGCGCAGCATCTGAACGTAGACCAGACATCTGTCGCGAATATTGCAACCGTCGTTGGCCTACAGACCGTTGCCGGCCGTTATCCTTGGCGACGGATATGGCGGATGGTCCACAAAACCGAGGGTGTGTTCTTAAAAGAGCACCACGCCGCGTTAGCAGCGTGCGGCTCCCCCATTCTTGATGAAATCGAAAGTCTCGAAGAGAAGCTTAAAGAACCGCTTTGGAAATTTCCTCAAATGGCACGCGCGCTCGGGCATAAGCCCGACACATTTGCGAAGGCGCTCCGAGAAGGCCGCAAAACGCTCCCCATTACACAACTAAATTTCGGACCCCGGATGCGTTTTTACCGTCCGCTCGAAGTTTTGTTGTGGCGCGACGAAGGCATTCTTCTCGACCTTCCTGAGAGCGTGCAGTTCGTCGCCGCTGAAACCCAGACGGCGATCGATACAGGCACGGTATCCCGATCCGCGGCACCCCAAAACAATGCCGAAAAATCGCTTTTCGGGAGCTTCGCCTCTGAGAAAATGAGCTCTGCGGGATAAGCAGAAAAAAGCGAAACACCCACCTACTTTCGGCTCAGAAAAATCACTAAGTGTTTCGCTTTTTTAACAGCATAGACGGAAATATCCGGTTTTAGCCGATGCCGGATTTTGGATTTTACCCTTTAAGCCAATATGGATATCATGACACAAATATACCCACCCCACTCTGTTTCGACCCGCAAGATCAACACTATGAAGGACGTCCGTTCCTGGCTTGAAGCCAGCGGTCCTGAATACCTACTGGCCTCGCTCCGCAGACTCGAGACAAATACCGCAGGCACACCTTTCTGCGATATTCCAGCCTCTTTATCCTGGATTGACGCACATTTTCCAAAACCAAAGGGGGGCAAGCATCCCCGCCCCGAACTTTGTCAGGGGCTGACAGCCTACATGAAATGGCGCGCTGATCTGATCCGCGCAGTTGAAATTGTATCAGGTGCTGCGACAGCTAAGACAGCGCGCCGCGCTCAGGTCGATGGCTGGACCGAACTCATCGCGGCCGGCAAGCTCCATACAAAAAACCCGGGTCTCATCCACACCGCATCCCTCTCATCCCTGAGTATCCTCGCGGACACCGCCCGACGGGCCGACGTCGAGCCTTGGAACTTGGCGGAAGAGGGTGTTCTTGATCGGCTTGAAGATGCATTTATGAAACAAGATGACCGCGGGAAAGTGCGCAAGGCCCAGCGTCTGCTGAACGATTTCGCATTCATTCCCGAACTTGCATCACTCTTGCCAGAAGAGCCGGTCAGAGTGTTTCTGACGTCGCGCCAGTATGACGCGTTACCGCCCCATCTGGATGCGGTTCTCGTCAAAATGGCCAACGAAGCCGGTTCGGAGCGAGACCACGTAACCGGTAAAGATGGAGCGATCGTTAAAGATGCGACCATCCAACATTATCTGGCCGCACTGCGGCACCATATCCGAACGCTGACAAAATGTGCTGCTGATGCCGCTCTGGGCTATGATCAACCGATCAAAGATCTCACTTCCGTAGGTGACGTGCGGGATCTTTTAACGTCCGATCATTTGCAGGCAACAATTCGCCAAACTGAGGAAGAAGAGCATCTGCCTGGCACTCTCAGCCAATCCAGTGCCTATGGATACTACAATAGAATACTCATCGTGTTGTCGCGCAACGAAATCGACACCAGTAAGATCTATCGGTCGATCCAAACCAGTGTCTTTCTTAGACAGGGCAAAGAGCTTGCGAAAGGGATGAACCCGAACACGCAAGCGTGGTGCGAAGCATTGTTGAATGAGCCCAACCGTGAACGCATATTTTCGCGCATGCATTTAATTTTAATGGCAAAAGCCGATAAGATCCTCAGCGCAGCCGAAGCTGAAGGCCGCAGGCTGACGGACAAGGAAATCACAAAAGCCCGTCAGCTTGGAACATGCGCAGCGGCCTGCGCAATCGAGTTGGCAGGTCGGCCAATCCGGCTGTCCAATGTTACCGGATTGCGGATTTCCGGCTCGCGTCGCAACTTTTTTAGACCGTCGAAAGGTCGTCCGGACTATACTTTCCGTTTGTTCGCAGACGAAACAAAATCAGGGAATCCTGAGGAACCTGTTCCACTACGAAAAGAGCTTCATGGACCCCAGGTGTTAGATTGGTATTTGCTTAAAATCAGACCACTATTCGAGCATGCTAAAGAGAGCATTTATCTCTTTCCTGCAGTAGAAAAACCCAAAGCTAAGTTGGGAAAGGCCACTTTCGACAAGTGGTTCCAAAGTGCCGTAGCGGGCGCAAATCTCCCGATGACGTTCCACCTCTGGCGTCACGGCTATGCGACACTTTTGCTCGACACGAACTGGAGCAATTTGCGGCTTGCCGCTGATATGCTGGGAAACACGCCTGCGGTCTGTGCCAGAAGCTACGTCTGGTTGAACAAGCCCAAGATTTTTCGTGCGGGCCAGGACGAAACAATTAAACGCATGAGGGCGCATCAATGATACCTCGTGCAATTTTGTTACGCGCAGAGCATATGGCGCATCTCCTCGATCATCCTGCCTTGGATGAAATGGACGATGCCGAATTGCGGGCATTGGAACAGTTCATGCGCTTTTGCGCTGAGCAAGCATTGAATGCGCCAGATGCTGTAGACATCGAAGCCTTTACCGAGCTTACGGCTGCTTCTTCGGCTGAAGTCACGTTGCTTGCTAAGGCCCTCGCACGCTTCGGAGCAGGTCCCGCGCTGTTGGCGGCACTTCGTGAAACCGGATTAAAGGTTGAACATCGGACAAGCTTCAAGGGCGTAAACAAAGGTCCAAACAGTGAATACCGGCGCAGCGTATCGGTGCCTATCGAAGGTTTGCCTAATGCTTGGCAGTCAACGCTGCAGCGCCTTAAGGCCGAGCGAGCTTTTTCGGACAGTATCCTTAATAGAATGGAGCGAAGACTTGGGATGTTTGTTTGGTCATCTTGCCAAGACGGGCTTCCACCAGATTTGAGATCCTTAGCTGCACAGAGGGCGCTTTATCGCGATATGCGGGCCCGCTCAGCCGATAAAAACGAAGCGGTGCCCAGATGGTCCTATCTACGCTCAACTTGGGAGGAGCTTAGGCGTTTCGCCAGGGCCCACAACCTTCCGAACGACGCAATTGAGGAATTAAGCAACACATATCAAGTGCTTGTGCGTCTCGAAGCGAAACAGGAACCGCTAAAGTTCAGCAAAATTATGACGGCAGGCACTACGTCATCGCTGCTGGCAGAAGCTGAAGAATTTCTTGCGCATGCGGAGGCTGCAAAAACTCCTGATAAACGATGGGCGTTGCGCAACCGTGCGGCAGCAATCGCCATTGGATGTGCCATCCCGGCGCGTCCGGGCGATGTCAGCAAACATCACATCTTTGGCGCCGGTATTACTTATGATCCTGCCCGCAGCGTCTATCGCTTCTGCTATGTTCCAGGAAAGACAAGGTGCCTGAGACCTGATCTGCTCGACATCTCGCTCCAGCCTTACTGGAACAAGTTCATCGACGCGTTGATCCTGCAAGATCAGGATTCTCGATATCTCAATGCCCTGCGCGCTAAAGCTATCACCGACAAACGTCCTTTGTATGTGAATTACGATAGAACACCATGCGCGTCCCCTTGGTATAGCCGTGCTTGGGTAGCAGCTGCGGATACAGGCGGGCATATTGCGCGCACCCTGATCAACGATGAATTTAGCGACATGGGCGAGTTTGGCATTCAATATGCTGCTGCAGCAAACCACCATTTCTCAGAAAAAATAAAAGCCAAATATAGATCAGGCAACGCGGTCAGAAAGAGCTACGCCCGCGCCCACGATACTATGTCTGAGCGTTTCAAAATTGATGACGACATTAGCGACCTCATCTGAACTCAAACTGAACAATTTAAAATTAGGGTTACCATTATGCACTTCGCTGACATCGACAAGACAAACGCTCTCACCCCTCAAATGCGCGCCTGTATTCACCTTTTCGGACATGCCGCGAACGGGCTTGATATGATTCCTCTGGCATCCTTTGAAGGCATGTTCCCGGAAAGCTTCGCCGACGTGAAGTCTCCGCTTCAAAAGCGCATTCCAAACGCCCGCACCTACAAGCTCGCGCGTCGGGAAGTTTTGCAGATCCTTGTTCAAAATGGGTATCGTGAAGATCCTTGGGAGAAGTTACGTATTCTAATTCGAGCAGCCGGCCTGAAAGAAAAACTTGAGCACAACTGGAGCCGTCTCAAAAAACACGCAATAGCCGCAGGGCTTACTCCAGCTGATGTGACTGCGGAGTGGGTTTGGTCATTGGACGCTGAGTCTGCTGCCGGATCACACCGAGGCTTTCTTCGGTTAGGGGTTGTCGCGTTTGATGCACTTTTTGACATACCAGCGGTGGTCGATAGCGGGCTCTTGCCACCAAAACGGATAGGTTTCCCACCTGTTTATCTCTCATCTGGAGAATTAAAAGCGACGTTGCCGCCGCAGCTGGCTCAAATAACTAAAGATGCGACGACCAGCCACAGGTCGGCGCTGAATACCATCTGGCGAGCCATTATCGCATCCGATCTCCAATTTTCAGAAGATCCGTCGCCCGAAGAGTTACTCGCGGCTCAAGCTGAGATAGCTCAGCTTCCAAGAGAGTCCGTTAGCGTTAGCGAAACGTCCTGGATTATCTATCAGCGAAATTTTCGTGCGGCCTTGCGCAAAGCAGTGCGCCAATATGGAATGGAGAGTGTCGTTTAACGCCTCAAGCGTCACCCGCAGCCAGCACCTAACCAGATCATCCGCCTTTTATGATGACTGCCCGGTCTGCAAACTTCCTTGGGCGTTATAAGACGGCCAAACGGCCAGCTGAGACGCACTACAAAACGCCGTCAAACGCCGCGGTTGCGAAGCAGCAATACTGCATTGCAGACGTCCAGCTTGAATGTACCAAATGCGAACACGCAAAGCTTGGAGCACATGTTCAGCCTCGAAGCGCATCTATGGTCCGTATACAACCAGAGGATCGGGACTGCGCTTTTTGGCAATCCGGCTCAGGGCTGGAAGCCTTTCGGAAAAACTGGCTGTGGCACAATATGTCAGAGCGCTTACACCACGGGCCGCACATCGTGCGGACGCTGATCTATGACGCTGTCGCCGCGGATCCAAAGCTCGACGCGGTCGTGGCGCAAGTCCTGTGTGGCCATGGCAATCTTACGAGCCGAAAGTTCTACGAAGTGGAGTCGAACCGCTACAGGCGGATCGCCGGTATCAATTTGTTAGGCGCAATTGCGCGCGGGCTGGATCGAGAGATTGGAGCTGCCCAGCAAACTTAGTGGTGAAGACCGTAAAATAGTAGCAGGTTCGGAAGCGCGAGTTTGCAGTGCGGGTGGAAAAGAAGGGAAGGGTGGGCTGGTTTGGTTTCCGTTTCTCTTGCCGCCTCTTTGTGAGCAGCAAGAAAAACAACAACAAAGCCAGCTCAAAAACACACGAAACAACGCGTGGGTGAAAGGAGGAGCTCCAACCGCGTGCTTGGCCGTCAAACGGAGACGGTAATAAACAAAGGAATTTCCGATGATACGGAAACAATTTCTCGCGCAGGTTAAATCCTTTATCGCGCAACACGATCTGGACCTGCAGCATTCGGTACTTCTGCTCGGGGGCTCTCCAGCCCTCATGCGGCTGCAGCGGTTCCGGCAGTCACTCACAGGTGCTAATGGCAAAAGCCTGCGCCTCGCGCGTGAGCTGAACTGGCTTCATGATCTTCTGAGCCTCGAGCATGTCGCCGACATTGACCGTGAAGAGTCCGCCTATTTCGCAATGATCGACCTCGACGACCAGGCTGTCTGGGCAATCTGCACTCTTACAGAGGCCGTGAGTGCCCTGATAGACAGCCACCGCGCCTTTGAGGCCGCTGGCAATGGTTATAGCCAAAGTAGTGAGGTGGCGGCATGAGCTATACATACATTCGCCGTGAGGAGGATCTCGAGCACATGGCAGCAAGAGCCATCAGTTCGGGGGCCAACTTTGCCGATCTCTACGCGCGATTTGGCCCCGTGCTGAAGGGCTATCATCGACGGTCTCTGCCCCACACACTCAACCGTTTGGCCTGTGGTGAGGTCTTTGACGCGCAGGATGATGAATGCGTTTCGGCGATGGGGGAGGCGCTGGTAGCTGCGGCCAACGATATTCTTCCGGGATACGGAAATCGGATACTGCATGAATGTACGCATGGAGATCTCCTATCCAGCAAGATGCTCGAGGATTTCCGCGGGTTGATTTTGCGGTGGCAGAGCTTCGCCCTGGTTCGTGGACAGGTACGCGCCCGGATGGCAGCGCGCAGGGTGCTGGCCGAGATCGGGGTAGGCGGCTGAGAGCGGCAGACGCAAGGACCTTGGTGAACCTTTTCGCCTGACGTCGTTGGCAAAGAAGCCCCTGCGGACTTGGAATTTTTTTGAGGCCGCAGGGATTTTTAGTTTTAAGTGTCGGTCGCCTGTCGGTCGCCGATATTAAAGAAAAACAATAGTTAACAATAACTTATATAATTTGTCGGTTGTCGATCAGAGGCTGTATACTCTTGACCTACTTTGGGTCAAACCTGGCAGATCTAAATCTGCAATCGTCTCCATGTCCCGTGTGCATGAAAAAAAGGAATGCACAAAATGACAGTAAGCAACCGAACAAAGAAGCAAGCGAAAGAAGCACAGGACGTACTGTTCAGCGGCCTCAATGTCGTAGAGAATGGCAAACGACGCATGCTGACCGAGAACGAACGTGATGAATTGATAGCAGTTCTTGCTCTGCGGGAACGTCCAGAGGCTCTCTCAGTCGAAAGCCTCATACCCAAAGGCTCATTCTCCGAACGTCTTTGCAGTTTTTTTAAAGAAACTGATGCGAGCTACGCGCTGCCGCTGTTCCAGTTAATATCGATGGCTTCGTCTTTTCTAACACAGACTGGAGCAACCATACAAATTCCCGGCCTGAATCCCAAACGGCCAATTTTGTGGACCATTGTTTTGGCTTCCTCTGGAAGTTCAAAGACGCTTGCAACAGACAAAGTGGCAGAAATGCTTCAGCCACAAAACACGGAAAATCCTATACATATGTTTCCCACTGGAGCGACCGACGCGCAATGGATTATTGATCTGGCTGAAAACAACGGATCATACTGGTATCAGGATGAATTAGGTCAGGAGTTTAATAAAATTAATAAAAACCCAACCTATGCACGAACCAAACAATGGATACTGGATGCATACTCGAACAGACCAATCAGCAACCGAACCAAAGGCGACAAAGAAAAGCTTGTCATAACTGACCCACACTTTACCTTATTGGGGCTCAGTGTAAGGGAAACCTGGTGCGACTGCGTTGATGTGACCAGTATGCTCGACGGATTTTGCCAGCGGTTTAACTATGTGATCGCTGAACCACGTACCGATACAAACAGCTTTGATCATTTTCTCTATTTTGCCGGTGACAATATAGCAGAATGGCAGGATAAACTTTGCGAGATTTGGAATGCTCTTTGCGCGCAGGAAGGCGCGTCGACCCCTTACCAGTTAGATGGTGGGGTCCTGCCGTATTTAGAGAAATGGTGGCATGGGCTAAAAAATGACTGGGGCGACGGTGTTTTGCCGATCTCGTTCATCCGGCGCACAGGGTTTTCGATTCTGAGCTATCTTGTCGTATTGCAATTCTTGCTTGGCAAATCCAATCGCCCGATCGATTTGGAAACCGCTAAACTGGCAACTAAATACGCTGAGTACCATTTTGAAAGCACCATGATTATGATCCGTGAGTACGGCCTGACGGGAAGGGGCCACGTCGAGAAAGTTGTCAGTGTGCGTGACAGCCTACTTAGTAAAGGAGCAATGAACGTAACTGTGCGAGACATCCAGCGAAAGCTGAGCAAAAATCAGGGCAAAGAACTAACCAAAGACCGAATAGCCCAAATTCTCAAAGTGCTTGATCGGCTGAGCCGTGAACCAGATCTATTTGATAATTCTTTCTGGAATGAAGGGAGCGATGTGGAGGCCCGCCGTACGAAGCTTGAATTCCTGGAGAAACAATATGCTCCTCTTCATGAGCAGATCGAGAAGAGAGAGAAGTGGCGCAATGACAAACGCATTCAGGCATTGTTAAAATCATACCGGAAACGAAAAAATGTAATTGTTGCTGTCTCCGAAGGCATTAACTTACACGACAATGTCGTACGGCTTGTGAGTACTGACAAAGATCTTAAAGATCCTTGTGATTTGGTTACCTTAGACAATCCACAGTTAGGCGACCAAAGTCGAAGTCTGCGCTAATCCTTAAGCTGTCGAGTGAAGACGATAGGTTCGTCGGAAAATTTGGCAACTATCTCCTGTAGTATCCCAATGCTTCGTTGAGGGATTGGATACTACTCGTGGACAACTCGTGTCTGGCTGCGCCGCCGACATAGGAGCAGAATAATTGTTTGATCTATGAGCGGTCCAGGAACGGCTCAGGTTCGACACAAACGGCGGAATACGGACTTTCGCTGCGACCGCAAAGCGGCAGGACAGCTTAAGCGAGAGCGGACATTCATATAGTATTGAAACAGGGAAATGTCCCGCACCTCTGCAAGGCAACTATATAGCCCAAAGCGAAGGATGCTAACCGTATCAACGTCGTATTATTGAGGGAGCAGGCCATAATCTGCCACAGGAAGCGCCCAAAGCCTTCACGGAAGCGATTATGGAGTTAGCTGACAGAGCTACGGCAACGGCGCGGTCCGAAAAATGTGAACTGGTCTCAGTTCTCCAGTAAACACAATCTGTTAGGCTGCGCAGAGGTCGCGCCACTCCGCCAGGGCAGAATGGTTTTTTTGAGTCATCGTCTCAGAGCATGAAACTGCCTGCCCCGCTCAGGTGAGTTTTGTATGACATGACCCCGCGACGCCAATTACTCGCCCTGATGGAGCCGGTTGGGATCACGCGGCTTTCCAAAGTATCGAAAGCTGGACAAAGGCCAACCTACTGGTGCGGCACGCGTGGCGCTGGCGCGAGAGTTCGGCGGTTCTGAAGAAGATTGGCACAGTGCGACCGACGGTGATCTCTTTCGGGCGTGGGTTCTACTCAGGGTCGCACGTGGATCACAATTGAACGTTTCGATCAATATGCGCGCATCTGGCTGACCCCTTTCTTGCGAATTTCAGCGGCAAAGATTGGGCCAAATCTGTTCCACCAAAATCGAACTGTTTCGTGGCTGATATCGATGCCGCGTTCATTCAGCAGATCCTCTATCTTCTGAAGCGAAAGTGGAAACCGAATATACATCATAACGGCCAACCGGATGATCTCTGGGCTCGTCTTAAAATATCGGAAGGGGCTGTGTTTTGTTATCCTGCGGCGCTAAGTGTTCGCACTGCCCGCCTCAACAAGTTTTCTTCTGACAATTCCCAACAAACACACATAAGGGCGGACATTTGAACAACTGCGTGCCCATGATGCTTGATCGGTGTTCAGGTTTGCATCAAAATAAGAGTTACGGCGTTCTACTGGGGAATGTCGCTTGATTAGGCGGAAGAAACTGATGATCTTGCTGTCAAACAGGAGGTCACTTAGGGCATGCCGGCGTATCGGAGGATTAGAACAATGTGCGATATCTGTGTGATGAACAGCGTAAAGGAAAAGATGCTTTCACGCCGAAACTTCTTCAAGGGCACAGCGGCGGCCGCGGTGGGCGCAGCCGCTGCCGGCAGCTTTGTAGCCAAGCCGGCGCTGGCGGCTGGTCATGGCGGTGTGGTCGACATGACCCACACGTTGTCGGGAACGTTTCCGACGTATTTCGGCGAGCCGGGATTTTCCACAGAGCAGGTATTCAACTTCGCCGACAGCGGGTTCAACCTTTATAACTTGAGCATCAATGAACATACCGGCACCCATATCGACGCGCCGTTGCATTTCAGCGCTGACGGCACTTCTGTCGACGAGATCCCGATCAGTGACCTGGTGGCGCCGCTCTGTGTCGTCGACATCGCAACGCGCGCAGCGGAAGATGCCGACGCACAGGTCACGCCGGACGATCTGAGCGCATGGATCGCGGCCAATGGTGATATCCCTGATGGAGCCTGCGTGGCGATGCATTCCGGTTGGGCCAGCAAGGTTGGCGGCGACGAGTTCCGCAATTTCGACGGGACGGCACAACATTATCCAGGCTTTCACGTCGAAGCGGTGGAGATGCTGATGGAGCAGACCGGAGCGCGGTCAATTGCTGTGGATACCTTGTCACTGGATCACGGCATGTCCGCAGATTTTGCGGCTCATTACGCTTGGCTGCCGTCAGGCCGGTTCGGGATCGAGTGCCTGGCAGGCCTCGATGCGGTTCCGGCGGCCGGGGCAACATTGATCATCGGGGCACCGAAACACGCTGGCGGCTCAGGCGGTCCAGCGCGCATCTTTGCAATGGTCTAACGCGTGGGCACCGTTCCGCTTTTGTCGGATGAGGAGGTCAGCGCGTCGGCGCTGGCCGTCTTCGACGATATTCGTGCCACACGCGGCAATGACTACATCAACAATTTCTGGCGCGCGCTGGCCCATGACCCGATCACGTTGCGTGCTACCTGGGACCGGCTCAAAGACGTTATGGCGCCTGGTGCTCTGGACCCGCTGGTGAAGGAATTGCTCTATATCGCAGTGTCCACGGCGAACGGGTGCAGCTATTGCATTCATTCTCATTCGGTGGCGGCCAAAGCCAAGGGTATGACGCCCGAGATGCAAACCGAGTTGCTGTCTGTAATTGGCATGGCTATGCAGACCAACGGGCTGGTTACAGGACTTCAGGTTGAGGTGGATGACGTATTCAAGGCGTGATTGAGCGCGAGCAAAAAGCGCCGAGCAATATGGAATGTGGTCGACCTGGTCCGATCAATAGGCTGCGGGGAGATCTTGGAAACCAACAATTCCCACAGATTGACAGCCAGAGATTGAACCGAGACAATTTACAGTGGTTGGTAATGGTCTAAAGATCTCATCTCTTATGTCACTCCGCACCTCTCGAGACGACGACCCGCCGCCTGAATCACAGCATCGCAGTTGACGGTGTCGACGTTTACCTGATCGGAGGATACATCCATGAAGCGCCCCGCGTTTGCCAACTGGCTGTCAGACACAAATGACATAACGCAGACCTTCCTTTCGGCGGGTCAGATATCCGGTCTGATCAACATGGCGGGCGGGTTGCCCGACCCGTCGACTTGGCCTGTCTCGGACCTGTCGGATCTCGCGGCTGCAGCTGTCGCTCAACATCCTCACGAGGCGCTGGCCTACGCCCCGATCGAGGGTCTTCCCGTCCTTCGTGACCTGATCGCGCAACGCTTCTCTGTACACGGTATGAGGCTGACCCGTGAAAACGTCCTGATTACGACTGGCGGAATGCAGGCGCTGGATTTGATCGGAAAGGTTCTGCTGGAACCGGGCAGCCTGATCGCAGCGCAGAGTCCCGCATATCTTGGCGCACTGGACGCCTGGCGCCCACGCCAGCCAATTTATCGACCGATGCGGCTGGAAGCGAATGACTTCGATCCTGTCACGGCGCTTACTGGCGTACAATTCGCCTACACAGTCCCAAATTTTTCGAACCCCTCGGGTCGATTGGTCAGTCTGGCGGAGCGGCAGGCGCTGGTGGAGGCGGCTCACGTCACGGGAACATGGCTGGTCGAGGACGACCCCTATGGCACGCTTTATTATGACAGTGCTCCGCTGCCGCGGATGTTGACACTTTCAGCACAGAGAGACGAAGGCCTCTATGACGGGCCGGTGATCTACATGGGCACGCTGTCGAAGGAACTCGCACCTGGCCTCCGCATCGGCTGGGTAGTCGCCGCACCAAATATGATAACAACGCTGGTCACGGCGAAGCAGGGGTCTGATATGTCAACTTCGGGCCTTTCCCAGCGGATTGCGCACGACAGCTTCGCCAGCGGTCTGACTGACCATGTTTTACCTAATATCTTGTCGCTTTATCGCGCACGGCGCGATGCGCTCTGTGCGGCTATGAAAGCGCATCTGGACGACCTGTTCGACTGGCAGGTTCCCTCCGGCGGCATGTTCGTCTGGGCGACAGCGCGGGATGCCAGTATGAACACCGACCATCTCCTGCGTGAAGCCTTGTTCCAGGGTGTTTGCATTACCCCGAGCAGCGTCTTCGACCCCGAGGGCCAAAACCGCCGTTCGATCCGCATTAATTTCACGCTGAACGACCCGGACAAACTGGCTGAAGGCATTCGTCGTCTTACGGTAGCGGCAAGAGCCACCATCGCCAAGCCCCAATGACGTCGTAACGGTATATGAGAATCGAAACGCAATAGGCGGTCACAAAGGTGGTGCGTTCCAATCTGCACGACATGCGCGCCGGTGTAGTGCCTGACGCCGTAAAGACGGCAGACCGCGAGGCCCACAAGCGCATGATGGATGCCCAAACGCTTGGTCTGATGACCTTAAGCGCGGCTGCTTCAGGTGTAACGCCGAAGATATCGAAGAGTACTTTCGGAGCTATTGCAGAACGCTGAACGAAAAATTGCGCGAACATCCGATCCCCATTCAACAGCGCCTTGAAAAGGCTAAGGCGCGGACCCGGTTTCGGTGAGGTGAATTTGGGCGGGAAGAAGTCATTCGCTGCAGTTGCGAGCCAGGATTGCCCCTCGGGCGAGAGCTGACATTCAGACAAACGGATAAACGGGGTTTCTTTCTGCACCGCGGAAGGCAGCACCGAGACCAATTCGACCGATGCTGCAAGGCGCACAAATGTCTGCAATGCGCCTTGCTACCAGATTCGAGCTCACGCACTTATTTCAGCAAAGTTTCCGCTGCCAATCGGCCAAAAGCATTCGCGGCCTTGGGGCTCGCACCCGTAATCAGACGCCGATCGATATGACATGATGCATCCGCTTTCGTATTGCTGATCTGTGCGCCCAGTGCAGTCAATTTCTCACAAACCCACCACGGCATAGGGCCCGGCAAGTAGCCTATCATCGGGGTTTGTTTATCAACTGAATCTGGAAACACGGTCATTTGGTACCCGTCATACAAGAACCCTTTTTCGGTCTTGGCGGCCAGCAGTGCGGCGGGACCGTGACAAAGAGCTAACGTAAATAAACCTTCTTCATGGGCCCAATGCAGCACTTTTCCGACGTCGGCATTGTCGGGCAAACCGAGCATCGCACCGTGGCCACCGGGGATGTAAACCGCCGCATAAGGCGCTGCATCATCCATCTTTCTTGCCACGAACTCTGCAAGGCTGCCGGGGTTTGCAAAAGCATCTGCATAGTCGCGGAAAAGCCTTTTGACGTCCGCATCTTCAGTGGGCATCGCCCACGCCTCAATTGCGACAGGCCTGCCGGTGGGTGTCACAATATCAATTTCAAAGCCTGCATTCATCAGATGAAGCATTGGCAAACCCATCTCGACGGGATGGTTGCCCGTAGAGAATTTTTTCCCGTTGGCCATCGTCATATTGCGTTCTTCGGTGCAGATCATCAGCAGGCGGTTTTTGCGGCCCACGTAAGGTTTGGCATAAGCCCCGCCATCGTAATCCGTGGTGGACGACGTTCCCAATTTAATCGCCAAAGGTGAAGGGCTGAATGCACCGTCGATAGTGGGTGTCGGCGTCGCGCGGAAAAGCTTGCGAAGAAAGCTCATATCAGTTGACCTCCGTGACGATTGTGTCACGTGATTTGCGGACTTTACCCATAGGAAGCAACCAATCGCCGCTCTCGTCGCGATACCCAAGAGGCAGCAACACAACTGACCGTAAGCCGCGCTCTTTAAGGCCAAGGATCGCGTCCACGGCATCGGGATCGAACCCTTCCATTGGCGTGCTGTCGACCTCTTGCTCGGCGGCGGCGATCAGCGCGACACCCAACGCGATGTAGGCTTGGCGCGCGGCATGTGCGTAATTTTCCTCTGCTTCGCGCGGCAGGTAGTTGGCCTTGAGATTGTCATAGTAGGCGCGAAGCATCGGTAGGTCTCCGCGTGCCGCGACATTCAGATCAACGACGTTATCAATGCGCTCGGCTGTGTAGTTATCCCAAGCCGCAAAAACCAACAGATGGGAGCCATCAGTGATCTGCGCTTGTCCACCGGCTGCCTCGGCGATCTTGCTTCGGATGTCAGGATTGGTCACCACAAGCAGCTCAAAGGGTTGCGTGCCACTGGATGTCGGCGACATGCGGATCGCTTCAATAATCGCATCAACCTTGTCCTGTGAAACAGCTTTGGAAGGGTTCATTTTCTTGGTGGCGTAGCGCCATTTCAGAAGATCATTTAGTGGCTTTGCAGTCATGTGTTTCATCCTATTGTCAGCGCCTTCAATCGGCGGTATATATTTGTAACCGACTACCTATGAGGTACTTTCATGCGCCGCAAGAAGGCACATTTTTGAACCTCGGTTACACGAAGGGAACCGCCATGCTGGACAACGATCAATGCCCCGACTGCAAACGCATCAATGAGGTGCTGTCGCGTGTTGGTGACCGCTGGAGCGTGCTTGTCGTGATCTCTTTGGCCCAATACGGGACGCTGCGGTTCAATGAACTCAAGCGCAACCTTGGCATCTCGCAACGGATGCTCAGCCTGACTCTGAAAGAGTTGGAGCGCGACGGTCTCGTGAACCGAACCTATCACCCAACAATCCCACCAAAAGTCGAATACAATCTCACCGAAATGGGTCAGTCATTCCGAGAACCTGTCAGTGCTTTGGGTTATTGGGCACTGGAAAATCTCACCACGATCGATGCTGCGCGGGAAGCATATGACCAAAGCGCTGAGCCGTAGTCTTGGACCCCTCCTAAAATAACAGGGATCGAAGTAGAAATTTAGCTCGTGTTTTCCGACAGGAGTTCCAACAAAGCTTCCGGGTGCTGGTTGAAATGCTGGTAACCATCAAAGCTGCTGTCAGTCCGGAAAAGCGTCGCCTGATCAGGACCGACCCAATTGCCCCGGCCTGATGCGCGAGCTCGGGGACTGTTCTGTCAATCTTGCCGACATCTCAGCGGGCCAGTGTTGGCATAAGGCGAAACGTCGACGTCAGAAATGGAAAAGGTCAGGTTGCACAGTGGGGCCTCGCGCAACTGGTGACGCCTGAATGGTTCAAGAAGGAAAACATGACGAACCTGCTTATCCTTGATATTCTTTCGACAAGTGGACACGAGAGCGTACACTAAGTTCGCAATGTCGGATGACGGTTAAGTCCGCAGCAGTCCGTGGCTGAGATGGCGGCGAATAGCTCCTTCGTGCCCAATGTGACCGATGCTGCGTAGTAAACCAAGGTCAGCATTGCTCTTCACGCATCATCTTCTTGAGCGCTGAGACGTTTGGAGGGGCAGGTCATCAGACCTGCCGACCTTTGTCGAGCCAGAGGGCATGGGCTGTTGGCCATGCGGGAACCTTTGCCGTTTCAAAGCCATACACTTTACCCGTTGCAAACGATTTGAACGCCTTCATCGCCTTAAGATGCGCACCCGTCGAAAGGTAGGCCAGCATAGCTTTGCGAGAAGTCCAAACAGTTAAAGTGTGATGAACGCCGTCGATTGTGCGTGCATCTGCCGAGAGGCATCCATCCGCTGACTTTGCTTGCGACATTGATGCGGCTGCATGAAGCCAGAACCTCGGCGCATGCCATACTCTTTTCAGCTGCAATCCAGTGATCGAGACGTAAAAGAAGTCAGCCATATGTGGTCCCCAAGTGATACCCACCCGTGATCCAGTTTCGGACCAGATAGGTAAACTCCTGACCCTTGTCCTGATAACAGAAATGGCCGCAATTTTCAAAAATTGTCAAAGCACTCTTGGGAAGGCGCTTGTGCAATCGTTCTGCATTATCGGTTGTCAGGAAAGCGTCTTGATCAGCCCAAAAAACATGAACCGGGACTTCGAGCGTATCCAGATGGGGATCAATGGCTTTGGAGCCTTCTGGGTAATGCTTGAACCATCGAGAAACCTGACTAATCCGCCCTTTGTATGAGGCAACATAGTCCGCGACCTCTTCTGCTGATGGGCTGTAGTGCAAGTACCCAAGCTGGATGGCACCTGCAATAAACGCGCGCGGGCCGGTCATATTCACCATCGATCGCCAGAACCCGGAATGAATAATCTTGGTGACAAGGCTGCCGTTGTCCGAAGGCAGAATGCCCGGTCCATCCCCGACTAAAATGCTTGCTGCCTTGTGATTGCGGTGAATGACATAGTGCAGCGCTACCGGCATCGCGATATCAGGCGCGACAATATGAATGTCCGTCAGACTCATTTTGGAGACAAATTTTTCCAGGAAGGCACTTTGCGCCTCGAATGTCATAAAGCTCATGTCACCTGCGCTGCGGCCAAAGCCCGGCAGATCGAGGGCGACCAAATTAGCGTCATTTGCAAGAGCGTCCCAAACCTTATCATAGCATAGGATGCTTTGCGGTAGTGGGCTCAGAAAAAGCACGGTTGGACCGTTCGGATTGCCGGCCCTCGCAAAGCGGATATCCACACCGTCCAAGGTCATGCGTTCCGGTTTCATTGCGAAACGTGCTGGGGTTTCGCTTATTTTTGCGGCCCCTTTGGCACGCAGACGCCGCACTTTGAAGAACTCAGGCGTAATCATCATCAAGCTTGCCGCGTTCATGCGGCCCAGCATTCCAATTGGGTCTTTTGGCATCTTACTTGGGCTCCTGTAGGGCGTCTGGCGCTTTCTCTATTTATTTCGTAACTATGGGTACGGTACGTGCCTGTCAATTATAAAATACCCAGAGGTCCGAAATGGAAAAGACTGAAAAACGAGGTCGACCAAAAACTCTGGGCCGAGAACGCGTTCTACAGACCGCGCTGATGCAATATTGGGATGTCAGCCCGACCGATGTCTCCATCGGCGAGATCTGCAAGCTGACAGGTGCTTCAAAACCCGGGATCTACCGCGAATTCGGGAGCGATGACGGTTTGAAACGTGCAGCACTCGAGAGCTATCGCAGCTTGGCTCTATTGCCGTTGTTCGACATTCTGAAACAAGATCAGAGCTTTGCCGCTGCAAAGGCCGCTTTGGTCTCGTTCGCAACGCAAGACCGCGAGGCAGTTGGGTTGCCCTTGGGATGCCTGTTCGTCGCCATGCGTGCGCAGCGCGATAGCCTTGGGTCAGCCACAGGTGAATACGTTGATCAGCTTCGCCAAGAGGTGTTGGACGCCTACATGGGCTGGATAGAGACCGCTAAATCAAAAGGGGAGTGCGGTTTGAAAATACCAACCGATGCTGCGGCGCTTTACTTCGACGCTCAAAACGGTGGAGCGATGCGGATGCAAAAAGAAGGCGTTGATAACGCCACCATCGCGACCGTTCTTCAACATGCATTCGAGATAATCGAGTAGAGCGGCAAGACAGGTCGACCAAAGCATGCCGCCTCGAAGTGAATAAAGCGGTCATTGGCGAACGCGCAACGAAAGCACACGTTGTCCGCAGACCGACGTTTAAGCGGTGAGTATGCTGCGCGATGCACGAATGGCCGGTTCGACAGGCCGCAGCGCAGCATGTCTACCAAAGGGTGAAAGGCGGCAATGGGCCGCGATTGCCTTTGACACCCTGAACCCGTTATCAAGACGCGTTGCTGCCTCCGAGGTCCGAAAGCAACCAAATATACCCAGACTTCGTGCCATTCATTGTCTTAAAACCGCTGGTCGACGCCGAGCAATCATGCACCCGCGCAAGACGGTGCGATAACTGCTATAATGCAATGGAGGAGGACTCGATGCTCAAGATTGATACAACCGCCGCATGCCAGACCGTCATCACCACGTTCGAATGCTCCCCAGGCACCTGCGCTGATCTAATGGACAAGTTGCAGGGAGCCTATCGCGATTTCATCTCTCAACAGCCCGGCTTCATCGCCGCGGGTTTGCACGTTAACGACGCGCAGACGCGGATAGCAAACTATTCGCAATGGGCGAATCGTGAGGACTTTCAGGCGATGCTACGTAGTGAAGAAATGCGAGCACGGAACCGCGAGATTGCAGGGCTTGCCACACGCTTCGAGCCGGTAATGTATGAGGTGGCGGGGGTTTTCTGAGAGCCGTCCGGTGCTCGAACAACGAAAGACCGCTTCGCATTTAGGCTACGAGTTCGACCTTTCCAGTTTTTCGCGCCTGTAGCGAATGTCGGCAATGCGGGCTGCAGACGCAGCATCCCAAGCCCATGCTGGATGGCCGTTAGGGCCGAGATTGCTCCCTTGAATGTACACATGCGTAAATATCGCGGAATGCTCAGGTCATCAGTCTTCGGCGCAGCTTATCGTCGGGCGTAGCGCACATGTCGGACTTGCCGAAACGATACCGATTGTGCGCTATACGGCGATATATCCATTCGCGGAGCCCTCGCGGGAGAACGCGTAACAGGCTGGCGAGCCTTGCTGCACTGCCCAAGCGCTCGCCAATCCGGATGATCGCTTCCATACCGGACCATGCTTGCCCGTCTTCGATAAAGAGCCAAGTCTCAGGGTCAACCGGGTCCAGTCCGTAATGACGTACGAGAGCATCGCCGGTTTTCGACTGGGCGGGGCAAAGGCGGAACGTCCCAGCTTTATCCAGTTTCGCGATTGTGCGCGCACCCCAGGAGCAAAGTGCGCAGTCGCCGTCCATCACCGCTATTTGACCACTGTCGTCGAAGGCAGGAACGGCTGGATCCTCTCGATACGAATAGGCTGTTCTCTCTGCAAGTGCTGCCATTCTACTCTCCACAGTTCTTTGGACCCAGCATGCGTCGTTTCATAAGAAACGACAACATTGGGTCATTCCAGGCCCTCCTGCGATCAGGTTGCCGGATGCCACTGGTCGCTGCAAGATGAGGAAAAGCCGATGAAGACGTACGATCAAAACAACGCCCAACCGGACACATTGGTCAGCCTTTATAGTGACATTTGGCTGGTGCCCCGAGAGATATCGCGTGAAAGGTATCAGGCTTGAAATATACAGAGTCCGTCCAAAAGCGGCGTGGTCTTAGTTCTCACAGGCTGAGGTCGCAGTCTTTGATTACATCAACAGCTTTTATGGTTAGTGATGCCGAACCTCAGCACTGGGATGGAAAACCCCAGTCGCTTTTAAACGTAAGGTGGCTAAACGAGTGCTGGGGGCGGCCCGAATACGCAACAGGCCCAGTCTGAGCGATTAGCAGGCTGTAAACTAATATTCACTTTCGTTCTCAGAGAGAGAGTTTGCCAAGATCAAACATCCCCCTGAGCAATTCCAAGTTAGATTAACATGTCGTCAGGGTTTGTGCCTGTTTCAATTTCAGTTCGATACCATTCTGGCTGGCGGCCTTTGCCCGTCCAAGTCTGAGTTTTGTCAGATGGATTTGCGAACTTAGGCTTTGATGGGCTCTTAGCTTTTTTGGCCTTTGCCTTCACCTTGGTATTCTTGGCCGTTGGCTTCTCATCATCTGAAATATCATTGAGCGAAAACCCGAATTCCGCAGCCGCTTTTTGTGCAGCTTTACGAGCATCTCGTTGGTCACGAGCCCGTGAGGTCTCAAGTGCTTTTTCAACTTTTGCGAGTAGCTTCTCAAGCTCTTTGCGAGACATTCCTCTGAGATCGTCGTTCATTTTAGTTACTCCAACTAAGGTTACGCATTAAGGTTGCGCTCTTAGCGCAGACTTTAAAGCGGTGCACTAACTTTTTTGGGAATTCTTTAGGCAGTAGCTTATCTCAATCATTCTCTGGCTTTATGAAATTTGCGCCCGACATTGCAATCTGAAAGAATATTCAGAGCAGAATATGAAAAAAGAACTAAACTCTATGGAAAAATCTACGCTCATTTTCGACCTACAATCGCATAAAATGCCGGCGATTTATAAGCATGTGGGTTTTGAGAATTTAGTATAGGCCAATCCACTTACTACAATCTGGCTGTGACAAGGTCGCCTGCCTCAATGTGACTAAGAGGTAGAAAGCGGACTGTGCCGAGAAAAATTACCCCGGACGTGTTTTTGGAGCGCGGTAAAACGGCGCAAGGCGATCATAGGGCAATAAAACACACGGGAAGGCTGCCAAGTAGCCCTATCCGACTGCTCGCTGAGAATGGCAGGCAGGCTTCGAAGCAATTGCCGAACCCTGCTGGTCGACGTAGTCTTTCGTATGTGCAACCTTTATGCCAATACCTCCACTCAGGAGCTCATGCGCCGCTTGTTCGACGTTCCTGCGGCTAACGATCTGCTTGGGAATGCTGAGCCCCTCCGTGCAATCTATCCAAAGAATGATGGACCCGTGGTCAGGGTAATTTTAGAGGGATCTCGTGACCTAAAAGCGATGCACTGGGGGTTTGTGATGCCTCAGAAATCCAAGAAAACTGGAGATCCGATCCAGCCGAAGGCCATTAACAATGCGCGCGACGACAAAATCCGCATCTCCAGGTTTTGGAAGGCAAGCTTCGAAAGCCGGCGTTGTCTGGTACCCGCCACATCCTTCGGTGAAGCACAAAGGTCGAGCCCCAGGGACATAAAATTGGTTTGCGGTTGATGACCGTTCTCTCTTCGCGTTTGCCGGAATTTGGAACCATTACCGCGGATCATACGGCAAGAAACTGACGGAGATCGATACCTACTCGATGGTCACGACCACCCCAAATGAGACCGTGAAACCAATTCACCCTGACCGCATGCCAGTCATTGTGGACCAGTCGGATTGGGAGGCATGGCTGATGGGCTCGCCTGATGATGCGGCCAAGCTTCTGCGCCCGTTTCCGGCAAACCGGATGATGATTATCGATTCAGGTGAGGATATGAAGTCGGAGCCCGCATCTTGACTGCAGGTGGCAACAGCATTTTGCTCTGAGAGCCGCAATGTCGTCATCATCTGTAGTGGTCCTGCTTTTAAGGAAGGCTTCGCGGTTATGTTAATATGCAAGCTTGAAGACCTCCGCTCGTTAATCTGCCGGCGGCAGAGCTTCGTCTTGGCTCGCGGGTAGGCAGGCGCACGGATGCCAGCCCAGCGGGTGCTTTCAGAGGTTAGCCTGAGTTGCTGACCATCATAGTCAGTCGCAGTTGTGCAGCTTACCTAACCCCGCCGGCTGGCTTTCTACGGCTCCGCCTCAACGAGTAAGACTTATTCATAGATCACGGGCAACAAGCTTCTTACAGGGGCGCCGGGCGTTGACGCTTCAGTCGACTTTAGAGCGATAGGGGCTGCTCTACGCATATGCCATGAGGTGCTCAATCGCCTTGCGCCTGTCGG
The DNA here is from genome assembly GCF_900112755.1 of Sulfitobacter brevis. Classification (GTDB taxonomy): domain Bacteria; phylum Pseudomonadota; class Alphaproteobacteria; order Rhodobacterales; family Rhodobacteraceae; genus Sulfitobacter; species Sulfitobacter brevis. Next base: position 36,592 of record NZ_FOMW01000016.1, on the reverse strand, counting down.
AATTGCGCGGCATTCGCAAAGAATATTGCTTTGCGATAGCAGCCATCGACTGAGCTGCTTTGCAGCGTTCTTGGCGCGTATTATCGGCGCTCGAAGCGTACTCGAACACCGGTTCAGCTTTGCCGGGGTCTCGAACCAAAAGTGTTGCGACTTGATGATTAGCTTTCAGTGTCACATCGACGTCCAATACGATCTTGCCTCCCAAATTGCATTTGCGGATGACCGGAAATCCCAGTTTCGGGTCGAAGCTAATCTCGAGTTGAAAATCCGCGACATCGAGTGCGGATTTCAATTGCTCCACTTCGTGGGCGGTATAGTGACAGTTCAGCACAGTACCATGCCGATGCCCAGCAATAGCCTGGCGCCGGTTTTCTTGGACCCCCGCATGATCCAGCATGCTCGAAAGAGTCTTACGTGACGCGTAGAAATCCTGATCAAAATCAGCCAGTTTAAGGCGTTCGAGAATGTGGTGCAGGTGTTTGCCAAATGCACTTGTTACGTCGCCTTTCTGGCTGCGGGCCAGAGCGTCCGGGAACAGCATGAACTGCGCTTCTGGCAGATGTTGAAACCATTCAGCGAACCCGAGTTGCAGTAGGAGCTCCGGCACTGGCAGGATACGCCGCGCGCTTTCAGACTTTCCGCTGTGTTCAGGCCCCCAGTTCAATGTCAGGCAAAGCTGCCCATCCCGATGCACCACATCTGACTTCTTGAGATGTAGGATTTCAGCTATTCGAGATCCAAGTGTGAGCACCATGAGAGGAACCCAATAGGTCGCGTCACGTACGACAATCCGCCCTCTCCTTGAACGATGGAGTTTGGTATGGCATCCGGTATAAATCGGGCAGGATAGAAATGAGGCGATCCGATCTTTGGTCCAAGGCATCCGCGTCTTGGGTTTGGTGACACGGACATAGAGTTCGTCGTCGGGAGCTCCTCTTTTCACAATCTCGTCGAGGTCTTTATAACTCACCACTTTTGGGACTTCGCCACCAAGCTTCTCTGCGGCTTTGAAAAGACGGCTCAAGCTATCGCGGTTCTTTTTCAAAGTGGACATCGTGAGGCGAGGCACTAATCGTTCTGCCAATTGTGCTCTTTTCTCGACCAGCGAGATGCCATTGATCGCGCGGATCTCCTCCATGACAGTGTAGTCCATGGCATCCGCCTCTGAAATTTCTTGGTTTTTGGAAACTATTTTCCCTTGTGGCCCTTTCCCCTTTTCTTCTTTTGCGTTGGTTGCGCGATTGCGGCCATGCGACTTACCGTGCGTTTTGGGTAGTCGAGACAGCCAGGCAAAGAACTCTTCTTGTCGAGCCCGGTGAACGGCCGTTGGAGGCGTATTCCCAAAATGCTCGGTGTAAATTTTCTCAAAGCTATCGATTATGGTCCGCATTGCTTGAGACGGGTATAGTTTTCGGACCATTTCAAAGGCCGCACCCGCAGTGACCGGTGCTGTGATAAACTTTTCGAAGTTTTCCGCCCCGCACTCGACGAGGATCGGCTTTGCACATTGGCGCACATCGTCCCCCTCGAGAACTTCGACTTCCACATCATTGAGGCGCCTTTTAACGGAGATGGCTTGTCGCCCGAGATCATCGCCGATGTTATCGGGGATGTTCAAACCGACCGACTGCGCGGCAGCTTTCAGGAGATCGCGCACACTGTCCCAATTTGCGTCGCGTGCAGCCCGCCGAAGTGTTTTGTTTTCAGCTTCCAGGGCTGCAATGCGGACGTCGAAGTCTTTTTCGTCCCAATCCTTCATGCCCGGCTGCATGGCCAGAATTTTGGCCAATGCCGTGCGCATTTGCGCGGTCAGAATGGTTTTGATGTCTTCTGCACACAAGGTGCCGGTCTCCAGGGCGTCCACGATCTTGTTTTCCTCTCGCTCGTAGACCGTGAGCAGCGCGGCTGCGCGCTTCACGGCGTCGAAGGGGAGGTCGGTCTGCAAAGAGAGACACAGAAACAGGTTTGATTGCTGGTTTGATCCGACAAGAGGCAATCGCTTGCGAAAGTAGAAGATTCGCCCCCGACGCATCAGATAGGGGCCTGCCGAATGAGGGTGTTTGCGGGCGGGCGCATATCGGGTCCGACGGGGACCATGTGTCACACTGCGTGTTACAGTTTTCTCGGACTGTGACACTTTCCGTGCGGAATCAGGCCGGTTAGGCCTGTTTTTATGGTTTTTTCTGGATTTTGTGGCTGGGATGGTAGGATTCGAACCTACGGTACACTGTACCAAAAACAGTTGCCTTACCACTTGGCTACATCCCAACGTGAGGCGTAATTAGAGTTGTCCGGCGCGGGACGCAAGACCCGTTTTGGCAAAAAATTCTATTCCTCGCTGCCATCGGCCCGCAAGAGATCGCCTTGAGGCAAATCTGCGCGCTCTTGGGCGACGATTCTCTCCAGTTCTTTGTCAGCAGTGGCGGTCACCGGCTGGACCGGCGCTGGCGCCTGTGGGGCCGCAGACATATCCGCAATCGGATCCACAGGCTTAGCTGCGCGTGGGACCTGGTCGATTCGATAGGTTGGCACGGCAGGCTGGAAGCCGGCGGCGTCAAAGGCGGCCTGTGTCAGGCGGATCGCCTCGCTGCGGGCCAGTACGATGTCGGTGTCGGTCTGGTTGATCCACGCGGCCATCTGAAGGGTAAAGCCAAAGTCGTCGACCGATTCTATCCATGCGGAAGCTTCGGGGGCTTCCAGCACGAAGGGCAGGGCGGCTACCGTCGCCTCGCCAAGACGGCGTGCCTTGTCCAGATCGGTGTCGGGGCCGACCGAGAGGGCAAAGCTGAAGCGGCGTTCGGCATTGCGGGAAAAGTTGATGATCCGGCTTTTGAAAACGGTCGCATTGGGGATGCGGATATGATTGCCGTCAAAGCTAAGCAAGATGGTGGCGCGGCTGGTCAGGCGGATCACCTTGCCTTGGTCGCCGTCAATCTCGACCGTGTCATGGGGGCGGAACGGTTGGCGGACCGACAGCATGATAGAGGCGATAAAATTCTCCACAGTGTCGCGGACCGCGAAACCGATCGCCAGCCCGACAATTCCCGCCGCACCGAGGATACCGGACAGCAGCGCTGTGGCGCCGATGATATCCAGTGCCACCACCAGCCCGCCGATGACAAAGACCAGCCGCAGAATCTGCCGGTAGATATCGGCGATGAAAGCGTTGGGTGACAGCCGCTCCCAAGGTTGGCGCAGGCGGGCAAGAAAGAAGCCGAGCAATACGATCAGCACAAAGACAGTAAGGCCAATAGCGGCGAGTGGCAGAAAAGCGATGAGTTGGGTGCCTCGGGCTTTGAACCGCGCCAGCGCAGGGTTGAGACGTTCGACAACATCGGTGGTCTCTAGCACCTCATTTTCGATGGCGATTACGCCTTCGACCCGGTTGACCAGATCGGTGAGGCGCGCGGCTGTGGGCGTGTCGAGCGTGGTGCCTTGCAAGGTAACGATGCCGGATGAGACCGACACGCTGACATCCCCGTAGCCGGCGAGTTCGCGCAAGATATCGCGGATGCGGTTGGCAATGGCGGCGTCAGTTGTGGTGCTGTCATCAATGCCAATGGTACCTGTCGGCTGGGTGGCAGTGGTCTGCGCCAAGCTGGGTAGCGCAAAGAACAGGCACATAAGGACGACGGCAAAACGCATGGTTCTTATCCAAATCTTTGGGAAGTGGTGCCACATTTGGGCATCACTTCAATATCATAGGGTCGCACGCCCTCAGCCCTTAACGAGGGCGTTGACCCGATAACTAGCCTGCGCAGCTCACAAGAACAGCGCCAAAACGCCCGCCCGCTTCGACCGCCTCATGCGCGGCGGCGGTTTCGGCAAGGGCAAAAGTATGCTCGATAGGGCAGGTCAACGCCCCGTCCGCCAGTGCGTCGTGCAGACGGTGGATGGCGTTATCACGGGCACCTGATTGCAGCAGGTAAATCAGGATGATGTCGATGGTGGCCGCTTTGAACAGCAATGGTCCGAACTCAAGCTCGGCAGACATCTTTTTGGCAGAGCCATAGGCGGCGATACGGCCATTCGGGGCGATCACGGCACTATCGACCGCGATGTTGCAGCCGAATTCGACCTCGACCACCGTTTCAACAGGTTTGCCACCGTTGGCTTCCAGCACTTGAGCGGCAAGGTCGGGGGCGTCATAGGCCAGCACCGTATCGGCTCCGGCGTCACTAACGCGCTCGCGGTCACGGGTGCTACAGGTCGAGATAACTTTTGCGCCGCCCCATTTGGCCAATTGCACAGCGAGCAGGCCCACGGTGCCCGCACCGCCCTGCACAAACACAGTTTCTCCGGCGACGCCGCCGCCACCGAAAACCGCGTGGCAGGCGGTTAGCCCCGGAATGCCGAGGCAGGCACCGGTGTCAAAGCCGACCGAGGCCGGCAAAGGGACTGCCTGATACGCGGGCAGGGTAATGTGGGTGGCGGCAGTGCCAAAAGCGCGCTGCCACTGACCATTCCAGACCCAGACCCGCTGGCCGACGCGCGACGGGTCAACACCCGCGCCCACGGCTTCAATCTCGCCCGCGCCGTCGCTGTGTGGCACGATGACAGGGAAGGGCGGCGTGGTGATGCCGGGCCGGGAGCCCGAGCGGGCTTTGACATCGGAAGGGTTCACGCCCGAATAGACCAAGCGGACGCGCACTTCGCCCGCCTTGAGCGCGGATTGTTCGATGTCCTTAAGGGAAAGGACAGCCCGCGCGGGGCCGAAAGTATCATAGGTTATGGCTTGCATCGCAGTGTCCTTGGCAAAACGGGAATAATCTCCAGTCTGCGGGAAAGACGGCGGGCATGCAATCGCAGGCCTATACGGTGAAATGCCAAAGCACGGTGCGTTGAGGGACAGATCGCCAGCGTCGTGTTGCGGCGAACCTCAAAAGTCAGTCGCGGATTTCATCCGGCGCGACACCCCAGATGCGGGATTTCGGCGCCCAACCTTTAAACCCGCCCGAGCGCAATTCGCACCATTCCAGATCACATTCACCCAGACGCGCGACCACGCCGATTTCCAGCGCGGCGGCAATTGGCGCTTTGGGATCAGGGCGGACGTGTAACTGCATCATATCTTGCTCTACGAGCACAGTGCGGGTGCCGGACAGAAGCGAATAATGCACCCAGCCCCCCATGCCGTCGCGGTCTTCTACACGGCGCCAATGACCGTGTTCTGCAGTGATCCGCAGCGGCATGTCACGGCGTTTAAAGACCCAGTCGATCCGATGTGTCAGCGATGGGCCACGGCGCACGTTACCCTCGTTGGCTTTCATCGAGACGAATCGTGGCACCGGAAGGTTGGTGACGGCACCAACCTCTTGGGCCGCGACCGACGGGGCCACGGTTTGCAACGCAAGTACGAGCGCCACAAGGGCGCGGAGGAGTTTCGGGTGATTCATTAGCGCTGCCTGCACAGTCGTTTTTAGTGGTGTCGTTTGGTGTTTTGCTCATTTTGCCGCGCGGGTTCTTGTGCCTCGTCGCTGCTTGGGACACCATGGCCTTCAATGAGACGCGCGCCAAGCGCTGAGGAGGGCTGATGTCAAAGAAACGGCTGAGTGTTGTAGTCACGCGACGGTTGCCTGATGTGGTCGAAACGCGGCTGTCGGAACTGTTCAATGTCACGTTGCGCGAGGGCGATGCGCCGATGACGCGCGCCGAGTTGGGCGAGGCAATGAAGAACGCCGATGTTCTGGTGCCGACGGTTACCGACGAGATTGATGCGGCCCTGATCGGGCAGGCGGGTGAGCGGTTGAAGCTGATCGCCAACTATGGCGCGGGGGTCGATCACATCGACGTGGCCACCGCAAGGCAACGCGGCATTCTGGTGTCCAACACGCCGGGTGTGCTGACCGACGATACGGCTGATATGACCATGGCATTGATCCTTGCAGTGACTCGGCGGATGCCCGAGGGCATGGCAGTGATGCAGGCAGGTAACTGGGCCGGTTGGGCGCCGACGGCCTTGCTGGGCGGGCGCGTCAGCGGGCGGCGTTTGGGTATTTTGGGCATGGGCCGGATCGGTCAGGCGGTGGCGCGGCGCGCACAGGCCTTTGGCATGCAGGTGCATTATCACAACCGCAAGCGGGTCCATGCCGAGACCGAGCAGAAGCTGGAGGCGACCTATTGGGAAAGCCTCGACCAGATGGTGGCGCGGATGGATGTGATCAGCATCAATTGCCCGCATACGCCCTCGACCTTCCATTTGATGAATGCCCGACGGTTGAAGTTGATGAAGCCTGATGCGGTGATCGTGAATACCTCGCGTGGTGAGGTAATTGACGAGAATGCGTTGACCCGGATGTTGCGCGCCGGAGAGATCAAGGGCGCGGGGCTTGATGTCTATGAGCATGGCACCGAGATCAACCCGAGGCTGCGGACGTTGGATAACGTGGTGTTGCTGCCGCATATGGGGTCGGCAACCTTGGAGGGGCGGATCGAGATGGGCGAGAAGGTGATCATCAACATCAAGACTTTTGATGATGGACACCGACCTCCAGATCAGGTCGTGCCATCAATGTTGTAAGTCTGCCGGGATTTGCCCGGAAGAGGTTCTGAGGGAATGTGGGCGCTTTGGTCCCTCGCACTCCCCCAAGATGTTTTCGGCCAAAAGGAGGGGATAGCATGTTTCGTCTTTTAGTTTCAGGTTTGTTGCTGGCGGCTGGCACTGCGGGTTTCGCGCAGCAGGCGGCAGACGGAGTCGCACCCGAAGGGGCGGCTGTCGGCGCGGTTGAGGCCGTCTCGTCACAGGTGCAGCTTGCGATGCAGGCAAAGGCGGATGGCAAACCGGTGACCGCACAAGACTGGATGGTTGCGGCGGCGCATCCTTTGGCCGTGCAGGCTGGCGCGGAGGTATTGCGTGCTGGCGGGACTGCTGCGGACGCTTTGGTGGCGGTTCAGGCGGTGTTGGGTCTGGTCGAGCCGCAATCTTCGGGCTTGGGCGGCGGTGCGTTTCTTGTTTGGTATGATGCAGCATCGAAAGCGTTGACGACCTTGGACGGGCGCGAGACCGCGCCTCTGGCTGTGACCCCGCGGCTATTTCAGGACGAAGCTGGCGCGCCGCTGAAGTTTTTCGATGCGGTGGTGGGTGGATTATCGGTCGGGACGCCGGGGACGCCGGCTCTGATGGGGGAGGTTCATGCCCGATGGGGCACGGCGGATTGGGCGGGGCTGTTGCAGCCTGCGATTTATCTGGCCGAGGGCGGATTTGTTGTATCACCGCGATTGGCGGCATTGGTCGCCGAGGATGCCGAGCGGTTGGCCCGCTCAGACGCGACTGCCGCTTATTTCCTGCCAGGCGGTGCGGCGCTAGAGGCCGGAGAGGAGCTGAAAAATCCGGCCTATGCGCAGACTTTGCGGGTGGTGGCCAAAGAAGGCGCCGAGGCATTTTATCGTGGCGAAATGGCGCGCATGATTGCGGCGGCGGTGCAGGGGGCGGACAATCCCGGCGTGTTGTCGGAACTCGATTTGTCGATCTACCGCGTTAAAGAACGCGCGCCGGTTTGCAGTGCGTATCGCGGTCATGACATTTGCGGGATGGGGCCGCCTTCGTCGGGGGCCGTGGCCGTGGGGCAGATATTGGGCTTGCTTGAAGGTTATGATTTGCACGCGGGGCCGGAAGATCTGCAGGTCCGACGTTTGATCGGCGATGCGTCGCGGTTGGCCTTTGCAGATCGCGGGCGCTATCTGGCAGACAGCGATTACGTGCCGGTGCCAGTGAACGGCTTGTTGGACCCTGCCTATCTGGAAGAGCGGGCCAAATTGCTGGGCGCCGAACGGTTGCCGGAGGTCTCGGCGGGGACTCCCGAGTTTGATCACGCCCTGCTTTGGGCCGATGATACTTCGATTGAGCTGCCTTCGACCTCGCACATCTCGATCGTCGACAGTTTTGGCAACGTCGCCAGCATGACCACCACCATTGAAAATGGATTTGGCAGTCGTCTGATGGTCGGGGGTTTTTTACTCAACAACGAGTTGACCGACTTCTCCTTTGCCAGCCATGCGGACGGGGTACCAATTGCCAACCGTGTGGAGCCGGGCAAACGGCCCAGATCTTCGATGGCGCCGACCATTTTGATGAAGGATGGCAGGCCGGTTCTGGCTGTCGGCTCACCCGGAGGCAGCCGGATTATCGGCTATGTCGCCGAGGCGATAATCGCGCATCTTGATTGGGGCATGAATGTGCAACAGGCGGTGAGCGTGCCGCATGCGGTTAACCGTTTTGGTGCCTATGATCTGGAGCAGGGCACTGCCGCTGCCGATATGGCCGAAGGGCTGGAGGCGATGGGATATGAGGTGGGCGTGCGCGACCTGACTTCGGGGCTTCACATGATTTCAATAGATAACGGATTGCACGGCGGGGCCGACCCGCGCCGCGAAGGCATCGCATTAGGAGAGTAAAGCATGGTTCAGGTCGCAGATCTGCCACGGAACGACACAGGCATCGCCACGGTTCTGGGTGTTTTAAAACAGCAATTTGGCGACCGCTGTCAGACCGGTACGTCGATCCGCGAGCAGCACGGCCATACCACCACTTGGATCCGCAATCAGGCGCCTGATGCGGTGATTTTCGCAGGCTCCACGCAAGAAGTTTCGGACATTGTGACCGCCTGCGCTGCACATAAGGTGCCGATCATTGCCTATGGTACCGGCACCTCGCTGGAGGGCAATGTGAACGCGCCTGCGGGCGGCATTTGCATCGACATGACCCAGATGGACATGGTGTTGGAGGTGAATGCAGGCGATCTGGATTGCCGCGTCCAACCCGGCGTGACGCGCGAGGCGCTCAATACCCATCTGCGCGATCAGGGGCTATTTTTTCCGATTGATCCCGGTGCCAATGCGTCCTTGGGCGGGATGGCGGCAACGCGGGCCTCTGGCACCAATGCGGTGCGCTACGGCACCATGAAGGACAATGTGCTGAGCCTTGAGGTGGTGCTGGCCGACGGCTCAATCATCCGCACGGCGTCGCGGGCGCGCAAATCTTCGGCGGGCTATGACCTCACGCGGTTGATGGTTGGCTCGGAAGGGACGCTCGGGATCATCACCGAGATTACCCTGCGTTTGCAGGGCATCCCCGAGGCAATCTCGGCAGCGTCTTGTTCATTTCCCAGCGTGTCGGCTGCCAGCCAGACGGTGATGGCGGTGATCCAGTACGGTCTACCTGTAGCGCGGATCGAATTGCTGGACGCGACGGTGGTCAAGGCGCTCAATGCGTATTCAAAGCTGAGCCTGCCCGAAACGCCGTTGCTGCTGCTGGAATTCCACGGCTCTGAAGCCAGTGTCGTTGAACAGTCGGAGACCTTTGGCATGCTCGCGGATGAGCATGGCGGCAGCGGCTATCACGCGACGAGCACCACCGAAGAGCGCAACAAGCTCTGGCAGGCGCGGCACGATGCCTATTGGGCAATGCTCGCCTATCGCCCCGGTGCCAAGGGTGTCGCGACAGATGTCTGCGTGCCGATCTCGCGGCTTGCCGATGCGGTTGGTGCGGCAGAGATCAAGGCGCAGGAATTGCGGCTGATCGCCCCCGTGGTTGGCCATGCCGGCGACGGTAATTTCCATGCCTCCTTGCTGTTGGATATGGATGACGCCGACGAGGTCGCACGCGGACAGCAATTTGTATCATGGCTCAACGATCTGGCGATCTCCATGGGCGGCACCTGCACCGGAGAGCATGGCATCGGGCAGGGCAAACGCGCCTATCTGGTCAAGGAGTTGGGCGCAGGCACCGTGGGGGTGATGGCCGCGATCAAACACGCGTTGGACCCCGACAACATCCTGAACCCGGGCAAAATCCTGCCAAACTAGGGGCTGGTGCGCCAGCCGCTGCAATTGGTCGGTTTTTTGCCATGTTGGGTCGGCTGCCGCGCGCGCCTTTTGTGCCGGATGACTAAAACGGGACCAAATCAGGTCCAAGGGGAATCGGCTCATGAAAACGCAAGTCAAAGCATTGGTCGTCGGTGGCGGGGCCGTGGGCACCTCAATTGCCTATCATCTCGCGAAAGCCGGCTGGGAAGACGTAATGTTGCTGGAGCGCGACGAGTTGACCTCGGGCTCTACGTGGCACGCGGCGGGTCTGTTGCCGCTGTTCAACATGTCTTTCGCGACCACCCATATACATCAATATTCGGTCGAGTTCTACAAGCAGCTTGAGGCCGAAACCGGCCTGAACGCGGGCTTTGCCGTGGTGGGCAACCTGCGCATGGCGCAGACCGATGAGCGTATGGACGAATATATGCTCTATGCCTCCACCGCCGAGACTTGCGGCGTGCCGTATCAGTGGCTCACTCCCGACGAGATCAAGGCGAAATGGCCGTTGATCCGCACCGAAGACCTCAAAGGCGCAATTTACCACCAGACGGACGGCTATATTAACCCTGCCGATGTCACCATGGCGATGGCTAAGGGCGCGCGCCAGCGTGGCGTGATGATCGAGCGGAAATGGCAGGCGGATGCCTTTCATTGGAACGGCACCCATTGGGAAGTCACCGCAACCAAGATGATCGAAAAGGGCGGCAACCTTGTGCCCTCGGACGAACAGATCGTGATCACAGCCGAACATGTCGTCACCGCCAGCGGCAACCACGCGCAGCGCACCGCCAAGATGCTCGGCATCAAGATGCCCGCAATTCCGGTAGAGCATCAGTTCATCGTGATGGATCAGGACCCCGAGCTGGTGAAGTTCCGCAAGGATGCGGGCAATGTCGAACACCCGGTAATCCGCGATGCCGATGCGCAAAGCTATGTCCGCGAAGAGCGCGGCGGCTGGATCTTGGGCGTCTATGAGCGCGACGCGCCTGCACGGTTTGAATACGGCGTGCCCGACAGCTTCCGTGCTGACCTGTTCCAGCTTGATCTGGAGCGGATCGAAGACCAGTACATGGCAATGAACCACCGCATTCCGTCGGCTGAGAATTGCGGCTTGAAGGACGATTTCAACGGCCCGATCTGCTACACACCCGATGGCAATCCGCTGGTTGGCCCGGCACCCGGTCTGCGTAACATGTGGCTGGCCGAGGGCTTTTCCTTTGGGATCACCGCGGCTGGCGGCACCGGCCATTATCTTGCGCAGTTGATGGTAGAGGGCGAGGCCGAGATCGACATGGCGAGCCTTGATCCCAAGCGCTACGGCGACTGGATGACCACGGAATACGCCGCGCGCAAGAACGAGGAAGCCTACGAGCACGTCTATATCTTGCATCACCCCGATGAAGAGCGCCCGGCCTGTCGCCCGCTGCGCACCTCGCCCGCCTATGACCGCCAAGCCGCACGCGGTGCGCAATTTGGTCAGGTCAACGGCTGGGAACGCCCGAATTATTTTGCGCCCGCAGGGTTCGACGATCACGGTGCGCGGTCCTTCCGCCGTGGCGGCTGGTGGCCGCATGTGGTCGAGGAGGCCAAAGCGATCCGCGAAGGCGTCGGGCTGATCGACGCGACCGCCTTTACCAAACATGTCGTCAAAGGCCCAGGTGCGACCGCGTTTCTGAACTGGTTCACGTGTAACAAGCTGCCCTCGGTCGGGCGGATCAATCTGACCTATGCGCTGACCGGTGCGGGCACCACACGCACTGAATATACCATCGTGCGGCTGGCCGAAGACTCATATTACCTCGTCTCCGCAGGCGCATGGACCGCCTATGACAGTGACTATCTGCGCAAGGCCATCGAAGACAAAGCGCCTGAATTTGGCTATATCGAGTGCCATGACGTGACCACCCAATGGGGCGTTTTCGCCATCGCGGGACCAAAGTCGCGCGATGTGCTACGGGAGGTCGTCAAGGATGCCGACCCTGACACGGTGCTCTCCAACAAGCGTTTCCCTTGGCTGACCATGCGCAATATCGAGCTTGGCATGGTGCCGGTCCGCGCGATCCGCGTGGCCTATACCGGCGAACTGGGTTGGGAATTGCACCACCCGATCGAGATGCAAAACCACCTCTTTGATATGCTCGTGAAGGCTGGCGAGAAACATGGCATGAAGCTGGTCGGCGCACGGGCGCAAAACTGGCTGCGGCAAGAGAAGAGCTACCGCGCCTTCGGCACCGAGCTTGGCCGTGACGCGACCCCGCTTGAGGCTGATCTGCCACGCTTTGTCGATCTGTCCAAAGACTTCCACGGCAAGGCAGAGATGGAAGCGCACGGCATCCGCGCTAAATGCGTGACCGTGCTGATCGACGGCCCCGATGACGCCGACCCATGGGGCCGCGAGGTGCTTTATGCCGATGGCGGAGATACGCGCACCGGGCGTCTGACCTCGGGCGGATACTCCGTGGCCTTTGGCAAATCCATCGGCATGGGGTATGTGAAACCCGAACATGCGGTTGTGGGGCAGAAACTCAAAGTGAAGATGTTTGACCAGCTTTGGGATGCAGAGGTTGTCGAGGACAGCCCCTATGATCCGAAGAACGCCACCATTCGGGTCGATGGATGATCATGCGCCGCGCGGCACTGGCACTGCTTTGCGTGCTGGCGCTGACGGGGGTATTCCTGCGGGATAACCCGCTGGTCAACCGCGCACAGGACTATGCCCATAGCGTCGCGGTGGCCTCAGCCGCGACCTATGTGACCCTGCGTACGTTGAATGCGTTCTTGTCCACGGCGCAGGAGCTGGAGGTCGGAGTCTCCTTCATCGCCTCCGGGACGGCGCGCCCCCTCAAAGTGCTGGAACCGATTGACGATACTGTCGAGCGGGTGGCAGCAATGGTTTTTGGCGTGATGGTTGCGACAGGGGTCTTGGCCGTGGCGTTGGGCCCGATGAGCGCGATTGGCCTCTCCTTGCTGGCTGCTGCTTTGGCGATTTGGACGCTCAGCAGCAAGGGCCACGCAGGGTTGCCACGGCGCTTGGCTTGGTATGGCGGGTTTCTCGGGCTTGCACTGCCCATAGCGTTGATCTTGTCGCAACCCTTGGCCGAGCGGCTGACTGAAGGTGTTTACCAGCTAAACGTGGCGATGATCGAAGATATCACCGCCAATGTCGGCGGTAGCGCTGCGCTGGGCGAAGACGAACCTGGACTGACCGAGTACCGCCAACTTGCCAGAAACCTGTGGAGCCGTGCCGATGAGCTAATCAGCGCACTCCTCGCCGTTTTAGGCGTTCAAATATTCCGCATTTTCATTCTCCCGCTGATTTTGATCGGCGGGCTTTTCGTCGTCGCGCGCCATTACGCGCGCGACTGACGGCTCAACTTTATCTGACCGCTCTGCGGGCGAGCCAAGCTTTCCACTGGGCACCCGTGCCGGAATACGCGTTCAAATCCACATCGCCACGGATACCCGCAACGCCGCCTGTGGCGGTGTACTGCCAGAACGCCCAATTTGCACCGGGATAAACTTCTGCTGGGGTCTTTGCTGTAGCGCGGAGCCACATGTCATAGCCTTTGAACTGGTCCAAGCCGTTTTGGCGGTAAAAATCGGGCGCTGTGTAAATGATCGGGCGCTGGCCGTAATGTTTTTCAATAATGGCAATCCAGCGTCGCATCTGGTCGCGCACTTCATGGGCGGGCGGGCGCACGGTGGCGCAGGTTGGCGAGAACGGGTTCCACTCCATGTCCAGCACCGGTGGCAACATTCCAGCGGTGCGCGGCACGTTGCGAATGAACCAGCGCGCCTGATCTTCGGGCGAGGTGCAGAAATAATAGAAGTGATAGGCCCCGCGCGTCACCCCTGCCTGACCGGCTCCGCGCCAATGATTGTCGAATTCCTTGTCGAGCAGATCGCCGCCTTCCGTGGCCTTGATAAAGGCAAAATTGACACCGCTGCGCTGCGCTACGTTCCAGTCAATGCCGGATTGAAACCTTGCCACGTCGATCCCGTGCACGGCAAACCGTGCGGGCGTCGGGGCGGCGAAATCGGCCGGACGGCTGTCGCTAAACTGTGGTGCAAACAATGCGCCGTCGGGCGCGGCGGGGATGGAGCTGACACTGCGGTCACCACAGGCGGCCAGCAGGGCAAGAGCAACAAAAGCAGACAGTCGGGAAATTCTCATGACGGGGGTTTTCCCGCGATAAAGGCGAGGTTATTGGCGGGCATTTCCACCGTGTCGATCGGGCTGAGCGCTACATCGCTAAGCCACCGCGCGATGTCGAGATCATCTTTATAGCCGATCGCCGGATCGGCGGTGCGCAGCTCAGCGTCGAATTTGGCGTCGCCCGCGCTGGTCAAAACACCGCAGCGTTTAAACGGTCCGTAAAGGATTAATGTGCCGCCTTGGGCCAGGGCAGCAGCGGCTTGTTCGATGAGGGTACGGGCGTCATTGCTCGGGATCAGGTGTAGCAGGTTGACGAGCACGATCAGGTCTTTTGGGAAATGGGCCGCACCCCAGTTCGGGTCTGTGGCGTCCAGCATGGCGGCCGGGGCCACGTTCTTCAGTCCGGCTTCGGCGACATGGGCATCAATGCTGGCGCGGCGGGCGGTGTCGGGCTCCGACGGGGTCCAGTGCAGCGCGGGCAGGGCAGCAGCGAAGGCGCAGATATGTTGGCCAGTGCCGCTGGCCAGCTCCAACGCAGTGCCAATACGCGGCGCGTGATCCAGCAGGAGGCGGGTGAGGGCGTCAGAGTTGCGGGCAGCGGCTGGGGCGTGCAGCTTGGCCCCGCCATTGTCATGGGCGACTGACGCACTTGGTGGCAACTGGGGCGGGCGGGTCATCGGCGCAACCTGTCGGGCGTGAGTGCTGCCACCACTTCGGCGGGCAGGGCGGGGCTGCGCCCCATTGCCAGATCGGCCACCAGTTGTGAGGCGGCGGGGGCGGTCTGGAACCCATATCCGCCTTGTGCGGCGCACCAGATAAACTCGGGCGTTTGCGGGTCGGGCCCGAGTACCAGCGCCCGATCCGGAGAGAAGCTGCGCAATCCGGCCCATGAGGTGATCAGCCGTGCCACAGGGGCCGTCACCATCGCTTCATAGCGGGCCAACCCTTCGGCCAATACCATGTCATCGGCCCAAGCGTCATGCGGCTCCACCGGCTCTTCCTCAGCGGGCGAAACAAGCAAAGCGCCGGCGTCCGGTTTGGCATACCACGTCTCGCCAACGCCAAAGAACATAGGCCATCGGCTAACATCATGCCCGTCAGGCGCAGGCAGCCGCGCCATTGATCGGCGGTGCGGCACGATGCCCAAAGGCGTCACGCCTGCCATCGTGGCAATGCCATCAGCCCAAGCGCCCGCAGCGTTCACAATCCGCGCACATGCATGATCGCCGCTCGCGGTAGAAACTGTCCAGCCGCTCCCGGCGCGGGTGATTGCGGTCACTGCTGATTTCACCAAAACCTGCCCACCCTTCGCGGTGATCTGGCGGCGAAAATCCTGCATCATCCGGTCGGTGTCGATATCATAGGCTGCTTCGTGATAGCCCGCGAAGCTGACCTGCGCCCGATCAAGGATCGGCACCATCGAAAGCGCCTCGGACACGGTCACCGGATCAACGCCCATAGTATTAACATCGGCGTCAAAGCTGTCTTGCTCCTCCGCCCGCGCCACAATTAGCAAGCCGCGCGGGCTGAGGTATCCGCCATTGGCCTCGCGGTGATAGGCGGCACTGGCCTTATTCAGGGCGATGGTGCTTGGCAGCCCGTAATTTTCCTCGAACAATGCCGCCGAACGACCCGATGCATGATAGCCAACCGCATCTTCCACCTCTAACACGGTCACGCGCGCGTCTTCGCTGAGCCTTGCGCCCGCCGACAGACCCGCAATGCCCGCGCCGATGACAACGATGTCGGAGGTCTGTGTCATGGCGCGGAGTTCCAGTTCTAAAAGAGGTGCATTGAAGGCGCATTTGAAGCCCAGTTCGCGGCGAATGCCAAGCCCGCTGAAGCTATTCTGATTTCTCCGCCTCCGGCGCGCCGCGTTCGGTCGCGCGTTGGTATGCAGGGCGGTTCTGGATCATCTCGACAAAACCCGACAGTGCCGGAAAATCGCTGCCGCGGCCTTGGCGAATTGCAATTTCAGCAGGGAAGCTGAGCATGATATCCGCCGCCGAAAGCTGGTCCTGAACGAAATGCCCCGAAGGCCGCACCACGGAATTCATATAGCGATAGTGGTTGTCCAGCTCCGAGGTAATGCGCGGATGCAGCGGCTTGCCCGCGTCGCCCAAGCGGCTGACGTAGAGGTTCAGCAAGATCGGCGTCATCGCAGATCCTTCGGCAAAATGCATCAGCTCAAGATGGCGCAAATAGGCGGGTGTGTCGCGCTCGGGGATCATTTCAGGCGCAAAGCGGGCGCAGAGAGTTTCGACGATCGCGGCACTTTCCACCACCAGCGTGCCGTCGATCTCGATCATAGGCGATTTGCCCAAAGGGTGCACCAAGGCCAGTTCAGGCGGCGCCAGATTGGTTTCGGCATCGCGGATGTAATGATGAATGCTATAGGGCTGCTCTAGCTCTTCGAGTAGCCACAGAATGCGATGCGAACGCGAGCGGTTAAGGTGGTGGACAGTGATCATCGGCGGCCCCTTTCAAGGGTGATTTGCCACCAGTGTAAGGCTTGTCAGCGGAATGAAAAGCCGTGTGAGACACCGCCGCGATAACATTTATGAAGGCACGCGGTGCCGCGCCCTTAAACGCAAATGGCGCACCCGAAGGCGCGCCATCCTGTCTGTCAGTCTCCTGCCAGCTTATTGGGGGATCGTGCCTTCGATGCCTTCGACATAGAAGTTCATGCCCGCCAGCGTGCCGTCATCAGCGACCTCACCGTCAGCCAGCCAGTCAGAGCCGTCTTGCTTCTTCACCGGACCGGTGAAGGGGTGGTATTCGCCGCTGGCGATTTTGTCTTTCATCGCGAGCGCCTCTTCCTTCACGTTCGCGGGCACGGCGTCGGAGATTTCGCCGATTCCAACCATGCCTGGTCCGATGCCATCCCATGTGTCGGTCGACGTCCATGTGCCGTCCATGACCGCTTTGGTACGCGCAATGTAGTAGGGCGCCCAGTTGTCGATGATTGAGGAAACGCGCGGCTTGGGCGCATATTGCGCCATGTCCGAGGCCTGACCGAAGGTGATCACATTGCCCGCTTCTTGGGCGGCGGCCTGCGGCGCGGTGGAATCGGTGTGCTGCAGGATCACGTCAGCGCCTTGTTCGATCAGCACCTTGGCGGCGTCGGCCTCTTTGGCAGGATCAAACCATGTATAGGCCCAGACGATCTTGAACTGGACATCGGGGTTAACCTTTTTGGCGTGGATATAGGCCGAGTTGATGCCGCGGATCACTTCGGGGATCGGGTAGGAGCCGATGTAGCCGATGATGTTGCTCTCGGTCATGTTGCCCGCGATATGGCCCTGAATGGCGCGACCTTCGTAGAAACGCGCCGAATAGGTAGAGACGTTGTCAGCGCGCTTATAGCCTGTTGCGTGCTCGAACTTTACGTCCGGGAATTTTTTCGCGACGTTGATGGTTGGGTCCATATAGCCGAACGAGGTGGTGAAGATCAGCTTGGCACCATCTAATGCCATCTGGGTCATCACCCGCTCGGAGTCGGGGCCTTCGGCAACGTTTTCAACGTAAACGGTTTCAACCGCGTCGCCGAATTCTTTCTCGACCGCCAAACGGCCCTGATCGTGTTCATAGGTCCAGCCGCCGTCGCCGACGGGGCCGACAAAGACAAAGCCGACCTTGGTTTTGCTATGGGCGTCGGCCGAGGCCGTGGTTGCCAGACCCAGCGCCAGCGCGGCACCCGTCAGTAGTGCAGATAGTTTCATGAGTTTCCCCTGTTGAACGCCACTCGGAATGGTGGCCTGAAAATGCCCCTAGGAGGAGGCGTGGAAAATCCGGCCAAGCGAGGCCGGTGCAGCGCTTTTATCCCGCGATAGGATCACCAGCACAAGGATTGTGATGAGGTAGGGCGACATTGCCAGATACTCGACCGGAATGGCAACGCCCGCACCCTGAAGATTAAGCTGCAACTGGGTGATGCCGCCAAAAAGATAGGCACCCAACAATAGTCGCCATGGCTTCCACGAGGCAAAAACCACCAGCGCCAAGGCGATCCAGCCAACACCCGCTGTCATGCCTTCGGTCCACTGCGGCACGCGGATCAGGCTGATATAAGCCCCCCCGACGCCTGCACAGGCACCGCCAAACATGATCGCCAGCGTGCGGATGCGCTTGACCTTGAACCCCAAGGCATGGGCTGCATCATGGCTTTCGCCGACGGCTCGCAACACCAACCCCGCGCGGGTGAATTTCAGCACCGCCCAAGTGGCCGCCACCAACGCAATGCCAAGATACAAGATGATGTCATGGGTAAACAGGACTGGCCCCAGTACCGGAATATCAGCGAGGGGGCCGAAATCGATATCGCCAAGCCGTGGCGGTTTGATCCCGACATAGTTTTGCCCGAGCAGCGCCGAAAGCCCCAGACCAAACAAGGTCAGCGCCAGCCCCGAAGCCACCTGATTGGCCAGCGTCACCTGCGTGAGAAAGGCAAAGAGCAGGCTAAGCGCCGCACCGCCCCCCGCCGCAGCAGCAAACCCGATCAACGGCGAACCGGTCTCAACCGCGACGGCAAAACCGCAGATCGCGCCGGTGATCATCATGCCTTCAACACCAAGGTTCAGCACCCCCGATTTCTCTGCAATCAGTTCGCCAATTGCGGCAAAAATCAACGGCGTAGCGGCCACCAGAAACCCTGCCACAAACAGCACCGGATTGATCACGGACAGATCCATCAGAAGGTCACCTCTCGGGCGTTAAAAACGGGAGTAGCACCCATTACACCACCTCCGCTGTGCCAAAGCGCAGCCGGTAATGGGTCAGCATATCAAGCGCCAAAAGGAAAAATAGCAGCATGCCCTGAAACACCTGTATCGCTGCGGCAGGCAAGCCAAGCTGGCTTTGTGCGATATCGCCGCCGATATAGGTCAGCGCCATCAGCCCGCCTGCCAGCAAAATTCCGACCGGATGCAACCGGCCCAGAAAGGCCACGATAATCGCAGTAAAGCCATAGCCGACGTTAAAATCGATGGTCACCTGTCCGGCAGGCCCCGATACCTCGAACATTCCCGCCAGTCCCGCCAACAGCCCCGACATCCCCATGCAAAATAACACCAGCCGCACAGGGTTCACGCCGGAGAAACGCGCCGCTCTGGGTGCCTCGCCCGTCACGCGGATGGCAAATCCCAACCGGTGCTTGCTCAGCAAAACATAGGCAAAGATCACCGCAATCAGCGCGGCGACCACGCCCCAATGCATCCCCGATCCTTCGATCAAATCCGCGTTAAATGCGCTCTCGTACTGCTGCAAATTCCGGCTGCCCGGAAAGCCGAAGCCTTCGGGGTTTTTCATCAATCCCAAGGACATCGAGGCGAGAAATTGCTCGGCCACATAGACCAGCATCAAGGATACCAAAATCTCGTTGGTGCCAAACCGCACCTTCAAGAACGCCGGTATCATCGCCCAAATCCAGCCGCCAAACGCGCCCGCCGCCACCATCAGCGGAAAGACAAACCAAGCCTCATAAGGGTAAAAGGCCAGCCCCACGCCCGCGCCAAACAGCGCGCCCATGATATACTGACCCTCGGCCCCGATGTTCCAGATGCCGGCCTTGAACCCAAGGCTCAGCCCGATGGCGATCAGCACCAATGGCGCGCCTTTCACCAACAACTGCGGCCGGTAATAGAACGCATATTGCCCAAACAGCGGCTCATAGAAAATCGTCCGGATCGCTGCCACGGGGTCTTTGCCCAAGGCCACAAACAACAGCCCGCCAAAAAACATCGTCGCCAACACCGCCAAGACCGGCGTCGCCAGTGAAATCGCCCGACTAGGCTGTGGTCGCTTCTCAACCCTGATCACGCGATGGACCCCAATTCTCTTTTTGGCCGGCAATATCTCAGGGGGCTTCGGGGGTGTGAAGCCCCTGTGCGCAAGACCTTAAACATGGGCTACCTCCATACCATGAGCGCCACCCATCATCAGCCCGATCTCGTCTACCGTCAGCCCCTGCGCAGGACTCGGCTCTGAAAGCCTGCCCTCGTTCAAAGCCGCGAACCGGTCGGAGATTTCCATCAACTCGTCGAGATCCTGACTGATCACCACCACAGCCGTGCCATTCTCGGCCAGATCCAGCAAAGCCTGCCGGATCGCTGCTGCCGCCGAGGCGTCGACACCCCATGTCGGCTGGTTCACCACCAAAAGCTCGGGCCGTTGCAAAACCTCGCGCCCGATCACAAACTTCTGCAGGTTGCCGCCCGAGAGCGACCGCGCCGCGTTGGCTGGGCCAGGCGTGCGTACGTCGAATGTCTTGATGATCGTTTCGGCAAAACGACGTGCACCTGCCCAATCGAGAATACCGCCGCGATCCAGCCCCTCGCGGGCCGCGCCGGTCAGCATTGCGTTCTCGGTCAGGGACATATCCGGCACCGCTGCATGGCCCAGCCGCTCTTCCGGCGCACTCAGAATGCCCAGAGCCCGCCGCGCCGTTGGCCCCAGCAGGCCTACGTCGTTGCCCTTGAAGCCAACCATGCCGCGCTTGCTGAGCGTTTCACCCGAAAGCGCTGCCAGCAGTTCGTCCTGACCATTGCCCGCAACGCCACCAATACCCAAAACCTCGCCGCGCCTGACCTGCACCGAAATCTCGCGCAGCGGCATGCCAAAGGCGCTCGGCGATTTCGCCGAAAGCTCCGTTAGTTCCAGAACGACATCGCCCGGTGTTTTGCCTGCACGCATCGGAGTTTTAAGCGTCGTCCCCACCATCATTTCGGCCATATCACGCGCCGAAGTCTCGGAAGGTGTGCAATGCCCGACAACCCGCCCGAGCCGCAGGATGGTTGCGGAATCACACAGGCTGCGAATTTCCTCCAGCTTATGCGAAATATAAAGGATTGCGGTGCCCTCGGCGCTGAGCTTGCGTAGGGTCTTGAACAGGATTTCGACCTCTTGCGGCGTCAGCACCGATGTCGGCTCGTCCATGATCAACAGTTTTGGCTCTTGCAGCAAACACCGGATAATCTCGACCCGTTGCCGTTCGCCGGCCGAGAGATCACCGACAGTGCGGTCGGGGGACAGCGGCAGGCCGTAGGTGTCCGAGACATCGCGGATCTGCTGGCTCAGCGTGCGCATCGCTGGCGGGTGTTCCATGCCAAGCGCGATGTTTTCTGCCACGCTCAAAGCATCGAAAAGCGAGAAATGCTGGAACACCATGCCAACGCCCGCAGCCCGTGCGGCGCGCGGCTCGGCGGGGGCGAAGGCGGTGCCGTTCATCTGCATATGGCCCGCGTCCGGCTTGACCAGCCCGTAGATCATTTTGACCAGTGTCGATTTTCCCGCACCATTCTCGCCCAGCAGCGCATGCACTTCGCCGGGGGCAATGGACAGCGACACATCGTCGTTGGCAACGACACCGGGATAGGCTTTGGTCAGCCCTTCAAGGGCGATCAGCGCGGTCATGCGAGTGTCCTTTCGCGCAGCAGCGCCGTGAGGGTGCCTTTTGCAATAGCATCGGGGTGTTTGCCAAGGCTCTTGTCACCAATGGGGCAGGTGATGCGCGCGGGGTCAAGTCCTGCCTGCGCAAGGCGTTTGGAAAAGCGCGCGTATTTCGTCTCCGACCCGATAAGCCCGCAAGACGCAAACCCGCGCTTCAACAGGGCTGCACAAAGGGCGAGGTCGATATCATGCGCATAGGTGAAAATCAGGTGATGCGCGTCCATCGGTGCGCGGGCGGCAAGACGCGGCATGTCGGCAGCGGGCACGTCGGTAACAAAGCCGGGAATGGCTTGCGGAAACCGCTCGGGCGCGGTGTCAATCCAAGTGATTGCAAACAAGTCAGGCGACGCGGCGCGTACAACTGCCTGCCCGACATGCCCCGCACCCCAAAGCCAGAGCGGCAGCGGGCTTTCGGGCCGGACAAATTCAGCGCCCGTTCGGGCTTTGAAAGTGTCGGTTGTGCAGGGGGCGTGGGTATAGCGCAGGGTCACGGAGCCGCCGCAGCACTGCCCAAGGTTCGGGCCAAGCGGATAGGTTCGGGTCTCTTCGTTGCCGCCGCCGGCAAGGATCGCGCGGGCATGGGCAATGGCTTCGAACTCCAATGCGCCGCCGCCGATCGTACCTGCGGTGTCATGGGCCGTGACCATCATCGCCGTGCCTGCGTCGCGCGGCGCGGAGCCTTTGGTGGCGGTGATCTCGACCCAAAGCGCGGTCATCCGCGCGCCCTGACAACAGCGGCGAGCACCTGTTCGGCAGTGGCGGGCGTTTGCAGGTCGCCGTATGTGGTGCCACAGGCATTCACTGCATCTGACAGGGCCATAAACGCCGAAATGCCCAGCATCAGCGGCGGCTCACCCACAGCTTTGGAGCGGTAGATGGTTTGCGCGGGATTGGGTTGGTCCCAGAGCGCCACATTGAAAATGTCAGGGCGGTCAGAGCAGCCAGGAATTTTGTAGGTTGAGGGCGCGTGGGTCTTAAGCGCACCTTTGTCGTCCCACACCAGTTCTTCGGTGGTCAGCCAGCCCGCGCCCTGCACATAGCCGCCCTCGATCTGGCCGATGTCGATCGCAGGGTTCAGCGAGCTGCCCGCGTCATGCAGGATATCAGTGCGCAAAATGCGGTTTTCGCCGGTCAGCGTGTCGATCACCACTTCGGTCACCGCAGCGCCATAGGCGAAGTAAAAGAACGGGCGGCCTTTGCCTTTGATGCGGTCCCATTCAATATCCGGCGTTTTGTAAAAGCCGTTGGCCGACAGGCTGACACGGTTTTCGTAGGCCGAGGCGACTGCCTTGGCAAAGCTCATGGTTTCGCCTGCGACGGTGACTGTGCCATCGCGGAATGCGACCTCCGCCGGTTTGGCCTGATGCCGTTCAGCTAGGTGGGCAGCAATACGGTCGCGTATGGTGTCGCAAGCGACCAGTGTCGCCATGCCGTTCAGATCGGTCCCCGAGGAGGCCGCAGTGGCAGAAGTGTTGGGCACTTTTGCGGTGTCGGTAGCGGTGATCTTGATTACCTCCATCGGCACACCGAAGCGGTCGGCGGCGATTTGGGCGATCTTCTGGTTCAGTCCCTGGCCCATTTCGGTGCCGCCGTGGTTCAGGTGGATCGAGCCGTCTTGATAGACATGCACCAAAGCCCCTGCCTGATTGAGGTGGGTGAGCGTGAAGGAGATGCCAAACTTGACTGGCGTCAGCGCGATGCCGCGTTTCAGGATGGGCTGTTTTGCGTTCCAGTCCGCAATCGCGGCGCGGCGGGCAGTGTAGTCGGAGGTCTCAACCAGACGCTCGGTGAGTGCGCCGATGATGCAGTCGGTGACGGGCTGGTGATACGGTGTGGTTTGCACGCCCTTGGCAGGGAGCGGCACGGATTGCGCCGCTGCACCTTCCGACGGGGCGGGCGGTGCGCCGCGCGAGCTAAGATCGGTTTGGGTGTCGGGGGTGGTGCGATGATCAATCGCCGTGCCTGTGCCGGTCATCACAGACATGCCTCCGGTATCGCAGTCGCTATAATAATTGGCGCGGCGAATGCTCAGCGGATCGGCCCCCAGATGATGGGCGATATGGTCCATTACCTTTTCAATGCCGACCACCCCTTGTGGGCCGCCAAAGCCACGAAAGGCGGTGGCGGATTGGGTGTTGGTCCGCAGCCGGTGCGATGTGATGCGAATGTCATTCAGGTGGTAAGCGTTGTCCGAATGCAGCATCGCGCGGTCGGCCACAGGCAGTGACAGATCCATCGACCAACCGCAGCGGACATAGTGGGTGAAATCCAGCGCTGTGATGCGGCCGTCGGCGTCAAATCCGGCGGTATAGTCGATGCGGAAATCATGGCGTTTGCCCGTGATGATCATATCGTCATCGCGGTCATAGCGCATTTTACAAGGCTTGCCGCTGCGCTGGGCCGCGACGGCACAGGCCACGGCGAGCGCATTGCCCTGACTTTCCTTGCCCCCAAATCCGCCGCCCATCCGCCGTGTCTCAACCCGCACAGCATGCATCGGCTTCCCGATGGCGTGGGCGACCTTGTGCTGGATTTCGGTGGGGTGCTGGGTCGAGGAATGGATCGCCATATCGCCATTGTCTTGTGGCAGGGCGAGGGCGGCCTGACCTTCGAGATAGAAATGCTCCTGCCCGCCGATCTCGATCGAGCCGTCAAGTGTGTGGGTCGCAGTGGCCAGCGCGGCGGTGGCATCGCCTTTTTCATAGATGCGCGGGCCGTCTTCAAAACGGGTATCGGCGGCGAGGGCATCTTGGATGCTCAGGATCGCTTTGGTCGGGGTGATCTCGATCTTGGCCAGCGTTGCTGCGGCGCGGGCGGCACGGTGCGAAGTGGCGATTACCAGAAACAGCGGCTGCCCGATGTAGTGGACCGTATCCACCGCCAATAAAGGTTCGTCGTGGTTGGAGGGCGAGACATCGCAGTCATGGATCAGGTCTTGGGCTGTCAGCACGTCCGTAACGCCAGAGGCGGTGCGCACGGGGGCAAGGTCCAGCGTGGTGATCCGGCCCGCGGCCGCAGGGCTGAGCCCGAAGGCGAGGTGCAACGTGCCGCGCGGGGTAGGTAGGTCATCGACATAGCGGGCAGCGCCGGTGACATGCAGGGCGGCAGCATCGTGTGGCAGGGGTTTGGAAACGCTCATGCGCGGACCCCCTGCACGTCGGTCTCGATACCGTTAGCGGCATGGAAATATCGCAGGAGCATGTTCTGCGCGGTTTGCAGACGGTATTGCGCCGAGGCACGCATATCAGACAGCGGCTGGAAATCATCGGCCATGGCGCGCATGGCGCCCTGCATTGTCGCCTCCGACCACGGTTGGCCGATCAGAGCCGCTTCGGCACGGGCGGCGCGTTTTGGAATACCGGCCATGCCACCATAGGCGAGGCGGGCGGTCTGGATTGTTTGGCCATCGCCGGTAATCGAGATGCAGCCGCATACGGCGGAGATATCTTGATCAAAGCGTTTCGACAGCTTGTAGCAGCGCAGGGTGTCGCGCTGACGTGGGATGGTGATGGCCTCAACGAACTCGCCGGGTGCGCGGTCGTGTTTGCCATAGTCGATGAAAAAGTCTTCGAGTGGTATCTCGCGGCGGCTGTCGCCGTGGCGCAGGTGCAGGGTTGCGCCAAGGGCGATGAGCGCGGGCGGGCCGTCCCCGATGGGGGAGCCATTGGCGATATTCCCGCCGATAGTGGCAGCGTTGCGCACCTGCACCGCGCCGTAACGGCGGATCATGCGGGCAAAATCGGGGTGGTGTTCCTGCATCACGGGCTCAAGTTCTGAGAGCGTGGTCGCGGCTCCGACGCGGATGCTGTCTTCGGTCATAGTGATGCCGTGCAGGTCGGCGCAGTTGTTCAGGAAGGCAATGGGGCCGAGAGTGCGGAACTGTTTGGTCACCCAGAGGCCGACATCGGTGGCACCGGCGACGAGTGTGGCGTCGGGGTGGGCGGCGTACCATTCGGCCAACTCGTCCGTAGTGCTTGGTTGGATGTGGGTTGGGGGCTCTGCCCTCGCCGCCTGCGGCTTTGTCCGCGGGATATTGTTTGCCAAAAAGCGCAGGTGATCGGGGACCGGTTGGTCGTTGCAGGATTCGGCGGCGCGGATAATCGGCGCGTAGCCGGTGCAGCGACAAAGGTTGCCAGCGAGTTGGGTGTCGTAATCAGTGGCACCGTTGAGGTGGGCAGTGGCCATGGAGACGACGAAGCCGGGTGTGCAAAAGCCGCATTGGCTGCCGTGCAGGTCAATCATCGATTGTTGTGCGGGATGCAGGGCGCCATCGGGGGCGGCGAGGCCCTCGACCGTAGTGACGTGCTTGCCATTAATCTGCGGCATAAACAGGATGCAGCCGTTCAGCGCGCGTGATCCGGCGGCATCGGTAATCATCACCGTGCAGGCCCCGCAGTCGCCTTCGTTGCAGCCTTCCTTAGTGCCGGTGAGGCCGCGCTCTTCGCGCAGCCAATCAAGCAGGGTCGTCGTCGGGGGGATGTCGTGCAGCGACACACTCTCTCCGTTGAGAAGAAACGTGATGTCCATCTGGTCAACCAGCCGCGGTACCTTGGGACCCGTAAGCGGCGCTCGATGCGGCGTAGAGCGGCGCGGGTTTGATATCGGTTGAGGCTATGCGGGGCGAGCGGGCTTTGGCAAGAGCCAATGACGATTTTCGCGGCAGGGGCGCGGTAACAGGACAGTAACAGGGGCGCGGCCTGTTGCTATCCCACTAGGGCTTAGAAGCGGGTGGTTTATCCAGATGGCCTTCCAGAAGGCGGCGCTGCCATTCAAGCCAGCCTTGCACCGCAAGCAGAGGCGCAGGTTCGATGTGGCAGGTGCGCACGCGGCCCTTTTTGACCGAGCGGACGAGGCCGCAGGTCTCAAGCACCCGCAAATGGCGCAGGAAGGTCGGCAGCGCTATGTCATGCGGAGCGGCCAGCGTACTGACGGTGGCGGGGCCAGCCATCAATGTCTCGACCACGGCACGGCGCGTCGGATCTGAAAGGGCGGAAAAGCTGGCATCAAGCTGAAAGGTCATGGCGGTGGGTAGCCTGACAAATCGGCGGGCGTCAATATGGTTAGCGTGTGGGCTAGGTATTTATCGGGCGGGAGGTTCGATCTGGCTCTTTCGCCGCGCGGGGGCGGGGGATAGGATGGCAGAATGACCACATCCCCCCGATTCATACACCTGCGCACCCATTCCGAATATTCGTTGCTGGAAGGGGCGTTACGGCTGAAAAAGCTGCCCGATATGTGTCGCAAGGCCGAAATGCCCGCGTTGGCGCTTACCGATAAGAACAATATGTTCGCGGCGCTGGAATTCTCTGTCGCGATGGCGGGGGCGGGGTTGCAGCCGATCATCGGCTGTCAGGTTGATGTCGCTTACGTCGAATTGCTGCCCGGCGAGCGGGAGCGCGATCCGGCCCCGGTGGTTTTGCTGGCGCAGAGCGAGACCGGCTATGAAAACCTGATGAAGCTCAACTCCTGCCTCTATCTGGATAAGGGCGGCGCGGTGCCTGCGGTGACGCTGGCGGAGTTGGCGCAGTATAGCAGCGATGTGATTTGTCTGACTGGTGGGCCGGACGGACCCGTGGGGCAGCATTTGCAGGCGGGGCAGC
The DNA here is from genome assembly GCF_900112755.1 of Sulfitobacter brevis. Classification (GTDB taxonomy): domain Bacteria; phylum Pseudomonadota; class Alphaproteobacteria; order Rhodobacterales; family Rhodobacteraceae; genus Sulfitobacter; species Sulfitobacter brevis. The sequence goes on along the minus strand of NZ_FOMW01000016.1, from coordinate 9,583 downwards.
GGCCTGCGGCGCAGGCGCTGATGACGCAACTGGCGGCGACCTTCAAGGACCGGCTTTATGTCGAGATCCAGCGCCATCCGGGCGAGAACGGTCCGCTGGAAAAGGAAGGCCTGACAGAGCGCGGCTTTGTCGAGATGGCCTATGAGATGAACCTGCCCTTGGTGGCGACCAATGATGTCTATTTTCCCGATGCCAAGATGTACGAGGCCCATGATGCGCTGATCTGCATCGCGGAAGGTGCCTATGTCGATCAACAACAACCGCGCAGACGGCTGACGTCGCAGCATTATTTCAAGTCGCAGGCCGAGATGGTGACGCTGTTCGCTGATCTGCCCGAGGCGGTGGCCAATACCGTCGAGATCGCCAAGCGCTGCGCTTTTATGGCGTATCGGCGCGATCCGATCCTGCCAAAGTTTGCTGACGACGAGATTGAAGAGCTGAAAAGGCAGGCTCACGAGGGGCTGAAAGGCCGTTTGGCCGTGATTCCCCATGCGGTCAGTGTGGAAGGCTATGAAAAGCGGCTCGATTTCGAGCTTGGTATCATCGAGGGCATGGGCTTTCCGGGCTATTTCCTGATCGTTGCGGACTTCATCAAATGGGCCAAGGATCACGATATTCCGGTCGGGCCAGGGCGGGGGTCGGGTGCGGGGTCGCTGGTGGCCTATGCGCTGACCATCACCGACCTTGATCCGCTGCGCTATAACCTGCTGTTCGAGCGATTTTTGAACCCTGAACGGGTTTCGATGCCTGACTTTGACATCGACTTTTGCATGGACCGCCGTGAAGAGGTGATCCGCTATGTGCAGGAGAAATACGGGCGCGATAAGGTGGGGCAGATCATTACCTTCGGTGCACTGCTGTCCAAAGCGGCGGTGCGCGATATCGGGCGGGTCTTGCAGATGCCTTACGGGCAGGTGGACCGCCTGTCCAAGATGATCCCTGTTGAGGGGGTCAAACCTGTTTCCATCGAAAAGGCGCTGGCGGATGAGCCGCGCTTGCGTGAAGAAGCCCGAAACGAAGAGGTCGTTGCGCGGCTGTTGGATTATGGCCAACAGGTCGAGGGGCTGCTGCGCAATGCCTCGACCCACGCGGCGGGGGTGGTGATTGGCGACAGGCCGCTCGACCAGCTTGTGCCACTTTATCAAGATCCACGTTCGGACATGCCGGCGACCCAGTTCAATATGAAATGGGTGGAACAGGCCGGATTGGTTAAGTTCGACTTTTTGGGCCTGAAAACGCTGACGGTGATCCAGAACGCGGTCGATCAGATCAAGGCGTCGGGGCGGCATCTGCATATCGCGGCGGGTGGCGATGAGCTGTTCAGCCCGCCAGAGGGGCTGATCGACGATATCAGCACCATTCCACTGGATGATGCGGCGTCTTACCGGCTTTATGCCAGCGCCAAGACCGTTGCGGTGTTTCAGGTGGAAAGCTCGGGCATGATGGATGCCCTGAAGCGTATGAAACCGACCTGTATCGAGGACATCGTGGCGCTGGTGGCGCTGTATCGCCCTGGCCCGATGGAAAACATTCCGGTCTATTGCGAGGTCAAGAACGGCAAGCGCGAGCGCGAGTCGGTGCACCCCTCGATTGACCATATCCTTGAAGAGACCCAAGGCATCATCGTCTATCAGGAACAGGTGATGCAGATCGCGCAGGTCATGGCGGGATATAGCCTTGGCGGCGCGGACCTTTTGCGCCGTGCGATGGGCAAAAAGATCGCCGAGGAGATGGCAAAGGAGCGTCCCAAGTTCGAAAAGGGCGCGATGGAAAACGGGGTCGACAAAAAGAAAGCCACCGAGGTTTTCGACCTTTTGGAGAAATTCGCCAACTACGGCTTCAACAAGTCCCACGCCGCCGCCTATGCCGTGGTCAGCTATCAAACCGCTTGGCTGAAAGCGAACCATCCGGTCGAGTTCATGGCTGGTGTGATGAACTGCGATATCCATCTCACCGACAAGCTGTCGATCTATTTCGAAGAGGTGCGCAAGCGGCTTGAACTGCCGTGGGTGCCGCCCTGTGTGAACCGCTCGAATGCCACATTTAAGGTCGTGGATGGCGCGCTGGTCTATGCGCTGGGCGCATTGAAGAACGTTGGCGTCGAGGCGATGAAGCTGATCACCGAAGGCCGCGCTGACAAGCCCTTTGCCACACTTTATGATCTGGCGCGGCGGGTTGATTTAAAACGCGTGGGTAAGCGCCCGCTGGAGATGTTGGCGCGCTCGGGCGGCTTTGACCAGCTTGATAGCAACCGCCGCCGCGTGTTCCAGAGCCTCGATGCGCTGGTGGCATATTCCGCGGCGATCCATGAGCAGAAGGCCAGCAATCAGGTGTCGCTGTTTGGCGAAGCGGGTGATGACCTGCCTGAGCCACGGATGATGCCTTGCGATGACTGGCAATCGGCGGAACGGCTAACCGAAGAGTTCAAGGCCGTCGGCTTTTACCTCTCCGGCCATCCGCTGGATGACTACATGGGGCCCCTGAAACGCAAAGGCGTGCTGACGCTGGACGAGCTGACCGCCAAGGCCGAGAACGGCCCGCTGGTAGCCAAGCTGGCGGGGGTTGTTGCGGGCAGGCAGGAGCGTAAATCGGCGCGCGGCAACCGCTTTGCCTTTGCCCAGATGTCGGACACGACGGGCGGCTACGAGGTCACGTTGTTTTCGGACACGTTGGAGAAATGTCGTGATTATCTAGAGGTCGGCGCCAAGGTTGTCGTCACGGTCGAGGCGACGATGGAATCAGACCAGCTGAAGCTCTTGGGCCGTGGAGTGGTGCCAATTGATACTGCCGTTGAGGGCGCGGGAAGCATGGGCTTGCGGGTGTTCATTGACGAGGTCGGCGCGATTGCAGCGGTGGCTGATGTGCTGGAAGGCGCGCGTAAAGCGGCCCGAAATGCAGGGCTCGGTCCGGTGCAGTTGTGCCTGATGGATCCGGCGCTGCCGGGTGAGGTCGAGGTCGATCTGGGCCGGGAATATCCGGTGACGCCGCAGATTAAGGGCGCAATCCGGTCGCTCGGCGGGGTGATGGAGGTGGAGGAGCTCTAGCGCCTATGCCGCATTAATAATGCGGCGGGCGCTCGTCTCCCATCACCACCGTGCCACCACCCGATGCGTCGCGTTCGCCTTCGCGCTGCATCAGCATATGGACCCTGCGATTGAGGGTCACAATCTCGTCGGCCTGTTTGGCAACGATCTCTGACAGGTCGTCAACGACGCGGGTCAGATGGGCGATTTGTTCTTCGAGGTGTTCCATGGCGGGCGCTTTAGCATGCTCTGGCTGGCTGGGATAGAGAAACCCGCAGATGCAGGGCGTGTAGGTAAATGGGCCGCGCCTTGCCCTTGGTCATCTGCTCGGCTAGACGCGGGGCCGAACGCAGCCGACAGGATTCCGCGCTATGGCTCTCTTTGTGAAAATGCTCGCGAAACGGCAGCGCCGCCCGATGACAAGGGAGGCGTGCTGATGCCGACGCGGTCTGAAACTCTCGCGAGAGCCGCCGCCCTGCGTGCCCTGTTTGAGGCGCAAGGTGCTGTGCTGGTCGAGCCACCAATCCTGCAATCCGCAGAAACGCTGCTGGACCTCTACGGCGAGGACATCCGCGCGCGCGCCTATGTGACCTCGGACGCGCTGCGCGGCGAGCAGATGCTGCGGCCTGATTTTACCGTGCCCGTGGTCCAGATGCACATGCTGCACGGGGCCGAACCGGCACGTTATACCTATTCCGGCGAGGTGTTCCGGCGCCAAGAACTCGATCCGGGCCGCGCGAATGAGTACATTCAGGTCGGCTATGAGGTTTTTGACCGTGAGGACCCGGCGGCGGCAGATGCCGAAGTTTTCGCACTGATTGCCGACGCCCTGAAAGGCCTGCCGCTGCGGGCGATTACCGGTGATATTGGCGTGCTGATGGCTGCCGTTGAGGGCTTGCAAACGACCGCACGGCGCAAGCAGGCGCTGATGCGGCATATCTGGCGACCGCGGCGGTTTCGCGCACTGTTGGAGCGGTTTGCCGGTCGTGCGCCCTTGCCGCCCAGCCGCGTTGCGCTGTTGGCGGGCGAGGTCACCTGTTCGGCGCCGCTAATCGGTGTGCGGTCGGGTGCCGAGGTTGAAGCGCGGGTCACCGCTTTGAAGGACGACGCAGCGGCCCCCGCGATTCCCGCAATGCAAGTTGATTTGATCCAAGCCTTGCTCGACGTGCGCGAAACCATGCCTCATGCGCTGAGCCGCCTGCGCGATCTCGCGGTCGATATGCCAGCTATCGCGGGTGCAGTGAACCGCGTGGCAGCGCGGGAGATCGCGCTCAAGGCGCGCGGCGTCGACACCGCAAACCTGCTTTTCGAGGCAAGTTATGGCCGCACTACGATGGAGTACTATGACGGCTTCGTCTTTGGCTTCCGCTCGGAAACCCGCGCGGGTCTGCCGACCATTGCCAGCGGCGGGCGTTATGACGCGTTGACGCGGCGGTTGGGGCAGGGGCGCGAAATTCCTGCCGTGGGCGGCGTGATGCGCCCCGGTTTGATGCTGGAACTGGAAGGTGCGCAATGACGATCAAGCTGGGTGTGCCGTCCAAGGGGCGGCTGATGGAAAAGACGTTTCAGTGGTTTGGCGCGCGTGGCATCACCTTGCAGCGCACCGGATCTGACCGAGAATATGCTGGCGCGGTTGAAGGCATTGACGATGTGACGCTAATGCTGCTTTCCGCCGGAGAGATCCCTCGCGAACTGGCAGCGGGGCGTATCCATCTGGGGGTGACCGGCACTGATCTGGTGCAGGAAAAGCTCGCGCTGTGGGAGCAGCTTGTGCAGCCTGTCGAGGAATTACAGTTCGGCCATGCCGATCTGATTATTGCTGTGCCGCAGGCGTGGATCGACGTGGATACGCTAGACGATCTTGACGCTGCGGCGGCCGCGTTTAGGGCGCATCACGGGTTCCGGCTGCGCATTGCGACCAAGTACCACCGTTTGGTGCGTAACTTTTTGCGCGCCGCAGGGGTCGCGGATTACGCGCTGGTCGACAGCCAGGGTGCTACCGAAGGCACCGTCAAGAACGAGACCGCCGAGGCCATCGCTGATATCACTTCCAGCGGTGAAACCTTGCGCGCAAATCACCTCAAGATTCTCAGCGACGGGATGATTTTGCAGTCGCAGGCCACGCTTTGGCGTAGCCGCACCGCGCCGATGGAAGACGCGGATCGCGTCACTATGGCGAAGCTGACTGAACTGCTGGCTTAACGCAGCGATAATCCTCACGCGAAGGTCTATGAGATTGCGCCGTCGAGATCGAGGCGCTGTATCTGGACTGAAGTTGCCTAGAGAATGCCGATTTCGGCGAGTGCACGGCTGAGGTCAACGGGCAGGGGCTCTTCGTCCTCGCGGCCTATCGGCAGATCAGGCGGCGCATCTGCGGGGTTGAGGTAGCGCCAGCCTTGGAACGGGCGGCGCAGGCTGGATTGGGTGCGGATCAGATCAGGATCAAGCACGATGGCGCAACGGCGGATACCGTCCGCGCCGGTTTGCTCGTCCAACCGCAGCACACGCTGGCGGCACTGGATTAGACCCTTCACGACCCAATATATTGATCCGCCGTTGAGAATTTCAGGCTCGCGCTTGGGCCACATACGGGTGACATGGCGCGGTAGACCGTCTTTGGTCTGTGCGCGGGGCGTAGCCTGCCACGCCAGCAGGTCGTCGACCCCCTCGGTCCCGACAGAGAGTTTTATCAGATTGACGTGTTTTTCCACCGTGGCCACCTAGTCCTGAGCTACGACATGATGTAGTGCATTGGTCTCTAAATTCAAAGTGTGGTAGTTTTCAATCTCCAATCCCTTGAGAAGCCGCCTGTAACCGCAAGGAATCATGATGTCTCGTTTTGCCGCCCCCATCGCCGAACAAATCTGGGATATGAAGTACCGCTTCAAAGCTGCCGACGGTACGCCCAAAGATGTGACCGTCGAGGACACTTGGCGGCGAATCGCCCGTGATCTGGCGCAGATCGAAGACGACAAATCGGGCTGGGAAGACAAGTTCTACGCTGCTTTGAAAGATTTCAAATATCTGCCTGCAGGCCGGATTACGGCCGGGGCCGGCACCGCGCGCCGCGTGACGCTGTTCAATTGCTTTGTCATGGGCACGGTCCCCGACAGCATGGGTGGCATTTTCGACATGCTCAAGGAAGCCGCGCTGACCATGCAGCAGGGCGGTGGCATCGGCTATGATTTCTCGACCATCCGGCCACGGGGCGCGGACGTGATGGGCGTATCGGCGGATGCATCCGGACCGTTGAGCTTTATGGACGTCTGGGATGCGATGTGCCGCACGATCATGTCGGCAGGCAGCCGCCGCGGCGCGATGATGGCAACGATGCGCTGTGACCATCCCGACGTAGAAGATTTCATCGCGGCAAAATCCGATTCCGCACGGTTGCGGATGTTTAATATGTCGGTGTTGATCACCGATGATTTCATGGATGCGGTCAAGGCTGACGGCGCTTGGGATCTGGTATTTGGCGGCAAGGTTTACCGCACGGTTCAGGCGCGCGATCTGTGGAACCGCATCATGCGTGCGACCTATGATTTCGCAGAACCCGGTGTGATTTTCATCGACCGGATCAATAAGGCCAACAACCTGAGCTATTGCGAGACGATCGCGGCAACCAACCCTTGCGGCGAGCAGCCTTTGCCGCCCTATGGCGCCTGTCTGCTCGGATCGATCAACCTCGCCCGTCTGGTCAGTGATCCGTTTGAGGACGCAGCGGCGTTAAACGTTGAGGCATTGAACGAGCTGGTCGCGACCTCGGTGCGGATGATGGATAACGTCGTTGACGTGTCGAAATTCCCCCTGCCGGAGCAGGAGCGCGAGGCCAAAGCCAAGCGCCGCATCGGGCTGGGCGTCACCGGCCTTGCTGACGCGCTTTTGATGCTCGGTTTGCGCTATGGCAGCGACGCGGCAGCGGCACAGACCGAAAGCTGGCTTAAGGCAATCGCGCGCAGCGCCTATCTGGCCTCGGTCGAACTGGCCAAGGAAAAGGGCGCCTTCCCGCTGTTTGATGCCGAGGCCTATCTCGCTTCCGGCACCATGCAGCAAATGGATGACGACGTGCGCGACGCCATTCGCGAGCATGGCATTCGCAACGCACTGCTGACTTCCATCGCGCCGACCGGCACGATCAGCCTCTATGCAGGCAACGTAAGCTCGGGGATTGAGCCAGTGTTCGCCTATGCCTATACCCGCAAGGTTTTGCAAAAAGACGGCAGCCGCACCGAAGAAGAAGTCATCGACTACGCCGTTCAGATGTGGCGGGACTTAAAAGGTGACGCCGCGCTGCCCGACTACTTCGTCAACGCCCAGACACTTGCGCCACTGGAGCACGTTAAAATGCAGGCGGCAGCCCAGAAATGGGTCGATTCCAGTATCTCCAAGACCATTAACTGCCCGGAGGACATCAGCTTTGATGCCTTCAAGGACGTTTATATGGCGGCATGGGATCAGGGCTGCAAAGGCTGCACAACCTACCGCCCCAACGATGTGACCGGCAGTGTGCTGAGCGTGACCGAGACCACAGAATCCGCTCCCGGCGAGAGCCCCGACCAGATCGGCGACAGCGGCGAGGTTGTCTATATGGCCGAACCGCTCGACCGCCCGAACGAGCTGGAAGGCTCGACCTACAAAATCCGCTGGCCCGATTCCGAGCACGCGCTCTATATCACTATCAACGATGTGGTGATCAGCGGCCACCGGCGGCCTTTCGAAGTCTTCATCAACTCCAAAAACATGGAGCATTTCGCGTGGACGGTTGCATTGACGCGGATGATCTCGGCAGTGTTCCGGCGCGGCGGCGATGTGTCGTTTGTGGTTGAAGAGCTTAAAGCTGTGTTTGATCCGCGTGGCGGGGCATGGATGAAAGGCAAATACGTGCCCTCCATCCTCGCGGCCATCGGCGGTGTGATCGAACAGCACATGATCGCCACGGGGTTCATCGCGGGCGAGGGCATGGGCTTAAAGGCTGACCCGCAGTCCAAAGTCATTGGTTTTGAAGCGCCGCGTGGGAAGTCCTGCCCGAGTTGCGGCCAGTTTGACCTGCGGATGGTCGAGGGATGTATGACCTGTGCGTCTTGTGGGCATTCCAAGTGCGGGTAGTGTCATAGAATGACAAGATGTCGTGACGGGCATAGTTATGCCAAAATCCCTGTTTTGGTTTGCCATGAGGCGGGGTAAGTTTTGCCAATGGGTAGCAACGCACTGAATTAAAACGATTTTGGCCGGATGAAATATTTCGGCCTAAATCGACGAAATGACCACTCTTGGCGGCTTTAATTTATGATCTGCTAACTTCTTGGCAGTGTCTACCGATCCAAATTGGCGATGAGCCGGATGTTAGGTAGCCGATTTTCGATGCCGCTGCATCGAAGTCAGCCAAATTGCCATCTCCTAACTCACAGTGTTTTCAGTTCGTGCGCGGTCCTCTTAGTGAGACCGCGCCGACCCAAAAACATGTGCAATGTAAGCCACCGATTACGTGAATTGCATCGAAGCTAAACGGAAGCTTGACGCGGACATGATGACATTTTTGAAAGGTAGATCGCGCTATGAAGATAAAACCTGACATTGAGAACCTCGCTACGCTGGACTTTGAAGCGTCCAGCTTGTCCGAGGAAAGCTGGCCGATTGAAGTTGGACTTTCGTGGCTGAAAGACGGCGAAGTGAAGACTTGGAGCACGCTGATCCGGCCGGCACGTGACTGGGATCTTTCCGACTGGGCTCCTCAGAGTGCGGCGGTCCATGGCATCGCGATTGAGGAGCTTAAAAACGCACCGACTGCCGACAATGTTGTTGGTGATCTACTTCAGAACTTGGGAGACAGAGTTCTGGTGTCTGATGCTCCGGAATTTGAAACACGCTGGCTGTCCCGATTGATGAAAGCAGGTTCGCAGGCCGCGATACCCACTATCGAGGATTGTCACCGAGTGTCCTTTGCCAGCTTTTCGGGCTTTGCGCTCGACATGCTGTATGAGGCACTTGAGCGGAGTTCGGCACCACATCGGGCGGGGCCGGACAGTGCACGGCTCGCTCAAGCATGGCGCAAAGCAATGCAGTATTAGGGGCGCCCAACAATTGTTGGGAGTGACCACCAACTGTGCGACTTAAGGTAAGACCCAGCGCCACCTGATTTCCAGATCTTGCACGTGCCTTTCTTTGAGGCCGCGCAGATCCGAAAACTCCGTTGAGGCCGGAAGGTAATCCCCCCTAAAATTAGTGGTGTTCAAAAGTAGAATTTTCTCGGCAAGATATCTGAGGAGATTTACGATGAAGAACGGACGATTTAGCGATGCGCAGATCATGGCTGTGTTGAAGCAGGCGGAGGGCGGTGTGCCGGTCTCTGAGCTTTGCCGGGAGCATGGGATGAGCAGTGCCAGCTTTTACAAATGGCGGGCCAAATTTGGCGGTATGGACGCGTCGCTCATCGTAGAGATGAAGGACATGGCCGAGCAGAACCGCCGCCTCAAGAAGATGTATGCGGAGATGAGCATGCAGAATGAGTTGCTCAAGGAAGCCCTCGGAAAAAAGTCTTGAGGCCGTCTCATCGACGAGAG
>NZ_FOMW01000018.1 GCF_900112755.1 Sulfitobacter brevis | reverse complement strand
CGCACTTCGTGGCCCAACTTGCCAATCTCACGGCCCCAGAAATGCGCGCCGCCGCACGCTTCCATAGCAACCAAGCATCGCGGAAGTTGGCTGAAAAACGCCAGAACCTGCGTCCGCCGTAACTTCTTGCGCAAAACCGCGTGGCCTGCGCCGTCAGCTCCATGCACTTGGAATACATTCTTCGCCAAATCGAGTCCGACCGTGATAATATCCGACATGACCGCTCTCCTTTTTGTGGATCATTGCAGACCCACCTTGGCACATCGATGCCGCCGGAGGGCGGTTACATCATCAAAGCCACACCCAATTGCAAAATGATTGCATCATGGCGTGACTTGCTTACTCTGGATTTGCAATGCAGTGCGCACGATGGTGGGCGCAAGAATTCTGCTGAGTCTGGAAGTTTTAGTGTGAAGATACTTACATGGACACTGGCGTCCCTCACTGGAGTGGCTTTTCTGGCCATAAATTGCGCCGCCAGCGCTCAATCAGTAGACGATGTTCCAAAAATCGACAGTCTTACTCCTTTGTCAGAATATCTGAGCAGACCCGACGACAGTAAGGTCAATTCCTACCCCTTCATCCGCTGCGCTGGCCTATTTCTAGGCTTCAACTACTACGCCGGAGCAAACCTTAAGCCAGAGACATCGGCCGACCTTGCCAACAACATCAAGGCGCTACGAAATACAGCGATACTATCGAATGCGCAAAATATGGCGAAGCAAAGGGGTCAAACCCTCGGGGATATGAGTGAAGAAGATATTGAAGCAATCGGTAGGGAAACTTGGGTTGTTATCAACAGCATTGCTTTTTTCTATGATGATCGTTTCAAGATGAACTTTGCTAGTAGTGGTGCGGCCTTTGGCGAGGACGCAATGGTTGGAGAGGACTTTGAAATCTGCGGTGAATTTTCTCAGGCCGCAATTGACTACATGCAATAGTGACTAGGCAAGTGTCAGGACCCCAGCAGCATCATCGAAGTCATTCGAGATACTTTGAAGACAGCTTCTTGGAACTGAAGCTCACCCATTAACAATTGGCGGGCGAATTGGGGGATGGAAAATCCAAGAAACCCCATAAAATATTGATTTAATTAAAAAAATTAGGGATTTCTGGCGGAGAGACAGGGATTCGAACCCTGGGAACCCTTTAGAGGCTCAACGGTTTTCGAAACCGTCCCGTTCGACCACTCCGGCATCTCTCCGCGGGGGTCTGGAGCGCCCGTTTAGTCGCGTTTGGGCGCGCTGACAAGAGGGGTTTTGCTCAAGTCGGCGCCACACGGGGAATTTCATTGCCAGCAGGTGCGAATGACATAAGCTTGCGCCGAACTGTTGAACAAGGAACCTACAATGCGCCCCATGTGTCGCCAAATTTTTGCCCTGACGGTCGCCAGTCTTCTAAGCCTTGCAGCCTTTCCACAACAGCCCCGGGCCGAGAACTTGCCGCGGTTGGAGGAATTTCTTGAGGTCACCGGCTTTGACGTGGCGCTGGATAGTATCCGGCTGTCTGCCGATACCGCGCCTCAGATGCTGGGGCTTGAGACGCAGGCTTTCGGCTCGGAATGGTCGCGCTTGGTGAAGGAAGTTTTCGCGCCCGAAATCCTGCACGATATGGCGTTGGAGATCTTGGACAATACGCTTAGCGACGAACTGCTCAGCCATGCCACCGCGTTTTACAACTCCGATCTGGGCAAGCGTCTGGTGGCGGTAGAAAACAAATCTCACATGGTTGAGGAAGATGGCCTTAAGTCCGAATCCGGCGACCAGATCATTGAAGGGCTAACCGGTATTGAATCGCCTCGCATCGCGATCCTGCAACGGCTAAACGGGGCAAGCGATGTCGAGGACAGCTCGGTTAATGCGATACAAGAGGTGCAGGTGCGGTTTTTGATGGCCGCCGCTGCCGCCGGAGTGATCGATTTGCAGATGGACGAGCCAGACCTGCGCGAGGCTATTAAGGGCCAGCAAGAAGAGATGCGTACTTCGATCCGCGCCAGCGCATTGGCCAATGCCGCCTATACCTATCAGGCGTTCTCGGACAGCGAAGTGGCAGCCTATGCCGAAGCTTTGGAGGACCCGAAGATGCAGAAGGTCTATGCGCTGATGAATGCCGTGCAATACGAGATCATGGCCAATCGGTTCGAGGCGATTGCGGTCCGGCTTTCGGCAATGCAGCCTAGCCAAGAGCTGTAGGATGCGCGCAGTTTTTGCATGGCCGCTTATGATGTTGATGGCGCTGCCCGCTTGGGCTGACGCCCGGATGTCAGTGCTGGTGGATGTGCTGCAACTGGAAGCCGCGGCGCAAATATTGCGTGTCGAGGGGCTGGAGCATGCCGCCAACCTTAATACCGAGATGCTGGACGGCAAAGGCGGGGCAGGGTGGGAGGTACAGGTCGGTGCGATCTTTGACACCGCCCGCATGGTTGAAACGGTCCGCCTCGCGCTGGAAGCCGAGCTTGACGCGGACGCCCGCGAAGAGGTTATCGCCTTCTTTGGCGCGCCTGCCGGTACACGGATTATCGAGCTGGAGAATGAGGCCCGCGCCGCGATAATCGCCCCGAAGGTCGAAAAGGCCGCCCGCGCCCGATACGCCCAACTGGATGCCGACGCCGATCCGCGATTGGACCTGATCAGTCAGATAATCGAGCCTGCGGATATGACGACCCGCAATGTAACCTCGGCCCTGAATGCGAACTTTCAATTTCTGCGCGGGCTGGCCGATGGAGGTGGGTCGAACATGTCCGAGGAAGAAATGCTGGCGCAAGTCAGCGGCGACCTCGAAGAAGTCACGAACGATACAGGCGTCTGGCTCTATAGCTATATGTTACTGGCCTATCACCCGCTCGACGATACCGAGTTACTGGCTTATATTGCTTTCTCGAACACTCCAGCGGGGGTGGCGCTGAACCGTGCGCTCTTTGTAGGGTTCGGCGCGGCCTACGAAGACATATCCTATGCCCTGGGGCGTGTCGTGGCGCTCAACATGACTGCCGAGGCGCTGTAACGCGCCGAAAGGCTCGATAACGTACCTAAGGCGACGAAAACCTGCTTGACTTGGGGTCCCGCCCACCCGATAAGCCCGCATCCCGACGGGTTTAACCCGGTGTACGGGATTTTATATCAATGACGCCCGAACGGGCGCGCTGTCCGAGGTGGATGCGGTTGAAAAGCCGGTCCGTAACGCCCGAAACGGGGACCACAAGACGCGGAAGAATGAAGGATTACGCAATGTTTGCGGTCATTAAGACTGGCGGTAAGCAATACAAAGTGGCTTCGGGCGATATGCTCCGGATCGAACGTATTGCAGCTGATGCCGGTGAAACGGTACTGTTCAACGAAGTGCTGATGCTGGGCGGCGATAGCCCCCAAATCGGCGCGCCTATGATCGAAGATGCCGGCGTTGAAGCCGAAGTCGTCGACCAGATCAAAGGCGAGAAGGTTATCCACTTCGTCAAACGTCGCCGGAAGCACTCCTCCAAGCGCACCAAGGGTCACCGTCAAAAGCTGACACTGATCCGTATCGGTGACATCCTGTCGACAGGCGCGGGCAAATCCAAATCCAAGACTGCCATCGGCACCGGTTCGGTAAGCGCCTCTGTCGTTGCGGCGATGGAAGAGCGTTATGCGATGAACAAAGCGGATCAGGCCGAAATGGCCAAGCGCGTTGTTGCAGGCGAGGCGAAAGCCAAATCCGCCAAGCCGGCAAAAGCCGAAAAAGCCGATGCACCTGCGGAAGCCGCTGCACCTGCCAAAGAAGAAAAAGCTGCTCCCAAGAAGGCTAAAAAAGCCGACAAGAGCGGTGACGATCTGACACAGATTTCGGGCGTCGGTCCGGTCATCGTTGGCAAACTGAATGGTGAAGGCGTAACAACCTTTGCACAAATCGCAGCATGGTCCGAAGCGGACGTGGACGCGATTGAAGAGAAACTGTCATTCAAAGGTCGTGTCGGTCGTGAAGACTGGATCGCACAGGCCAAAGAACTGGCTAAAGGCTAAGGAGAGACCAAATGGCACATAAAAAAGCAGGCGGCTCATCCCGTAACGGGCGCGACTCAGCTGGTCGTCGCCTTGGCGTGAAAAAGTATGGCGGCGAAGTCGTCATTCCGGGCAACATCATCGTACGTCAGCGCGGGACCAAATTTTGGCCAGCACAGGGCGTTGGCATGGGCAAGGATCACACGATCTTCGCAACTGTTGACGGCAACGTGACCTTCCACAAAGGTCTGAAAAACCGTACGTTTATCTCGGTTCTGCCAATGGCGGAAGCTGCAGAGTAAGCCGTACCCGTTAGGTTTGAAAAATTTAGGGATCGGCGATAGCGCCGGTCCCTTTTCGTATTTCAGGAGACGGTCTCATGACCGATGCCATCCAGACCATGCGCCAGACGCCGCACCCGCTTTGCGCTATGACCGCGAACCGGTGGATGGCGATGTGGCGCATGTGGGATGCGGCCCGATGAGCGTGGCTCTACTCCCTTTGGCGGTTTTCGCCCTGTCACAGATCGGCACGCCGGGACCGGCGAATATGGCGATGCTCGCTACCGGTGCCCGTTTTGGCTTTCGGGCCGCGCTGCCCTTTGTGGCTGGCGTTGTGCTGGGCAAACAGCTGATCATCTGGCCGGTCGGGTTTGGGCTGATGCAATTGGCCGAAGCCGCACCGAGTGTGTTTGTCGCCCTCAAGTATCTGTCGGCGGCCTATATCATCTGGCTGGCGTGGAAGGTCGCGAATATGCGGCTGAACCTACGCGAAAGTGGCGCGCGCGCCCCCGGCTTTCTGGCGGGGCTCATCGTCCATCCATTGAACCCCAAGGCCTGGGCGATGATCTTGGGTTCTTTCACCGCATTTGTCGCCCCCGGCACCGGCACCTTTCACGCTACTGCCACAATCGCTGCCATATTAATGGCCTGCCAGCTTTTGCTGCATCCGCTGTGGACACTTGCAGGTGATCGCATTGCAAAAACGGTCGCAGGAACCACGGCGGAACCCTATCTTATGTGGACATTGGCCGCCCTCACGGTCGCCTCTGTTCTATTCGTATTGTTCGGAGGAGGAACATGACGATGAAACTGGAAGAAATCGCCACCCAGCGGGTGATCGAAACCGAGCGCTTTGACCTGCGCCCGCTGCGCCAGTCCGATCAGGGGATGATCGAACATTACGCGAGCGATCCGCGCGTGGCGATGGCGACATCGTCGATCCCGCACCCGCTGCCGCCCGGTGTCATTGACGCGTTCATCGCCCGCGCCACTGCCGATCCGCGCACCGAGGATGTCTGGGTGATGGACGGGCTTAAAAACGGCGGCGCCGAAGTGATGGGCGTCATTTCCCTGACACGGCTGGACCGCAACCAATGCGAGGTCGCCTATTGGGTGGCACCTGCATTCTGGAACACCCATCTGGCGTCCGAGGCTGTCTCGGCGCTGGTCGCGGCCAACCCCTTGGGCAACGCCGCGATGTTCGCATCTGTCTACCATGACAACCCTGCGTCAGCCAAAGTCTTGACCAATGCGGGATTTGTCTATTTGGGAGATGCGGAGACCTATTGTCTGGCGCGCAATGCTGCCGTACCCACGTGGACCTATACCCGCAAGCTCTGACCGCCTCTGAAAGGCCAAGTGATGAAGTTTCTCGATCTATGCAAAGTCTATATCCGTTCCGGCGCGGGCGGGGGCGGCTGTGTGTCGTTCCGCCGCGAGAAATACATTGAGTTTGGCGGGCCGGACGGCGGCGATGGCGGCAATGGCGGCACCGTTTGGGCCGAAGCCGTCGACGGGCTGAACACTTTGATCGATTTCCGCTACCAGCAGCACTTCTTTGCCAAGAACGGCCAGCCCGGTATGGGCAAGCAGCGGACTGGCAAGGATGGGGACGAGATTATCCTGCGCGTACCTGTTGGCACCGAAATCCTTGACGAGGATCAGGAAACCGTGCTGATCGACATGACCGAGCTGGGCCAGCGGGTCCAGTTGGCACGCGGCGGCAACGGTGGTTTTGGCAACCTGCACTTTAAATCCGCCACCAACCAAGCGCCGCGGCGGGCCAATCCGGGCCAAGAGGGCGTCGAGCGGACCCTGTGGCTGCGGCTCAAGCTTATTGCCGATGTTGGTCTGCTGGGTATGCCGAACGCGGGCAAGTCGACGTTTCTCGCGGCCACATCGAATGCGCGGCCCAAGATCGCTGATTATCCGTTTACCACGCTGCATCCCAACCTCGGCGTCGTCGGTGTCGATAACGCTGAATTTGTGGTCGCTGATATCCCCGGCTTGATCGAGGGTGCCTCAGAGGGGCGTGGGCTGGGGGATCTTTTCCTTGGCCACGTTGAACGTTGTGCGGTGCTGCTGCATCTGGTCGATGGCACTTCTCCGACGTATGTCGAAGATTATCAGACCATCATCAGAGAGCTTGAACTCTATGGCGGCGATTTGGCGGAGAAACCACGTATTACCGTGCTAAACAAGATTGATGCACTGGACGAAGAAGAGCGTGCAAGCGCATGCGAAGCCTTGGAAAAGGCGAGTAATGGCCCAGTCATGCAGATGTCTGGCGTAGCGCGGGAAGGTGTGGTCGAAGTGCTCCGCGCCCTGCGGGTCCAGATTGACGATGACCGCCTGCGGTTCCGTCCCGCCGAAGAGGAAGAATCGTGGCAACCCTAAGCGCTGCGCGCCGCGTTGTTATCAAGATCGGCTCGGCGCTTCTGGTGGATCGCACTACGGGCGCGCTGCGGGCCGACTGGCTGCTGGGGCTTGCGCAAGATGTAAGTTGGCTCAAGGGGTTGGGCATCGACGTTGTGCTGGTTTCCTCAGGCTCGATCGCCTTGGGGCGAGGGGTGCTTGGATTACCGCCAACCACCTTGGCGCTGGAACAATCGCAAGCGGCGGCGGCCGTCGGGCAAATACGGCTCGCGCGCGCTTACGAAGAAGTCCTCGCACCGCACATGATCACTACCGCGCAGGTTCTTGTAACGCTTGAGGATTCTGCGGATCGTCGCCGCTATCTGAACAGCCGTGCGACGATGGAACAACTGCTAAGCCTTGGCGTGGTGCCGATCGTCAATGAAAACGACACCGTTGCCACTGATGAAATCCGTTATGGCGACAACGACCGTTTGGCTGCGCAGATTGCCGTAACCGTCGGGGCTGACCAATTGATTTTACTGTCAGATGTTGACGGGCTCTATAGCGCCAACCCAAGTATTGACCCCACTGCCACACGCTTTGACGTCATTGACACCATCACCGCCGAGATTGAGGCAATGGCGGGGGATGCTGGCTCTGGCCTCTCGAAAGGCGGCATGAAAACCAAGGTCATGGCCGCACGCACCGCTACGGCGGCAGGCTGTACGATGGCCATCACCGAAGGTTCGGTCCTGCGGCCGCTTACCGCTTTGGAAAATGGCGCGAATGCCACGTGGTTCACCGCGCAGATTGACCCTGCATCGGCCCGCAAGCTCTGGATCACTGCGATGAAACCGCGTGGATCGGTGACCTTGGATGACGGCGCCGTGGCGGCGTTGACCCGCGGTAAATCGCTATTGCCTGCCGGAGTGCGCGCCGTGGCAGGACCTTTCGAGCGCGGCGATGCCATTGCAATCCAAGAACCTTCGGGCAGGGTGCTCGGTGCCGGCTTATCGAGATATTCGTCGGACGAGATAAACCTGATCAAAGGCCGTAAAAGCGCCGAAATTGAAGAGCTTCTGGGCTATCCGGCCCGTGCGGCGCTGATCCATCGGGATGACATGGCCGTCTGAGCCGTTCTGCGAGAATCAACATAAGGTAAGGCGAGTAAGCTGATGGAAGAGCAAGAGAATATTCCCGCCCTGATGGCGGATATCGGAGCCCGCGCCAAAGTAGCAGCAGCCGATCTTGCCTCAGCTTCGGCAGAGCGCAAACATGCCGCCCTGATCAGTGCAGCCGAGGCTGTCTGGGAGCGTCGCGCCGATATACTGGAAGCCAATACGCGCGATATGGCATTTGGTCGCGAAAAGGGCTTGTCGGACGCCATGATGGATCGCCTGATGCTGGACGAGGCCCGTGTTCAGGGCATGGTCGACGGGCTGCGCAGCATCGCTGAACAAGCCGATCCGGTGGGCGAAGTAATCGCGGAATGGGATCAGGCATCTGGTATCCATATCCGGCGGGTGCGAACGCCATTAGGAGTAATCGGGGTGATCTACGAATCTCGCCCCAATGTTACCGCTGATGCAGGAGCCTTGTGCCTTAAGGCCGGCAATGCCGTGATCCTGCGCGGCGGCTCTGAGAGCTTTCACGCGTCGCGCGCCATCCATGCCTGCCTGCAACAAGGCCTGCGCGATGCCAACCTGCCCGAAGACGCAATCCAATTGGTGCCAACCCGGGACCGTGCCGCTGTTAGCGCGATGCTGACGATGACCGATACGATCGACGTGATCGTACCACGCGGCGGCAAGGGGCTTGTCGGGCTGGTGCAGCGCGAGGCGCGGGTGCCCGTGTTTGCCCATCTTGAGGGCATTGTGCATATCTATATCGACAAGGACGCCGACCCTGAGAAAACGCTCAAAGTCGTGCTTAACGCCAAGACCCGCCGTACCGGCATTTGTGGTGCTGCGGAATGTTTGCTGATCCACCAGGACGTGGCCAAAACCATCGGGCAGGGCGTGATCGGTGCATTGATCCATGCCGGAGTGGAAGTGCGGGCCGACGAGACGCTCGCGACAATATCCGGCACCGTTCCGGCCAGCGGCGATGAATGGGGCAAGGAATACCTTGATATGATCATTGGCGCTAAAACCGTGACAGGTGTCGATGACGCCATAGCGCATATCCGTACCTACGGCTCCAACCATACCGATTGCGTTTTGACCGAAAACCCGGATGTGGCCGCAGCGTTCCTCAGCCGCTTGGACTCGGCGATATTGATGCACAATGTTTCAACGCAATTCGCAGACGGCGGTGAATTCGGCATGGGCGCGGAGATTGGCATCGCCACCGGAAAAATGCACGCGCGCGGACCCGTCGGTGCGGCGCAGCTGACCAGTTTTAAATATCTGGTGACTGGCGATGGCGTGGTGCGCGGCTAGAAAGTAATGGAGACCGCCTCTGCCGAAATCTGCTGACTGATCTTGCGGTTAGCCTTTTTGGCATTGGTAGGCAGCAGCGCAAACTGCACCTGCGCGGGCTGTAAATCTTCCACCGCATTCATCCCGTCAAGCATTTGCCAAAGCGTGTCGTTGATGTTGAGCTTGTCGGCCTTGGCATCAAGGGTCCACCTACCGTCGCTCTCGGAGATTTTGATCACCCCGCCGTAAGGCATTGCAGCTTCGAGACAAAGCAGCGCTAAAAACGCCAGACGCACAGTGTTACGCGGTTGCGGCTCCAGCGGTGTCCAGGTAACCGAATGACGCCCTTCGTCATAGATGTCGCGCAGGATCGAGGTTATCTCGGCCCGGCCCACCATCTGCTCTCCTGCCGACCCGAAGGCTACACGGAAAAACCTGATCCGCGCGCTGGCATTGCTGACACTACTGCCGATCAAATCCATCTCGGCGCTCGGGGTGGCACCTGACATGGCCAGTAGTTCAACCCCGTTGTTGATCGCTCCAATTGGCGATATCAGATCATGGCAGATACGGCTGCCGATGAGTGCTGCGAGATCGAGTTCTTGATCGAGCATCTTGTACTACTCCCGAAAGGTGAGGGATAAATATGGAAGACCTAAATGCGATTTTGACCCCCGGCATGCTGGTTCGGCATCCCGATTGTCCGGAATGGGGTGTCGGTCAGGTCCAGAGCAACATCGCTGGCAAATTGACCGTTAACTTTCGCGACCACGGCAAAATTGTAATCGATAGTTTTCATGTCGGACTGTCACCAGTTTTCAATGAGCATTAACCTTCTAGCAAATCAGGTTCTTGGCGTAGATATTTAAACAACCATAGGCTGATCATGGGGTATAAGATTTTGTTTTGCAAGGTTTGTGCGCATAGGGACTTTTTCCTACCTGGCTGCTGGCATGCCGTTAAGGATCGCGCCAGCTTATGACGCAAATGGCCCTCCCGCAATTTCAGGTACATCTGGCACAAACCGCACAGGATTTACGGGATGCGCAACGATTGCGGTATGATGTTTTCGTAACCGAGCTTGGCGGCAGTGGCCCGTTGATCGACCACGACGCCAAGCTGGAGCGCGATCATCTTGACCCGTATTTCGATCACCTGTTATTGCGCGATACGCTGAGCCAGCAGGTCGTTGGCGTATACCGTTTGATGCGGCCCGAGAATGCCGCGAAGGCAGGGGCTTACTACTCTGCGAGTGAGTATGACCTGACGCAGCTGCAACGCTCCGGTCGGCGTATTCTGGAGCTGGGGCGGTCCTGCGTGCATCCGGCTTATCGCGGCGGCTTGGCCATGCATATGCTCTGGTCCGGGTTGGCGCGTTATGTCGCAGAGCATGAAATCGAGGTGCTTTTTGGCGTCGCAAGCTTTCATGGCACAGATATTGATGCATTGGCACAACCGCTATCGCTTTTGCACCACCGCCATCTAGCGCCGAAAAATCTGCGCACCAAATGTTTAGCAAAATCGTTTCAACGCATGGACTTGATAGACGAATCTCACTTGGATCGGCGCTCAGCAATGCTGCAAATCCCCAGCCTGATCAAAGCCTATCTGCGTTTAGGTGGCTGTGTGGGTGAGGGCGCCTATATTGACCATGAATTCAACACCGTAGACGTCTGCCTTATCATGGATACCGCACAAATGAATGACCGTCAGACCCGCAAATTCGGCGGAGCATTTCTATGAATACATGGGACAGCGGGATCGAGCCTGACTATCCGGCAATGACCGTTTTGGGCGGGCTGCGGGTGGTGCTGCGGGCGCTTTTGCTTGCTGTGGTGGTATTTGGTGGGTTGCTGCTGCTGCTGTTGCTGCGCCTAATCGAACGGCCCTTATTTCGACTGCATCGCCCGATGACGCCTTATATTACGCAAATGGTGTGCCGTGCCGCGCTGACGATCATTGGGATCCAATACCAGGTGGAGGGTATGCCGATGCAACGGCGCGGCGTTGTCGTCTCAAACCATAGCTCTTGGCTCGATATCTTTGCTCTGAACGCGGCCAAGCGGGTCTATTTCGTCTCGAAGTCTGAAGTTGCCGGCTGGATGGGCATCGGATGGCTAGCACGCGCAACAGGCACTGTTTTTATTGAACGCAACCCGCGCCGCGCCCAGGAGCAGACATTAATTTTTCACCAAAGACTGCATGAAGGCCACAAATTGCTGTTTTTCCCGGAAGGGACCAGCACTGACGGGCTACAGGTTTTGCCATTTAAAACAACGCTTTTTGCGTCATTCTTGAAAGATGACATTAGGCATGAGATTGCCGTCCAGCCGGTCACCCTGATCTACACAGCACCAGCAGGCACTGATCCGCGGTTTTATGGTTGGTGGGGCGATATGTCATTCGGCGCGCATCTGCTGCGGACCTTGGCACCGGCCCGCCACGGCAGCGTGAGAGTGGTCTTTCACACGCCATTGCCCGTAGCCGATTATGCAGATCGCAAAGCGCTGGCACGGGCCAGCGAGGATGCCGTGCGCAGCGCAATGCCGCAAGACAAGGTGCTAGAGAGTGAGCTTGAGGTCGCGCGTTAGGGCAGGTGGGCAAACGCCGCGTCCGGCACCGCACCCATGGCACCATCGACGTTCCAGTCCATCATCAAACAGGCCGATCCCTTACGCTGAAAATAGACGGCCTCGACCGCGTACCAGCCCGCCTGAGGCACCTCGACTTCCTGCGCGCCCGCAGCCTCGCATCCGTGAATATCATCGAACAGCGCCACTTCGGCCCCACCGAGGGACAGTTGTATGCCATCGTTGCTGAACACATCAACCTCATACGTGCCCGCCGCGTCAAAGCGGATGAACCCGTTGATCTGTGCCGCAACCTTTTGGGCTGTGCGGGCGGTCATTGTCAGATCGCCATCGGTATTGTCGGCGTAGGACAGGCCTTGCAGCGGCAATCCAGCGCGGGCCTTGCCCAAGGCGTCGCGGGCTTCCTCAAGGGTATGGACATCCTTGGGATAGGCGTAGGCGACGGCCAGTCCGGCGGCGAGGGCGTCTGCCTGCGGCTGCGGGTCGGCGGGGGTCAACGCCAGCGGCGCGGCGCAAGCCATGCCAGCCATAAAAAGCGGGGGTAGAAACGCAGCGAATTTGATCATGGCAATCACCTGAATACCTCAATGTGATATTATCCTTGCCCAGTCTTGGAAGCTTGTCCATGCCCCACAGAGTACCACCGGCAATGGCGCGCCGGCCTACGGATCGCGCATGAGGGCAATTGACCCTTGCACCACGGGCAGCACTGGCCTATACGCGCGTCACTTGAACCCGCAGTCGGGGTTGGGCCATTCGGGGAGAAATCCCGGATCGTCCGCCGGTTGGCACCATAGTGGTGTCATACCCCCGATGAGGCTAAACCGGAAAGGTAAACCACCATGGCTCTTCCAGAGTTTTCCATGCGCCAATTGCTTGAAGCAGGCGTACACTTCGGCCACCAGACGCAGCGTTGGAACCCACGTATGGGTCCGTATATCTACGGCGCGCGCAACGGCATCCACATCATGGACCTCACGCAGACCGTTCCTTTGCTGGACGAAGCGCTGAAAGTTATCCGTGACACCGTCGCCAAAGGCGGCAGCGTTCTCTTCGTCGGTACAAAGCGTCAGGCAGCCCAGCCGATCGCCGAAGCCGCAGAGAAATGCGCACAGTATTACATGAACCACCGCTGGCTCGGCGGCACACTGACCAACTGGCAGACCGTGTCCAAGTCCATCCAGCGCCTCAAGCACATCGACGAACAGTCCGAGCTTGGCTTTGGTGGCATGACCAAGAAAGAGCGTCTGGGCATGGAACGTGACCAGGGCAAACTTGAAGCTTCCTTAGGCGGTATCCGCGAAATGGGCGGCCGTCCTGACCTGATCTTCGTCATCGACGTGAAAAAAGAACAGCTGGCCGTGGCCGAAGCCAACAAACTGGGCATTCCAGTTGTGGCCGTGGTTGACACCAACTGCTCACCCGATGGCGTAGACTACATCATCCCGGGTAACGACGATGCGGCCCGTGCGATCTCGCTTTACTGCGATCTGGCTGCCCGTGCGGCACTGGACGGCATGTCGGCCCAGCTTGGCGCTGCAGGCGTTGATATCGGCGCGATGACCGACGCCCCACAGGAAGAGGCTCTGGCCGAATCCGATGGTGTTGAAGTTGGCGCCGCCTCCACCGAGACTGTTTCGAACGACGCAATGTCCAAGGACGCGCCGCTCGATATCGAATCCAAAAAAGAGACTGTTGCCAAAGCCGAAGGCTGAACTTCGACACGGCACTGACACACGGGGCAGGGTAGACCTGCCCCGTATTTCATCGAAGCGGGGCACCGGGTGCCTCCTTTCCTGACGCGGGCAATGGCCCGACATACGCATCCCAAAGGAGAACCAAGAGATGGCAATCACAGCATCCATGGTCAAAGAACTGCGCGACTCTACCGGCGCAGGCATGATGGACGCCAAGAAGGCGCTAACCGAAAATGACGGCAACATGGACGCCGCCGTTGATTGGCTGCGGACCAAAGGTCTGGCCAAGGCAGCGAAGAAGTCCGGTCGTACCGCCGCCGAAGGTCTCGTGGCCGTGATGGTCAACGGCGGCCACGGTGTTGCAGTCGAAGTGAACTCCGAGACAGACTTCGTCGGCAAGAACTCTGATTTCCAAAAAATGGTGTCCGGCATCGCTGGTGCGGCATTGAAAGCTGACGATCTGGACGCTCTCAAAGCCGCTGATCTGAACGGCAAGTCCGTTGAGCAGACCGTGACAGATGCGGTTGCCGTGATCGGCGAAAACATGTCGGTTCGCCGCATGGCGTCGCTCGACGGTGACACCGTTGTGTCCTATGTGCACAACGCTGCCGCACCTGGCATGGGCAAAATCGGTGTTCTGGTCGCGATGAACGGTGGCGACGAAGCGTTTGGCAAACAGGTTGCGATGCACATCGCTGCTGTGAACCCGGCGTCGCTTTCCGAAGCCGATCTGGACCCAGCCGTGGTCGAAAAAGAAAAGCAGGTTCAGATGGATATTGCACGCGAAAGCGGCAAGCCCGAAGCCGTGATCGAAAAGATGATCGTTGGCCGGATGAACAAGTACATGTCCGAAGTGACGCTGCTGAACCAAGCGTTCGTCGTCAATCCTGACCTGACCGTTGGTGCCGCTGCTAAAGAAATCGGCGCCACCATCACCGGTTTTGTGCGTCTTGAAGTCGGCGAAGGCATCGAAGTCGTCAAGGAAGACTTCGCCGCAGAAGTTGCGAAAGCTGCCAAAGGCTAATTTGCACATCTGTGTGAAGTTTAAGGGCGGCGCCATATGGCGCCGCCTTTTTTATTTACCAAATTCAGTAAGTTAACGTCTGATTGAGATCTCATCCGTGACTATTCGGATGGCCAACAGGGTCGAAAAACGACCCACGGCGTCAATCAGGAGGTACCATCATGCGCGCTGACTTCGCGGCAGTGAGGTTCAGATTTTCAGCAGTCGATCCGCAAGCGCATCCAGTGCCATCACGTAGCCTTTGGCCCCAAAACCGCAAATTTGCCCGACAGCGACAGCCGCAACAAACGACTTATGCCGAAACTCTTCGCGCGCGTGAATATTGCTCAAATGGACTTCGACGACAGGCAGTTCCACCGAAGCGATCGCGTCGGCCAGCGCGATAGAAGTGTGGGTATAGGCGCCAGCGTTCAGAATAATCGCGCTGTGGCGGGCCTTTGCTTCGTGAATTTGGTCGATGAGAACACCTTCGTGGTTGCTCTGCGCGCAGGTGATCTCAAACCCCAGGGCCGAACCATGCGCATGGCAAAGGTCCTCGACATCCTTCAAGGTCGTCGTGCCGTAAATCTCAGGTTGGCGGGTGCCCAACAGGTTGAGATTGGGGCCGTTGAGGATCAACACAGACTTCATGGGGCAAACTTTCGTTGGTTGCCCATAGTTAGCGCGGTGATAGCACTGCTGTCCAGAGATGGTGAAGTTGAGCGCGGCGCTATTTCATGGCTGTTTCAGAACATAGAGGGGTCAGCCAAACATACTACTGCAATACTGATAATGCTTATTATGTAACTTTATGAGTTGCATTGGATCGCTTTTCACGCCGTATTTCCTTTCAACCCAAGGCGTAGCCTGCACCACGCACAGTGCGGATTGGATCGCTTCCACCAAATTGCGTTAAGGCTTTGCGCAACCGCGCGATATGCACATCGACTGTACGCGTATCGACATAGATATCGCGACCCCAGACATGATCCAAAAGCTGGTCACGGCTGAACACACGACCGGGTTTCTCCAGCAAAGTCACCAGCAAGCGGTACTCGGTTGGCCCCAGCTTTAGCTCATGTGCATTGCGACTGACCCTGTGGCGCTCGGGATCGAGCGTGATGTCCTCAAAGCTCAACGCGTCGCCTGCTGCGGCTGGCCGCGACCGGCGCAGCTGTGTGCGAACCCGCGCCATCAGCTCGCGGAGCGAATACGGTTTGATCACGTAATCATCGGCACCGGTTTCCAAGCCTCGAATGGTGTCAACTTCTTCGGAGCGTGCCGACAGCATGATGATCGGAATATCGCGGGTTTCGTCGCGGGTTTTAAGCTGGCGACAAACTTCGATGCCGCTCATCAATGGCATCATCCAGTCGAGGATCACCAGATCCGGACGCGCCTCAGCAACAAGCAACAAGGCTTCTTCACCGTTCTCCGCACGCCGCACGGCAAAGCCTTCGGCCTCCAGATTGTAGGCTAGCACCTCGCGTTGCGCAGGCTCGTCCTCGACCAGCAAAACCTGTGGCTGTGTGACAGACATGTTCTTCAAGCCTTTGAGACCACGGATGTTTTATCCGCCTTAGGTCGGGCTTCGTCCGGATGCATACCCGTCACAAGATAAACAACCTGTTCGGCGATTGACGTCACATGATCGCCCATACGCTCGACATTCTTGGCGATGAAATGCAGGTGCATACAGGCGGTTATATTGCGCGGGTCCTCCATCATGAAGGTCAGAAATTCGCGAAACAATGCGTTGTACATCTGGTCGACGTCCTCGTCGCGGCTGATCACGTCCAAGGCCAGTTCGGCATCGCGCTGGATATAGGCGTCGAGCGCGTCTTTCAGCATGCCCTCAACCGCCTTCGCCATCCGCCGGATTGCTCCTGAGCCGTCGCTGACCGGCGCCATCTGCGACAACACACCAGTGCGTTTGGCCATGTTTTTAGAGTAATCACCAATTCGCTCAAGATTGGCGCTGATCTTGATCACGCTGAGGATCAGCCGCAGGTCAATCGCTGTGGGCGCGCGCAAGGCGATGATCCGCGCAGCACGTTCGTTGATCTGCTCTTCCAGCGCATCGATGGCCTTGTCAGCTTTGCGCACTTGATCGGCAAGTTCTTCGTCGCGGGTATCGAGCGATTGGGCGCTGAGGCGGATGGCGTCTTCGACGAGCCCGCCCATCTTGAGGATTTGTGCCTGCACGGCCTCGAGGTCGCGGTCAAAAGCGGACGCAATGTGTTGATTTGACATAATTTTATCCAATCCGGCCTGTGATATAGCTTTCTGTGCGCGGGTCTTCGGGTGTTGTGAAAATCTTGTCGGTATCCCCGAACTCAACCAGATGCCCAAGGTGGAAGAACGCGGTTTTCTGGCTGACCCGCGCCGCCTGCTGCATCGAGTGTGTGACGATCACGACCGAAAAGTTTTCGCGCAGCTCATCGATCAACTCTTCGACCTGCGCTGTGGCAATCGGATCAAGCGCAGAGCACGGCTCGTCCATCAGCAACACTTCAGGCTCGGTCGCCACGGCGCGCGCAATACACAACCGCTGTTGCTGCCCGCCCGAAAGGCCCGTGCCGGGCGCCTGCAAGCGGTCTTTGACCTCATTCCAGAGAGCGGCACGTTTCAGGGCGCGTTCCACGATGTCGTCCAGCTCCGCCTTGTTGCGGGCCATGCCGTGGATGCGGGGGCCATAAGCGACGTTATCATAGATTGACTTCGGGAACGGGTTCGGCTTTTGAAACACCATCCCCACCTTGGCGCGGAGCTGCACCGGATCCACCCGCTTGTCATAGATGTCCTCACCATCAATGCGGATATCTCCAGTCACACGGGCGATATCAATTGTGTCGTTCATCCTGTTGATACAACGAAGAAAAGTAGATTTTCCGCAGCCGGATGGGCCGATGAAGGCGGTCACCGTCTTGTCTTCGATATCCACCGACACGTCCTTGAGAGCGTGGGTGTCACCGTAGTAGACCTGCACGTCACGGGCAGCGATTTTGATCGGTAATGGGGTCACGTCATACTCCGAAATTACGTTGTCTTTCATAGTGTTGTGATCCTTCATTACCAGCGTCTCTCGAACCGACGGCGCAACAACACAGCGATAGCGTTCATTGTGATAAGGAACACCAGCAAGATGATAATACCGCCCCAGGCGCGCTCATAGAACGCCGGGTCGGCGCGTTTCGCCCATTCATAGATCTGCGCTGGCATCGCCGAGTTTGGCGACATCAGCCCTGATGCGATACTATCAGGCGGATTAGAGGCAATGAACCCCACCATACCGATCAACAGCAAGGGCGCAGTTTCACCCAAGGCCTGCGCCAGCCCGATGATTGTGCCCGTGAGAATACCCGGCGCAGCGAGAGGCAAAACATGGTGGAACACCGATTGCATTTTTGAGGCCCCTACCCCCAGTGCCGCATCGCGGATAGATGGCGGCACCGATTTCAGGGAGGCGCGGGTCGAGATGATGATCGTCGGCAGCGTCATTAAGGTCAGTACCAAACCACCGACCAATGGCGCGGAGTTGGGCAGATGCATATAGTTAATAAACACCGCTAAGCCTAGGATACCAAATACAATTGACGGTACCGCTGCAAGGTTGGAGATATTCACTTCGATGATATCGGTGATCCAGTTCTTCGGCGCGAATTCCTCCAGATAGATCGAAGCCGCCACGCCGATGGGCAGTGCCAGTGCCAGAACCACCAGCATCATGAAGAACGAACCGACCATCGCCACACCCATACCGGCAGCTTCTGGCCGCGCGTCCGAGGCATCAGATCCGGTAATGAAATCGAGGTTAAACTGTTTTCCCAAGCTCCCATCGGCAATCAAAGCATCAACAAGATCAAGCTGTTCTGCGTTGATGTTCTTGTCATTTGCGATGCTTGCGCGGGTCACACGGCCCTTGAGATAACCATCTACACGACTGTTGGTAAGGAATTTGAACTCAAGGCTGGTGCCGATCGTCTCGGGTTTGGCGAGCACAAAGTTGCGCAGCTGTGCAGCGGCATCCTTGGACAGAATATCCGCCATCGCCTTGGGCTTGAGTGTCGTTTCAATTCCCACCTCGGCTACCTTCGCCTCCAGCGCAGCACTCATCAGTGGTGCGTAGCCAAAGGTGGAGACCTTTTTGATCTCGTCGAGGTTACGATTGCCGTTTTTATCCAGCTTATCCGCAAGCAATTGCACGGGTAGTGTCAGATAGGTCTGCTGGAACGCGCCCGCGCCACGGCTGATGATGGTGAAAAGCAAAATCATCAACATCAACAAACCGACGCTGATCGCGGCGATCCCGTAAAGCTTGAAGCGGCTCTCGCTGTTGTTGCGCTGTTTAGTGCGCGCGTCCTGAACCAGCAGCGATCCTTTGGATTTGGGCATCTCGGTCATTCGTACTGCTCCCGGTATTTACGCACGATATAAAGCGCCAGCACGTTCAGTCCCAGCGTGAGTACAAAGAGCGTCAGCCCCAGAGCAAAAGCCACAAGCGTTTCGGGCGAAGCAAAGTCGGTATCGCCGGTCAGCTGGCTGACGATGCGGGTGGTGATGGTGGTCATCGCCTCCAACGGGTTGCCCGAAATGCGGGCGATGGCCCCTGCCCCCAGCACGACGATCATTGTCTCACCAATGGCACGCGAGGCCGCAAGCAAGACCGCCCCGACGATGCCTGGAAGGGCCGCTGGCAACACCACTTGGCGGATCGTCTCGGAATGGGTCGCGCCCAAGCCGAATGACCCGTCACGCAGCGATTGCGGCACAGCGTTGATGATGTCATCTGACAGCGACGACACAAACGGGATTAACATAATTCCCATCACCAGCCCCGCCGTCAGCACGGAGGTCGCACCGCTCATCCAGTCAACGCCGAGCAGGCCATCTTCGCCGCGACCAAAAATCTTCACGAGGAACGGCCCCACTGTCAGCAAGGCAAACAGACCGTAAACAATGGTCGGGATGCCTGCTAGGATTTCCAGCAGCGGTTTGGCAAAGCTGCGCACCGTGCTGCTGGCATATTCACTCAGGTAGATCGCTGCGAACAGACCAATCGGCACGGCCACCGCCAGCGCGATGATCGAAATATAGAGCGTGCCCCAGAGCAGTGGCAGGATCGACAGATCGCTATCGCCACGGAAATTTGGGGCCCAACTGCGGCCGAGAAAGAAATCTTTCCAATCGTGCAGGCGAAAAAAGTTGATCGATTCAAACAGCATCGACAGCACAATCCCCACGGTCGTGAGGACCGCGAGCGAAGCTGCGAGGATCAGCAGCGCCTTGATGCCTGCTTCGACAGTGTTGCGGGCGCGAAAATCGGCGTTGGTGCGGCTAAAGGCATAGGCAAATCCGGCGAGCGCCAGCGCCAGCGCCGTCACCATCATCGCCAGCCGTCCGGTCGCGGTCATAGTGCGGTAGCGTTGCGCAGCGGCCAGCACCGGCCCCTGTACGTCTGCGCCAAGCGCCACGCCGATCTCGGCCAGTTGTGCGCGCACATCGGTCGCGCCAGCATCAAGCGACGCGGCCTCCTGCACGGTCATCGCACCTTGGGCCACCGCGCTGTCCAACCCTTCGGCCACACGGCGCACATCGCTCATCACCAGCCCTACGGAGGAGCCTTCGGCCACAACCTCTTCCGGGATTAATTCGATTACCGCGTTTTGCACTAGTACCGGCTGCACCAGCAACCACACTGCGATGACCATCAGGGAGGGCACCGCGATCAGCATCGCTGCGTTATAACCGTAATAGGCTGGCAGAGAGTGCAAACGGCGGGTATCGCCCTGCACCGACACCACGGTCCGTCGGCGGGTCAGGGCAAACCCCAGCGCCGCGAGACCTAAAATGATAAGGGCCAGCACCGTCGCTGAGCCGCTGTTGAGAAGATCGCCCACATATCCCCCGAAAATCTATCCGCTTTTGGCGCGGCTGGTCGTGGTGCCTCAAAGGCATAAGCGCGGAGGCAGTTGAGTGCCCCCGCGCTGTCTTAGGTATCAGGCGCGGTTCAGGACCCGCCGCCCATGGCGTTTTCGTCGGCCACAATCGCCTGCGTTGCCGCCAGTTCGGGATCAGACACCAGACCGTATTCGGCAAGCGGGCCATCGGGGCCTGCGATCTCGTCCGCGACAAAGAACTCGGCATATTCTTTCAGGCCGGGGATTACGCCGATGTGGGCTTTCTTGACGTAAAAGAACAGCGGACGTGAGACAGGATAATCCCCGCTGGAGATCGTCTCGGTCGAGGGGACGACGCCGCTCATCGTGGCAACCTGCAGCTTGTCGGTGTTGTTTTCATAAAACGCGAGGCCGAAGACGCCGATGCCGTCTTTGTTGCTTTCGATACGGGCCAGCGTTTCGGTATAGTCGCCGTCAATGTCGACGGATTTGCCATCTGCGCGCAGCGTGATGCAGGCCTTTTCAGCGGCTTTCTCGTCGCCGCCATTGGCTTCCTTCAGCTTTTCCATCGCACCGGTCGCTTCACATCCGGCCAAAATCACCTTTTCTTCAAAGACTTCACGGGTGCCGTGCTTGGTGCCGGGAATGAAGGCCTGAATATCTTGTGCGGGGAAGTCGGCGTTAACCTCGTTCCACGCGGTATAAGGGTTCTTCACCAACTCGCCGTCAACAACGACCATATCGCTGAGTGCGGTGAACCAGTCTTCGGGGGTGAACTCGAATGTATTGCCGTTGATGTCGGAGGCAAAGACGATCCCGTCATAGCCGATTTGCACTTCGATGATGTCCGTCACGCCATTTTCAGCGCAGGCGGCAAGCTCTTTCTCTTTGATTTTGCGGCTGGCGTTGGCCACGTCGATGGTGTTTTCGCCCACGCCTTCGCAGAACCGCTTGAGCCCCGCCGATGAGCCACCGGATTCAACAACCGGTGTTGGAAAATCGAAATTTTCGCCAAAGGCTTCGGCAACGATGGAGGCATAGGGCAGCACGGTCGAAGATCCGGCAACCTGCACTTGGTCACGGGCGGCAGCGGCAGTCGCGGATACGGCGGCAATGGCCAGCGCGGAGGTTGCGAGTTTTGTGAAAGACATGGTGTCTCCTGTCAGCTTCTTAACAATCACCCCCATGGTGATCTTGCTGCCCGTTTACTGGGGCCACGTTGGTGTTTTGTGACAGACACGTTACAGTTTCATGACAGCAGTCAGAGTTTGGCAGAATTTCGCGATTTTTCCAGTTTTCTGGGGTCCGACCCCTGCGCTATCTTACGCTGTGTCCGTATCCAGTGGCAGAATCACGCAAAACTCCGCCCCTTTCCCCAGTTCGGAGGTAATTTTCATCCGGCCGCGATGGCGGTTCAGGATGTGCTTCACGATCGCCAGCCCAAGCCCCGTGCCACCCAAAGCCCTGCTGCGGTGGCTGTCGGCACGGTAGAATCGCTCGGTCAGGCGCGGCAGATGCAGCGGATCAATACCCGCGCCATTATCACGCACCACGATACGCACCGCTGGCGCCCGCAGTGCTGGATCGCGGTCGCTGGTGGTGGCGGTGACCTCAACGCTTTGGCCGCTGCCGCCATATTTGATCGCGTTTTCAATGAGGTTAGTGAAAACTTGCAGCAACTGGTCGCTATCGCCACGGATCATCAAGGGCAGGTCGCCGCGGTCATGATGCAGTACCACGCCATTATCGTCGGCCAATGGGGTCAAATTGCGCAGCGTGGTATGCAAAACGTTGCGCAGGTCCACTTTCGCTGTCGGGCGTACCCGTTCTTGTGCTTCCACACGGCTCAGAGACAACAGATCGCCGACCAAACGGTTCATCCGCTCCGCCTCTCCGGTCATGATCCCGAGGAACCTTTCCCGCGCGGCGGCGTCATCGCGCGCAGGGCCCCGCAGGGTTTCAATAAATCCCATCAGAGAGGTCAGTGGCGTGCGTAACTCATGGCTGACGTTGGCGACGAAATCGCGCCGCATCTGACCCGCCTGCGCCAGATGGGTCACATCCTGAAAGCTCAGGATGACTGTGCCCGTGCCCGCAATCTTTTGCAGCGCCACTTCATAGGTAATGTCGCCGCTGCCTGTGCTGGAAAGAAACGGCGCCTTACGCGGCATCCGGTCGGCCAAACATTGCTCTACCGCATCCACCAAAGTGGGTTGGCGCAACACGGTAATGAAATGCTGCCCGACAACGCCCTTACCCAACAGGTCCTGGGCCAGCGGGTTCAGCGCTACGATCCGTTCACTATGGTCAATCGCCAGCGTCGGCAGCGGCAATGTCGCGACCAGTTCGGCCAATAGCGGCGGCATATCGGGCATGGAGCTAAAGCGGCGTCAGGTCGCGGCGGAAACGGGCGGCGTTTTCACTGTAATGCTCTGCGCTTGCTGCCAGCTTCTGGATCGCATCCGCATCGAGCTCTCGCACCACCTTGCCCGGTGCGCCCATGACCAGCGATCCATCAGGGATTACCTTGTTTTCGGTAATCAACGCCCCTGCCCCGATCAAACAATTCTTGCCAATCTTGGCACCATTCAAAATGGTCGCCCCCATGCCGATCAGGCTGTTATCGCCAATGGTGCAGCCGTGCAGCATGACCTTGTGGCCGATGGTGCAGCCCGCGCCGATGGTCAGAGGAAAGCCCATATCGGTATGGAAAACACAGTTTTCCTGCACGTTGCTGCCGCGCCCCACGGTGATCCGCTCGTTATCGCCGCGCAGCGTGGCGCCAAACCAGACCGAGGATGCTGCCGCCAGCACCACGTTGCCGATCACATTCGCATCCGGTGCCACCCAGGCATCAGCATCTACGTCGGGGCGGTCGTTACCAAGGGCATAAAGGGTCATGTCTCATCCTCGAATTCACTTTGCAGGGCGCGGACGTGGTCCACAAGTTTAGGTTGCTGCGACAGGCGCAAACGCTCGGCGGTGATGATCGCCTTGAGCCGCGCCTCTGTCTGGTCAAGGTCGTCGTTCACCAGCACGTAATCATAACCGTCCCAATGGCTGATCTCGTCCCAGCTTGCTTCCATCCGGCTGGCGATGGTCGCGGCATCATCCTGATCGCGCGATATCAACCTGCGGCGCAATTCATTGATCGAAGGTGGCAGGATAAAGATCGACAGGACATACTGTTTGAGGGCCGAGTTGCTGATTTGCTGCGCACCTTGCCAATCTACATCGAACAATACGTCGCGGCCTGCATCGATGGCTGCCTGCACAGGTGCGCGGGGCGAGCCATAGTAATTGCCGAAAACCCGAGCATGCTCTAACATACCGCCCTCGTTCACCATGGTGCGGAAGCGGTCTTCGCTGACAAAGTAATAATCCTGCGCGTCAACCTCGCCGGCGCGGGGCTTGCGCGTCGTGGACGAGACCGAAAACTGCAACGACGGGTCCCAGTCGCGCAGCCGCTTGGCCAAAGTTGATTTACCCGCACCCGAGGGCGAGCTGAGGATGATCAAAAGACCGCGACGGTCGCTCATAAGTTACTCCACATTCTGCACCTGTTCGCGCATTTGGTCGATTACTGCCTTCAGCGCTAGTCCGATGTTTGTCAGGTCGGTGTTTTGGGCTTTTGAACACATGGTATTAGCCTCACGATTGAACTCCTGCATCAGAAAATCGAGCTTGCGGCCCACGGCCCCGCCTGCGTCCAGCAAGGAACGCGCAGCAGCGATATGGGCGGTCAGCCGGTCCAACTCCTCGGTGATGTCTGATTTCACCGCGATCATCGCCAGTTCCTGTACGACGCGGTCAGGTTCGACACCGCTGGCGCTGTCCATGACTTTGGCGAGGTTGCGGCGCAGGGCTGCTGCCATGTCGTCCTTGCGGTTCTCGAGGCTGCCTGCGGCTTCGGCAGTCAGGCGCTCGACTTCGTTAATTTGCGCGGCCAGAACCTCTGCCAATGCCGCGCCTTCCTGAGCACGCATCTGGTCGAATGCCACGACCACGGGCTCTACATCGGCCAGAAGGTTGGCGAGCAAATCTGCCGTGTCGTCGGTTACCTGCACCTGTTCCAATACGCCGCGCATGGTCACGATATCGGTGGCCTTGGACGGGGCGAGCGATATCCCCGCCTCCATCGCGCGTTCTTCGATCTGGTGCAACGCAGCCAAAACAACTTCCAACTGGCGGGTATTCACCTCCAGCGCGGCGCCGCCTTCCTCGCGGGTCAGTCGCAGATTGCAGGTGACATTGCCCCGAACCGCCACCGCCGAAAGCTTTTTGCGTAACGCGGCCTCCAAGCCCTCGATCCAGTCGGGCACCCGCAAGCGTAGGTCCAGTCCCTTGCCATTAACGCTGCGGATTTCCCAGCTCCAGTTAAAGGGCGCCGCGGCACCGCTGGCAGAGGAAAATCCGGTCATCGATTTGATCATGGCACTGCCTCTAGGAACCGCTGTTGCCCTGCACTATGGCAAATCCGGTCAGGGGGGCAAGCCCTCGGCCTATAGCACCTCTACCAACACGTGTGTTGGTTAACCAAAGGTATCAAAAGCTCAGGCAATCCTATACGAAT
This sequence comes from Sulfitobacter brevis, assembly GCF_900112755.1. Classification (GTDB taxonomy): domain Bacteria; phylum Pseudomonadota; class Alphaproteobacteria; order Rhodobacterales; family Rhodobacteraceae; genus Sulfitobacter; species Sulfitobacter brevis. The sequence continues at coordinate 29,375 of NZ_FOMW01000018.1, read as the reverse complement.
GAGATATGTTTGCATTGTAAAGATTGTGGCGTGAGGGCGCTGCGGAGATCTCTGACAGGTGAACAGGAGCAGCTATTGCTCGGACGCGCAGGTCAGAAAGACTTCGCAACCCGGTAATAGAGGTTTCAAACATGCTGGTTACAAAGGTTCAAAGTACGACGACAATGGCACAAAAACAGAGAGATAACGGCTATGTCGCGATCGCTCAGGTCGAGGCCTATTGGGAAGCGCTGCGCGGTGATCGCCTCCTACCCAAAAGGTCAGATATCGACCCTCGAGGGATCGAACAGGCGCTTGCGAACGCCTTCATCCTTGAGCGAGTCGCGCCCGGCCACGCGCGTCTGCGGGTCGCGGGCAGCCATCTGAGCGAACTTTTGGACATGGAAGTGCGCGGCATGTCGGTCACCGCGTTTCTTGAAAATGACGCGCGGACGCAGGTCGCGCAGGCCCTTGAAGACATTTTCCAGACCCCCTGCTCGATGATGCTCGATCTCGTCTCGAAAGGCGGCGACGGCACGCCCGAGATTGAAGGCCGGATGTTGATCCTGCCGCTGTTAAGCGATCTTGGCGATGCAAGCCGGGCTTTGGGGTGTTTCGTCACCAAGGGCGATATCGGCATTGCGCCACGCCGCTTCGACATCCGAAAAATGCAGCTGACCCCGGTCAAGCATCCGCGCGAAGTTCTGAACCTGGCGCCAGAAAAAGAAGCGCTCCAGCGCGAACCAAGCCATGCCGTTCTGACGCGAGGGTTTGAAGCCCCGCGCGCTGACTTTGCTGCGCAAGAGACCAAATCGCGCTCACCCTATTTGCGTCTGGTCAAATCCGACGATTAAGCAGTTCAGGATTTAAACAGCTGATTTCTAGCTGCGAAAACTTCAGGCCGCTAGAACGCTCCCGAACTCAGCCCCAGAGGGCATTTGGTAACTGTGCGGGACGCCCGCCCCGCACAGTTCTATTCAACCATTCAGCCTGCCGCTTGAACCGCTTTCTCGCTGCGGCGTGCAGACAGTTCTTCGGCCACCAAGAACGCCAATTCCAGCGACTGGCTGGCGTTTAGGCGCGGATCGCACGCAGTGTGATAGCGATCCGAAAGGTCCTCTTCGCTGACCGCGCGCACGCCACCGGTACATTCGGTCACATCCTGCCCTGTCATTTCGAAGTGTACGCCACCCGGCACAGTGCCTTCGGCGGCATGGACACCAAAGAATTCACGCACCTCGCGCAGCACAGAGTCGAAGGGCCGCGTTTTATAGCCGGTAGACGACTTGATCGTGTTGCCGTGCATCGCATCACAGGTCCAAACCACGTTCGCGCCCTGTTCTTCGACGGCCTTAATGAGGCGCGGCAAGTGTTCCCCCACCGCCCCCGCACCAAAACGGGCGATCAAGGTTAAGCGGCCCGCCTCGTTTTCAGGGTTCAAGGTCGCCATCAGCTTTTTGAGGTCATCCGTCGTCATCGTCGGGCCGCACTTAAGACCAATCGGATTCATCACGCCTTTGGCAAATTCCACATGTGCGCCATCGGGTTGCCGCGTGCGGTCGCCGATCCAGACCATATGGCCCGACCCCGCCAGCCATTTGCCCGAAGTGCTGTCCTGACGGCACAGCGCCTCTTCATACTCCAGCAACAGCGCCTCGTGACTGGTGTAGAATTCAACCGATTGCAGCGTATGTGCGGTTTCGGAAGTGACACCGGCAGCGGCCATGAAATCCAGCGTGTCGGAAATCCGGTTCGCAATCTCGCGGTACTTCTCGGCGTTCTGGCCATCGGTAAAGCCCAACGTCCAGCCGTGCACCTGATGCACATCGGCATAGCCGCCAGTGGAAAAGGCGCGGATCAGGTTCAGCGTCGCGGCGGCTTGCGTATAGGCGCGCAGCATCTTGGCCGGATCGGGAATACGGGCCTTCGAGGTAAAGGCAAGCTCGTTGACGATGTCACCACGGTAACTTGGCAATTCGACCCCGTCGACAACCTCAGTCGGAGCGGAACGCGGCTTGGCGAACTGGCCTGCCATCCGACCCAGCTTGATCACCGGCACTTTGGCACCGTGGGTCAGCACAATTGCCATTTGCAACATCACTTTAAAGGTGTCACGGATCTGGTCGGAGGAAAACTGCTCGAAGCTTTCGGCGCAATCGCCACCTTGCAGCAAGAACGCCTCGCCACGGCTGGCCGCACCAAGATGCTTTTTCAACCGGCGCGCTTCGCCTGCAAAAACCAAAAGTGGATATCGTGACAGTTGGGCTTCGACCTCTTGCAAGGCCGCCGCATCCGGATAATCGGGCATCTGCACACGCGGTTTATTGCGCCAGCTTGATTTGCTCCATTGCGTCATGATTATCTCTCCTGTCTTCGGCACCCGAATTGGGGCGCGATCGTGAACCCCTGCTATACAAAAGCACGGGCAGAGTGACCAGAACCGAAATTCGCCCCCTTGACGTTGCGGAGCCGCCGTGGGCAAGGTTTAAGACAAGTCTTGTCGCCGCAGGCACTTTTGACACGAAATTCTCTAACAGAAAGTTGCCGCGATGTCTGAACAACGCCCGGCCACCCGCATTGCGCAGAACCCAGACAAACCGCGTCGTTTCGTTTTCGTCCTGCTCGAAAATTTCACGCTGCTGAGCTTTGCCTCGGCCGTTGAATGTTTGCGTATCGCTAACCGCATGGCCGAGCGTCAGGCCTATTCCTGGCAGATTGTCGGCGAAGGCGGCGCGACCGTTGCCAGCTCCTCAGGTGCTGCCTTTGCCATGGACGGTGATCTGGGCGATCTGCTGCGCGATGATGTGCTGGTGGTTTGCGGCGGGATCGACGTTCAGGCGGCAACAACCAAAAAGTTGCTCGGTTGGCTGCGCCGTGAGGCCCGCAAGGGTTTGATGGTCGGGGGGCTGTGCACAGCCGCCTATACTCTGGCCAAAGCGGGGTTGCTGGATGGCAAGAAAGCCACCATCCACTGGGAAAATCAGGACAGTTTTGCCGAGGAATTTCAGGAAGTTAACCTGACAAAATCGGTCTTTGTGGTGGATGGCAACCGGCTGACCACGGCGGGCGGCACTTCGTCAATTGATTTGATGCTTAAACTTATTGCCGATGATCTGGGCGAGGACATGGCGAATGCGGTTGCGGATCAGTTAATCTATTCCTCGATCCGCACCGATCAGGATACACAGCGCCTGTCGGTACCCACCCGTATCGGGGTGCGCCACCCCAAGCTTAGCCAAGTGATCCAGATGATGGAAAGCCATATCGAAGAGCCGATCAGCCCTTCGGTGCTGGCCCGCGATGTCGGCATGTCGACCCGCCAGCTAGAGCGGCTGTTCCGGCGCTATTTGAACCGCAGCCCGAAGCGGTATTATATGGAATTGCGGCTACAAAAAGCGCGTAACCTGTTGATGCAGACCGATATGAGCGTGATCAACGTGGCGCTGGCCTGCGGTTTTGCCTCACCGTCGCATTTCTCCAAATGTTACCGCGCCCATTATGACACAACGCCCTACCGCGAGCGTGGATCGCACGCGGCGCGGCTTTCAATCTGATCGTATTTCCGGCCAAGCGGAGTTACCGGAAAATCCGGTAAACCGCGCCGTTAATCTCTGAAATGAACCAGATCGCCCCGTCGGGGGCTTCGACAATATCGCGCACGCGCAGGGTCTCGTCAGTCTTGATCTGCGCCACCTCGACAAGTGGCTCCCCCCGAAGTTGGGCGATATAGTCGAACTTGAGCGAGCCGACAAAGATATCCCCCTGCCACGTGGGGAACATCTTGCCGGAGTAAACCATCAAGCCAGAGGGCGCGATGGATGGGTCCCAATAGAATCCGGGCTGCTCCATCCCCTCCTTGGCGCTGCCTTCGCCGATCTGCGCGCCTGAATAATGCACGCCAAAGGAGATTACCGGCCAGCCGTAGTTGCGGCTCTTTTCGATTCTGTTCACCTCGTCGCCGCCCTTGGCCCCATGTTCCGACACCCAAAGATTTCCCTCAAGATCAAATCCCGCGCCTTGCGGATTGCGATGCCCATACGACCAGATTTCGGGTCGTGCACCGCTCTGGCCGACAAAGGGATTGTCCTGCGGGACCGAGCCATCGCGGTTTAACCGGATCACCTTGCCATTGTGACGGCTGAGGTCCTGCGCGGCAAGCTGGTCACCGCGTTCACCAATCGTGACAAACAACATGCCATCTGCTGCCTGCACCACCCGCGACCCGAAATGCCGCCCGCCACGGGTGCCGGTTTGCATGGCAAAAAGCTCGGCCACGTCCTCGAGCGCGCTGGCATCCGCCGACAGCCGCGCCCGCGCCAGGGCTGTGCCGATACTACCGCCGCCCTGGTCTTTCACGTAGGTGAGAAACACTTCCCGCGTGGTGTCAAAGTCAATCGCCAATGTGACGTCGAGCAAGCCACCCTGCCCCTCGTCTACGACCTCCGGCACGCCCGAGACGCGTGTCACCTCGCCGGCCTTGACAAACATCAGATCTCCGCCTTTCAGGGTGACCAAGGCAGATTGATCCGTTAAGGGCGCTACGGCCCATGGACTTTCTAGCCCCGAAATCATTGGTTCTATCATCATATTTTGCTGGCCCGAGGCGGGTGCTGTGCAACAGAGCGCAACCGCCACCGCAGGCAGAAAACCGGTAAGAATTTTCGGAATCCGCATCAGATCAACCTCATTCTGGAGAGATGTTCCATTTCAGTTAGCTTTAGTGACGGAATTCTCCACTTCTCTCTGCCGGGCCCCCACATTTTTGGCGAAACAGGCCTGAAAAATCACTTTTCTTTTATCAGACCACCCCCTAACCTCGATTGCGAACATTATGTTCCAACTAGGGAGAAAAAAATGAAAAAGCTGCTTCTGGCCTCAACGGCCACGGCGCTACTGGCGACAAACGCCTTTGCCGACGCACACGCAAAAGAAGTCAAACTGGGCGTTCTGTTCGGTTTCACTGGCCCCATTGAATCACTGACCGGCCCGATGTCAGGCGGCGCCGAAATGGCGATGAAAGAAGTCACCGACAGTGGCATGTTCATGGACGGCACCAAGGTGACCTCCGTGCGCGGTGATTCCGGCTGTATCGACAACGGTCTGGCTGTGGCCTCTGCCGAGCGGATGATCGCGGACGGTGTCAGCGGCATCATCGGTGCGGATTGCTCCGGCGTCACCGGTGCGGTGTTGCAGAACGTCGCAATCCCCAATGGCATGGTAATGATCTCGCCCTCGGCCACTTCACCCGGTTTGTCCACAATGGAAGACAACGGTCTGTTTTTCCGCACCTCGCCCTCTGACGCCCGCGAAGGCGAAGTTATGGCCGAGATCCTGAACGAGCGTGGCGTGAAATCCATCGCGCTGACCTATACCAACAACGACTATGGCAAGGGTCTGGCCGACGCGATCGAATCCTCGTTCAAAGCTGCGGGCGGTGAAGTCACGATCGTTGCAGCCCACGAAGACGGTAAAGCAGACTACTCTGCCGAAATCGGCGCGCTGGCATCTGCCGGTGGTGACCTGCTGGTTGTTGCAGGATATCTTGACCAAGGTGGTGCCGGTATCATCAAATCCGCGCTGGACGCGGGCGCATGGGAGACATTCGGTCTGCCGGGCGGTATGATTGGTGAAAACCTGCCCAAAAACATCGGTCCGGACCTTGATGGCTCCTACGGCCAGATCGCTGGTTCCGAAGGTCAGGGCATTGAAACGCTGATCAAGATGGTTGACGGCGCGTTTGAGGCGACATCACCTTACACACCCGAAGCCTATGACGCAGCGGCGCTGTTTATGCTGGCAATGCAGGCATCAGGGTCTACCGATCCTGCCGTCTATAAGGAAAAGATCCTCGAAGTGGCTAACGCTCCGGGCGAGAAGATCTATCCTGGCGAGCTGGGCAAAGCGCTTGAGCTGATCAAAGCGGGCACCGACATCGACTACGTCGGCGCATCGGCGGTCGAACTTGTCGGCGCCGGTGAAGCCGCTGGCACCTACCGGATGATCGAAGTCAAAGACGGCAAGATTGAAACTGTTGGTTTCAAGTAAGCCGTAATGTATGTCTGAAGACGTGGTACAGCCCGGAGAAATCCGGGCTGTACCCCTATATAACGACCAGTCCCAAGGCTGGCGCACGACAGGGATAGTAACATGAGCCACAGTGACGAACACATGATCGTCGTTGAAGACCTGCATAAGCATTTTGGCGGATTCCACGCGGTGGACGGCGCAAGCCTGAACATCGACCGCGGATCAATCACCGGATTGATTGGCCCAAACGGCGCAGGAAAAACCACGCTTTTCAACGTCATCGCAGGTGTTCTTAAACCGACCACGGGTCGGGTTTTTATGGATGGCGAGGATATCACCGGTCTGCCGCCCCATACGCTTTTCCACAAGGGTCTGCTGCGCACCTTCCAGATCGCGCATGAATTCCACTCGATGACCTGCCGCGAGAACCTGATGATGGTGCCCGGCAACCAGTCGGGCGAAACCCTTTGGAACACTTGGTTCGGCACACGGCGCATCGCCGATGAAGAGCGCGCCTTGCGGGCCAAGGCCGACGAGGTTCTCGAATTCCTGACCATCTCCCATTTGGCGGATCAGAAAGCCGGACAAATTTCGGGCGGTCAAAAAAAGCTGTTGGAGCTTGGCCGCACCATGATGGTCGACGCCAAGATTGTGTTTCTGGATGAAGTCGGCGCGGGCGTGAACCGCACTCTGCTCAACACCATCGCGGACGCGATCCTGCGGCTCAACAAAGAGCGCGGCTATACCTTTGTGGTCATTGAACACGACATGGATTTTATCGGCAAGCTTTGCGATCCGGTGATCTGTATGGCCGAAGGCCACGTGCTGGCCGAAGGCACCTTGGCCGAGATCAAAGCCAACGAGCAGGTAATCGAAGCCTATCTCGGCACAGGTCTCAAACACAAAGACAAGGTCGGCGCGTGATGCGGCAGCACCCGCACGGGTTTGTCGAAATTCAGGATTTAGATGTGCAAAGCGTGACAGCGACAGGCGTGACCGGTTTTCGGGTCGGCGCTGCTGGCACCCTTCGCAAGACACAAGAAGACGGGCGCCATGTGACTGCGCCGGAAAGAGGCAGTTATGAGTGATGCATACGGTGATCGGGGCAACAAGGATGTCTCCATTGGGAATCCTAAAGGCATGGGATCGGTGATGCCGAAATCGACCGGCAAATCCTTTGACGCCCCCGGCGGCCCGTTCCTGATAGGCGACAGCATGACCGCAGGTTACGGCAATGGCCCCGATATCCTGCACGATTGCACGATTTCTGTTGAAAAGGGCGAGATCGCCGTCATTGTCGGCCCCAACGGGGCGGGCAAGTCAACCGGGATGAAGGCGGTTTTTGGCATGCTCGACATGCGCAAAGGCCATGTGCGGCTCGATGGCGAGGACATCACCAATCTCAGCCCGCAGGACCGTGTGGCCAAGGGCATGGGCTTTGTGCCGCAAACCTCGAATATCTTCACGTCGATGACGGTGGAGGAAAACCTTGAAATGGGGGCCTTTATCCGCCGCGATGATTTCAGGGATACACTGGCGCAGGTTTACGATCTGTTTCCGATCCTTAAGGACAAACGCTTTCAGGCCGCCGGCGAGCTTTCAGGCGGACAGCGTCAGCAGGTGGCCGTGGGCCGCGCGCTGATGACCCAACCCAAGGTCTTGATGCTTGACGAGCCGACGGCCGGTGTCAGCCCGATTGTGATGGACGAGCTGTTCGACCGGATTATCGAAGTGGCGCGTACCGGCATTCCGATCCTGATGGTCGAACAGAACGCCCGTCAGGCGTTGGAGATCGCAGATAAGGGGTTTGTGCTGGTGCAAGGCGCCAATGCCTTTACCGGCACCGGCAAGGAACTGCTGGCCGATCCGGAAGTCCGCAAAAGCTTCTTGGGAGGATGAGGATGATGACCCTGCCCACCCTGCCCCAGCCTGTCCGGTCCGACCGGACGCTATGTCCATTCGCCACGCGGCCCGCCGCATCCGGCGCATGCGAGGAATTTTACTGATGGATCTTCTCAACGCAATCGTCGCGCTTGCCAACTATGTCCTGATCCCGGGCATTGCCTATGGCTCACAGCTTGCCCTCGGGGCACTGGGGGTGACTTTGGTTTATGGCATCCTGCGGTTTTCGAACTTTGCCCACGGCGACACAATGGCGCTGGGGGCGATGGCCACGTTGCTGGTCACCTGGCTGTTCCAGTCTTGGGGGCTGAGCCTCGGGGTTCTGCCCACGGCCTTGCTGGCCCTGCCCTTTGGCATCGTCTTTACAATCTTGCTGTTGCTGGGGACCGACCGTGTTGTCTATCGGTTTTACCGCGAAAAGAAGGCCAAACCGGTCATTCTGGTGATCGTGTCGCTGGGTGTGACCTTTATCTACAACGGCATTACCCGCTTTATCATCGGCGCTGACGATAAGAACTTTCTCGACGGAGAACGTTTCATAATCTCGGCACGCGATTTCAAAGCGATGACCGGCCTTGAGGAAGGGTTGTCGTTCAAAACAACCCAAGCAATCACCATCGTTACGGCAATCATCGTGGTGGCTTTGCTGTTCTGGTTCCTCAACAAAACCCGCTCGGGCAAGTCAATGCGGGCTTATTCCGACAATGAAGACCTGGCGTTGCTTTCGGGGATCAACCCGGAACGGGTGGTGATGATCACATGGATCATCGTGGCCTGCCTCGCCACCACGGCGGGTGTGCTCTACGGGCTGGATAAATCCTTCAAACCGTTCACCTACTTCCAGCTTTTGCTGCCGATCTTTGCCAGCGCGATTGTAGGCGGTCTAGGCAATCCGCTGGGCGCGATTGCGGGCGGTTTTATTATCGCCTTCAGCGAGGTCACCGTGACCTACGCATGGAAGAAGGTGATTGGCTATGTGATGCCAAATGGCATGGAGCCGGACGGTTTGGTGCAGTTGATGTCCACCGACTATAAATTCGCGGTCAGCTTTGTGATCCTGCTGATCGTTTTGCTGATCAAACCTACGGGCCTGTTCAAGGGGCAATCGACATGAGCCAGACACTCAAGAACACCGTACTCTTTGCCGTGGTGGCGGCGCTTATCGTCTATGTTGGCATATTTAACAGCTGGAACTCGGCGCTGCTGATTATCGCGATGGGGCTGATTTCATCGATTATGGCCTTGGGTGTGAACCTGCAGTGGGGGTTTGCGGGGCTGTTTAACGTTGGCATCATGGGCTTTGTCGCTTTGGGTGGCTTGGCCGCTGTGCTGGTCGGCATGCCGCGCACCGAAGGCGCATGGACGACGGGTGGTTTCGCTGTTGTCGGGGCCCTGCTGATGGGCGCGGGCACGATTATCATCGCCGTGGTGATGATGAAGCGGATGCAGGCCGGATGGCTGCGCAATCTGGCGGTGCTAGCAGTGCTGGTCGTCGGGTTCTTTGTGTTCCGCGCCTTGCTAGATCCGGCGGTGGAGCGGGTTGAAGCCATTAACCCTGCGAATACCGGTTATCTTGGTGGGCTGGGCCTGCCGGTTTTGCTGGCTTGGCCTGTGGGCGGGTTGTTTGCCGGCGCGGCGGCTTGGTTGATTGGCAAGGCGGCACTGGGGTTGCGGTCGGACTATCTGGCGATTGCGACGCTGGGCATTGCCGAAATCATCATCGCCGTGCTTAAAAACGAAGATTGGCTGACGCGCGGCGTTAAAAACGTGATCGGCGTGCCGCGTCCGGTGCCTTACGAGATTGATCTGCAAAACAGCCCCGAATTTGTCGCACGGGCGGCGAGCCTTGGGTTTGATCCGGTTGAAGGGTCAACACTCTGGGTGAAGTTTCTGTATATCCTTTTGTTTGCGGCGGTCTTGCTGACCCTATTGTGGCTAAGCCAACGGGCGCTCCATTCGCCTTGGGGCCGTATGTTGCGCGCAATCCGCGATAACGAAGTCGCAGCGGAAGCGATGGGCAAAGACGTCACTGCGCGGCATTTGCAGGTGTTTATCCTCGGGTCCGCGATCTGCGGCATTGCAGGTGCGATGATGACCACCATGGATGGCCAGTTGACGCCGGGCACCTATCAGCCGTTGCGCTTTACCTTTTTGATCTGGGTGATGGTGATTGTCGGTGGATCGGGCAACAACTTTGGCGCGGTGCTCGGCGGGTTTTTGATCTGGTTCTTGTGGGTTCAGGTTGAGCCGATGGGCCTGTGGCTGATGAATGTAATCACCTACGGCATGGCGGACGGCTCGGCGCTGAAAGACCACCTGATCGAGAGTGCAGCGCATATGCGGTTGATGACGATGGGGTTGGTGCTGCTTTTGGTGCTGCGGTTCAGCCCGCGCGGGTTGATACCCGAGAAATAGTCCCTCGGGCGCTGTGTTTTAACGCAGGGTCGCACAGCGGTATTTAAGGTCAAAAAGAGAGAACAGGGCGCGGGGCTGAGGCCGACCGCGCCCTTTTTACGTCTGGTATTAGCGGCCCTTGAAGAGCCCGCCGAGGATGCCGCGCACGATGCGGCGGCCTGTGGTGCCTTTAAGTTCCTTGATCACAACGCTGGCGATGGCGCCGCCGAAGCCCTCGCTGGATTTGCGAGTGCTGCGGCGCGATGTGGTGCTGCCGCCGCCATAGCGTCGGGCGCTGTTGAATTCGCGGGCTTTTTCAGCCTCGGCGGCTTCGGCTTTCTCTTCGGCCAGTTCGGCTTGCTCGGCTTCTTTCGCAGCCTGTGCGGTGCGGGCTTGCAGGATTTCAAAAGCGGAGTCGCGATCCAGCACAGTGCCGTATTTTTGCGCCATCTCAGAAGCGGCGATAAGCACCGCACGCTCGGCATCGTCCAGCGGTCCGAGGTGCGAGGATGGCGGGCGGATCAGGGTCCGCTCGACCACGCCGGGAATGCCCTTTTTCTGCAAGAACGAGGTCACCGCCTCGCCGACGCCAACTTCGCGGATCGCCTCTTCGGTGTCAAAGCGCGGGTTCTCGCGGTAGGTTTGCGCGGCCAGTCGCAACTCTTTGCGGTCTTTGGCCGTGAAGGCGCGCAGCGCGTGTTGGACGCGGTTGCCAAGCTGGCCCAGAATGTCGTCGGGCACATCGGCGGGGTTTTGGGTGATGAAGTAAACCCCCACCCCCTTGGACCGGATCAACCGCGCGACCTGTTCGACCTTGTTGACCAGTGCTTTGGGAGCATCGTCAAAGAGCAGGTGCGCCTCGTCAAAGAAAAATACCAGTTTTGGTTTGTCCGGGTCGCCAACCTCGGGCAGTTCTTCGAAAAGCTCGGACAGCAGCCACAGCAGGAAGGTGGCATAGAGCTTTGGCGCGCCCATCAGCTGGTCAGCGGCGAGAATGTTGATCATGCCGCGGCCCTGCGCATCGGTGCGCATCAGATCGTCGAGCGCGAGCGCCGGTTCACCGAAAAGCTGGGCGGCACCTTGATTTTCAAGCACCAGCAAGCGGCGCTGGATCGTGCCCACCGACGCGGCCGAGACATTGCCGTAGCGCAGGGCAAGTTCGCTAGCGTTTTCGCCGACCCAGACCAGCAAGGCTTGCAGGTCTTTGAGGTCCAGCAACGGCAGGCCGTCTTGATCGGCGACACGGAAGGCGATGTTGAGAATGCCCTCCTGCGCTTCGCTCAGCTGCAAAAGCTGGGCCAAAAGCAGCGGCCCCATCTCGGAGACTGTGGCCCGTACCGGATGGCCCTGTTTGCCGAAGATGTCCCAAAAAGTGACCGGAAAGGCAGCGTAATCGAAATCATCAAAGCCGATCTTCGCGGCGCGCTCGGTGAAGGGCACATGCAGCTTGGCCTGCGGGCTGCCAGCCTTGGCCAGACCCGAGAGATCGCCTTTAACATCCGAGAGAAATACCGGCACGCCAGCGGCAGAAAAGCCTTCAGCGAGGATCTGCAACGTCACTGTTTTACCGGTGCCGGTGGCCCCCGCGATCAGCCCGTGGCGGTTAGCATAGCCGAGGCTGAGAAACTGTTTGGTCGCGTAATCCGTGCCGCCGCCGCCGATAAATATTCCGTCCGTCACATGCAGGTCCTTTGTCGCGTGGGGTTTTGCGTTCCTAAAGAGCATACAAACTTAACTTTTCGGCGCCATAGTGTAATTGTCTCAGGTCATCATGTCCTTTTTGGCTTGGGGCACTTCCTCCCTGTTAGACTGGCCGCGCCTTCGGGTGCGGCCCTTTTTTATGGTAAATGTACCGTAAATTATTGGATCGCATAGGGATTAAGTCGCCGCGAGGAAGTGCAAATTTCCTGTTGACCTGCGGCAAGCCCTTTCGTAACGTCTCAGCGATAAGTCGGCCCAGTCCGACGGGGAGAAAGAAATACGGGAGAGAGGGCACCGGTTGGTTGCCCTCTTTTTCGTTTGGCGAAATTATTTTTTGATCAGCGAGATTTTGCTGCGGCGTGGGTGCGGACGTACTATCCGGCGCTGACAAGCGGCACGCGCCATGTTAAGGGGCGGTAACGTAACAAGCCTGGATTTCATATGAACAAGTTTCTTTCCGCCCTGCCCGTCTGTGTTGCTTTGGCGCACTTCGGTGCGGTTGGCGCATTTGCACAAACCACGACACCAGAAACACCCGCGACCGAAGAGACAGCGCCGGCCACATCAACCGAGCCTGCAGCCCCCGCCGAACAGGCGCCAGCCGGTACGCTCGCCAACGAATTGCCGATGGGTGAGGATGCCGACAAGGACCCGGATTTGGGCCAGCCCTATACCGCCGAGACCATTGGTGCGTGGGATATGCGCTGCATCAAAACGGAAGAGGAAAAAGACCCCTGCCAGATGTACCAGTTGCTGGATGATGGCGAAGGCAATCCTGTTGCCGAAGTCTCCCTGTTCCGCCTGCCAAATGGCGGCAAGGCCGAAGCGGGTGCGACCATTGTTGTACCCCTTGAAACCGCTTTGCCACAGCAGTTGAACATCGCCGTGGATGGTGGCAAGGCGCGCCGGTATCCTTACGCGTTTTGTAACCCTGTCGGCTGCTATGCCCGTCTGGGTTTGACGGCGGCGGATGTGGCGGCGTTCAAGCGCGGCAAGCAGGCTGTAGTGACGATCGTTCCAGCGCTCGCGCCTGATCAGACCGTTGAGCTGACCCTTTCGCTCGAAGGCTTCACGGCCAGCTATGACAAAGCTTCAGTCATCGAGCAGTAAGCCGACGGTCTGACCTCGCTATTAAACCAAAAAGGGCTGCCCGTCGGGTGGCCCTTTTTTATAACGCAGCGTGTCCTTTAACTTCTATTGCAGGCGACGCAGAGCCACGACAGCATTCATCCCGCCAAAAGCGAAGGCGTTTGAAAGTACCACATTCACCTTGGCGTCGCGCGCCTCGTTGGGCACTACATCCAGCGCACATTCAGGATCGGGCTCTTCATAGCCTATGGTGGGTGCGATCACCCCGTCGCGCAGGGCCATGATACAGGCCAGCAGTTCGACCGCCCCGGTGCCACCAATTAAATGGCCGTGCATTGATTTGGTCGAGGAGATCATCAGCCGGTCGGCATGCGGGCCGAAAACATCTGCGACGGCGGCGCATTCGGTTTTGTCGTTCGCCGCGGTGCCAGTGCCATGCGCGTTGATATAGCCTACCTCATCGGGGTTGATGCCTGCATCCTGTAACGCACCCGCCATTGCCCGCGCGGCGCCTGCTTTGGAGGGCATGACAATGTCGCTGGCGTCCGAGGTCATGGCAAAACCTGCGACCTCACATAATATATCCGCCCCGCGCTTTCGGGCGTGCTCGTATTCTTCAAAGACGAAAACGCCCGCGCCTTCGCCCTGCACCATGCCGTTGCGATTGGCCGAGAACGGACGGCAGGCATCGCGGCTCATCACGCGCAAGCCTTCCCACGCTTTGACGCCACCAAAACACAGCATGGATTCCGATCCGCCGGTGACCATGGCAGGCGCCATGCCGGAGCGCACAAGGGCAAAGGCTTGCGCCATTGCGTGGTTGGAGGACGCGCAGGCGGTCGACACGGTGAAGGACGGGCCTTTGAGGTTATATTCCATGCTGACATGGCTGGCGGCGGCGTTGTTCATTAATTTGGGCACCACGAATGGATGCACGCGGTTTTTGCCCTCTTCATAAACGGCGCGGTAGTTGTCGTCCCATGTCGAAACGCCCCCCCCCGCTGTGCCTAGCACCACGCCCGAGCGCGCCGAAAGCTCACCGTGAAAGCTCAGGCCGGATTGCTCGATCGCCTCCTTTGCGGCGGCCAGTGTGAATTGGGTGAACCGGTCATAGAGCGAGATTTGCTGGCGGTTATAACGGCCTGCTGTCTCAAACCCGCGCACCTGCCCGCCAATCTGGATAGACAGACGCGCGACATCGCGAAAATCAAGCGCGCCGATGCCGCAGACGCCTTCGCGCATCGCGGCCATCGTGCTGGCCACCGAATGCCCCAGCGCGTTGATCGTGCCTGCCCCGGTGATCACCACGCGCTTCATCGCCTAGCCCTGCTGTTCGGCTTGCAGGCGTTTAATGCTGGCGACAATGCTGGCGACGCTGGAGATATCGAACTCAGAGTCCGCAGGGTTGTTGGCATTGAAGGGCACCGAGATGTTGAACGCCTCCTCGATGGCGAAAATACTCTCGACCACGCCCATGCTGTCGATGCCGAGGCTTTCGAGGGTGCTGTCCAGCGTTACGTCTTGCGGTTCCAGCACAGCCTGTTCGGCGATGATCGCGATGACCTGATTTTCAACGCTCATCTCTACACTCTCCTTTGAGTTTCCGTGTGGCTGGTCTAGTCAGCCTTGCCCGATTTGAAAACGGCATTCTTCAGCGCCTCGACATCGCGCAGCAAGCGTGGCAAGCGGCGCATGGCCTTATAGCTCTCGACCTGCTTGTCCATTTGCGTTCCGGGGTAGCCCAACATCGAACGCCCCGCTGGCACGTTGGTCATTAATTTGGTGCCGCCACCGGCAATCACGCCGGCCCCGATGAATATATTGTCACTGACACCGACTTGCCCGCCCAGCACCACATGATCGCCAATAGTGACCGATCCTGCCACACCGACCTGACCACAGAGCAGACAGTGTTTCCCGACGACAACATTATGGCCAAGGTGCACTTGATTATCCAACTTGCTGCCATCCCCGATCACCGTATTGCGGATCGTGCCACAGTCGATGGTCGCGCCCATACCGATTTCCACATCATCACCGATGGTCACGGCGCCGAGGCTGTGAATACGCGCCCAAGGTTGCAGTTTTGCGTCACCCTGATCACCGAGGCTATGGCGCGCCGCCTCGACGGTGCTGGGTTCGGCGGTGACGAAGGAAAAACCGTCGCCGCCGATCCGCGCCCCCGGTTGGGCAATGAAGCGTGCGCCGATCTGCACCCGCGCGCCGATGCTGACCTGCTCGCGCAGATAGGCGTCCGCGCCCAGCGTGACATCCTGGCCGACAAAACAGTGCGGGCCGATCACGCTACGGGCACCGATTTTGGCCCCTGCGGAGATAATGGCGAGCGGGCCGACCGATACGCCCTCGCCAAGCTCGGCGGAAGGGTCGATCACGGCCGAGGGGTGGATACCATTGGCAAAACCCTGCCCCGCATCCAGCATCCGCGTCAGCCCCGCCATTGCAAAACGCGGGCGGTCCGGCAAGATTGCCGCTTCCAAACCAAAAGACTGCCAATCGGCATCAGGCCACAGCAGCGCCACCTTGGCGGCACTGGCGGCAAGTCCTTCGGCATATTTGGGATTCATCGCAAGCGCCAGATCCGCAGGTCCTGCGGTGGCAGGTTCGGCGGCACGGGCGATCTTGCGTGTCGTATCACCGACAGCAACAGCCCCGAGGGCTGCCGCGATTTCTTTGACACTATAATCCATGCTCTATCCCCGGTTTCATGGGGTCATGGATTACCCCTGAACGCCGTTCAAGACCACCCCTGCCTTTGCCAGCGCGTCCCAGATCCGCGCATCGCGGCCATAAACGTCGGCACGATATTCTGTGTGCCCGCGCGCATTGGTCACTGCAGTGCGGTAAATCAGGTGAACCGGCACTGGATCAACCAGATTGATCCGCGATTCCTGCCCGCTATTCAGGGCGCGTTTGAAAGTGCCCTCCGGGTCGTCGGTCTGTTTGGCCAACAACACATAGGCAAAATCAAACGGATCCGCGAGCCGCACACAACCATGGCTGAACGCGCGCACATCCTTGGCAAACAGGCTTTTGGAAGGGGTATCGTGCAGGTAGATATTGTACTTGTTCGGGAACATGAACTTCACCAGCCCTAGCGCATTGGTATTGCTGGGCGGCTGGCGCATCGAAAACGGGAAGGTCCGCGCGCTATAACTATTAAAGTTCACCGCACCACGATTGACGGTGCGACCATTCCGGTCCGTGACGAGGATATGGCTGACGGCATTCCGGTTACGCTGCAATGCGGGCAGATATTCTTTAGTGACGATGGAGCGCGGGACATACCAGCTCGGGTTAACCACCATAAATTCCATCACATCCGAGAATTCCGGCGTCGGACGGTCGTCGCTGGCAGCGCCCACGACTGAACGGGTCTGGAAGGTGATCTTGCCATCGTCAATCACCTTAGCGGTGAAATCGGGGATGTTTACAAGGATGTGCCGTTTGCCACGGTCGGTGTTGAACCACCGCTCCCGCTCCAGTGCTACCATCACCGACTGCAAGCGCTTTTCAACGCTGATGTTAATCTGGTCCAATGTGGCCGCACCCACGACCCCGTCAGGGTTCAGGCCATGTGCCTCCTGGAAGGTACGGACCGCTTCAGTAATTTCGGCGTCATAGGTAACGGTGCTGGACCGCTCCATATACTCCATCGCGATCAACCGGTTGCGCAGCAAAATCACCGCGTTGCCCTGATTGCCCGGTTCCAGCTTGCCCGATGGCACAACCGGACCCCAACCGCCGCGTTGCAGAAGCGCCTCCATGAGCATCTTCTCTTTTAGCAGCGCGTTATATTCCAAGCTGCGCGGTGGCAACGAGCGGAAGTATTTTGCGGGCTTTTCGCCAGATAGCCCGGTCAGATAGCTGCTGCGATCGCGATAATCGACATCGCGCACGATCAAACGGTCGATGCGGCTGGGCACCAGCACGCCGGTCTGGATATCACGGGCATAGTTCAGGAAGACACGGGTCATTTCGACCTCGGCCAAGCCCCGGTCACGCGGGGTGCGGGCGGCGGCAAGCATGGCGAGCAAGCCGTCCGCATCATATTGCGCAGCTGGCAAGCCATGTGCACCCGCCCCTTCGATGGCGCGGAGCAATTCGCCACGACGGGCGCGGTCTTCGTCCGAAGCACCGGTCCAGATTGGCGTGTAGCCGTTGGACTGGTAAAAGCTCGCGATATCCTTGTCATCAGACGCCGCTTCGGCAACGGCCTGTTTAAAAGCGGTGACCTGAGCGAAAACAGGCGTGGCAAGGAATAATGCGGGAGTGGCCAATAGCACGGGCGTTGCTAAGGTAGTATAGCCCAGAACAGCGGCGCATACCGCCATGAACCCGCGTCGATTTTGATGTGCCCGCATGTTTTACCCCACGTGAAACTCTTAGCTTTGCCTGTATATACGCTTTGCAATAAAGCAGTTACCTAAGTCCATTCACGTTTTGCGCAAAACAAAAGAAACCTGTGCGTGGTGCGGCAAAACACCTATTTTTATAGGAATTTGCGTGGGATTGGCCTCAAATGCGCAAAAAATCGCCTAAAATTGTCGTCATTTGGAACCTTTCTGATTCAGGACTTGGTTCACTTTTGGGCCTATGCAATAACGATGTTGCATCTGGGGATGAGATGAAGTGCCCGTGTAACATCACGGACACATAGGCAGAAACGGGACGGTTACATGACAGGCATCAGCTCTTCGGGTATGACCCGGCGCGCCCTATTGGGTGCATTCGCGGCAACAACGGTCGCAGCAACTCCCACCCTTTCCAATGCAGCAGGTTTTCTGCGAGGTGCCGGCGATATCCGCCGCGTTCGCATGTACTCTGGTCGCACTGGTGAGCGGATCGATATGATCTACTGGATCGAAGGTCAGTATATCAAAGACGCGGTGAAAGAGATTAATTACTTCATGCGCGACTGGCGGACTGATGATGTGAAAAACATCGATCTGCGCACTATCGATATCATGGCAGCCTCGCATAACCTTCTGGACGTCAACGAACCCTATATGTTGCTTTCCGGGTATCGCAGCCCGAAAACCAACGCAATGTTGCGCTCCCGTTCCGGCGGTGTGGCAAAGAATTCCCTACACCTGAACGGTCAGGCTGCTGATCTACGGCTCGCCTCACGGTCGGTTAACCAGATGGCCAAAGCAGCGATCGCCTGTAGTGGTGGCGGCGTAGGCCGGTATTCAGGTTCAAACTTCGTCCATATGGATTGCGGCGCAGTGCGCAGCTGGGGCGGCTAAGTACAGACGACCAGATCTGGAAAAACAAGCGCCCCACTGGGGCGCTTTTTTCGTACACGGTACGCGCTAAATTATTCGCCTACTCGGAGAACACTACCTCGATCTCGGCATTGTCCTCGCTCATACGGGCGCTGACCATGGCGGCAAGATCGGCCGCGTCCCAATTGGTAAGACGGACGCACCCGTGACTTTGATTAGTAAACAGCTTGTCCGGATGGGGCGTGCCGTGCAGCCCATATGTCGGTTTGTCGAGGTCGATCCATACCGAACCCACGGGCCCATTTGGCCCCGGCGGCAAGGTCAGCGGTTCAGTGTTGTCACCCTGCTGAAAGTTGAGATCGGGATTGTAGCTGTAAGTCGGGTTCATCGCAATGGCGCGTACCTTGTGCGTGCCGGTGGGCGACGGGGTCCCGTCTGAACCTACTGTCACCGGATAATCTGCCAGCACGACGCCATCGTTATCCAGCGCCACCAACCTGCTGCGGACTTTATCAACGATGATCCGCGATATCGCAAAGGACGCCGAAGCCCCCGGAACGGCGGGGTCCACCACTGTGATTGTTTCGTCGGTCGTCCAGCTTGCATTGGGGTTCAAGCTGCGCAGAAAGTCTTCGTCCATGTGGTAGGTTTCAGCGATCATCTCCGCCGGAGTGGTGTAGCCTAGGTGAGCAAGTTCGGCGAGTTCGGCGTAGTCACTGGGCAATGGATCTTGCGACAGCGATGCAATGTCGTCGGACGAAATGACATGCACTGTGGTCAGGGCCCGCGCTTCGCTCCCGCCAAGCGCGTTCCATACGTCTTGATCCATGACGCCATCAACAGAAAGTCCGGCCCGTCCTTCGAAGGCCATGATTGCTGTGCGCGACATGTCACCCGAATACCCGTCAATCACGCCGGGGGAGATGCCTGCGCGGTCGAGCAAGATTTGGACTTTGGCCGTCAACGCGGTCCTGCCTTCGGCCAGGGGTGCGCCATCATAGGTCGCGGCTTCAATCTCTTCCGCTGTGACAACAGCATTTTTGGGTGATGACGCCGCCGTAGCTTGCATATCATCAGACCGCGCAGATGTGCCGTTTTCCACGTTCTGCACAGCAGTCTCGGGCGTTTTTGCGAGCAGCTCTTCAAGCTCGGTTTCGCTCAACACTTCGGCGGTGGCACTCAGCCCCTGCAATCCGACGAGGCTCAGCCCCAATAGCGACACTTTTACAAAGCGTGTGGAAGTCATGGTCATGAATACTGTCCTGCGTTTTTGTTTGCTCTTGTTACAAACGAAACGCCGGAAGCCCTTGGGAAGTTCCGCTTGTAAAAGCCCTGCCAGTGCGCGGCACTTGGATGTACGACCGCAGCTTGCGAAATCTAGAAGCACCCGTTGGCGTGGCTCCAGCTGCCGATGACCTGGTGAGCATCCTCGCGACCGAAGAGTCGTTCACAGACGGGCCGATGGTCCCGCGGCTTCTGCGCGTCAATTCTCATCTGGCGGCTTTTCCCGCAGAGTCACGCATTTCACAAATTACGATGTGTGCGACAACACGTTAACGCATTTTCCCGATGGGTCCTTGACATAAAATCGCCGCACGCCCCAAGGCTCATCAGTCAATGGATAGGTGATTTGATAGCCGAGCGACTGCGCGCTTTTGTGAACTTCATCAAGGTTATCTACCTCAATCGAGATGTCCGGCACTTCGGTGCCCGATCCGCCTTCTGAAGCTACGCTGATCTGGGTCGGTGCAGTCTCGCCCGACGCGAGAGTTACGATCCAGCCGAGGTCCATCACCACCTCCAACCCGAAAAGATCCGCGTAAAAAGTCCGCACTTCGGCGACCGAACCAGTGGCAATATTCGCTACAATCTTTTTTACCGCCATCACCACACCTTCATTGTGCCAATATCATATCAGGGTGCGCGAGACCTACGTCAGCCCCGCGCGATGACCTGTTTTACCGATTTTGCCCAGCTCCGCTAAAGCGTTCTGGCCAGCGCCTCGAGTTGACGGGCAGCTTGCGTCCACCCCTCACGGAAGCCCATCTTTTCATGGCTTTCGCGGTCTTCGGCGCTCCAGTGACGGGCTGTGGCGGTATATTGCGTCTTGCCTCGCTCGGCATCCCGCAACGCGATTTCGGCTGTCATGAAGGGTTTTGCCGAAGGAATCCAAGCTTCGGTATAGGCATCGGTGAATACCAACCGCTCGTTCGGAACAACCTCAAGATATACACCCGGATTGCGGTATTCCTCTCCATTCGGGCCGCGCAGGATAAATACGTTGGCCCCACCGACCCGCAGGTCGAGACGCTCCACCTCGGTGGTGAAGGGCTTGGGCGCGAACCATTCCGGCAGTAGCGCGGCCTCGGTCCAGCAGCGCCACACCTTGTCGCGTGGCGCATCAAGCGTGAGCTCAAGCACCAGGGCATGTATATTTTTGCTCTCGGCCATGACGGTCAGCCCTTTCTTTTGCCAACAAACATTATTTTTGCACCCTGCGGATCATCTGTCTGGATAAGCCAGCCGCTGTTATCGGGCAGTTCCATCGGCCCTGCCCGCACCGTCCCGCCCGCCTTTTCGACCGCAGTCTTGGCCTTGTCGATATCGGGAACCTGAAGGGCGAAATTCCAGTACGGCGCGGTATTTGGCTCCGGCGCGTCCATCATACCGCCAATCATTTCGCCGTTAAGGTTGATGAAGGTATAATCCCCTGCCGGTCCCATCGGCATCGCGCCGCCATGCTCCCAGCCCAGCAGATTACCATAGAAATCCAGTGCAGCGGCTTGATCGGTGGTCACCAACTCGTTCCAGCAGGCATGACCTGACTTATTCGGGGCAAAGGCTTTGCTTGGCTCGGGGCTATTGCCGCGCATCACGTAAAAATGGGCGCCTTGCGGATCGGTGCAAAACGCAAAACGTCCGACATCAGGAATATCAGTGGGCGCCACATCGACACGCCCGCCAAGCGCGATGACCTGGCGTGCCGAGGCATCCACGTCATCGACACCGATGTAGAAGAACCATCTATCCCCCATAGCTTGCGCGTGATCCGGCGCGCGCATCACGCCAGCGACAGCGTTCTTTCGGGCCAAGGCGACACGGTAATCAACGCCCGTATCATTAGGCATCTCCTCGAATTTCCATCCCATGACGCGTTTGTAGAACTTCTGCGCGGCGTCAGGGTTTTGCGTCATCAACTCATACCAGACCGGACTTCCTTCACGTGTAGACATGGCTTTTCTCCTTTGGTTTGCTGAAAGTTTCCGAAGAATATATGGGCGAAAATTGAATAATTTAGTATTTTACATCAGATATTTATGGATGCTACCTCATGCGTAAGGTTAGGCCAAAAGAAGCTGGATATAACGTTTGAGATGATCAACGCTCTCGCGGGCGACCGCGGGATCGTTCGTCGCTTTTGCAAGGATAAACGCACCTTGCAGAACGGCTTGAGTATGGCGCGCGAGGCTTTGCGCAGTCCAGTCCGAGGCTGTGGTGCCATGCAATTTCATCGCAGCCGCAATGTCAGGTTCCAGCGTGGCGGCATGGTCGAGGATACTGGTGGCGCAGGCGTCGCGGATGGCGGGAAAAGATTGAAAGGTCTCTTGCGTCATTGTGCCAACAAGGCAGGTAAACTCGGCCGGGTCCCCTTCGATAATCGCTTTGCGAAAATCGATATAGGCAAGCACACGGTCCAAAGGGTCTTCGGGCTTGTGATAGGGTGCTTGGGCAAACAGCGCCGAGGTGGTGTCGGCCCAGAATTCCGCCGCAGCGACGCCCAAGGCCTCTTTGCTGCTGAAGTGGTGGAAATAGGCGCCTTTTGTTACTCCGGCGGCTTTGCACAGGTCATCGACAGTCGTGCCTGAAAACCCCTTCTGGCGGATGATATCCCGCGCTGCCTCTAACAGGCGGGTGCGGGCGCCGCCCCTCTCGGGTTCTATTTTGGTTGCTCTCGGCATAATGCGTACATACCATACGGTTGGTATGTACGTCAATTGAGTAAAAACCGCGTGCCGCTAGAGCGGAATTGATGGAAAAGTTTAACGGATCAAACCGCGCGTAATGTGGCAGCAACCCCAAGCGCCCACATCAATTAGGTCTGTTTCTTCGGCTAAACGCCCGTTCAGCGACCAACCCGGTCTGCCGCGACTGTCAGCAAAATCTCAACGCCTGCGGGCTCCCAAATATACTCGATCGCACCGCCCAACTGGCCTTTCGCACTCAATCTCGCCAACTGGCTGCCAAAGCCCTCACGGTCGGGTGCCCCGGCAACTTTCGGCCCGCCCGCTTCTTTCCAGCTCAAAGTCAGCGCTTCGTCCGACATTTCCCACATTACCGAAACAGACCCGTTGGGGTCCGAAAGCGCGCCGTATTTGGCGGCATTCGTAGCAAGCTCGTGTAAGATCAGCGCCAAGCTGGTCATTGCTGAAGGGCCGATGCTTACCTCAGGCCCTGACATTTTCAGCGCCGCGGACCGCGACCCCACATGTGGCTCCATCACCGTCTCGACCAGCGTGCGCAACCGGCTTGGCCCTGCTGTGCTGGATTTCGTAGTTATAGACGTCGCAATCAGGTCATGCGCCCGTGCCAGTGACATCAACCGCCCGCTCAACGCGTTGGCCATCTGCTTCACATCGGTGCTGTTGCGCGCCGTCATCTGGATCATGCCATTGGTGATCGAGAACAGGTTTTTAATGCGGTGGTTGAGCTCTTGAAGCAAAAGTTGACGGGCATTTTCCGCGCGTTTGCGTTCGCTGATGTCGACAATGTTGCACACTGCGCCCTGCAACTCCCCTTCCCAAATAACCGGACGGACCCAATATTCGACGTGGAATGACGTGCCATCGGTGCGAAAGAATACTTCGTCATCCACATGCGCCAGATCGCCGCTTTGGGCAACGCGGTAGATCGGGCATTGCTCAGGTGGGTAATGTGATCCGTCAACATGCGAGTGATGGATAATGTCGTGCAGCTCTTTGCCGACGACATCAGCCTCGGATGTGAACCCCAGCATACGCAGGAAAGTCGCGTTGCACCGGGTGGTTTTTCCTTCAGTATCGACCGCATAAAAGCCGTCAGCTGTCGCGTCCAACAGGAGCGCCAGATCTGCCTCGCGCCGTTTCAGGTTAATCTCGACTTGCTTGCGTTGTTCGATGTCAATCAACACGCCCGGGAAACGCAAGGGCTGACCCTCGGCGTCAAGCTGGCAACGGCCATTTGCCTCAACCCAGCGATAATTTCCATCGGCGTGCCGCACGCGGTATTCTTCGCTGTAGCGCCCGCCCCGCATCAGCGACGTGTTGATCGCGGCTTCAACCCGCGCCACATCGTCGACGTGTATCGACAAGGTCGCGTCTTTTAGCGGCAGCCCGTCGTGGCAGCGCGCCGGGTCCAACCCGAAAGCCCGCGCGAAGCGCTCATCTGCGGTGATAATATCTTCGGGCACATACCAGATCCATGTGCCGATGATCGCACCGGCCTCCAGCGCCAGCTTGATCCGTTCCTGCGCCGCTTCAAGGTCGTTCTGGGTCTTTAGCAACTCACGCTCGGTGTTGCGCCGGACCTCGATTTCGCGTTGGGCGGTCTGGTACAGGCGCGCGTTGTCGATGGCTGTCGCCGCTTGATTTGCAATGCCATCCATCAAAAATTCGTGGTGTTCGGTGAACCGTTCAGTTTCTGGATGGCCAAAAAACAGCCCCCCGACCACCTCGCCTGACCGCGAGACCACCGGCACCGACAAATAGCTGCGTACTGGCAAATGCCCTTTGGGCATGCCCTTGTTGGGCCCATTTTGCCATAGCGCGGATCCAGCGTGATATCGTCGGACCGCACGATGCCCTTGCATCAAATGTGGGGGCAAAGATTGCGGTATTTCGCGGCATCGGAAAATCTGCAAAGGCTGCACGCTCCACGCCCGACAGCGAGTAAAGCATATAGCTTTCATCGCTTTCGTTTAGGACATTATAGAAAAAGGCCCCAAAATGCGCACCGGTCAGCTCGACCCCTGCGTCAGTGACCATCTGCACCAGAGTATCGAGATCAAGCTCGGCGGCGACGCCCGCACCGATCCGGTCGAGCGTCTCCAGCAAGCGTTTTTGCTCGCTTAGTGTGGTCTGTGCGGCGTAGCGCTCTAGGATGAGCGCCGTGGTGCGCGACACGAGCTCAAGAAAATTCATCAGTTTTGGATCTGGCAGGCCAACCTTGGGACTATAGATCGCAAAGGACCCCAGAACCGCGCCCTCTGCCCCGATGATCGGGTTCGACCAACAGGCCTTCATGCCCTCTGGCAAGATCAAATGCCGGAAATCTACCCAAAGCGGATCATTGGCAATATCTGCGACCAAGACCGCTTCTTTGCGGAATGCCGCGGTGCCGCAGGAACCTGCCACGGGGCCAACCTCGATCCCGTCCACTGCCTGTGTGTAAGCCTCAGAAAGCCCTACTGCTGCCCCGTGAAAAAGACGGGCCTGCTGATCGTCTGCGATGAGGATCGAACAGGCCAGATCAGCCCCGATAAACGCATGAAGCGCCTCCACAAGTTCGGTGAGAACGTTATCCAACGGCGCTTGCTGTAGGGTTAATTCCAGCAGCCTGTGATGTAGCGAATGGATACCGTTCTGCTCGGAAAGCAAGTCCGTTACTGCCCGTTCACCAAGGCTTTTATCATTCGATTCCATTTCGGGTCCTTGACCGTCGGCCACTGGCAAAAAATTCTCATGCCAGCTTTATTTCCTGCTGTCCACAATAGCGCCGTGAACTATCAATTAGTACAGATGTATCGGCGGAAACATGTTCAAAAAAGCAGATATCTGTCTAAATAACAGGACATACCCTTGATCTGGTCTACCGCGCCGCGCTGACGTACCAGTTCACCACCATTTCAACCACCTTATCACCCGCTGCATCACGGATATCGACGGCGACGTCAAAGGCGACCTTGCCGTCGCGGCGTATTGCCTCCATCAGCGCGGCGCCCGATTGGCTGGTTTTGGCATGGGCGGTCAACGTGCCAATCGCCACCTTCTTAAAATCGATGCGTCCGGTCGAGGCCACCGGTCGCATCTGCAAAATCACTGGTGCCAAGGCTCCCGCCATTGCCGCTCCCGACGCAGCTTCGCCCAAGGTAAACATCGCGCCTGCGTGCATTGACTGAATATGGTTGGAAACCTCGTTGCGCTGCTCTAACTCGGCGCTGGCGCTGCCATCCGATATCTCGATCAGCCGAACGCCTACATAGCGGGCAAATGGCACGGCGCTGTCGAGATGGTTCTTGATCATGTCATAAGGGGTCATAGTGCGGCTCCGGCTTGGGTTTTTCTTTAGCCTGACAAATTGCCACGTCCCTCGCAATCATGCCGTTGGGTCGTCTCGTACCAAATGCGGCTCGCGTTCGATCCCGCCTAGCGGGCCATTACAATATCGGCCTGAAGACCACCAAGCTGGGGGGACGATCCCAAACGCAGCACCCCGCCGTGCGCCCGTGCGATGTCGTTTGCTATCGCCAGCCCGAGACCAACACCGCCGCCTTTGTTTTGATTGCGCGCGGGATCGAGCCGCGAAAATGGCCGCATCGCCTCGGTGCGTTGATCCTCCGGAATACCCGGGCCATCGTCCTCGACCCGTATCCGCAAGGATTTCTCGCTCAGCATCACCGACACTTCGGCGCGCGTGCCGTAACGCACTGCGTTGGAGATCAGGTTGTCCACCGCCCGCCGGATCGCCACCACCCGCAGCTTAACCTTGCCGGTGCCCTCCCCCTCAAACGGCAACAGTGTGACATCGCGCCCTGCCCGCCGCGCTTCTTCGACGACCTGCGCGATCAATGCCCGCGGATCAACCGGCTCAGGTTCGCCCTCGGCTGCACCTTTGGCAAAGTTGAGAAACTCGTCCAGCATACCTTGCATGTCATCGACGTCGCGCAGCAAGGGGCCGGTCTCTGCCTCATCCATCATCGATAGCTCAAGTCGCATCCGCGTCAAAGGTGTGCGCAGATCATGGCTCACGCCTGATAGCATCATGGTACGCTGCTCAATCTGGCGCTCGATGCGGGCACGCATGTCAATAAACGCGTTTCCGGCGGCCCGCACCTCGGTCGCGCCGGCAGGCGTATAAGGATCATGCCGCCCGCGCCCGAAAGCTTCGGCTGCACGCGCCAAGCGACGGATCGGACGCAGCTGGTTGCGCAGGTAGATCGAGGCGATCACCGTCATCACCACCCCGAAAAACAAGGTATATACAAAGAGCTGGTGCGGATTGGAGGCAGAGATCCTGCGCCGGTCAAACTTGATTTCAAGCGGCCCTTTATCAGTGTCAAAAGTCAGCACGACCGAGCTGCTGTCCCGCAGATCGACAGCCCGCAGCCTCTCGAGCTCTTCCGCGAGCCGTTTGGCCAAGACGCGGCCGGAGTAATCGTACCATACCATGCGGTTGCCCGATGGAATTGAAGTGCGCGCCACCGGCGTCACAGTAATATCAAGCGGCCCCGCCTCTGCCCTGACCCGCGCCACAATCGCAGCACGGGTTGGTGCCCGATCGACCGCGCGCATGACCACCGCCAGTTCGCGCAGTACCGTGTTGGTCATCTGGATCGTCACGCCTTCAAAATGGCGTTGCGCGAAAATCACGACGACAACCAGTTGCAGAAACACGACCGGAAGCATCAGAATCAGCGCCGCACGGCCATAAATTCCGCGCGGCAGATAGCGTTTGAGCCAAGTGAACAACATAGGCTAGACCTTAGCCACGCCACCGAGGCTAGGAAAGGTCAAACCATGCTGCCACCAGACGACTTTAACCCCCCTGTCGGTATCGCCGAAACTCTGGAGGCCGGGCTGCGCCGGATCGTGGCCCCAAACCCGTCGCCAATGACTTATCGCGGCACCAATACCTATCTACTCGGCAAGACTGATCTGGCCGTGATCGACCCAGGGCCAGAAGATCAGACCCATTTGGCGGCGATTCTCGCTGCTGTACAACCCGGTCAACGGATCAGCCATATCATAGTCACTCACGCCCATCTTGATCATTCGCCGCTTGCCCGTCCGCTGGCACTGGCCAGTGGCGCGCCGGTTCTGGCCTTCGGCACTGCGACGGCTGGGCGGTCGGAGGTGATGGCCGCGCTGGCGGCGGGCGGCTTGATTGGCGGCGGCGAAGGGATAGATGCGGCGTTTGCCCCCGACTTTACGCTGGCGCACGGCGATCTGATCGAAGGCGACGGGTGGACGTTGGAGGCGCTACATACGCCTGGCCATATCGGCAACCACCTCTGTCTCGCATGGGAGGATGCCTGTTTTACAGCCGATCACGTGATGGATTGGGCATCCTCGCTGGTGTCCCCGCCCGATGGCGACCTGACCGATTTCATGGCCTCCTGCGCGTTGCTGCAATCGCGCCAATGGCGGATTTTCCACCCTGGCCATGGGGCACCTGTTGACGCGCCCAACGCCCGCCTCGACTGGCTTGTCGCTCACCGTCGAACGCGTGAGGCTGCGATCCTTGAGCGGTTGTTGGAACAGCCCGCCACCGCTGCGAGCCTCGCCGCACATATCTACGCCGACACCCCCGCCTCCCTGCTTGGCGCCGCCACCCGCAACGTATTGGCGCATTTGGTAGATTTAACCGGTAAAGGCGTTATTGCCCCGTTAGGGAGTTTGCATGCGACAGCGGATTTCGAGCTCGTACAAAAAAATTCCGGTTAAGGTCCAAATCGCACTGGACGCCCCAAAATACCGCTGCTATATCGCCCAGACCGTTCCGGCGTAGCTCAGCGGTAGAGCAGTTGACTGTTAATCAATTGGTCGTAGGTTCGATCCCTACCGCCGGAGCCAATAAATTCAAAGGCTTAGCAAGCGATTGCTAAGCCTTTGCTTTTTATAGGACGCACTTAGGGCACATTTCGACTGGTATCTTCTGGTACTCTGTCGCGTTGCCGCTGGATGCAATCTCAGTTTAAAGATGCCTTGATAGCCAAGCACGCTTTAATCTCGCCGGATTGCCATCGTTCCGACCTATGCATCAGCGAAATCGAAAGAATGGTTGTAAGTATCGGCAGCCTCAACATATTGTGGGATTGATCCCAGAACTACCTGCCGAATGACCTTCTTTTTGTTGCCCCGCAACTCAGATGAGAACACTATCTACAAGGAAAAAAATGCACGGAACATTCGTCGAAAATGCGCTATCACAATGGCTTCTGAGGCAGACATCAGATCATGGTCTCAGACGAGTTGCGCTATTTGGTGGTGCGCTTGCCAGCGAGATTGGGAACGTAAGGCAAGATAACCAGGACAAAGCGGTATGGGTGCGTGCTAGCGATAGCAATGGCAGGCAATTTACTGCGGTAGTCGTCGCTGACGGTATGGGTGGAATGCGAGAAGGAGAGAAGTGTGCGTCCACAGCAATTGGAGCATTCGTTTCATCACTAATCTCTACCGCTGACAGATTTTCTAATACGATAAACTGGGTCACTTCGGCGTTAAACAATGCGAACGACGCGGTGTTCGAAGGCTATCAAGGTAAGGGTGGAACAACAGTTGTTGCTCTCGTAGTAAGAGAACAATCAAGACCAGTGTGGGCCAGCGCTGGAGATAGTCGTGTCTACAGCTTTACATCGCAAAAACTTAGACAACTTTCTATCGATGATACGATTGCCGGACAATTGGGCAAAGTAGGTCGTGTTCCGGCTTTGATGATGTAACCGCCCTCCGGCGGCATCGATGTGCCAAGGTGGGTCTGCAATGATCCACAAAAAGGAGAGCGGTCATGTCGGATATTATCACGGTCGGACTCGATTTGGCGAAGAATGTATTCCAAGTGCATGGAGCTGACGGCGCAGGCCACGCGGTTTTGCGCAAGAAGTTACGGCGGACGCAGGTTCTGGCGTTTTTCAGCCAACTTCCGCGATGCTTGGTTGCTATGGAAGCGTGCGGCGGCGCGCATTTCTGGGGCCGTGAGATTGGCAAGTTGGGCCACGAAGTGCGTCTGATCCCGCCAGCTTACGTCAAACCCTTCGTCAAGCGTCAGAAGAACGATGCAGCG
>NZ_FOMW01000019.1 GCF_900112755.1 Sulfitobacter brevis | reverse complement strand
CGATAATGGGCCCGAATATGTCAGTGGAAAGCTCATGGAATGGGCCGAAAAACAAGGCGTTAGGCTGGAATACATCCAACCCGGAAAACCCCAACAGAACGCCTATATCGAACGCTACAACCGCACGGTTCGCGGCGAATGGCTCAGCCAGTACATCTTTGAAACCATCGAGGAGGCACAGGATCAGGCCACGGTATGGCTCTGGACTTACAACAATGAACGACCCAACATGGGCATCGGCGGCATCACGCCCGCAATGAAACTGAAAACAGCCGCCTGAATTCTACGGCTGAACCCCATTAAAAATGGGGGGATTACCCGCACTGCGCTTCATATACTCATCAGCCTCCTCGCTGGAGATGTCGAGTACTGATCGATTCCACTCTGAAGTTGCAGGGTTGCCTCCGGGAAGTCTGCGGATTGCGACAGATTGATACGCTGAAAAATCATCATCAGGGAATGTCATGAACGCTCGAACGAACTCATCTTCGTGGAAGGCATCCTCTATCGAAATTCCATATGCGGATAGGGAGGCAGGCTTTTCACCGGGAAATAGCAATAACTTTCTCCTTATCTGGCGTAGTTAATTTTCTCCCCCATCTATCCATTAATGACCTTCGCTGTTCGAGAAAATCAGTCCGTCGATAGGCCAGCTCAACCGACCCACCGGAAACATGCCCTAGACAGGTTTCCGCAACTTCGCGGGGGGTATTGGTCGCCTCTGCGGTCCAGTCGCGGAATGAGGACCGGAAGCCATGGGGTCGAGCCGCAATACCGCGTCTGTCCATGTATTTCGACATCGTGGCGTCCGAGATAACGCCGCGCCGGACACCTGCGAAAAGCAACCCGTCACGGGCAAAAGGGCGCGCCTGTTCGATCACGGCCAGTGCTTCAGATGATAAAGGAACCTTAAAGTCACTGGTCGCATCCTTGCGACCTTTCATAGCCTCTGCGGGGATAGTCCAGACATCGCCCTCAATCTGGTCCAGATGCAAAAAACGCAGCGGCGAAGAACGTACCGCTGTGAGGATAAGTAAGCGCAGGGCCAGTTCGGTTACGGTTCCTTCACTCAGCGATTGATAGAACGCAGGAACATCCTTCCAATGTAGGGCAGGGATATTTTGCACTTTGTGGCGCTGCTTACCCAATAATGCTTTAGCCTTGTCCACCGCTTGGATATCCACGTCCAAGCCCAGCGCCGCCGCGTGACGGATACAAATGCGCAAACGGTCCATCGCCTTTTGCGCTGTGCTTGCTTTCTCATGCCAGATTGGGGCCAGTGTGTCGCGGATGTCGCGTTGGTCAATTTCTGACACTGGCACTTTGCCTAGTTTTGGAAGGACGTGCAGTTCAAGTGGCGAAAACCATCGCCCAGCTATCCCATCGCCTTTCAATTCAGCTTTCCGACTTTCAAAGGCGTCGATAGCGATGTCGCGAAGAAGGTGCATGTTGCGCTCTGCGTTGCGCTGCGCGGTCTGACGTTGCTTTATCGGGTCTGTGCCTTGCTGGGAAACTCTGCGCCACTTGTCCGCCTCCAGCCGCGCCTCTTTGAGAGATACGCGGGGATATGCGCCCAAGCCCATTTCACGGCGACGACCATGAACGTGAACACGCAGCACCCATTTGCCACCTCCCACATCATTCTTAAATATCCAAAGCCCGCCGCCATCTGAATATTTGCCAGCATCCGCCGCCTTAACGGTTTGGGCCGAAAACTTGTTCAATGCTCTGCTCATTTGGTCCACCTTACAGCCCACCCTCAACATATAGTATAAGGTGGTGCGCCATGGAATGCCCTGATACAGGAAAAGTCATAGAAATATGGGATTCAGTGGATTTGGGGTGCACCTTGGCACCCCGAGATATAGTGTTTCAATGCTCTCCGACCGCACCAATTCTACCTTGAAAATCTCAGACATCGCGCCCCATTGGCGTATGTTCTTTGGGCGTTCAATTCCAGCAGAACTAACAATGCAGTGAGGCTGCGTTCAGTCCAACATTTGGCATAATCTAAGCAGTTTGCGCGGCTCACCCCTTTAGCAGTATCGCGCCATAGGGGATTGTTACGCTGCAATCAGACACTGTGGGTTGCTGTTGTGCATTGCGGTCGGGATACCACAACCGGCATGTTCCGGGCCGTGGAAAATGGCGCGACGGGATTGTGACAATCACGTTGGTTGGGTGGTCATTTCGCACAGCCATCCCTGAGCCGACTCTAGTTTGATGCGCGCTGGCTGACTGTAGGGGAAGCAATAATATGGTAAGTGCAGTAAGGGCGACTGACCCAGTTCTCAGCAATCTCAACATCTCATTTCTCCTCATTGAATGAGGGTCCCGTGGATGGCACCCTCGGATCGAATATAACCCACGACCGAAGCGAAGGTTCCGTTACGTCAACCAAAATGTTTGGTGCCCTGTCGAGCCGATGCCAACTCCATGTGCAGCTTACCTGCGACAGACGGTCCACACTCGCTTCCGCCAAAACGTGACGGTGCAATTCCTTCGAAAAAGGAAGACCATGTCCTAGAGTGAGCCCTACGCGGACGCAGATTTCTTCGGGCGGACTGATTATCGAACGCTCACTTTTCTCCTTTATCTGGAAGCACCCGGAGCGGGATCAGCTGACCTTGCTTGCGGCGACACTGGTGCTCTTCTCACTGCTGTACTGACCCTCGAGCTGCCCAAGCGCATTATCAATGATGCTATCGGCGCGAAGGGCGGCACGGTCACCATCCCGGGATCGAGTTCGGGCAAATCACCTTTCTGATGATTTTATGCGGGCTGTTCCTGCTATGGCCAGCGAGATCGGCGAAAGTGCTGCTGGTGCTGTGACGCTGCGCATGAACGGCGGCTGGCGGCATCGGCTTGCGATGATCTCAGCGCGTCAGCGTGGTGGATGCCGAAGGGGCGAGCGTGCTGGACGATCTGACGGTGACCTTCCCAGCCGCCAGTTCCATCGCCATCACCGCGCACGGCGAGGAGGACCGCCGCGCCCTGGCAATGTTGTTGACCCGTGAACTGCTCCCCTCGCACGGAAAGGTCGAGATCGCAGGGCAGGATATAAATAAGCTACACCAGATCACGATCGCGGCCCGGATCGGCTATGTCGATGCAACGCCGGTGCTGTTTGAGGGGGTGCTCGGGGACAACATCAATATGGCGTTGCATAGGTCGCCACAGCATCCTGCATCTGATCCGGCGATACCCTTGGAAAGTGCGCGCACAGGCAATAGTGCCGATCCCGTGGATGTCCCTTGGCTCGATTTTTCGGCGGCAGAAGTGTCGGGCTCTCGCGATTTGCAGATTTGGTGGCATAGGCTCATGCGCGGGATGGGGCTGAATGCGCCCTTGTTTGAACGTGCGCTGGATTTAAAGCTCGATCAGTCTGCCTATCCCGACCTCAGCAAAGCCTTGGTCGATCTTCGCAGGGAAATAGCCGATGCGGTTAGCGCCTCCGGTTTGGCCAAACAGGTCAGTTTCTTCGACGAGCAGTGCTATAATCCAACGTTGCCTGTGGCAGAAAGCCTGATCTTTGCGATGCCTTTGGTGCCGGTCACGGCGCAAGTTTTGATCGATCATCCGTCTTTTCTATCGCTCTTGGTTGAGCTGGATCTGGAAGCGGACCTGCTGCATCTGGCTGCAGATATTGTGGAGCTGTTGCGCCAGATTTTTGGCATGGACGGCACGGACCATCCGCTGTTTCGCAAGCTTGGCTTGCATTTCCTGCCGATATCATGACCCGGGTCCTGGCGATGCGCCACGCTTCGACCATCAGTTTGTGATGCAGCAGTGCCGGTTGTCTGGCGTCACCCGCGAGATTACCGGGGGTGAAGACCACACCGTCAGCGCAGACTTGTCCCGCAAGTTGCGAGCACTGGAACGCGCAGAATTATTCTCGGGCCTTGCGCGCAAACAATTGCGATTGCTGGCATTTGGTGCGCGTTGGTACCATGCCGAGGCCGGTGACTACGTGTTTCACCAAGGCGATGACCTGTCGATTGGGGCGTTTCTGGTCTGGGAGTGCACGGCGGAGTTGCTGGACCCCCGACAAGAGGGCGACGCCCGCATCATCACCACCTCCAAACCGGGCGATCTGGTGGGAGAACTTGGTCTGATCCGTGGCGTGCCGCGGGCCCTTGATATGCGAGCTTTCAGCGATCTGACCTGCTTGCGCGTCAGCGCCGCGGATTTTCTTGCGGTGGTGAAGAATGACGCCGCGACGGCCTATAAGTTGCTGCAGGTCGTTGCGGGGTATGTCTAGCAGATAAGCTTCGGTGTCTCGACCAGCCGATCAGGCAAACGGATCATCAGGATAGCCGACGCCGACAAGGTACAAACCCTGTGGCGGACTGACCGGACCGCAGGCGGCACGGTTGCGGGCTGAGAGGGCTTTGCTCACGGCCTCGGGCTTCCATGATCCGGCACCAACCCGTTCAAGCGTCCCCACGAAACTGCGCACCTGATTGTGCAGGAATGACCGCGCCCGCACGTCAAAGTGGACTTCAACGCCTTGCTGTGTCTGGACCTGAAAAACCTGTAAATGATCCAATGTCTTCACCGGACTATCCGCCTGACAGATCGTCGAGCGGAAGGTGGTGAAATCATGTCTGCCGATGAGCGCGTTGGCGCCTTGCTGCATGAGATCGACGTCTAGGTCGTGTTTTACCTGCCAGACCAGCCCCGCCTGATGCGTCGCAGGGGCGCGGCGGGTCAGGATCCGAAACAGATAGCGGCGTTCCATCGCCGAGAACCGTGCGTGAAAATCGCTGGGCACTTCGGCGCAATCGACAATCGCAATAGGGTTGGGCTTGAGGTGAAAGTTTAACGCCTCGGACAGCCGGAACGCGGTCCAGCCCTCGGGCATTTCGCAATGCGCAACCTGCGCCATTGCATGCACGCCTGCGTCAGTACGCCCCGCAGCCGAAATGGTATGCTCGCGCTTATCGAGCCGCGCGAGAGCCGCCTCAATCGCGCCCTGAACCGAGGGCAGGTCAGGCTGGCGCTGCCACCCGACAAAGGGTGCGCCGTGGTATTCGATTTTCAGGGCAAAGCGAGGCATGGCGCGCGTCTAGCCTGCGGGCGGCCTTCTGGCAATCCCCGACCCGCAGCCCTATGTTACGACAAGAACAATTCTCGGGGCGGAGCAGCTTTGGTTATTACACGCATCGCCGATGGCATCTGGCGGCAGGTTGAGACGGTGAGCGACACGGTCTCGGAAACTTTTTTCGAGCCGGTGATCCGCTTAGGGGTCACAGGATTGGCACGGTCGGGCAAGACGGTGTTCATTACCTCGCTGGTTGCGAACCTGCTGGATCGTGGGCGCATGCCGGGGCTGCTGGCGGCCTCGGAAGGGCGCATCGAGGCCGCATTTTTGCAGCCGCAACCCGATGATACGGTGCCACGTTTCGAGTATGAAGCGCACCTTGCAGCGCTGACAGGGCCGCAGCCGCATTGGCCCGAAAGTACCCGGACAATCTCGCAATTGCGCCTGTCGCTGCGGGTTCGTCCCAACGGCTTGCTCGCAGGGCTGCAGGGGCCGCGCACCGTGCATATCGACATCATTGATTACCCCGGCGAATGGCTGCTGGATCTGGCTTTGATGGACCAAAGCTATGCCGATTGGTCAAAATCGGTTCTGGGGCGCATCAAAAACCGCGAAGAAGCTGAGGAATACCGCGCCTTGGTCGCGGCAACCGATCCGCAGTCTGCTTTCGAGGAGCCGCAGGCGGGCCGCTTGGCCGAGGCATTCGCGGGCTACCTCAAAGCCGCGCGGGCCAATGGCTATTCCGATTGCACGCCGGGGCGGTTTTTGTTGCCGGGCGATCTGGCGGGCTCGCCGGTGTTGACCTTTGCGCCGTTGCCCGAGGGCGAAAGTGACCCGCGCAATTCGCTCATCCGCGAGATGGCACGGCGTTTTGAAGCCTATAAGCGTAAAGTTGTGCAGCCGTTTTTCCGCGACCATTTTGCCCGCATCGACAGGCAAGTTGTGCTGGTCGATGCGCTGGGCGCGATCCATCAAGGGCCGCGTGCGGTGGCCGATCTGCGCAGCGCAATGGGCGAGATTTTAAGTGCTTTCCGGCCCGGGAAGAACGGGTTTCTCAGCAATTTGTTGCGCGGCAAGCGGGTGGAGAAGGTGCTTTTTGCAGCGACCAAGTCGGACCATTTGCATCACAGCCAGCATCCGCGTCTGACCGCGATCATGGAGGCGCTGACCCGCGAAGCGCGCGACCGTGCGCAATATGCCGGCGCAGGCACGGCAGCGATGGCGATTGCCAGCCTGCGCGCCACAACCGAGGACCGCATGGATCACGGTGGCGAGATGCTGGACGTGGTGCGTGGCACTTTGTTAGAGACTGGCAAGCAGGCGGCTTTCTATGCCGGTGAGCTGCCGCAGGATCCCGCCCATTTGCTCAGCCCCGCGATGAAAGGGGCGCAGACATGGCTGGATCAGGACTATCAGATCATGCACTTTGCCCCCGCGCCGCTGAACCTGCGTCCCGGGGACGGACCGCCGCACATCCGGCTCGACCGTGCCGCAGAATTCCTGATCGGTGACCGGTTGTGAGCGGCGTTATGATGCAAGCAAGGCCGCGCGGTCTTGTTCAGCCCGTCGTGCCGGTCGAGATCGGACCCGCGCGGGTGCTGGACACAGGCACGGTGGGGGCGGTGATGGGGCAGGCCAATCAGGCGATGCCGTGGCTGCCCAAGGTCCACAGCGGCGCGCAGGATTTGCGCTACGTGGGCGATATGATTGACGCAGGCTGGGTGACAGTGGCGCGACAGGAGGGTGCAATTGTGGGATTTATTGCACAGGCGGGACAAGAGGTGCATGGCCTCTATCTGCGCCCGCAGATGCAGGGGCGCGGCATTGCCCGACGCTTGCTTGAAACCTGCAAGCAAGGCTGCTCGCGGCTGGGACTGTGGAGTTTTCAGCAAAACGCCCGCGCAGTGCGGTTTTACCGCAAGGCCGGTTTCGTCGAGGTCGCCCGCAGTGATGGCGCGGGCAATGATGTCGGCCTGCCAGATGTGCGACTTGAGTGGCAAAGGGAGGCGGCATAATGGCGCGTGGACCGGTATTGTTTGATCTGGACGAAGACACGCGCCCCCGTCCGGAGGTATCGCAAGCCGCACCGGTGCCTGACCTGAGCCGGCCTGCGCCGCAGGGCGAGGCAATGCAATTGGCCGCACGGCTGGCAGCGCGCAAGCCGTCTCTGCTGGGGCGCCTGTTCTGGGGCTTGGCGGGCGCGTTGATCAGTGCCTTGGTGGCGATTGCCGCGTGGAGTTTTGTAGCGTCGCTGATGGCGAGTTATCCGGTTATCGGCTGGGCGATGACAGTATTGATCGGGGCGTTCCTGCTGGTGCTGACGCTGATTTCGCTGCGCGAATTGGCGGCCTTTGGTCGCTTGGCACGGCTCGATGATCTGCGCCATGCGGCAGGCGAAGCTTTGGCGCAGAATGATTTGGGCGCGGCGCGCAAGCTGACCGACAGGCTGGTCGGTCTTTATGCGGGGCGTGAAGATACCCGCTGGGGCCGCGACAGGCTGGCTGAATTGCGCGGCGACCAGTTGGACGCGGCGGGGTTGCTGGCGCTGGCAGAGACCGAATTGCTGCGCCCCCTGGACCTTGCGGCCAGCCGTGAGGTGGAAGCAGCAGCGCGGCAGGTGGCGACGGTCACCGCATTGGTGCCTTTGGCGCTGGCCGATGTAGCAGCAGCGTTGACGTCGAACCTGCGGATGATCCGGCGCATAGCCGAAGTCTATGGCGGGCGGTCGGGATTTTTCGGGTCATGGCGGCTGACGCGGGCGGTGTTGTCGCATCTGGTGGCGACGGGGGCCGTGGCCGTAGGCGACGATATGCTGGAGCCGATCTTGGGTGGCTCGCTTTTGGCACGGCTGAGCAGACGCTTTGGCGAGGGGTTGGTGAATGGCGCATTGACCGCGCGGGTCGGGGTTGCGGCCATCGAGGTGTGCCGCCCGATGCCGTTTACGGCGGCCAAGCGGCCTTCGGTACGGGGAATCATCAGCCGCGCATTGGGCGGTTTGTTTGGCGCGGGCAAGAAGGACTGACCTAGACGCGGAAGGCGGTGCGCCAAAGGTGAGGCCGCTGCCCCCGGCCACCGACGATATTCAGGGTCAATACGAGAGGCTGAGCGGGGGCTTTCTTGGGGGCTTGTTCGCGGGTCGGGCGGTGCCTATAAGCTGCGGTATGAGTTGCGTTTGTGCGATTATCATTCGAATTATATCCCCGGCGCTCTGATTGACCGAGACGCCGGGTAGAGGTGTTTGAAACTTTCGCACCGCCGTGACCACACCCTTTCCTCAGATTTTGCCCGAAGGACGCCCCCGATGTGCGCCGAGACCCCAGACCATAATACTCCTGACTACAAATCCACATTGAACCTGCCAAAGACCGATTTTCCGATGCGCGCGGGCCTGCCCAAGCGCGAGCCCGAGTGGCTGGCGCGTTGGGCGGAGATCGGCGTATATGATCGTCTGCGCGAAAAGGAAGGCCGCGCGCCTTTTACGCTGCATGATGGGCCTCCCTATGCCAACGGGCATCTGCACATCGGCCATGCGCTGAACAAGACCATCAAGGATATGATCGTGCGCAGCCATCAGATGATGGGCTTTGATGCGCGGTACATCCCGGGTTGGGATTGCCACGGTTTGCCGATCGAGTGGAAGATCGAGGAGGCCTATCGCAAGAAGGGCCGTGACAAGGATCAGGTGCCGATCAACGAGTTCCGCGCCGAGTGCCGCCAGTTTGCCGCCGGTTGGGTGGATGTGCAGCGCGAGGAGTTCAAGCGTCTGGGTATCACGGGCAATTGGGCTGATCCCTATCTGACGATGGATTTCCACGCCGAGCGGGTGATCGCCGAGGAATTCATGAAGTTTCTGATGAACGGCACGCTTTATCAAGGCTCAAAGCCTGTGATGTGGTCGCCGGTTGAAAAGACCGCGCTGGCCGAGGCCGAGGTCGAATATCACGACAAGGACAGTTTTACGATCTGGGTGAAGTTCAAGGTTGTCGGCCCCGATGACGCCAAACTGGATGGCGCGCATGTGGTGATCTGGACCACAACGCCTTGGACCATGCCGAGCAACAAGGCGGTGGTTTGGGGCGAGGGGATTTCCTATGGCCTCTATGAGATCACCGGACGGCCCGAGGAATGCTGGCTGAACATCGGCGACCGGTATCTGTTGTCGGATGAATTGGCGGCGGATGTTTTCGCACGTGCACGTTTGGAAGAGGGCATGTTCCGCCGACTGGGCGATGTGACGGCGGAAGATTTGGGCAAGATCAAATTGCAGCACCCGCTGGCGGGGGCCGAGGGTGGCAATGGCGAGTGGGATGATCTGCGCGATTTCCGTGCGGCTGATTTTGTGACCTCCGACGAGGGCACCGGCTTCGTGCATTGCGCACCGAGCCACGGTCTGGAGGAGTACGAGCTTTACCGTGATCTGGGCATGTTGGAGCAGGTGATCACCTATAACGTCATGGAGGACGGGCGTTTCCGCGATGATCTGCCGTTTTTTGGTGGCAAGGCGATCCTCAAGCCGAATGGCAAGGAAGGCAATGCCAACGCTGCGGTAATCGACAAGCTGGCCGAGGTTGGCGGGCTGCTGGCGCGCGGCAAGATCAAGCACAGCTATCCGCATTCATGGCGTTCCAAGGCACCGGTAATCTATCGCAACACGCCGCAGTGGTTTGCTGCCATCGACAAGGTAGTGGGCGACGGGCTGGATACGCATGGCAAGACCATTCGTGAACGGGCTCTGACCGAGATCGACAATGTAAACTGGACCCCGAAATCGGGCCGCAACCGCTTGCACTCGATGATGCAGGCGCGGCCTGACTGGGTGTTGAGCCGCCAGCGCGCTTGGGGTGTGCCGCTGAGCTGTTTCACCAAAAAGGGCGTGCTGCCGACCGATCCCGATTTCCTGCTGCGCAATGCCGAGGTCAATCAGCGGATCGCCGAGGCCTTCGAGGTTGAAGGTGCCGATGCGTGGTACGAAGAGGGCGCGAAAGAGCGTTTCCTGAGCGGCATCGTGAACCCTGACGACTATGATCAGGTGACCGACATTCTCGATGTCTGGTTCGACTCTGGTTCGACCCACGCCTTCACCCTGCGCGACCGTGCGGACGGGTCCGAAGATGGCATCGCGGATGTCTATATGGAAGGCACCGACCAGCACCGTGGCTGGTTCCATTCCTCGCTGTTGCAGTCGGTTGGCACCACTGGCCACGCGCCCTACCGCAATGTGGTGACGCACGGGTTTACGCTGGATGCCAAGGGCATGAAGATGTCCAAGTCCATCGGCAATACCATCGTGCCGCAGCAGATCGTTGATCAATACGGTGCGGATATCCTGCGGCTTTGGGTCGCGCAGACCGATTACACCGCAGACCAGCGGATCGGGCCGGAAATCCTGAAAGGGGTGGCCGACAGCTATCGCCGCTTGCGCAATACCATGCGCTATATGCTGGGCGCGCTGAGCGATTTTACCGAGGCCGACCGCGTCGAGCCTGCGGATATGCCCGAGTTGGAGCGGCTTGTGCTGCACCGCTTGGCAGAGTTGGATCAGGTGGTGCGTGACGGTTACGCCAAGTTTGATTTCCAAGGTGTGTTCCAGGCGGTATTTACCTTTGCGACGCTGGATCTGTCGGCGTTCTATTTCGACATCCGCAAGGACGCGCTTTATTGCGATGGCGACACATTGCGCCGCCGGTCGGCGCGCACAGTGCTGGATATCCTGTTCCACCGTTTGACCACTTGGCTCGCGCCGGTGCTGGTCTTCACGATGGAAGAAGTCTGGCTGGAGCGCTTCGCCGGTGAGGGGTCCTCGGTGCATCTGATCGATATGCCAGAGACACCGAAGGCGTGGCTTGATCCGGAACTCGCAGCCAAATGGGCCAAGGTCCGTGCGGCGCGGCGGGTGGTGACAGCGGCGCTGGAAGTGCAGCGCACAGATAAGGTGATCGGTGCCTCACTGGAGGCAGCACCTTTGGTGTATGTTGCCGATGCGGATCAACGTGCGGCGCTGGAAAGCGTGTCTTTCGAAGACGTTGCCATCACCTCGGACGTTAAGGTGACCGGTGATGCCGCCCCGCAGGAGGCCTTCCGCATGCCGGAAACCGACGGCGTGGCAGTGGTCTTTGCGAAGGCCGAGGGCGAGAAATGCGAGCGCTGCTGGAAAGTGTTGCCGGATGTGGGCACCCACAGCCACGCGGGCGTCTGCGCACGTTGTGATGCGGCGGTCAGCGAGATCGAAGCGGCTCAGTAACTCTCTACCGAGACTTTGAGGCGGCCCCGTCTGAAAAGGCGGGGCCGCATTCGTTTTTACAGGGCAAATCTCTTCGCGGTATTGCGCAGGAAGCGGATTGAGTGTGCCGCCGTCCCGGCGCATCATTAGGGCATGAAACACTGTAGCGTACCGACGCAATTCGGCACTCTCATCATCACCGAAGACGACGGCGCTATTACGGCGCTGCGCTGGGGCACTGTCGCCGCGCAGGAAAGCACGCCATTGCTGGAGGCAGCGGCCAAACAGATCGCCGCCTATGATGCGGGCACCCTGCGGGCGTTTGATTTGCCGTGGCGGGTGGGCGGCAGCGATCTACAGCAAGCAGTCTGCGCGCAGATTGCGGCGATTCCTTATGGCGAAACATTGACCTATGGCGATATTGCAAAACGGCTCAAGGTCGGGGCGCAGGCGGTGGGACAGGCCTGCGGGGGCAATCCGATCCCTGTGATCATTCCTTGCCACCGCGTCATGGGCGCGCGAGGGTTGACTGGATTTTCAGGCGGCGAGGGCGTGGAAACCAAGGTCGCCCTGCTGCGCCATGAAGGGGCGGCTGGGCTGTTGATCTAAGCTCGGGTCTTGTCGGAATAGATGACCTGCTGCGCGGCACCTGCGACAACCAGATAAAGGCTGGTCACGATCAGCCCCCAATGTGCCCAGCTTTGCGGGTGGAAATCGACCCAAGCGGCCCAGCCTGCGAAAAACGTCCAAGCCAGCGCCATTGGCAGGGTGACGGCACGCCAGCGTTCGGTGCGCACGGGATGGACGAATTTGATCGGCAAAAACATCGTGATCGCCAGAATGGTCACGAGGATCAAGCTGACCCACCAGTCGGGTTTCAGCGCAAAAAGCACCAGCACCAGCATGTTCCAGCAACCCGGAAAGCCGGCGAAGGAATTGTCCTTGGTCTTCATGCGCGTGTCGGCGAAATACATCGCCGAGGCGAAGGTTACGATGATGATCATGAACCACCCGCTCCACCCGTCCATCAGGCCGGAGGTGAAAAGCGCGAAGGCGGGGATGAATACATAGGTCAGATAGTCGATAATCAGATCAAGCAGCACGCCGTCAAACTCAGGCGCGTTTTTCTTGACGTTAAACTTGCGCGCCAGCGGCCCGTCGATGCCATCGACAAAGAAGGCCACCACCAGCCACAGAAACATCATATCCCATTGTTCCTGCACCGCTTCGAGCATGGCAAGCATGGCAAAGACAGCACCAGTGGCGGTGAACAGATGGACGAGGAGGGCGCGCATGTGAATGGTCATACGCCAGCATTCGCAAATCCTGCCGCAGGATGCAAAAGGAATTCCCCCGCCTTTGCGGTTTGTCGCGGGTTAGGCTTTGACCCGCGCTGCGCGCGCCCCTAGTTTTGGCCGAACCGCACAAGGGCAGGGGCACCGGATGCTGACCAATACAGATATCACCGAACTAACT
This sequence comes from Sulfitobacter brevis, assembly GCF_900112755.1. GTDB lineage: Bacteria > Pseudomonadota > Alphaproteobacteria > Rhodobacterales > Rhodobacteraceae > Sulfitobacter > Sulfitobacter brevis. The sequence continues at coordinate 23,855 of NZ_FOMW01000019.1, read as the reverse complement.
GAATTTCGCCGCCTGCTACACCGGTTCCCCGAAGTGTCACGCGATGAGGGCGCGACGGCGCAGCGCATTTTGGACGCACTCGCACCGCTCAGGCCCACGCGGGTGTTGAGCGGGTTGGGCGGGCACGCTGTGGCAGCGGTGTTTGATAGCGGCTTGGCAGGACCGGCTGTTCTGTTTCGCGCCGAGTTGGATGCGCTGCCAATCCACGAGATTTCTGACGCGCCGTGGCGCTCTACTGTGGCGGGCAAGGGGCATCTGTGCGGACACGACGGGCATATGGTGATGTTGCTGGCGCTGGGGCGGCTGATATCGCGCAAGCCAGTCGCGCAGGGCCGTGTGGTGTTGATGTTCCAACCCGCCGAGGAAGACGGCAGTGGCGCGCGGGCCGTTGTTGCTGATCCGGCCTTCGCCGAGATCGCGCCGGACTGGGCGTTCGCTATTCATAACGAGCCGGGGCGGCCCTTTGGCTTTGTTGCGACCCGCGCGGGGCTGATCAACTGTGCCTCGCAGGGGCTGGCGATCACGCTGGTGGGCAAGATGGCCCATGCGGCCAACCCCGAAGATGGCGTGTCCCCTGCGCTGGCGGTGGCCGAGTTGATACCTGCCCTGGGGCAATTAGGCACTGGCGGTGCGCTGAACGAAGAATTCCGGCTGGCGACCGTGACCCATGTGAATATCGGCGCCCCCAGTTTTGGTATCGCACCGGGGGAAGCGCAGATATTTGTGACCCTGCGCACCGCGCTGGATACCCCGATGGCAGGCATGGCTGCCCAAGCCCGCGGATTGGCCGAAGAGACCGCCAACAAGCATGGTTTGACCGTCAGCTTTGAGGTGCAGGATGACTTCGCGGCGTCGATCAATGACGCAGAGGCCGCACAGGTGGCCATGGCGGCGTTGGGCAGGCTCGGCGTGGCCCACGGGCCGGAAGGGTTACCGATGCGGGCCTCGGAGGATTTCGGGGTTTTTGGTCATGACGCGCGGTCGGCAATGCTGTGTTTGGGGCCGGGGGAGGACCATGCCACCCTGCACAATCCCGACTATGATTTTCCCGATGATCTGATCCCGTTGGGCGCGCGGATCTTTGAACAGATCGCCCGCGACTTGATGGGAAGCGCGTGATCTGCGAAATATGGCAAGATCGCCCCGTCGCGCTTGACTGCAACTGCGATTCCCCCTAAAGCCAGCGGACCAGTTTCAAGGGTTGCTTTGGGCGACCCTCGCATGTGTTACGTCAGATCGCTGGCAAGGCACCGATAAAAGAGGATGAATTCATGTCGCGCGTTTGCGAATTGACCGGAAAAGGCCCGATGTCGGGCAACAACGTGAGCCACGCGAACAACCGTACGCGCCGGCGCTTCTTGCCTAACCTGAACGACACCACGCTTCAGTCCGAAGCACTGGGCCGGTCGTTCAAGTTGCGGATCTCTGCTGCTGCCCTGCGCAGCGTGGATCACCGTGGCGGTCTGGACAAGTATCTTGCCAAGGCAAAAGACGTCGAGCTGTCGGCCAACGCGATGAAAATCAAGAAGGCCATTGCAAAGTCGAGCGCAACTGCCGACGCGCTGAGCTAAGCAATTCCTGACCAGAGAATACTGGTCAGACGCCTCTGAATAAAATTTGATTAAGCCCCGTACCGGATGGTGCGGGGCTGCGTCGTTCTGGCGCTCGCAGTGTGGTCAGCGAGCCGCTATGAGCAGCCCATGCGCCTGCGTCCTGTCCTTAGTTTGCTCCTTGCGTTGATGCTTGCCCTGACGGGGCGGAGCATGGCTATGGCGCGTGGCGCCGCTGCCGCAACGGGCCAGATTGTGATCTGTAGCGGGGCAGGGCCGATTGCGGTTTTTACCGATGCCCAAGGCCAACCGACCACTGCGCCCTATATCTGCCCTGATGCGGCCCTTGCTGCTGTGGCGCCGACAGTCGTAACGCCGGTTACCGTCGCAAGGCTGATCGTGCCTTGCGTAAATGCGCGGATGAATGGCCTTGCAAAGTCTCCGCGCATCGCCCTCCATATCCCACAGCCGCGCGCGCCGCCTTGTTCGATCTGAATCAGGGCATATTGCAGATTTAACAAGGACTTATCAGATGAAACTGACAACTTTTCTAACGGCTGCCGCCACGACGATGCTGCTGGCCTCGACCCCGCTGCTCGCGCAGGAGATTACGATCGAAGACAGCTATATCCGAAGTTCAACCCCGACTTCCCCCACAGGGGCGGCGTTTTTGGTAATGATGAACCACTCGGAACAGGATGACAGGCTGGTCTCTGTCGCCTCCGAAGTGGCCGAAAAGGTCGAACTGCACCGCCATAGCGAGGATGCCAATGGTGTCATGCGTATGGGGCAGATCGAGGGTGGCGTTGCGCTTGCCGCCGGAGAGAGCCACGCATTCGAGCGTGGCGGCGATCATGTCATGTTCATGGGGTTGAACCGCCCGTTGGAGCAGGGCAGCGCGGTGACCGTGACGTTGACGTTTGAAAAGGCGGGGGATGTGGTGATCGAGGTGCCGGTGGATCATGAGCGCAGGCCCGATCACGGCGCGATGAAGCACTAAACCTTACGGCGGCGAGGCCAACGGGTTCGCCGCCGATCTCGATCCGTGCGAACTCTAAAACAACCCGTCGCGGTTCACCTTGCCCAAAACCTCATCCACCCAGACCGAAACCGTCAGCGACGCGGGGCCTTGGCGATGTTCGGCGAACTGGCTGCCCACGGCAGAGCGTTCGAGGTTGAACTCGATAGTATGCGCGCCCGCGCGCCGCGCTTCGGCAGCAAATCCGGCTGCCGGATAGACATTGCCGGAGGTGCCGATCGCCGCGAAGATATCCGCTTCGCTCAGGTGATCGAACAGCGAGTCCATGTCATATGGCATCTCACCGAACCAGACGATGTCGGGGCGGGCAGCCAGAGCGCCGCAGGCAGGGCAGGCGTCACCGGATGCCATGACCATTGGCGCGGGCCAGCGGTGATCGCAGGCAGCGCAAAGCGCACCTTTGAGGGCGCCGTGCATATGCATTACGCCCTGTGATCCGCCGCGTTCGTGGAGATCATCGACGTTCTGGGTGATCACAATCACCTCGCCGTCATGTTGCTGTTCCAGCCGTGCCAAGGCGCGGTGCGCGGCATTGGGGTCGACATTTGCCGCCTGCGCACGGCGGGCGTTGTAAAAGTCGACCACCAGTTTCGGGTTGGCGGCAAATCCCTCAGGCGTGGCTACGTCTTCGACGCGGTGCTGCGCCCAAAGCCCGTCTTCGGCGCGGAATGTTTCAAGGCCGCTCTCGGCAGAGATGCCCGCGCCGGTCAGGATGACGATTTTGGTCATTGCTGGTCCTCCAACAGATGAAAAGACGTGCCCAGCCAGGGCAATTGCGCAACGGCGGGGCCAATCATATGGGCTTGCATCAGGCGGCGCATGGTTTGGGCAATATCACGCGGCACCGGCCCTGACCATTCGGCCCGCGCCAACAGGGAAATTCGCCGCGCAGCACCTGCATCGGGCAGCGCGATCACCTGCATCGCCTCATGAAACCGAGCCGCGCGCATATATCCCAGCGGCGTGGTGATCGCCCAGCCCAAGCCGCGCGCTACCATCGCCATCAGCGCCAGATGGCTGCCGATCTCGAAACGGGCAGGCAGCGGGGCGTGATGGCGGTGCAGATAGCTGTTGATCTGCGTCGCGATCAGCTGATCAGCGGCGTAATGCAGGAATGGCAGTTCGGTGTCGCCGGTGAGGAGGCTCTGCGCGGTATGGGTGGCTGTGCTTGGCGCAACGATGACAAAGGGATCAAGGGCCAGCGGATATTCCACCACCCCTTCCGGTGCCACTTCACTTTGCGCCGAGATGGCCATGTGAAGGCTTTGCGCACGGAGCATCTGCGCCAATTCGTTGCTACCTGCGGTGATCATGCGAAAGCGGCATCCAGTCAGGCTGTCGCCCAGAATGGTTGCAAGGCGCGGAGTCAGATCATCGTCGAAATCGTCAATCACGCCGAGGCTCAGTTCATCCAGATGGGCAAGGTCCATCACCGAGACCTCGCTCTGCGCCAGCCGCAGTTCCGTCAGCGCCGCCCCCGCCCGGCGCAAAAACATCTGCCCCGCCGAAGTCAGCCGCATCGGGCGGCGGGTATGATCGAGCAATTCCGCTCCCACGGCTGATTCGAGGTTGCGCATCTGCTGGCTGACTGCCGGCTGACTGAGGCCGGTCGCCAAGGCGGCCTGCGCGACTGATCCGGACTGTGCGAGCGCCTCGAATACCTCGATTCCGCGTAGGGTGACGCCTTTTTTGATCATCGCTGCCTCCTGTCTATTTGTATTTGGTGAAACCCCGCGCGCGGCGCGTCAACCCTGCAAAAGATTATCGCCGTGTAAATGTTGGAAATGCGAAACTGCAGGCTTGTGCCGCTACCCCTTGAAGGCCGCGCCGATCCTGCGCAAATTGCAGTGCAAACCTTTGAGCCGGAGCTGCCCTTCATGATAATCGCCTGCGCTGCCTATCCGTTGGATATTTTACCGTCTTGGGCGGCTTACGAGGACAAACTCGCCGCATGGGTGTCCGAGGCCGCAGGGCAGGGCGCGGATTTGTTGGTGTTCCCCGAATACGGGGCGATGGAACTGGCGACGCTGGCGGGGCTTGAGGTCGCGGGCGATCTGGAAGCTTCACTGCATGCGGTGTCGGACCGTTTGGCCGATGCGGATGCGCTGCATGTGAAGCTTGCGGCGGAGTACGGTGTTCATATCGTTGCGGCCTCCGGCCCTGCAGATACGGCAACCCGCCCGGTGAACCGGGCACGGTTGATCACGCCGACGGGGCAGATAGGCGTGCAGGACAAGCAAATCATGACCCGTTTCGAGGCTGAAATATGGGATGTAATCCCCGGTGATCCGCTTCAGGTGTTTGACACTGCCTTGGGGAAGATCGGGATACTGATCTGTTATGACAGTGAATTTCCCCTGTTGGGCCGCGCCTTGACGGAATGTGACATCATCGCGGTCCCTTCCGTGACCGAGGCGCTGGCTGGATATTGGCGCGTTCGAATTGGCACCATGGCCCGCGCGTTGGAAAACCAGTGTATCACCGCGATGTCGAGCGTGGTGGGCGATGCCGACTGGTCCGAAGCGCTTGGCACGTCCTTCGGGGCAGGTGGCATTTATGGCCCGCCTGATGTTGGTTTTCCCGCGACGGGGGTGCTGGCGGCAGGCACGCTCAATCAGCCCGGCTGGACCTATGCCGAGGTCGATCTGGCGCAGGTCGCGCATGTCCGCGCTGATGGTGTGGTTCTGAACCGGCGCCACTGGGACGGGCAGTCAGGCCGTGATGCCCCCGCGAATAACGTGCGCTTGCGTTGAATCACCCTTGAAAATCGGCGCCAATGGGCCCATTTAGGCCTGCGTCCCCATCTTGGGGGGCAAAGTGTTCAAGGAGAGACCATGGCCAAGGAAGATATTCTCGAATTCCCCGGTGTCGTGAAGGAACTCCTGCCGAACGCGACATTTCGGGTCGAACTTGAGAACGGCCATGAAATCATCGCGCATACGGCAGGCAAGATGCGTAAAAACCGCATCCGTGTTCTGGCGGGCGACAAGGTTCAGGTGGAGATGACGCCGTATGATTTGACCAAAGGTCGGATCAACTACCGGTTCAAGTAATCCTGTTTCGAGGCTGGCGGCGCGTGTCGCCTCTCGGTGCTGAATAAAATCTTAACGCCCTCCCTGTCGCCGGGGCGGGCGTTGTTCGTACAAGCGGCGCAGCGTCGCGGTGCGAAGATGTATAAAAAGGGCTGACCCATGCAATTTGTCCTCGGATCCGGCTCGCCACGGCGGCTTGAGCTTTTGGCGCAGATCGGAGTGGTGCCGGATGCCGTGCGCGCCCCCGACATCGACGAAACCCCGCAAAAGGCAGAGTTGCCGCGCCCCTATTGCGCCCGCATGGCGCGTGAAAAGGTCGCCGCTGTCCCTGCCGAGGTCGATGACATTGTGCTCTGTGCTGATACCACCGTCGCTTTGGGTCGGCGGATTTTGGGCAAACCTGCCGATGCGCAGGAGGCCGAGGCGTTCTTGAAATTGATGTCGGGCCGTCGCCACAAGGTAATCACAGCCGTCGCCGTCAGGCGCGGCGACAAGCTGTGGCAGCGCGATGTGCAAAGTATCGTCAAAATGAAATCCCTCTCGGCCCAAGAAATTGACGCCTACCTTGCGACCAACGACTGGCAAGGAAAGGCGGGCGGATATGGCATACAAGGGCCGGCGGGCGCGTTGATCCCGTGGATCAGCGGCTCGTTTACCGCTATTGTCGGCCTGCCACTGGCCGAAACCGCAACCCTATTGGCCGCCGCAGGCTACCCCTTATATGGAAAGACATCATGAAAGGTCGCACAATCATTCTCGACCACCTTGGCGACCGTGAGGCCGCTGCTTTGATGGTGGATGGCAAGCTTGACGATCTGCTGATCGACAGCGATGCGCCGCGCCCCGGCACGATTTACCGCGCCATTGCCGACCGGCCCGTCAAAGGACAAGGCGGGATGTTTCTCAAAACGCCCGATGGCCCTGCGTTTCTGCGCCAGATTAAGGGTCTCGCCCCCGGCCAGCCGATTTTGGTGCAGGTCACCGGATTTGCCGAGGATGGCAAGGCGATCCCGGTGACTGCCAAGCTGTTGTTCAAGAGCCGCTATTGCATCGCGACCCCCGATGCACCGGGCATTAACATTTCGCGCGGGATTCGCGACGAGGATGAGCGCGACCGCTTGCTCGAGATCGCCCATGAGGCCGGTGCAGAAGCGGGGCGGGGCCTGATCCTGCGCTCTGCCTGCAACGGTGCGGCGGGCGAAGACATCGCCGAGGATATCGGCGCGATGCTGGCCCTCGCCGATACTGTCATGAGCGATGGCGCGACCGAGATGGAAACTCTCAGCGAAGGTGACGGCCCGCACCTGTTGGCGTGGCGCGACTGGACCGCCCCTGCAGAAGTGGTGACCGAGGCGGGTGGATTTGACAATCACGGTGTGCTTGACGCGCTGGATACGGCGCGCGGTGCGCTGGTGGTGCTGGGCGGCGGTGCCTCGATGTATGTCGAGCCGACCCGCGCGCTTGTGGCTGTGGATGTGAACACTGGCAATGACGCCTCGCTGGCCGCGGGTGTCAAAGCCAACATGGCCTGTGCGAAAGCCTTGCCCCGTGCCCTGCGCGTGCGCGGCCTTGGCGGGCAGATCACGCTGGATCTGGCGCCGATGCCCAAGAAAGACCGCCGGGTGTTCGAGACCTCCCTGCGGCAGGCGTTCCGCGGTGACGAGGTTGAAACGACGCTGGTCGGCTGGACGCCGCTGGGCCATTACGAGCTGCAACGCAAGCGCGTACGCATGCCGCTGGTCGAGCTTTCCCTATGAGCTGCCCGATCTGCAGAAAACCGACGCACCCCGACGCGCGCCCCTTCTGCTCGCGCCGGTGTGCGGACGTCGATCTGGCGCGCTGGTTCAACGGCTCTTACGCTGTGCCGTCTCAAGAACCTGACGATATCGAGGCGGCGCTTGAGGCCGCAGCTGGCGCCGAAGACGCTGCAAACGACCCCAACGGCAGGCCGCATTAAAACTAGCTGCGGAATTGGGTAAAAAGAGGCTGGACACCCCCCGCCAGAAACCCTAGAACGCGCTCACCCGACCCCTTAAAGGGGTCCCGTGCCCGGGTAGCTCAGGGGTAGAGCAGTGGATTGAAAATCCTCGTGTCGGTGGTTCGATTCCGCCCCTGGGCACCATTTTATATATAAATATCAGTGTGTTTGCTGGTAGCCATATTTCATCTCTTTTTCTAAATAGTCTGGGACTGCACCAGGACTGCTTTCAGTCTAATCGGTGGTTGATGCGGTTTGCAATCAGGATGCTACGGGGATTAACCGTTGTCAGATATAAAAGCGGACTTGGTGATCTTACAGCTTACAGTAGATGACAAGGTGTAGGTGATGCCATAGGTTGCTTCGAAAGAGGTGAGGTTTCAATGAGCACTGAAAAACCGTTTTACGAATTAGACTTAAGTGATGAACCTGATCCAGAAGCGACGCCAATGCGCGACCGAAAGGTCATCACGCAACCTTACGATTTGAGCATCGATGCAATTGTAGGTCAGGTTAACAGAAAAATCTTATTCCTAAGGCCGCTGAGTGATAGGCCTAACTTTCAGCGACAATATGTGTGGCCTGACAAGTTAGCATCAAGGCTTGTTGAATCTGTATTGCTGAACGTCCCAATTCCACCCTGCTACCTCTCGGAAAACGAAGAGTGCGAGCTGGATGTTATCGATGGGCAACAGAGAATTTTCTCAATTTATCGATATGTTGAGAATCAGTTCAAGTTGCAAGGGCTTGAAGCTTTGACTGAGTTCAATAATCTACGCTTCTTTGAGCTACCGAGTAGAGAGCAAAGAATGCTGATGACACACACACTGCGGTGTGTCGTAATAAAAAATGAATCCCATCCAGAAATAAAATTCGACGTCTTTGAGCGTTTGAATACAAGCACGATGCCGTTAAACGCACAAGAGCTTCGGAATTGTGTGTCTCGCGGTGAATTGAACAAACTTTTGGGCGAGCTGTCTTACGATGCTAAATGGTTGGCGGTTCGTGGAAGAAAAAACCCAGACAAGCGTTTGGCTGATGAAGAAATGATTTTGAGGTTCTTCGCGTTCCGCCTGCAGCCGCTGGCCGAGTATAAGACACCTCTTAAAAACTGGTTGAACAACGCTGCGCGAGAAGGGCGGAAGTTCGATCGCCAAAAGATAGAAAGCCTAAGGCAGGATTGGAGCTCTGCTCTTAGTATTGCCTTAATTTGGTTCGACCCAAACCGTTGTTTCCGACGTCCAGGTTCCAAGGCTATAAATCGGGCGCTCTTTGACCTCATTATGTCCACTGCACACAAAACAAGCTTAAATACAGCTTTAGATTTGCGCGCAGAGTTCTTAGACGCCTTCAATGACATTATTGAAGTCGACGATTTCCAAGACCTTATTAGCCGTTCAGTCGATCACAAAAGCCGAACCGAAAAGCGCTTCAAGCTTTGGAATGAGAAAATGGCCGAGATTGGTTTGTAATGGCAAGATACACTCCCGTGTATACTGACCTAACGGTTAGGTTGGGTGAGGTTGGAATTTTACGAAAAAGGGCTGCTGCCATAGAGCGATCCAATGCCGCTTTTTCCTCTGGGCCAGAGATTAGCGCTCTTTGTCGAGGGTCGGTAGTCTTATTGTCCAGCCACATAGAGGCATATGTAAAGGAATTAGGTGAGCTCACACTTGACAAAATTCACTCAAAGTCTGTTTGCAGAAGTAAAATAGCTCCCCAATTTTTCTACCACATTTCGAAAGAAAAAATTGATACAATTCGATTGGTCGTTCAACCCGAGAAAATTGCCTTTCATATGCAAAAGTTCGTCGACTATGAAACTCAGTTTTGGAAGAGAGATGATCCTTTTCCCGGCCCCATTTCATCGATAAATTTTAATAAAGGGTTTTCGAATCCTACGTTCGATAAAGTGAAGTCATACCTGGGTAGATTTGGCTACGACAAATTCAAAAGAGATTTCACCCAGTGTTTGGGTGCAAATGCACAAACTAATATAAATAATCTTAACCACATAGTAGATACGCGAAATTCTATAGCTCACGGGGATGTCAACGCGACCAAAACACCCGCTGAAATCAAAAGTATGTTAGAGGACGCGAAGCTATTTTGCCGCACGACTGATGTTGTGTTTGGACGGTGGTGCAAAGAAAATTTGTGCTCGATTAGGTAGATCAGAGTTTGAAGCGAGTGCGCCTTCGTTTGCTGCTTGATCGTCCCGAGTTAAGAGAGAGGCTGTTTGTAATTTTAATATACATTGAATTTACGGTTGAAATCTGTGTTTGAAATAATACGTGTGAAGAGTCGAATTTTGGAACTTACCCTATCAAAAGATGTTAAATTTTTTCGGCGCAGAATTTTGGATGAAATTTATTCTCATTCTACCCTACAGTTTTTCAGAAATGGCCAATGTATTATGGCGGCGTGGGTCGTAATTAATTCGTAGGAACCATAATGAATAAAGCATCAAAGTCGAAAGCCAACGACAGCCTCGTAAGTTTGAAAACAGTCTGTGAGACACTGGACCGTTCTCGTGCAAGCATCTACCGCGACATCAAACGCGGTGATTTTCCAGCTCCGCGTAAGTTAGGCGGTTCGTCACGTTGGTTAATGTCTGATCTTAACAAGATTGTCCGTCCCGATAAGTCTATGGCGGCCTAAGAACAGTCAGTCTTAACCTGGGTCATTCCTAAACGTCGCACGCACTGCCCTGTTCTTACTGGGCGGTGTCTTTGTCTCGGATTGATACCGAAGGGAGGGCCGATATGGTTCACTCGGGAAAAGCGGCGCTTCGTTGAGTGGTGGCAAAAGACGAGCGCGCAAAGTGTCTCGCAGCAAAATTAGCTCACGATAAATCCGCCTAATACTGCGCCTCCGGCGAAAAATGCTAACAAGCCGAAGGCGATCAAGCGGGGGGAAAACCGACTGGCTTCCAGAATTTGTTGCAGAACTGCTTTCGATTGGACTATCTGCTGCGTTTGCTGCTCTTCCAGCAGGCTCACGGTTATCGTCAAGGCTTTCAGCTTGGAGGAATGGTGGTCTATTTCTCGTAATAGCTTGGTCATTCCCGCAACTGCGTTTTCGCTGTTCAACGATGCCGCCATCGCACTTCTCCTTGTGGTCTCCATTGCTTGCTCCCAATCGATTGGATTCTGCAATTTTATGTTCCTCTCTAATTGTATTAATTTCTCGGATTATCTGGTTCGCCTCGGCTCGTGTATGGCCCTGGTCGATGTGCGCCCACTGTGGGTTGCAGGGCTGCTTGACCGTTCTGGATATAGCTCTCGCACCTGGCCCTTCGTGGATCGACGGAATTTTGTCTATGCCACGGTCTGCGAATGACTGATGCGATATTTCTGAATCCGCACCAAACCCCCAATTTCGCATCATATCGTTGTGTAGGTTTGCCCATAATTTTGCAGTTTTTTCGATAGCGTGCTTCCGAGCCATTCCAAGCGTGCTCTTGGGTCGACCTCGCCCGCCAGACTTCTTGTGAACATCAAAAAATACAAAGTGGGCGTGAGGGTTATTGATGTCATTCTTATGTTGATCGTGAATTGCAACGATATATCCAGCAACGCCTTGACTAAATTGCTCTGCAAAAGCGCGCGTGAGCGCTTCTCTCTGTATTTGCGTTGCCTCTATTGGCAAGGCGACTACAAACCGCTCACAGACGCGCCCTCTGCGCTTCTGAGCATCAACCTCAGCCTTGGTTGCCGTGCAAGTGGTGGAACTGCCTGCAAGGCGCTGTTGAAACACGACACGAGCTGCCTGTGGGCGAGTAATGTAGCGTAGGTGTGCTGCTGTCTGTCCCTGCCTTGCGATCCTGCTTTCATCAGTTCGCTTCTCGGAGAAAGTTTTAACTGAGTGCCTAAATGAAAATAGTGCCATTTTTCTATTAAGGTGGCGTGGATAAAATTGCGAAGCTTTTTATCCGTTGTGCGCCTTCCCTATCTCCCTTAAAAATAATTTAGGGATAGTTAAGTGGAAAGTGGAAAAAATAGTCTTCTTGAAGAAAAACGCCTTCGTCGTGGGCATATCTTGAAATTTATCTCGATCTATATGAGAAACCACCTAATGAGACCCTATGATCTCAAAGACCTGTCGGAATCGCAAAAAGATATTCTGGCCGTTGAGATTGTTAATCTTTTTGAGGATAGGTATATCAGAATGAGAAATAAGACGCCCCCAAACGGGGGCGATTAGAGCATTCATATTTCGTAAGAGGAACGGAAATTTTCAGGTTAATGCAGCTTAGTTATTGGCAACCCTGTGCCTTCGTTAGAGGTGGCTACCCGAGTGGAGATCGTATACTGACCCTTAGCGTTCCTTTGCAGAGAGCCGGCCTTTTCGAGAGTTGCCAGTGCGCGCCCGATTGCCTTGCGGAACGCTTCGGGATTGTCTCTGATGTCGTTGAAGGGGCCGCCCACAAGGTTGGAAATCTCTTTGGTTGAAAACCATTTTTCCGTGTCCTGCTGGGCCATACTGGTCATTAAGCGCAAAACCTCGGTTACTCGTGGTGCTGAGGCTGAAGGCTTCGGTTTGTATGGTTCTGAAGTAGGGGCCAAAACGGCCAGAGATTTATCGTGCTTAAAGGGCACAGCCATTGGAACGGTGAAAGTCTCGCCGTCGTCGTCAACACCTGCTTCAAATGCTTCGATGCGAAATGCAAGAGTGCGCCCTTTGCGAATGCGCTTTTGCTTTTTCTGGATTAGCATCGCGGCATCACCAGTGCCATCTTCTGCTTTTTGCAACGTAAGTAGGGTGTCCAAAGTTGCAGTCATTGCTGAAGAGCCACGAGGCCTGCCTTTGTCGCTTGTTCCGACGTGGTGAATGAACAAGACGTGAGCATTCGTTGTTTTTGCAATACGTTGTGCGTGTTTAAATACCTTACTCATATCACGAGCTGAGTTTTCGTCCGCATCCCCAATTGACAAATTCAGTGTATCAAAAATGATCAGCAATTTTTCACTTTTATGATGAGTTTGGAAGTTTTTAGCAAATTGGATGAAATATTGCACTTGCGCTTCATCGGTTAGGTCAGGAACTTCGTCGAGCACTTCGAAAGCTGCAGCGCCTTCCGGTGCGTTGTGCATAAATGGATAGGCGCGTTCTAAAATGCCTTCTGCGTCTTCAGCAGCAACATAAAGAACAGCCGCACGATTTACTTTCATATCGCCCATATTTCTACCCATAGCGACGTGCGATGCAATGCAAGACATAATTGCCGACTTTCCCAGGTTCGGTTCGCCTGCAATCATTCCAACCTGGCCCTCGAGCAACAATCCTTTGACAATGGATGGACGATTTGGGTCGATTTGAAATCTATTCGCAGACTTAAGGCTTTTGCCTTTATATTTTGGTGATTGTGTTGCCGGAAGAATCTGGATCTGATTGAGTATTTGAGTTGTCATTATTTTTCCTGTTATCTCATAACGTTTTACTTTTCACCACGAACGGATTTAATCCGTGGCTAAGTATTAGGTCTGATCATTTATTTCAGAGCAAAATATTTTTTTCATCTTGCGGACGGACGGACGCTCCCCCCTTAGGGGGGGCGTCCGTCCGTCCGTTGTCCTGATCAGAAATAATTGTTTGAGATGGCAAGACAATTTCATCCAGAATTGCGCTCAGTTTGTTCAAAGCGGCAACCTTGGGGTCCTCGGTGCCATTTAGAATACGTGTTGCAATCATATAGTGGCCAGCGGACCCGCTGACTCCGGCATTTGCAAAACGGTTTGTGTGATCGAGTATGGCCTCAATCGTTTGCACTGGCACTTGTAGCTCTTCAAGCAAAGTTGCTCCGGTGCGCCGCAAGTCGTGGCGGGTCCAATTGGTTGTATTGCTGCCTCTATGAACCTGTTCTGCAATCCTATTCCAGTTGTCAATTTTGCCACCATCTCGATTTGGAAATACGAATGCATTAGATAACGGAGCAGAGAATCCAGGTAGCGCCTGCAATACGTCGAGTGCCGCACGGGACAGCGGCAATCGTTGGCTACGGCCTTGGCCCGTTGTGTCTTTTACGTCGGGCTTCACCCACACACCGTTTGCGAAATCGAAGTCGCACCAACGGGCTGTAGAAACCTCTTCTCGCCTTGCCAAAGTTAGCAGCATAAAACGCATTGCAATTGGCCCGAAATCGTTTTCAGGAAGAATGTTGCGTCTTCGAATTTCTTCGGGTGCTGGGTATTTCAAGAGGGGGTAAATGGCCGCAATCTCTTGGACGCTCAACACTCTTTCTCGTTTACCTTTTATGGTAGGGTCTGTTGTGGCGGGGTCGTGGATGCGCCGCAGGTCCACGACTTCAAGGCGTATAGATCGGCCCGCCCCGATTTTTCCGAATTTTTTACCTCGGTTTGCAGCCCAATCCAAAACTGGTGACAGGTAAGACATTGCGCGAGAAACTTGCGCGTTTGCTGTGGTTTTTCCGTTTATAGCTCGTGCTGGTTTATAAGTGTTTGCCACCAAGCCAAACTGTTCGACATTTATCGCTTCAACAGGATTGTCTAAGAGTTTTGCAAATACACACTCAATAGCATTGCGCGCATAAGCAGATGATCTTGGCCCACCTCGTGGGCGCCAGGACTTTTTTGATTTGGCAAACTCTGGTTGGATCTCGTCCAGTAGCTCTCGTAGCGTGGTTTTTTCTTGCCTTAGCAACGACGGAGCAGTGGGTTTGTTCGCTCCATTGACCTTTATGTCCAGGCGCGTCTGTGCGGCAATTTGTCGAGCTTGCTTTAGTGAAACTTCGGGGTAAGCACCTATTGTGTGAGTTTCATTTTTGCCAGCGTTGTTGCGGAGCATTAACGCAAAAGACTTGTGTCCTGACGGGGATACCCGCAGTTTTAAGCCTGCTGTTTTGCTGTCGGTGATTTGGTATCGGGTTTCGCCTGGTTTGAGGTTTTGGATTTGTTTGTCGGTGAGGGTTTGTGTGGTTTTCATTCATTTCTCGCTTGGTTTACGAGATGAATTTTGGCTTTTTGCTTCGGTGCCGAAGCGGGACTGCGTGGGACTGCAAAACCCACAAGACAGCCTGAAACCGTGTGATACACTTTGAGACAATTGGTGCGTCGAAATGTCGCACATTCAAAGCTTATTTGCTCAACTTTTCAATGCGTTCGGCTGTCTCAAGCTGTATCGTTTGGTTTCAATTTGGCTAAACGAAATTGAACTGCCGAATGATTGAAAATCCTCGTGTCGGTGGTTCGATTCCGCCCCTGGGCACCATTTAAATCAATAGCTTAGCCGTTTTGATGGTCAATAAATATTGTAATTGGTGGCGGTTTTGGTGGCGTTTGAGTAGATTTAACGCATAGCGCATATATTGGTTGGCAAATAAGACACTGTCAGCTACGTCGCCGAAATCTGAGTGTGTTGATAGATTGATCATCACCACCTTTTCGCGTTGCCGCCCCCGAGGGGGGGTGCCCCCTTGTGTGAGTAGTGGCGATGTTTCGAATGGACTGACTGGGCAATCTCACAAAATTCTCGAAAAAATTTTTTAATTTTTTCGCTCATCCTATGCCCTGCAAGCCCCAGAGGGTTTGCCCCGATGACCGCTGTCAGACCAAAGCGGTCATACTCTTTTCCACAGGTTGGTCGGAAACCAGAATTTCGCTGCAGTTGCAAAATTGAGAGACCTGTAAAACGTTTTCTATACCCGCAGCTCCATATTAGGTTTACTCTAGGCCTTCCAGGAAACTGTTTAGGCTGTTGACAGTACGAGTGCTTAACTAAGTTACGATAAACAAACGGAGCATCAAAATATGGCTAAAAACGACCTTGTGGCCTTTCCAAGTTACGTCCGCTCAGATGACGGCCACGATGGAGGTCGCATTTCCTCCAATGTCTAAGCGTGATCCAAATCAACGAACTACGCTTTTAGAAGCATTCGCTATCTGTGTGGTAATCGCTGGGGTTGCCATAATCATCTTCGCAACGGGGCGAACCGCTGGCGTGGATGTTGGCCGCAATGAGGTAAGCGCCCGTGAGCATTATGAGGCAGTAAAAAATACTGCGTTGGCCGCTTGCATTGACACTGAGCCGAGCGCTTTGCGCCAGTGTGTGATTAAATCCACCGAGACCGCACAAAATCAATCCGAGTCCAGACAAGACCTTTATGCTCAACAGGATATGTCCCGCTGGGCGTTCTGGATGATGATAATTTCTGGCTGTACGCTTCTCATAACTGGCCTTGGTATTGTATGGATTCGAGACACCCTTGTAGAGACCCGTAGAGCCGTCAAAGCTGCTGACGATGCTGTTAAGGTCACAAGAGACATTGGGGAGGCACAAATCAGGCCGTACATCTCCATAGAACACGCCAGTGCATTTGTTGATGAGCGAAACGGCATCTGCTTTAAAGTTAAAGTGAAAAATTCTGGTCAGACACCTGCTAGAAATGTTCATGTAATCGTAAGCGCTTGGGTGAACAGGCCATGCAACCCGCCAGATGGCTTCGGAGGGAAGGTTATACATAGATCCATAGAGATTTTTTCTCGACCTCTCCATCTCGGAGATATTCCTGCGCAAAGTGTAGAGGGACATGGATTGCACCAATCACTTGGCCTTTCGTTCCCAGTTGACTCTGTCAGGACCAAAGATGGATGTATCCAAGCGGGAGCCGGGAATATAGGCGTCTTTGCAAAGGACGCTTTTGATAACGAGATTTTCGAATTTGGCCGTGTGATGGTCGCCACGGGGACGAGCCAATACAGTCAATGGCTGCAAGCTGGAGAGTTCAACCATCACACCATTGTCGGTTCTTTCGGAGATGAAACCGCCATGCGCGGGCGTGGCTGGAAGGAATACAATTATCAAAGCCACCAACTTCCATGGGAAGATAAGCCCGTCAAGAACTTGGAATGAAACCTTAATTATCGCTCACACCCCGCTTGGTGCTTGGTGCGTTTGATACATAAGGCCGACTATCTGCGCAGAGCCGACGTTGGTGTGAAGCGCAGCATGGGGGCTTCGGTCTGCTACGGCTTAAATGGCCGCTTTTGCAATTCTGGCACAGAACCTTCGCAGATGCAGCTATAGTCCGCTTTCCGCCCTTTCACCCGATTTTCCAGTTGTTTTTAACTCAAAATTTTGTCGAGCTTGTAGACCTCCCGAGGCCTAAGCCATGCGTCGTGAGCGGGTTTCGGTTTCAACGTCCGACCTTCAAATACAACATTTCCTGATGGTTTTTGAAACACCTTTGATCCGTGCGGCTGCCGATAGAATGCAAAATTCTCGTCTGCGAAGTCACCAGATGTATAAAGTGAAGTTTTCGGGGCAATGCTCAGACCTGTGAATTCACCTACCGCTTTCGAGTCGATCTCCATCAAATCCCCACAATCCACCAAATTATCAAGCGTATCGCGCAACGACCCCTTCTGGCGGAATGGTGCTTTCTGGCTCAGGCAATACGAAAAATAACCCAACGGGATTAGTCCCGCATCATAGAAATCTTTGCGGAGATTCCGATATCGAAGCTTGCTGTATGGCAAGTATCGATAATGGTGAAGAGCAAGTTGGGCCAGCAGTTGCTGCTTGCCTTCTATGCACTTGGAAAAGTCGAATGTTTGATCAGTATTCATGGTGAAGTCCTTTACCATATTTATGTTATAGTATAACATAAATTGCACGAAAATGCAAGCTTTTCCTTGATAAATAGGGGCAAATCATGGGGGAAGGATTTTTCCGATCAGGCGCTATGGCATTGCCTTTAAACGTTAATTTGGATGGTCCACAAAATCCCTTGTCATTCGGCTCAAAGCGACAAGGGTGTTGCGGACTGATGCTGTTTCTTGAAATATTGGATCGAAGCCATCGGGTACTGTAGAGCAACAATTGCATTGTCACTCACGGCCCGAACCGGACGTTGGTGATTTGCGCAGCTAAGGTCGGCGTTGAGCCCAGAGCGAACCTGTTGATTTTGTGCTGCGTGCGCTCGCAGCGTGGAAATTGCTGCAACAGCTAAAATTCTGTGGTGGCAACGCGGCGTGAAAACCAGTCATTCGAACAATTTGCAGCGAAGGAATGATAGCCAAGGATCAAAGTGCGGACGAAGCCGACCTTGGTGAACTCTCAACCAACGGCGGCTTTATTTCAGGTCGAAATTACAGCGTAAAGCGCGCCGTAAGGGAAGCGACGGTCGCTGCAGATGCCCATCGATGCATTAGGTCGTTCAATCGGACCCAGATAGCGTGTTTTCCAGAAACAGAACCACATTTCCAATCTGTTCTGCCCGCTCTTCCAACTCTTCGATTTTGCGTTGGATGACGGCGCGCGCAACCTCGCGGTCGCAACTCTCTGCGGTGGACACCACAATCGAGCGCAGGTCAGCGACTGTCATGCCTGCTTCTCGCGCACCTGCGAAAAACTCAAGCCAGACGAGGCAGTCGTCTTTGTAGTTGCGGTAGCTATTCGTTTCGCTGTCCTCGACGGTTGAGGTGATGAGACCGTTTTGTTCGTAAAATCGGATGGTGTCCCGACTGAATCCAGATTTCTGTGCAAGTTCGCCAATACGCATGTTAAATCCCAAACCGTGGACAATGGTCTATTGTTTTATTTTTACTTCGTCTATATGCAACCAAGGGCATGAAATTGCAATTACTTTAGGCATCAGGACATCGCTCATGACAAAACGCATTATTATCGTCGGTGGGGGCTATGTTGGCGTGCAACTGGCCAAGGCGTTGGACGGCAAGGCCGAAGTGACGCTGATTGAGCCTCGCAGCCATTTTGTCCATGCCCCTGCGATGATCCGCTCGGTTGTTGATCCGCAAGTTCTGGATCAGGGATTGATCCCCTACGATGATCTGCTCAAGAACGGTCAGGTCATGCGCGCACGAGCCAAAAGCATTAATGCTGCAGGCGTCACACTTGAAGACGGAACCGAAGTGCTTGGTGACTACATCGTCGTAGCGACAGGCTCTGACAATGCGATGCCGTTTAAACCCGCAACCGATAGCATCAAAGCCTTTCGCGCGGACAGCGCACGTATCAACGCGATGCTGGAAGCCGCGCAAAGTGTGGCCATTGTTGGGGCTGGTGCGGTCGGGACAGAATTGGCCGGCGAAATCGCGCATTTCATGCCGGACAAGAAGGTAACGTTGATTTCGTCAGAACCGTCACTGTTCCCAACTATGCCATCAAAACTTGGGACAGCCCTGCAGGGTAAACTAAATGACGCTGGCGTGACGACGATCTTTGGTGCGCGTGCCGAAAACCTTGAGAGCCTGACCGAGCCTTATGCCGGTGAGCTTCAACTGAGTAATGGTGATAGAATTGCCGCCGATCTGATCTTCCCCGCCATCGGGTCTCGTGCCGTGTCGAGCATTCTTGAGACGCTGCCAGGCATCACCAAAGGTGCCGCCAATAGGGTCAAGACCGACCCGTGGTTGCGCCCATCTGACTTGCCGAATGTCTTTGCCGCTGGAGATGTCGCTGAGGCCGGAGATGCGATGACAATCGTCGCTGTCAGCCGCCAAACACCTTGGTTGGAAAAGATGCTGACGTCGCTGATCGACGGCAAAAAGGTCGAGGACGTGGCCAAATACAAACCGTGGGACAAAGCGCCTTTCTTAGTCCCCCTGGGGCCGCAGAAAGGGAATTCCTATCTCGTGTTGTTTACCGCCGGAGATAAAATAACACGCCTCATGAAGGGCAAGGACCTGTTTGTGACAAAATATCGGAAGATGCTGAACCGGACCTAAAGCGACCCATGTCTCAGAAAAGTAAGTCACCCACGGGTCAAATTGTGGTTTGCAGCATCGACATCAGCCGTAACAGCAGACATTCGCTGCATTGCAGAAAAGTGGTAAAGAGGGCTCAGCACTGCCGTAGGAACAACCAAGCGGCGGTGACCGCTTCGAAATGACGAACGGCTCCTGCCGTTCGTCAAGGTTCTTAAATGTCGATCCCCTCGGAAATGCTCAGCGCGTCTTCGAGCTCGACCCCCAGATATCTGACGGTGCTATCAACCTTTGTGTGTCCAAGTAAAAGCTGGACGGCACGCAGGTTGCCTGTCTTGCGGTAGATTTCCGCCACCTTTGTTCGGCGCATGGAATGGGTGCCATAACCACTGGGTTCTAACCCGATGGAAACAACCCAGTCCCGAACCAAACGCCCATACTGGCGTGTTGATATGTGCGGGCGATCATGAAAACGGCTCTGAAACAAGAATTGGCATCCGATCATTTCCGGAGATCTGATCCAACTGGACACAGTTTCTCGCGTGTTTTCAGCCAGTTCAAACTGCACGGGCTTGTTCGTTTTGCTTTGGACAACCGACACGCGTTCGCGCACCCTGCCATCTCTGATAAGGTCATCGACCTTGAGCGCGACCAAGTCGCAACCGCGCAACTTGCTGTCGATTGCGACGTTGAACAAAGCCAAATCGCGAAGGTTTCCCGCTAGTTCGAGGCGGGCGCGGATGGCCCAGACCTGTTTAGGAAGTAGCGGGCGCTTTTGCCCGACGAGGCGACCTTTGTTCCAGGCTCTGCGTTTCGGTGTAACGGCGGGAAGTTGGACTCTAGGCATGATTTGTCCTCCATCCAACCCTCTAACCCAAACATCAACATAGCGCTGACGAGGTATTATAGCCCAAATTCTTATATCAGCTTCACAGTGGCTGCACCGCCAAGTGTTTCTGCGCAAGCGAAAGGCGGCTGTGAGCCCACACTGTGAATTCGATTTTTGTGCTGCATACGCGCTCAGCATAGATATTGCTGCGTCTGCTCAGATTCCGGTGTCACAATGCAGCAACGAAACCGGTCCTTCATATAAGCCGCCGCGATTAGGAAATGGCCAATTCACACGCTGCGGACTCTGTTGCCATTTGCGGCAAATACTCCAATGATTGCCGCCGCCGAGATCATTTTTACCTGAAACCTGTTCGATATATTTCTCGACCCTTCAGATGCGCATGCGGGGGACGTCTACAGGGTCTAGCCGAAGTTCGATCAGGAATGGACCTTTCCTGTTTTTTAGCGCTTCAAGGGCTTCTTCAAGAAGCTCTTGTGAGCGCACTTCGAACCCTTCTCCGCCAAGGGATTCTGCGATATCTGCGAAAGAAGGCCAGTGAAATTGTGTAAGGCTGGGGTCCATCTTTCGATCTAAAAACTGGATGTGTTCGGCCCCATAAGCAGAATCATTGGCGATGATGACAATCAGATCAAGGCCAAGACGCACGGCGGTGTTGAACTCGTTGATGCCGCCCATCATGAAGCCACCATCGCCACTGAAAAGGATAACAGGCCGGTCCGGTACAGCAAGGCCTGCGCCCACAGCTTCTTGTAACCCCAATCCGATTGCTCCGAAATTTACGCTGCTGACAAAGCTCTGTGGATCGGGAGTTGAGAGACGACACCAGACCTCTGTCATGAAACGCCCCCCATCTGTTACCAATACGCGGTCTTTGGGCAAGGCTTGTTCCAACCGCTCAAGCGCATCCACATAGTTTACAAAGCCATCTGCTGCTTTGCCCGTTCCTGCCGGATGCGCGGTAAGTGCTGCGGTGTCCAATTCACGGGTAAAGCCACTTGCAGGGATCTCAGCCTTATCCAGCCAAAACACGATGGTTTCAGCGGTCAATCCCGCATCCGCGACAAGTGCTGCGTCGGGATGTAGCCCACCACCAATAGCGGTGGGATCGACATCAATTTGGACGATCCGCTTACCGCTCATCAGCTTGCCACGATCTGTTGTGAAGTCATTCAGCGCTGTGCCAAAGCAGATAATACAGTCGGATTGAGCGATCAGATCATATGCCGCGGGTGTGGAAAGTGTCCCGAAGATATCGATGTTATAAGGGTGATCGTTGAACAATCCTTTGGCTTTCAGGGTAGTCGCGAGCGGGGCCTCTAATCGGTCAGCAAGGCGAATCAACTGCGCGCGCGCTGCCACTGCGCCACCTCCTGCTAGGATCAACGGGCGGCGCGCAGAAGCGATCATGCCAACTGCGTTATCAAGAATATCACCTTCCGCGACACCACCGGGGGCGGTAAATACATCAAGCACTTGGTTTTCGTGTTTAACCTCCTGCCACATGAAATCGGCTGGCATGTTCAGAACAACGGGGCGGCGTTCAACGCGTGCGCGGTAAAAAGCACGGGCGACATCTTTGCACGCCGTTTGAGGTGTGCGGATTTGCTCAAACCCCGCACCTGTTGCCTTAACCACTTCACGTTGGTCGATGCTTTGGAGGTGGCGTGGGGTATCTGTGGGGGTGTCGCCTGCAAGAATAACCAGCGGGACGTGCCCCCGCACAGCTTCGATCAGCGCAGTCATGCAGTTGGTCAAGGCAGGCCCATGGGTCACGGTCGCGACGCCGACGCGCCCCGAAACACAAGCATACGCCAAAGCCATGAGCACAGAGCTGCCTTCATGCGCTGCGGGCACAAACCGGCCGTGGCATTCGCGCACAAAGCTGTCCACGATAAAGAGGTTCGCATCCCCCATCAGCCCAAACATCGTGTCGACCCCATGTTCGTGTGTGGCACGGGCAATAGATTGATAGACGTGGTTTTTAGGACTCATTGGCGGGACCTCATAGTTGATTGTGAAACGCAGCGATAAACCCCAAAGGATTGATTAATTTGGGCATGGTGACACCTCAGAGAGGGTATTTCCTTCCTAATTTACCTCTAATCTGCAATTATTGGGTAAATTTCACCTAGAGGACTGAGAATAGGTTCCTTCATGCTCGACTCGTTTGAAAAACTAATTTTAAAGGTATTGCAACGCGATGGACGTGCCAGCACGCAAGCGTTGTCGGACGCGGTTGGTCTTTCGCCATCGCCCTGTTGGCGGCGCGTCAAACGGTTAGAGGAAGAGGGTTATATAACCCGCTACGCCGCAATCCTTGATGGCAAAAAACTAGGCTTGAACGCATTTGCACATGTCCAAGTCTCCCTCATTGATCACCAGACCTCCTCACTTGGTATTTTCCTGGATTTTATCGAGAAAAACGATCAGGTTCTGGAGTGTACGTCTATCACTGGTGACTTTGATTATATTTTGAAAGTCGCGGCCCGTGATCCAGAAGCCTTGGAGCAATTTATCATGCACAATCTGCTCCGGCTTGGTATCGTCCGATCGACAACAACAGTCTTTATCTTAAGGCAAATGAAGGTGTCCAGCGCTCTGCCAATAGACATGTAGTTTTAGAACCCGATCAGAGTCTATCGACTGCGCAGCATCTTTAGTGCCGCAATGCGGCGTCAATTCCGGATGTTGATGCAAACTGCAGCGTTGAACCCATCCAGCCGGATCAAAACGAAGCAGGGGCGGCTCCCCCGATCTGGGCGACGCAGCTTTTGCATTCAGGGTCCCTCGTGATCATCAAGTCGCGGGCATACAGAAAAAAATAGCATCGTGTTGGCAGCAGATAATTGTGCGCCTCGCCATAGTCGAATGCGATCAATGCCAGAACAGCATCAATGCTGGCTGCGATCAAACACTCACTCCAATCAGTCGCGAAGCAATAGATTCAAGTAGCACCTATTACACACCGATCCCGGCTCGCCTGAATGCGCCGTCAGAGTGATTGGTATCCCCTGCCAAACCACGTCGCAAACATTCCAACACGTAGATCTCATAATGTTCGACATTTGCGAGATTTACATCTGTTCCGAGCATAGCGACCATTTTGGACGCCATCTTGTGTTTTATCGCATCGGTGATGCCGGATATAATATTTACAGGTAACTCAAAGACCAAAGCTTCCTTTGGAAAATTCTTGGTCAGTCGCATAATCAATGCGTCGCGTGCTTTATCGCCCTCAAAAATCTCTGCGGCCTCAAGGTAAACTGACGACGCGCCTGCATTGAGATAGGTTTCAACATCCTGCATGATCTCGTCATCGGTCATCTCACCTTCCTTGCGACCAACCTCTCCAAGCACTGTCAAACCATAGTTATCGCGGGCATGACGCACTGCTGCGTATTCCGGTGCATCCGGCCGGTCATTCCGACAACATCCGGCCACCTAAACCGGTGTATCCGGCCGCCCTTGTTTAGCGGCTGCGAGGCCTGAGTTTTTAGTTAACCGTTTTGGGCGCTTTCGTCACCTGTTTTGAGTTTGGTTTTTCGCATGCTCTGGCCGTCGAGTTCGACGCGATATGCGTTGTGTACGAGACGGTCGAGAATGGCATCTGCGAAGGTAGGTTCACCGATCACGTCATGCCAGGCGTCGATGGGCAATTGGCTGGTGATCAGCGTTGATCCGGCTTCATATCTGTCTTCGACGATCTCCATCAGGTC
>NZ_FOMW01000048.1 GCF_900112755.1 Sulfitobacter brevis | reverse complement strand
ATCCCACCTCCGAAGAACGCGGTCTTGAGCCCCGATGCCGCCCAAAACCCAAGCACTCGAGACTGCCATATCGCGGACATAGCTGCCCGTGGTCGCATGGCTTGGCAAACGTCATCGGGATATAATCAGCGCAGCCGTGGCGAAACCTTGATGGGTCGTTGGAAGGCCGTCATTGGCCCCAAACTCAAGGCGAGATCGTTCGAAAATCAGAAGACAGAGGCCAAGATTGGCGTCCGGATTCTGGACCGGATGACCGAACTTGGCAGGCCCAATTTCGAACGCACCGCCTGAAATCCGTCTCGGGTAGGGCGCGTTCCAGCCAATTTACCCTCCGTGCAACAACGCCTGGCCGAGGTGTTTCTGGACATAACGCTCATCAACCTCGGCTGAGCTGGCAAGCCCGGCCCGCAGGGAGTGGCCAGAGAATAGGGCCAAACGCTCTTTCTCCGGCAGGTCGCTGCGAATGCCAGCATCCAACACAGTTTGTTTGATCAGCCGCGCGACATGTTTATCAGAAAGCCGCGCCTCCAGCGCCTTCGTGCCATCACGTGACGTGCGAACGAACAAAGGCCCAAAATCAATCTTGGCAAAGTGCAGCCATTGTTCCAGCGCATGCACCGGGCAGGATTGGTCACATGATCCCCGGCCAATTTCCACCTCTCGCCATCCTGTCTTTGCGTTGAACGTAAGCAGGGCTCCGTCGTCGGAGATATCCATCCAGCCATCTGAATCTGGCGTGTCGTCTTTCCCGTGATCCAGACTGACGATCTCGGATCGGCGCAACCCGCCCGCATAGCCAATCAGCAGGATCGCCCGATCCCGCAGCCCGCGCAGATTAAAATCCAGTGTGGCAACCATCGCGAGAATGTCTTCGGTCAATACCGCTTCTTTCTGCACCGGCGGCCGCGCGTGTTTGCGGCGAATTCCTGCCAGTACGGTGGCGATGTGACGGTTCTTGCGATCGAGCACAAAGCCCCGCTGTTGATACTGCCAAGCCATCCCCGAGAGACGACGTTCGATTGTAGAAACGGAGAGGGGTCGAGACGCCGACTGTGAAGGGGAGCCATCGTCCGGCGACGCGCAGTTGGCAATATAGAGCCCGATGAGTTCAGCGGAAGGGGGCAGGGGGTTCGCCCCCCGACGTCGACACCAACTGTTGAAATGGGCCCAGTCCTTCTTGTAGGCGAGACTGGTGTTCTTGGCCGTTGCCTGTCGGGCGTAGTCGCGGGCTGTGTCAACCAGTCGGTCAAGCGCACCTGATCCGGGTACAAGGTTCGGAACACCGATGGCCTCACTTGCGGCTGCGTCTCTCTCGTCGTCCTTGTTGGGCGAGGAGGTGATAGCGGGGTCCGGGTGCGATTTTGTCGGAACGCCTGGGATATTGAGACTGGGTTTCACGTGATTTTAATGCCTTATCCAAACTGAATTTTTGAGACTGAGCCGCTATTGATGAGACTGGCGGAAAAACATGCAGAGGTTTTTGAGACTATACCGCAGCCGTATGGAAGGTGAATTTTGATGGCCTTGCTTCGATCGGCGGCGTTTTAACCATGGGCAGGTCCTTGTTTTGTTGGGGCGCAACGTCGCCAGTCTCAAAAACCTCGGCGCGTCCAGTCTCACAAATACGGGTGGCGAGTCTCATGAACCCCGGTCAGTTTTTCGAGGAAGCGCTTGAATCTCACTTATTCCGGCGTTCCAACATTTTGGCCAGTCGTTCTTGCTTCATTGCTGGACTCTAACGCGTTGATATTCTTGAATCTATGCTCTTGTTTCATTCTTGGATTTTAGGTTCATTGGTGGATTCCAAAACGTGGGGGGCGAGCGGACTTAGAAGATAGCTTCGAGTTGTCGATGCCGCATGCATGCGGAGTGTGTTGATCTTGCTCGCCCTTTTTTTCGCTGCTACCGAGTCCAGAGATTGAGCAAGAGCCCAGTCCACCGATGGAATGGAAACGTCAAGGGCGAGAGGGCTGATTTAAGGCGAGTCCACCCATGAAACTAAAACGACACGTACTATCCTGCCCCCTACCGGAGCAGACCCCGATAATGCAAACTTATTGGACATAGTGCAGAGCTGTAAGGTGGGGCGGTTAATTCACTATTTTGTGGATAAAAGCGCCGTGGGAGATTAGTGTTCCAACATGACTTATCAGCCTGCTGCACTCTCTGACGACTTGAACACTCTACCCAAGCTGCCGGGTTGGGTCACCTGTGGGCGTGCAGAAACCTTCGAGTCTGTGGCTTTTCGGTCAGGGGCTGCGCTGACGGTGCTCGATAAACTGGTAAGCGATCCGTCCCAAGGTGTGCCTCTTAAACTGCTCGCCAACAAGCTTGCACTACAAGCGGCAACGGCGACGTCAAAACTCGAAGGACGGCTGGCCCGAGAGGTGGATATCCGCGACGCTTACCACCTGACGCCGGCAGGGGAGGCACGCGGACCGGATGGCGATCTACTGGCGTTTTGGCGGGCTGGTGTGGCGCTGCGGTTAACCGGGCAAGATTTGCAAATTGGCTTAAAGAATCTTGTTGGTTCGAACTTTGAAGGTGACATTGCAGGCTGGATGGCCGCCGGTGTTGTCCGCGCAAAATCCCATGGGCCGTTGGCGGGCTGTGTTGCCGTGATGCGCGCGGTTCTGGAAATGGATGACCGGGCCGAACGGATCGCGTGTCTGCTGGCTGATATCGTTTTGGCGCGGGTATTGAACTGGACGTCACTGCTGCCTGTCGCGGCACAACACCTTACAAAAACGATGTTGCGCGATCTGGTCGCGGACGGGCAGGGGGTGGAGATAGAGGTTCAAGCGCGTCTTTTGATCTCCATCGAAGATACGATCCGGTTGGCGCGAGATCTTGCGACCCGAGCATCTGCGCTCCGAGTTGTCACTCCAAAGCTCCGCGCGAAGGGGTCGAAGGCGGCGGCCGACCTGTTCCTGTCTGAGGATGCAATTGGTCCTTCGATGATGCTGTCACCAACAATTCAAGGCACCACGATCACAATGACCGATCGCGCCGCCCGTAGGTTCTGCGATCGGCTGGTTGAGTTGGGCGTCGCGTGTGAGCTCACTGGGCGGCCGACCTTTCGGCTGTATGGGATTGTGCGATGACCCGCACCGCCATGACCTCCGCTGCGAAACAAAAGAACTCGAAATCGAAGGAGGCCGGACGCGAAGGCGTCTTTGATCGAGAACTGGAGGACCTGCCGCAAGAGCTGCGGTGGCGCGCATGGATGGGGCGGATTGAAGCGGTACTGTTTGCCAGTGCCACGCCGGTTGGCCGCGACGACCTGGCGCGCGTGGTCGGGCAGGGGGCTTCGGTCGAGATGCTGATCGAAGACATTCAAGGGGAGCTGGCAGGCCGTCCTTATGAATTGATGGAGGCTGCTGGTGGTTGGATGTTGCGGACAAAGACGCAGTTTGCCGAGGCGATCAAGGCTTCGGCTGATCTTGGCGACCAATCCCTGGCCTTCACCGAGATTGAGATGGGGGTGCTCTGCGCCATCGCCTATCATCAGCCGATTGATAGGGCAGGACTGAAGGACGTCTTTGGCAAGGAAGTCAGTCGCGATCTGCTGGCGCGACTCCGGTTCAAGGATCTGATCGCCAGCGGTCCGAGAGCACCGCGACCCGGCGCGCCGCATACCTTTGTGACGACAAAAAAGTTTCTGATGACGTTCGATTTGCAGACACTGCGGGACTTGCCAGAGTTGGATTTGGCTGTTGTAAACGCAGATGAGACGACGCGGACGGCGTAGTTCAGAGGTTCTTCGCTTTCAATTGGCCGTGTTGCACAGATCAACTGCAACTCGCAACGCGCCCAACCCGAGACGGAATTCATGCGGTACGTTTAAAACTTGGACTGCCGAGTCCGGTCATCCGATTGAGAACTCGGACGCCAATCTTGGCTTCTGTTTTTTGATTTTCGAAGGTGCGCGCCTTTAGCT
Source organism: Sulfitobacter brevis (assembly GCF_900112755.1). Lineage (GTDB taxonomy): Bacteria > Pseudomonadota > Alphaproteobacteria > Rhodobacterales > Rhodobacteraceae > Sulfitobacter > Sulfitobacter brevis. The sequence continues at coordinate 1,754 of NZ_FOMW01000048.1, read as the reverse complement.
TGGGCCCAATAACTGTTTTCCAGCGGCCCATGAGAGTTTCGCCGCGGCTGCGTTGATTGTAGCCCGTGGCTTTCTGCCAAACCATTCGCCCGCGGGCTGCGATCTCAGCGATATGGCGATCGCGCGCCGTCGGATCTTTGGCCGCATTGGGGCTCAGGATCGCGTTTCTGGGAGGTGGGATCGTGACTTCGATTGCAGATCCGAACCGAGCGGCAAGCAAATCAGATGTTCGTTCTCCGTCGTAAGCGCCGTCTGCCAAAAACAGATCAACCGGGCCGTCGACTTGATCCAAGAGATCTGGCAGCGCCGTTGGATCGCCGACGTCATCCTGGGTCAGATCAGAGCAGACGATCTGACCGCTGACAAGATCAAGACCGAGATGTAGCTTTCGCCAAGAGCGCCGTTTGCGCTTTGTTTTATGCTTTTGCTCAAGCCAGTCACCTTCGCCAAAGATCTTCAGGCCGGTACTGTCCACAACCAGTTGCAAAGGTTTGTCGCTCTTGGACCTGGGCTTCAGGCGCAACGTCAGCCCATTTCCACGGCGCGACAGGATAGAAAAATCCGGCACTGCGATCCCAACTCCTAGCAGCCGCGCAATAGAGCGCATCAAGCCTTGGGTTTGACGCAGCGGCTGCTTGAAGACCAGGCCCAGCGTCAGACACAGCTCGATTGCCAGATCAGAGTAGTGCGGCTGTCCGCCACGCGTCGTACGGCGTGGTGCCGACCACAGGGCAAGTGCGTCTTCGCTGATCCATACCGTCAGATCACCACGTCGCCGCAGGCCTTCATTGTACTCGGCCCAGTTTGTCACTCGATGCCTTTGCTTCGGAATTTTGTCGCGCCGCTCGGCGTTGAATTTGTGCGGCATTTACAGCATCCTGAAACGAACAGAACGCACCCAATATCAACCGACCGGGGGTCCCTGCAACAACGCCAACCAATACCAGTTATGCATTACCAGCAGGCAATTCATGTTGAACAGACCGGCCGCGTTCGATCCGCTTTTGTCGATAACGACCTTGTCTGGCCATCCGTTGCTGGCGATCGCCTTGGCGAAGAATGCGGTCGCCGCCGCTTCATCACGTCGTTCAGACAGCATGAAATCTAGGCTGTTGCCCCATTTGTCGATCGCTCGATAAAGATACATCCAGCGACCTTTGACCTTCACGTAAGTCTCATCCATTCGCCAAGATCGCCCTGTCTGTGCCTTCCGGCGATGGCTTTGCACAGCGATGGCGCTTGAATACTTCTCGACCCATCGGTTCAGAGTGGCGTGATCAACGTCGACGCCGCGCTCGGCCATGATTTCTTCGAGATCCCGATACGATACCGCAAACCGAACATAGAAATAGACTGCGTACAGGATCACAGATTTCGGATAATGCGCGCCTTTAAAATCAATCATTGTTCTGCTCCCTGCGCCGGTGGCCTTCAAAGACAAACTGCTGCCACATCGTTAGACAGAGAAAAAGCTCGAAAAGTTTGCGACACAACCGTCGTGCCTGGCCTTGATCATTGGTCCCACAAGGGGCTCAATAACCGTGCAGAAAACAGCCATCTCCCTTTTCGAAAACGAGAGCGGGTGATGCAGGGTTTCCGATCGCCGGGTAGTTTACAACGTTTCGTTTCGATGTAATCTGCAACCCGCAATTCCTTCGCCGTACCAGCCCGCCGTCGTTCCGCTCTCACCATCCGCTACCATCGACTCGAAGCATTCGAGGCGTGGAAATCCGCGGCAAACGTCGCTTGATCAA
>NZ_FOMW01000050.1 GCF_900112755.1 Sulfitobacter brevis | reverse complement strand
CGAGCACCGAGACATAAGAGATCGGCGCATCAAGGACGCGGGAGGCCAAGGTGACGATGTTGAGGATGCTCTCATCCACGCCGCAATGCAGCAAGCCGAGCGCTTCAAACGTATAGGTCTTTGCCATGGTGCTGCCCCGATGCTGGCGCTCAAGCGCCAGCCAATAGCTATCGCCATAGTTAAGGTGGAAACAATGGCGAATGCGCGGCAGCAATGCGGAAAATGTGAAGTCACATCAGGTATTCTGCCATTCGTGTGATGTTGAGATTTCGAGGGCCGCTCAAAAACGGTGGTTTCTGGGGCAGTGATGCAAGCGCAGCGAAGGGCCGCTTTGAGCCCAAACTACCGAGCGGGACCGAGAAAAGTTTTGCCGGTGCCAGCCTACAGGCATGCGTGATAAGCGATGCCACCTAAGTAGCCTGTCCGGTCAAATTTCCTCGATCAAACGCGCTTTTTGAAATCCAAGAACATCAATCGGGCAAGTTCCAATGCTATCCCGTTGGTATTCGCGGCCACAGCTTCGTCGCTCTTTAGACAGGACAAGGACTGAAAGCTGTTCTGTGTGTATTGGCCAATTTCATCTGGTCCCACATACCCCATCGCCCAGTCCGAAAATGTTCGACTCTTGACCGCATCAGTCCACATGAGTGATAAGCTTTCGTGACGAGGGTCATGGCTAATCCGCTCGTAATAGCAGTTTTCAACTGCGGACCGATCACCCTCCAGCACTTGGAAAAACATATCATCATGGTACATTAGAATGCCGGTGATCTCGTCTCTGGCATTGTTTCGCTGAGAAGCTTCTAAGATGTCAGACAAAGTGGTTTCGTCTAACTTTAACCGTGACAAACTTACATAGGCGAGTTGGAACAGCATGAGCGGAATCCTCGATCTGGAAAACGACGCCTAACCGAATATTGGGTCAGCTTAAATGACCTATTTTGTCGTCGGCAAGATTTTGTATCTGGAGCGAGTATATTGGTCGAAATTGTCGGTTTTGGCCAAGTCCCCGACCTCCTCAACGGATGCTGCTGCGGCAGCACCATCCAGACTTTCGCGTCCGCAGCGAATGGCACGAAAGTCCGCACTACCGATCTTAGGATCGCGCCAAAAACCCTCCTTTTTGGAACGCGCGCCCCCTGCCCTGTTTTACGCCACCACAAACACTGTTCAAAACCCAAACAGTTGTTGAGGGTTTATGGAGAGATTGTCTGTAGTGATATAGATCGCTACACTACATCATAGATCACTATGAGACAGGCAGTTGCTACATGACACAAGTTACAATATCGGAGGCGGCAAGACGGGTGGGCGTCGCTCGGTCTACGTTGCTGCGACACATCAAAAATGGTAAGGTTTCCAAGGTTATTGGTAAAGATGGAAAGCCAAGTTTGGATACGTCCGAACTGTTGCGAGTGTATGGCGACCTGAAAATTTCTGATAAAGGCGATACAAGCGATACACTACATCAAAACCGTAGCGTGCTACAGACTGATACAGGTGATCGCTACACCGAAAAAGATATTGAAATCGCAACCTTACGAGCTGAACTTAAAGCGGCACTCGAACGGGCAGACGAATTCAAAGAAGAACGCGACGAATGGCGGGGAGTAGCTAAAAAAGGGCAGGCCTTGCTCACTGACGCGGGGCAGGGGAGGCCCCGTCAAGGATTGTGGGCGCGAGTATTCGGCAAATCAGAGTAGCCCTCCTTCAAGCCCGCCTGATAGTGTTTGGACTGACCTCGAACAGACGCGCCAGCTCCGCGATGCCACGGCCCTCCTTGTCACGCATACGCGCAACCTCCGCGCTGCGCTCTGGCGACAGGGCAGTGGGTCTGCCCCCGATGCGGCCCCGCTTGCGGGCGGCGGCAAGACCTTCTTTGGTCCTCTCGGATATCCGCTCGCGCTCGAACTGGGCGATGGAAGCGAACACATGAAAGACCAGCCGTCCTGCTGGTGTTGTGGTGTCGATGTCCTCAGCCAAGGACCGGAAGCCCGCGCCCTGTGCGCCGACCGCCTCAACGATGCTCAAGAGGTCCTGTAGGGATCGGCTAAGACGGTCATACTTGGTTACGACAACCACGTCACCGTCCCGCAACTGCTCGATCATGCGGTCTAGCTCAGGGCGGGATTTTTTGGTGCCAGAGACTTTTTCCGCAAAGATGCGATCAGCGCCAATCGCCTCAAGGGCAGAGGTCTGGGCATCAAGATGCTGATCTTCTGTAGAGACACGCGCGTAGCCGATGATCACTGATATGACCCTTCCAAAAACGTTCAACAACTGGTTGGGTTTTGAACGGGGTTTTTGGCAGCGTCAATCGGGGTGTTTTGAGTATGTTCCAAAAAGGAGCGTTTTTGATCGGACCTGAATAACGGATAGGGCCATCTGGCATTCAAGTTGCAGAGTCGTTAGTCATACTTTCGTATCAAGAGAGAGAAATTTATGTGTTGGAGCGGTGAAGCGTCAACTGCATTGGCAGTTGTCGGTTTAGGAACAACTGCTTACGCAGCTTACAAGAAAGAACCAGCGCCGTTATGGATCGCCTTGGGTTATTTCTCCTTAATGGAGCTTTTGCAGGCTTTTACTTATTCGGTCATTGATCAGTGCTCACTGCCTTCTAACCAAGTTGCCACTCTCTTGAGTTATTTGCACATCACGTTCCAGCCCTTCTTCATCAATATGCTGGCGATGTATTTTATACCGAGCCACGTGCGTGAGAAAATTCAATGGCCGGTTTATACAATCTGTTTCATTTCGGCAGTCATCATGCTTTTGCAGCTTTACCCGTTTGAATGGGCAGGGTCATGTCCGCTGGGCAAAATACTCTGTGCCGAGCGACTATGCTCCGTTTCCGGAGACTGGCATATCGCTTGGGAGATACCGACCAACGGGATTCTGAACTTCATCACTGTCGATTCTTGGGCATCTTTCCTGAGTATCTATCCCAGCTACTTCTTCGCGGCATTCGTGATGCCCCTCATGTATGGATCTTGGCGACTGACCGTGTATCACTTTCTGGTCGGACCGCGATTGGCCATGTTACTGACCAATGACCCCAATGAAGTGGCTGCGATCTGGTGCCTTTTATCAATCGGGATTCTACTTCTGGTCGTTAAAACACCGATAAGACAGTTCATGTTTGTGAAGTCTTGGTGGCTATGGCCGAAACAAATGGTCTGAAACCCGACCACACCCCCTGCCGAGCCTCTTGCGGCTGATCCGCTGGCGGAACACGTCCGACCACAGTTCCCCTACTGCGTAAGGCCCCAGAAATCCGCTATGTGGCGGATTGAAGAAATGTCAGCTGCCACCCTAAAATGAATACCCTTTGTTGAACTCTTGAATATCTGCTTATGCGTAGAATTCCATGAGAGGCGGAAGTAGCCCCTGCCTAATTTTTTGAGAATGGGTCCCCAGCATTATACACCTGTTTATAAAGTGATGCGGCTCTGTCTGCCTTAACCCCGAGCTTTACAACAAGATATGAGATGATCGCTTCCCCTGAAATAGTGTTTTTCACACAAGAAGCGATCATTGCTGTGATAATTTCGTCTGAATTTTGGATGATCTCCCCAGCTTTTTCAACTTCGGGTTCAAGGGTCTTTTCAATTTCGGGACTGGTAGGTTTATCTTCAGTCATATCGTGCCTTTCTAATTCGGAGTGTTTCTAACACGGGGGCTTTTCTTAACTGTAAAAAAATGTCGCCAACGTTGGGTCAACTTGGAACCCGCAGACCGCTTTTGCTGAAACTTTGGGAGGAGAGGGCTTGAGTGCTGGGGCTTCTTCCATCGTCCCCGTGTGGACCGTATGCTCCGGACTGTCGATGGCAGGCCAGCACCGATCATGCAGAGGCTTCCGGCACGGATGCGTTCGACAAAACGCATCCGCTTCTGTCATCTGCAAAAACCACCGTTTGTTGAACGGTCTATCGCGCTGAATAGCTCTTGCACCATGTCGCGAAAGTTTTTTCGATAGAAGAACCATCCAACGGGATCGACTTCTCACCGCACCACTTGCGGAACGTATCAGCCAGCTTGCGCAGGTCTGGCACATGCCGCCCGTCGATGCGCGGCGCATTGTCCCGTGCGATCCGGTCCCAAGGCTGGGTATTCTTCACGCTTCCAGAGTCAGGGAAAATCATCACAGGCGTTTCCGCTGTGCCATCCCGCCGCACTTTTCGGCCTACCTTTGGGCGATCCAGTTCATCTTTCACTTTTTTCAGGTCTGCTTTGACCTCCCAAGCTATTTCAACCTCGGCCACTGTCCGGCCAATCTTGTGATATTTTACCGTTAAGTGCAGCCGTGTAAGGTCACTGTTTATCTCATCCACAGCCGCCTTGATGGCCCACGTATTAAAGTTTGAGAACCTTGTTAGCTTCCCTTCGGGTATCCCAAACACAGCCCGAAGTTCGCTCACAGTGAACCGTTTACTCGTCTTGTGTTTAAGATTTTGCAGGCTGGCAATGTGCTGAAAAAGCAGCACTGAATATTTACTACCCAGATGGAACACCGCCTGCCGATCGAGGATTGCCCAGTGATTTGAATCCTGCGCCATACGTCGAAAAGTGCGCCCAAAATACCAAGACACAATCAAGTGCCCTGACGTACTTTCTTCGCGATAATCAATCTCCGCATCATCAACCATCCCACCAATTCTGACACGTTTTTTTTCGGTGTCGTCGTGGATCAAAACGGCTGCGGCCAATTCCGCAAAAAGCGGGGTGATTGATGCGCGGGTATGATTGTCCATGCCGTCAATCTTACGGATGTCAGAGAGAGTTAACGTATGCTGAACATCGTCAGCCATGCGGCCACCTGCCGTACCTATCATCAGATGCATCAGTTTGAGCGCCGCAAGACCCGGCGCATTTTGCATATATACACCCTGCGCTACCTCAGCAGGCAGCACAGTTTTAGTCTGATCATAGGCGCGGTCAGCAGCTACTTGCGTTGTTTTTCCCATGCCTAGTCAATAGGCTAGAAAGCCTGACTAGTAAACTAGCTTAAGCGGCTGGATTCCTAGCTTAAGCGGCTGGATTCCTAGC
>NZ_FOMW01000051.1 GCF_900112755.1 Sulfitobacter brevis | reverse complement strand
AAGAGGTGGACGCCATGAACACGCAATGCCTCGAAACGGCACGAGCTGGCTTCGAGCTGGCCAACACACAGATGGCGGAGGAGGGGGCAGACTAGGGCGTTCGGCCTCGGTCTTTACCCTGCTTTGCCCGTTCATCGCGCAGCTCACGCCAACCCCGTTTCTCAGTTTCGATCTGGTCAACGTGGGTTTTGATCGCCTCGCGCTGTGTGTCTTTATCCATCGACAGCCAATGCCCTAGAACAGCTCGCTGCTGGTTTGTTTCACGTAGATGCTTCTCCTTCATGGCTGTGATCGAGGTCTGCAAAAGGGCGCGTTCATCAAGCTGGCCGTGGCGCATGGCCTCGCGCTCGCCTGCATCGCGCTGTGTGGCCTGTTCGGCCTCGTCGGCGTTCTGCTTGGCAATACGCCCATGTTCGCCCGTAAGACGCTGCCAGAGGCCGCCTAAGCCCTTACGGAGGCGGTTGGCTCTCTCTAGCGCCTCGGACGCTGTGCGGGCTTCCTGAGCCGTTTTAAGAGCCTCTCTGAGAGCGCGATGTTCACCGCGCATCTGCAACACCTGGTCTTTTAATTTCCCCTGGTCTGCATCCTGGCGCCGCTTCCCATCATCGAGCTGCTTTTCTGCCTGCGCGGTCATGCGGCTGTTGAGCAATGATCGCGCCTGATCAACCGTGATCTGGTGTGCAGGATCGCCAAGTTTTGCGCGAATATCCTTCTGCTTCATATCCAAATATCGGTTGATCGGTAGGGCTTCGCCTGTGTGATGAACCACCACAAAGCCCCGTCGATCACCTCTGGCGAGCTGCATTGCGTGGCCTTCAAGCTGGGCTTGGAACGCCTTTGCGCCGTCTGCATCTTTGAACGCATCGCTGACAATCCGCTTTAGATCGCGCGGATCTTCACCGATGCGCTTTGCCTGTTGCCAGATCTGGGGGCTGAAATTGTCTGGCTTTGCTTTCTCACGATCGCGCAAGCCTTCGGGCATTTCAAAATCGTGCTGCAAGAACAGATCGCGGCTGACCTCGCGCAGCCTGAGCTTGGAAAATGACAGCTCAATCGCTTTCATGTTTTCGGTGTCGATCCGTGACCAGACAACGTGTGCATGAAGGCGGGCGTTTTTCTCGTGCGTGACAATGGCGCGGGGTTGGTCTGTAAGGCCAAATTTTTCCTCAATAGCCCGTGCCGCTTCCTTGAAATCTTCCAAGGTGAGCCGCGCCCCTTCTGGGGGATTGATACTCACTGAAAAGAACGGCTGCGTGGCCTTCGTGCCTTTGGACGTTGCGTCAATTTCCTGCAACGCGCCATGCAGATCAGAGGCCGCAACACCACGCAGATCGGCCACGTCAACGTGGTCGTTTTCGCGGGTGTTGGTGAGGTGATCGGCCAGATTCACCGCACCGCCGCGCTGTGATCCCTTGAGGATCATCGCGACGGCCGCGGGGGCTTGTCAGGAACACCAAGCGCAATCATCAAAGTGTGGCGCATCCATTGGATGTCTGCCGCAGCTTGGTGAAGGAGCTGGTTTTCTGGCCATGCGCCTGCATTGGCAACATGCGCAAGCTGGTTGACGTTGCTGCCGATTTTCCCAACCGCGCCTAAAAGACGGGCAAGCTCCTGCTGATCTTTCACAGGATGCACGCCCCGTCTGCGCGGTGGGGGAGTCTCGCGCAAAACGCCAAAACGCAGAACATCGCTCGTCGTCAATCCTGTGCTCTCGGCACGGTCATGGACGACTTGCAGCTCAGCCTCGGTAAACCGAGCTTTGAGCTGCTTAGAGCGGGGGTCTGTCGTCTTTGGACGTGCCATGCGTGGGACTCCATTTGGTGTTAAAGGCTCAATGCCGCATGACACCAAACCGCGAGAGGGTGCACGGGAGAACGCAGTGTCTCCCTGCCATGATGGTGTTGCTTGATCCGCTAGGATTGGCTCAGGAACCGCAGGTTTCTGGGACACAACACACATCTTGCAATCAGCATAACAACTGAAATTTAATAATCCATTAATTTGTTATAGAACCATGTGACCCGCTTTTTGGAGCAATAGATTCTATGACCAATGAAATTTTTACCGATGTACCGCGTGGCATTCCATCAGCCAAGCAATCAACATTCTCGCCTCCCCTCGCCACCTTTGCCGATCCGCAGCACATCCAGACCAGCAAAACGCTCAAGCATCAGGATGGAAAATTGTTCCTCGGCGTGGTTGGGGCAACAATGCAGGATGCCAAGCGCGACGATAACGGCACGCCCTATCGCTACGCTCAGGACGGTCATTTGATCGGATTGGCAGATGATCGCCACATCATCACCGTGGCCGGCTCGCGGGCTGGCAAAGGACGCTCGGCCATTGTGCCGAATATGCTTTGCTACACGGGGTCGGTTCTGGCCACTGATCCAAAAGGTGAGCTGGCAAGCATCACGGCAGAGCATCGCCATGATAAACTTGGTCAAAAAGTACGGGTGCTTGATCCGTTTCGTGTGGCTGATGTACCTGACAAGTTCCGCGCTTCGTTCAATCCGCTGTCCATCTTGAAAGCAGATAGCCCTACCCTTGTCGAAGATGCGGGATTGATCGCAGACGCTCTCGTGATTTCATCGAGCAAAGATGAACACTGGGACGCATCGGCGCGGGAATTGATCACCGCGTTGATGCTTTACTTGGTCAAAGCCAACAATGCAGCCAAGGCAAACCTGCCAGAAATGCGCCGCATCCTGCGCAATGAAGTTCTGCTCACCATGACGCTAGAGATCATGGCCGATGATGAAGATTTTCTCGACGGCATCATGGCGGGTCTGGCGCAATCCTTCATCACAAAGCCACCCAACGAAAAAGGCTCTGTGCTGTCCAATGCACGGCGGCAAACTTCGTTCCTAGATTTTGCGGCCATTCAAGGCGTGTTGTCAGATCACGATTTTGATCTGGGCGAGCTGAAGAGTGAAAAATCCACAATCTATCTGTGCCTGCCAGCCATGCGCATGGGAACCTGCAACAGGTGGCTGCGCCTGTTCATCAATCTGGTTCTGGCCGCGATGGAAAATTCCCGCGTAGCCACGCCAAACCCGCCCGTCCTGCTCTGCCTTGATGAATTTGCCACCCTCGGCCACATGCAGGCCATCGAGAATGCAGCGGGGCAGATTGCGGGCTTTGGGGTCAAGCTCTGGCCGATCATCCAAGACCTCGGCCAGCTCGAAACCCTCTACGAAAAACGATGGCAGACCTTCATGGCCAATGCAGGTATTTTGCAGTTTTTCGGCAACTCTGATCTGACCACCCTAGAATGGATTTCTAAAAGGTTGGGCGATACCACCTTACGCGTCATGTCCAAAGGTGAAGTGGGGTACAAGCAGGCGGCAGAAAGTGGGGCAACGGGTGAGTCATGGTCAAACGAAACGCGGCCACTTTTGACGGTGGATGAGATCGCCAAAATCTTTGGCCGTGATGATCGGTATTGTCGCCAGCTCGTCATGTGGGTTGGACATGATCCGATGATCATGCAACGTGCATATTACGATAAGCATAGGGCATTCGCATGAAACGGATTTTTGAGAAAGATTCGCCGCACAATGTAGACGTGTTTGAATGCAAAGCTAAAATAGCAGTGAAATTTCCGATGAAACCGCGTGTTCGGTTCTATGGCGATGCGCCTCACTACTTCAATTCTGTCGGTGTTGCACTTGATCGGGAAGGTATTGATACTTTTCTAAAACATAGAAGCAAGCCTCATAGGTTTTTCCTGCTTTTTGCGTTGCTTGCAATCTCTGCACACGTGGTATTTTCTCTGTATCTATACCCGATAATGGATTGGTTTTTATTTTTCTTATATTTAGTAGCTAGCGCCATACCTTACTTACACGTTTCTGAAAATAGTCACAAAATACGTAACTATTTAGACGAGCTGCAAGGCCGCAGAAACCGCAAGATATTTGAGAAATATGGCACATCAGAATACCAAATACTTGTTGAGTTTGATAAGATCGCAAAAACTGTCCATCCATCCCTTGATAAAGAGCTATTTTCTCCTGAAGGCTACGATATGGTTAGGTTTCGTCCTATCGAGACAGAACCTACCATCGATGATTGCAAGCCATTTCCGATAGATGAAAACTCTATTTTCGTTTATGATGCTACTCGGACGGGTGGGATTGAGTATCGGTACGGTCTGCGGCAGTCTAAATTTGGATTTTCCCTGAGTTCCCCAACTTCTGGAAAATCAAGTTACTCTCATAGTCAAAGTGAAACAGCGTCTCTTGTAGCTATTTTGAATGAGATCATAACCCTTGTCAGGGATGGCACGATTGAAACTGAAGATCAGCCCTTCAACCCCATGGATTGATCCCCTGTATCTGCCTTACACCCCTAAAGGGGTCGAAGCCCTTGCCAAGTGTGGCGCGGGTTTTTGGTGTCGAGTGGGTGGCCTATTTTTCCCCTGCTTTCCGTCGCCGTTTCGCAAGGATCAAGAAACATATGGTTCTGGTGTGACCACAAGGATTTTAACCAGCTTGCTGGCGCGTAGCGTCCTTGTGGTTGCGCCATGGTTCTATGTTTTGATGTATCCTGAAACGAGCGACTGGTAGGGTGAAAAATCCCTCTGCTTTTTGTTGTGTGAGCAACCTTTAACGGCGTGACGGCCTTGCCGTCATGATCGCCGTTTGGGTATCTGCCATTAGGCAGATTCCCTTTAGCGAGCGAAGCGAAGCCTTGTGTTTACAATGTTACCTACGGAGTAGTGTTACGGAATCGTCTAAGCCCTATCCTGCTTGACTTAAACCCTGTGCAAGGTTCCGAAAGTAACGAATTTTGGTTCCGAAAGTAACGAAT
>NZ_FOMW01000052.1 GCF_900112755.1 Sulfitobacter brevis | reverse complement strand
TCTTCCCCGATCCCGCCATGACACTCGCGGCCGTCGACAGGCTTGTTCATCATGCGACCATCTTCGAAATGAATGTCGAGAGCTACCGGCGGCGATCCGCGCTCGAAGCCAAACGCAAGCGAGGCAGGCCTGCCACATACGCGACAATCAACAACACACCGCTGATTGACGCGGAGCGACAAACAACAGACGAAGAAAATCTTGCCGACGGCAATAACGATGATATCGTCACAGATGCCGCGACATAGAATCTCATCATGATTGTCGCCGCCGTCTCACCCAGATTGTCGCGCTATATGCCTCGGGTGACGCGCCGCTTGACGTTGATCTTGCTGACAGACCGTGAGGATGCGGCAGTGCCTGTTGAGTTTACAGGCGAATACGAAACACTCCTAGCACAGCAGACCGCCCGTTTTGACTTCGCGGATCTGCCCGAAGACACAAGGGCGACCCTGTTTTATACGACAGGCACGACGGGCGACCCAAAGGGCGTTAGCTATAGTCATCGCCAACTGGTCTTGCATACACTGGCCGCTGCTGCAGATCTTGGCACAGTCCCGGGGCAGGGCGGGCTGAAGCGGGATGATGTCTACATGCCGATAACACCGCTTTTCCATGTCCATGGTTGGGGTTTTCCGTATATTGCCACGTTCCTTGGGCTGAAGCAGATCTATCCAGGCCGCTATGAACCCGAACGGCTTTTGTCTTTGATCGAACAGCACGGGGTGACTTTCTCGCATTGTGTGCCGACGATTCTGGCGATGGTTCTCGGAGCGCCTAAGGCGGCCAGCACAGACTTGACGTGCTGGAAAGTGCTGATCGGAGGCTCTGCGCTATCCGAGGGGCTGACCCGTCAGGCGCGCGCCCTCGGCATCGACCTGCATGCGGCCTATGGCATGTCCGAAACCTGTCCTTTTGTGACCCATGCCGACATGCTGGCTAGCCAGATAAGCGATGATGTGACCATCCGCACCGCGACGGGCAGGCCCGTACCACTGGTCGAGGTACGGGTGGTAAGCCCGGATATGGAGGATGTGCCGCAAGACGGCAGGACCACGGGTGAAGTCATCGTCCGTGCACCTTGGTTGACCCACGGCTACATTCAGAACGCAGAGGCCAGCGCGGACCTTTGGCGCGGGGGCTGGCTGCATACAGGGGATGTAGGACATCATTCGCCCGACGGCACCCTGCGGATCACCGATAGACTGAAGGACGTCATCAAGTCTGGCGGTGAATGGGTGTCGTCGCTGACGCTGGAAAACCTCGTGTCCACGGTGCCTGGGCTGATTGAAGTGGCTGCCGTGGGTGTGCTGGATGACCGCTGGGGTGAAAGGCCGGTTCTAGTAGCGGTCATGGATCCGTCTGAAGAGATCGATGCTGCTATTCGGCACCGCATAGACGCTGCAATAGAATCGGGCGATTTGCCAAAATGGGCTGCACCTGACCTCATATACCGCGTTTCGGCACTACCGCGCACATCGGTCGGGAAGATCGATAAGAAACGCATCCGTCAGATGCTTGAAACCGGAGAAATCACCTGATGCGTGAAGCTGTCATCGTATCCTTTGCCCGCACGCCAATCGGGCTTGCCTTCAAGGGAAGTCTTAACAACATCAAATCGCCTAGTCTTGCCGCGCATGCCATCGCCGCTGCGGTCAGCCGCGCTGGTATTGATCCGGGCGAGGTGGAGGATCTGGTCATAGGCTCTGTGCTGACAGCAGGCACCGCCGCGATGAACCTTGGCCGTCTTGCCGCCCTCGCAGCGGGTTTGCCCGTCTCGGTTGCGGGTCAGACTGTGGATCGGCAATGCGCTTCGGGCTTGCAAGCCATCGCCATTGCGGCAGGGCAGATCGTGCAAGGCGGAATGGAGGTTGTCATCGCCGCCGGTCAGGAGAATATCTCGGCCATCCAAACGCCCTATTTCGACTGGGCCTTCCGTGAGCGGGATGCCGGTGTCACTGCGCATCAGCCGATGGCCTATCTGCCGATGCTCGATACGGCAGAAGCGGTCGCCAAAACATGGAATGTCAGCCGTGAGGCGCAGGACGCCTTTGCGCTGCAATCTCAGATGCGAACCGCTGCTGCACAGTTGGCGGGTAGGTTCGATGCCGAAATCGTTCCGATCAGCGCGACAAGACTGCTCAAGGACAAGGCGACTGGTGAGGTTGGCGAGGTGCATGTGACGCTCGCGCGCGACGAAGGAAACCGCCCGCAAACGACTGCCGACGGGCTGGCTGCGTTGAAACCTGTGCGCGACGGTGGCGTGGTGACCGCTGGCACTGCCAGCCAGCTTTCGGATGGTGCGGCGGCGATGGTCTTGATGGAGCGTCGAGCCGCCGAACGCCGCAACTTGCCGATCCTCGGCATCTTTCGGATGATGGCAGTGACTGGCTGTCCGCCTGAGCAGATGGGTATTGGCCCGATCCATGCCGTGCCGCGCCTCTTGGAGCGCGCAGGCCGACGCGTCGCGGACATCGATCTTTGGGAGCTCAATGAGGCCTTTGCAGCCCAGGCTCTGCCGTGCATCGATCAATTGGGGCTTGATCCCGCGCGGGTCAATGTCGATGGCGGCGCCATCTCTGTTGGCCATCCTTATGGAATGACCGGGCTTCGTCTTGCGGGGCACGCCCTGATTGAAGGTCGCCGTCGCGCTGCAACCCAAGCTGTTGTCACAATGTGCGTAGGTGGCGGCATGGGTGCGGCTGGGTTTTTCGAGATCGCATGATGCCCGCCATGACAAAATTGGGGTCTCAGCGTGAAAAACAGTTGTTTGAACTCTGGAATGGAATTGACCTATTTTTGGTCAAAGGCAGACTCTGGTCCACACACGTTGCCTATCAATTGCCCCGAAACACCATTCTGTTGATGCGGCGAAAGCCCCGTTGGCAGAACTTTCCAACACGGAAGGAAAAGGCCTCGTATGTCTGCCCCGACAAGAACTGTGTTCGCGTTTCTGTCATGATATAGCCAGTTTAGCATTTTTTGGCGCAATGACCCGTGTCCTTCCGGATCGTCGAAACTTCAACGTCGATGTTACCGCGCAAACACACGAAGCTCTAATTGCTGTCGTGCGCACCCCTGAAACCCCTTTGATCCTCGGAGTCCATCTTGTACGGTATCACTCCCTCTGCTCGCCTTCGCCCCTCTCCCTTCTATGACGCGACAGTCAAGGAAGGCGTCACCAACTTCACAACCTATAACCACATGCTTATGCCTACGGCTTTTGGCGATCCAGAAGCCGAGTATTGGCGACTGATGAATAACGTCAGCCAATGGGACGTGGCAGTCGAACGTCAGGTGCAGTTGAAGGGCCCCGATGCCGGTACTTTGGCCCAGATTCTGTCCCCCCGCGACCTATCGAAGCAAAAGGTGGGGCAAGGCAAGTATGTGCCCTTGTGCGACCATCAGGGCATTCTGATCAACGATCCTGTCTGTCTCAAGCTGGCCGACGACCTATACTGGCTCTCGATTGGGGACAGCAATATCTGGTTTTGGGCCAAGTCTATCGCAGCCGAACGAGGCCTACAGGTAGAGATTAGTGAGCCTGACGTCTCTCCTATGGCGATCCAAGGCCCAAAGGCCGAAGAGGTAGTAGCGAATGTCTGCGGTGACTGGGTACGGGATGTGAAATATTTCTGGTTCAAGGAAACTGAAATCAACGGCATCCCTGTTGTTGTCCAACGATCTGGCTGGTCGAAACAGGGTGGGTTCGAGATATATCTGCGGGATGGCAGCAAGGGCAGCGCGCTTTGGAACATCTTCCGCGAGGCCGGTGCTCCTTTTGGCATAGGTCCTGGCGGCCCTAACTGGTGCGAGCGGGTGGAATCCGGTCTCATATCCTATGGAGGGGATACGGATGGGACGACGAACCCCTACGAAGTGCGGATGGGTAAATATGTCGATCTAAATGTACCGGATGATACTATTGGTATCCAGGCTCTGCGTCGCATCGCTGCCGAAGGGGCAAAGCGCCATACTTTGGGGATCATATTGGATGCTGGCGATCCCGTGAAACCAGGCTTTTTGTGGAACCCAATCTTCAAAGACGGCAAGAAGGTGGGTGATTTGACCAATTGCATCTTCTCCTACCGGCTGAAGAAAAACATCGGTTTTGCCCTGATCGAAACGACTTGCGCTATCGGTGACCGAGTCGAGGCGCGGATTGGCGATGCAGTTCACCCTGCAAAGCTGACTGACCTTCCGTTTTTGTAAAGGTACAACAGACATCATCCCCGAATCTACCCTCCGCTCGTGTGGAGGGTAGAGGGTCCAGTTGCAGTATTTGAACGCCCACAAGTGCTCGGCTTTATACTTGGGATCATGCGGCTTTATCCAACAAGTTGGTAATGAATTCAATTTCGCTGAGATCGCCGGTTTAGTTATCAGTATAATTACAGTGGTTCTTTTTCCGAGGTCAGTTTTGCGATTCAGCTAAGAACTGATCTGGCTTGTGTTGAGCTATGACTGAATCTGGTGTTTTGGCGGTTTGAAGGTTGGCGGCGTATCTGGTTGATTTGTTGTTGGAAGACAGCAGCCCAACCGAAGGAGATACACCACCATGGAAACGACTAACATTGTTGATTTTGCGCGTCGAGACGGGATCACGGACGCGCTGACGGATTTGCTGAGAACGGGGGCGCAGCAATTGATCGCAACAGCAGTTGAAGCTGAACTTGCCGGTTATCTGGCTCAATTTTCCGACTTGCGCACTGAAGCAGGTCACGCGGCTGTCGTGCGCAACGGGCATCATCCGACCCGGCCC
>NZ_FOMW01000053.1 GCF_900112755.1 Sulfitobacter brevis | reverse complement strand
CTAGCTTAAGCGGCTGGATTCCTAGCTTAAGCGGCTGGATTCCTAGCCTCAGAAAGCAAAGGTTGCTTATAAACAAGGGCTTATGAGGCGTGAACTCTTAGAACTTATAGAACAAGAAAGGCGCTTCGCGCTTTTTTGGTAAATATGGATTGGTTTAAGAGGGTGTTTGGCAGGTGTCGCACTCAAACGGGATCGAGGCGGATATCCAGTTTGGCGCCTACAGCATCAGCAAAGCGGGCCAGCTTTTCGATGCTGATATTTTGACGCGCCCCTTCGATGCGAGAAATCTCACTCTGCTTTGTGCCCATGCGCTCGGCGACTTCGGCTTGAGACAAGCCAGCCGCCGCCCGCGCTGCAATGAGTTTGCGGGCGAGATTAAATTCAGGTTCGAGGGCGTCGTAAGCAGCCTTATTGTCAGGGCCGCTCAGAAACTCTTTTTTCAGGTCAGCCAGTTTGGTCATGTTACCTCCTTCGCCCGCTTGCGGGCTGTTTTAAGTGCGGTCTTTGGCGTCTTCTGTGTTTTCTTCTGGAACGCATGAACAACAACCAAGCGCTGTCCTGACGCCTTCACGTAAATTGCACGGGCTATCCCGTCCTTGCCGCTCATACGGATTTCCCAAAGACTGCCCGCGCCAGACAGGGACCGCACATGCGGCATCCCGACATTTTCCGGCCCTTGCTCCGTCAACAGGTCTGCAATCCATAAGAACCGGGCAAACAGATCACGCGGCAGCTTTGTCAGCTCGCGGTCCACACGCTTGTCCAATGTCTCTACTGACCACATATAACATATATGTTATAATTAGGCGTTAAGGTCAAGAGGGGGAGATATTGGGAAACCTTGACTACTTGACCATTTGTAGTTACGTTTCTACATTAAAGTGCTTAGAAGGACGTGACCCATGGGAATGACAACGATCAACAGCCGAACGTTCAACCAAGACGCCAGCGGTGCAAAGCGGGCTGCGCAGGAAGGGCCAGTGTTCATCACCGACCGAGGCAAACCTGCGCATGTGTTGCTTAGCATTGAAGCCTACAGACGGCTTACAGGACCGCAGGAAAGTATTCTCGATTTGCTGGCTGATCCAGACGCGGCAGACGTATCCTTTGAGCCGGATCGTTTGCGTGACCTCACACGTCCGGCTGATCTTTCCTGATGTTCATCCTCGATACGAACGTGGTGTCCGAACTGCGCAAAGCAAAATCAGGCAAGGCGGATGCCAATGTCGTTGCGTGGGCTGGGGCCCAGGACCCGTCCGCGCTCTTTTTGTCCGCCATCACGCTTTTGGAACTTGAAATGGGCGTCAGGCAGATGGAGCGGCGTGACAGCACGCAAGGCGCCGTTTTAAGGGCTTGGATGGCTGATCGCGTGCTTCCGGCGTTCGAGGGCCGTATCTTGCCCGTAGACGGACCTGTGGCGCTTTGCTGTGCCGCTTTGCATGTCCCAGACCCCCGCAGTGACCGAGACGCCCTTATCGCCGCCACAGGGATCACCCACGCTATGCCCATCATCACACGCAATGTTGCCGACTTCGAGCCAACAGGCGTTCAGATCATCAATCCGTGGGAGCCGATGCCATGACAACCAACAGCCCGACAGCGCCCCACCTCAAGTCAGAGGAGGCCATCATCGAGGGGATCGAGTGTGGGATTGCGGATATCAAAGCGGGCCGGACGGTCAGCCACGAGGCCGCAATGGCATCTTTGCGGAAGGTTATCGCCGCCGAGGAATGGCCGGACTGATCAATCGTACCAGAACATGCAGCCTTCTCGGCCAGCTGTATTGGTCAAATCCTCACCGCCCGCCGGGTTGCAGTAGATGCGCGGATATTGCCCGAACTCACGGGCATCGCCTCGTCCTTGTATCAAAGCCATCGCCAGCACCCCAATAACGGCCCCTGTGGCGAGCATAGACGCCAACCACACCCAGAACCCGCCAAACCAGCGCCAAGCTTCCCTACGGGCCTCTCCGGCGGCCTGTGAGAGCTTCGCGCGTTCGTTGTCTAGGTCGTGCCGGATTCCGGCCATGGCGCTCTCAGCGGCCCTCGTCGCGGCTTGTGTGGCGCTGCGGGCCATCTGGTCACGGTCAGATTCCAACGCTTCCTGAATTTCCCCCGGCGCATCCTCGGTTGCCTTCACCATCCTCAAGACGGCTCCCATCACAGCATGGTTCAGCGTTTTGGCCTCGTCCTTGTTGAGGCTGGTGCGCTGCAACTGGTCCATGTCCTTGCGGATCAGGGTCAGCTCGTCGGCCAGTATCTGGAATGGGTCCTTGCTCATGCCGGGTCCGCCTTGGCCGCTGCCTGATCCAGTTCATCCAACAGCCCAACCAGCTCTTTCTGATCGACGTCACGGGTGGCGTTCTTGCGCAGGGTTGCCGCCATCCAGCGTGCAATCTTCGGGTCTTTCAAAGCGGCATTAGTCACGATGGCCCCAACGATGATTTTCCGGCGGGTTTCGCTGGCTTTCTGTCGCGTTTTAAGGCGGGCCAGTTTTGCCTGTGTTGTTGCGATCTGCTGATCTATTGTCCGCGCCATTCTGGTCTCCTTTGCCACCGTCTTGAGTTGCTTTTAATCTTAGGCCACGGTAGAGAGCAAGACACGAAGTGCCCACTTATACAAACGCTGCGCGTTTGTGTGGGTAGGGGAGACTGGCGTTTCCCCTTAACCCCTAAGCAAAGTGCAGCCCCAGAATGGCGATCTATCATTTACGCGCAACGATGATTTCCCGCAGTCAGGGCCGCAGCGCCACGGCGGCTTCCGCCTACCGCGTGGCCGAGCGGATTGAAGACCGCCGCACCGGGCTTGTCTTCGATTACGCGGCGCGGGGCGGTGTCGATCACACCGAAATCCTCGCGCCGGACCACGCGCCGGATTGGGTCCATGACCGATCCGAGCTGTGGAACCGCGTCGAGGAATCCGAGACCCGCAAGAACAGCCAGGTCGCTCGCGAGGTGCGCGTGGCCCTGCCCGACGAGCTGACCCATGCGCAGCGTGTCGCCCTGGTCCGCGACTACGCACAGGCGCAGTTCGTTGACCGTGGCATGGTGGCTGACATCGCCCTCCATGCGCCGGGGCGTGAGGGAGACGAGCGCAACCATCACGCACACATTCTGCTGACCACCCGCGAGATCGACGCCGAGGGCTTTACCACCAAGAACCGCGACTGGAACAAGGTCGAGGTTCTGGAGAGCTGGCGCGAGGCGTGGGCGCGGGACAGCAACGCCGCCCTAGAGCGGGCGGGCATTGAGGACCGCGTGGATCACCGGACGCTAGTGGCGCAGCGCGACGAAGCGCTTGAGCTGGCATCGGCGGCGCGGGACCGCGGCGACGAAGGTGCGGAGCTGCACGAGACTGTGCGGGCCATGTCGCTGGACCGCCCGCCTCTACCCCAGCTTTCTCTTGGGGCGTGGCAGCTCAAGGAGCGCGGCATTGAGGTTGCCGCCGTCCGCGTCTGGCACGAGGTCAAAGCGCAGGCGGTTGAGGTCAGACAGATGGCACAGGAGCTGGCCGGACAGGTCCGCGACTGGCTGGACCGTGCGGCGGAGCGGGTCATGGACCGTCTAGGGTCTGGGCAGTCCGAAATGGCGCTTGCAGGAGGGCGTGACGGCCGCGAGGAAGAACCTGACCTTGCCACGCGGTTGCGGGATGCGTGGGAGGCGCGGCAGGGCCGTGAAAAAGAACAGGGTGCCGATCTGCCGGAGCGGGAAGCCCCGCAGGATTTGGCGGCACGTCTGCGCGAGGCGGCGGCGGGGATCGACCCGAATGCTTTAGCGGATCGTGCAACCGCGTTGCGTGAGGGCCGTGAGGCCGAGGAGCGGCACACCGCGCAGGAGATTGCGCGAGAACAGGAACGGGTGAGAGAGCTGGAGCGCCAGCAGGAGATCGAGCGGGAAGCCCATCGCGACCGAGGGCATGGGATCGAACGGTGAGGGTGGTTTCAACAAACGGTGGTTTCTGGGGCAGTGATGCAAGCGCAGCGAAGGGCCGCTTAGTCGATGGGGCGAGTGATCAGGATGATGGATCCCCTTAACCGCCATCGCGCGCTTCCACCTCCTGCAGCCCCATCTGGAGGAGGATGTTCTGCTGGCCTGCATAGCTGCTGAGCGCGGCGTTTCGGAGCGCACCCTGGACAAGCCAATGATTGTGCGATCTGCCCACCGCAGCCCGGAACACAACCGCGCCGTTGAACTTTCCTCGCCCTACCGCGTTGATACATGATCCCCGAGATCAGCCCCCAACCCAAAGGTTATCATGGCTCGTTCCTCAATCATCGTTATAGGCGCTTCGGCGGGCGGAGTGGCTGCATTGCGGTCCTTGGTTGCCGCGCTGCCGCGTACATTTTCCGCCCCTGTTCTCGTTGTCCTTCATATCGGCGCGTACCGAAGCGAGTTGCCGACACTTCTGAACACGGCTGGCCCGGTCCCGGCCAAACATGCCGAGGACGGCGAAACCATCCTTCCCGGTCACATCTATGTAGCGCCGCCGGATCGCCACCTGATCGTCGCGGGCGGACGGTTGCGCCTTTTGCGTGGTCCGAAGGAAAACTGTGCGCGGCCGGCCA
>NZ_FOMW01000054.1 GCF_900112755.1 Sulfitobacter brevis | reverse complement strand
CAGGCCACAACCGATATCAGTCGAGAGAGGCTCCGTGCAACAAGGCCCTCCCGAACGGCATTTCCGCTCGTGGCGCCACAAATTCGCACCGCTCATCTTAGCGATAGTACGCCAATCGATGACCTGGCGTCGAGGCAAAGCGACCGCATCGTTACAGCGGCTGAGATGCGCGGCGGGCGCTTGCTTACGTTCGTTCGGACCGCGCCGGAGCAGCCGATTCCGCGGCGCCGTGGATGAGCAATATTACCATCGCGAATGAGACAAATCGCGGACGTCTTCAAGTGATCGCGTCGAGTTTTGCACGCAGTCGCATGCAGGATCTCGATCCGGCGCCGACAAGTGTGCTGGCCGCCGTGCTGCGGGACGGCACTGCCTTACCATTTCCTCCATCATCTTTTCACAGAACACCTCGGCTGGCGTTTCCCATTCGAGGCATTTGTGGGGAGTGTTGACTCGCTTTGGGCGTGCGCAAAATATTTGATTGCCTAGATAAGCACTGCTGATCTCGACGCTCACCACGTCGCAACAGCCTTCATGGCCACCGGTCCCCCCTCAGCTGCGGTCCAGAGACTGAGGTCATCGCCTTGAGGAGTCCCATTCACTGTGAAATCTGTTGTGCTAAAAATCGGAGAGACTGAGCGAAAGCGGAAAGATTTCGGCTCTGCTCCCCGCAAATCTGCCGCATATTGACACAGCAACGTTGCCTGCATGGGCCCATGCACGACCAAGCCTGGGTAGCCTTCGGATTCTACACAGAACGGCATGTCATAATGAATGCGGTGGCCGTTAAATGTCATTGCTGAATAGCGAAATAGCAGGGTTGGGGTTGGGACAATCTTGCGGTAATCCTCGCCTGAGCGCACGGCAGGAGCCTGCCGTTTGGGCGCAGTTGCGCCCGCGTTCTCCACATCGCGGTACACAATGTCCTGACGTTCACTGAGCACGTGTCTACCATCACTGGTGATCTCGTGGTCAACGGTGACAAAACACAAAGCACCGCTGCGGCCCTGCTTCGCCTGCACATCGCGGATCACCGACTGGCGCGTCACGGTTTCGCCAATGCGGATCGGCGCGTGAAACGCAAACTCACCCCCCGCCCACATCCGCCGCGGCAACGGCACGGGCGGCAGAAACGCTCCCAAAGCGGGATGGCCGTCACGGCCTAGGGCCGACATTGGGGCCACAGACTGGGCGAGACAAAAGTGGATCAGCAGCGGTGCGTCATCGCCCTCCGCAGTGCTCGAGGTCCGGTCGAAGGTGGCGTTGAATTGGCGTACCAGCGTGGGTAACAACACCTCGCTTTCACTTTGTGCGCGACCAATCCATTGCCGCAGATGATCCATATCGATATTCATGTTTCAGCCTTTGCTGGCTTGAGCGCGGGGACAGAGCCGTAAGACCTTTCTTCCCCGATAAAGCGTACGCCGGGCGCGGGAAAGCTGACGGGTCCATTTGGACTTTGCACCGTAATCCGCCGCAGATGGGCATGGGCAGATAGATCTGCCATATTGTTTACCGACGCCAGCGCGATCCCCGCGTTTCCCAATTTTTCCGCAGCATCTTCAGCATCCAGTGCAGCGATAGCACGAGCGACTAAATCGTCCGTCTCGATACGATTTGCGACCCGAGCCAGATTGGTGGCAAAGCGCGGATCATCGGCAAAAGCGGCATCACCGACTACTTGGGAGCAAAGCTGGCGCCACTCGCGATCCGATTGCACCGAGATCAAGATAGGCGCACCATTTTTGGGCTGGAACACGCCGTAGGGCGCGATGGAGGGATGAGCAAGACCGACCCGCTCGGGGCTTTGGCCGCCTTCGTGATTAAGTAGCGGCACGGTCAACCAATCGGCCAGAACATCAAACATAGAGACAGATATCTGCGCTCCTTGTCCCGTCACGCTGCGTCTGATCAACGCCTCAAGGACCGCGGCATAGGCGCTGGCTCCGGTCGCAATATCGACGACAGAAATCCCGACGCGGGCCGGTTCAGACGGACCGCCAGTGATCGAACACAATCCCGTTTCGGCCTGAATTAGCAAATCATAGGCCTTGCGATTGGCCATCGGCCCTGTCTCACCATAGCCTGAAATCGAGCAAGAGATCAGCTTCGGTTGTGCTTGATGCAAGGTGGTAAGGTCAAATCCCAATCGCCCCATTGCACCGGGTTTAAGGTTCTGGATCAGCACGTCTGCATCCTCCAGCAACTGCGCCAGTTCGGCTTTGCCCGCGGGTGCACCCAAATCCAAAGTGACGCTTTCTTTGCCACGGTTCAGCCAAACAAAATAGCTCGACTGCCCCGCAGCAACATCGTCATAGCCACGCGCAAAATCGCCTTCGGGCCGCTCGATCTTGATCACCCGCGCGCCCGCATCCGCCAGCCGCGACGAGGCAAAAGGCGCCGCAACCGCCTGTTCGATCGCGACTACCGTGAGCCCTGCAAGCGGCAGCATCAAAACGACCTCGGCATGCCGAGAACATGTTCGGCAACATAGGAAAGGATCAGGTTGGTCGAGATCGGCGCGACCTGGTAGAGTCTTGTTTCTCGGAACTTGCGCTCGACATCATATTCATTAGCAAAACCAAATCCGCCGTGGAACTGGATGCAGGAATTCGCCGCCTCCCAGCTGGCCTTGGCGGCGAGGTATTTCGCCATATTGGCCTCGGCGCCGCAGGGCTGGCCCGCGTCGAATAACGCACAGGCTTTCCAGCGCATCAAATTGGCGGCCTCAACCTCGATGTAGGCTTCGGCGATGGGGAATTGTACACCTTGATTCTGGCCGATCGGGCGGCCAAACACCTCCCGTTCGCTCACATAGGCGGTGACCTTGTCGGTGAACCAATACCCGTCGCCAATACACTCCGCCGCGATCAGCGTGCGCTCGGCATTGAGCCCGGTCAGTATATATTTAAATCCCTGCCCTTCCTCGCCGATGAGGTTTTCTTCCGGGATCTCTAAATTGTCAAAAAACAGTTCGTTAGTCTCGTGATTAACCATATTCGCGATTGGATTAACGGTCATCCCGCCCCTCATCGCCTCCTTGATGTCGACCAAAAATATCGACATGCCCTCGGACTTTTTGGACACTTCTGCAAGCGGTGTGGTGCGGGCCAACAGGATCATGAGGTCCGAGTGTTGT
The DNA here is from genome assembly GCF_900112755.1 of Sulfitobacter brevis. Lineage (GTDB taxonomy): Bacteria > Pseudomonadota > Alphaproteobacteria > Rhodobacterales > Rhodobacteraceae > Sulfitobacter > Sulfitobacter brevis. The sequence continues at coordinate 537 of NZ_FOMW01000054.1, read as the reverse complement.
ACCCGCGAAATCCAGACCTTTTGGCCGTTGATCACGTATTTGTCGCCGCGTTTCACTGCGGTGGTTTTGATCTTGGTCGTATCGGTGCCTGTCGTCGGTTCGGTCACGCCCATAGACTGTAGTCGCAGCTCGCCGGAGGCCAGTTTGGGCAAAATGCGCTGTCGCTGCTCTTCTGATCCGTGCCGCACCAATGTACTCATGTTGTACATCTGGCCGTGGCAAGCTCCGGAATTGCCTCCAGCGCGGTTGATCTCTTCCATGATCACGCTGGCTTCTGTCAATCCTAGGCCTGAACCCCCATAGGCTTCTGGGATTAGCGCCGCCATCCAGCCTTCACGGGTCAGCGCATCGACAAATGCTTCGGGATAGCCGCGTTCGGCATCGATTTTGCGATGATACTCGGCTGGGTATTGCGCACAGAGTGCACGCACACCGTCGCGGATATCTTGGTAGTCGGACGCAAGAAAATTCATCAATCTGCCTTCGGAATGGCCTTGTTGCACGGAGCCTCTCTCGACTGATATCGGTTGTGGCCTG
>NZ_FOMW01000058.1 GCF_900112755.1 Sulfitobacter brevis | reverse complement strand
CGATTTGCCGGATTTCTTCGACGGTATAGGTGTCGCGCCACGCGGGCATTTTCTTGAACCCTTTGTAGACCCGCTTAAACACAAATTCGGGCTTATACTTGGCTGGTTTCAACTTTGGTGCCTTGCCCGGATAGGCTTTGAAGCCATGGCAATGGGTGCATTGAGCGTACCAGAATTCCTTGCCCGCTTCGATATTTTTCGGGTCAGTCAGGTACGCTTCACTAAATTCTTGGGCCGCGATGACGTCCTCCATCGACATTTCGGGGTTCTCGGCCTCGGCCTCATTTGCTTGGGCCTGGTCAGCGGTTGGCTGGGTGCTGGCGTCTGCGTCCGGGCCTTGTGATGCCAGATACGCAGCAACGTCGGTGCGCTCCTTGTCATCTTTCAGCTTGAATGACATTTTTGAATTGGCACCGCTATCTTCCAAATAGTCACGCAAGAATTGTTTGGGGTCTTCCAGATACTCTGCCAGTAACTCTTGCGTCCACAGCAGGCCTTTCTCCCCGGCCAAGACCATGTCTTTGCCATACTGGTACCCTTCGCCCGTGCCCGCTTGGCGTCCAATGACATCGGTTAGGACCGGCCCGACCTTGTTCTTGGCACCTTCGCCGATAGCGTGACAGGCAACACATTTCTTAAAGGTCTTTTTGCCCGCGGTCGCATCCTGCGCAAATGCGGGAGCGACGAGCAGTGACGCAACAACTGCAATCGTAAACATATACAGAGACTTGAGCATGATCGCTCCTGTGTTGATAGTGGCAGTTAGGTCATTTGAGGGGCAAGTCCCGCTGGCCAAATACCAGCGGGACTTTAGAACCCTCTGGGGGGCCTCAGTTCGCTGGAACGATCTTGTAGATCGTGTCTAGCGTGCCATTCGGGCCAGTTGTGATTGACGTCAACGCGTAAACCTCGCCGTCAGCATCCTGCGCAAAGGCTAGGATATATGGCGTGTTACCATCCATATTCGCAACCGTAGCAACTTCCATCGACCATGTACCGTCTTCTGCTTCTGTGCCGATAAAGATCTGACCGTCCATTGCGGCAAAGCTCTTGGACCAATCACCAAAGATATACTTGCCCTGCCAATCGGCATTCGCGCCACGGTAGACATATCCACCGGTGTTCGAGATGCCATTACAACCGTTGGGTTGCGCAGTGCAGTTTGCGTATTCGATGATCGGATCGGTCAAGCCTTCTTCATCGCAGGTCGCAGGGTGGTTATCTGGCGCCTCAAAGTCAAAGCACTTGGACCCTTCTTTGCGGCGCCAGCCATAGTTGCCGCCCTTTACGATAATGTCCTGCTCTTCGTAGCTGTTCTGTTGTACGTCGCCGCAGAAAAGACGCCCGTCGGAGGTGTCGAATGAACAGCGCCATGGGTTGCGCAAGCCATACGCCCAGATTTCTGGTGCAGCTTCGTCATTATCGACGAACGGGTTATCAGCCGGGATTGAGTAGTTGTTGCCATCGGCTGGCGTGTTGACGTCAATCCGCAGCATCTTGCCGTGCAGAACCGACAGATCCTGCCCGTTACCTTCCGTCACGTTGTGACCGATGCCCCAGTCATTGGCATATCCACCGTCACCAGTTGAGATATAGAGCATCTTGTCGGGACCAAATCCGATCCAATGGCCATTGTGGTTGAACTGCGGCCAGTCGATCTCGGTGATGGTCCGCCCCGATTTGCGGTCCGCGACATTGGGATCGTCTGCGGAGACGGTGTATTCTTCAACGGTGTTCGTGTGATCCCACCAGAACATCTTGCCCAAGTCACCCTGGAAGTTGGTGTTCGCGGAATAGGCTACATAGAATTTGCCGTTGGTTGCGAAGTCGGGGTGAAAGGTCAATCCGAGCAAGCCACGTTCGTCGAAGTCATGAAACTGCGTCACGATCTTGTTTCGGATATCCAGAAACGGGGTGGGCAGCAGGTTGCCGTCCTTGTCGATGATCTTCACGCGACCAAATTGTTCGATCACGAATTTGCGGTCGTCCCCCGCAGGTTGCACCATCGCCAGAGGCGCATTCAGACCTGTAACATAGGGTTCAAGGTTGATTTCTAACGCAGTGGCAGCGGAGACGGTCCCAAATGCTAAGCAGGTGCTTAGGGCGAGCCTCCCTAAAAAGGAATTGGTAGATAACATCACTTCTCTCCCAGTTCGAAAACGTTTATTTTTGCGGAGTGTCGATCCGATACCGCCCAGCAGCTGGGCCATACTCGTTTACGTTAGGTAACGGGATGTATTCTGACAACTGTTTTCAGTTCTCTCCATTTGTCGGCGTGGCAAGGCCAAATCGTTGACTGGCCTTGATGAAGGTATGCCATG
>NZ_FOMW01000059.1 GCF_900112755.1 Sulfitobacter brevis | reverse complement strand
CTCGGGTAGGGCGCGTTCCAGCCAATTTACCCTCCGTGCAACAACGCCCTTCGGAATAGGTTTCGAGTGTTTTCCCAATCTCCTAGTTAGAGACGCATTGGGAAGCGGTAAAAATTTCGTCAAACTCGGCCTGCGCCGCTGAGACGCGGCGTGACAGATCGACATGATCTGCGACAGCTCTGCAGTCGAGGCGGGTCTTAGGACCACGTCAGGTTTAACGGCCCTATACCGCGGGGGTCGGTGTTGTAACCTGGATGCACATCTGTGCCGATCAGAACGCCATCCGCACCAAGAAAATTGCGGAGATTTTCAAGAATGTCAGTCTGCATGATGCTCAATTGCTTATTTATTTGGTGTTGGATCTACTTTCGACTTCTGCCACCAGCTTGGCAAGGGACGCACGGAGGGCATGTCTGATCAAGCCTTAGGGGCAAACGCATCAAACTCTTCCTGCGGAACACCTGCGCTTTGCGCCGCGGCCTTAAGTTGCGCTAATGTGCCTGCATCGACAAAGATGCCATTGGCTTTCCGATCCCGCGCGCTGCGGCGTTCGGGGTCACCGGGAAATTGCACCGCAGCAAAACCGGGGGCGGGAGGGGAGGCCTTCACCCAATCGGAATATTTGTCAACGTCGATACCGAACGCCTCTGCTGTGCCAAAAACATCAGGATCAATCAGGATCGCCATCATGTTGTTGGTGATGTTCGCCTCGACTTCCCGCTCTGGCAGATAAGCGCCACCGCCACTGAACGATCCGCCCAGAATATCGCCCAGCAGGGCCAGTCCAAATCCTTTGTGCTGTCCAAACGTCGTAAGGGACCCGCCTGCATCATTGAACATGACCGACGGATCGGTGGTCGGATTTCCTTTTGCGTCGATCACTGAACCTTCAGGCAGCTGTTTGCCGCTGAGATCCGCTACACGCGCCTTGCCCATCGCGATGGTGCTGGTGGCCATGTCCAGCAGGAACATCGGGTGTTTTTCTGTGGCCGGGATTGCAGTGCAGTAGGGGTTGGTGACAAAGCGCGCGTCGCTGCCGCCGAACGGGGCCACGAGGGGACGGGAAGACTGTACGTTGGCGTAGAGGATGCAGATAAAGCCAGCTTCTGCCGCCATAGCCCCCCAATCCCCCAGCCGTCCGAGATGAAAGCTGTTGCGCAGCGACAGAACAGCAAAATGGTTCGCCCGCGCCCGTTCAATTGCAAACTCCATCGCTTGTTCAGCGGCGATATGGCCAAACCCCTGCTCACCGTCCACCAGAACAAACGGCCCCTTGTCTTGAACGATCCGCGCTTTGCCTTCAGGGATTAACTGCCCGGCTAGTATTCCGTTAACATAGGCGGGGATCATGCCGACCCCGTGGCTGTCATGGCCCGTCAGATTCGCGCTCACCAGACGCGCCGCCACCTTTGCCGCCGCATCTGGCGCACCACTGGCGTAGCTGAGAATCGAGGTCGCCAGAACAGTCAGGTGGTCAGCAGATATTTTCATGAGCTTTGGAGGCTTTCAGTTGGATCGGTGGGCTTACGGGACTTTCCGGCAAATCTCGCCGCATTTGCGGACCGGATCAAGCAAAGAGAGATCGTTGGGGTGGTCGTGTCCCGCCTGCATTCCTGACTCTCAAGTTAATTGTGCGAACTTTCGCTCGACAGCAAAAGGGCTTTACCCCCACCAAAGAGTGGCGGCAACGCGGGTTATAGAACCCATTGATAAAAAGGCACGCCAGGATCGTCTTGGGAGTATGGCTAATGTGAAGCTTCAATTCCCAATTTCGGAACGGTTTGCTGAATGGCTGGAGCTTCTCGACACTGCGCGAGGCACAGATCCTGATTGAGCGATGGCGTCGCCCCTTCATATGAGTCAGGCTAGAGAGCGCCCTCCGATATTGGAGGGCCACGCCAGAAACCTTCGTCTCGGTGGTGAGAAGCCGAACATGCATCAACAATCGATTTCGACCGCCGATTGCCCCCTCCAACATCTCAGGGGGACGACGGTTGCTAATCAGGCGCGGCAAAGTGGTCCGCCTGTGTATGGAACATGGCATACCTTCATCAAGGCCAGTCAACGATTTGGCCTTGCCACGCCGACAAATGGAGAGAACTGAAAACAGTTGTCAGAATACATCCCGTTA
>NZ_FOMW01000061.1 GCF_900112755.1 Sulfitobacter brevis | reverse complement strand
GCCAATCCGGCTTCGCGCAATTCGCCGCATTCGCTGGATAACTGTGTCCAACGGCGAGGCTAACTTCGGATCAGCGAAAACTTTGCGACACTGCCGTTTTGACAAATACATAGGTGACCTCAGGAAGCGTTGAAATTACTAAAAATATTCTCGACCCGCTCGACTTCGTGATCAGTCAGGGCTGCAAATTCCTTGCCACGCGCTCTCGCAGAGAGTTGACCGTCATTCTGCTGTAAAAAACGGAACAAGAGATCGACGGTGCGCGCAGGCATGTCGAACATGTCGTCTATGGCCGCGCGGAACTGGTCGTATCGACGGAGGAACTCAGTCTCATAGGGCAGGTCAACTTCGATTGTTTTTTGGACGCAGCTGTAAAGAAACGCAGCATGTGGCGTGGCATCAAAGAAGCGATAGAAATCACCTGTCTCATTTGTGACTTCGACATTGAATTTTTCAGTTGGTGTCCATTCGATGAACGGCAGCAGTCGTGCTGAATAGCTTTCGAGGACAGCACGATAATCGTCTATCCGTTCAAGAATTGCCGATGAGATCGGGAAAACGACACCTGGCGGGTTGAACCCGCGCTCGGCCAAAACATGGTGGAAGATGTATCGGTGCAGGCGCCCGTTCCCATCCTCAAACGGATGAATGTAGACAAAGCCAAACGCGAGCACAGCAGAGGCAATCACTGGATCGAGGGTCTGCCCACTCGTGCGGTCAAACGCGACCATGCCAGCAATCAAGTCGTCTAAATCTTCATGCCTGGCGCTTATGTGATCCGGGAGAGGCATCTGGCTTTCGCGATCATGCGATCCAACAAAGCCGCCTTCCTGTCGAAAGCCCAATTTTATGAAACGGTCATCCCCAATGACAATCTGTTGGAGACGGAGCAGTTCGTCTTGATCAAGGGCCTGTCGGCCTGCCTCGCCAATGGCGCGTCCCCAACGTTGAATGCGATCTTGGGGGGGGCGTTCGCCTTCAATGGCGTAACTGGATCGAGAGTCCTTCAGTAGCAAAAATGCGGCTGTACGCGCCAAAAGATCGCGGGGCACTTCGTTGACGATCTGTTGGGCTCTACGCGCAAGGTCCATCGCGCAGAAAGCTTCAAGCTCCGGCGTGCGAAACACCAGAGGACAGAAGTCTGGTGTCCCGGGCAGATTGTTCTTTATCCGATGCCGTGACGAGTTTGACTCGGTCGATCCGTATTGAAGACGGTCGTCCAGCACTTGGACGTAGCGTCCGCCAGTTGCGTCTTCCAGCCGGATCTGCGTTTGGACGAGCCATTCATAGAGAAACCAAATCCTTCGCGCGTAACTACCATTGGGTTCATCACTGACCCATGCGATGATTGGCTCATCGCCAAGAGCCTCAAACAAACGTTTGAGGATAGCGAGATCGAGCCCTTCATATTTTAGGGCGAATGTCAGGTGACCACGTAGTGAAGCCTGGGGTTCATGGCGCGGTGTCATGATGCGCCATTCATCGGAAATCACAATGCGGTGCCGGTCTCCGATCGCAGAGAGTTGGTGTGGGATAGGGACTGCGAGGGAGTAGGCGTCAATAAGCGCGCCATAGCCTGCGGGAATAGCGTTCTCTGGTAACCTTCGTTGATGAATTGTGTTCACGGGCCCTGAAAATTGAACCTCTGCCGCTTGAGCGCTGATTTTCGTTTCTCCTGCATGAATATCGTTACCAAAGGTAATCTGTCCTGAAAAACGTTACTAGCACATGAAATGTGTTTCTAAAACAGAAAAATCATGAAAAGAGTTACCTTGAAGGAAGAGCCAATGACGTCACTATACACCCGCATGCGCACCCACGGGGGCAGTGTCGCAAAGTTTTCGCTGATCCGAAGTTAGCCTCGCCGTTGGACACAGTTATCCAGCGAATGCGGCGAATTGCGCGAAGCCGGATTGGC
>NZ_FOMW01000062.1 GCF_900112755.1 Sulfitobacter brevis | reverse complement strand
GCCGAGGGGCTTCAGAATGCGCTCTGGTCAGCTGGCGGCGTCCCGCTTTATCATCGCAGCGACAGCCTCTCGGCCGCCTTCCGGAACCTTGATGCGCAAGCCCAGACCGATCTCACCGCGCGCTACGAGGCTCTGTGTGCCCATTACAAGATGACGCCAACACGCAACAACAAGGGCGTGGCGCACGAGAACGGCTCAATCGAAAGCGCGCATGGGCATCTCAAGGGCGCGATCCGAGATGCGCTGCTGATGCGCGGCAGTTCCGACTTCGAAGACCTCGGAGCCTACCGTGCTTTTGTCGACGAGATTGTCGGTCGGCGGAACGCATATCATGGCAAGGGGATAGCCGTCGAGCGTCCGCATCTTCAGGATCTGCCCGAACGCCGCAGCACGGATTTTGAGGAGGTGATTGTCACCGTCACCAGCACCGGAGGCTTCATCCTGCGCAAGGTCTTCTACACCGTGCCCTCGCGCCTGATAGGTCACCGGCTGCGCGTGCGCCTGTTCGATGACCGGCTGGATCTTTTTATTGGGGGCACCCACCTGATGACGCTGCCCAGGGGGCGGGCGAAGGCGAATGGTAAACACGACCAGGTGGTGAACTATCACCATGTCATCCATTCGCTGCGTAAAAAGCCCATGGCTCTTTTGCATCTCGTATATCGCGACAAGCTCTTCCCACGGGCAGAGTATCGGCGGGCCTTCGAGGCGCTTGCCACCAGATTGCCTGAACGGCAGGCTTGCAAGGCCACGGTCGAGCTGCTCAGCCTTGCCCATGACCGCAATTGCGAGGCTGCGCTGGCACTGGAATTAGCCAAGATCCTCGAGGTCGGCGATATTCCTGACGTTGGCGTCCTGCGAAGCAAGTTCGCGCCGGACCCGGCCAGCTTGCCTACTGTCACGGTGCGGTCCGTCTCCCTGGACAGCTATGAAGCCCTACTAGGATCGACAAACAAAGTGGGAGAGCACGCATGAAGACCTCCCACACCGTTGACGTGGCGCGCCTTGGCATCATGCTGAACGATCTGCGGCTGCCCACCATCAAGACCCTCTGGCCACAGTTCGCCGAGCAAGCCGACAAGGAGGGCTGGCCGGCCGCACGTTTCCTGGCCGCCATCGCCGAACACGAACTTGCTGAACGCGCTCACCGCAGGGTTGCTCGTCATCTCGCCGAAGCGCACCTGCCGTCTGGCAAGACCTTGGATAGCTTCGACTTCAATGCCGTTCCGATGATCTCGAAGGCGCAGGTGATGGCCATGGCTGCAGGCGACAGCTGGCTGTCCCAGGGCGCAAATGTCCTTATGTTCGGCCCACCTGGTGGCGGTAAAAGCCATCTCGCTGCCGCCATCGGCCTGGCGCTGATCGAGAACGGCTGGCGGGTCATATTCACCAGAACCACTGATCTGGTCCAGAAACTGCAGGTTGCCCGTCGCGAACTGCAACTCGAGGCCGCCATCGCCAAGCTCGACAAATTTGATCTGCTGATCCTCGATGACCTTGCCTATGTCACCAAGGATCAGGCCGAGACCAGCGTTCTATTCGAACTCATCTCGGCGCGATACGAAAGGCGCTCCACTCTGATCACCGCCAATCAGCCGTTCGGCGAATGGAACAGGGTCTTCCCCGATCCCGCCATGACACTCGCGGCCGTCGACAGGCTTGTTCATCATGCGACCATCTTCGAAATGAATGTCGAGAGCTACCGGCGGCGATCCGCGCTCGAAGCCAAACGCAAGCGAGGCAGGCCTGCCACATACGCGACAATCAACAACACACCGCTGATTGACGCGGAGCGACAAACAACAGACGAAGAAAATCTTGCCGACGGCAATAACGATGATATCGTCACAGATGCCGCGACATAGAATCTCATCATGATTGTCGCCGCCGTCTCACCCAGATTGTCGCGCTATA
>NZ_FOMW01000063.1 GCF_900112755.1 Sulfitobacter brevis | reverse complement strand
CTCGGGTAGGGCGCGTTCCAGCCAATTTACCCTCCGTGCAACAACGCCATACCATTTCAAACTTTGCGACAGAACCACCGATTGTCCTTTGAAATATTTGAATAGGTATCCGCGCGTGACGATTGATTTCAAAGGCTGCCACTATCCCAAACATGTGATTTTGTACGCGGTGTTTTTCTATGTTCGATATGCGGTGTCCTACCGTGATCTGGAAGAGATCATGGCGGAACGCGGGGTCGAAGTTGACCATTCGACGCTGAACCGTTGGGTGGTCGAGTTCTCGCCACTCATCGCGACGCAAGCTCAGAAACGGAAGCAAAAACCAGCAGTGTCCTGGCGCATGGATGAAACCTACATCAAGGTGAAAGGCAAGTGGACCTACTATTACCGCGCTATCGACAAGTTCGGCAAAACCCTTGATTTCATGCTGTCGGAGAAGCGCGATGAAGCGGCGGCCACCGCATTCTTCGCCCGAGCAATTGGAAACAACGGCTTTCCTGACAGGGTCGTCATCGACAAAAGCGGTGCCAATCTTGCTGGATTAGAGAACATGAACTGCATGCTGATTTTGAACGGATGGTACTGGCTGATCGAAGTCTTGCAGGTCAAGTATTTGAACAACATCATTGAGCAAGACCACAGGTTCATCAAGAAGCTTACAAAGCAAATGAAGGGCTTTAAATCATTCACTGCAGCATCCGCAACTCTGGATGGCATCGAAGTCGCACATATGATCCGCAAGAAACAGTTCGGGGCGTCAGGCCAATCGGCCTTTCAGCAATTTGCGGCCCTCGCTGGATAACTGTGTCCAGTGATACCTCTCATTTCGTCGACAGACAAAGTTTGCGACTGAACCAAGTCATCGTCAAGTGCGAGGTAACTTTGCCACTCCGAGAATCTACGTGCGTCGCGCGGAACTCAAACGACGAATTCTTCTCCTTTGCAAGGCCGGATCGCCGAGCCGTTACAGGCTTCCCTAGCTTCATGACCATGCCGGAGGAATGGCCCGACGTGGGTCAACCACTCCTCTGGCGCGTCCTGCTGGATCCAGTGCGAGGCGTTGGGAACCTGAGCCAAGCGCGCGTTCGGAATTTCGTCTGCGAGACTCTCGCCATCACTGATCGGCTGCCAGGGATCATCGACACCCCAAACAAGCAATGTCTCGGCAGTGATTTCGCTGTGGCGTGGGACCAGCATGGTTGTATGGCTGGTGTTCAGACCTGAGGCGTTGCGGATCAGGCTGATCTTGCCGACCTCCGTTACGTATGGCGCAACAATGCCGTCGATGAACTCTTGGGTAAGACGTTCCTTCCTGCTCAGGCCGTCGCTGAAGCCCCCGGCAAGAAAGTCTCGAATTTCATCGGTCGACTTAGATTTCCAATCGGGTCGGCCGATCTCTATCATGTCGTTGATCGGCCAGCTGTCATACGCAACGATGTTCGACAGGATCAGCCGTTCGACCCGGTCGGGGTTCTCGATCGCCATCATCAAAGCAACCCCGCCGCCGGTATCGTGGCCGACAAGCGAAACTGAAGCGAGCCCGAGATAATCCATCAGCGCTAAGATCATGGTGCGTTGTGCCGTCAGAGAACGATCAAACAAATCACGCTGGTCAGAATTTCCGTGCCCTATGAAGTCGGGCGCGATCACGCGGTTCTGGCGCGCGAGTTCGTCGATGACATCGTGGTAAAGATAGGACCAGGTCGGTATGCCGTGCATTACGATTACAGCGTCCCCTTTGCCGATATCTGTATAGGCGATCCCAACTTTTTGGTGCGCAATGCCGCTCAATTCGACGTGCTGCTGGCGGGCGCTGAAGTCTACATGATTCATCTTGGACTCCTTTAAAACGGGGCCTTGTTGCACGGAGCCTCTCTCGACTGATATCGGTTGTGGCCTG
>NZ_FOMW01000064.1 GCF_900112755.1 Sulfitobacter brevis | reverse complement strand
ATAATGGCACCAAGCAAAGAAGCAAAAACTTGGGAGTTTGGGGACTTTCAAACCCCCGCAGAACTTGCACGGCAAGCTCTATCTCACTTGAGAAAGCTCGACCCCGATTTTCGACCTCGAACTATCATTGAGCCGACCTGTGGTGTTGGCGCATTTCTTCTGGCCGCTGCGGACATCTTCCCCGAAGCTGAAAAAGTTGTTGGTTTAGAAATCGAGCCTAATTATCTGGCCAATGTTCGATCTACAGTATCAGATCGCTCTGACAGCCATCGCTTCGATTTGCGAGAGGGTGACTTTTTCAAGACTGATTGGGCTAGTCTTCTTGGAAAGCTGCCCGAACCAATCTTGATCGTGGGGAATCCGCCTTGGGTCACGAGTGCTGACATTGGTCGGCTCAAAGGAAGTAACCTTCCTGAAAAATCGAACTTTCAAAAATACACAGGCTTCGAGGCGGTTACAGGAAAAGCCAACTTCGACATATCAGAGTGGATGCTAATTCAAAATTTGAAGTGGATCAGCGAGCATAGCGGCTGTTTAGCTATGCTCTGCAAGACTTCCGTTGCGCGAAAAATCTTGCGTCATGCATGGAAAGATGGCGTTCCAACAACAGGTAGCCGCATGGTGCAAATCGACGCGATGGAACATTTTTCAGCGGCTGTCGACGCCTGCTTCTTCTCGGTCAAAACCAATGGGGGAAAAACCACAACTGATTGTGCTTTCTTCGACAGTTTTGACGCGACAGAGCCTTCAAATACTTTTGGATATCATGATGGGATGATGCTCTCGCACGTTGATCAGTTTTATGATCATAGAGAGCTTCTGGGAAAAGATAACCATTACACATGGCGCTCTGGAGTAAAACACGACAGCAGCAAGGTCATGGAGCTTCGCAAAGTCGATGGCGAACTCAAGAATGGATACGGCCAAGCTGTTCAACTAGAAAAATTGTACCGCTTCCCTCTCCTAAAAAGCTCCGACCTCGGCAATGGCAGAGTAAAAGAATCTCGGCTCGAAACTATAGTTACCCAACGAAAGGTCGGCGAAGCTACAGACTGTATTCGCGAACAAGCGCCTTTGACATGGGCATATCTGGAACAACATGGCGAGGCGTTGGACAGTCGAGGCAGTTCTATATATCGAAACAAACCGAGATTCTCTATTTTCGGTGTAGGTGCCTACACCTTTACAGATTGGAAAGTAGCAATCTCAGGCTTTTACAAAAGGCTAGAGTTTCAGGTTGTTGGTCCCATTGATGGCAAACCTGTCGTCTTTGACGATACGGTATATCTCCTCAATGCAAAAACACAGGAAGAAGCCTACTTTTTGGCCGATTTATTAAACTCTGAGCCATGCCAAAAATTCTTAGAATCTATGGTTTTTTGGTCAGAAAAGCGGCCTATAACAGTTGATCTTCTAAAGCGAATAAATCTCGAAAAGGTTGCAACACAGCTTGGACGGCAGGATGAGTATATTAGTTTTGTAGAGTTACCCGCCCTGCCCCTCTTCGCACCATCACAAGATACTACCTTTTCAAACGCGACCAAAATCCGCGCTTAGGTGCTTCTGTTGACTTCTCGCGTTGATCGGTAAGCTGGGCGGTTAATCTAGTGCGTTCACTCTCTGAACCATCGAGGCGGCGGCGTAAATCGTCGATCTGATCTTCTAACTGTCGCCGTTCTCGGTCACGCTCAAGGTCTGTTTTTTCTATTTGCTCACGCAGTAGTTTAACTTCGACCGATAGCCCACTGTTTCCATTGGGG
>NZ_FOMW01000066.1 GCF_900112755.1 Sulfitobacter brevis | reverse complement strand
GCCGAGAAAATTCTACTTTTGAACACCACTAATTTTAGGGGGGATTACCGACCTGCGCCCCTAAAACTCCTCCAAAATTGTGTAGAGTCCGCCCAACAAAAGGACGGACAAATGAAGGCACGATTTACAGACGAACAGATCATTGCGATGATCAAGGAACAGGAAGCTGGTGAGAAGACTGCTGATGTATGTCGGCGGCACGGGATCAGCTCAGCAACGTTCTACAAATACCAATCGAAGTATGGGGGCATGGAACCGTCTGACGCAAAGCGGTTGCGGGCATTGGAAGATGAGAACGGCAAACTGAAGAGGCTGTTTGCCGAACAGATGTTGGACAACGCCATGCTACGAGACATCAATTCAAAAAAATGGTGACGCCCGTGGCAAAGCGGAATGCGGTGGTTCACCTGTGCGAAGCGCATGGTGTGAGCCATGCCACTGCCCCGGCAGGGCGATTGCGGAGCAATCTGCCGAGAGGGGGCGGGCGTGTGATGTGCTGCAGATTGATCGGTCAACGGTGCGGTATCTGTCGCGCCGTGGTGATGATGCGGAACTGCGAGATGCAATCAAACGCGTGTCTCGTGAACGGCGTCGATTTGGTTGCCGCCGCATCCACGTGATGATTGCTCGGGAGGGCTTCGAGGTGAACCACAAGAAAGTAAGGCGTATCTACCGTGAAGAGAAGCTGCAGGTGCGTCGCAGAGGCGGTCGGAAGCGTGCTTTGGGCACAAGGAAGCCAATGCTCCTGCCTGACGGCCCAGACCAGCGTTGGTCGTTGGACTTTGTATCTGATGCTCTGACCGATGGCCGCCGCTTTCGCATTCTGGCGGTCGTTGATGACTTCAGCCGCGAGAACTTGGTGCTGGTGGCCGACACGTCACTGTCTGGCCAACGGGTCGTGCGTGAATTGGATCGCGTGATTGCTGAACGGGGCATGCCGACGACAATCGTTTCTGACAACGGCACTGAGTTCACCAGCATGGCGATCCTCAAATGGGTTCAGGAAACGGGTATCGATTGGCATTACATCGCGCCGGGCAAGCCCCAGCAGAACGGATTCATCGAAAGCTTCAACGGCAAGTTGCGGGATGAATGCCTCAACGAAACGCTGTTTGGCACATTGCGCGATGCCCGCAAAACGCTTGAGGAATGGCAGGAGGATTACAACTGGCGCAGACCACATTCAGCATTGGGCAACCTGACACCGATGGAATTTTTGCAGAGAAAGGCGATGGACAAGATGGCTGCCTAACGCCAAAGATTTAATTCTAAGGACTCTGCCCAAAGCTGGAGGAGACTTGGGGCGCAGGTCATAGGATACTTACGGTTCTATGCGCCGACAGGTTCGGGGCCATTGGGGCGGCAAAGTTAACAATGAAGACGTTAAAGAAGAAGCTTGATCTCCTCTACACGGGGGCCAGTAAGAAGGCGACGCGATTTCGCTAGAGAGTGTCCGATCTTCTGTGTATGAGTAATTTGGCCCATGCTTCATTAACGAAGGAGCATGACGACAATGACGATATCCAAGGAAGTTTTAGAC
>NZ_FOMW01000067.1 GCF_900112755.1 Sulfitobacter brevis | reverse complement strand
GCGCCGGCGTGGTTTCCAAAATCATCGAGTGATTTGGGCATAGGGGCCCGCGGGCCCCTGCACCATCCGCGCCTTTCGGGGCGTTGGTTTGAAATAAGGAAAGGCCGCAGCGGTGACGCTGCGGCCTTTTTCGTTCAAGGGCTGGGACAGTGAAGGCTCACTATGTGCCTAGTCAGGCCCACCAAGCTCGTGGTCTATGACGGCTCACAGGCGACCGCCTGAAGCGGCCATATTCTCATGGGGTGTCACTTGCCGTCAATTTCGGGCGTGGCGCTAGGGCCGCCTTCGAGGTCGGCTATTAGGGCCTTCATCTCCGCGATCTCAAGCTTCTGGGCCTTGATGATATCATCGGCCAGCTTGCGCACACGCGGGTCGGAAATATTCGCCCGCTCGCTCGTCAAAATCGCGATCGAGTGGTGCGGGATCATGGCGCGCATCCAGGAAGTATCATCGACCGTCGTCTGGCTGCGTACCAGAAACAGCGACAGAGCAAAGACGACCGCGCTGCCTGCGAAGATCGCAATATTGGCCGACTTGTTTGTATACATGCCCAACATAAACGCCAGCATGATGATTGCCATCACCGCACCCATATAGATCGCCATGTAGCTTCGGGTTTCACTGAAGAACACATGATCGAGCGCATAAGAGTTCAAATACATCAGGCCGAACATTACGACGGTCGATGTCAGAATCATCGCGAAAAAGCGCCAGTAGGACATAGGAAGTCTCCTTAAATTTTCATTTCTAGGTGGGGAACGTCCTTCCAGTTATGGAGGGTTCCCAGTTTAGATGCAGAAAAGTGCACATTCTTTGAGGATTTGACGAATCTATCACGGTTTGCGGTGCTAGGCGGCAGCGGTAGGTAAAGTGGAGTTGGAGCAAAGCGTATGTCTGTTGCAGATGTCACTTCGTCGAATCTGGTGCGTTTCACCTTAGGCAGTCAAAATGACGCCCAACTTTTGCCCACCCGGCCTCACACAGATGCTCAGCATTCAAGATGCCCTTAAAACAGCAATATGAAGCGCCCGTTCGTCGCTAATGTCGCAACAAACACACTATACCTGTGGTTTGCGCCGTCGCACGAGGGCCCACCACCTCAGGGCATGAGCGGAAATTTCACAAAAGTTCCCGAATTTTGAAAAAAGGGGTTGCGGGTGTTTGGTAGTAACTCTAGAAGCCCCCTTACCG